>NZ_CP186326.1:1937500-3679056 GCF_049332665.1 Flagellimonas rhodophyticola | reverse complement strand
TTTTTTTATGCATAAATGTTACCTGTTACTACAATTGGATAAGATCCTATTTCTCCTGGATTCAAAAGGTTTCACTCTTTTTTATAACTCCACGAAAGTTTTACGCTATAATATTGTAGGATAAAGATTACTTTTAAGTATATTTATCAAACCCGAAACAAAAAGTTCCTCTAAAGTTTTACCATTTTATAATGGTATAGAAAGCTAAAAATGCTAATAACCGAACACTATGAGGAAAATTTTACTTTTTAATCTATTTGTTTTTTTTGGACTACAAACTGCTTTTACCCAGACATGTGACTGTGATGTTACATTGAACAACTTATCCAATACCAATTTAAATTTAATCTGGGCTTCCCAAGTTAATTATTCGCCAGGAAATACAATATGTATTCCGGCCGGTACTTATCGAGGCTTACGTTTTTATGATTTTATTGGAACAGAAACGGACCCAGTAAAAATTATAAACTGCGGAGGAAAGGTAGTGATTGACGAAACCGTTTATCCTGGAATTTCCGTACAAAGAAGTCAATATCTTAATATTGCAGGTACTGGTGATAGTAATGAGACCTATGGTATTGAGATTGCTCAAACAGGTAGCAATGCTGTTGGTATTTATGTAGAAAACCTAAGCAGTGATGTTGAAATCAATAACATTGAGATTTCGAGTGCTGGTTTTGCTGGAATCATGGGTAAGACTGACCCGTATTGTGGAAATCCGGATACTTGGCGCAGTAACGGATACATCCTTAATAATTTGAAAATACACCATAATTATATTCATGATACAGGTGGTGAAGGTATTTACCTTGGTTTTACCGGGGGATATAAGATAGAGTCGAATAGAAATTGTGATGGAACTCCCATATTTGGACATTGGTTGGAAAATTTGGAGGTTCATGATAACGTGCTGGAAAATATCGGTTGGGACGGAATTCAGGTGAATCTAGGCAGAACCAATTGCAAAATTTACAATAATCATATTTCGAACTACGGAATCGAGAATGAGAATTTTCAAAATTTCGCCATGAGCATAGGCGGTGGTACTTATGAAGTGTATAATAACTATATGGATAGTAGTTTTTATGGATTAGGCCACGGAATGCAGTTTATAAGTGCAGAAAGCGGCACCAAAATTTACAATAATGTCCTGGTTAGACCTGGTTTTCATGGAATTTTCATGCATCAACGTCACGAATTCGAGGATGTGAACGAGGGTTTCTATGTGGCCAATAACACCATTATTGAACCAGAAGACTCTGGGCTTCTATATAACACCATAATTACGGTTACTGATGACCCTCAAAAACTATATCAACCACAAGGCGAAGTACCCTCTTATTTTGTGAATAATTTGATTGTAGATCCGGGAAATGATTATGAAGGCAGTGGCACTTGGAAACAAAATCAAGAAAGTTATATAGATTTTAATACCAGAGAAACTAGGGATAGTCTCCTGACCAATATTTATTCCAACTTAATTACTCGACAAATGGATACGTTGGGACTTACGGATATCATTAATAATGATTTCAGTCCAATTGGCCCCTCATCTGATGTTGTAGATGTGGGATCAGATGTGTCTTCATTTGGAATCACCTACGATTTAAACAATGAGCCTCGCCCCTCTGGCAATGGAAACTTTGATATTGGGGCCTACGAGTTGCAATATTTAGCCCCTCCACCGAATGACCCCAGTAATAGGATAAAACTCTTCCCAAATCCATCAACTACTCATTTTAAAATGATTGACAAGCGGAGAAAGAGAAAGAATAAACGCCAAAAGGAAGCGCGTATTACTATCACCTCAATGAGTGGATTAACGGTTTATGATGGCAATTATAAATTGGGGAAAAAGTTTTTTGTGGACACCTATGATCCGGGAATATATGTGGTGGTAATATACTACCCGAATATAATTTTCACAAAACAGTTGATAATTCAATAAAAACTGATGAATAGCTTCTAATCCAAATAAACCAATAAAAAACTCCCGATGAACTTTTTCATGGGAGCTTTTTGCGTAGTTTGGTTGATTAAAATTATACTCGGGGTAAATCTCCATCACCTTTTAAGGGCAAATTTGAGTCTCCCATCAAGTAGGCGTCGACATGGTGTGCCGCTTGTCGACCTTCTGAGATAGCCCATACAATTAAAGATTGTCCCCTTCTTTGGTCACCTGCTACAAAAATACCTGGGACGTTGGTTTTATAATCTTTAGTTGATGCATTAATATTGGTTCGTGGATCCATTTCCAGGCCTAACTGGTCGGCTATGGTGGTTTCAGAACCTGTAAAACCTAAAGCTAGCAATGCCAAATCACATTCCCACTCCTTTTCGGTTCCTTCAACTTCTTTTAGTGTAGGACGTTGTCCTGGAACCTTTTCCCAGACAACTTCTGAGGTGACCAAGCCTTTTAAGTTTCCGTTTTTATCTCCAACGAATTTTTTAGTTGAGATGCTGAACACACGTTCTGCACCTTCTTTATGGGAAGTGCTGGTGCGTAATCGCATGGGCCAAAATGGCCAGGGCTGGTCTTTTGGTCGACCTGGGGTTGCTTTGGACATGATCTCAAAGTTGGTTACTGAAACAGCTCCATGACGTATGGAGGTGCCGATACAATCAGAGCCTGTATCACCTCCACCGATTACAACAACTTTTTTATCTTTTGCAGTCAACTCTTCTCCTTTGTAAGGTAATCCATCCACTTTTCTATTGTTCTGTGGCAAGAAATCCATAGCTTGAACTACTCCTTTCAAATCTGCGCCTGGTATTGGAAGTCGTCGTCTAACCGTTGCGCCTCCACAGAGAACAATGGCATCATATTCTTCTTTAAGTTCATTTGCCTTAACATCCACACCGACATGAACCCCAGTTTTGAACATAATCCCTTCACGCTCCATAATTTCCAGACGTCTGTCAATAACATTCTTTTCCATTTTAAAATCCGGAATACCATATCGCAACAATCCACCAATTTTCTCATCACGCTCCAATACGGTAACCTTGTGCCCCGCTCTATTTAGTTGCTGTGCAGCGGCCAGTCCTGCAGGACCCGACCCAACTACAGCAACTTTTTTCTCTGTTCTTTTTAACGGAATGACTGGTTGTATCCAGCCGTTTTTAAAAGCTGTCTCAACGATATTCTTTTCTATGTTTTCTATGGAAACAGGGTCTTCGTTGATTCCAAGAACGCAAGCTTCTTCACACGGTGCAGGGCATAACCTTCCGGTAAACTCGGGAAAGTTATTGGTCGAGTGCAATATTTTTGTGGCTTTCTCCCACTTACCTTGATAAACGGCATCATTGAAATCAGGAATTAAATTTCCCAAAGGGCAACCACTATGGCAGAATGGAATTCCACAATCCATGCATCGAGCACCTTGGTTTTTT
This sequence comes from Flagellimonas rhodophyticola, assembly GCF_049332665.1. Taxonomy (NCBI): domain Bacteria; kingdom Pseudomonadati; phylum Bacteroidota; class Flavobacteriia; order Flavobacteriales; family Flavobacteriaceae; genus Flagellimonas; species Flagellimonas rhodophyticola. The sequence goes on along the minus strand of NZ_CP186326.1, from coordinate 3,675,663 downwards.
AATTCCTTTTCCTTTAACGGAAGCGTAAATTCCTTATAGTTTTTAATTCTTTCCTTAACAGGAGCGTAGGCTTCATCTTTCCTGTCAAATTCCATAAATCCAGTCGTCTTTCCCATGGCTCAAATTATAAGGTTTGTAATTTTTCTTTTTCTAATCGAATTAAGGCCTGTCGATATTCTTCGGGGAAAATCTTGATAAATTGAGGTAAACATTCTTCCCAATTTTCCAAAATTTCCTGCGCCAATGGGCTCAAAGTAGCGTTGTAGTGATTTTCGATAAGCTCTTTTAACTGCGCAATGTCTTTATCCTCTTCTACAGCAAGAAGATTAAGGGTCTCACCATTACATCTTTTTTCAAAGGTTTTGTCCCTGTCAAATACATAAGCAATACCTCCACTCATACCGGCTCCAAAGTTTCTGCCTACGGACCCTAAAATAACGGCTACCCCTCCGGTCATGTACTCGCAACCATGATCTCCGATACCTTCGACCACAGCTTTTGCACCAGAATTTCTAACGCAGAAACGCTCGCCAGCTTTACCATTGATGTAGGCCTCACCCGAAGTCGCTCCATAGAGAGTGACATTTCCGGTAATTATATTTTCCTCCGGCTTTATAGTGGATTTGTCCGGGACTTTTATAATCAGTTTGGCCCCTGAAAGCCCTTTACCCAGATAGTCATTGGTGTTGCCATTAACTACCATGGTAAGACCTTTGGTTCCGAAAGCTCCAAAACTCTGACCTGCTGACCCCGTAAAGTTCAATTTAAGGGTGTTTTCGGGAAGTCCGTCAGCTCCATAAATCTTTGAAATTTCATTACTGATAATGGCTCCCACAGCTCTGTTGGTGTTATAAATCGGAAAATCCAAAACTGTCTTTTCCTTTCTAAAAAGTGCTGGATGCGCTTTGGCTATAATATCAAACTCTATGGAGTCCTCGATATGGTGTTCTTGTGTATCTGTATTGTAGAATTTGGTTCCTTTTGGAACGTCTACCTGATATAGAATGGGGCTTAGGTCTATTCCTGCGGCTTTATAATGTTCAATAGCTTTTTTTCTGTCTAACTTTTGTACTTGACCAACCATTTCGTTAAGGGTTCTAAAACCTAGTTTAGCCATGATTTCTCTTAATTCTTGGGCCACGAAATACATATAATTTACTACGTGTTCTGGCTTTCCTTTGAATTTTTTACGTAATTCAGGGTTTTGTGTGGCTATACCTACGGGACAAGTGTTCAAGTGACATACGCGCATCATGATACATCCGGAAGCTACCAAAGGAGCTGTTGCAAAACCGAATTCCTCTGCTCCTAAAAGACAGGCAATAGCGACATCGCGACCGGTTTTTAATTGGCCATCACATTCCAAGACTATACGATTTCTTAAATCGTTCAAAACTAGGGTTTGTTGGGCTTCTGCAACTCCCAATTCCCAGGGTAGACCGGCATGTTTTAAAGAGGTCAAGGGTGATGCTCCTGTACCTCCGTCGAAACCAGAAATAAGAACAACATCCGCCTTTGCTTTGGCAACTCCCGCAGCCACTGTTCCCACGCCAACTTCAGAAACTAATTTAACGTTGATTCTGGCATCCCGATTGGCGGATTTTAAATCATAAATCAATTGGGATAAATCCTCAATAGAATAAATATCGTGATGTGGTGGCGGCGATATTAATCCGACATATGGAGTAGAATTCCTAGTTTTGGCAATGGCAGGATTCACTTTCGGGCCTGGTAATTGACCACCCTCTCCCGGCTTAGCCCCTTGAGCCATTTTGATTTGGATTTCCTTGGCATTTGTCAAGTAGTCGGATGTAACTCCAAACCTACCGGAGGCAACTTGTTTAATGGCGCTGTTCTTCCAGTCCCCTGTTTGATTTTTATAGAAACGAGCCGAATCCTCACCACCTTCTCCCGAATTACTCTTTCCTCCAATTCGGTTCATGGCAATCGCTAGATTTTCATGGGCTTCCTTGCTGATACTTCCATAGGACATGGCTCCTGTTTTGAATCGTTTTACGATTTCGGTCCAAGGTTCCACTTCCTCGATTGGAATAGGGTCATAGTTCGAAAACTCGAACAATCCCCTAATGGTCATTAAGTTTTTGGATTGCTTATTTACCAAATCGGAATACTCTTTATAAGTCTCCGGCTCGTTATTGCGTACCGATTTTTGAAGCTTGGCAATGGTCAGTGGGTTAAACATGTGTTTTTCCCCATCTCTTCGCCAGCGGTACTCTCCGCCAATCTCGATATCAAGATTGGCTGCTAATTCCTGGGCTTTAAATGCTTTTTTGTGGCGTTTCGCTACCTCTTTTTCAATCTCATACAAACCTATTCCCTGAATACGTGTTGGTGTATTTGGAAAATATTTGTCTACCACTTTGGTGTTGATACCAATGCATTCGAATAATTGGGAACCTCGGTAAGAATTCAAAGTTGAGATTCCTATTTTGTTCATCACCTTTAAAATACCCTTGCCTATTGCCTGATTGTAGTTTTTGATGGCTTCGTCAAAGGTGTATTCGGTGATATCGTTTTCTTGGATTTGTTCTCCAATGATTTCATTAACTAAATATGGATTGATTGCGCTGGCTCCAAACCCGAACAAGAGCGCAAAGTGATGCACTTCTCGAGGTTCTGCCGATTCAACAATGATGCTCAATTTTGAACGTTTACCCATTTTTCTGAGTCCACTGTTTACAAAGGAGCATGCCAACAATGCTGGAATTGCTGCCATTTCGGAACTAACCATACGATCAGAAAGAATAATGATGTTGGCACCTTCATCAATAGCGTCAGAGGCTTGTTGTAAGACGGCCTCTAGTGCTTCTTCGAGGCCATTGTGACCTTTTGCAATTTCATACAGCATTGAAATGGAAACCACTTTATAATCAGGACTGGCATCGTGATTTTTGATCTTGTCCAAATCCTCTTTGGATATTACTGGATTTTGAATCTTGAGTTTTCTACAATGTAATTCTGTGGTTTCAAAAATGTTTTGATCACTACCCAAAGTCAAACTGATATCCGTAATCAATTCTTCCCGAATCCCATCCAACGGTGGATTTGTTACCTGGGCGAATAATTGTTTAAAATAATTGTAGATCAACTGAGGTCTTTCGGATAGCACCGCAATTGGGGTGTCTGAGCCCATGGAACCGATGGGTTCCTTGCCATTTTTTGCCATGGGCAATATAATGGTATTGATATCTTCTAGGGTATATCCAAATGCAGCTCGTCTGGTTTCCAAAGGAAATTCACCGTAGAAAACAGGACAGTCGTTATAAGGAATATCGCGAAGGTGCACTAAATTGTTCTTTAGCCACTTTTGGTAGGGGTGTCTTTTGGCAATAGATTCCTTAATTTCCTCATCGTTGATGATGCGACCTTCTTCCATATTTACCAAGAACATCCTCCCTGGCTCAAGACGCCCGTGAAATTCGATATCCTCTGGTTCAAGGTCAACAACCCCAGTTTCGGATGACATGATTACGTATCCTTTTTTGGTTACGGAGTATCTTGATGGTCTTAGACCATTTCTGTCAAGAACAGCACCAATATAGTTTCCATCTGTGAAAGGAATTGAAGCTGGTCCATCCCAAGGTTCCATCACACATGAGTTGTATTCATAGAATGCTCTTTTCGCCTCTGACATTTCGATATTTTTTTCCCATGCCTCGGGGACTAGTATCATCATTACCTCAGGTAACGAACGGCCTGTCATCAGTAAGAGTTCAACAACCATATCCATACTTGCCGAATCCGATTTTCCAGGGAGTACAATTGGCAAGATGTTTTTAATATCTTCTCCGAACCAATCACTTTTCACTAGTTCTTCCCTAGAGCGCATCCGAGAAACATTGCCTCTTAACGTGTTTATCTCCCCATTATGGCACATATACCTGAAAGGTTGTGCTAAATCCCATGTTGGGAAGGTGTTGGTTGAGAATCGTTGGTGTACCAGTGCTAGCCGTGTCACCACTCGGGAATCCAATAAATCTTGATAATATCTGCTGATGTCTTGAGGGACCAAGAGCCCCTTAAAGATTATTATTTTGGTTGAAAGACTTGGTAGATAGAAAAACTGACTTTGGGAAAGTTTACTTTTTATGATAGCGTGCTCAGTAATTTTCCTAGCGATAAACAACTTCAGGTTAAACTGAAAGTCATCTAGCTTATCTGTTTTACCAATAAAAATTTGTTTTACAAAAGGCTCCGTTTCCGTTGCAATTCTTCCTGGGACGGAACGGTTCACTGGGACATTACGCCACCCCAAGAGCTTCAACCCCTGGGCTTTTATGTTTTCTTCGAGCTTTGCTATGCAAAACTCCCGCTGATTTTCCTTTTGTGGTAAAAACACATTACTTACTGCATATTCTCCTGCTTCAGGTAAATCGAATTCACATACATCAGTAAAAAAGTCATGTGGGATATCAATTAGAATTCCAGCTCCATCACCAGTTTTACCATCAGCACTTACAGCTCCTCGATGTTCCAGTTTATCTAGAATCTCAAGAGCTTTATGTATAATATCATTTGATTTGATTCCTTTTAGGCTGCAAATGAAGCCTGCACCACAGTTATCATGTTCAAATTCCGGCAGGTATAAACCTTGTTTCTCTAACTTCATCATTGTGACATTTCCTCAAAAATATCATTTATGATATATTAATTGTAAGGTTTTTAATGAATTACAGTTAATTCATCAAGGTTTTGACAGAAAGGTTAAAAAATGTTCAAAATGTAAATTTGAACAATGTTAAATTATCATTATCACAAAATTTGATGTAGCGGACTGCACATATGAGCAATCAAGTAGGGGGTGTCTTGAATTTTAATAGAAGAGGCCTGTTTGGAAAAACCCTCAATAGGGGGTCGTCTATCACAAAAGCAATAATATTGAAGTATACCCCTTAATATTTAGGGGTGTGCGGTTATTAGAAATATATTAATCTTTAAGAATACTTCTTGAAATGACAATTCTTTGGATTTCAGAAGTCCCTTCATAGATCTGGGTAATCTTCGCATCGCGCATAAAACGTTCTACATGATAATCTTTTACAAATCCGTTTCCACCATGTATTTGTACCGCTTCAACTGCGGTTTCCATTGCCACTTCCGACGCATATAGTTTGGCCATGGCGCCGGAAAGCGTATAATCGTCACCTGCATCTTTATCACAGGCTGCTTTATATACCAAATGCCTGGCAGCTTGAATTTTGGTATGCATGTCTGCAAGTTTGAATGCGATGGCTTGATGATTTGCGATTTCTGTACCAAAAGCCTTACGTTCCTTTGCGTATTTTTTGGAAAGCTCATAAGCACCGGCCGCAATACCCAATGCCTGGGCAGCTATCCCGATTCTACCGCCTGCTAAAGTTTTCATCGCAAATTTAAACCCAAAACCATCATCACCAATGCGATTTTCCTTTGGAACCCTAACATCGGTGAACATTAAAGAATGCGTATCACTACCACGTATGCCCAGTTTATTTTCTTTGGGTCCTATTTCGAAACCTTCCATCCCTTTTTCAACAATGATGGCGTTTATTCCGCGGTGTCCTTTATCGATATCGGTCTGTGCAATTACCAGGTAGACTTCGGCAATTCCTCCATTGGTAATCCAATTTTTGGTACCATTTAATAAATAGTGGTCACCTTTGTCAATCGCGGTCGTTTTTTGGGATGTAGCGTCGCTGCCGGCTTCAGGTTCTGACAAACAGAAAGCACCAATAATCTCTCCAGAAGCCAAAGGGGTCAAGTACTTTTGTTTTTGCTCTTCCGAACCAAAGGTTTCCAATCCCCAGCATACCAATGAATTGTTCACAGACACCATCACCGAAGCAGAAGCGTCTACTTTGGATAGCTCTTCCATGGCCAAAACATATGCAAGAGTGCCCAATCCGCTACCGCCATATTTTTCGTTGACCATCATGCCCATGAAACCAAGCTCTCCCATTTTTTTTCGCAGGTCTTCTGGAAATTTTTGTGCATCATCCCGTTCAATGACTCCTGGTAAAAGTTCGTTTTGAGCAAAGTCTTTGGCTGATTCTTGTATCAATAATTGTTCTTCGGTAAGTGTGAATTCCATAAAACTGAGAAATAGATAAAAATGGAGTACAAATATAGCTTTATGATACGATTTTATTAAAGAATAAGAGTAAAAAATGAGAATGATTTAATATTGAATGCTCAGTTTAAGATGCAATGCGTGTTTTCGGTTTTTTTAAAAAAGAAGATTATGTTTGAAAACTCATTTTGAATATCTTTAGCACATACTGCTACCAAACAAAATATTTCAATTAAATAACCAACTCACATGGAAACTCTCCTCATTGTCATCTTTGTAATAGGATACTTGGCCATTACCTTAGAGCATAACCTTAAAATTGATAAACTTATTCCAGCCTTGGCCATGATGGCCATACTCTGGGCCTTAATGGCTTTTGGGATTGATAGCTTTACCACCTGGTTTGATTCTGGTAAACATGCGCTAATGGAGGGTTTTTCAGCATTGGGGCATGAAGATAAGATGCATATGCTGGAGGAAACTTTGCTTCATCATTTAGGTAAGACCTCTGAGATTTTGGTTTTCCTGTTGGGGGCAATGACCATAGTTGAAATCATTGATTATTTTGATGGGTTTGCCACCATCAAAACTTTTGTGAAAACCAAAAGTAAAAAGAAGATATTATGGATTTTTGCCTTTTTGGCATTCATTCTTTCTGCCATTATTGACAATCTAACCGCTACAATCGTATTAATATCAATCTTACAGAAAATTGTAAAAGATAGAAATGCAAGAATTTGGTATGCAGGTCTTATTATAATAGCTGCTAATGCAGGGGGTGCATGGTCTCCTATCGGGGATGTTACTACCACAATGCTTTGGATAGGAAACAAGGTTACCACCGTAAAACTTATAGGATACTTGCTTGTTCCTTCTTTAGTATGTATGCTTGTTCCCACCTTTATTGCTTCATTTTTACCCGCTTTTAGAGGGGAAATAGAAACAGAGGAGGATAGTGGTTCAAAATCAAAATTTGGAGCAAAGATGCTTTATCTTGGATTAAGCGCGATTGTATTTGTGCCTATTTTTAAAACCATCACCCATTTGCCTCCCTATGTAGGTATGATGCTATCTCTAGCTGTTGTCGCCACTTTTGCAGAGATATACAGTAGCTCCAAAATTGCAATTTCCTCGGTTGATCCAGAAAGTGATGCAGAATCACACCACAGTCCAGTTCATAGCGCGTTAACAAAGATTGAGTTGCCCAGCATTCTATTTTTCTTGGGAATTTTGATGGCCGTTGCAGCGTTGGAGTCGCTCGGGCTCTTGTTCAATTTTGCAGAAGGGTTAAAACAAGGAACACCCCTATTGGGTACTGAAATTGAAGGTACCCAAATATCCGATTTAGTAGTAATACTGTTGGGTGTGGGATCTGCTATTATTGATAATGTTCCGTTGGTTGCGGCCAGTTTAGGTATGTTCTCAGAACCTATGGATAACCCACTTTGGCATTTTATTGCCTATTCCGCAGGAACGGGTGGTAGTATGTTGATTATTGGGTCCGCCGCTGGGGTGGTTGCCATGGGAATGGAAAAAATCGACTTTTTCTGGTACTTAAAGAAAATAGCTTGGTTGGCATTCATTGGCTTTATTGCAGGGGCCATTTGCTTTGTCATCATGCGATATTTCTTTTAAAAAATACTTTAGCTCAAAAATCTCCGTTATTATTGCAACTTAAATTGGGGATTTTATATGATTACTTTTCAAGATTTAGAAGAAGGGTCCGAATTGGGTGCATCCATTTCGGAAGAAAAAACCCTTTCCGTTGTAGATTTAATTGTAAATGGAGGTACCGGAAGTGTTGTGATAATTACGGTGCTTTTTGTGCTTCTTTTTGTTGCACTTTATATTTACTTTGAGCGCATTTTTGCGATAAAAGCTGCTTCCAAAATCGACAAGAACTTTATGAACCAAATTCGTGACCATGTCATGAATGGAAAGTTGGATGCAGCCAAAATTCTTTGTGCTCAAACCGATTCTCCGGTAGCTCGGTTAACGGAAAAAGGAGTTTCCAGAATTGGAAAACCTTTGGATGATATCAACACTGCCATTGAGAATGCTGGTACTCTTGAAGTTTATAAATTGGAAAAGAATGTGAGCGTTTTAGCAACAGTTGCTGGTGCTGCACCAATGATTGGATTTTTAGGAACCGTAATTGGTATGATTTTGGCATTCCATGAAATGGCAAGTAGCGGTGGACAGGCTGAAATGGGATCATTGGCATCCGGAATATATACCGCAATGACGACCACAGTGGCTGGATTAGTTGTGGGTATCATTGCCTACATTGGATATAACCATTTGGTAAATCGAACGGATAAGGTGGTGCATAAAATGGAAGCCAATGCCGTTGAATTCTTGGATTTGTTGAACGAGCCTATATAAAGTTTCAATATGAAATTGAAGGGAAGAAATAAGGTTAGTCCAGAGTTTAGCATGTCATCCATGACAGATATAGTGTTTTTGTTGTTAGTGTTTTTTATGCTGACCTCAAATGCGCCAAACGCATTGGATTTACTGCTGCCCAAGGCAAAAGGTAAATCGACCAATACACAGAATGTTTCAGTGACCATTAATAAGGATTTGAAATATTTTGTGAACAACGAACAGATAAGTAAAGAATACATTGAAATTGAATTAAAAAAGGCACTTGAAGGACAAGAAAAGCCAACAATTATCCTAAGGGCGGAAGAAAATGTTGCCATAAAAGAAGCTGTCAACGTTATGGATATCGCCAATAGGAACAGTTATAAGGTTATCTTGGCCGTGCGGCCAAAATAATGTCATTTTTAGATACTAGACACAAGAAAAAATCTTTCACGCTTACATCTCTATTGTTAAGTGTGCTTCTGCTATTGCTTTTTTATATTGGACTGACCTATATGGATCCACCCATTGAAAATGGTATTGCCATAAACTTTGGAACCATGGATTTTGGAAGTGGTAAAGTACAGCCAAAAGAAAAAGTACGCTCCGAACCCAAAAAGATTGAACCCAAGCCGGTTGAACAAGTACAAGAACAAGTTGTTCCCAAGCAGACTGCTCCAGAGGAGCCTGTAGAAAAAGTCTTAACCACGGATAATGAGGAGACCATAAGAATCAATCAGCAAAAAGAAGCCAAACGAAAAGCGGATGAGGCTGAAAAAAAGGCCAAGGCTGAAGCCGAACGTATAGTTCGCGAAAAAAGAGAAGCTGAAAATCGAAAAAGACAAGAACAAGAAGCGAAAAAGAAGAGTTTGGACGCTTTGATTGGAGGAATAGGTAAATCGGATGGCACAACAACTGGCAGTGAAGGAGACGATACCAGATCAGGCGACAAAGGAAGTCCTGAAGGGAACCCATATGCAACAAGTTATTATGGAGCTCCAGGAAGTGGCAGTGGTGGCGGAGGTTATGGATTGAATGGACGTTCACTGGTAAGCAAAGGAAAAGTTCAGCAAGAATGCAATGAAGATGGACGCGTGGTGGTTCGAATTGTAGTGGATAAAAACGGAAGGGTGGTTCAGGCCACGCCTGGCGTTAAGGGAACAACAAACAATGCCCCCTGCTTACTCGAACCCGCTCGCAAAACTGCATTTCTTCATAAATGGAATTTAGATTCCAAAGCACCATCTCAGCAGATTGGTTTTGTGGTTGTCAACTTTAAGTTAGGACAATAATCTAATGACATATCAAGAGACTTTGGATTGGATGTTTGAACAACTTCCGATGTATCAACAAAAAGGGCCTGAAGCTCTTGAAAATAAATTGGACAATATTCTTGTTTTTTCTGAGGTATTGGGGAATCCACATCAAAAGTTTAAAAGCATACATGTGACGGGTACCAATGGCAAAGGGTCTAGTAGTCATATGTTGGCTTCAATTCTTCAGGAAGCAGGATATAAAGTGGGGTTATATACTTCACCCCATCTTAAAGATTTTCGCGAGCGCATTCGAATTAATGGAATTCCAGTTTCCAAAGAATTTGTCAATGAATTCATTCAAACTCACAAGCCATTTTTAGAGCAAAATCAACTTTCGTTTTTTGAAATGACTGTAGGGATGGCCTTTGCTTGTTTTGAGACTGAAAAAGTAGATATAGCCGTTGTAGAAGTAGGTTTGGGTGGAAGATTGGACTCTACCAACATTATTACGCCTGAAGTGTCATTGATTACAAATATTGGACTCGATCATACTCAAATTTTAGGAGATACGTTGGAAAAAATTGCTTTGGAAAAGGCTGGGATTATTAAAAAGGACGTTCCTGTGGTTATTAGCGAAACACAGCCGGAGACAGAAGGAATCTTTAAAATTATTGCAGCTCAAAAAGGAAGTGAGATAGTTTTTGCGGATCAGTTAGCTCATAACGACCATGAAACGGACTTGTTAGGGTCCTATCAGAAAAAAAACATGAAAGGTGTTATGGGTGCCATCGCTCAATTGAAAAACTTTAAAATAAAAGAAAACCATATAAGCAAGGGACTTCAGGATTGCGTAAAAAATACCGGTATTTTAGGTAGATGGCAATTTCTGGGAGAAAATCCAACAATTGTATGTGATACTGCTCATAACAAAGAAGGATTACAAATTGTTTTGGATCAGGTAAAGAAGTTAGAGCCAAATAATATACATTTTGTTTTGGGATTTGTAAATGATAAAAACTTGGATGGGGTATTGGGTCTTTTTCCGGGAAATGCCGAATATTATTTTGTAAGACCAAATATTCCTAGAGGTTTAGCAGCTGAAGAATTATGGAGCAAAGCATTGGAATTTGGATTAAAGGGCGAGATTTTCAATACCGTAAAGAACGGATATGAGGTAGCATTGTCTCAGGCTCACAAGAACGACCTCATATATGTAGGAGGTAGCACTTTTGTGGTGGCTGAAGTTGTTTAGATATTTTGTGTTTTTTCTTTTTGGTAAACAAAAAATGATGCTATATTTGCACTCCCATTTAGGAAACTGGAATGGGCGCGTAGCTCAGTTGGTTCAGAGCACCTGGTTTACACCCAGGGGGTCAGGGGTTCGAATCCCTTCGCGCCCACAGAAAAAAAACCTCAGCAATTGCTGAGGTTTTTTTGTTTCTTAAAACTTCCTGGATTACTACAAAGATTGCTTTCGATTTTAGTGTATAATTTGGCGCTACATTTTCCTGCCAATGGTAAGATGCGCCAATATCTTCAAATTGTCTTATTGGTTTGTGCTTTAGGAAAGTGCGCCAACTTTTTTATCAATCAGCGTTTGTCTTTGACCGGATGGTGTTTTAATAATTAGCCCTTAAGGTAAAGGCGTCCCGAAGATACTTTACGTTAATCCTTATCGGCTGGAACCTTAACAACGGAGTTTTGTCTTAACTATGGTAGTAGTTAATAACCTAGCTGCCATGAAAAAACTTATTCAATATCTTTTTTCTTCGGGAAATGTTCTAATGAATCAAGCGAGTTATAATAGTTTGAATTCACTAAAATATGAAAAGTCCGGGCTCAGTCTTCGAGAAGCGGTTGAAATTACCAATGAAATTAAAACTGCTTTCGAGCATGATAAGTTGTACAAAAACAATGCTGTAGGCTTGGGAGACCTTTCTAAACATATTAGTAGAGACAGATACAAGGTTTCTCAAGTGCTTAATGAGTATATGTCCAAAAACTTCTATGCTTTGCTTAATCAATATAGAATAACTGAAGCAAAGGACTTATTGCTATCCCAACCATTTTTAAGTGTGAAGGCTATTATGTATGAAGTTGGTTTTAATAGCAAGACTAGCTTTTATGGTGCATTTAAAAAAGAGACTGGTTTAAGTCCAAACGATTTCAGAAGCTTCGCTTTGCACGCCTCGTAAAGGGCAATTTGTATTTTATAGTTAAATTACCCTCCACTTCCATTCCACTACTCGAAATGTTTCCGCTTGCGCCTAGATGTAGGATTTGCTTTTATTAGGCCAGTATTCATTTATGACTTCAAATTCATGGAGAAATCAAGGTTAAGGTTAAACCCTTGATACGTTAAATGGGATTTAAATCCATAATCAACTGTTAAAATTTAAGAAACCTTTTATGCTATCGAACCTCGCTAAGAAAAAGTTAAAAAGAGTTCGTCCCGTTTGGGACTTCTCTTTTTAGGGTACTTCCCGTTTTAAAAGTACCTATGGTAGTACAACTTGCGATTCTTTTGTTCTTGCAATTGTAAAGGTAAGGCGGTGAGAGGCCTTACTACCTTAAAAATAGAGACTTTCCATTAAGTTTTGTTTTCGTACTAGGGAGTATTATTTGAATTAGCTATCAAAACATCTTCTCCCGCCTACCTTTCTCAGTTGCGCTAACTCATTAATTACTAACAAAACTTTTAATTCTATGAAAGTATTGAAACTGTTTGGGATTCTAGCCCTACTGTTGTGTACAACGACAGTACTGTCCCAAGAAAAAACAATTACGGGTACGGTTATTGACCATACGGGTGTACCATTACCCGGGGTCAACATTATTGTTGAGGGCACTTCTAACGGAACCCAGACCGATTTTGATGGGAACTATTCCATTGCAGCAAGTGAAGGACAAGCATTGCTTTACACCTATCTTGGCCAGAGAACCGCACGAAGAGTCGTCGGTGCAGCCGATTTGATTAACGTTCAAATGGAAGAGGATGCTCAAGCTCTGGAAGAGGTTGTGGTTACAGCACAAGGTATCCGAAGGGAAAAGAAAGCCTTGGGTTATGCCGTTACCAATTTGGGCTCTGACAAAGTAGAAAACAGACCAGAAGCCGATATCGCACGGGTCTTAAGTGGTAAAGCCGCTGGTGTTAACGTAGTAGGAACTGGTGGTTTAGCCGGTAGTGGTACTAACATCAGAATTCGTGGAAATGTTTCCATTACTGGTAACAACCAACCTTTGTTTGTGGTAAATGGTGTTCCATTTAACACGGACACAAATGCTGAAAGTAACGTTACCACAGGTAATGGTTCTGTTTCAGCTTCAAGTAGGTTTTTAGACCTTGATCCAAACAATATTGAGGATATCAGTATCCTTAAAGGTTTGAGTGCAACAGTATTATATGGTAACCAAGGTAGGAACGGGGTTATTTTAATAACCACCAAAACTGGAACATCCGATTTGGTTGACAAAGGATTTGAAATCAGCGTTAACCAATCTGTGTTTGTCAATGAAATAGCCAGCTTACCAGATTATCAGAATATTTACGGACAGGGTGGTGATAACTCGATAAACGTCGGATTCGTAGGTAACTGGGGAGGAAGATTTGATACTAACTCCACAGTTAGGCATCATTACAACCAAGCTCAGTTTGCAGAGCCTTTCCCTGAATTTCAAGGTGTCAATGTTCCATATAGAGCGTTTGAAAATAATGTAAGGAACTTTTTTAGAAAAGGTTTAGGAAGAACAACTTCTATCAATGCCTCTAAAAGCACGGAAGATTTGGCTTACAATGTAAATTTTGGCCATACGGATGAAGATGGGTTTGTTCCTGGAAACAATATTAACAGAACCAACTTTGGATTAGGAGGTTCCATAAAACTGAGCAACAAGTTCAGAATCAACGGATCTTTTAATTTTTCCACCAGTAACTTTACAACGCCTCCAGTTTCCGCCAGTAATGGTGTTGGAAACTTTTCGGTTTTCTTTAGAACAATGTTCATTCCAAGAAACTTGGACCTAAATGGACTTCCGTTCCAAAACCCTTTAGATGGATCTAATGTATATTATCGCGCAGATCAGGAAAACCCGAGATGGCTTGTTGCCAATTCTCAGGAGCAAATAAAGACAAACCGTTTTTACAACTCCGTGAGCTCAACTTACGACTTCAACGATAAGGTGGCACTTACCTATAGAGTAGGGTTGGATACATTTAATGAGAATCAGCAGTTTTATGTAAATAAAGGTGGTGTTTCCAGCTTATTGGCACAACAAGGTTTCTTAAAGACTACTTCTGCCGTAAACACTATTTGGGATCACAGTTTAATTTTGAATGTCAATAGTGTTCAATTAACTGAAAAACTTGGATTTACGGGAACGGTTGGTTTTAATTCCAACTCGGAGACCTATGAAAAATTTGGTCAGGTAAGTACCGGTCAAGTAGTGTTCGACTTCATTGACCATACAAATTTTGCTACTCAAAGTAACGCAGATCCACTAGGTTCTAATCTTGACTTTAGACAAACTGTGAATACACTTGGTCTGTACGGATCTCTTGGTTTTGACTACTCGAACTTCCTTTACCTCACACTGGCAGGAAGAAATGATTGGTCATCAACAGTTGAGCGAGCTAACAGATCTTTGTTCTATCCAAGTGCATCGATGTCGTTTGTTCCAACTTCGGCAATACCTGAATTGAAGGGTAACTTCTTAAACTTCCTTAAGTTCAGATTTGGTTATGGAACTTCTGCAGGTTTCCCTGGTCCATACAATACAAGACCAACATTAGCTTTAGGTACTGCTCAGTTTACGACTCGAACAGGAACTTTGGTGAATGTAAACTCAAGTGGAGGTTTAGGAACTGGTTTGGACGTATTTCCTAACCCTGACTTAAAACCTGAGTTACACAGAGAGTTTGAGGCAGGTGTGGAAGCGAACCTTTGGGACAATAAAATTAACCTTGAGGTCAGTGTATATAAAAGAGATTCCAAAGATCAGATTCTTGGAAAGATTTTGGATCCATCAACTGGTTTTGATAGAACCACAATTAACGCAGGTCAAATTGATACCAAAGGAATTGAGGTTGATTTAGGGTTCAACCCATTTAGAAATAGCGATGGATTCCAGTGGAGTGCCAACATAAACTTTACCGCTGATCAGAATGAAGTAATTGACCTCCCAGGTGGGGATGATGTATTTATTGCTGGTTTCTCCAACTTGGGTAACTATGCTATAGAAGGACAACCCTTAGGTGTTCTACGAGGAAGTTTTGCCGTAAGGGATGATCAAGGCAACCTTTTGATTAACCCTCAAGATGGTAATATCATTGATAGTGATGCCTTAGGTTTAGATAACGAAGTTATTGGTGATCCGAATCCGGATTGGAGATTGGTTACCAGCAACACATTCTCATATAAAGGATTGAGCTTATCTACCCAGTTTGAATATACCCACGGAGGGGATTTTAGTTCTAACACAATTGGAAACCTTATACGTAGAGGTGTAACTACCGATACTCAGGACAGGGAAGGCTCCTTGATTATTCCTGGCGTACTTGCAGATCCAAATTCTGGTCAAGTGTTATTGGATGGTTCAGGTAATCCAATTCCTAATACCATACAGCAAGGTGCTAACGAGATTTACTTCTTGAACTTTGTTGACCCTAGTGGACAAGGTATATATGACGGGTCTGTAGTAAGACTTAGGGAAGTGTCCTTAAGCTATGCTTTGCCAAGAAAACTATTGGAAAAAACTCCATTTGGATCACTTTCCTTTACACTACTAGGTCAGAACATGTGGTACTGGGCTCCCAACGTGCCTTCAGGAACCAATTTTGACCCTGAAGTGATCAGTACAGGTGTTGGAAACGGTTTGGGACTAGATCTTCAAACTACCCCTACTTCCAAGAAATATGGATTTAGTATCAAAGCAACATTCTAATCAATGGAAAAGAAAAAAAATAGGACAATGAAAAACTATAATAAAATAAGCATCATAGGCATACTTTTGCTGATGTTAGGTGTAAGCTGTGAAACGATAGATCTAAATCAGCTTAATGATCCGAGTGAGTTGACACCTTCGAGTGCTGACCCAGAGTTGTTATTGAACAATGTGCAATTACGTTTTGTTAATGCTATTGCCTACAACGAAGACAATGAAGATGGTATTAACGTTCGTGCGGCGGAATTTGCAAGAATGCAACACTTATTTGGGGCTTATGTAGGGCCATTTTCGCTGAGTTCAGGTAACTTGGATGATCTTTGGACAGATATGTACAGAGAATCACTTCAGGATATAAATGTTCTTATCCCATTGGCGGAAGAAAGAGAATTGGAAGGATTCATTGGTGTGGCCAAATTAATCCAGGCATACATCTATGTTACTTTGGTAGATGTTTTTGGAGATGTGCCCTTTACGGAAGCTCTTCAAGGAAATGACAATGCTAATCCTGTTGTTGATAGTGGTCAATCTATATACAATGCGATGCTTGATATTATCGATGAAGGAATTGCATCTATAAATGCACCAGGATCCGTTATGCCCAATGACCTGTTTTATGGCGGCGACAAAGCCCAGTGGACCAGAATGGCGAATACCCTTAAGTTTAAGATGTATCTGCAAATGCGTTTGATAGGCGACTTTAGTAGCGAGATTAATGGCCTTATTAGTGCTGGATTGATTACCGATGCGGCTGATGATTTCGAGTTTAAATACTCATCTACAGCTAGTACAACAGGTGAAAGTAGACACCCTTATTATGCACTCAACTATGATGCAGATGGTGCTGATGATTACCTAGTGAGCTATTATGTGAACTTGTTAAAGGCAGACAAAGGATTTGAAGACCCTAGGTTGAGATATTATTTCTACCGCCAGGTGAATGAAGTGCCTTCCGGAGATGATTTACCTTGTGAAGATAACACAGTTGTAAACTTCTGTTACTTGGGTGATTTCTATTGGACCCGTGATCATGGAGATGACGATGGTGTTCCACCAGACGGATTGAAGAGGTCTACCTATGGATTGTATCCAATTGGAGGAGCTTTTGATGCTGACAACTTCCAATCAGTAGCCGTTAATACTGGAGGTGGAGGAGCTGGTATATTCCCATTCTTGCTTTCCTCATATGTCAAGTTCATGCAGGCTGAGTCTTCTTTGGTGTCTGGAACAACCGGAAACCCAAGAACTTTATTGGAAGAAGGCGTTAGAGAATCCATGGACAAAGTATTGAACTTTATCCCAGGACAGGTGGTACCTGCCTTTGCAGCCACCAGTACTGACGTGGATGACTACGTGACCTTTGTTTTAGGGCAATACGATGCCGCAGCAGATGATACAGCTAGATTGGATGTTATCATGAAAGAGTACTACATCGCCCTTTGGGGGAATGGATTGGAAGCGTATAATAACTATAGGAGAACTGGATTACCAAGTGATATTTCTGATCACGTTGGAACTCCCGGAGCTTTTCCTCGTACTTTCCTTTATCCTGCAACGGTGGTAAACACAAACTCCAGCATTGACCAAAAGGAGATTTCAGTGAAAACATTCTGGGATGCAAATCCAGCAGTATTGGATTAACTCAAAAAGAAATAAAAATGAAAATACGTAATAAAATCTTTTCGAAAATAAATGTAGCCTTTATGGCTATGCTGACAATAGTCAGCGTAACCCTCGTTTCATGTGAGGACGATGACAAAAATCAACTTAACGATTTTCTTGCAACTGGTGGTTTTGTGCGATTTGTAGATCAAAATCCTGCAGCGGCAATCGGTGTTGAGCAAATTTCTGATTTGAGTTATTCATTCTCCGTTGAGGATGCAAATGGAACAGCGGTATCATATGATTTAAGAGTCTATGCAGATTTAGGTGGTGTTAGAACCGATACTTTATCTGTAGAGATGGTAACCAGCTTTCCTGCTTCCTTCGCTTTCAATGCCGATGAATTAGCTTCATTGGTTGGTGTAACGGTAGACGACATAAGCTTTGGAGATAGTTTTTTCTTCACAGCTGAAGTAACCAATACTGAAGGAAATAAGTTTAGTGGAAGCACAAGACTAAATTTGACAGAAGTTACTTTGGAAGGTGGTGTATATTTAGATGCAGATGGTGATGAGGTGGCAGTTGGTCCTGAGGACGATATACGTTCCGGTGCAGATGGTACCCTTTATGTACAAACAGGGGGGTCAGTAACCGATGATTTGCTTGATGAAGCGGGTTATCGACAAGCCTTTGAATTTGGATTTATCATCTTATGTCCTTCTGTTGATTTGGCAGAACTGCCAGGAACCTATAATGTAGTGAACCATGCTTTTGATGCCTTTTTTGGACCTCAAGGTGACACTAGAACAGTTATTGCTGGTCCCGGGGCAAATCAAATTACAATTATTGGTGGAGGGTTACCTCTTGATGGTGCCGATGATTTAGTGCTTGACATTGATACAGGTTCCAGTGGAGTCTCCTATGGGGGAGAAGCGGGCCAGATTCATTTTAACACATTTGGTCCAGGAACATATGGAGCTGTTAACGGTTTGGTGTTTACATGTATTGGTAGGATTGATATCCAGATAGATTCTGATGGATTTATCCCTAACTTCTTAACGCTCCAGAAGTAGGTTACATTGGGAGTGCATTTTATGTTTCCCACTAGAAAGCACACCCTTTTGAACTTTCTATACAATAACCGTCAAGTTCAAAAAGTGAGGTCGTTTTACGACCAGAAAGCCATCCTAAATGGATGGCTTTTTTTATTGGTCTTCGGTCGGATTATATCTAGATCTTTATTTTGGAAAGATGAATGCTTAAGAAGTATCTTTGCACAAATCTAATGCTGAATGATAACTACCATTTGTCGCAAAGCTCATTTTAACGCCGCGCACAGATTGCATAACCCAAATTGGAGCGATGAAAAAAACATTGAGACCTTTGGTAAGTGCAACAATGTTCACGGACACAACTTTGATTTAGAAGTTAGAGTTAGAGGCGCGGTAAATCCAGATACTGGTTTTGTAATGGATTTAGCAGTGTTAGGAAATCTGATTCATGATGAAATTGAGGAAAGATTTGACCATAAGAACTTAAATCTAGACTGTCCTGAATTCGATGACTTGTATCCAACAACAGAATATTTTGTAAAGGTGATATATGATATTCTTAAACCTATGGTGGATAAAGACCATTTACTTCATATAACGCTATATGAGACTCAAAAGAACTCGGCAGAATATGGAGATTGGTAACAATTTTACGATATTGCACTCCAATTTTATGGGATATTAGCTCAGTTGGTTTAGAGCGCTGCCTTGACAGGGCAGAGGTCACTGGTTCGAATCCAGTATATCCCACATTTACCTAAAAACTTATCGCACAGGTTTGGGATTTGCCAAACCATTTAACTCTATTCTTTGCGGCTAGGGTGTAAATATTATCTCTTATGATTTTGGGTACGTAAGTAAGGATTGCCCCAACCAGTTGCCATTTGGGAATTTTGGCAAGAATACGAAGAAATCCGTCTGAATGTGTATGCTTGCCCTGTTCGTCAAACAAAATAACGGTTTCCAATTGTTGTGTAGGATAGTTATGCTGTAATAGCAGTTCTTGGCCATGCGGCGATTGAAAAGCTACCATATGAAATTGGTCATTAGGTGCAAACCTCAACAGCCAGCCTACTACACCATTACATAGGTTACATTCTCCGTCAAAAACAATTACATTTTTCTTCATGATTGGAAACATTGATGTTCAGTTTGTCGAACAAAATGTTTCCCCATTTTGACATTATGCTTTTTTTAAGAAAATTATTCACCTAAAGTAGCTCCAAAACCCTTTCCAGAGCCATTCCTCTAGAGCCTTTAATCAGAAGTGTGCCCTTTTGTAAAGGATTCTTCTCAAGGTATTCCTTTAGATGGCTAAAAGATTCCATTTTTTTGAAGTTGGATGCTGTATGAAAGAAATTTTCTCCTACCAGGTACACTTCGGAAAAACCATGGTCTAAGACTAGATCAGATATGTGTTGATGCTCTTCCATAGCCTCAGGGCCAAGCTCGAACATGTCACCCAAAATCAATGTCTTTTCAGTTCCCGGCATACTTTTGAAATTGTGGATAGCAGCTTGCATACTAGTTGGATTGGCATTATAGGCATCCAAAATGATTTTGAACCCGTTTTTCTCAATAATTTGAGAACGATTATTTGCCGGCACATAGGATTCAAGGGCTGTTTTAATTTCCTCTAAAGGGACATTGAAATATTTACCCATTGTGATAGCGGAACAACAATTTGGAAAATTATAACTACCAATAAGTTTTGTTGAAATCGTAGTGTTTTCGACTTCAATGACAACAAAAGGATTCGTATGAAGGAGTTTAATATTGAAATATTCAGGGTTGTTCGTACTAAATCCAATTTTCTTAATATAAGAAGCTAGCTTTTCAACTTGTATAGGGTCATCTGCATTTAAAAAGACATACTTTCCATTAGGAATTAAATATTGGTAAAGCTCACTTTTACCTTGAATAACCCCTTCAATACCGCCAAAACCTTCAAGGTGGGCCTTTCCAAAATTGGTTATATAGCCAAAATCAGGCTGGGCAATATTGCACAAAAAAGCAATTTCTTCTTTGTGGTTGGCGCCCATTTCCACTATCGCAAGTTCGGTGTCTGCTTTTATAGATAGCAGGGTAAGGGGCACTCCTATGTGGTTGTTGAGGTTACCTTTTGTGGCGACAGTTTTGTATTTTTTTGACAAGACAGCATGAATCAGTTCTTTGGTTGTGGTCTTACCATTACTGCCTGTTAGGGAGACAACCCTTGCACTACAATAATTTCTATGGAATGTTGCCAGGTTTTGAAGTGTTTGCAAAACATCTTTTACAAGCAAACATTTATCAGATGTTTCATGCTGGCTTTCGTCAACTATGGCGTATGCTGCACCTTGTTCCAAAGCTTGTTTGGCAAATTCGTTGCCATTAAAATTGGGGCCTTTTAAAGCAAAGAAAAGGCAATTTTTGGTAATTTTTCGTGTATCTGTGCAAACTGTGGGATGCGATAAGAAAATCGCATGAAGCTGTTCCAATGTCATAAATCGAAGATATAAAAAAGCCCTGATGTTAAGTCAAGGCTTGAGTCAAATTGTATACGTCATTTATTGACAGAAGGAAAGTGAATCAGTTGATTTTGACAAATTGCAATGCATCGGAATTTTTAGCAACCACCAGATATTCTTTTTCTGCTATTTTCATGGTTTTCATGTCCTTTACATCTCCGGGTGTATAAAAGCCACTGGTTTTAGCTGGAATTGGAACAAAGGAACCATTTCCAACTCCTTTTAGAAGAAGTCCGTGACTTGCGTCATTTCTGGGAGTTTCCACCTCAGAATTGTATAAATTACCAACAATCAATGCATCCAAATTTTGGTCATTATCAAAATCCCGAATCGTAATTTGATTTATAGAAGACAACTGGGCAACATTTGGAAGCTGATGCGGAATCATTTTACCCTTTTTGTTTTCGAGATAAATACTTGCAAAAGACTTGACTTGATAATGCAAAGAATTATCCAAAGTTTCCTTAGCGTATACATCCTCTAACGTAGCATTGGAAAAAGATTCATAATTTTTGAATTTCTTCTTGATTCCGGGCATTTGCTGCGAGGTGCATTCCCGTCCTCTAAGCGGAAACTTTTCGCCATAATTGTAATAACTTAAAACAATATCGTTGGTGTTGTTACTATCAAAATCATTGAAGTAAATATCAAAAGTTTCGTTTTCCGTTGCTTTATATTTGAAGTTCTGACCCAAGTTTCCGACGATATAATCCATATCACCATCATTGTCAAAGTCCCCTCCATTTATACTGAACCACCACCCAGCGGTGTCATCTGTGCCCATATCATTCGAAACATCGGTAAAATATCCACTGTCATTTTTTAAAAGTGTGATAGGCATCCATTCGCCTACCAAAATTAAATCGGTCCAAGAATCACCATCAAAGTCGGTCCAAACTGCGTCGGTTACCATACCAATCTTCTTGAGCATTGGGGCTACTTTTTCCGAAGCATCTACAAACCGAACATTATCTGAATTACTTCTATTTTCAAGAATATAGCTATTGGCTGGTGAAGGATAATTGCCAGGAACAAGACGTCCTCCCACAAACAGGTCCAAATCACCATCCTTATCAAAATCATGACTATGTATGCGTGAACTACTGGTAATCATTTTGGGCAATGCATTCTCCGATTTGGTTAAAACTCCCTTGCCATTGTTCAGGTACAATCTATCTTGTAATTGTTCTGAGTCAGGAGAAAACTCGTTTCCACCACTTGCAATGTAAATGTCGTTGTCGCCATCTCCCTCGGCATCAAAAATATGGATGCCCATATCTTCGGATCCACTGTCCATAGCAAATGGATCGGAATCTATTTTTTGAAAACTTCCATCTCTCCTTTGAAAATACAAAGCTGTAGTATTTTGAGATGAACTGCCCACAACAAGATCATCCAAGCCGTCATTGTTCAGGTCTCCAGTTGCAATATTTGGACCTAGCAGAGAGGTTTGATGTGGCAGTAAAATTTCTTTTTCGAAATCGTCGAAATAATTTTCAATATGGATATGCTTTGCAATTTTTAAAGAATCCGTTTCTGTTTGGAAAAGCTTTTCTGGTAACTGAGGAGCAGTTTCATTAGGGAATGCAGCTTTTGAATACTCGATTACCAGACTAGTATTGATTTTAGCGTCTGTGATAAACTCTTTTTTGTCATCAGGCCATTGGATTACTATAGAATCCACCTTTTCTGCATTCCCAAGACCAAAATGAAGTCTTGGAGCCACGGAGGATTGAAATCCTCTTGTCAATGTCATTTCTTGGTATTGGGAGATTCCATTTGCATATAGTTTGACCTTTGTGCCTAAACCCAATAGGTTTTTGTCAGGACCTTTAAATTGAAGAGTGGTGTAATTGTTTTTTTCGGAACTTTTATTTTCAAAAACTGAGGCGTGGTCATCAATATTGTTTGTGATGATTTCAAGATCACCGTCATTGTCTAAATCTACATAGACACAACCATTGGAAAAACCTTTGTGTTCGATACCCCATTCACTGTTCATACGGGATAGAGTTAGATCTCCATTGTTTCGAAATACATAATTGTCTATTTTTTCGGAGGGTATGGCCAAACTTTTAGCAAGTGTACTATCCTTTGGAAGTCCTTTTTTTTCTATTTCTAAAAAATAATCCCTGTTATTTATTTCGCGTCTTGTACCGTTGGAAATAAAAAGATCTTTCCAACCATCATTGTCCAAATCTGCAAATAAGGGTCCCCAGCTCCAATCTGTGGAGGATACTCCTGCAAATCTTGAAATATTGCTAAAATCAGGAAGGGAATCTTTTAAGTTGCCATTGTTCAACTGCAGTGTGTTCTGCATATATTGGTAATGGAATCCTGCATTGACCGTACTCCAGAATAAATCAGGATTCATGCTTGCCATATTGGCTTTTGCCCTTCTATTGATTTGAGCGGTCATATCAACTTGCATGATATCCAACAACAAGTCGTTGTTGAAATCGGCAATATCGGTGCCCATTCCGTAGAAGGAGTTATTTTTTGTAGTGTTTTTTACTTGTTCGGAAAAGGTTCCGTTCTTGTTGTTGATGAACATATAATCCGGGGAGCTAAAATCATTGGAGACATATAAATCTGGCCATCCATCTTGATTAAGGTCTCCAACCGTAGCACTTAAGGAAAGACCGAAGGTTTTTAGACCTGCTTCTTCGGTTACGTCAATGAATTTTCCGTTTTCGTTTTTAAAAAGTCTATCGGTTTCCAGAGGTTTTGGAAATTTTTGTTTGAAGGCATATAAAAAATTGGGCGCGTTAAAAGGGGTTGGGGGATAGTTTGCTACATATAGGTCAAGATCACCATCCCTGTCATAATCAAAGAAAGTACTTTGAACACTGTTGCTTGGGTCGTTAATGCCAAATTCTTCGGCTCTCTCGCTAAATGTGTTATCACCATTATTGATGAACAACTGATTCTCTTTAGGACCGAATTTTCCTCCAACGGAGCAATAGATATCCAATAGGCCATCATTGTTTACATCGGACATGGTTGTTCCCGTATACCATCTATCATCACCGGCAACGCCTGCAGCTTCGGAAATGTCTTCAAATTGTAGGTTTCCTTTGTTCAGATACAGTTTGTTCGAAACCATATTTCCTGTGAAGTACAAATCTACCAGACCATCGTTGTTGATGTCTCCCGCTGAAACACCTCCACCCATATAGATATAGGAATAGGTGAAATAATTGAGTGAATCGTTCTCAATGAGATTGTTTGCAAAGTCAATTCCAGATTGTTTGGCATCAATTTTTGAAAACAAAAGTGCTTCTTTACTTTCTTTTTGTTCCGAACAAGATAGAAACAAAATTCCTGCTAAAATTAAATGGAACAATACCTTACAATTATATTTCATCGAACATTATATATAAATGGGAAAACAGGGCTTTTACACCCTGTTTTCTTCGTTAACTTAAACTTAATTAACTATTTAAACTAACCAAACTACTAAATCTTAGTATCCAGGATTTTGATCAAGTACATTACCACTTAAATCGATTGCATTTACTGGTATTGCTAGTAAATCCATAAAGGGTTCGTAAGTATTTACTTTTGTGTCAAAATTTGGAATAGTTCTATCTTCGTTGGCAACATAAGCATTGATTATGGCCGCTGCGCCCCATCTTCTAAGGTCGAATAATCTGTGACCTTCCATACCTAGCTCAAGTCTTCTTTCGAAACGAACAGCTTGTCTCGCGAAATCAACATCAGGAAAGCTTGCATATTCTGCTATATCATAATTTGCCGCGGGTGCGTCGCCAGCTTCATTCATGACCGGGGTCATATTTGCCGCTCTTGCACGAACTTGGTTTACATAATTCAAAGCTGTTGTTATGTCGCCAGAAGATTCAATTGCTGCTTCAGCAGCCATCAAAAGAACATCTGCATAACGCATTACATTATAGTTGATACCTGAATGCTGCTGTCCCCAAGCTCCATTTCCTTGATTGGCACCCAATTCGTCGGATTGATAGATGTTCTTCTTTGGTAAATATGGTCCTGAGATATCAGAGGGCAAAGCTCTGATCCAATCAGCTCCGACCATTAAACCAAAACCATTATAATCGATACCTCTTCTGCCCACTGTATAATCCAATCTTGGATCTAACGGCCCCGTGTGAGGGGTAAAAGCATCTGCAGTTGGAATACCTTGATCATTTGTAACATCCGTCTGGTTGAAAGTATCGAGTAATGGAAGTCCCGTACCATCCGTTTGGTACGCATTAACCAAATCTTGAGTAGGCTGGTAAAAACCACAGCAAGACTCAAATGGACCTCCTCCAGGGAAGTTCAAAGTACCTCCAAGATTACCGTTTAGCGATTGACCACCATCAGTGGCAAATTGAATGGCGAATATAGATTCTCCTGAATTTTCACCTGCAGCGGTAAAGTTATCCAAAAACTCAGCGTTCAAACTATATGGCCCATTGTTGATTACATCTTGCAATTGCGTTAATGCAGCGCTCCATTCAGCTTGGTATAAATGGGCTTTACCCATAAAAGCTTTAGCAGTCCAAGAATTTGGTCTACCTGCTTCAGGTTGAGACGCTGGTAAATTATCAATCGCAAACTGTAAATCCGCTTCAACTTGATCCCATATAGGACCTGGATTAGGCTGGTTGAATTCTGTTGCAGCATAATTTTCCTCGGAGATATAGGCAGGATTACCATATATTTTTTGAAGTTCAAAATTATAATATCCTCTCAAAAACCTAGCTTCTGCCAGCTGTGCAGTAAAATCACCTTCGGTAATAGTGGCAATCAAAGCAATTACAGCATTTGAACGGTTTACTCCTGCATACAAGGATAACCATTTACCCAAAAGATAAGGGTTACTTGTTTGGATGTCATACGTTTCAAGAGAGAACAAATCTCCTTGGTCACCATCAGTACTTCCTTTGTGAGCATCATCAGACATCACATCTAGCCACCAGTTGTCCGGGCTATAGGAAAAACCGCTACCAGTCTGGTTAAGCCTAACTCCATCAAGTGCTGAATAAGCCCCAGTCAATAGCAAACCAACCCCAGTGGCATTGGAAACCGCTTCATCTGTCAACTGACCTACTGCTGGCTGAACGGTAAAATCATCACTGCACGAAATAATAAGTGCTAAAAATGCTAATACGCAAATTAATAGTTTCTTTTTCATTTTTTTAGAATTTAAAATTAGTACCGAAGGTGAAAATCTGGGCCAGCGGGAAAGCTGAAACGTCTACGCCTTGGGTAAGGTTGTCAACAGCTCCATTCCTTGTGATAATAGGAATTTCAGGATCTAGACCACTGTAATCAGTAATCGTGAACAAATTGGAAGCTTGAACATATAGTCTAATATTATCAATTCCTATTTTGTTTAAGACATCTTCAGGAAGTGTATATCCTATTTGAAGGTTTTTTAATCTTAAATAAGATGCGTCTTCTACAAAATATGAGTTTGGATTTGTTTCACCATTGGTCAGTGAAGTACTCAAAGCCGGTAAGATGGCGTTTGTATTGCTTGGAGTCCATGAATCCAATACTCTTGTACTTCTGTTGGCATTTACAAACGTTGGGAAATCCGTAAAGATTTTGTTGTAATTGTATGCGTCTTTTCCAGAAACACCAGAGAAGAATGCTGAAAGATCCCAATTTTTGTATCCCAAAGTCAAATTGATACCATAGCTGAAATCAGGGTGAGGAGAACCAATAAAAGTTCTATCATCATCATCGATCACATTATCACCGTTGATATCACGATATCTGAAACGACCTACACCATCAGCGTTGGAAGCAAAACCTTGGCTTGCTGCACTACCAACTTCAGCTTCGCTGGAGAAAATACCATCCACTTGCAATCCGAAAAATGATGAAATTGGTCTTCCTACTTGTGTTCGAGTAACTGCACCACCTCTAAATCGGGTATCCCCAGTTTGGAATTCTGAACTTAGGTTGGTTACCTCATTCTTATAGGTAGATACATTTACATCAATCCCATAGGAGAATCCAGAATCGGTTTGGTCTTGATACCCTAAAGTAATATCAAATCCTTTGTTTTCAATATTACCAAGATTAACAAACGGAGCATTGGCATCGATAGCTGTTGTACTGATTACTTGTAAATCTTGTGCAATCAAATCATTGGTCTCAATATTAAAATATTCAATACCGAAATTCAATTTGTTGTCCAATATGGTAAATTCAGCACCAATGTTTGTAGATTCGGAGGTCTCCCATCTTAAGTCTGGATTACCAATGGCACCTACAATAGCACCTGTTGTTGGCGTTCCTGATCCGGTAAAGGCATAGTTTGACTGTGCAGGATTAATGGAAGAAACGTTAATGGTTGGATTTGCAGCTGGTACAGCTTGGTTACCCAATTGTCCCCAAGAGGCCTTTAGCTTAACACGATCAAAGAAACCACTTTCAAACCAATCCTCATCACTAAGCAACCATCCTGCACTTACTGCAGGGAATACATCACTTCGGTTATCACCCAAGAAGTTGGACGAAGTATCTCTTCTCAATGTAGCGGTAATGAAATACTTGCTGTCAAACGAGTAATTTAAACTACCGAATACAGAGAAAAGTGAGTTGGTAACGTCACCTACAAAACCAAAGTTTGGTGTACCTGAACCTCTATCTAATAGGTAAAAATCAGGTGATTCGAATAAGAAACCGGTAACGTTGATAGTTTTCTGCTTTATTCTATTCTCTACAGCCTCTAAACCTACAAGAGCATTAATGCTATGCTTGTCATAGGTTTTGTTGAAGTTAACCGTGTTGGTCCAAATCCAATTGTATGAATCAAAATCAAATTCGGTCATTGTATTGGTTCCCCTAGCTTCGGAGTGCTCAGGGTTGGTAGGTAGGAATTGCCTTGAATTTTGCAAATCCAAATCACCTCCAATTGAGGTCTTAAAGGTAACTCCATCAATAAACTCATAAGACGCATAAACATCTCCCAAAATACGAATGGTCTTGTAAAAGTCATCCGAAGCCCTGGTCAAATCCGCCACGGGGTTAGTTGGGTTCGAGAGTCCGAGTGCATTGGAATATGTTCCTGCAAAACTTCCGTCATCTGCTCTGACGGGCAATAATGGACTGTTTCGTTGTGCTAACAATACTGGGTTGTTCCCAAAAGAGGCGTCAGGAATTCTTGCTGTACTACTATTTGCAAAAGAAACGTTTAAGTGTTCTCCCACACGTATTTTATCGCCAATCTTAAATTCTGAATTGGCGCGTAAAAGTCCTCTTTTGAAGAAAGATTCTAATTGTGCGCCCTCTCTATTGAGATAAGCTATGGAAACATTGTACTTGGCATTTTCCGTCCCGTTCTCCATGCTTAAAGATACATTTTGAGTAGGTGCATTTTGGAATACGTCGTCCAACCAACTACCACCACTTCTTGTAGTAACGGGAGTTGGGGCTCCCAAAATTGTAGATGGAACTACTGGGCTGGCACCATCACCGTATTGCGGGTGGGTTGGAGCTAAGCCGTCATTAGCAAAGCTATCAAAAAGCATTTGGCCATGCTGCTGTGCATTAAGCACTTCAGGAAGGTTTGTAGCTCTTGAAAATCCTACATACATATCCAAAGAGACCGATGCCGAATCTTGGTTGTAACCACCATTTTTTGTGGCTATAATAACAACACCGTTTGAGGCACGAGCACCATAAATAGAAGCTGCACCATCTTTAAGTACGTTCATCTGAGCAATGTCCTCTGGGTTTATAGCGTTTAATATGGACGCATCCGTAGTCTGAACACCATCAATAATAAATAGGGGTCCATTGGCGTTGGTAGATCCAAATCCACGAATTCTAATGGTAGGTGCGCTACCTGGAGCACCACCGTTGATTACGGATACACCGGTAACTCTACCTTCTAATGCTTCAGCGGCATTTACTAAAGGAGCTTTCGTAGCCTCGGTCAAGTCAACCGAAGCAACAGAACCTGTTAAGTCACCTCTTGTTTGAGTAGAGTAACCCAATACTACAACTTCATCTAAAAGCCCTGCATCTTCAACCATAGAAATACTGATTGAAGTTTGATCGTTTACTGTAACTTCTTGCGTAGCGAAACCTACGTAGCTAAACACCAATGTGGCATTGGCACCTACAGTAATGGAATAATTTCCATCAAAATCTGTTTGAGTACCATTTGAAGTTCCTTTTTCGATTACGTTGGCACCGGGTAGAGGTGAACCAAGATTATCGTTTACTGTACCCGTGATGGTAACCTGAACTTCTTTTTCCGAATCAACATTGATCGGTATGGAAACTGGTTTCTCGACAATGACTACTTGGCGATCATCGATTTTAAAGCTTAAGTTCGTCTTACTAAATACTTGCTCCAAAATTTGAGAAAGCATAGCATCTTCAAGCTGAAGTGTTACTTTCTGTTTAGGATCAATGATATCATCTTTATAGAAAAAGATAAACTCACTTTTGGCTTGTATTTCTTTAAACAAATCCTCAAGGGTAACATCATTGACGTCAAGGTTTATTTTAGTTTGCGCATAGCTCGAGTTGGCATAACCTGAACTAAGTCCGATGGCAATAAAAAGAAGAAAAATTCTCATAATAGTCCAGAGATAAGACCTCAAGGATATTATTCTCCCTAAAGGTTTAGGGTTAGCAATTTTATTCATAATTTAGTTTTTTTATTAGTTAATGTTGCTGAGAGGCATTTTCAGCAATGTTCGTAGCTTGCCAGAAGGTGTTGGCGCATCTTCTGGTTTTTTTGGTTTAGGTTGTCATTTCATATAGTTAGTAGTTTTAGTTAATCAATATTTGGTTGTCATTTGTGGTGTACTCAAAATCTGATGTTTCCTTGATTATACTAATCACATTTTCAACATTTTCCTTTAAATCAAGGTATCCGGAGAAAGTCTGATTCTCCAATTCTTTATTGTCCACGGATATATCCACATTGTAGTACCGCGAAAGTCTTTTCATGATATGCTTGAGGTTGTCATTTTTAAAGATGAAAACTCCATCCTTCCATGAAAAATATTTTTCTACATCAACACTTTTGGAATATATGGTGTTAGAATTTTTGCCGTAAACAGATTGAGTTCCCGGAGTAATTTTTAACACCTCCTGACTCTTGAAAAAAGAATCGACTTTGTACTTTATTTGAACACTACCGCTTTTAAGCGTAGTGCTAACCGTATTGTCGTCGGAATAGCTACTGATATTAAAAACAGTTCCCAGTACTTCAATTTCATGGTCTTTTGAGAGGACCAAAAAGGGTTGTTTCTTGTTATGGGCTACATCAAAAATACCCTCACCCTCCAAAAAAACTTCTCTTTTATTCTGGTTAAAAGTAACAGGGTAAACCAATTTGGATCCTGAATTCAACCAAACTGTGGTGCCGTCTGATAATTGAACGGTAGACCGCTTTCCGTAAGGTACAATCAATGTGTTGTATACAACTTCATTATTTTTCTTATTGGACTGTTTGAGTTGATCATTTTTGCCAATTGTAACTTTTTCACCACTACTGGAATATGCGATATTGGAACTGTCTCCATCAATATTTATGCTTTTCCCTTCTTCAAATACCAGCGTGACTTTATCTGATTTTGGATCAATCGTGGTTGTAGATGATTCAACAAAGGCTTCTATAGATGGATTTTGAGAGTTGTCGAGGTAAACTCCAAAAGAGAAAAAAGCCACGACTGCTACTGAGGCAATTCCAGCAACGTAGCTTATGGCTTTCTTTTGACGGCGATATTTGAAAATGGATGTTGTTATCCTTTTTTTCAAATGCTCACGTTCTTTAGTGTTCAATTCGTGACTATTTTCTTCGTGTTCCATGGTTGGTTTTTATGCAGTTGATTAACCTAAAACAGTAAACTATTTAAAAGGTGTACGACGTGCACATAATAGTATAAGCGCACATTTTTTGGTTTATAGACAATTTTTTTAAACTTTTTTTATTAAGGCTCTAATTTTGACGTTTCTATTTTGAAGAAAACTCAATTTCGACTGGTCGTTATGGCGTTTTCACCTTTGCGCAATCAATAGGATGATTATTTAAGTAAGAAAGAGGGTAAGGATGGTTTTTCCGAATAATATCGTAGGCAAGATCATGTTTTTTCGAAGTGATTTGATTGCCCGATATATTATTGTTCTTGATGTTCCGACGGAAACATCCATAATTTCGGCAATTTCCTCATAAGGTCTCTCTTCCATAAATCTAAGCTGGAGACCTCTTAATTGCGTTTTGGTTAAAAAATTATTGGCCTTTTGCCAAATACCAACTTTTTTGGAGTCATTTTCCAAAGCAATCAGTCTTTCTTCAGGAGATAATACATGTTGAAGGGCATCCATCTGATTTTCAATGTTTTCCCTTTCTGAAAAATGTACTAAGGAATGTTTGTATTTTCTGTTGATTTTTCTTCGTAATGAAGTTATGAGGTAATACTTGATATTATCAGTTGCGGAAAGTCTTTCTCTGTATTTATACAAATCCAAAAACAAATCATGGATACAATCCATAACGTAATTTTTATCGTTGGATAGTTGGAAACCATAGGAAAAAAGCAGCTTTATATATAGGTCATAGACTTGACCCAAAGCAATGACATTGCCTTTTTTGATTTCGTTCCAGAGAATTAATTCTTCTTTTTTTTGGGTGCTCAAAACAGTTTTTATTACCGTTTAGTGTTAATTAAAGGGTCGCCGAATAATTTTTCTTGAAAAGAGAATAAATCAAGAAATACTTGCGAAAAGATCAAAATAAATGTGACCGTGAAAATCACGTCAGGTAAGATGACTATTTACGAGGTCTAAGGAGAATGGGCTGATAAATACAGTCCGTTAGAGTAAGTGTTCATTTTTCTTAAGTTTGAATTAAAGCTAGAGTTTTGTAGCGCCAAAAAGTTCGAAATTATCAAATTCGAAAATTAGAAATGCTATCGCTAAAATTATGGAAAAAAAAATATACCTGCACTTCCAAATTGTTAAATTTTTAACAGAACTTGACTTACATTCTGTATACAAATAGATGGATAAAAACCAGCATAGAAGGTTTAAGCAAAAAAAAAGGCCTCGATAACTATCGAGGCCTTTTTGTCTAGAAATATAATTTTATTTGGCTTTTTTGTGTCTTATGGTCTTGTTTTTGGATTTGGATTTAGATCCAACTCTTGACATAGCGCAACGGAATCCAATATCATCCGTGGCCATATATTGGGGTTGATACCTACGCTGTGCAGGATCTAACCAAAATGCTCTGTCTCTCCAAGAACCACCTTTATATACTCTAACTTCATCGTTTATAAGTGAGGTACGGTAGTTGGATGTGTCATACTGTCTAATAAGTTTGCCAGTAGAATCACGTTCCACATTGTGCTTCGGAGAATCGTACATTTTTCTATTGTCCGCTTCATCACTAAATCTTTCAAAGAATCTTGATGAACCTGGGTCTCCATCACGATAACCTCGGTTATCACTAGAATCAAAATTGGTTCTTAAATAAGTCTCTTCCTCAGTTACCGCAACCATTTCAATCTCACCAGGTAAGTTCATGGCTATAATTTTTCCATTCGGCAAGGTGTCATAGACTATCTCTTCTTCACGTAAAACTTTTACTTTACCATCATCACCAATGGCTTTTTTCAAAAAGATATTTCCTCTGTAGTAGTTAAAATCACTGATTTCGTCATCAACAATGGGACGGTATACATCGGCCACCCATTCAGATACGTTACCAGCCATATCATAAAGACCAAAATCGTTTGGTTTGTATGACTTTACTTCTGCAGTGATGTCAGCACCATCATCGGACCATCCTGCAATACCACCATAATCACCTTTAGCTTGCTTAAAGTTGGCTAATTGATCTCCACGACCTACACGTTGGCCGTTACGGGTGTAATCACCTTCCCATGGGTATTTTTTTCTTCCTCTATAATTATTGTATTCCCTTGATCCGATCAAAGCCTGCGCTGCATATTCCCACTCAGTTTCGGTAGGTAAACGATATTCTGGCATGATAACTCCACTACTTCTTTTCGCAAAAGTGTTTATTGAATCTCTCTTTTGCTTTCCTTGTAGTGAATCTATTTGTCCTCCATAAACAGATTCTGGATTGTTCAAATATGCTTCGGTGCTAAAAGTCCCGCTCATATCACCGTTTAGAACTTTGTATTTTGCATCCTGGGCTATATACCCTTCTCTTTCCAGCATGGCCTCGTTTACCCTATCGGTTCTCCACTCTGCATACTGCGAAGCCTGAACCCAGTTAACACCCACCACCGGATATTCCGCATAGGCCGGATGTCTTAGGTAATTATTGGTCATAGTCTCATTAAAGCCCAATCGGTTTCTCCATACCAAGGTGTCAGGAAGGGCTCCATTGTAAATGTTTTTATAATTTGGATTTTCAGGGGGATAAACTGATTTAAGATAATCCAAGTACTCTAGGTACATTACATTGGTCACCTCAGTCTCATCCATGTAGAAGGATTGTACATGCTGCTGAGTCGGTGTATTGTTCCAATCATGCATGATATCATCTTGAACCTTACCTTTAGTAAAGGTTCCACCCTCAATAAACACGGTTCCCGGAGGAGTTTCCTGCTCTTTAAAATCAGAATTGTGTTGAAATCCTCCTTCCTTGGCATTTATTTTCCAACCTGTGGCTCGGGAAACGTTCTTTGAAGAACCGGAGGAGGAATTTTTACAACTTGAAAAACTTCCTACCACAACAGCGCAAGAAAGTACAACTTTGATAAAGTGTTTTTTCATAATTTGGGCTTGAGTACTTTATAACTAAGGGTTTTTCCTTAGTAACTTTAACTTGTTTTGATTTTACTTAAAATCCATTGATGGCATTAAAACGATGTTTTGGCCATTATATTTTGTGCCTGCAAAATTAATCTGCGGGCCCAATCTACTTTTTTAAACGATAAGGAAGTCGAAATAGTATGAAACAAGGAAGTTTTAACGGTTTTAATTCCGCTCCGAACTAACGGTAAGTACAGCATTCTCTCCTTTTTCCAAAAATTTGGTTAAAAAAATAGGTGTGTATTATAAGAATTGATGGAAAAGTTCGTTTACATGTAATACGTCATATTTATATGCTATACCATGGACGTAATTTAACTAAACGCTAAACGCTTAAAATGAAAAAGTTACTAATACTGGTAGTGTTGCTTGTTCTTGCCCCAAAGATGAGCGCACAGCAAGAAAGAGTAATTACAACAGCAGTTCCATTTTTGACCATTGCTTCGGATGCTAGGGCATCTGGGATGGGAGATATGGGGGTGGCAACATCTTTTGATGCCTACTCTCAACAATGGAACCCTGCTAAATTTGCCTTTGCAAACCAAAAATCTGGAATTGGGGTCAGCTATACCCCTTACTTAGAAAGTATCGTTAACGATGTTTCTCTGTTGAACGCCAGCTATTACAATAAATTTAATGATCGAAGTGCATTTGCCTTTAGTTTGCGATATTTCGGTTTGGGTGAAATAGAATTGCGCCAAACCTTTGATCAGTTAGACCCGACTTTGGTAAAACCAAATGAGTTTTCTATCGACGGTTCATATTCCTTAAAACTCAGCGAGACCTTTTCCATGGCCGTTGGTGGTAGGTTTATAAGTTCTAACCTAAGATTTCAAGAAGGTTCTCAGGATTCCCAGGCCGCGAATGCTTTTGCGGTGGATATTGCTGGTTTTTTCCGTTCAAGGGAAATTGCCTACAACAGTTTTGATGGTAGATGGAGAGCCGGATTCAATATTTCCAATCTTGGAGGAAAAATTCAGTATGATGCCGGTGGCCAAGAAAACTTTTTGCCAACCAACTTAAAATTTGGAACGGGCTTTGACTTTATTTTTGATCAAGACAATGTCTTGGGACTGCATACCGAATTCAATAAATTATTGGTGCCAACCCCGCGGGATTTTACAGGAGATGGCCAGATTACCGCAGAAGACAATAACGAATATCAGCAAATAGGCTTTTTTAGTGGTGCTTTTGAATCGTTAGGAGATGCTCCTGATGGATTTAGCGAGGAGTTAAAAGAAGTTACTTGGGCTCTAGGAGCCGAATATAAATACATGGATGCCTTTATGCTTCGAACTGGATACTTCAACGAAAGTGAAGAAAAAGGTTCAAGAAAGTTCTTTACTTTGGGAGCTGGATTTCAGTTTAAATCTGCCCAAATAGACCTTTCGTATCTTTTCTCGACATCACAAGTCAGAAATCCATTAGAAAACACACTTCGTTTTTCACTTACCTTTAATTTTGGTGAGGAATATGTCAATGACTAAGTAAAGCGTAATAAGAATTTAAAGAAAACCTGTCAATTGACAGGTTTTCTTATTTTTGGTCAACACCTAACACCCACGATGGAGAAAAAACAAATTAGCTTCGAACTTGCCGTTTACGATAACCCCAACGAACTGTCACAAATCGAACAAAAATTGTTAGAACAAGCTGAAGATGCGCGAGAAAATGCGTACTCCCCATATTCGAACTTTAAAGTCGGCGCCGCGGTGCTTTTGGCAAATGGCGAGATTGTAATTGGGAATAATCAAGAAAATTCATCATACCCATCCGGACTTTGTGCAGAGCGCGTAGCAATTTTTCAAGCTGGTGCCAAATTCCCGGGAGTAGCAATAAATACCATTGCCATTAGTGCCACTTCTCAAAATTATGTGGTTGACAAACCCGCAGGACCATGCGGGAATTGTAGGCAATCCATTATTGAATACGAACAAAAACAAGAATCCCCGATAGCTATTCTTTTGCGAGGTCAAATTGGACCTATTTTCAAATGCGATGCTGTAAGTGATATTCTTCCTTTGGCATTTAGCAGTTCATTTTTGGGTGATTCTTAAACCAAACCTTTTCCCAAAACAGATATATATGTATTTTTGCTTTTCTCCGAAGTTGGGGAATTTCAAATAATACAATCGTTGATGAAAAAAATCACCAAAGAAGTTTACCTGAAATGGTATGAAGACATGTTGTTCTGGAGAAAATTCGAGGACAAACTGGCTGCAGTATATATTCAACAAAAAGTAAGGGGGTTTCTCCACTTATATAATGGACAAGAAGCTGTTTTAGCAGGTTCGTTGCACGCCATGGATTTGACCAAGGATAGAATGATCACTGCTTATCGTAACCACGTTCAACCTATCGGAATGGGTGTAGATCCCAGAAAAGTTATGGCTGAACTTTTTGGAAAAGTTACAGGTACTTCCAAAGGAAATGGAGGTTCAATGCACATTTTCTCTAAAGAGCACCGCTTTTATGGAGGACATGGTATTGTGGGAGGACAAATTCCATTAGGTGCGGGATTGGCCTTTGCTGATAAATACTTTAAAAGAGATTCCGTAACATTATGCTACATGGGTGATGGTGCTGTTCGTCAAGGATCCTTACACGAGGCGTTCAATTTGGCCATGCTTTGGCAATTACCCGTTGTATTTATTTGTGAGAACAATGGTTATGCCATGGGAACATCTGTAGCTCGCACAGCTTATTCCACAGAAATATGGAAATTAGGGTTGGGTTATGAAATGCCATGTACCGATGTTGACGGCATGGACCCCGCTACAGTTGCTAAAGAAGTGGATAAAGCCATTGAGCGTGCACGTACGGGTGGTGGTCCAACTTTCTTGGAAATGAAGACATACCGTTATCGCGGACATTCCATGTCTGATGCGCAGCAGTATCGGACCAAGGAAGAAGTGGAAGAATACAAAAAGATTGATCCAATTACCCAAGTAAAGGATATCATTTTCGAAAAAGGATGGGCAACAGAAGATCAGATCAAGGAAATTGATAAAGGTGTAAAGGATTTAGTGGCCGAATGTGAAAAGTTTGCCGAAGAATCGGATTTCCCACCGATAGAGCAGATGTACGATACGGTATACGAGCAAGAAGACTATCCATTTTTACAACATAAATTATAAGTAGATGGCAGAAGTAATCAACATGCCTAGATTGAGTGATACCATGGAGGAAGGAACCGTGGCAAAATGGCTCAAAAAAGTAGGAGATAAAGTAGAGGAAGGTGATATTTTGGCTGAAATCGAAACGGACAAAGCCACCATGGAATTTGAATCCTTTCATGAAGGAACATTACTTCATATAGGTATAGAAGAAGGCGATGGCGCACCAGTTGATTCACTTTTGGCCATTATTGGTGAAGAAGGAGAGGATATTGCTGCTTTGTTAAATGGAAGTGGTGCAGCACCTGCGGCCGAAGCTCCAGCTGAACCGGAAGGTGCACCTGAGGCTCCAGCGACTCCAGCTGCAGCAAGTGCTGAGATTCCGGCAGGAGTTGAGGTTATTAAAATGCCCAGGTTAAGTGATACCATGGAAGAAGGAACCGTTGCTTCTTGGTTGAAAAAAGTGGGAGATGAAGTAGAAGAGGGTGATATCTTGGCCGAAATTGAGACCGATAAGGCAACAATGGAATTTGAGTCCTTTTACTCAGGAGTCCTTTTGCATATTGGAATACAAGAAGGAGAGTCAGCTCCAGTCGATGATGTATTGGCCGTTATTGGTCCAGCAGGAACCGATGTAGGTGCTGTTTTAAGTGCTCCTACCAGTTCGGTTTCAGAAAGTGCCCCTGTGGCCCAAGCAGTAACCGAGAGCCCTAAAGTTGAAGAGGCTGCTCCAGAAGTGGCAACCTCACAGAATGGGCAGCGTATTTTGGCTTCCCCATTGGCAAAGAAGATAGCCGGGGAAAAAGGCATTAATTTGGCTGATGTAAAAGGTTCAGGAGACCACGGCAGAATCGTTAAGAGAGATGTGGAGAACTTCCAGCCATCGCAAGCACCAGCTTCGGCACCTGCAGTTTCCGCACCTGTTGAAGCTTCGACGCCTGTTGCGGCTGCTCCAATAAACTTACCTGTTGGTGAGGAAGGCATGGAAGAGGTGAAAAACTCAAACATGCGCAAGGCAATAACCAAACACTTAAGTGCTTCCAAGTTTACCGCACCTCATTTCTATCTTACTATTGAGGTGGATATGGATAACGCCAAGGCTTCAAGGGCGCAAATCAACAATTTGCCAGATACCAAGGTGTCATTCAATGATATGGTGTTAAAAGCTTGTGCGATGGCATTGAAGAAACATCCGCAGGTAAACACAACATGGACAGATGATGCAACCATTTTCAAACACCATATACATATGGGTGTAGCAGTTGCGGTTGATGAAGGATTGGTGGTTCCGGTAGTGAAATTTGCTGATCAATTAAGTTTGACTCAACTTGGTGCTTCTGTCAAAGATTTAGCTGGTAGAGCTCGCACCAAGAAGATAAAACCAGACGAAATGGAGGGGAGTACCTTTACCGTTTCTAACTTGGGAATGTTTGGTATCCAGGAATTCACCTCGATTATTAATAAGCCTAATTCAGCAATTTTATCCGTTGGAGCCATTGTCGAAAAACCCGTGGTGAAAAATGGTGAAATTGTTGTTGGTAATACAATGAAGGTAACCTTGGCTTGTGATCACAGAACAGTTGATGGTGCTGTAGGAGCTCAATTTTTACAGACATTAAGAGCTTATTTGGAAAACCCTGTGACTATGTTGGCGTAAGATATCAGTTGGAGCATTCACGCTGAACTTGATAAAGCGCAATTTGAATCACAGAACATATAATTTAGAAGCATCCTTTTAGGATACTTTTTTTATCTTTAAAAAATTCAAAAAACGAATACCATGAAAAAACTATGCTGTGCTTTCGCAATCCTTTTAGCTATAGGCTGCGGGTCTACCCAGATGGTGGAGACACGAACGAATACTATAGACCCTGCAGGACCAGAAGGTGTAAAAGGAAGTGTTGTTGAAGCCACATCCACGGTAAAAGCGACCGGTGTGTCAGAAGCTACTTTTACCGATGCAGAACGGGTGGCAGATATCATGAATTATCTGGCCTCTGATGACCTTAAAGGCCGGGATTCGGGAAGTGAGGGCATCGAGATGGCAGCTAAGTACATCGAAAACTATTTCAAAAGTTATCACGTAAAACCTTATTTCGAATCCTATAGGGATACACTTTCCAACTATAAAAAACCTTCCTATAATATCGTAGGAGTTGTGGAAGGGAATGACCCGGATTTGAAGAACGAATACATTGTGATTGGGGCACATTACGATCATATCGGAACTATTGCTCCAGAAAATGGGGATTATATTGCCAATGGAGCCAATGACAATGCATCAGGGACTACCACTGTAATGGAATTGGCTCGGTATTTTGGAACCAATAAGAACAACAAGCGTAGTCTGATTTTTGCCTTGTTCAGCGCAGAGGAAAAAGGCCTGTTGGGGTCTGAACATCTAGCAAAAAAAATGAAAGAACAAGACCTGAATTTGTATGCAATGCTCAACTTTGAAATGACAGGGGTTCCTCTACAAGGCAAAGATTATTTTGTTTATATCACAGGATATGACAATTCTAATTTAGCGGAAGTAAGCAACGCCTATGCAAAAGAGAATTTGGTTGGATTTTTGCCTACCGCAAAAGAATATAACCTGTTCCAACGCTCCGATAATTATCCATTTCATAAAGAATTCGGGGTGCCGTCACATACCTATTGCACCTTTGACTTTACCAATTTTGGACACTATCATAAGGTAGGAGACGAAAACGATTTGATGGATTTTCCGCATATGGCCGCTTTAGTGAACAAAATGATTCCAGTTTTGGAAGGAATTGCCAATGCATCAACACAAGAAGTTAAAATAACCCAATAAAATCATCTCGAGGGTAGGCTAGAGATTCGCATATGGCAAATATTATTGTAACAGGAACTAGCAGAGGTATTGGTTTTGAACTAGTACAGCTTTTTGCAAAAGAAGGACACCAAGTGCTGGCTTTGTCCAGAAATGAAAAACCGGTTGCAGAACTGAATCTACCCAATGTACAGACCTTGTCATTTGATTTGGCAAATCAGAAAGATTTTGAAAAGGCAACTGATTTTCTTCAACAATGGGAACAGGTAGATGTGTTGGTCAACAATGCCGGAAGCTTGTTGAACAAACCTTTTTTAGAAACATCTCCATCGGAATTCGAGGCCGTTTACAAAGTAAATGTCTTTGGTGTTGCTGAAATGACACGCATGGCAATCCCAAAAATGGGAAAGAAAGGGCATGTGGTTACTATAAGTTCCATGGGCGGGGTGCAAGGAAGCATGAAATTTCCTGGTCTTTCCGCTTATAGCTCCAGTAAAGGAGCAGTGATTACGTTGACGGAACTTTGGGCAGAAGAATTTAAGGAAACCGGACCAAGCTTTAATGTTTTGGCAATTGGTGCCGTACAAACTGAAATGTTGGCTGAAGCCTTTCCTGGATATCAAGCTCCCGTAACTGCCAACCAGATGGCAACTTACATCAAAGATTTTGCCTTAACAGGAAACAAGCTTTACAATGGAAAGTTACTACAAGTGAGCAGTAGTACCCCTTGATTCGGTTGATTATCCAACTTGGACAACTTTATTTTATCGTCTAATTAAAAGTAAGAAGCAGCCAATAGATAAAAGCGCTACATAATGCTGCTATAGGCAAGGTTAACAACCAGGATAAAAGAATATTCCCTACCACTTTAACATTGGCCTTTTTGGTTACAGTTCCGATTCCAAAAATAGAACCTACACTCACATGGGTAGTGGAAACCGGCAATCCATGGACACTGGCTGTGGTGACCAAAATTCCGGT
This sequence comes from Flagellimonas rhodophyticola, assembly GCF_049332665.1. Classification (NCBI taxonomy): domain Bacteria; kingdom Pseudomonadati; phylum Bacteroidota; class Flavobacteriia; order Flavobacteriales; family Flavobacteriaceae; genus Flagellimonas; species Flagellimonas rhodophyticola. Next base: position 3,635,186 of record NZ_CP186326.1, on the reverse strand, counting down.
GACAAGGTTGGCCGTAAACCCTTGACCGCTGTTCATTGGGGTAATTTTTTTGCTCATCATTTGTCCTACCTTCTTAGCATTTAGTAGTCCACCAATGGCCATGGCCAATGCAACAACAATCATCCCCCATTTAATATCCAAGGTGTTGATTACGATAAGTAAGCCAACAATTTTGGGAGTGTCGTTAAGCCCGCGGGCAAAACTAACCACCCCAGCACTCAAATAATGGGCGACATCCAATGCTTTCTGCGCATTTATTCCAATAAAGCTCCCCTCATATTTGTCAAGAAATTCTTGTTCTTTGACTATGTGCAACTTTTTTGTTGTTTTAGTCTCCAAGGAATTATAACTGTCCGCAGGTAGGAGCTTTGCAATCGCAACTTTTTCTTCCCCAATATAGGCGCTGGTTTCTTTGGTCACGCCTAATGCAATCCGTATACGCCTGAAAATAACGTACACAATTAAACTTACCACAGCAGCCATTAATGGACTCACAATCAACGGCATTAAAAAGGTATTGCCCAATTTGGCAAAATTAAATGCACTGCCTACTGCTACAACGCCACTCCCAAACAAAGCTCCCACCAAACTGTGTGTTGTAGAGATGGGCATTCCAATTTTTGTTGCGATAAAAACAGTAAGCGCGGCTCCCAAAGCAATGGAAATGGCAAATTCAGGAGTCTGAATCAAAGTGTCGGGCACTAGGCCCTTCCCTGAAAAATTCTTTACCAAGGTACTTGCCAAAAAGATTGCCGCAAGAGAACCGGAAAATGTGGTTATGGTAGCCCAATTTATAGCCTTTTTATAATTGGTTGTGCCACTGCCGAATAAGGTGGCAACACCTTTAAAATTATCATTGGCACCATTGCTGTACGCAAGAAATCCAGCGGCTATAAAAAGAAATATAAATATCATTTTAAAGAAGTTGGTATAGTGTTGTTGGGATAACTAACTTACGAATCAAACCATATAGTCGAGAATTTGATTCAACAATTACAAATCAAAGTTTAGAGTTTTTAAAACTCTTTGGAAAATAATTTCAGATTTTTCCGTGCAAAAGAAATCAACTTATAACTTTGTTTGAGTGAGCGAAACTTTACAAAAATATTTGCCCGAACGTGCGGTTGAACCTTGTTTTGAACTCATCAAGACCCATGCAGTGCATTTAAAGGTGGTAAACCATCGGGTCACTAGACATGGCGATTATAGGAGATTACCCAACGGGTTGCATCAAATAACGGTGAATGCCTCTTTGAATAAATACCGATTCTTAATAACCCTGGTTCATGAAATAGCCCATTTGGTAGCTTTTGAAAAATACGGGCGTAGAATCAAACCGCATGGCTTGGAGTGGAAAAGAACCTTTCAACATTTAATGATTCCATTTATTCGACCAGAGATTTTCCCATCCCAATTATTGCCCATAATTGCCAATCATTTTAAAAACCCAAAAGCAAGTAGTAGTACCGATGCCCGCTTGTCCATTGCGCTCAAGACTTTTGACACCAAAGAGCGAAAAAACAGCTATGTATACGAATTGCCCCAGGGCAGTACCTTTCGATTATATAATGGTAAGCTATTTAAAAAAGGAAAAAAAAGGGTAAAACGATATGAATGTGTAGAATTGACTTCAGGCAGGTTATATTTGTTTCAGCCAAACGCTGAAGTGGAATTGGTCAAGGAAACACGGATTGAACCACCGTTTTAACTTAGAAAATTGATTAAATGAACAAAAACTATTATGCTATACTAATGGCCGGAGGGGTAGGTTCCCGTTTTTGGCCTGTAAGTACTTCATCAAACCCTAAGCAATTCCACGATATGTTGGGTGCGGGAAAGACTTTGATTCAAAAAACATTTGACCGGTTAAATCGATTTATTCCTACCGAAAACATTTTAATTCTTACCAATGAGAGATACAATGATTTGGTTCTGGAGCAATTACCAAAGGTAAAGCAAGAACAGGTGGTGTTGGAGCCGGCAATGCGTAACACCGCTCCATGTATTTTGTATGCTTCGTTGAAAATTCAAAAGATGAACCCAAACGCGGTAATGATTGTGGCTCCAAGCGATCATTGGATAGAGGATGAACAAGCTTTTGAAGACAATGTAAAAGCATGTTTTGATAAATGCGAAAAAGAAGAAGTACTGTGCACTTTGGGTATTCAACCCTCATTTCCCAATACCGGTTTTGGATATATTGAATTTGAAAAAGACAGTGACGAAAACCTAAAAAGGGTGTCACAATTCAGAGAAAAACCTGATTATGAAACTGCCAAAGAGTTTTTGGCTCAAGGAAATTTCCTTTGGAATGCGGGAATTTTTATGTGGGGTGTGAACACTATTGTGAATGCGTTTAAAAATTATCAGCCCGAACAATATAGTTTGTTTGAAGACGGGGTTTCTTGCTATAACACTAGTGAAGAACAGGATTTTATAAAGGAAAACTATCCTAAGGCCGAGAACATCTCCATAGATTATGCTATCTTGGAGAAATCGAAGTCCATTTTTACGTTACCCGCTACCTTCGATTGGAATGATTTGGGAACTTGGGGTGCTTTATACGATAAGTTGGATAAGGATGAGGCAGACAATGCAGTGGTAAACGGTCGGGTATTATTGGAAGGTTCCAAAGGAAATATGATTCGTTCACCAAAAGGTAAAATTGTGGTTGTAGATGGTTTGGACGATTATATAATTGTGGATAAAGAGGAAGTATTGTTGATTTATCCCAAATCCAAACAACAAAATATCAAAGAAGTCCTGAATCAAGTAAAAGAGAAGTTCGGTGACGAGTACGCTTAACATATGAGTGAACATTTATTTACAGGAGGGGAAAACACGCCAAATCAAGACAGTGGTGATGAAGTAAAAAAGGACTTTAAGGGGCTTTTGGGCAGTGTACGGAAGTTTCTTTCCGAATTGTTGGAGATTAGAACCAATACCGATGCTGCGGCCACTAAAGAATCCATTATTGCAGATATCCCATTTAAGGGGCATACCTCTTGGATTTTAATTTGCTCCATATTTATAGCTTCGGTAGGGTTAAATGCGAATTCAACGGCAGTAGTTATCGGTGCGATGTTAATTTCACCATTAATGGGTCCCATTTTAGGAATGGGCCTATCCCTGGCGATAAATGATATTGACACCCTTAGAAGATCTCTCAAAAATTTTACCGTAATGGTGGTTTTGAGCGTAATTACAGCCTTCTTATTTTTCTACCTATTTCCACTGCGTGATGAATCTTCTGAACTTTTGGCAAGAACAAAACCCGATATCCGCGATGTATTGATTGCGTTTTTTGGAGGTTTGGCTCTTGTGATTGCCCGAGCCAAAAAAGGAACCATTGCTAGTGTTATTTTCGGCGTTGCAATTGCCACGGCACTGATGCCTCCTTTATGCACAGTAGGTTTTGGTTTGGCCATTGGAAAACTGGAATATGCCTGGGGGGCAATGTATTTGTTCATTATCAATACCATGTTTATTGGCTTGGCGACCTTTTTGGTCATTAAGTTTCTGCGATTTCCCATGGTGAGATATGCCAATTCGCAGCGAAGACGCTTTATAGCTCGCGTGGCTTCTGTAACTGGGATCGCGGTAATGATTCCTGCTGGAATTACATTTTATCAGGTGTTCCAAGAGTCTTTGTTTAAAAAGCAAGCGCAACAGTTTTTAGGAGAAACGATAGAGGTCTATCAATTTACTACCTCTGGTAGATATGTGGACAATCTCACCAAAATAGACTTCAATGAAGGTGAAACTCCTCTGATAGAATTGGTTTGTATGGGAGATGAGTTAATTCCAGAAAATATTATAAACACATGGCGTGTTCAGAAAAACGAGCACTCAAGATTAAAAGATGCCGAGTTTCGAATTTTACAGGGAGGAAAAGATGATTCAGAGGAAAAGTTCAATTATGTAAGTGAACTTTATGAAAAAAATAAGGCTGAACTTTTAAACAAGGATGAGCAAATTAGATTATTGGAGGAAGAGGTGGCCACCCTGACCAAAAATGCCGGTAGGCAAATACCTTTTAATAATATCAGTGCGGAAGCAAAAGCCAATTATCAAAATATCGAAGGATTGGGTTTTTCATATCAAATTCAGACCGACTTTAAAAAACAGGATACCGTACCTGTGTTTGAGGTGAAATGGAAAAATGAAGTAAAGCCCAATCAGAAAAATGCGGATGCTACGAAGATGTTGAACTGGCTTAAGGTAAGGTTACAAGACAGCACAATAGTGGTGAAAGAAGTAAATTAATTGTTTTTCAGACTTCAGACATTTCTTAATTTCTTTCCTCAATATACATCTGACGGACTTTTTTGAAAAGCTCTGAAGAATAGACAAAATTTGTTACTGCATCATTGTCCGTTTTAAAGATTTCCTTGTTGGTGCCTTCCCACTCCTTATAGCCATCCTTTAAAAAGATAATTTTTTCCCCAATTTCCATCACAGAATTCATATCGTGAGTATTAATGATGGTGGTAATGTTGTATTCTTTGGTGATTTCTTGAATCAGATTATCAATCAAAATGGCTGTTTTTGGGTCTAAACCTGAATTAGGTTCGTCGCAAAATAAGTACTTGGGATTCATGACAATGGCCCTAGCAATGGCGACCCTTTTCTGCATTCCACCAGATATTTCCGAAGGAAACTTTTTATGTGCGTCAATGAGATTTACCCGTTCGAGAACAAAATCAACCCGATCTTTCATTTCGGCCTTGGATTGATTGGTAAACATACCTAATGGAAACATGACATTTCCTTCAACAGTCATGGAATCGAACAGGGCACTTCCTTGGAACACCATGCCCATTTCCTGACGCAAATCACGCCTTTCACTGGTTGAAAGTTCCGAGTAAAAACGACCGTCATAACAAATTTGACCTTCCTCCGGTTCAAAAAGCCCTAATAAACACTTTAAAAAAACAGTCTTTCCGGAACCGCTCTGCCCGATGACCAAATTGGTTTTTCCATCTTCGAAAGAGGTACTGATTCCCTTAAGAACATGCGCGTCACCAAACGATTTATGTATGTTTTCAACTTCAATCATCAGCCTAGCATTAATTGTGTTAGAATATAATTAAGTATGATGATTACCACACTTGTCCAGACAAATGCCGTGGTACTGGCCTTGCCAACTTCAAGGGCGCCGCCCTTCATGTAAAGCCCATGAAAAGATGGTATGGTAGCTATAACAAATGCAAAAACAATAGTTTTAATGAAAGAATAGGTAATGTGGAATGGGATAAAATCCAACTGAAGTCCTTTTATAAACTCCCCGCTGGGAGCATACCCACCAAAAGATCCGGCAATCCATCCGCCCAAAATACCTACATACATGGCGATGGCAACCGCAAAAGGATAGGCAAGCATTGCAATGATTTTGGGGAATACTAAATAATTGACCGAATTTACCCCCATTACCTCCAGGGCATCTATCTGTTCGGTTACCTTCATTGTCCCAATACTCGATGTAATATACGAACCTACTTTTCCAGCCATAATAATGGAAGTAAAAGTTGGTGCGAATTCTAGAATTACAGATTGTCGAGTAGCAAAGCCAATAAGACTTTTTGGAATCAAAGGACTGTTTAAGTTCAATGCGGTTTGAATGGTAACCACCCCGCCGATAAAAAAGGAAATAAATATGATGATACCTAAAGAACCATAGATCAACTCATCGATTTCCTTTAGAATAAGGGATCTCATGATGGGCCATTTGGTTGGTTTTTTAAATACTTCCCAAATCATGATGAAGTATTTCCCAATCGCTTCAAGGTATTTCATGTACTATAAATAGACTTGCAGGCATAAAAATAACAATATTGAAGTGCATTTAACCATCATTTAAATTATTAAAAGGGATAAATGAATAGTTTTGTCGTCGTTAATCAAATAAGATTCATGAAAAACATCAACCTGATCCTTGTTTTATCCTTGATTTTGACCGTAAACCTTACTCTAGGTCAGCGAAGAGGAAAGAAAAATGTAGAACCACAACAACAGTCCAAACAAATAGCTCAATCTCCAAAATTGGTTGTGGGGATTATTGTGGACCAGATGCGTTATGATTATTTGACCCGTTTTTGGGGTCATTATGGAGAAGGCGGATTTAAAAGATTGGTGAATGATGGTTTCAATTGCAAAAATCATCATTTTAACTACGCTCCAACCAAAACTGGACCGGGCCATGCTTCGGTATATACAGGTACTACGCCTGCAACCCATGGTATTATTTCCAACGATTGGTATGATAAGGTTGAGGATAAAGAAGTGTATTGTGCTTCGGATGACAATCAAACATCAGTTGGCACCAACTCGGGTGCTGGAAAAATGTCTCCACATCGTATGTTGACAACTACGATTACCGATGAACTGAGATTGTTTACGCAACAAAAGGGAAAAGTTATCGCGGTAGCTTTAAAAGATAGAGGAGCAATTTTACCTGGCGGGCATACAGCGAATGCTGCCTATTGGTTTGAAGGAGAAGATTCGGGCCGATGGGTTAGTAGCTCTTATTATATGCAAGATTTGCCACAATGGGTAAAGGATTTCAATACATCTGATAGGGTAGAAGCGTATAAAAAACCATGGACAACTCTTAAAGACATGGCATTGTACCAAGAAAGCGGTTCGGATAATAATGCCTATGAAGGTCTATTTGAAGACGAAACCACACCAACATTTCCTCATAACACTCCAAATTTATTGGCCAAGGACAGAGATTTTGAAATACTGAAGTATACTCCCTATGGAAACACTATTACCTTGGATTTTGCCTTGGAGGCATTGCAAAATGAAAGTTTGGGAACGGATGCAATAACCGATTTTTTGGCCATCAGCTTTTCAAGTACAGATTATATTGGGCATAAATTCGGGGTGAATTCCAAAGAAATACAAGATACCTACCTACGATTGGATTTGGATATGGAACGACTATTAAATCAATTGGATCAAAAAGTAGGTGTTGGACAATACACAGTTTTTCTCACTGCCGATCACGGAGCTATAGATGTACCTGCATATTTAAAAGATCAAAAGATACCAGCCGGTTATTTAGATGTTGAAGCAATGCGAAAGAAGTTTTTGGAGTTTGTAAAATATCAGTACGGTACTACTGATATGATAAAACACTTCTCAGCTTCACAGGTCTTTTTGGATCATAAGATTATAGCCAATTTGGATATGGATTTACAGAAGGTTCAGGAGGAAATCGCTCAGGAACTTTTAGATTACGAAGGTGTCAACGAGACCTATACCGCTTATCAATTGTGGCAAAATGAGTACTCCTCTGGTGTTCCTTATTTACTTCAAAATGGCTGGAACCAAAAACGTTCTGGTGATGTACTTTTAGTAAAGCAACCGGGATATGTTGAGTACCGCCCTACTGGCTCTACCCATGGATCACCATTGGCTTATGATACCCATGTGCCTCTTTTGCTTTTCGGTAAGGGTATAAAAAATGGAAGCACGGTGAATAGAACTGAGATTCCAGATATAGCACCGACCATATCCGCATTACTCGGGATTGCATTCCCAAATGGAGCCACTGGTGAACCCATTGCTGAAGTGTTGGACTAATGATATCAGGATCAGGAGGGGTGCTTTTTAGAAGAAAGACTTACAATACTTCTGGGTTTACAATATCTGGAACCTCCGCATTTTCATAAAAACTAATAATATTGATTGAACCCATTCTGGCCATTTCGTTTCTGGCGGTAATTGTTGCGGAGCCGATGTGGGGGAGTACGCAGACATTTTCCATTTTTAGTAATGGATTGTCGGGTTTCATGGGTTCAGGATTGGTAACATCCAAACCAGCTCCCCAAATATTGCCATTTTGCAAAGCCTCAATGAGGTCTTGTTCGTCGTGGACTGCACCCCGTGCTGTATTGATGAATAGAGCTGTGGATTTCATTTTGTCGAAAACCGATTTGTCAAAAATACCTTTGGTGTCAGGGGTCAATGCACAATGAACTGAAATTACATCGCTTTGGGTAATCAATGTTTCGAAGTCTACACGTTGGGCACCCAATGCTTCGTCTGCTTTTTTGTTGGTGTTTCTATTGTGATATATGATGTCCATATCATAGGCTCCTTTGCATCTTTTGGCCATTTCCATACCAATTCGACCAAGGCCTAAAATACCAAGGGTTTTGCCTTTAAGTTCTAGCCCCAAATGCCCTACAGGGTCAAAATATCCCCATTTTCCATCTTTGATTTTCTGATTCATAAAGAACATCTTTCGAGCTGTGGCAATCATTAAACCAAAAGCTGCATCCGCAGTGGCTTCGTTCATTGCATTAGGAGCAAATCCTATTGGAATACCTAGTTCTGTTGCTACTTTAATGTCAATATTGTCATATCCAACTGCAAATTGAGTTATGATATCCAAGTGGGAGCATTTGTTTAAAAAAGCCGCATCAATTTTATCCGTGAGTGTGCAAAACAAGGCATTATAGTTTTGGGCAACTTCTACCATTTGTTCGTGCGGCATTGGATGTTCTTTGTCCCAAGCGGTCACTTCAAAACCTGCCTCTTCCAAAAGCTGTGTTGCCAATTTGGGGAAAACTCTTGTCAAAAAGACCTTTTTCTTACTCATATTTTTGATGGATTTGAAATTACGGGCTTTAACTAAAGTTTCTTCAAAATTCCCTTCCAACGATATTTTCGAATGAAAGAACCTTCATCTTTGGTAACAAATCTTGGAAGCCCACTGAATACTGCTCTTAAATAGCCCAAAACTGTTTGAGGATATAGTCTGAGGCTTTTGGCCTGCCATGCCATTTTTAAAGCCGCAATCTTAGCAAGTATAATGCCATAGCGCATTTTATAGAGGGCTTCTCCTTTGGAACTATAACTTCTTTTGCTGTAACCGTGTCCAGTTGGGCGTAAATGCTTTACCATCAAAGATGTGTCGGTCAGTGTTTCAAAGTCATGATATTTAGTCAGCAAAACATCTACTGTATCCCATCCCACACCAGCGCGCAGTCCTCCTATCTTTTCAAAGCAGGCTTTATGGTACAGTTTTATGGGGCCACGGATGTGGTTTTTATCAGCGATTTGCTCATAAACCCAGTCGTTTCCCTTCTTGATATGGAGTAATCCAGAGCACATGCCCAATTTCCAATTGGATTGAAAATGGTTGAGCATTACTTCAAAATAATTCGTTGGAAGGATAATATCGGCATCAAACTTTCCTATTACATCATATCCGGAAGAATGGGATAACCCAAAATTAAAGGTATCAATCACCTTTTTTCCAGGAATATGTTCATCAGAGGACTTTCTTTGGATTACTTGAATCCACTCATATTTGGTGGAATAATCTTTTGCAATTTGGTAAGTACTATCAGTTGAATTATCATCAACTATAATAAGTTCATTAGGGGTATGGGTTTGAGTAATGAATGAATTCAAACAATCCTTCAGAAACGATGCTTCGTTATGGGCAGGGATGACGATGCTAATATTCATTCAAAAAAATTCCGAGCAGTAAATTACAAATAACAATATTATTTCTCGCTATTTGGAATTTCTCTCTGCATACACAATGTAGTATCGGTTGGTAAATAGCCGAAGCAATGGTCTTACACCAATTTTTTTTGCCGGATTGGTCCATTTGGCCGAATCCAAAACTTTCCACCCCGCTTTTTCAAGCACCCAATCGAACTGCCAATCTTCAAATTCATGGTAATGCCTGTCCCATGGATCTGTTTTACTTCTATAGGCAGAAGAAAACCAAAGCCGCATTGGGATACTAGCTACCAACTTGTCAGCTTTTATTTCCCGTAATACATTGAAAGGGGCCACTAAATGCTCAAAAATTTCAAATGCCGTAACCACATCTGCTTTGGATTCAGCTATTTTTTGAAAATCAACATCCAAATCTTCACCACCAGTATTTTCTACATTATACCCATTGGCCTTCATGATTTCGGAAAATGGGTTTTCCACTCCTAAATCTAAAATAGATTCGGTCGTATGGATATGCTTTTGTAAAAATGCTAGGGTGTGCTTGTATCTTTTGTTGGGAAAATTATTCTCGTACATTTAATATCGGTATACAATGGCGTTGATGTTCATTCCGGCACCAACACTTGCAAAGATAACAACATCTCCTTGTTTAACTTGATGATCTTCCAATTCACCTTTGCGGACTAAATCAAACAATGTTGGAATGGTCGCAACGGAACTATTCCCCAATTTATGAATGCTCATAGGCATGATGTCTTCAGGGGCTTGCTTGCCGTATAGTCGATAGAATCTTTTGATAATGGCCTCATCCATTTTCTCATTGGCTTGATGAATGAAGATTTTTTTCACTTCCTCAATGCCAATTCCACTATCATCCAAGCAATCTTTCATGGCTTGTGGGACATGGGTACAGGCAAATTCGTAGATTTTACGCCCATGCATTTTTATATATCTGGTATTTTGGCAGCCATCATTTTTATAGGTCTTGTCGAAAAATAAATAGTAAGCCTCACCATTTGCATGTGTGACGGATGCATGGCTCAATATTTCACCGGAGGCACTATTGCCTTCGATTATGGCAGCACCGGCGCCGTCTGAATAAATCATACTGTCACGGTCATGTTGGTCAATGACTCTAGAAAGGGTTTCTCCCCCAATAACCAAGCACTTCTTGGCCAATCCACTTTTTATAAAAGCATTCGCTTGAATTACCCCTTCTATCCAGCCAGGGCATCCAAAAAGCATATCGTAAGCGACGCATTTGGGGTTTTTTATTTGGAGCAGGTGCTTTACCCGAGTAGCGAGACTGGGGAGTGTGTCTCCTTGCACTTTTCCAGATGTAACATCTCCAAAATTGTGGGCAAATATGATATAGTCCAATTCTTCTTTGTCGATTCCGGCATCCTGAATTGCTTTTTTTGAAGCTAAATACCCAAGGTCTGATGTATTCTGGTCCGATGAAGCATACCTTCGCTCCAAAATCCCTGTGATGGCTTTGAATTTTTCAATGATAACTGTGTTTTCATGTGTGAAATTTTCACCATCAGTTCCTAAAAACTCATGTTCTAAAAAGTCTTCGTTTTTAGTGATGATGGACGGAATATAACATCCAGTGCCCGTGATACCGATATTCATAGTTGAGATTTTACAGATTTAAGATAGTTGGCATAGGTCGATTTAATTTCTTCTCTAGAAAATACCCTACGATGTTCAACTAAAGTTTTGATGGGTGTTCAATAAAAAAAGCTCCAGAATTTAAAGCAAAACCGGAGCTTTTTATCAATAAATATCATTGTTTGCCTATGCCTCTACGTAGGCCTCTATCGGAGCACAGGTACAGATTAAATTACGATCCCCAAAGGCTTCATCGGTTCTTCTGATGGATGGCCAAAACTTGTTTTCTCCTACAAAAGATAATGGGAAAGCAGCCTTTTGTCTACTGTATGGGAAGTTCCAATTATCGGTAGTTAGCATTTCCAACGTATGTGGTGCATTTTTTAGAACGTTATTGGGTTCTTCTGCGCTTACCTCATCGATTTCCTCTCGTATAGCAATCATTGCATCACAAAACCGGTCCAATTCAGGAAGACTTTCACTTTCCGTAGGTTCAATCATCATAGTTCCTGCCACTGGAAAAGAAACGGTCGGGGCATGAAAACCATAATCCATTAGTCTTTTGGCGATATCCACTACTTCGATTCCGTGAGCCTTAAAAGGTCTGCAATCAACAATCATTTCGTGTGCGGCGCGACCTCTTTCCCCAGTATATAACACATCGTATTTTCCCTTAAGACGGTCTTTGATGTAATTGGCATTTAGGATGGCAATTTTTGTAGATTCAGTCAAACCTTCCGTCCCTAACATTTTAATGTATCCATACGAAATTAGACAGGCCAGTGCGCTTCCCCACGGTGCTCCTGAAATAGCGGTAATAGCTTGGTCACCTCCAGTACTAATAACCGGATTGGACGGTAAGAAAGGTTTCAACTGTTCTGCAACGCATATTGGGCCTACTCCAGGACCACCTCCGCCATGCGGAATAGCAAAGGTCTTATGAAGGTTGAGGTGGCAAACATCGGCTCCAATCGTAGCTGGATTGGTCAATCCGACTTGGGCATTCATGTTGGCACCGTCCATATATACCTGTCCGCCATGTTCATGGATCAATTTCGTCACTTCAACAATAGAAGATTCAAATACACCATGTGTGGATGGGTATGTTACCATCAAAGCAGCTAAATTTCCTGAATGCTGAACTACTTTATCCGCAAGGTCAGCTACATCGATATTTCCTTTTTCGTCGGTTTTGGTGACGATGACCTTCATTCCCGCCATAACAGCTGAAGCTGGATTGGTTCCATGCGCTGAAGCAGGAATAATGCAAATATTTCTATGCCCTTCACCACGAGATTGATGATAGGCTCGAATCGTCATTAAGCCTGCATATTCACCTTGTGCACCAGAATTAGGCTGTAAGGAGGTGGCTGCAAAGCCGGTAATTGTTGTTAGTTGAGATTCCAGTTCTTTTAAAACCAGTTGATAACCCTGGGCTTGGTTCAGGGGTACAAACGGATGGATATTCCCCCAGTTGGCCCAACTCAATGGTAGCATTTCGGATGCTGCGTTCAGCTTCATGGTGCAACTTCCCAATGAAATCATGGAATGGTTCAAAGCCAAATCTTTTCGCTCCAACTTTTTGATGTAACGCATCAATTCTGTTTCAGAGTGATACGAATTGAAAACTTCGTGTTCTAAGAAAGGTGATTTACGTTCCAATAAAGCAGGAAGAATCTGTTCTGTAGATTTTGTGAACGAAGCATCGGGTTTTTTGCCTTGACTCTGCATAAAACAACCTATCAGTTGCTTAAAATCTGTTTCTGAAAAAGCTTCGTTTATAGAGATAGAAACGGTTTCGTTATCAATATAATTCAGGTTGATTTGACTAGCTTCTGCCGTCTCCTTCAACTTTTGAACATCATCTACTTTGAATTTGACGGTGTCGAAGTAAACCGCATTAAGTTGCTCGAAGCCCACTTCTGAAAGGAAATCAGAGGCCATTTTGGCATAATTATGCACTTTATTGGCAATATACTTAAGTCCCTCCGGTCCATGATAAACAGCATACATTCCAGCCATTACAGCCAATAAGACCTGAGCGGTACAGATATTGGAAGTTGCTTTATCTCTTTTTATATGTTGTTCCCGGGTTTGCAAAGCCATACGTAATGCCCTATTGCCGTCGGTGTCCTTAGTGACGCCTATAATTCTGCCCGGAATACTTCTTTTGTAATCTTCTTTTGTAGCAAAAAACCCGGCATGCGGACCACCGTACCCCAAAGGAATGCCAAAACGTTGGGTGGTGCCGACAACAACATCGACTCCCCATTCTCCTGGAGGGGTGAGTAGAACCAAACTTAAAATATCGGCGGCAACGGCAACCTTGATATCACTGGCCTTGGCATTTTCCACAAACCTGGCATAATCATTTACCTGACCGTGTTTTCCTGGATATTGCAGAAGGGCGCCATAGAAATCGGAAGAAAAATCAAATTCTTCATGATTTCCTATAACCAATTCTATGCCTAACGGAGTAGATCTGGTTTCAAGTAGACTTAGGGTCTGCGGTAGCACCTCTTCGGATACAAAAAACTTGGTAGTTCCTTCTTTTTTCTGCTGTCTAGAGCGAACATCGAACAACATGGTCATAGCTTCTGCAGCGGCAGTGCTTTCGTCTAAAAGCGAGGCGTTGGCCAATTCCATCCCGGTAAGGTCACTTACCATGGTTTGGAAATTCAATAAAGCTTCCAGTCTTCCTTGTGCTATTTCTGCTTGATATGGTGTATAGGCCGTATACCAACCAGGGTTTTCAAGAATATTTCGCTTTATAACCGAAGGAGTTAAGCTTTCGTGGTAACCCAGCCCGATATAGGACTTAAAAACCTTGTTTTTATCTGCTAATTGCTGAATATGGGTAAGAAACTCATGTTCGCTTATACCTTGTGGAACGTCCAAAGGTTTTTCTAATCGAATTTCATCAGGAATAGTTTCATTGATTAACTGTTCCATGTTGTTTACTCCAACGATTTCGAACATCGATTGAAGGTCTTTTTCGGTAATACCGATATGCCGTAAGGCAAACACATCTGTATTCATAGTTCAATCCAATAAAGTGCACAAAATTAGGGATTAATTCGATGAAAATCGGCAATTTTGAAAACAGCAGGGCCAAAGTTGTTAACCAATAATCAACCTTTTAGTGTAAGGCCGGATTTCCTTAGAATGAAACTATTAAAAACGTTATTTGATTTTTACCTTAATGCTAGTGTGCATGTGGCTTTTGCAGTGGTTTCGTTGATATTGTCCACAATAGTTCTGCTAGGGATATCACCAAATAGTTCACTACTTGGGTTTACGTTTTTTGGAACTATTGTATGCTATAATTTTGTAAAATATGGGGTAGAAGCAGAAAAGTATCTGATAGTTTCCAACACCTATCACCGAAGTATCCAAGTTTTTAGCTTTGTTTGCTTTGTACCAGCTTTATATTTTCTATTTCAACTTGACCAGGAAATTTGGATGGTTCTATTAATATTATCCTTGATTTCTGCACTTTATGCCATACCATTTTTACCAAACGCAAAGAACTTGCGAAGCCTTGGTGGGTTCAAAATCTACATAGTGGCCCTAGTTTGGGTGGGATTTACCGTATTTCTGCCAATTTTGGACCAACAGGCGGCCCTGACATGGGATATCTGGGTGTTGTTTTGCCAACGTTTTGTGTTGGTGATTGTGCTGCTTCTGCCCTTCGAGATTAGGGACCTTAAATGGGATAGTAAGGCATTGAAAACTTTGCCCCAGGTAATTGGAATCGAAAGGACCAAAAGACTAGGTATCTTTTTGACTATTTTATGGTTCCTTTTTACATTTCTAAAGGATGAATTATACCAAACAGAAATTTGGTCAAGATTCGTAGTGAGCCTTATTTTACTTGTAGTGTTCTTTTACGGGAAAAATATGCAAAAAAACTATTTAGTCTCTTTTTGGGTAGAAGGTATTCCAATTATATGGTGCGGAATATTATGGCTGCTTATCGGCTTTGGCTAAAGATGTTTTTCCAAATCCTTTTTCATGGCGTCTTTTTCGTTTTCGGAAAGAACATTAAGTCCTGCACGTTCGCAGAGCGAGGTAAAAGCGGTGTTTTCCTTGGTGAATTTTGCACAGGTCTTGCACATGAGAATATGTGCACGTAGTTTTAAAATCTCCCAAAAACCAGCTTCTTTGTATTGCGATTTATTGCATATGTTCGAGGCCTCCTCGCATGAAATCTTCATAACTAATACCAATTTTGATTCAGGCAACCCATAAGAGCAGTTCGGGCTCTATGGATCATTACCCATAGGTTGGACGGATTAATTCCGAGTTCATTACAAATATCTTCCGTACTCATTCCTTGAATAGTCTTCATCTTAAAAACCAAGGATTGTTTTTTTGGAAGTTTTGAAATGCATTCTTGAATTGCCAGACCGAGTTCTTCGTTTTCAATGGTGTCATCACCACCTTTGCCGAACGGGTCAGCAACTTGTTCTTCGAGCCAATCTCCTTCTGAGTCGGAGCTAGCATTGTAATTGACCCTAACTTCCGCCTTACCTTTTTTTGAATTTATCTTTCGATAATGATCGATAACCTTTCGCTTTAGAATAGCGATTAACCATGTGCGTTCGGCGGCATCACCTTTATAATTTTTTGCCGAATTTAAGCCGGCATAAAAAGTTTCTTGTACTAAATCTTTTGCAATTTCTGCATCACTTACACGAGCTACCGCATAATTAAAGAGATAATCTGCATATTGATCTATCCAGTTTTCAGGTTGAAGTTCGTGCGTCACCATTTTTTTTTCAAGAAGTACCAAAAGTAATGGATTTTAGTTAATGATTCGATGTTTTGTCCATTACAAACGACTTTAAAAAGTATCACGAAAAGTTCATGATCTTAGACTTTAAATAAAGATTAACACTATGAAAACGAGTTAAAAACAGTCTAATCTGCTTTCTTAATCAACCCAGCTCTTTCCAACAAAGGTTCAATTTTAGGTTCAGCTCCCCTGAAACGTTTATATAGAACCATCGGATTTTCTGTTCCTCCCTTGGAGAGTACATGGTCTTTGAATTTGTCAGCTACATCTTTATTAAAAATGCCATTTTCTTTGAAGAAAGCGAATGCATCAGCATCCAAAACTTCGGCCCATTTGTAGCTGTAATACCCAGAGGAATAACCGCCTTGGAAAATATGAGCGAAAGCCGTACTCATGCAGGTTTCTTTTGTTTCTGGAAATAGATTGGTTCCCTCGAATGCCTTGGTCTCATATTTTTTGACGTTAGTTATGTCCGAAGGATTCGTTCCATGCCATGCCATATCCAAGAAACCGAAACTTAATTGACGCAAGGTTGCCAAGCCCTCTTGGAAGGTGGCAGAATCTTTTATTTTTTTGACCAATTCCATAGGAATCAATTCACCTGTTTCATAGTGGAAAGCAAACAGTTCGAGTGCCTCTTTTTCGTAGCACCAATTTTCCATGATCTGACTAGGTAATTCTACAAAATCCCAATAAACCGAAGTGCCCGACAAACTAGGATAGGTGGTGTTGGCTAGCATACCATGTAAAGCATGCCCGAACTCGTGAAATAATGTGGTTACTTCATTAAAGGTAAGTAATGAAGGTTTGGTTTCCGTGGGTTTGGTAAAATTGCAAACATTGGAGATGTGCGGCCTACTGTTTTTACCATTCAACTGATACTGCGATTTGTATGATGTCATCCACGCCCCACCTCGTTTACCAGGCCTAGGATGAAAATCGGCATAAAACAGTGAAATAAAATTATCGGACAAATCATATACCTCAAAAGTTTTAACTTCTTCGTGGTATTTCTCGATATCAAAAACTTCTTTGAAAGTCAGTCCAAATAACTTTTCAGCTACTTTGAAAACCCCATCTATGACATTTTCAAGCTTAAAATAGGGTTTGAGCTTTTCATCATCCAAATCAAACAATTTTTGTTTCAATTTTTCTGAATAATAAGCACTGTCCCATTTTTCCAATTGATCAATATTGTCCAAGTCTTTTGCGTAGGTTTCAAGCTCTGCAAATTCTCGTTGAGCAGCTGGCTTTGCTTTTTCAAGCAATTCATTCAAAAACCCCAACACTTTTTTTGGAGTTTCTGCCATACGTTCTTCCAGAACAAAGTCAGCATGGGTATTGTACCCTAAAAGATTGGCCCTTTCATGCCTCAAAGAAACAATTTGAAGCACATTTTTTTGATTGTCCAATTCGTCGCCGTGAAATCCTTTACTGCCGAAAGCAAGCGCTAATCGCTTGCGCAATTCCCTGTTTTTGGCATATTTCATAAATGGAATATAACTGGGGTAGTCCAACGTTACCAGCCAGCCTTCTTTGCCTTTTGATTTTGCAAGTTGGACGGCTGCTTCTTTTGCCCCTTCGGGCAATCCATCCAAATCTGATTCATTGGTTAATAACAACTCATATTTATTGGTTTCGGCGAGTATGTTTTCTCCAAATTTCAATTTTAGTTTGGAGAGTTCAGCGTCAATTTCACGCAATCGCTTTTTTTCGGCTTCGGCCAAATTCGCTCCGTTGCGACTAAAACTTTTATATTTTTTTTCCAAAAGGGTCCGTTGTTCAGGTGACAGTTCATAACTATCCTTTTGCTGATAGACAGATTTTATGCGCTGGAAAAGCTTTTCATTCAATGTAATGTCATTACTGAATTCCGACAACAAAGGCGATACTTCTTGCGCTATTTTCTGAATTTCGGCATTCGTCTCTGCTGAATTTAGGTTGAAAAACACGCTTGAAACCCTATTCAATTGCACTCCTGAAAAATCTAGAGCCTCCAAAGTGTTTTCAAATGTGGGCGCATCTGAATTGTTTGTAATAGCATCAATCTCTTTTCTTGCACTTTCAATTGCTGAAATAAAAGCTGGCTTAAAATGCTCGTTTTTTATTTGCTCAAAAGGAGCCTGGTCAAATGAGTTTAATAGCGGGTTGCTCATTATATATTTTTGGGATAACTAGTTTTTGTTTGCTTGGAATAGCCTGTTAGGAGGCTTTATTTTTTATTTCTGACTTCTTCAGCCCCTTTAATGACTTTTTCTTTAAGCCCCTGTTTATAGACTTCCACTTTGTCCAAAACACATTTGTCGGCACTGCCGATGATTTGAGCAGCCAAGATTCCTGCATTTTTTGCTCCGTTCAACGCCACTGTAGCAACGGGAACACCTCCGGGCATTTGAAGAATGGAAAGGACGGAATCCCACCCATCAATGGAATTACTGCTTTTTACGGGAACTCCGATTACGGGTAACGGCGAAAGAGATGCAACCATTCCGGGTAAGTGCGCAGCACCTCCGGCACCAGCTATAATAACGGAATATCCATTTTTGTGGGCATTCTTTCCAAAATCGAACAGTTTTTCAGGAGTTCTATGTGCCGATACAATGTCCACATCAACCTCAATGTCAAATCCTTTTAAAATATCAACTGCATCTTGCATAACCGGGAGGTCACTGGTACTTCCCATAATAACTGCTACTTTGCTCATGATTTTTCTGCTATAACTTTAATTGTTTGCTTTACTTCTTGCGCAATTTCCCTTGCTCGCGCCATGTTTTGGTCTACAATGGTCACATGTCCCATTTTTCGGAAAGGACGTGTTTGTTTTTTGCCATAAATGTGCGGAGTAACGCCCTCCATTTCTAATATGGATTCTATATTTTCATAAACAACATTTCCGGTATGTCCTTCTGCTCCCACCAAATTTACCATCACCCCAGCCACTTTACTGTCTGTTTTGCCCAAAGGTAATCCTAAAATGGCGCGGATATGCTGTTCAAATTGATTGGTATAGCTTGCTTCAATACTGTAATGTCCACTATTGTGTGGTCTCGGCGCTACTTCGTTCACCAAAATTTCATCATCTTGGGTTTGGAACATTTCGACAGCAAGCAATCCTACATGTTGAATGGATTCCGAGACCATAAGCGCTACTTCCTGCGCTTTCCGAGAAACATGATCTTCAATTCTAGCGGGGCAAATAACGTATTCCACCTGATTGGCTTCCGGATGGAATTCCATTTCTACCACGGGATAGGTTACCACTTCTCCTTTTTCGCTTCGTGCAACGATCACGGCCAATTCATTTTTAAAATGGACCATTTCCTCAGCAATGCACTCTACATTTGGCAATCCTTTTAAATCGTCAAGCTGCCGTACCACTTTTACGCCTTGTCCATCGTATCCAAACTGGGCACTTTTCCATACGAAAGGAAATTGTAGCCCTCCATTGGAAATGCTATCCTCAATTTCAGAAGTATAGGCAAATCGAGTAAAGGGTGAGGTCGGAATATCGTTATCCGTATAAAAAAGCTTCTGGGTTGCTTTGTTTTGAATAATACGTAGTGCTTTGGTTTGTGGAAACACTTTCACGCCTTCATCTTCCAGTTTTTCAAGCGCGTCCACATTTACATTTTCAATTTCGATGGTAAGTACATCAACATCTTTTCCAAAAGCATAAACAGCATTAAAATCAAGCAAACTTCCATTAACGAAATGGTCACAAGCTATTTTGCATGGAGCTTCATCTGAAGCATCCATAACCTTGGTTTGAATATCCCATTTTCGGGTCTCATAAAGCAACATTTTGCCTAATTGACCTCCTCCTAAAATTCCAAGTTTAAAGTTGGAAGAAAAAAAACGCATTGGTCCGTGATTTGGAATGAAAGCAAAAATACATGAATTCCGCGAAGGGATAAAAAACCAAAGGGATTAGAGACCCTAAAAATGTTATCTTTGCCAACCTATTTAAATGGACGACAAGTTGATAAAGCTTCATAACAAGGTGTTCAAACCCTATTTAGGGGAGAGTCAGATTTTGGAAGCCGTTGATAAAATGGCCGCCAAAATCGCTAATGACTATAAAGATGAGGTGCCAATTTTTGTTGGTGTCCTTAACGGGGCTTTTATGTTTGTTTCCGATTTTCTAAAGGCCTATCAGCACCCTTGCGAAGTATCTTTTGTTCGGTTGAGCTCGTATCAGGGCTTGACATCAACAGGTATTGTGGAGACCTTATTGGATGTGCCTGAGAATATTGAGGGTAGAAGTGTTATCATTTTAGAAGATGTCATTGATACCGGACGAACTCTAAAGAAGCTGGTGCACTTGTTTTCCCAAACCAATGTGAAGGAATTTAAGATAGCTTCATTGTTTTACAAATCAGAAGTCTATAATGGGGAATATGCAATAGATTATGTTGGCCTTGAAATCCCAGATACCTTTATAGTAGGATATGGTCTGGATTATAATGAATTAGGAAGAAATTTGAGAGAAGTATACCAATTAAACCAAACACATATGATCAACCTAGTGCTTTTTGGAAAGCCGGGCGCTGGCAAGGGTACCCAAGCGGGATTTTTAAAAGAAAAATACAATTTGAAACATATCTCTACCGGAGATGTGTTCCGATACAACATAAAAAATGGAACGGAGCTGGGCAAATTGGCCCAATCCTATATGGACAAAGGAGATTTGGTGCCAGATGAGGTTACCATAGACATGCTGAAGGATGAAGTGGAGAAAAACCCGCAGGCTGCTGGTTTTATTTTTGACGGTTTTCCTAGGACGGCAGCGCAAGCCGAAGCCTTGGATAACTTTTTGGAATCCAAAGGCATGCAGGTAGATGCGACAATCGCTCTAGAGGCTGATGACGATGTTTTGGTGAATCGGTTGTTAGAAAGAGGAAAGGATAGTGGACGCCCAGATGATCAAGATGAGGGTAAAATTCGCAACCGTTTTGATGAATACAATCAAAAAACAGCTCCCTTAAGAGCCTATTATGAAAAACAAGGGAAATTCCATTCTGTAAATGGAATTGGGGAGATTACAGAGATTACCGACCGGTTGGGCAAGGTAATCGATGTGCTTTCTTGATTTTCTAAATTAAACGTACCGATGGGTTTTGATCTACAGCCTCACTTGAGCAACAACTTAGTTGATTTAAGACCCTTACTGGCTGAAGATTTTGACGCGCTTTTCAACGCGGCTTCCGACCCAAGTATCTGGGAACAGCATCCTGATAAAAAAAGATGCACTATGCCGGGTTTTAAGGATTTTTTTGAGGATTCTTTGAATTCAAAAGGATGTTTGGTTATTCAGGATAAAGTGGCAAATACGATTATCGGTAGCTCAAGATTTAAAGTGCGAGCCAATTTTGAGGATGCTGTGGAAATTGGATGGACATTTTTAATCCGAAAGTATTGGGGAGGGAACTATAACATGGCGGTGAAAAGATTGATGATGGAATATGCGTTTCGACATGTGAATAGAATTTTGTTTTTTGTGGCAAAGGATAATTTTCGTTCTCAAAAAGCAGTTGAAAAATTAACAGCGATGAATGACTTTCCACTTTGCATGAATAAAAAAAGTGAACCTGAAGAGGAAAATATCATCTACATAATTCAAAAAAGCTAAATAGTTGGAACAATGACCGAGGGTAATTTTGTTGATTATGTAAAAGTAAATGTAGCCTCCGGAAATGGGGGTAAAGGCTCTGTGCACCTTCATCGCGAAAAGTATATCACTAAAGGCGGACCTGACGGTGGAGATGGTGGTCGCGGAGGACATGTTATTGTAAGAGGGAATAAGAATCTTTGGACCTTGGTGCATTATAGGTTCAAAAAGCATTTTAAGGCTGGTCACGGAGAACACGGAAGCAAAAATCGAAGTACCGGTGCCGATGGAGCCGATGTCTATATGGAGGTACCGCTCGGAACAGTAATTCGAGATACTGATTCCAACGAAGTGCTGTTTGAGATTACTGAAGACCAAGAAGAAAAGATTGTAGCCGAAGGCGGAAAAGGTGGCAGGGGCAACTGGCACTTTAAAAGCCCTACGAATCAAACTCCACGATACGCACAACCTGGTATTCCAGGACAAGAATCCCAGGTCACCCTTGAGTTAAAAGTATTGGCAGATGTTGGTTTGGTCGGATTTCCCAATGCCGGAAAGTCTACATTACTTTCTGTAATGACTTCTGCTAAACCTAAAATTGCGGATTACGAGTTTACTACATTAAAGCCCAATCTAGGTATTGTAGAGCATCGTGATTTTAAGAGTTTTGTGATGGCAGACATTCCCGGAATCATAGAAGGAGCTGCCGAAGGCAAAGGGTTGGGGCATTATTTTTTGCGTCATATCGAGAGAAATGCCACCTTACTTTTCCTGATTCCAGCGGACAGCAATGACATTTCAAAGGAATATGAGATTTTGCTGGACGAACTACGACGGTACAATCCAGAGCTTTTAGATAAGGAAAGATTGGTTGCTATTTCCAAAAGCGATATGCTGGATGATGAACTCATCGCCGAAATGATGATTGAACTTGATAAGGATTTGGAAGACATTCCCTATCTTTTTATTTCTTCCGTTGCCCAACAAGGAATACAGGAGCTTAAAGATGGGCTCTGGAAGCTGTTGAACGAATAACCCCTTCCATTTCTTTTTTGAATGTGAATATTGATTAATTTTAAAGGTATTTGAAAATTGATCATGCGGTGCTTTTTTTTGATAGGGGTATGCGGTCTATTGCTCTCATGTGCAGGTGTGAGGGTGAACTATGACTATGACAAGAAAACGAACTTTTCAAGTTATGCCAGTTACAATTACTTCTCCGATATTGAATCAGGTTTGAGCGAACTTGATGAAAAGCGTTTGATTCGTGCTTTGGACTCAACATTGCAATCCAAAGGGTATTTACTGGCGGAGGAGCCCGATTTTTTCGTAAATATCCTTAGCAGCGAGTATCGCAATGCACCTAACAATGCAGTTGGCGTTGGAGTAGGCGGAACCGGCCGTAACGTAGGGGGTGGCATTTCGGTTGGATTGCCTTTAGGGAATTCCGGAATTCAACGTCAAATACAATTTGATTTTGTCGATGCACAAAGAGATGCCCTGTTCTGGCAGGCAACAAGTGAAAGTGGATATCGCGAGAATGCTTCTCCGAGTGTTCGGGAAGATAGATTAAGAGCGGTTGTAAAAAAAGTATTTTCCAAGTTTCCACCCGAAAAAAGATAATTCCATTTATCAAAGCTAATTTACCGCTTATCATAAGCTAATTGTACCTTGGAGCATATCATACTACATTTACTTACCGTTAAAATTTGTAACAAAAGCTCAAAAAAACGGTCATATTAAAGATTAAATACAAATTTCAATCAAAAACGATTAATTCAACACTTATGAAAACAACATTGAATTTTAAACTTCTTTGTGGCTCCCTGCTGTTCTTGTTTACAGGATTGACCACTTATGGACAGGAACAAACAAGTAGTCCTGAAGAAGAACAAAGCTTACCGGGCAAACCAGAATTGGTCAGCTCCAATGATGAACTTATTTCTTTAGCATCTTTAGATGAAGGTGATTACAGATATACTGTAGAAGATTACTTTGCCAATCCCAAGGCCTTTACTTTCAGATTTTCTCCTGATGGAAAATACCTTTCGTACCGAGAAAGCGATGAAAACGGGAAACAGCATATCTATGTGAAGGATATTGCAACAGGAGTATCAAAAAGAGCTATAGAAGAAAAGGATGAATTGGTAAGAGGTTACGGATGGCTTAACAATGGTAGACTCTATTATTCCATGGACAAGGGCGGTGATGAAAATTACCATATTTATGCCGTTGACCTTGACGGAGGCAATTTAAAAGACCTTACTCCCTTTGATGGAGTCCGTGCCCAGTTTACTGAGCTATTGAGAGAGGACAAGGATAACATCATTGTTTCCATGAATAAAAACAACCCTCAGGTCTTTGAACCCTACAAAGTTAATTTGAATACGGGCGAGCTAAATCAGATTTTTAGCAATGATGATCCAAACAACCCCATTTTTGGATACAACTTTGATAAGGACGGAAACTTAAAAGGCTATGTCAAGATTAGGGATGGTGTTGAGCAAGATGTCTATTATGAAGATGGAAACGGAGCATATAGGTTGCTGAAAAGCCTTAACTGGAAAGATAACTTCAACATTTTGGATTTTAACTATGCAACGGAAAATCCACACGATGCCTATGTACTTTCAAACTTGCAAAGTGATAAGGCCGAAATAGTACTTTACGACCTAAAAGAGGACAAGGTTATAGAGAAAGTTTTTACCAACGATTATTATGATGTTCAAGGTTTGGGACTATCACGTACCGGGAACTATTCCATCGATTATTTTTCCTTTGAGGGAGAAAAAAGTATTGTGGTCCCAATAAGCGCACCTTACAAAAAGTTGGACGCTAAAATGAAAACGGAACTTCCGGGGAAACAATATCGTGTGTTAGACACCACCGAAGATGAAAATCTCTTTATGGTCTATGTGGATAGTGATCGTCTATATGGGGTATATTATGCGTATGATGTAGCTAAAAATGAGCTTAAGGAGCTCTATAACACCATGCCTCAATTGCGAGAAGAGGATATGTCTGAAATGAGACCTATCACTTTTCAAAGCAGGGATGGAATTACTTTGCACGGTTATATTACCTTACCAAAGGCTGCCTTGGCCGGGCAAAAAGTACCTGTTATTGTAAATCCTCATGGTGGTCCACAAGGAATAAGGGACTCATGGGGTTTCAATCCAGAGTCACAATTGTTTGCGAGTAGAGGGTATGCCACGCTACAAGTTAATTTCCGTATTTCCGGAGGGTATGGAAGAGAGTTCCTGGAATCAGGATTTAAGCAAATTGGACGAAAAGCAATGGATGATGTTGAAGATGGATTACAATATGTAATAGATCAAGGATGGGTAGATGGTAGTAAAGCCGCCATTTATGGAGGTAGTCATGGAGGCTATGCCGTTCTTCGGGGACTAACCAAAACGCCGGACCTATATGCCTGTGGAGTAGACTATGTGGGTGTTTCCAATCTTTTCACCTTTATGAAAACCATTCCTCCATATTGGAAGCCTTATTTAAAGATCATCAAAGAAATTTGGTATGATGAGGATAACCCCGAGGAAAAAAAGATTATGGAGGAAGTATCTCCAGTATATCAAATAGATAAAATTAAGAAACCACTATTTGTAGTTCAAGGAGCGAATGACCCAAGGGTTAATATTGATGAATCCGACCAAATCGTAAGTGCCTTGCGTGGAAAAGGATACGATGTTCCTTATATGGTCAAATATGATGAAGGTCACGGTTTTGGAAAGGAAGAAAACAGATTAGAGCTCTATAAAGCCATGATGGGCTTCTATGCCAAGCATCTGAACAAACAAGAAATACCAACACCACTCAAAGACTAATTGGTTAAAACTAAACAATAAAAGGAGCCTTTTTAGGCTCCTTTTTTTATGCTTACCGTTCATAATGTCAAATATACCACTGGTCATAATCCTCTTTCCCTACGCGTGTTAGCAGTGTATTTTTGGTGTATAAATATCAAAAGACGGTTACGATGATAACTTTAGCCAAATTACTGATCACATTACTTATCAGCATTCTTGTTTAAGAATTAGCAGTTTAAAAACCATACAGATGAAAAAACTAAATAAAACACAGAAGTTTATTTTTATTATTGGAGTCCTATTGACCACTTTTGCTCTTTTAGGTAAATGGAACAACTGGGATATTGACTTTTTTCCATTCTTTTACACAGGCTCGACCTTTATGTGGATAGCATTTTTAAAACCCGAAAAAAGCTGTTGCACTGACTTGAAAAAGAAAAGAATAGACGCAAATCCCTAAATTCACTTCTTCCAACAAAAACTATTTTTGGATAATTGACGATTTGACGAATGGATCTTAGTAGAAAAAAAAACAACTATTCTTTTTGGATACTCCAATTTTTAGGTTGGGGATTTATCAATTGCCTCTCCATTTTTATAATGAGAAAAATAAGCACTGAGCTTATTGTCTACTCCATAATTTTTGGAATTTTAATCGGTGTCTTTTCCACTTCGATATTAAGGTGGTATCTAAAACGAAACATAAGTTTTGAGGCTTTTGGGATAAAGGAGTTGACGAAAATAGTTGTGTCGCTCTTGATTACCTGTATCATTTTTGGCGGATTGAATTTCATGTTTGGGTATGTATACGCCAAATACGGACCAGGTCTTACCGAGGAAGAAATTCAAATGTTTAAAATGTACGATGGGGTGTTTATACATATCATCAACTCGCTGTTTATAGTAGGAGCGTGGACAATTACCTATTTGGTCATTAAGCTGCTCCTGAAACTTAATCGAGACCGAATTGAACGACTTGAATTGAGCACCAATCTAAAACAAGCACAATTAAATACCCTTAAGGGCCAGATAAATCCACACTTTATGTTCAACAGCTTGAATAATATCAGAGGGTTGATGTTGGAAGATGTGGAAAAATCAAGGGATATGTTGACCAAACTTTCGGAGATTTTGAGGTATTCACTTACCAAGAATAATGTGAATTCCATCTCATTACAAGAAGAGTTGGAAATTGTGGACAATTATATTGACCTGTCAAAAATTCAATTCGAAGACCGTTTGGAGTTTATAAAGGACATTGATCAAAGTGTATTGCAACTTCAAATTCCACCGATGATCATTCAGTTGCTAGTAGAAAATGCCACCAAGCACGGAATTTCGAACTTAAAAGATGGAGGTAGAATTGTTTTGGAGGCAAAACAGGAGGATAGACTCATAAAAATTAAAGTAAAGAATACAGGAAGGCTAAGAATTCAAAAAAACACCACCCAATTAGGGCTTAAAAATATTAAGCAAAGGTTAAAGTTGCTATATGCGGATAAAGCATCATTCAGTTTGCAAGAAATTGATGGTGAAGTAGTGGCGGATATTAAAATACCATTGGAATGAAAATTAGGACGGTTATTGTAGAAGATTCCAGGTTGGCCCGCAATGAGCTTAAAGAACTCATTAAAAAACACGATGAGATTGAGCTTGTAGGTGAGGCGGAAAATGTGGACATGGGGTTTGAGCTTATTAAAAAGCAAACCCCAGATTTAATTTTCTTGGACATCAATATGCCCGAAAAGGATGGTTTTGAATTACTGGAAATGTTGGACAATGTGCCAATAACTGTATTTACAACTGCATTTGATGAGTATGCGATAAAATCCTTTGAATACAATGCTTTGGATTATCTACTGAAGCCTATAAATGAAAAGCGCTTTGCCATGGCTTTGGATAAGGTTAAAGCAAGGTTGGACGAAAAGCAAGAAGAGGAGAACTCATCAAAACTATCGGAAACAAGCCAAATCTTTATAAAAGATGGGGAAGCGTGCTGGTTGGTTAAGATTGGTGAAATCTCCCATTTTGAGATTGTAGGAAACTATACCCGGGTATTTTTTAAAGATAAAAAACCCATGTTGTACAAATCGCTTAACCAAATTGAAGAAAAATTACCTAATCAGTGTTTTTTCAGAGCTAACCGTCAACAGATAGTCAATACCAATTACATCAATCAAGTGGTACCATGGTTCAATGGTAAACTAAAACTCCAAATGAAAAATGGAGAGGAAATTGAAGTTTCTCGAAGACAATCCTACATCTTCAAGGATAAAATGAGCTTATAATCAAAAAACGAATGTTGTAGAAACAAAAAAGGCCTTCTTAAAGAAGGCCTTTTTATCATATTTAAGCTCGTAAAATCTCTTTGTACCGGTCCTTATAGCCCATAAGAACAACGATGTTTAAAACAATAAGTATTAGAGCGCCCATAATGCCTTCGGGAGCCAATGTAGCATGAAACAATACTGCATTAACCGATACACTCATAAGGATAACGGCCATCAAAGCGCCATACTTGTTCAAAATAAAGGCAAGACCTGCTAAAATCTCAATAATCCCTACAATCTCTAGAAGATGAGTGGGGCCAACACCAACAAAATAATTTGTGGCGGCTTCAGGCATTTCCCCAAATGGGATAAACCCAAAGAATTTGTTTAAGCCAAAGGTAAGAACGAACAAACCTAAAAGGATGCGCGCCACCATAGAAACTTTTGAATTCATAAAGTTGAATTTTTAGTGGTTAAGCAATAAAATTAACTAAAATTTATGAATTCGATAATTTTATAGGGGTATCACTTCTATTTTGAAAATAATCACAAGGATTTCAATAGTCCGCCGTCAATAGGAATATTGGTGCCAGTGATGTACGCTGCCTGTTGTGAAGCCAAAAATGAGACCAAATATCCATATTCGGCCGGGTCACCAATACGTTGCATAGGCACTTGTGCTTCCATTGCAGAACGAACCTCTTTGGGAGTTACACCCATTTTTTCAGCCTTTTTGATATTCAGTTGGGCAATACGGTCGGTATCAAAATATCCGGTAAGGATATTGTTTACGGTGATACCATCTTTGGCTACATCAATGGCTAGACTTTTGGCCCAAGTTACTACCGCTGCCCTTATAGAATTGGATAGTGCCAAATAGTTGAGAGGTTCCTTCACGGAAATTGAGGCCACATTTATGATTCTGCCCCATTGATTTTTTTGCATGTTTTTTAGCGCCAACTCCGTTGTAAACACAACTGATTTAAAAATCAGGTCAAAGGCGTTCTGATAATCGGCCACCTTTTTTTCCAATGCTCCCCCAGCTTCCGGACCTTGGGTGTTGTTGATGAGAATATCGACATCATTTTCAGCAAAAAATAAACTGAGTTTTGTACTGAAAACTTCAAAATCCGAGAAATCAACAATCAGATATTGATGCTTTTGTCCGGGTTCCACCGGCAATTCTGACACAATTGTTTTCAGGCGCTCTTCATTTCTGGCCATCAGGGTCACATTGGCTCCACTTTCAGCAAGCTGTCTAGCTATGGCTTCTCCAATACCTTTGCTACTTCCCCCGACAAGGGCATTTTTTCCTAAAAAAGATATCTTCATACTACTTATATTCTTCCCTTACGGGACTAAAAATATCCATAAGTCGGCATGCGGTCAATGCTTTTCCGCCATGCGGAACATTTGAAGGAATTAGTACAACATCCCCAGGGCCATGAATATTGGTGCTCCCACCAACAGTGAACTCAAATTTACCTTCCACAACATGCATGATTTGTTCATGAACATGATGATGTTCAGGCACCTGTGCGCCTTTTTCCACATCCCAAAAAACCCAACTCATTTTTTCTCCATGGACGAGTTTGCCGTGGTAGCCGGGTATAATTTCTTTGCTAGGAATATCTTCTAAATTCATATTAATAGATACTTGTTTGATTTTATTTCTGGTCAATTTTTTTCGTTACGCTGTCGTAGTATTCCCTCGTGACTTTTTCAGTCCAAATAGTTGGGGAGTTTCCGTAAATGGCGAGATAGGATACCTTGCTGTCCTTGGATGATGTATGCCAATGTTCCGTGTCTTTTTGGCATTGAATAACATCTCCCTTTTTTATAATTATCGGATCTTTTCCTCTCTCTTGATAATATCCTTTTCCTTCCAACACAATCAATACTTGGGGAGTACTATGTTTATGCCAATCTAAAGTTGAATTTGGACTAAATGTCGCTTGAGTAATATTGTAGTCCAGTCCATCCTCTTCCTGAAGTAAGAAGTTTAGCCATGCTTCTCCTAAATGATGTGTATTCGGAGCTTTAACTCCTTCTTCTAAGAATGATTTGATTGGATAATCAGCATTCTGAGCGGATATAGTGGAAGACAGAGAAAGTAATAAACAACATACAAAATGTCTCATAGTGGTTAATTTTAAACCAAGTTAGCAATTAATAAGATTATATCTTAGTTTGTATTGGCATTGTCAATGTCTATTTTTGATCGATAAATCGAAGCGATGAAAATCCATTTTATTGCCATTGGCGGAAGCGCTATGCACAATTTGGCACTGGCCCTGGAACATAAGGGGTACAGGGTTACAGGGAGTGATGATGTTATTTTTGAACCATCCAAAGGCCGCTTGGAAAAAAAAGGTTTACTGCCCGAGGAATTTGGCTGGTTTCCAGAAAAAATCACAACGGACTTAGATGCGGTGATTTTGGGAATGCACGCCAAACAGGATAATCCAGAGTTGCTAAGGGCGCAAGAGTTGGAGTTAAAAATATACTCTTATCCTGAGTTTCTATTCGAACAATCCAAATACAAGACAAGGGTCGTGATTGGTGGAAGTCATGGCAAGACCACTATCACCTCGATGATTCTTCATGTGTTGGACTATCATGATATTTCCGTGGATTATATGGTGGGAGCGCAGTTAGAGGGTTTTGACCGTATGGTACATCTTACTGAAGAAAATGATTTTATCGTTTTGGAAGGCGATGAATATTTGTCGTCACCCATCGATAGAAGGCCTAAATTTCATTTGTATCAACCCAATATAGCACTGCTGAGCGGGATTGCTTGGGACCACATCAACGTGTTTCCAACATTTGAAAATTATGTGGAACAGTTCCAAATTTTTGTTGATGGAATTGTTAGAGGAGGTTCAATAACTTACAATGAAGAGGATATAGCGGTGAAAACAGTGGTAGAGCGTTCTGAGAATTCAATTCGAAAATTTCCTTACACGACACCATCTTATCGCGTGGAGAATGGTGTCACTTTATTAGATACTCCTGAAGGAGAAATGCCCATTGAAATATTTGGACAGCATAACCTCAATAATTTGGCGGGTGCTAAATGGATTTGTCAAAATATGGGTGTGGACGAGGATGATTTTTATGAAGCCATTGGCTCATTCAAAGGAGCATCAAAACGCTTAGAAAAAATCGCTGAAAACACAGAAAAAGTTGCTTTTAAAGATTTTGCACATTCTCCCAGTAAAGTTAAGGCAACTACCGGGGCTGTTAAAGAACAATACCCCAATAGAAAATTGATAGCCTGTTTGGAGTTGCATACCTATAGCAGTTTAAACGCGGAATTCCTAAAGGAATATGAAGGTGCCTTGGATGCAGCTGATGAAGCAGTGGTTTTCTATTCCCCCAATGCGGTTAAGATTAAACAACTGGCAGAAGTAACGGAGCATCAAATTTCCGAAGCATTAAAAAGAGATGATGTTCAAATTTTTACCGACCCCGGAGCCTTTCAAGAATACCTTTTTGCCAAGAATTTCGACAACTCTACATTGCTGTTGATGAGTTCTGGAAATTATGGGGGATTGGATTTTGAAAAGGTCAAAACACTTTTCTTGTAAGATGCCCTAAGGGGCAATTTGTCAGTCGATTGCATGGTGGAACGGTAATTGACTCCTATTTCAGGTGAAATCGCCTATCCTTTTTTTTATGCAAACCTTGCCGAAAAGACTTCGACGACTTACTTCTATTCTGCTAGCTGCTTTTATGCTTGGCATTTCCAACGTTGTTTTGGAAGAAGATAGAATGATAAATGATTCCCGCCCTAAAATTGAACGTCAAGAAATTCAAGATGAGGATGAGACTCGTTGAGTAAGGAAATCAAACACCGAATTGTCGTAAGTGATGGTCTAAATGCTTGTACTGCATTTTACCCCATTGTTCGGGAGTAAAATGATCAAAAGCTGGATGTGGATCCCATTCCTTTTTACTCTTTTCTTGATGAAAATCGTTTACAGCAGTAATTAGTTTTTCTTTTTCCGTTATAAATTCTCTTTTATCCACGACCTTAAATGGTTTGGCCGTAGGCATATTGGGTTTCCACACAGAATCGTTATACAGACCTTTCTTGAAACTTTTAAAAATTAGTTTCATAATTGGGTTTGGCTTTTTCATTTCATATCTTCCCAATGCCAAATTCAATGGAAATTGACAATGAAGAAGCATTTGGCCAACCTCCATTTTACCCCATAACCCTTTTGAAGATTCGTTCAACGTATTGATGCGACTCAAAATTTCAGAATGAGACTCGGTTTCAAAGAGTGATTTCATTTGAGATGATTTCTGTAATAAATTACATAAAATAATCTTATATATTTAGACTATGCAAGAGAAAATCGCATCCTTTTCCATTAAGCATTGGGCAGATGACGACAAGCCCAGAGAGAAATTGGTGCAAAAGGGGCGTTCCGTGCTTTCGGATGCCGAACTGGTAGCCATTTTAATAGGCTCTGGCAATAAAAGGGAGAGTGCTGTAGAACTTTCTAAACGTATTTTGGCATCGGTCAACCATAATTTAAATGAGCTAGGGAAACTTTCGGTGAATCAACTCAAACAATTTAAAGGTATTGGCGAAGCCAAAGCGGTTTCGATAGCTGCAGCTTTAGAGGTAGGTAGAAGGAGAAGAGGAGATGATGCAGAAAAAATATACAGAATATCGAGTAGTAAAGACGCTTTTGAACTGCTATATCCGTTAATGGGAGAATTGGAGCACGAAGAATTTTGGATTGTTTATTTGAACAATTCCAATAAGATTATACACAAATCGCAATTGAGCAAAGGGGGTATCACTGGTACTCTTGTGGATGTGCGATTGGTGCTGAAACAAGCTTTGGACTTGGGAGCAGTTGGTATCCTGTTGGCGCATAACCACCCTTCAGGAACCATAAAACCGAGCGCAGCCGATAAACAAATCACAAGAAAATTGCAAAAAGCCGGGGAAGCCTTAGATATTAAAGTATTAGATCACTTAATATTGACACAGCACAACTATCTGAGTTTTGCAGATAAGGGAATACTTTAGTAGATATGTTATTGATATACACACATAAAATCACAAATCGGTTGACCTATACCACCAGGCAACTTTTTGATAGGATATTGGGGATTGAGGTAACATTCACCACTAAGGTTGAAGACTTTATTAAACATTCAGGACCAAAAATCACTTATTCAAAGCAGCCCTTGCAGAATGAATTTTTTATTCGCAGCAATGATCTACTTTTTGAGCAAGGAATAAATGATTTGGAGATAAAAGTATCCGTATGGGATGGGGTACCCTGTTTTTTTTCATGCGGTGAACGCAGTGCAATTCCTTATGACATATTTTCGGCCAGTTTTTTTCTGTTGAGTCGCTATGAGGAGTACCTGCCCCATGTTAAAGATAGTGTTGGTAGGTTTCCTGCCAAGGAAAGTATAGCCTATCAAAATGGGTTTTTACAACAACCTGTTATTGATATGTGGGCTCAAAGGTTATTGTTGGCTCTAAAAGAGCGTTTTCCGGATATTCAAACCAAAAAGAGGACGTATTCCTTTACCTCTATAATCAATGTAACCACCTCTCATTGCTATGCTCTAAGAGGATTTACAAGAAGTTTAGGTGGGTTTTTGCTTGATCTTGGAAAGTTTAAACTGAAATCGATGGTAAAACGATTTTCAGTCTTTTTGGGGATTAAAAAGGACCCTTATAACAATTTTTATGAGTTGATTGAAATCCACAAAAAGTTTCCCATAAAAACCATGTTCTTTTTTCAATTGGCCAAATATTCGGCGCATGACAAAAATGTTTCAGCCAATAATAACAAATTTCGCTACCTAATAAAATCGGTGGCGGATTATAGTGAGGTTTCTTTGAGCACTTCGTTTTTGTCCTCAACAGATAAAAAGGTTTTGAAAGAAGAGAAGAGGACTTTGGCCGATTTGATCAATAGACCTGTTACCTTTTCTCGATTGAGGTACAACCGTGTTAATGTCCCAAGCACCTATAGAAATTTAATAGAAACAGAGTTTACAGACGATTTTTCTATGGGATATACTCATGAAATAGGTTTTAGGGCAGGCACTTGCACCCCTTTTTATTTTTATGACATCAACATGGAAGTGCGCCAACCATTGAAAGTACATCCGTTTGCAATTCATGACTATGCCCTTGTTAATTATGAGCGAAAAGATGAAATTTTTGAAATCATGGATCAGGTGTACAGGCAAGTCAAACAAGTAAAGGGAGATTTGATTGCTGTTTTTTCCAACGAATTACTAGGAAGTGAGCATAAAATCAATTGGTTCGAACTTTATCAAGCCTTTTTAAAGCGGTACTATGTATAGTGATATTACCGACATTTTTTTTGACTTAGATCATACCTTATGGGACTTTGAAAAAAATTCGGCCCTCACATTTCAAAAAATTTTAAAAGAGAAAGAACTGAAGGTGAAACTGGATGACTTTCTAAGTACGTATATTCCGATTAACCTGGAATTTTGGAAGTTGTATCGAGAAGATAGAATAAGCAAATCAGAATTACGCTATATGAGGCTTAAAAAAACCTTTGACAAAATAGATGTTCCCGTTTCAGATGCATTGATTAATGGGTTAGCGGATGATTATATTGAACATTTGTCTTCTTTCACCCATCTTTTTCCACACACCCAAGATGTTTTGGAATACCTGTCACCCCATTACAATCTGCATATTATTACAAATGGATTCCAGGAGATTCAAGAGAAAAAACTAAAGGGTTCTAAAATCCATCATTATTTTGACCATGTAATAAACTCTGAAACAGCGGGTGTCAAAAAACCACATCCATATATTTTTGAATTGGCTTTGAAAAAAGCTGATGTTGCTCCAAAAAAAGCATTGATGATCGGGGATAGCCTTGAGGCAGACATTATTGGAGCCCAATCCGCAGGGTTGCACGCTCTGCACTTTAATGCGCACAAAGAACCTGTTCACGATATATGCAAAATGATTGATAGTCTTATTGAAATAAAAAGCATTTTATAAAGTTATAATAGGGCATAGCCAGCCTCAATTGTTATACTAGAAATGCTTTTTAACCTATGAGAAGACTATTTTTTCCACCTCTGCTGGCGGTAATTGCCCTTTTTCTTATTTTTTCATGCGCTGAAAAACAGGATTTTAACCAATTTGACGATTTAGAAGTCACTCCAACCGTTGCTTCGAGCATATTCTACCTTGAATCCGAAGAACAGCACATAAATGCAGTTGGAAACTTTACTGATTTTTATTCCCAGATTGTCAATTTTGAAGCTTTTAACGAAGAGTTTGTGGCGGAACGCTTATTGGAAGGGACAATCACCTATGAAATTGAAAATACGACAAGTAAAGACCTTAACATAACCATTGAATTTTTGGATGCCGAAGGGAATGTGCTGGATGCCCAAGTATTTGATGTAGACCAAGCTCCGGCACCCTTATTTTCACTCGAAGTGTTCTATGGTCCGGGCGGTAAAAATATTGAAATTCTGACTACAACTTCGGGACTCAGGATAAGTGCAAGCAATCTTGGCGACTCAGCAAGTGTTTCTTCATTGCCAGACCCCAAATTGATTTTACGGTCCGCCGCAGAATTTACATTCAGATTACAATGAGAATTCCGCGTAGCATACTTTGGGCCATTTTGTTTATGGGCATGTTCTTACAGGCCCAAAACAAGCAATTGCTATATGATTTTTATGAGATTCCGCAATCATTGTTGGTAAACCCTGGAGTCAAGACCTTTCAGAAATGGCATATTGGAGTTCCTGTATTGTCAGGATTGTCTTTTCAGGTTGGAACAAGCGGCGTCACGGTAAATGACCTGTTTGCGGATGATGGTATCGATTTCACTACTAAAGTTAGGGAGAGGCTGATAGACGGAATGAGCAGAAAGGATGACTTCAGTACAACAAGTCAGATTGATGGAATTAATATTGGCTTTAGAGGGAAGAACAGACCAGATGATTATTATAGCTTTGGAATGTACGGAGAGACCGATATTATTGTGTATTGGCCAAAAGATTTAGCCATTTTGGCGTTTGAAGGTAATGGCGGCAACAATATAGGTAGGAGTTTTGACCTCAGTGATCTTAGCTTGCGTGGGGAAATGGTCAATGTGACTCACTTTGGGGTGAACAGAAAGGTTAGCAATACATTAACCGTGGGAGCTAGAGCGAAGATTTATTCAAGTATATTCCAGTTTCAAACCATTCAGAACTCGGGGTCTTTTAGGACAACTCAGGGGCAGGACAATATCTATTCAACCAGTATCACGGCCGATATGCAGCTCCAAACATCCGGTGTGGAAGGCATAATAGATATTTTGGAAGAGGATACAGGAACAACACAAAGGGATTTGACCAAATTATTCATGAAAAGAGTGCTTTTCGGAGGTAATTTAGGGCTTGGATTTGATGCAGGGTTTACATATCAATTAAATCCTCAAACCACAATAACGGGAAGTATGTTGGATCTTGGATTTATATATAATTCCAAGGATATTAAAAACTACACGGTAAGAGGAAGTGCGAACAACGAAGGAATAACAGTCTTTTTACCAGAGGATATACCAGACCTGAACAATAACCTTTGGGAAGATC
The DNA here is from genome assembly GCF_049332665.1 of Flagellimonas rhodophyticola. Lineage (NCBI taxonomy): Bacteria > Pseudomonadati > Bacteroidota > Flavobacteriia > Flavobacteriales > Flavobacteriaceae > Flagellimonas > Flagellimonas rhodophyticola. The sequence goes on along the minus strand of NZ_CP186326.1, from coordinate 3,598,958 downwards.
TGGTTGATGAGTTGGAGGAGGCCTTGCCTTATGAGGAAAACGATGAGGGTTACATTTCCTTTAGACCATTAAAAGTTTATGGTTCCATACGATATAATTTTGGCGAAGGAGGTGTTTTTGATGAGAACTGTGGTTGCGGAGTCAATGCCCAAGGAGGCCAAAATGACGCGTTCTACAGAAATAGCCTTGGAGGACAGTTATTTTTTATGAAACGTCCGCGTGGCGTTCAAGCGGCGGTAACAGGCTTTTTTCAAAAGAGATTGGGCAGGGGATTTTCATTTAAAACCACATATACTGCTGATAAATACTCATTGACCAATATAGGGTTAGGCCTAAATCTTCAACTGGGGCCTATTAACTTTTACATGTTGGGAGATAATCTATTGGGTTACCGAAATATTGCTGACAGCCACTACGCTTCTTTACAATTCGGATTTAATATTATATCTTGGAACGATAATTGATTTGTCACATTATATGAAACTGAGAATATTAATATTAGCTGTATTTACAGTAAGTCTAAGCATGTCGATGAGTGCACAATTGAATAAATATAAGTACATAATTGTGCCTAAGCAATTTGATGCTTACAAAGTCCCAAACCGACATCAAACCAGCACCATGGTTAAGCATCTTTTGATACAAAATGGTTTTAATGCTGTTTATGATGATGCCCTTCCGGGAGACTTAGCAAATAACAGATGTTTAGGATTGATTGCTGATCTTGAGGATAATTCCTCACTTTTCGCAACCAAAACGGTGCTTGTCCTTAAAGATTGCCAATTGAACGAAGTCTTTCGTACTATTGAAGGCCATAGTAAGGTGAAAGATTATAAAAGTGCCTATAAAGAAGTCCTAAACGAATGTTTTATCTCGTTCCAGGGGATGGATTATGTCTACACACCTTCGAAGGAACAGGAAAAGAAAACCGAAAAAGAGCAACCTATTACTGTTAGTTTTAAGAACGATGTAAAGCAGTTGCCAGAAAAACCGGAAGAAGAAGTTGTAATTCAAGAGACCACTCCTGAAAATCAAACCTATAAAAGTGTCAAACCAGAAGAATCATCTTACGTAAAGGGGTCGACTAGCGAAAAACCTATTCAAAAAGGTATTTTGTATGCACAACCCACAGAGAATGGATATCAGCTTGTTGATAGTACTCCCAAAGTAGTCATGAAATTGATGAAAACCTCCGTAGATGAAATCTTTTTGGTAAACCATGATGGTAAAAATGGCATGCTAACCAAACAAGATGGAAAATGGATTTTGGAGTATGCAGATGGAGACGGAAAAACAAAAGAATTGAATATTAAGTTCTAAAACCGGTATTTATCCTTCCAGCGTTTTTCAAGAAATTCCTTAATGGCTTTTTCCCTTGGATTCTTTCCGGGTTTATAAAAAGTTGTTCCTGAAATTTCATCTGGTAAAAACTCAAATTCCACAAAGTTATTCTTGTGGTCATGAGCATAATCATACCCTTTGCCATATCCTATGTCCTTCATCAATTTGGTTGGAGCATTTCTAATCGCCAACGGAACAGATAAATCACCCGTTTCTTGTACCTTTTGCTGCGCACTTTTTATAGCCATATAACTAGCATTACTTTTTGCGGAACTGGCTAAATAGGTAGCACATTGACTTAAAATAATCCGAGCTTCTGGATACCCGATGGTATTTACTGCTTGAAATGCTGAGTTTGCCAACACAAGTGCCGTAGGGTTTGCATTTCCAATATCCTCAGATGCCAGTATCACCATTCTGCGGGCAATGAACTTTACGTCCTCACCACCTTCTATCATCCGGGCCAGCCAATATACTGAAGCATTGGGGTCACTTCCCCTAATAGACTTAATAAAGGCGGAAATAATATCATAATGCTGTTCACCCGTCTTATCATATAGTACGGTGTTCTTTTGCACTTTTTGAAGCACTAGGTCATTGGTAATTGTAACCTTTTCTCCCGTCTCAGAGTTAACAATGAGTTCAAAAATGTTCAAAAGTTTACGTCCATCACCGCCAGAAAGCCTGAGCAGGGCTTCGATTTCCTTTAGCGTTATCTTTTTGGACTTTAGAATAGGATCTGTTTTCATGGCCCTATTCAGCAGCGATTCTAAATCTTCTTTTTCAAACGGATTTAAAATATAGACCTGGCATCTAGATAAAAGCGCAGGAATCACCTCAAAACTTGGGTTTTCAGTGGTAGCTCCAATCAAGGTGACCCAGCCTTTTTCGACCGCACCCAGCAACGAATCTTGCTGTGACTTACTGAATCGATGAATTTCGTCAATAAACAGAATTGGATTTTTTGAAGTAAATAGACCACCGGCCTGCTTGGCCTTGTTTATAACTTCCCTTACATCCTTAACACCACTACTAATAGCGCTTAATGTATAAAAAGGTCTTTGACTTTCGTTGGCAATAATGTTGGCCAAGGTAGTTTTTCCGGTTCCAGGTGGACCCCACAATATCAAAGAGGGGATTATGCCATTCTTAATTTGATGGGTTAATGATCCATTTTCGCCCACCAAATGATGTTGACTTATATAATCTTCTAAAGTTTTTGGACGTATCCGCTCCGCCAAGGGTTCATTCATGCTGATAAAAATAAGATAATTTTATAGGAGCCATTACGACTGTTTCAATGCTTTTTAAGCAAAACCTGACAAAATGTGTATTTTCATAACATGGCCGGATAATTGATTGCAAAATAGCATGGCTGAGACAAATCATTTTAAATTTTCCAATAGTGTATTGATTGCGCCACTTGTAGCGGTGCTATCCATATGGACAGTTTTCTGGTTGGAACTTCAGTTTGGTGCTAACTTCAATGAATACGGGGTTAGACCGAGAAATTTTTCTGGGCTCCGAGGTGTGCTTTTTAGTCCCTTTATCCACGGTTCAATTGAGCATTTATACAATAACACCATCCCGTTGGCAGTTTTGATATTCTTCCTGTTTTATTTCTATAGACCTGTTGCATTAAGAACATTGATATGGGGAACGTTAATTTCCGGAATTTTGACATGGGTTATTGGAAGGAATTCCTATCATATTGGTGCCAGTGGAGTAATTTATGTTTTAGCAAGTTTTATTTTTTTTAAAGGAGTATTTGCCAAACACTTTAGGCTGGTGGCACTATCATTGGTGGTTGTTTTTATCTATGGAAGTATGATTTGGTACATTTTTCCTATTGAAGAAGGCATTTCTTGGGAAGGACACCTATCTGGCTTTATTGTGGGATTGATATTGGCCATTTTACTGAAAGTGAAGATACCCAATGAAAGGAAATATCCATGGGAGCGGGAAGACTACAATGAGGACGATGACCCTTTTTTAAAGCACTTTGATGAAAATGGGAATTTTATTGAAAACCGTTCCGAGGAATCAGATAACAAGATTGAAATCACCTACCATTATAAAAAAGATAAAGAAGGGTAGCTTATTGCATACGCTGTCTTACCACCTCGTACAAAAACACCCCGCAGGCTACAGAAACATTTAATGACCCTATTTCACCCAATAATGGAAGTTTGGCTTTATGGTCTGCAAGGTTGAGTATGGAAGCTGAAATACCTTTGTCTTCAGCCCCCATCACAATAGCACAAGGATTTTTAAGACTTACTGCATAAAGGTCATTTTCCGATTTTTCCGTTGCAGCAATAATTTCTATTCCCGAAGATTGTAAATAGAATATGGCATCCTTTAAATGATCCACTTTGGCGATAGGAACTTTAAATGCTGCTCCTGCTGACGTTTTTACAGTATCATCCGTAATTGGCGCAGCCCCATTTTTGGGAATTATAATTCCATCAACTCCGCAACACTCAGCTGTACGCATGATTGCCCCAAAATTTCGAACATCTGAAACTTGATCCAATAGTAAAAAGAGTGGTACTCCTTCTTTTTCAAGAACGGCTTCAACCAGTTCTTCAAAGTTGTGAAATTGAACAGGGGAGATGTTGGCAACTGCTCCCTGATGGTTGTTTTTCGTCAATCTGTTCAACTTTTCAACTGGAACATAGGAACTGCTTAATCCGTTTTTACGAATTACAGTTTCAAGAGATTTAAACAATTCTCCACCCAATCCCTTTTGAAGAAAAATCTTATTTATGGGTTGCTCAGCCTCAATCGCCTCTAGTATTGCTCGAATCCCATAGATTTGGTTGCTCATAGTATGATATTATCGGCCTGCAATGTAAACCACTTCTAGCTAAGAAGAAATTTTATGTACCATTAAAGGACCATTGTTGGTTGTATTGATTAAATATTTTTGACCATTCTTTCCTTCAATAAGTTCTATGCTCTTTACATTTCCTTCCAGCATGAGACCCGATTGTTGATGTGGCACGCTTTGGTAACCATCTTTTCCATTAGAAAGTAAAATAAGCCCTGAAATAGCATCTAATCGAGGAGTTTCAACTTCAGTCCCATAGATGTTGCCAGCAGTGATGACATCTTCAAACCCATCGTTGTTCAAATCGATAAAGGCGCAATCAAGTAGGGGATAGGATTGGGCATTCACGGGAAGTGGTTTTTTCTCAAAGTTTAGTTCTCCTTTGTTAATTAAAAGGAATGACTCGAATTGCGTTATACTATTCTCGTAGGAGGTATTTAGTTTTTCACCATAAATATCGGTTAGACTCGCATTGGCGAACTCTGTATAGGTTTCAAATTTTTCTTTAATAAAGGGCATCTGCTGAGATGAACATTCCCTACCACGCACAGGTACATAGGTTCCGTTGTATTTTTTGCTTAGTACAATATCGTTGGTGCCGTTATTGTCAAAATCGGTGGCATATATTTTAAAGGGTTTCTCTACAGACGCTTTGAATTTAATATTGAGTCCTGCATTACCGACCACATAATCTTTTAAGCCGTCATTGTTTATGTCAGTCTCATGAATCGAAAACCACCATCCTTTTTCTTTTAGTGTTGGATTTTCGGAGCTGATATTTTTGAAGGTACCCTGCTCATTTATAAAAACACCAATTCCCGTCCATTCACCAACCGCAATAAAATCTTGCCAACCATCATTATTGACATCGGTAACTTGAATGTCGTTGACAATTCCAAAATCTTCAAAATCGGGCGAAATATCCTTTGTGACTTCAATAAGTTCTCCATTGACATTTTCAAAAAGCGCTGAGGATTGGTGATTTGGATACATGCGGGGAGTCACCCTATTGCCCACTAAAATATCATTGTCTCCATCCTTGTCGAAATCAATAAAACTTACTGATTTCCCATTTTTGGGGTATTTGCCCAAGGCATCACTTTCCAATCTGGTGAAGTGTCCGGTTCCATCATTTAAATAGATTCGGTCCATATGGTATGAGGAATGCTCTGCAAATTCGTTGCCGCCACTAACTATGAATAGATCCAGGTCGTTATCTCCGTCAAAATCGAAGAACATGGACTCCATGTCTTCAAACTGGCTGTCAGTGGCAAGGGACGGAGAGTTAATTTTGGCGAATCCGCTAGTGGTTTGTAAATACATCTGCCCCGCCTGCCCAGAAGCGCCACCCACATGAAAATCTGTAAGTCCGTCGTTGTTAATGTCACCTTTTGTGATAAATGGACCTAGGTTGGACTGTTTGTAGGGGAGTAATATTTCCGTTTCAAAATCGTCGTACGCATTTTCTTTGTGAACAAAATCCAACCCCAGTTGTTTACCGGTTACCTGTTTGAAGTACTTCTGAGAGAAATCTTTCGGATTATAAGATTGTTTGGCTTCATTTTTAAGCAAAGTAAGCGTTGTATTTGCCGGCACGTCAAATTTCTGTTGCATTTTGCCATTCTTCCAATAGATAGTGACTGTATCTACCATGGAACTTGCTCCAATCCCAAAAAGGGCGCTGTTCTCTTGGGATGATCTATAGCCTCGGACTCTTTTTATTTCGATTACTTGGGAGTTGTCGCCAATATCGATTTTAACCTTTGCAAATTCTTCAGAGGATTCTCCTTTGCCGATAACCTTTAGATAATTGCCTTTTTTTTCCTCTACGGAAAGATTTTGATATACAAAGGCATTGTCATCCATATTGTTTATCACCAGGTCAAGATCACCATCATTGTCCAAATCGGCTGAAACAGCTCCATTACTGAACGAAAAATCAGCTAAACCCCATTCAGAAGAGATGTCTGTAAAGTTGAGCTCTGACTTTTGCTTATACATGATATTGGGCAATTTTTCAGAAGGCATGGACTCGTAAAGCCTGTTTTTTACATCCAAGGGAACATTGGCACCATATTTTTGTCTAGCTTCAAAAACTTGTCTTTGTAAATCGTTGTCAAGTGCATAGCGTCTATATCCATTGGTAACATGAATTTCTTTTTGACCGTCAAGATCAAAATCGTTCATCAAAACAGACCAACTCCAATCGGTATTGGCAACACCTGACATCTGCGATATGTTGTTGAATTTTAATCCGCCAATATTTTTTTGCAGCGAATTATACATGTACTGGTATTGAAAATCGGCCTTATTGACCAAATAATCAAACCGACCTGTACTCATGGAAGCCATAAGCGTCTTTGACCTTACATGGTCATTGGCAGCCATGTCCAAAACAAAAATGTCTTGAAGGTTGTCATTGTCTATATCAGCCACATCAATCCCCATTCCGTAAAATGAAATTTGATTTGTAGTTTCTTTTATTCGGTCTGAGAATGTCCCGTTCTTATTGTTAATGTACATGGCGTCGGGCAGGTAATAGTCGCTGGCCATGTAGACGTCCATCCATCCATCTTCATTAATGTCGGAAATCATGAGCCCAAGCCCAAAGATGGGTTTCTCAAGTCCTGCTGTTCGGGTTATATCCACAAATTTCCCATTATCATTTCGGTACAGATGGGAGGAGTTGAAATACTTATTCTCTTCATTTGCTTCCACATAACGGCTTAAGCTTATGGGATCAAGACCATAGAGCTCATTTTCATTCATGACAATACAATCAAGATCACCGTCTTTGTCAAAATCGAAAAAGGCAGATTGTGTGCTTATGCCCATATCTGCCAAGCCATATTCTTCGGCACTTTCTATGAAAGACCCATCTTTTTGATTGATGAACAGCAGGTTTTTTCGGTTTTCTCTAGAATTTGGGCCACCTTGGGAAATATAGATATCCATCCAACCGTCACTATTGATATCGACAAAGGTGATGCCATTGGACCAGTTTTTACCCTGGTTAATACCAGAGGTTTGAGTGACATCCTTAAATGTCATTTCGCCTTGGTTAAAATATACTTGATTTTCCACTTGATTCCCGCAGAAAACTACATCCAAAAGCCCATCATTGTTTAAATCTTCTACTCCCACGCCAGCCCCATTGTAGAAGTAGTCATAATCGAAAAGATTGTGCAGGGTAGCCACATCATGCTGTAGTGCATTGGAGAAGTGAATACCACTTGTTTGAGCATCGATTTTTTTGAACAGGGGTTGTTCTTGCAACTTGGTTTCAGACGATTTTCGAGGTTCTGTATTTTTTGAGCTAGTATCACAACCTATTAATGAAACCAATAAAAATGAGACTAGGAAAAACGAGTTCTTTTTGACCAACGTAATCATGGACGAAATATACTATAAATAATTGCTTCCTACCTAAGAGATGGCTTTCGTGCACCTCTTTTTAACACAGCTAATGAGTCCTAAAGTCCTAAGGCAATAATGCCGGGATGGTCCCTATCATAATGGTAGGCTCTCCAGAAAAAGCCCTGGCCTTCAAATTTCCAAAGAATTTCTCCGGGTTCTGAGACTTCCCAAACCCCAAAATCACCTTCAGTAATAAGTCTATTGCCTGTAGGGATTTTTACCAAACCGGAAACTCTCGGAGCATATAGATCTGTATCCGTGAAACTCCATGCAACAGTGGGCTCATTGTCCGTATTTGGAAGTAAGGTAAATGGATTAGGCAATAACAGTTCATATGCGGTGGACTGGTTCAAATCCCCACCGTTCATATAAATTGAAAATTTGCCAATATCGGTTCCAGAAAGTAGTCTTGGGTGATGATTGTTATAAAAACGTCTTTCACCCATAGTATTGCCGTATACTTCGGGGTTTCCAAAGCGGTAAACTAAATCTCCACCAAAGCCATAATTTCCTCCAGCATTTGTTGCAGCTTCCTCGGTTGTAGTGCTATGATCAATTACCCAAACTTCATGATAAAAATTAACACTGATGTAAATAAGGTCATTGACTTCATCATATTCAATACCATTAGCGTGCATAATATCCCCCTCTTTATCGGTGACGTAATTGAGGTCAATAAGTCTAGGATTATCTGCGATAACGCCAAAATTCTCTTTGGTATCATCATGATCTTGGATAATATGATCCCATGCATGCCATTCCCAAACAATTTCATCGGTTGTTGGATTGATTTCTATGACTGCTTCAGGGAAAATGGGGATTGTAAGGCTTGAACCTGCCTGTTCAGCCTGTTCAACAGTCCGTTGTTCCCAAACTAGGGTAATAAGGTTTCCATTGGGAAGCAATTCAACATCGTGATGGGTTATATATTCAGGAGAAGAATAGTCAAAATTCCATTCGACTGTGCTATCTGGATTCACAAACTGTAATTTTCCACCCTGACCGCCATAGGTAATATCCGGGTCTTCAGCTTTCATAATTCCTAAAAGACGTCCATCGGAAAGCAGTTCTACATCATTTCCAATGCCAAATGGTAAATCCCATTCATGGAGGATGTTAGCTTCCTTATCCATAATATATACCCGGTCGTTACCTGCATCATTGATAAGTACATATCCATCGTCAACCTTACTTGGATTGAAAAATTCAACCTGACCAGCTTTGTCAGGTGGAATTATGGGATCATCGTCTGTAACAATATCATCATCAGTTATGACGCTGTCGTCCATTGGCGGTGTGTCATCAGTGGTTGTATTGTCATCGTTGTTGCATGAATAATGAATCATGCCAAAACATAATAGAAATGAAATAAGTGTAATACGTTTCATAGAATTTCTCATAGCAATTTTAAGAAAAACACACTGGGGTTACCGTCGCTTTTTAGTTTGAAAACTAACCTTAGTATTTTGTTAATTAAAGAAAATGATTAAGAAGTAAAAGGGACATCATATAGATGCCCCTTTAACTTTTCCAAGGCTTGTGAAAGCCATGTATTTTCTGAAATACTAGTTACAGATGTTCAAAACAATCTCACCAGGAGTTGGGCCAGGGCCATCGGCCGCAGCAGTTTCACCTGTTGGAGCTTCCAACTCATAAGAATGCTCACCCTCAAAGTTTCCTGGAGTATACGTCCATACCAATTCAGTGGTACCACCAGGTACGGTGATCACTTCAGTGTTAGTAGTCGCTTGCGCGGTAGAAACAGTGTAATCTGTACTGGTACCATCGATTGTCACCGTAATAAAGGCACCGTCCCATCCATCGCCATAGCTATCATCCATGGTCAATGTATAATCACCGGTTACTGGTGATGTTGGGATACAATTGATTCCCGCCCTATAGGCATATGGTGAGGAGAAGAACGATCCACCGGATACGTTACCTGTTGCATCCACATCTGTGAAAGATCTTCCATCGGTAAGGTTTACCACCAATCGGATGTTGATCTGGTCACCACCGGTCACATTGGCCGGAGTGTTTGCAACACCAAGCGCTGAAAGCGCATCACCCAGGGATACCGAGAAACTGGTCCTTGGCAGCCCATTTGGCCCAGAAGTGAATTCTGAGGCCGCAACAGTGCTTACAAGGGTCTCCGTTGCCGAAGTGGTTCCGTTGGAATCTGTGTTGTCAACGAAACCTACATAGATCTCGATGTTCGACAATAGGTCCCCGTCTTCAAGATCCTGTTCCTCGATGGTCACACCGAAGATTGATGCAGGATCGAAAACGTTGAAGGTCGTGCTCTCAAAGGATACGGTCCTTAGGACAGCCCCTCTAGCAACAGTCTCCTGAACTCCTACAGTCACCTTGTCATCCTCGCTACACGAAGCCACAAGTGCCACAAGTGCCAGAGCTATATATAATCTTAAATTTTTCATGTATTCTAATTTTGTTTTCATTGCACTTTTATTAATTGGCCGCAGGAACCCCAGCTGTATCCCAGAATACAGGCTGTTGCTGATCTGGTTTTTGGCTGATGCTCGAGTTGTTGTTCACCGAGTTAGTCGGATAGTACATAGATCGAATGAAAACATCCGGGTTCGGCTCAAGGTTCGGCTGTAGTGTTGTCGGGAACCCAGTTCTTCTATAGAAGTTGTAAGGATCCACCCCGTTACCGAAGCTGGCTATCCACAACTGCTCTGCAAGGATGTTCCACTGCCCGTCCGCATCGGCGGCGTCCCAAGCTGCATCAACGGCGTCACTGTAAGCTGTAACGTCAGCTGCCGATGGCTCGAAAGAAGCATCCGCACCCGCCAATCTTGTAGATGAGAAAGCCTGTACCTTGGCAACTGACTTGTCAAGTGCTGAAAGCACTGCAGCTTTTGCACCTGGGGCATCCCCTGATGCCATTGCGGCCTCCGCGATCATGAAATCGGCACCGAAAGCGGTCAACAGGTTGGTGATACCAAGACCTGCGGCACCGGCCACCAATCCAATTTCAGCAAAAGTGTCATCATCGAACTTACCACCTACAGGGTAAGTACCATAGACAGTTCTAAGAAGACCATCTGGTGGAATACCGTCAGCATCTCCGTGGTCACGTCCCCAATATCCATTGGGAAGGTTACAGAAGGTAAAGCCTCCGTCCAAGTAGTGCTGCGGTGCAGCTTCCAAAGAACAGTTCAAAGTCTCTTCATCTGGAGGAGTAGTTCCTGAACCAGGTACCGTGGCATTCTGTCTGTAGAAATAATAACGCATCCTTGGATCGTCAGTGGTGTCCATAAGGTTCATCAACCAGTTGGACATATAATCACCACCTCCTGAAACAGTATAGTTGATCCCATAACGTGGATGTCTGTTATCAGGCTGTGAAGCACTGGTAGCGCCCCAAGCAAACAGAAAGTCATCAGCGGTATCGGTGATATAGTTTCCACCGGTAACGATTGCATCGAAACTTGCCAGTGCACTTCCATCGACCAACCTTCTCTGAAGGTAGATCTTCATCTTAAGGGTGTTACAGGCCCTGATCCACTGATCCTCGTCACCACCATAATAGAAATCCGTCGGTGGCTTGGCCGCAGGGTCAGTTCCAAAATTGGCTATCGCCTGGTCCAACAGAACAAGAGCAGCATCATAGATGGATGCCCCCGAATCCGCTACAGGGTTGAAGTTGTCATCCGCGATGGCAGCTTCAGAATAGGGAACGTCCCCGAAGAAGTCCACCATGGTCACAAAAAGATATGCCTCGATGAACTGCGTTATCGCGATGTGGTGCGTAAGTCCTGCTTCTGTTGCCAAAGGCTCCATGGTACGGATATTGGCCAATAACCTGTAGGCATTGTCCCATTCATCCGACATGTCACTTCCCTGGTATACACTCACATAGTTCCTACCGCTCATGTTCACGATACGTGTAAGCTCCATCCCGAGCTCGTTGAAACCGTCACCGGTTGTGTTACCACCGGATGCCCAGTTATCATTGGGATCATTGTCCGCATCCCCTTCAAATTGTCTCACGAAATCCTCCTGGATCGAGTTCAAAAGGAAATCGGGAGAAGATTGCTCCGGGGTCAAGAAGTTGGGGTTCGCGGTAAGATCCAACTCCGTGGTCTCACAGGAAACCAACACTAACGCCATTGCGCAAAATGCTGTAAATATGTTTTTACTTATTCTTTTCATTATCTTTTAATTTTTTGTTCTTAGAATGTTGCCTTTACACTAAGACCATATCTTCTTGCACTTGGTCCGTTGATGAAATCAAAACCAGCTCCGTTGGATACACCCAGACCGGCCGTGTTGGGGTCGAAGTTTGCACCTTTCGGGGTATTGATGGCCCTGAAGTATAGGTTGTTACCTGAAACGGTAAAGGTCAAGTTTCCAAATGGGGTCTTGTCCAAGAACTTCTTTGGAAGCGCATAGCTCAACGAGGCCTCCTGTAACCTTACGGTCGTGGCATCGTATACCTGTAGTTCACTTGGTCCGAAAAGGATGTTACTGAACCAGAAGGTTGAGTTGTTTATTTGCAAGTTGTTAGTGTTTCCGTTGGCATCAACACCTGGAAGAACATAAGTATCTTCTCTATTAACAGTCTCAGTAATCAATCCTCTACCCATAAGAGTGGAAATTGTACTGGAGTAGACATCCCCGCCCTGTGTATAGTTCCACTGGAAACCAAGGGTGAAGTTCTTGTAGGAGATACTGTTCCTTACGTTGGCCACCCAGTCCGGGTTTGGATCTCCGATGATACCATCGTTCGGGTCCTGTACGTAGTTACCATCGGCCCCTACTACAAAGTCCCCGTTGGCATCCCTTAGGATACGACTACCGAAAAATACACCTAATGCTTCTCCTTCGATCGCAGCATTACCAAGGTTAGAGAAACCAGAATAAACAACCTGGTCGGTATCGACACCAAGGTCAAGTACCGTGGTCTCGTAGGCGGTAAAGTTAAGGTTGGTCTTCCAGCTGAAGTCACCTTCTTCTTTGCCCCTGAACCAGTTGATCCCAAGGTCGGCTTCGACACCTTCCGACTGGATCTCACCGATGTTCACAGCTACCCTTCTTGTTCCAAGGTCGGCAGCTGGATCCAATGGTCTGTCAAGGATAAGGTCGTTGGTGTTCCTTTGATATACAGAAGCATCCAAGGTGATGCGTCCGTCCCACCAGCGGGATTCGATACCAATCTCTATCTCTTCCAAGGTCTCTGGCTTAAGTGCAGGGTTACCTGTTCTTGTACCCACTTCGTTGGTCACGATGTTCGCTCCAGATCCGTCCTGTACATCCTGAGTGTCAAGGATAAGCGTACTTGCAATAGGATAGTTGGACGACTCAAAGTTTGCCGATACCCCTAGACCACCACGGATCTTAAGGTAGTTGAGCACATTCTCCGACTTTAGGCCATCGATGGCAGCGGTCGGTATAAAGGACACACTGGCAGATGGGTAGAACTGGCTCCTGTTCTCTTGGGAGAAGTTGGATACCCAGTCGTTACGTCCGGCCAAGGTCACATATACCCAACTGTCATAGTCAAAATCGACCTGACCGTAAAGACCTACGAGGTTTCTTTCAACAAAAAGTTGGATCTCGTTCTGGTTAAGGTAATTGAAGTGTCTGAGCACGTCGAACACTTGCTGGCCGTCACTGGCCACACCGTTCTGGTCAAAGATCTCACGTCTTGAAGTGGCACCCACGTTGAAGGTGGTCCCGATCTTATCGGTAATGTCATAGTCTCCGTTCAAAAGGAAGTTGTGGTCCCAGATGGTGTTGGTGTTGTTCCAGGTCTCATAGAAACCGCTCACCGTTCTGGCTCCACCACCGATACCTCCCTTGTTCTGGAAGTTGGTGTTGTTCTCGCTATAGATATCGATACCCGCCCTGTATACAAGGTTAAGGTTATCGTTGATGTCATACATAATGGATGCCTGTCCGAACACCCTGTTGGTCTCCTGGAAGGAACCGGCATTGTTCACCGTCCACAATGGGTGCTGGATGGAGTTGTTCTGTCTGTAGTAGACACTGCTTCCATCGATAGGGTTCTGGAAAGGAAGTCCCTGTACATCGATACTCCTTGGTGTGAACCAAAGGTGACCGAACACGGAGGAACCTGTTCCTGTTGAACCGTTACCCTGGCTGAGTGCCACCGGTGGCGATGTGAACTTGGTCCTTGCATAGTTCAATGTACCCGTTGCGGAGAACTTGTTGCTGAGTTGCGCCCTACCACCTACTGAAAGGGTGTTACGCGTAACACTGTTGTTCGGTGTGAAACCGTTGTCCTTAAGGTAACCGTAGTTCACGTTGTACCCTATCTTTCCGTCATCGGAGGCTCCCCTTACGTTGACAGAGGTGTTGGCCACGGTCCCTGTCTTAAAGAACCTTCCAACACTATCATAAGGTCTCCAGTCATAGCGTTGACCTTGGAACTCTGGGAAGGCTGCTTGGATAGCAGATGTTGATGTCGAATATGGGTGGGCAAGGGTACCATTGTCATCAATGGCAGCTTGTCCTCCCCATCCTGCTGCTCCCTCTCTCCTGAAGCTTGGGCCCCAGTTGGAGAAGAACCATCCGAATGCTTGGTCAAATCCGTTACCGTATTCGTTCTGGTAATCCGGAAGTGATGCTATCTCGTTGAAGAAAATGGAGGAGTTTACCGTTACCTCGGTCTTCTTTGGACCGGCACCGCTTGATGAACCACCCTTGGTGGTGATAAGGATTACACCGTTACGTCCCTGTGAACCATAAAGTGTGGCGGCCGCAAGACCCCTAAGCACGTTCACGCTCTCGATACTGTTCGGGTCAAGGTCAAGGAACCTACTCGAACCGTTGTTACCGTTGATGAAATCCTGACGGTCACCCTGTCTACCCTGCGAGTTGGTGTCCGTACTGAAAGGTACACCGTCCACGATGAACAGCGCCTGGTTACTGGAGCTGAACGTGGATAGACCACGGATTATAATATTTGTTCCCGATCCGGAAAGTCCACTCTGGTTTGTTATCTGTACCCCGGCGGCCTTTCCCTGGAGCACCCTGGCAACATCGCCATCGGGTCTTTGCTCTAGGTCCTCGCTACCTACCTCGGTAACCGCATAACCCAATGCTTGTTTCTCTCTCTTGATACCAAGGGCCGTTACCACAACTTCCTCAAGGGCCTGGGTATCGTCCTGCATCTGAACGTTGATAACGCTCTCCGCGCCGATCGCCCTACTTGCAGGGCGCTGCCCTATATAGGTGAAAAGTAGTGTCTGACCTTGACTGGCACTGATTGAATAGTTACCATCAAAATCTGTTTGGGTACCATTAGTGGTGCCTTCGACGACAATGTTGACCCCAGGCAACGGAAGACCAGAGGAATCCGTAACTGTACCTGAAATCGTCTTGTCTTGTGCAAAGGAAATTTGCACAACAAACGCCAATAACAGCGTTAACAATCCATTAAGTTTTGTTCTCATTTTAAAATTATTTGAATTAGCTAGGCGCTAAAATCATAATTTCATGTTAATAATCCAAACTAATTTTACTAAAATTTTAAGATGATCTTTGCAATTACGTAGGTCTCAATGTGGATTATAGAAATTTATTGATGTCTTAATTGTAGTATTGATAAAATGTTGAGAATGTAATTTCAGGCTTATAGGAGCTGTTAAGAATAGATAAAACAATACCATAAGTTGTGGGTTTTCTAACTATCCATGGGTTTAAGCCTGTGTTTTTAACTAATGCAAATTCTGTAAATTTTATTAGGAAGGTGGAATGATTGTGTCTCGATATGCATTGTTGAACGTTTTGATAAAATCGTTTTATGATTTGAAGCTCCCCGATTTAGAAGTACCTCCTAAAGTTTTAATAATTGTAGATTGATCCTAAAATAAGATAATGAGAACCAATCATCTTCTAGGTTTACTGCTTTTACTCAATGGACTATTCTTTCCTCGCCACGGCTTTTCGCAGCAAGGATCAAGTGCATTAAGTTCAGCTGGACCTGTTTGGAACAACACAACCATGGCCGCTCATATGAATGAGTTGACAAATAGGCTTAGGAATTGGAACGGAAAACCAATTAAAATATCCGACATAAGGGGTTCTATGTATTATAATGAAGATTTCCAAATGGGAAAAGTATTCTTGGGTGATCAATACTATGGAAGCTACCTTATGAGGTATAATGCCTATGCGGATGAAATAGAGGCAAAGAAAACTGAAAAGCATGAGGTTGAGGCTATCTCTAAAAGCACTCGATTGTCTTTTGAGATTGGAAATGAAATATATGTGCTACGAAGTTTTTTGGATACTGAAAAGAACTTAATTGAAGGATATCTGTCCGAGCTTGTATCAAACGGACGGTATAGTTTATATCATAAAAAGGCTAAAAATTTCAAAGAGGGCAAAAAACCCGAAACCTCATTCCATGAGCCTGTGCCTCCACAATTTTTGAATTCTAACTCCTATTATATAGGAATAGGTGATAAGAATCCTCAGCGAGTCAAGAATTCTAAAAAATCTTTCATGGAACTCGTTTCCAAGGAAAAACAAACTGAGGTTAAAAAGTTTATTAAGGATAACAATATCAATTTTAAAGAAAAGGAAGATCTGGTCAAGTTGGTGAGTTTTGTAAACTCCAATGAACAAACCTCATTTTAAGTGTTTCTTCAACTTATTGTTTATACCTTAATATATAAGTAAGAAATTTAGCTCCTTTTTCATTGTCATATTTTGCGTGTTTTCCATCCAGAATTGATAATTTTTCACTTTGTTGTTAATTCCTGATAAATGTAACCTTGCCTTTGATCGTCAATGAGGTTGGAATATTCTTGTAAAAAAATTGCAAGGCATTTGAATTATTCCGAAATATCACTACATTTGCAGCCCTCAAAAAGAGGGTTATTTTTATTTAATAGAAATTTTTAATGCCAACAATTTCACAATTAGTACGAAAAGGAAGAGTCACAATTACCAAGAAGAGTAAATCGGCTGCTTTGGATTCGTGTCCTCAAAGAAGAGGGGTTTGTACGCGTGTTTACACTACTACACCTAAGAAACCAAACTCTGCAATGCGAAAAGTTGCTAGGGTTAGGCTTACAAATGGTAAGGAAGTGAATGCTTATATCCCTGGAGAAGGACATAACCTCCAAGAGCACTCGATAGTATTGGTAAGAGGTGGAAGAGTAAAGGATTTGCCAGGAGTTAGATATCACATCGTCCGTGGTGCTTTGGATACTGCAGGAGTTGCAGGAAGAACACAACGTAGATCTAAGTACGGTGCAAAACGTCCTAAAAAGTAATTAACACTTTTAAGAAGAAGAAATGAGAAAAAGACAGGCAAAGAAAAGGCCGTTGTTGCCGGATCCAAGATTTAATGATCAATTGGTGACGCGTTTCGTGAACATGATGATGTGGGATGGAAAAAAATCAGTTGCATTTAAAATCTTTTATGATGCGATTGATGTTGTTGAAGAGAAAAATACAGACGAAGAGAAAAACGGATTGGAGCTTTGGAAGGATGCACTTTCCAATGTAATGCCACACGTGGAGGTAAGAAGTAGAAGAGTAGGTGGGGCAACGTTCCAGATTCCTATGCAGATTCGTCCTGACAGAAAGATTTCAACCGCTATGAAATGGTTGATCAGCTACGCAAGAAAGCGTAATGAAAAATCTATGGCGCAAAAATTGGCTGCCGAAATCTTGGCCGCTGCAAAAGAAGAAGGCGCTGCTGTCAAGAAAAGAGTTGATACACACAAAATGGCTGAGGCCAATAAAGCATTCTCACACTTTAGATTCTAGTTGGTAAAATGTCAAGAGATTTAAAATATACACGGAATATTGGTATTGCAGCTCATATTGATGCTGGAAAAACTACTACTACAGAGCGTATTCTTTTCTATACTGGTGTAAGTCATAAAATCGGTGAGGTGCACGATGGTGCAGCTACAATGGACTGGATGGAGCAAGAGCAAGAGCGTGGTATTACCATTACCTCTGCGGCTACAACTTGTACATGGCAGTTTCCTACTGAAAATGGTCAACCTACAGCTGATGCAAAAGGATATCACTTTAATATTATTGATACTCCCGGACACGTGGATTTTACCGTAGAGGTAAACCGTTCATTGCGTGTTTTGGATGGATTGGTTTTCTTGTTCAGTGCAGTTGATGGTGTTGAGCCACAATCTGAAACGAACTGGAGATTGGCCGATAACTATAAAGTGCCTAGAATTGGTTTCGTTAACAAAATGGACCGTCAGGGATCTAATTTCCTAATGGTTTGTAATCAGGTTAAAACCATGTTGGGTTCCAATGCGGTTCCAATTGTTTTGCCTATTGGAGACGAAGCTGATTTCAAAGGAATCGTGGATTTGGCAAAGAACAGAGCTATCGTTTGGCATGAAGAGGGCTTCGGTTCTACTTTTGATGTTGTCGATATTCCTGAGGAAATGAAAGCCGAAGTTAAGGAGTATAGAGCTGCTTTAATTGAAGCGGTTGCTGAATATGATGAGGAGTTGATGGAAAAATTCTTTGAAGATGAAGATTCTATCACCGAAGAAGAAGTACATGCCGCATTGAGGGCTGCCGTTATGGATAGAGCGATCATTCCAATGATTTGCGGTTCTTCATTCAAAAATAAAGGAGTTCAATTCTTGCTGGATGCTGTTTGTCGCTACTTGCCATCACCTATTGATAAGGATGATATTGTAGGTACTGATCCAAACACTGGAAACGAGATTACAAGAAAGCCAGATCCAAAAGAGCCATTTTCAGCTTTAGCATTTAAGATTGCTACTGACCCATTTGTTGGTCGCTTGGCATTCTTTAGAGCGTATTCTGGTCGATTGGACGCTGGATCTTACATTTTGAACAATCGTTCAGGTAAGAAAGAGCGTATCTCTCGTATCTATCAAATGCACTCCAATAAGCAAAATGCTATTGAGTACATAGAAGCTGGAGATATTGGTGCTGCCGTAGGATTTAAGGATATCAAGACTGGTGATACTATGTCTGCTGAGAAACATCCTATTGTTCTTGAGAGCATGGATTTCCCTGATCCAGTAATCGGTATTGCGGTTGAGCCTAAAACAAAGGCTGATGTAGA
Source organism: Flagellimonas rhodophyticola (assembly GCF_049332665.1). Taxonomy (NCBI): domain Bacteria; kingdom Pseudomonadati; phylum Bacteroidota; class Flavobacteriia; order Flavobacteriales; family Flavobacteriaceae; genus Flagellimonas; species Flagellimonas rhodophyticola. The sequence continues at coordinate 3,580,287 of NZ_CP186326.1, read as the reverse complement.
TAAATTGGGTATGTCTTTGGCAAAATTGGCTGAAGAAGATCCTACGTTCCAGGTAAAAACGGATGAAGCCTCAGGTCAAACCATTATTTCTGGTATGGGTGAGCTTCACTTGGATATTATTGTTGACCGTTTGCGTCGTGAGTTTAAGGTTGAAGTGAACCAAGGACAGCCCCAAGTTGAGTACAAGGAGGCAATTACACAATCTGCTGACCATAGAGAAGTTTATAAGAAACAGTCTGGTGGTCGTGGTAAATTTGCTGATATCGTCTTTACTATGGAGCCAGCTGGTGATGAAGTGGTAGGATTGGAATTTGTAAACACAATTAAAGGAGGTAATATTCCTAAAGAATATATTCCATCTGTAGAAAAAGGATTTAAGGAAGCCATGAAGAATGGTCCTTTAGCTGGATTTGAGATGGATAGCATGAAGGTTACTTTAAAGGATGGTTCTTTCCACCCTGTGGATTCAGATTCATTGTCCTTTGAATTGGCTGCAAAAATGGGGTACAAAGCTGCTGCTAAGTCTGCTAGATCAGTATTGATGGAGCCTATAATGAAGATTGAGGTGTTAACACCTGAAGAAAACATGGGTGATATTGTTGGTGACTTGAACAGACGTAGAGGAACTATTAGTGATATGAGTGATAGAGCTGGTTCTAAGGTGGTAAAAGGTGAAGTACCTTTATCTGAAATGTTTGGTTATGTTACTTCATTAAGAACATTGTCATCAGGTAGAGCTACTTCAACAATGGAATTTTCACACTACGCAGAAACTCCAACGAATATTGCAGAAGAAGTTATTAAATCAGTTAAAGGTGTAACCGCTTAATTTTTCAGCAAGATGAGTCAAAAAATTAGAATAAAGCTTAAATCTTATGATCACAATTTAGTGGATAAATCTGCTGAGAAAATTGTGAAAACAGTTAAGACAACAGGTGCAGTAGTTACGGGACCAATTCCGTTGCCAACGCACAAAAAAATATTTACAGTTTTGCGTTCACCTCACGTGAACAAGAAATCGAGAGAGCAATTCCAACTAAGTTCTTATAAGAGATTATTGGATATTTATAGCTCTTCTTCAAAAACTATCGATGCTTTAATGAAATTAGAGCTTCCAAGTGGTGTTGAAGTCGAAATAAAAGTGTAAATTTGCACGCCTTTTAAAGGAAAGGTGAACATGTCCTGAGCTGCGTGCGAAGGAAAAACGGGAAAAAGAAAACTTATCTGGGTCACAGAATTTTTCTTTGACCCAATTTTTTTGCCAAGATATTGGCGCTTTAAAAAGTAAACAATTAATTAATATATATGTCTGGGTTAATAGGAAGAAAAATCGGCATGACCAGCATCTTCGACGAAAATGGAAAGAACATTCCATGTACCGTTATTGAGGCTGGACCTTGCGTGGTTACCCAAGTCAGAACCGAAGAGGTCGACGGGTACAATGCCCTTCAACTGGGTTTCGATGACAAGGCAGAAAAACGTGCAAACAAGGCCGAATTGGGCCATGTAAAAAAAGCAGGTGCTTCTCCAAAGAAGAAAGTCGTTGAATTCCGTGATTTTGAAGGAGAATACAAATTGGGAGACACCGTTGGTGCCGACCTTTTTGCAGAAGGTGAATTTGTTGATGTAATTGGTACATCAAAAGGAAAAGGATTCCAAGGAGTTGTTAAGCGACATGGTTTTGCTGGTGTTGGTCAAGCAACACACGGTCAGCATAACAGATTAAGAGCTCCAGGTTCCATTGGTGCGGCATCTTATCCTGCCCGAGTTTTCAAAGGAATGAAAATGGCCGGTAGAATGGGTGGTGATAGAGTTACAGTTCAAAACTTAAGAGTATTGAAAGTGGTTCCAGAGAAAAACCTTATCGTAGTAAAAGGTGCTGTTCCTGGTCACAAGAATGCTTACGTAACAATTGAGAAGTAATGAAGGTTGCAGTTTTAGATATCAAAGGAAAAGATACAGGTAGAAAGGTTGACCTTTCTAATGATGTATTCGGGATAGAGCCTAATGAGCATGCCATCTATTTGGATGTAAAGCAATACCTGGCCCATCAGAGACAAGGTACTCATAAATCCAAGGAAAGAGCAGAGATTGCCGGTAGTACCCGTAAAATTAAGAAGCAGAAGGGAACAGGTACTGCAAGAGCAGGTAGTATCAAATCTCCAATTTTTAAGGGTGGTGGTAGAATCTTTGGCCCAAGACCAAAAGATTATTCCCAAAAATTGAATAAAAATGTCAAGCGTTTGGCTCGTAAATCAGCGTTGACATTGAAATCAAAAGAGAAGGCAATCACAGTTGTTGAGGACTTCAATTTTGAGGCACCAAAGACAAAAGATTTCAAAGCATTTTTGAGCTCTTTGGGTATAGAAAACAAAAAGTCTCTAATAGTGTTGGGCGGTTCCAATAATAATGTATATTTGTCGTCGCGCAATTTGGAGCGTTCTGAAGTTGTAATCAACTCAGAATTAAGTACTTACAAAATTGTTAATGCAAACAATATCGTGTTGACGGAGAGTGCTTTGGAAGGAATAGAATCGAACCTTAAGAAATAAGAATATCATGAGTGTGTTGATAAAACCAATCATTACGGAAAAAATGACCGCTGATAGCGAGCTTTTCAATCGTTATGGTTTCTACGTTGACCCAACAGCCAACAAGCTTCAAATTAAAGAAGCTGTGGAGGCTACTTATGGTGTTTCTGTAGAAAAGGTGAGAACCATGAATTATGGTCCAAACCGTAAGAGTCGTTATACAAAAACAGGAATCCAACACGGAAAAACCAATGCTTTGAAAAAAGCAATTGTAGATGTGGTGGAAGGTGATATTATTGATTTTTACAGTAATCTATAAAGACTAGAAATGTCAGTTAGAAAATTAAAACCGATAACCCCTGGACAGCGTTTTAGAGTAGTAAACGGATTTGACGCGATTACTACTGATAAGCCGGAAAAAAGCTTGCTTGCTCCGTTAAAAAAGTCAGGTGGTAGGAACAGTCAAGGAAAAATGACGATTCGCCATAGAGGTGGAGGTCATAAAAGAAGGTATCGTATTATCGATTTCAAAAGAGATAAGCAAGGAATGGATGCCAAAGTGGTTTCCATCCAGTACGATCCTAACAGAACTGCATTTATCGCTCTAATTGAGTATAAAGACGGTGAAAAAAGATATGTAGTTGCCCAAAACGGATTGCAAGTTGGTCAGAAGGTTTCTTCAGGACCAAAGGCTTCCCCAGAAATTGGAAATGCACTTCCATTAAGTGAAATTCCTTTGGGTACCATTATTTCGTGTATCGAATTAAGGCCTGGTCAAGGTGCTGTTATGGCACGTAGTGCTGGTACATTTGCTCAGTTGATGGCTAAGGATGGAAAATTTGTTACTATCAAATTGCCTTCTGGTGAGACAAGAATGATTTTGGCCAATTGTTTGGCCACTGTTGGAGCTGTTTCCAACTCTGACCACCAATTGTTAGTATCTGGTAAAGCAGGTAGAAGCAGATGGTTGGGTAGAAGGCCAAGAACTAGACCAGTAGCTATGAACCCCGTCGATCATCCAATGGGTGGTGGTGAAGGAAGAGCTTCAGGAGGTCATCCAAGATCTAAGAACGGTATTCCTGCTAAAGGATTTAGAACGCGTTCTAAGACCAAGGACACCAATAGATACATCATAGAACGTAGAAAGAAATAAAAGAAAAAGTAAATGGCACGTTCATTAAAAAAAGGACCTTACGTTCATCATAGTCTGGAAAAGAAAGTCCAGAACAATATAGATTCAGGTAAGAAAACGGTTATCAAAACATGGTCGAGAGCCTCAATGATAACTCCGGATTTCGTAGGACAGACCATCGCGGTGCACAACGGGAGACAATTTGTTCCTGTATATGTTACTGAAAACATGGTGGGTCACAAGCTTGGAGAATTTTCACCTACAAGATCTTTTAGAGGTCATGCAGGAGCTAAAAACAAAGGTAAAAAGTAAGTAAGCTATGGGAGTTCGTAAAAGACAAATGGCCGAAAGGTTAAAAGAAGAGAAAAAACAGCTTGCTATCGCAAAGTTGAACAACTGCCCAACCTCACCAAGAAAGATGCGTTTGGTCGCTGATTTAATCAGAGGTAAGCAGATAGAAATGGCCTTGGCTATTTTAAGGTTCAACCCAAAAGAAGCTTCAAGAAAGTTGGAAAAATTATTGCTTTCAGCAATTGCCAACTGGGAAGCTAAGAATGAAGATGCAAGTATTGAGGATGCTGATCTTTTTATTAAGGAAATCCGTGTGGATGGAGGAACTATGTTGAAAAGACTTAGACCTGCGCCACAAGGAAGAGCACACAGAATTAGAAAACGTTCCAACCATGTTACCATGATTTTGGAATCTAACAACAACGTTCAAAGCTAGAGTATAATATGGGACAGAAGACCAATCCGATAGGAAATCGCTTAGGAATTATCAGAGGATGGGAATCCAACTGGTACGGAGGCAATGATTACGGCGATAAACTTGCAGAGGACGATAAGATTAGAAAATATGTCCATGCACGTTTGGCAAAAGCCAGTGTGTCAAGGGTAATTATAGAGAGAACTCTAAAATTGATCACCATTACTATTACTACGGCTAGACCTGGTATTATCATTGGTAAAGGTGGACAAGAGGTTGATAAACTTAAAGAAGAGCTTAAGAAAATCACCAACAAAGAGGTTCAGATCAATATTCATGAAATCAAGAGACCTGAATTGGATGCCAACTTGGTTGCTGCTAGTGTCGCAAGACAAATTGAAAGCAGAATTTCATACCGTCGTGCCATCAAAATGGCGATTGCAGCTGCAATACGTATGAATGCAGAAGGTATCAAAATTCAGATTTCTGGACGTTTGAACGGAGCTGAAATGGCACGTTCGGAATCTTACAAGGAAGGAAGAATTCCTCTGTCAACTTTCCGTGCTGATGTGGATTATGCTTTGCATGAAGCACATACAACCTACGGAAGATTGGGAATCAAAGTTTGGATCATGAAGGGTGAAGTTTACGGAAAAAGAGAACTTTCCCCACTAGTAGGATTGTCCAAAGGTCAAGGTAAAGGCGACAAGCGTGATGGTAAAAAACCACAACGTCGTAGAAAGTAATAAGATAAAGTAAAGGTAAAATGTTACAGCCAAAAAGAACAAAATTTCGTAAAGCCCAGAAGGGACGTATGAAAGGGAATTCCCAAAGAGGACACCAGCTTTCCAATGGAATGTTCGGTATCAAATCCTTGGACTCTCACTTCATCACCTCCCGTCAGATAGAGGCTGCGCGTATTGCTGCGACAAGGTATATGAAAAGGCAAGGTCAATTGTGGATAAAAATTTTCCCGGACAAGCCTATCACGAAGAAACCTCTAGAGGTACGTATGGGTAAAGGTAAGGGTGCTCCAGAATATTGGGTTGCCGTTGTTAAGCCTGGAAGGATTATGTTCGAAGTTGCAGGAGTTCCTATGGATATTGCAAAAGAAGCATTGAGACTTGCAGCTCAAAAATTGCCAGTGAAAACCAAGTTTATCGTAGCTAGGGATTATTCCGCTTAATTTTTAATTGAAAAGAAGATGAAACAAGCAGAAATAAAAGAACTTTCAATTGAAGAACTAAAGGAAAAGTTGACCGATTTAAAAAAGCAACATGCTGATTTAAAAATGGCACATTCCGTTACGCCTTTGGAAAATCCTTTACAGATTAAGAAAACGAGAAGGACGGTGGCAAGACTTGCAACAGAATTAACAAAAAGGGAATTACAATAATTGGTTCTGCCTTATGGAAAAAAGAAACTTAAGAAAAGAAAGAATAGGGGTTGTTACCAGCAACAAAATGGAGAAATCAATTGTGGTTTCCGAGGTAAAAAGAGTGAAGCACCCGATGTATGGTAAGTTCGTTCTGAAGACCAAAAAGTATGTTGCCCACGACGAAAAGAACGATTGCAAGGAAGGCGATACCGTTAAAATAATGGAAACCCGACCATTGAGCAAGACTAAGTGCTGGAGATTGGTTGAAATCCTTGAAAGAGCTAAATAATTATGGTACAGCAAGAATCACGATTAAAAGTTGCGGACAACACCGGTGCAAAAGAAGTTTTGACCATCCGCGTACTTGGGGGAACAAAAAGAAGATATGCTTCTTTGGGAGATAAGATTGTAGTAACCGTTAAGGAAGCTGCACCTAATGGAACTGTAAAAAAAGGTTCAGTATCAACTGCAGTTGTGGTTAGAACCAAAAAAGAAGTAAGAAGACCTGACGGTTCTTACATTCGTTTCGATGACAATGCTTGTGTATTGTTAAACCCAACTGGGGAAATGAGGGGAACAAGGGTTTTTGGACCTGTCGCTAGAGAACTTAGGGATAAGCAGTTCATGAAGATTGTTTCACTAGCTCCAGAGGTACTTTAAAAGAAATATCAGCAAGATGAAGTTGAAAATAAAAACAGGAGATACAGTAAGAGTCGTCACCGGAGATCACAAAGGATCCGAGGGGAAGGTGCTTAAAGTTGACAGCGATAAGAACAAAGCTATCGTAGAAGGTGTCAATACCGTATCTAAACATGAGAAGCCTAGTGCAAAGAATCCTCAGGGAGGTATTGTAAAGAAAGAGGCACCTATACATATTTCCAATCTTTCGTTGATTGATCCAAAATCTGGTGATACTACAAGAGTTGGATATGAAGAAAGGGATGGAAAAAAAGTAAGGTTCGCCAAAAAATCCAAAGAAGTAATTTAGTTATGGGTTACATTCCAAGATTAAAGCAAGAATATAAGGAGCGTGTTGTTAAAGCACTATCCGAGGAGTTTGGTTACAAAAATGTAATGCAGGTTCCTAAATTGGAAAAAATAGTGGTTAGCCGTGGTGTCGGTGCAGCGGTTTCGGATAAGAAACTGATTGATCATGCTGTGGAAGAATTGACCAATATTACCGGACAAAAAGCTATTGCCACACTTTCCAAAAAAGACGTTGCTTCCTTTAAATTGAGAAAAGGAATGCCAATTGGGGCCAAAGTGACCCTAAGAGGTGAGCGTATGTATGAGTTTTTGGACAGATTGATAACCTCTGCCCTTCCAAGGGTTAGGGATTTTCAGGGAGTGAAGGCCAACGGTTTTGACGGAAGAGGAAATTACAACCTTGGCGTTACCGAGCAGATTATTTTTCCAGAAATCAATATTGATAGAATCAACAGAATTAACGGAATGGACATCACTTTCGTTACCTCTGCTGAAACAGATAAAGAAGCAAAATCATTGTTAACCGAATTGGGAGTACCCTTTAAAAAGAACTGATATGGCTAAGGAATCAATGAAAGCCCGTGAAAGAAAAAGGGCCAAAATGGTTGCAAAATACGCTGAGAAAAGAAAAGCGCTAAAAGAAGCTGGAGATTACGAAGCTTTGCAAAAGCTACCTAAAAATGCATCTCCTGTACGTATGCGCAATCGTTGCAAATTGACTGGAAGACCAAGAGGATACATGAGAACATTTGGTATCTCAAGGGTTACTTTCAGGGAGATGGCCAATCAAGGCTTGATTCCAGGAGTTAAAAAAGCAAGTTGGTAAACCGATAAAGAAGAAAAATGCTAACAGATCCAATTTCAGATTATCTGACAAGAGTAAGAAATGCCAGTAGAGCAGGTCACAGGGTGGTTAACGTACCAGCTTCAAACCTAAAGAGGCAGATTACCAAAATATTGTTCGACCAAGGATATATTTTGAGCTATAAGTTTGAAGAAGATAACCTTCAAGGAAATATTAAAATAGCCTTGAAGTACGATAAATTTACCAAAGAACCAGTCATTAAGAAATTGCAAAGGGTAAGTAAGCCAGGTTTGCGTAAATATGCTGGATCAGAGGAATTACCAAGAGTTCTAAACGGCTTGGGTATTGCTATAGTTTCGACCTCTCATGGTGTAATGACTAGCAAACAGGCCAAACAAGATAACGTTGGTGGCGAAGTTTTGTGCTACGTTTATTAATATAGAAAGAGTAGAAAAATGTCTAGAATAGGTAACAATCCAATTACAATTCCCGAAGGTGTCACTGTTGAAGTGAACGAGAATGTAGTTACCGTAAAAGGTAAGATGGGCGAATTGACCCAAGAATTTTCAGGAGTTGCGGTAAAGGTTGAAGATGGAGGCGTTCATGTTGCAAGACCATCTGATTCAAAAGATCATAAAGCGAGACACGGGCTGTATCGTTCCCTTATCAACAATATGGTAGCAGGTGTATCTAAAGGATGGACCAAGGAGTTGGAATTAGTAGGGGTAGGATACAGAGCAAGCAACCAAGGGCAGAAGTTGGATTTGGCCTTAGGTTTTTCACACAACATTGTGATGAATATTGCTCCAGAAGTAAAAATTGAGACCATTTCCGAAAAAGGAAAGAATCCAATTGTAAAACTAACATCTCATGACAAACAATTGGTAGGTCAAGTAGCTGCCAAGATCAGAGCTTTTCGTAAGCCAGAACCTTACAAAGGAAAAGGAATCAAGTTTGTTGGTGAGCAATTAAGAAGAAAAGCAGGTAAATCAGCATAATTAGCAGGACTATGGGATTATCTAAGACTGAAAGAAGATTACGAATCAGAAGAAGAATACGAAAAATTTCTTCTGGTACTGAAGCAAGACCAAGATTGTCTGTTTTCAGAAGTAACAAAGAGATATATGCTCAATTGATCGATGATGACAAGGGAGTTACTTTGGCAGCTGCATCCTCAAGAGATAAGGATGTAGACGCAAAAGGCACCAAAAGTGAGGTTGCAACCCTAGTTGGGAAAACAATTGCGGAAAAAGCACTTAAACTAGGTGTTAAGGACGTAGCTTTCGATAGAGGTGGAAACCTATATCACGGTAGAGTAAAATCATTGGCAGAAGGAGCACGCGAAGCAGGACTAAAATTCTAAATAAACTATGTACCAGAAATACAAGAACGTAGAAATAGTTAAGCCAGGTGGACTGGATTTGAAAGATCGTTTGGTCGGTGTCCAAAGGGTTACAAAGGTTACCAAAGGTGGTAGAGCATTCGGTTTTTCAGCAATTGTTGTTGTTGGTGACGAGAATGGTGTTGTGGGACATGGTTTAGGAAAGTCTAAAGAAGTAGCAACTGCTATCGCTAAAGCTATCGAGGATGCCAAAAAGAATTTGGTTCGTATTCCTTTGAATAAAGGTACTCTTCCGCATGAGCAAAAAGGAAAATATGGTGGAGCAAGAGTTTTCATTAAGCCAGCTTCACATGGTACCGGGGTTATAGCCGGTGGTGCAGTAAGAGCGGTATTGGAAGCTGTTGGAGTACACGATGTATTGTCAAAGTCACAAGGATCTTCCAATCCTCACAATGTGGTAAAAGCTACTTTCGATGCGCTATTGCAATTGAGAGATGCGAGCACTGTGGCCAAGCAAAGAGGAATTTCTTTGGAAAAAGTCTTTAAGGGATAAATAAAGGATATTATGTCAAAGATTAAGGTTAAACAAGTAAAGAGCGCTATCAAAAGGACCCAAAACCAAAAAAGGACTTTGGAAGCCCTTGGTTTGCGCAAGATTGGGCATGTTGTTGAACACGATGCAACGCCTAATATCCTTGGAATGATAAATAAGGTAAAACACTTGGTTTCCACTGAGGAAGCTTAAAATATAACGGTACATGGATTTACATAATCTTAAACCAGCAGAAGGCGCTGTAAACAGAGATGGAAAACGTTTAGGACGAGGAGAAGGTTCTGGAAAAGGAGGAACTGCTGCGAGAGGACACAAAGGTGCCAAGTCCAGATCTGGATACTCTAAAAAGATTGGTTTTGAAGGTGGTCAAATGCCTTTGCAACGAAGAGTTCCTAAGTTTGGATTCAAGAATATCAACAGAAAAGAATACCAAGGTATCAATTTGGGCAAATTGCAAGAATTGGTCGATAGCGGTGTGATTAAGAAAGAAGTTACTTTAGAGATACTTGTTGAAAACAGGTTGGCACACAAAAACGACTTGGTAAAGATTTTAGGAGATGGTGAATTAAAGGCCGCACTAAAAATATCTGTTCATAAATTTACTGCTTCTGCTAAAGCGGCTATCGAGGCCGCAGGAGGTGAAGCAATAAGCTTATAAGGAAAAACAAAGCATGAAGAAATTTATTGAGACCATATCAAATATTTGGAAGATTGAAGAGCTAAGGCAACGAATCATTATTACCTTGGGTCTACTATTGGTATACCGTTTTGGTGCACAAATTGTTCTTCCTGGTATAGATACTTCCCAATTAGCACAATTGACCTCAAATACCGAGAATGGAATCTTGGGAATTCTTAATGCTTTTACTGGAGGTGCGTTTGCAAATGCATCTGTTTTTGCTTTGGGTATCATGCCCTACATTTCTGCATCTATTGTAGTGCAGTTGATGGGGATAGCAATTCCTTACTTGCAAAAACTTCAGAAAGAAGGAGAAAGTGGTAGAAAAACCATTAACCAGATTACACGTTGGTTGACCATAGCGATTTGTATAGTTCAGGCACCGGCGTATTTGTTTGGTTTAGGAGCTCTTGGGGTTCCAGATAGTGCTTTTATTTTAGGTAAAGGTTTGGATTTCATTGTGCCAGCGGTAATTATTTTGGTAACAGGATGTGTCTTCGCGATGTGGCTTGGTGAAAAGATTACCGATAAAGGTATAGGAAATGGTATCTCACTTTTAATTATGATTGGGATTATCGCTACCATGCCACAATCATTCGTTCAAGAATTTATTTCAAGAACAACGAACAATACCGGAGGTATTATGTTCATCCTGATTGAGGTAATCATCTGGTTCTTGGTGATTTTGGCTAGTGTGCTGTTGGTAATGGCGGTAAGACAGATTCCAGTGCAATATGCTAGAAGAACAGCTTCAGGAGGATATGAAAAGAATGTTATGGGGTCGCGTCAGTACATTCCATTAAAGTTGAATGCCTCTGGAGTAATGCCGATCATCTTTGCGCAAGCAATTATGTTTGCCCCAAGTTTATTGGGAAGAACTTTTAACAATACTGCTGTTGGACAATGGATGGAAGTTCAATTTGCCGATATTTTCGGATTGGCCTACAATATATTGTTTGCAGTACTTATCATCATATTCACATATTTCTACACGGCGATTACAGTTCCTACGAACAAAATGGCCGATGATTTGAAAAGAAGTGGTGGTTTCATTCCTGGAATTAGACCAGGTAAGGAAACTGGAGATTATTTAGATAAGATAATGTCGTTGATTACATTGCCAGGATCAGTTTTCTTGGCGCTATTGGCAGTTTTACCTGCAGTAGTGGTTAAGTTGATGGATGTGCAGGCAGGTTGGGCATTGTTTTATGGAGGAACGTCACTATTGATTATGGTGGGCGTAGCTATTGACACCGTACAACAAGTAAATTCTTATTTGTTGAACAGACATTATGATGGTTTGATGAAAACCGGTAAAAATAGAAAAGTAGCATAATTTATGGCAAAACAGCCAGCAATAGAACAAGACGGAACTATAATCGAAGCATTGTCTAACGCAATGTTTAGAGTTGAATTAGAGAACGGTCATGTTGTAACGGCACACATTTCTGGAAAGATGCGTATGCATTATATCAAATTGCTTCCGGGCGATAAGGTAAAATTGGAAATGAGTCCATATGATTTAACAAAAGCAAGAATTACTTACAGATACTAATACGATGAAAGTTAGAGCATCAGTTAAGAAAAGAAGTGCCGAATGCAAGATAGTTCGCAGAAAAGGCAGATTATACGTAATCAACAAAAAGAATCCTAGATTTAAACAAAGACAAGGGTAATTATGGCAAGAATTGCAGGTGTAGATATACCTAAACAAAAGCGTGGAGTAATTTCACTTACCTATATTTTCGGAATTGGAAAAAGTAGGGCTCAAGAGATTTTGGCAAAAGCCCAAGTAAGTGAGGACACAAAAGTTTCTGATTGGAATGATGATGAAATAGGAAAAATCCGTGAAGCGGTTTCCTCTTACACCATCGAAGGTGAACTTCGTTCAGAAACACAATTGAACATCAAGCGTTTGATGGATATCGGTTGTTACCGTGGAATTCGTCACAGATCAGGATTACCATTAAGAGGTCAACGTACCAAAAACAACTCTAGGACGAGAAAAGGAAAAAGAAAAACAGTTGCTAACAAGAAAAAAGCAACTAAATAATAATTAATAGTCATTAGTATTTAGACGTTAGAAGAATCTGTTTGAAATGTAAAAGTCTAGGATTCCAATAACTAAGAACTAACACTAGAAACTAAAAAATATGGCAAAGGCAAGTACTAAAACAACAAAGAAGCGCAAGGTAGTTGTAGAATCTGTAGGTGAAGCACACGTTACCGCATCGTTCAACAACATCATCATTTCCTTGACCAATAAAAAAGGAGATGTGATTTCTTGGTCTTCTGCAGGTAAACTAGGTTTCAGAGGTTCTAAAAAGAACACTCCTTACGCTGCCCAGGTTGCTGCTGAGGATTGTGCAAAAGTGGCACACGAAGCTGGCCTTAGAAAAGTAAAGGTTTATGTAAAAGGACCTGGAAATGGTAGAGAATCTGCGATTCGTTCCATTCACAATTCAGGAATAGAAGTTACTGAAATCATTGACGTAACTCCACTACCACACAACGGTTGTAGACCACCAAAAAGAAGAAGAGTTTAATTAATAATCATAATGGGCCCACAAGGGTCTTCACGAAGGTGCAGTGTAGATTATCGAAGGATAAGCCTTAATTCATAATCGCACTTTCAAAACTAAAGAAGATGGCAAGATATACAGGACCAACATCAAAAATCGCTAGAAAATTTGGAGAAGCGATATTCGGAGACGATAAAGCCTTCGAAAAGAAAAGTTACCCTCCAGGACAACACGGAAACAACAGACGCCGTGGTAAAAAGTCTGAATATGCAATCCAGTTAATGGAGAAGCAAAAAGCCAAGTATACCTATGGTATCTTGGAAAAACAATTTAGAAACCTTTTTGATAAAGCCAACCGTAGCAAAGGAGTTACCGGTGAGGTTTTACTTCAATTATGTGAGTCACGTTTGGATAATGTGGTGTACAGAATGGGAGTGTCCCCTTCAAGAAGAGGAGCTCGTCAATTGGTTTCACACAGACACATTACCGTAAACGGTGAGATTGTAAATATTCCTTCCTATTCTCTAAAAGCTGGAGATGTGGTTGCGATTAGAGAAAAATCAAAATCCGTTCAGGCCATAAATGATTCATTGGCCAATAACAGTAGCGTTTACGAATGGATTACCTGGAACTCTGAAAAGAAGGAAGGTACATACGTAGCTGTTCCTGAAAGAATGCAGATTCCTGAAAATATCAAGGAACAATTAATCGTCGAGTTATACTCTAAATAAAATCAACATTAATCCAATATGGCATTACTTAATTTTCAGAAGCCCGATAAAGTTATAATGATAGATTCAACAGATTTCGAAGGGAAATTTGAATTTCGCCCTTTGGAACCTGGTTATGGATTAACAGTTGGAAACGCGTTAAGAAGAGTACTTCTTTCCTCTTTGGAAGGTTTTGCGATCACTTCTGTGCGTATCGATGGAGTTGAACATGAGTTTTCTGTTATTCCTGGCGTTGTTGAAGACGTTACGGAAATGATTTTGAACCTTAAGCAGGTTCGTTTCAAAAGACAGATTGATGATGTAGAGAGCGAGACTGTTTCAGTTTCAGTGAGTGGAAAAGAACAATTGACTGCTGGAGATTTCCAAAAATTTATCTCAGGATACCAAGTATTGAATCCTGATTTGGTTATCTGTAACATGGATCCTAAAGTAAGTATTAACCTTGAGGTTATTATCGAAAAAGGTCGTGGATACGTTCCAGCTGAGGAAAACAAGAAATCCAATGCTCCTTTAGGTAGCATTGCGGTCGATTCTGTTTACACTCCTGTAAAGAATGTAAAATATAGCATCGAAAACTTTAGGGTAGAGCAAAAGACCGATTACGAAAAATTGGTTTTTGAAATCATCACCGATGGTTCTATCCATCCAAAAGATGCATTGACAGAAGCCGCTAAGGTTTTGATTCACCACTTTATGTTGTTCTCTGATGAGCGTATTACATTGGAAGCCGATGAAATCGCACAGACTGAGACCTATGATGAAGAATCATTGCACATGCGTCAGTTGTTGAAAACCAAGTTAGTTGATATGGACCTTTCAGTAAGGGCATTGAACTGTCTTAAAGCTGCGGAAGTAGATACTTTGGGAGATTTGGTTTCCTTCAACAAAAACGATTTGATGAAGTTTAGAAACTTTGGTAAAAAATCATTGACCGAATTGGAAGAGTTGGTTATCAACAAAGGACTTCAATTTGGAATGGATTTGTCAAAATATAAATTAGACAAAGATTAAGTAATCATATTTTGCTCCTCGATAGTATTCGAGTTTGGTAGCAAGATGATAAAACAAATACCATGAGACACGGAAAGAAATTTAACCACTTAGGAAGAACAGCAGCCCACAGAAAGGCAATGTTGGCCAATATGGCCAGTTCCTTAATAGAACATAAAAGAATCAATACTACCGTTGCTAAGGCAAAAGCTTTAAAGCAGTTTGTAGAGCCGTTGATTACTAAGGCGAAGACCGAAAACAATCAAACTACCGAAAAAGGTACGCACAACAGAAGAGTTGTTTTTAGTAACCTTAGAAGTAAAGAAGCTGTTACTGAACTTTTCAGCACGGTTGCCGAGAAGGTTGGAGACAGACCAGGAGGATATACCCGAATCATTAAATTGGGTAATCGTTTAGGTGATAACGCTGATATGGCAATGATCGAATTGGTCGATTTCAACGAATTGTACAACGCCGGTAAAGCCCCTGCCAAGAAAACTACTCGAAGAAGTAGAAGAGGAGGCGGTAAAAAAGTGGAAGCGGCAGCTCCAGTAGCTGAAACAAAAGTAGCGGACGATTCAGAAGAATAAAAGATGTTAATTACTATTGAATTACTGAAAAAAGGATAAGTGAAAACTTATCCTTTTTTTATGTTTTTTTGTTAAACCAAAATTGAAAAAAAGCGCAATGAAGTATCAATCAAAGAAAAGAGCACTAGTACTTTTGGCCGACGGCACTATTTTTTATGGAAAAGCAGTGGGTGACAAAGAAGGCACCGCTGTAGGTGAAGTATGTTTCAACACGGGAATGACCGGTTATCAAGAAATATTCACCGACCCCTCTTATTTTGGACAAATTATGGTTGCTACAAATGCCCATATTGGTAATTATGGCACCAATGCAGACGAGGTTGAATCTGATTCAATTAAGATTGCAGGACTTATAGTTAAGAACTTTAGCTATGAATATTCA
Source organism: Flagellimonas rhodophyticola (assembly GCF_049332665.1). Lineage (NCBI taxonomy): Bacteria > Pseudomonadati > Bacteroidota > Flavobacteriia > Flavobacteriales > Flavobacteriaceae > Flagellimonas > Flagellimonas rhodophyticola. The sequence goes on along the minus strand of NZ_CP186326.1, from coordinate 3,564,959 downwards.
AGACCAAGCGCTGATATGAGTTTACAAGAGTTTTTGGATAAAAACAATCTTTTTGCCATATCGGATGTGGACACCAGGGCCTTGGTAAGCTACATTCGTGATAATGGAGCCATGAACGCTTTGATCTCTACTCGAGTGGATGAAATTGATGCACTGAAGGAAGAGCTTAAAAAAGTGCCTAGTATGGAAGGCTTGGAACTGGCCTCCAAAGTTTCTACTAAAGAGCCGTATTATTTTGGCGAAGAAAATGCTGAGTTCAAGATTTCAGCCTTGGATATCGGAATAAAAAAGAACATCCTTAGAAATTTGGCCAAAAGAGGAGCTTATATCAAAGTATTTCCATACAATACTGCGTTTGAAGAAATGCAAAAGTGGAATCCTGATGGATATTTCGTATCCAACGGACCTGGAGATCCAGAGCCTTTGACAGATGCAATTGCCACCACAAAACAAATGATATCTTCCGATAAACCTTTGTTCGGTATTTGTCTTGGGCACCAAGTATTAGCGTTGGCCAATGGCGTATCTACATATAAAATGCATAACGGGCACAGAGGAATCAATCACCCAATTTTGAATTTAGTGACAGGAAAAGGTGAGATAACCTCCCAAAACCATGGTTTTGCTGTAAATCGGGAAGAAACCGAAGCAAATCCTGAATTGGAAATCACCCATACCCATTTAAATGATAATACCGTTGCGGGAATTAAAATGAAGGATAAAGAAGTGTTCTCTGTGCAATACCATCCTGAAGCCAGTCCTGGACCACATGATGCAGATTATTTGTTCGACGAGTTTTTTGAAGCGATCAAAACCAGCAGGAACTAAATCGTTGTAGGTTATTTTTATGTTATTCATAACGTTTCATGACAATTTTCATGAAATTTGAAGGCGCACCTTTTGTATCTTTGCCGAACTAAATTTTCAACCATAAATAGAAGTAGATGAGTATTATTATCAACATTCATGCAAGACAAATTTTAGACTCAAGAGGTAATCCTACCGTTGAGGTAGATGTAATCACTGAAAATGGGGTTTTAGGAAGAGCAGCGGTGCCTTCAGGCGCTTCTACAGGAGAACATGAAGCCGTTGAGTTGAGAGATGGAGGAGATTCTTTTATGGGAAAAGGAGTTGCCCAAGCTGTAAGTAACGTAAATACGATAATAGCTGAAGAGTTGGTTGGAACATCGGTTTTTGAACAAAATCAGATAGACGAGACCATGATTGCCTTGGATGGCACACCCAATAAATCCAAACTTGGCGCCAATGCTATTTTGGGAGTTTCCCTGGCAGCGGCAAAGGCAGCGGCTAACGAATTGGGAATGCCTTTATATCGTTACGTTGGCGGGGTAAGTGCAAATACACTTCCAGTGCCCATGATGAACATCATCAACGGAGGGTCGCATTCAGATGCTCCCATTGCATTTCAAGAATTCATGGTGATGCCCGTAAAAGCAAAAGACTTTAGTCATTCCATGCAAATGGGAACTGAAATCTTCCATAACCTGAAAAAGGTATTGCACGATAGAGGATTGAGCACAGCCGTTGGCGATGAAGGTGGTTTTGCCCCTACTTTGGAAGGCGGTACCGAGGACGCATTGGATACTATTGCCAAAGCTGTTGATAAAGCAGGATACACCTTAGGTGATGATGTAATGATTGCCTTGGATTGTGCCTCAGCTGAATTTTACGTTGATGGAAAATACGATTACACCAAATTTGAAGGTGATAAAGGAAAAGTAAGAACATCTGAAGAGCAAGCTCAATACCTAGCTGACCTTTGTGAAAAGTATCCAATAATATCCATCGAAGATGGAATGGATGAAAACGATTGGGACGGCTGGAAAATGTTAACCGACAAAGTAGGAGACAAAGTACAGTTGGTTGGAGACGACTTGTTTGTAACCAATGTGGAAAGGTTATCTAGAGGAATTGAAAACGGAATTGCCAATTCCATTTTAATTAAAGTAAACCAAATCGGCACATTATCTGAAACTATTGCCGCTGTGAACATGGCCAAAAATGCAGGATACACCTCAGTAATGTCACACAGGTCTGGAGAGACTGAAGATAACACCATCGCTGATTTAGCGGTAGCTTTGAATACGGGGCAGATTAAAACTGGTTCTGCATCACGAAGTGATAGAATGGCAAAATACAATCAATTGCTTAGAATCGAAGAAGAGCTGGGAAGTACAGCCTACTATCCTCAGGAAAAAGCATTCAAAGTAAATTAATTGATGATAATTTAATAGTATATAGAAAGCCTTTCCGAACTGAGAAAGGCTTTTTTTTGTTTCAACAATAAACTTTGGTTAAATTGATTGACAAACCAAGTAAAATCAAGCAAAAACTAACCTAACGTATGAACAACTTTCTCTTTGTTGCAGCGGAAAATGATGCACTGGCTAATTGCAAGGCCGGTGGAATGGGCGATGTAGTGCGGGATGTTCCCCGTCAAATTTCTGAACATGGTGATAAAGTGCATGTTGTAGTTCCATCCTACGGACGTTTGCACCAAGAAGGATTATTTAAGACCAAGCTTAGCTTTATGCTTAGGGGGCTAAAATACACTGCTGAACTTTATGAGGTAAAACCCAAGAAAGAATTCCCAAATATTGTTCATTATGTATTGCACCATCCTGAAATTGAGGCTGGTGACATAGCCCATATTTATCACAATGATCCAGAAGAGCCCTTTTACACCGATGCTATAAAGTATTTCATTTTTTGCACGGCAGTTGCAGAAGCCGTTAAAAAAGGTTCTTTCGGAAATGTGGACATCATCCATTTGCATGATTGGCACTCAAGTCTGTTGCTGTTTTTAAGGGAGTACCATAAGGAATACAAAAACCTAAAGGACATTCGGTTTGTTTACAGTATCCATAATTTAGCCATCCAGGGAATACGACCTTTCGATGATAATTACTCCTCTTTAAAAAATTGGTTCCCTGATGTTGTCTTCGATTATAAAGCGTTGATGGACTATCGTTATCAAGATTGTATCAATCTGATGGCAGTGGGGATTCGTTTTGCCGATGCCGTACATACCGTTTCACCATCCTATAAAGATGATGTGATGCTGCCAAGTTCCCCGCCTGAATTTATTGGAGGTGAAGGGCTGGAAAAAGATTTATTACGGGCTGATAAGGAAGACAGGCTTGTAGGAATATTGAATGGTTGTAACTATAAAAACATCAATATAGAAGAAAAAGGATTTATCTATCGCAATACCGTAAAAGCAATTTTCAGATGGTTGCAAGAAGAATCCAAGAAGTATAAGGCCGACTTTTTGGCGCATACAGGAGAAAAAATCATGGAGTTTGTGGACAATAGACCAAAATTCATCGTCTCAAGCGTCGCCAGATTAACAGAGCAGAAGTTTTACTTCTTCAAGAGGTCACCAGAAGCCTTTGTTCAAATTTTGAAAAAACTGGAAAAAGTGGATGGTATATTTATGCTTTTAGGTACTGGTGCGCCGGAGTATGAAGAACTTTTCAGAAAGCTTAGCTATGAGCATAAAAACTTTGTATTTACGAATGGACAATCCGAAAACCTGATCGATTCCATTTACCTTGAATCTGATTTGTATTTTATGCCCAGTCTTTTTGAGCCCTGTGGAATAAGCCAGATGTTGTCCATGCGAAACGGAAATCCATGTTTAGTGCACCATACTGGAGGTCTTAAAGACACCGTTCACCACATGAAAACAGGCTTTAGTTTTGACGGGGATACGTACGACAAAAAAATACAAAGTATGCTCGATACTTTCGATGTGGCATTGGATATTTACAAAAACGACAAACCCACCTGGAAGAAAATTCAGTCCGCTGCCAAGAAAAAGCGTTTCACTTGGAAAAAAGCCGTAGATAATTATTACAATTATTTATATCATTTGCAGTAAACTGCCCAATTAATTTTCGACCTACAAAAAGTATAGTTAACAATACCATAAATGAAGCCGGGAAATTGTTAATACCTATGCTTTTTCGTAAATTTCCGGTTCTATTTTATTAATCTTTTAAAACATAAAATGTCTGACAAAGCAATACTTGAATATGGAGGTGAGAAATACGAGTTCCCGGTAATAAAAGGTACTGAGGATGAATTGGCCATCGATATAAAAACCCTGCGCGCTGCCAGTGGTATGGTGACCATAGATCCGGGGTATAAAAACACCGGCTCGTGTGAGAGTGCAATTACTTTTTTGGACGGAGAAAAAGGAATATTACGTTACAGAGGTTATTCTATCGAGGATTTGGCTGAAAAGGCTGATTTCTTGGAAGTAGCTTACCTTTTGATTTTTGGTGAATTACCAAACAAGGAGCAACTTGCGACTTTCCATGCTGATATTAAGGAAGAGTCACACGTAGATGAAGAAATGAAAAAGATTTTGGATGGTTTTCCAAAGTCAGCACACCCAATGGGTGTATTGTCTTCGCTAACAAGTGCATTGGTGGCATTTAATCCAACTTCAGTCGATGTTTCATCCGAAGAAGCAATGTACCATTCCATAGTACGGATTCTCGCTAAATTCCCGGTATTGGTAGCTTGGGCACAAAGAAAGAAAAAGGGCCTTCCTTTGGATTATGGGGATGATACCCTCGGTTATGTGGAGAACATTCATAAAATGATGTTCAAAAAACCAAACCAAGAATACAAAAAGGATACCATTGCCATTGATGCTTTGGATAAATTGTTGATTTTACATGCTGATCATGAGCAAAACTGCTCCACTTCAACTGTTCGTATCGTAGGATCTTCCCATGCTGGATTGTTCGCATCACTTTCTGCTGGTATTTCAGCTTTGTGGGGACCACTTCATGGAGGTGCCAATCAAGCTGTTTTGGAAATGTTGGAAGCTATTCAAGAAGATGGAGGAGACACCAAAAAATATATGGCCAAAGCAAAAGACAAAAATGATCCATTTAGATTAATGGGCTTTGGACACCGTGTTTATAAAAACTTTGACCCAAGGGCCAAGATTATTAAAAAATCAGCCGATGAAGTATTGGGAAGCTTAGGAATAGAGGACCCAATTCTGGATATCGCCAAAGGATTGGAAAAAGAGGCCTTGGAGGACGAATACTTCGTAAAAAGAAAACTATATCCAAATGTGGATTTCTATTCCGGTATTATTTACCGAGCTTTGGGAATACCCACGGAAATGTTTACCGTAATGTTTGCGTTGGGTAGATTGCCCGGTTGGATTGCCCAATGGAGAGAAATGCGTTTAAGAGGTGAGCCTATAGGAAGACCAAGACAAATATATATTGGAGAAAACCACAGACCATTCGTCGAAGTAAAGAAAAGATAATTTAAAGATTAAGCATTGAAAAAAGGGCAATCAGTTATGATTGCCCTTTTTTTATCACCTTTTAGCAACCCTACCAACAGATATGGAGTTTAACATCTTATCACGTTCATGGCATATGCTCATGATTCCCCTGTGATAATAGACTTTAATCGCAGACAAAGAATCTGCACTGATTTGCTTTTGGCTACGTTGGAATTCACTGTGCAAAAATTTATGGGCTTCAATGGTGTTTAAGTTTTTGATAGTGGAATCCAAAGAACTTGAATATTTTCTAAGCTGTGCATTGACTTCATCAAACAATATATTCTTTTGTTCAAGAGGAATGTCAATATCCCTAGCTTCAATGTTTGAAACATCCTTCAGACTAATACAATCCGAATATCTAGCCTGATGTTCCTGAGGAGTGCTCTTTTTTGAATTCAAAGGCTTAGAAAAGTCAAATTTTTGCGGAAACTTGTTCATGGACAAAAGGCCGATACTGATCAGCGCAATGAAACAGAATGGAAGAACAATTTTTTTCATCCCCAAAAGCTTTTTCCTTACTTAAATGTAATGATAATAGTCTAAATTTGGATGGTTTTTAGAAGGATATTTTAAAACTAACTGAGTATTAACTATTTATAAATCAAATAGTTATGAGTGAAAAGGAAAAACCACAGCCAAATGATGGAAAACCTTAATCGCTTCAAGTTTTTTTCTGTTTTAGTCGATGGAAAATCGATAACAAAGCGCTAGTTTTGCCATAGAATTTGTGAGGATTTCCTTCAATTGAATTCCTTAATTCGGTAATAAATGACGGTTATATGATGCAATTGCATATTCAAAACGAAACAAGCCCTCTGAAAGCTGTAATCTTAGGTACAGCCGAAAGCTGTGGTCCAACTCCAAAGCCAGAAGAGGCTTATGATCCAAAGTCTTTGGAACACATTTTGGCGGGTACCTATCCGTTGGAAAAGGATATGGTCAAAGAAATGGATGCGTTCGCCAGGGTGTTTGAAAAGCATGGAGTGCAAGTTTTTCGTCCTTCTGTTCTAAAAGATTGCAACCAGATTTTTTCCAGGGATATTGCCTTTGTGATTGAGGATACATTGTTTCATTCAAATATTCTTCCAGATCGGGAAAGAGAGTTTGAGGCCATTCAACATGTTTTAGATAAAATCGACCCAAAGAAAGTCGTTCGTCCACCAGAAGAAGTTCATATTGAAGGTGGGGACGTAATGCCCTGGAACGATTATATTTTCATCGGGACCTACACTGGAGAGGACTATCCGGATTACATTACCGCGAGAACAAACAAGGAGGCCGTTGAATTCATTGCGGCTCAATTTCCAAACAAAAAAGTGAAATCCTTTGAACTTCGGAAATCCAATACCAATGCCAAGGACAATGCTTTGCATTTAGACTGTTGTTTTCAACCGGTAGGGAAAGACAAGGCCATTCTGCATAAAAATGGTTTTTTAGTTGAAGAGGAATACCAATGGCTGGTTGATTATTTTGGGAAAGAAAACATCTTCGAAATCACCAAAGATGAAATGTACCAGATGTTCAGCAATGTGTTCTCCATCTCGCCAGAAGTCGTTGTCTCAGAACGGAACTTCAAAAGGTTGAACGACTGGCTTAGGGAACAAGGTTTTACGGTGGAAGAAATTCCGTATGCTGAAATTGCAAAGCAAGAAGGGCTGCTTAGATGCAGCACAATGCCACTGATAAGAGAATAAGTTTTAACGTCATCTCGAGCGCAATCGAGGGGTAATACACACAAAAATGCAGGTAACCAATACCATTTTAATGGTTCGGCCGGTAGGTTTTAGAATGAACGAACAGACGGCTGTCAACAATTATTTTCAAGAGAAAATGACTGTGAGCAATGACGAAATCAATGCCAAGGCTCAGAAAGAGTTTGATGATTTTGTGGCAAAACTAAGGAGCCATGGGGTCCAGGTTATTGTAATCGATGATACCAAGGAACCGGATACTCCAGATTCCATATTTCCAAACAATTGGATATCGTTTCATAATAGTGGTACCATTTGCGTATATCCCATGTTTGCCGAAAACCGAAGAAATGAACGAAGGGAAGATATTTTTGACATTTTAGAGCAGGAAGGATTCCGAATTGATAATATTGTAGACTACACAGCTGCTGAGGAGGAAGGTGTCTTCTTGGAAGGAACCGGCAGCATTCTAAAGGACCGTGTCCATCAAAAAGCATATTGTGCGTTGTCAGAGCGTGCCAATGAGGAGCTTTTTATAGAATTCTGTGAAGATTTTGACTGTTTCCCTGTTATTTTCACTGCTAACCAAACTGTTGACGGTCAGCGGTTGCCTATTTACCACACCAATGTAATGATGGCCATGGCCGAAACCTTTGCAGTTATTTGCTTGGACACCATTGATGATAAAAAGGAGCGCAAAAATGTGGTGGAGCATCTTAAAAAAGATGGTAAAGAAGTAATTGCCATTACCGAAGCACAGATGCATGCCTTTGCTGGTAATATGCTTCAGGTTATTGGAGCTGACGACGAGCGTTTTATGGTGATGAGTTCGCAGGCATATAAAAGTCTTCGTCCAGACCAAATGGATGCGATAATCAAGCATTGCGAAATCATTCACAGTCCATTGGATGTCATTGAAACCTGTGGAGGAGGTTCTGCTCGTTGCATGATGGCAGAAGTATTTTTACCCAAGGCTTAAAAGCTGAAAATCAGGAAGTTTTCGACAATAATTTCCTTGTGAGATTCGTTTTGTTACCATGGTTGGAACAAAGCGCATTACCTCTATATTTCTAGTGATTTTGCTGGTTTATTCCTGTTCAGAAGACAAGACTACTGAGCAGGATATTGAAGAACCCACTGGAAGGTCTTTTTTTATGGGATTTACAGCTTTTCCATACGATTATGATGTGAACGCCCTCACCGAGACTTTTGAGAATGTTATTGCGGATGGTGATATATTTTTGAATCACCTGGATTATGGAGTTCCTTGGGATGAGGTCATGAATGATTTACCATTTCCAGAAGAGGTTCAAAATACCATCAATGTAGCCAAAAATGCTAAATCGCCCGATACCAAGATTGTTCTTACGACAACGCCGACCGACCAGAGCAGGGGAAATTTGGCAAAGTATTGGAACAATTCCGGTAGTCATCAACCCTTACCTCCATTTTGGGAGGAAAAGAATTTTGATGATCCCATTGTTGTTTCCACTTTCATTACATATTGCAAACGGTTGATAGACGAGGTGAATCCGGACTATTTTGGTTATGGAATCGAGACCAATGCATCTTTTAAAAAAGATGACCCCGCTTTTGCACAGTTTTTGAATTTAATGGAAGCCGTTTATACCGCGTTAAAGGTTGATTATCCAAATTTGCCCGTTTTTCTTAGTATACAAGATCAGGCTTTCGACCTAAGCAAAGCGGAAGTATTGGAGATTTCAGAAATGCTTGTAGCACATTCCGATTATATCGCCATGAGTACCTATCCGTTCTTATACTATGGGGATTTGACACGTGATGCAAATCCAGATTTGTTTGCGGACAATTGGTTGGAGGACTTCAGAAATTTAGACCCCTCAAAACCTTTTGCTGTTGCCGAGACTGGATTTTCTGCCGATGATTTGGTTATCGAAAATTTAGGAGTGAGCGCCAGAAGTACCGAAGATTGGCAAAGAGGCTATGTTGAAAAACTCATGAATCAGCTTAATGCACTGAATGCGGAGTTCGCCCTTTGGTTTGTGTATAGGGACTACGATCTCTTATATGAAAATACGCCATCACCACCGGATATATTACGAGTATGGCGCGACAATGGCCTGTTGGATGGCGAAGGAAATGAGCGCCAGTCTTATCAATTATGGAAAGAATGGTTACAATTGCCAAAGCAATAAAGGGCTGTTTTTTCTTTAGCGAAACACATAATGATGGTTTGTAAGATTATCATTACTTTTATAAAACCTGCAAACTTGGCAGAGTATTGCACATTTTGGTTCCCCTTTTTTAAACACTAGTTGCACATGGGAAATTCAAAATTTGGAATACGGATGTTATACTGTTTTGTCGGATTCGTTTGGTTGGGATGCGGCAAGCAAAAAGATATCATCAAATTTGAACCGGATAACATTTCCACACCCGCTGTAGAATATTCCTGCACCTTTACGGCAGATGGCAACGAACTCTACTTTGCCCGAAGCAACCAAGAATGGGGCAGTGGCGATATGAAAAGCGCCATTTATCGCTCCGTAAAAAACAATGACCAGTGGTCCACTCCAGAAATCGTTCCATTTTCGGGTATTTATGACGATAGCGACCCGCACCTGTCAAGGGATGGGAAAACCTTGTTCTTTATTTCCAATAGACCCGTATCGTATACATCAACCTCCGCGGATATTTGGATGGTGACCAAAGATAAAAACGGTCAATGGAAAGAACCCACCGTACTATCCTATCCCATAAATTCGGAAAACACGGAGTATAGTCCTCGTACCGATGGCGATGGCAACCTATATTTTGCCTCGGACCGACTCGGAGGCTATGGTCAGGGCGATCTGTATGTTTCAGAATTAAAATATGGAGAGTTTGGACCTCCTGTAAATATGGGAAACACATTGAATTCCCCTAAAGGGGAATGGAACCTGGAGATCAACAGCGCAGGTGACCTGATTATTTTTGAAGCCTCACAACGCGAAGCAAATGTTTCACCCTATGGCGACCTCTATATTAGCTTTAGAGAGGAGAATGAATGGACGTTGCCCCAAAACATTAAAGAATTAAACACCTCAGGGAGTGATCTATATCCCTATTTGACCCAGGATGGGAAACAATTGTATTACACCAGCAGTGATAGCCTCCCAGGGAAAAGCACTAACATTTATGTAACTAAATTTCGTGGTCTAAGCCGTAAATACCAACAACAGGCTAAAACCCTTTTGCAGTAAAATTTATTGTTCGCCCTCAACCACAAACTCTCGAATGGCCTGGTTGGGCTCCATAATGGTATAGCCTTTCCAAAAATCAGGGTCATAAGCCGATAAATAGGTGGCCTCAACGGTTTCGTCCTCTTCCAAGGCCTCAAAATTGGTTTTGGAAACCTTATCCGAGTTGTATACCACCAATTCGTACTTTTCGGTATTGTAATTAACAATGTCCAGAGCCAGGGAGAGTTCGTTCTGTTTTCTTCGGCCCTTAACATGTTTGTTCTTTTCAATCACTTTTAAGGGTCGGTCCACCCCCATTTTACGCCCAAAGGTGAAGTTCATAAACTTCAGCTGGTATTTGTCTCCATCAAACTTGGAAAAAATGGTGCTGCCAAAGTATTTCAGTTCTTGGTAGCTAAAGCCTAATAGTTTTATGCTTTTTATGGTCTTTACATTTTCGTAGTCCATACGCATTATTGCAAAATCCTCGATGTTCACAAACAGCTTGCCTTGAAAATCAGCACCTCTTTTAGGAGCAAACCCCACCACATAGACTCCTTGGTTTTCCAGCTCAGAATACCCTAAAAGTTCAAACTCGTAACGGTTGAGCTTTTTGGCCACATCCAATTTGGACTTTCCAAAGAACTGATCGGTAATCTCGCTCATAATGTACTTTCGGTTGCCCAAAAAGTAGTTTTTCTCAGGTTTTTTTAATTCAGCTTCCAGTTCATCGGTTTCTTCTTCATTTTCAAAAATCGAATCCAGTTGCACCTTCTCGCCAAAAATTCCTGATTTTATCTTTAGATAAGAGTCTGGTTTTACATTGGCTTTAAAAATGGCTTCCATTTTGTCGGACAGCGCTTCCATCGAACCTTCGTTGCTTTTATCGTACAGTTCGGCCGCTTTTATGATCTCCAACTTATTTTCCTCTCCCTTTTGGTAGTAATCACCCAAAGTTTCGGTGTAGTAGGCCGAATTTTTTGGAAGAATGGATATGATACTGTCCATCAAAGGCTCATCCAGCTCCGCAATGGTAGATTTTTTAAATTCGATATCCATTTTCTGCAATGTATTAAAGCTGGATTGCCGTAAAAAGAAACGCTGTTTAAGCGGCGCTTTGTTATAGTTTGTGGGCATGCGTTCCTCAACCCGTTCCATAATCTCATCCACATCCAATTCCTTATCAAACAAATACACTCCGGTAAGTTCAATGGCTTTGGGAGTGATGGTAATGACACTATCTTGTAACTGTCCTAGTGCAAAACCCGTTTTTTGATATCCCATGGAAGAGATATAGATAGAGTCCTGGGTTGAGGTTTCATCCAAAATAAAGCTGAAACGGCCTTCCTCATTGGTGATTACACCTTGATGCTCGCCATATTGCACCGTTGCATAGGGAATTCCCTTTTGGGTTTTTGCATCGATCAATTTAGAAGTTATGGTCTGGGCTGAAAGACTACCACATAGGAGCAAAAAGCATAGAATTGTGGCTGTATTGAATTTGGACATCAGTTCGTTTTTTGATTGCTTATCTATTTAAAGACGTACGAAATAACAAAAGGGTTGCATTTAGGCAGACGACTTTAACAGGAATTTGTAACAAGGATCATTCCAGAAGCTAGCTTTTGATCAAATTCTTGATCATTCCGCCGAAAATAAAATAGTGGAAGGGGAGCACACTATACCAATACAAACGTCCGCGTAAGCCTTTAGGGCGAAAGGTGGCCGTTTGGTGCAGAATATTGTCTTCGTCAATATGGAATTCGAGCCAGGCCTCACCGGGCATGCGCATTTCAGCAAAGAGCAAAAGCCGCTTTGCCTCTTTATCGGCTAAAAGTACCCGCCAAAAGTCGAGTGCATCACCAGGGAACAATTTATCTATATGCGTTCGCCCTCTTCGAAGTCCGGGACCACCATTAACCTTGTCCAGAAAACCACGGATTTTCCAAAGCCAATTGCCATAATACCAACCCGTTTCCCCGCCTATCTTCCATATGTTTTCTAAGGTCTGCTCTGGGTTTTTAGTTCTTTTGGACTGTTTATCCACCAAAACCCCATATCTGGGTACTTGAATGTATTTTGTTAACCCTTCCTTGATTTGACCACTGGCAATACTATCCTTCCAGCTGCTTACAACTTGGTTTTGTGCAATCTTTTTAAAGGCTTTGTCAATGGCTTCGGGATAGCTTAGGGGTTTTATACCTAAAAGCTGTTGTAATCGGTTGTCGGAAGCTATTACTTCCATTTTCATGCTATCCACTAGGTTTATTGCCAATTTATAGGAGGTTGAAGTAACAAAGTATAGCCAATACGAAGAGAGTTTTGGGGTCATCACCGGAACCGTAAGAATCCAATTTGTAAATCCTCTGACCTTGGCATATTGTTTTAACATGTCTTTGTACGTCAGCACATTGGGACCACCAATATCAAAAGATTGATTGTAGGTTTCTGTGTTTCTTAAAACCTGAGTCAAAAACTGAATAACATCACGAATGGCTATGGGCTGCGTTTTGGTCAATACCCATTTTGGAGTAATCATGATAGGCAATTTTTCACAGAGATCCCGAATAATTTCAAACGAAGAACTGCCAGAACCTACAATGATTCCTGCTCGAAGTACCGTTAAATTGAAATTTCCTTGATATAAAATGTTCTCCACGTTTTTTCGGGAACTTAGATGTTTGGACAACTTTTCCTCATTGACAATTCCACTTAGGTAAATAACTTGTTCAACCCGAGTTTTAGCCATGTGCGCATTGAAGTTTTTTGCCGCTTGGGCTTCCATTTGGTCAAAATCGGAAGTAGAGGAGGCCATGGAGTGAATCAAGTAGTAAGCGGCATCAAGGTCGTTGGGTAAGTTTGCAAGTCCGCCTTCCTTCAGAAAATCAACTTCAACCACATCTACTTGGGCACGAACACTGGCATCGATGGAAAATCGTTTTTCATCTCTTACTGCGCAGACTACCATATGCCCCAACTCCAGCAAACCGGGCAACAAGCGCATACCAATATATCCGTTGGCACCAGTAAGCAAGATTTTCATCGACTTGGGAGCGTAAACATTTTATACATATATAGAAACGGAAGTAATGCCACAACAATCCAGGAGCCCAGCAACAGTTGTACATCCAAGGTGCCAACAACCCCTTTTATGTGCAAAATGATGATTAGTGTGGTCAACAAAAAGGCAACTACGGAGGCAAGATTCATTACGGCAATCATACGAATTCCCAAAGCATACAATTCCGGAGCATTTTTTTCAGTGACCTTTACTGGAAAGTTCATATTGTAAGGCTTCATTTTAGTTACAAAAAAACCAAGACCAAAATACAGTGCAGCACTGATAATAGGAATAATCCAAAGTGTTGATTTATGCCCGTAGCCATCCGCTTCACCTTTTAAATTAAAATGCGTGGGAATAGTCTCGGGAAGGTCAAAATAGAAGACTAGAACCATTAGGATATTCAAAGCCACGATTATCCATCCCAATTTGACCAGGTTTTTGTCCCTTGTGGTAGGTTTTACCTCAATTTTTGGTCTTTTTCTGAACATGTTTATAAATCTTCAATTGAGGGTTGGGCGTTGTCTGCTTTATAGTCCAATACCTTTTTGAAATACTTCTGAATGGCCTTGGTATCGGACCTTACTTTGATGAAATAATGGTCTTTATAAATCGAATACACTGCAAAATCCCCTTTGTACAGGTTCAGTTTGTAATATGGAATTACCAAACCATAGGTTTCTAACAGTGACCTAAATCGAACAATGATACCTTTTGGACGCATTTCTATATTGCAAGAATTCAAATTATTGTCCAAAATCAACAGATTCTGTATCTCAACACTGGTCTCTGTGATAAAGAGTTTCGGTGAACCAATTCCGCCCATAGCGAAACGCTCTTTTAGGGGGAAAGGCTTACCTACGGCCGCATCAATTTTCTGGGTAACGGTTTTATCATTGTAAGAGACGTTCAAAAGCATCTTTAAAATTAACCAAAATCAATGGGTTTGTTATGGGCAAAGCCTATTAATATTGATAGAAACGGGTAAAAAATATGTAGTTTTGCAGGCTGAAAAGAGCATATACATGAGTTTGCAAAAAGTTATTTCTCAAAGTGTGATCCAAGCGGTTAGGGAGTTGTACCAAGTAGAACTGCCAACTGTTGAATTTCAACCTACCCGAAAAGATTTTGAAGGGGACATTACCGTGGTTGTCTTTCCTATGTTGCGCTTTGTAAAAGGGAATCCCGTTGAAATTGGCACCAAGATTGGCGAATATTTACAGGAGAATGTAGACGAGGTAGCCAAATTTAATGTGGTCAAGGGCTTTTTGAATCTTGTTGTGGAAGACAAGTTTTATCTGAATTTTTTCAATTCCATGTATAATGAGGCGGACTTTGGATATGTAAAAGCACCTTCCGAAGATGCCGTGATGGTGGAGTATTCTTCTCCAAATACCAATAAACCACTGCATTTGGGCCATATCCGAAACAATCTTTTGGGATATTCGGTTGCTGAAATCTTAAAGGCAGCTGGAAAAAAAGTATACAAGACCCAAATCATTAACGATCGCGGGATTCATATCTGCAAGAGTATGCTGGCGTGGCAGAAATTTGGTGAAGGAGAAACTCCAGAATCATCAGGATTAAAGGGGGACCATTTGGTAGGAAAGTATTATGTAGCGTTTGACAAGGCGTATAAGGAACAGATTGCGGAATTGGTTGCCAAAGGAACAGAAAAAGAAAAAGCTGAAAAAGAAGCTCCCATTCTTTTAGAGGCCCAAGAAATGCTTCGTCAATGGGAAGGTGGTAATGACGAAACCGTGTCTCTTTGGAAAAAAATGAACGGATGGGTCTATGAAGGTTTTGATGTCACATACAAAAACTTAGGTGTCAATTTCGATAAACTTTACTACGAAAGTGACACTTATCTTTTGGGTAGGGATGTTGTAAAAGATGGCCTGGAACGGGATGTTTTCTTTAAAAAAGAAGATGGAAGTGTCTGGATAGATCTTACGGATGAAGGTCTGGATGAGAAAATAGTATTACGGTCAGATGGTACCGCCGTCTATATGACCCAAGATATTGGAACGGCTATCCAAAGGGTAACCGACCATTCAGATATCAATGGTATGGTCTATACGGTTGGAAACGAACAGGATTACCATTTTAAAGTACTTTTCTTGATCCTTAAGAAATTGGGATACGATTGGGCCCAACAATTGTACCATTTGAGTTATGGGATGGTAGATCTTCCCAGTGGAAAAATGAAGAGTAGGGAGGGTACAGTTGTGGACGCAGATGATTTAATCGAAAACATGGAAAAAACTGCAGCATCCATTTCCGAAGAATTGGGCAAACTTGATGGTTATTCCGAAGAAGAAAAGGAACAACTTTATAGAACGATAGGATTGGGTGCTTTAAAATATTATATCTTAAAAGTAGATCCTAAAAAACGTATCCTGTTCAATCCGGAGGAATCTGTAGATTTTCAGGGAAATACTGGTCCATTTATCCAATACACCTACGCACGAATCCAGTCCATTTTACGAAAGGCCGATTTTGATATCTCAACTACGCTGGATATGGCCTTTGAACTTCATGAAAAGGAAAAGGAATTGCTTAAACACATCCAACTTTTTCCGGAAACGGTTCAGTTGGCTGCGGAGAATTATAGTCCGGCGTTGATTGCCAACTACACCTATGATTTGGTAAAGGAATTCAACTCTTTTTATCAACAGGTGTCCATTTTAGGGGAGACCGATGAACAGAAGAAGTGTTTTCGTGTACAACTCTCCAAAAAAGTAGGAGAGATAATTCAGTCTGCTTTTAGACTTTTGGGTATAGATGTTCCTGAACGCATGTAATGGATGGACTAGGACTTACTGAAACTCAAAAAGAAATTGCTGCCTTGGTCTTGGCAGTTGGTTTACTTTATGTGTTTGCGAGAGTTGGTTATCAGCAATTTTTTGGAGAGCGATTTACTTTTTACAATGTTTTTCATCCGGTAAGACGAATTACCGCCAAGGAAAGGCAGTTTATTTCTGATTTTCTTATTCCATATCAACAGTTTAACCCTGAGCAGAAGAAAACCTTTTTAAAACGGTTTATCTGGTTCAAATCGAAAAAGAAGTTCGTCTTTTATAACGGGATTACCAATGAAAAGCAAATAAAGGCCTATGTTTCAGCCTCCGCTGCCTTATTGAGCATGGGGATGCGCGATTTCAGGTTTGAAAGGTCCATTTCAAGAATCATCATCTATCCCGATAACTATTACTCGCGTATTGGAAAAAACCACCATATTGGAGAATATAATCCGAGGCTAAAAATCTTGGTGTTTTCGGCTGAGGATTTGGAAAATGGATTCAAAATCCCCAATGATAATCGAAACCTGGGTATCCATGAGGTCGCCCATGCATTGATGTTCGAAACAAGGAAAAAATCTTCTTGGGAAGCTAGACGATTCAGGGTAGGCCTAACACGAATCAAAAACATCTATAACCAAGAGGGTTTTCAAAGGGAGTTAGCTACATCTACTTATTTTAGGGCTTATGGAAAGACTAATTTTTATGAGTTTTTTGCGGTTATCATGGAAAATTTTATCGAAAGCCCAGCTGAATTTTCCAAGAAGCATCCTGATTTATACGATACAATGCGCAGGATGTTGAATTTTGACCTCAACAAACCCCATTGGAGACTTAAAAATGTACCCTAAAACTGATGTTTGGAGTAAACCCTAATGAGATATTCTCCACAGCTTCAATTTCGTTGTCTTCGTTGACTCGATAGTATTTGTTCAAACTATTTTTACGGTTGGTTACATTGAGTACGGAAATACCGGCATTGGCTTTTACATTTCTTCCAATGTCAAACTTGTAGATTGCAGAAGCATCTACGCGAAGATATTCTGGTAGTCTATTGCCGTTTGGGGATTTGTAGTTGATTTGCGCTGGAAAAACCGAAGTGTCAAGCGCCAAATCTCCATCTTGAGGTTCGGTAATTGGTCTGCCAGATCTAAAATTAGCTCCCAACCCTAATTGTAAATTGTTATAGGAGTACGTGCCAGCAAAAGTCAACGTATGTCTAATATCTAAATTATTGGGAAAGCTGTTAGGGATTATGGTTTCAAAAGTATAGTCGTTTTTATTGTAAGTGTAGCTTAGCCAGGTGCTATAATTGTCCCCTTTTTTATTGATTAAAAACTCCATTCCTTTTACATCATAGCTGCCGATTTCACCATTAAACTGGTTTTGGTTCTGAAATCCCTGGGTACTGGTACTGATACCATCTACTTTTTTATAAAAGCCTTCAAGACCAAGGTAGAAATCGTTTTTTTCGTAATTGATGCCAATTGAACCTTGTTTACTTTGGGTAATGGGTAGTGTATCGTCATCAGATAGAATCCATCTGCGTTTTTCAATTCCCAAGAAATTTTGCTCCAAATCAATGATTTGATTGGTTGTCTGACTCTTAAATTCACCTAAAACCTCTCCCCGGAGGTAATTAGCAAGCCTAAAACTCATATTCAACCTGGGTTCGACCAAGAATTTGGTGAAAGTGCCCAGATTCTCCATGTAATTGAAGCGAACTCCGGCTTTACCAATAAACTTGTTGCCATCTGAAGTATAGCCTATTTCAGTATGTGGGGCGTGTATTCGAACGACTCCTTTTATCTCGCTTTCAAAAAAAGGTTGGGTAAGAATCGTGGTATTAATAATACCTGTTTCGATATATTGATATCCACCTCGGAAATGAAGTTTGTCAGATAGCTTGTAATCGGTGTCCAACTTAACTGCATTTTCCAAAACTTGGTTGTTCTGAAATAACAACTGTATTTGATTTCCAAAAAGACTTTCTGCATCCAAATTGTAGCGTGAGTAGTAGATATTCAAATTAGAGGAAAGTCTATCCGTCCACTGGCTTTGCAATTGGCCGCCAACCGATAAATTAGTCTGATTAAGCAGACTGTTGGTTGTTTCAAGGTCCGTTAGATTATTTTCAGTGTATTCCAAGTTGTTGGTAATACTGATGAAATTCAGTCGCAGTTGATGTTGGTCGTTTATATCGTAGAGTAATTTGCCCGTGAAATCATAAAAAAAGAAGTTTTCGCTTCGCAATATATCATCATCCACGGTAACATTATTTTGATTGGTAACCTTACTATCCTGAAAGGCACGGTCAAAAAACTTGTTATAGGTTGGGGTGTTTAAAAAGTCGGTGGTTGAACGTCGAGCCGAAAACTGCAGGCCTAAACGGTCAGTAATAGGAATTTGTCCGTAAGCATCGCCGCTGATGAAATTGAAACCAGCTCCTCCTGTAAAGTAATCGGAGAGCTCGTTGTCCGTTTCCATTTGAATTACGCTGCTTACCCCATCGCCGAAGGTTGCTGGTGTTCCGTTTTTGATAATGGTAATTTTGTCGGTCAGGTAGGGGTTGAAGGCTGAAATCAAACCAAAAAAGTGCCCAGATTGGTACATTTTTATTCCATTCCATAAAATCAAGTTCTGATCATTGGTGCCACCTCGTACATTTATGTCGGAAACGGTTTCATCTATGCTTTTAATACCTGGAAGGGCCTGAACGGTCTGTAAAACGTCTGGCTCAATTAGACCGGGTAAAATCCCAAATTCCCCAGTATTCAGGGTTATACTTGCATCTGATTCTTTTATTATTCCTGTTGTAAGGAATTTATATACAATAACCTCTTTTAACTGTTCATAATGCTGTGCCATCAAAATGGGGGGACACCCGCCTCTTTTGATTAAATTTTCAACACTTATATACTTTGTATTGTATCCGAGATATCTAATTTTCAGGGTAGCATTTCGAGGAATGTCGTCTATTGAAAATGAGCCATCCGGATTGGTAGTCAATGCTATTTCTGTTCCAAAGATCT
Source organism: Flagellimonas rhodophyticola (assembly GCF_049332665.1). Classification (NCBI taxonomy): domain Bacteria; kingdom Pseudomonadati; phylum Bacteroidota; class Flavobacteriia; order Flavobacteriales; family Flavobacteriaceae; genus Flagellimonas; species Flagellimonas rhodophyticola. The sequence continues at coordinate 3,545,833 of NZ_CP186326.1, read as the reverse complement.
CTACCGTTGCTCCTGGAACGGTGTTTTCGGCAAAGTTGTCTAACACTTTGGCACATACAGTTACCAAGGTTCGTTTGGTAAGTGTATAATACCGATCACTTAGTTTTTGGGTTTTTATCTGAAATTGATTCTGGATATATTCAAGAATGTCCTCTAGGGCAGCAAGGTTATCTGGTACTGCAATGGTGATATCCTCCAAATCCTCATTGATAAAAGAAAATTTGATATCGAATTTACTTTCAAGACTCTTGATATAGGCAATAAGAGAAATAGGTGTTTCTTGCTGCTCCTGACCCTTCGTGGTAACAGGAAGAAGGACCAAAAAACCTAAGAAGACACCAAAAAGGTAACTACGGAGTTTTTTCAGCATAGAAAAGCACATTATCACCCTCAATTTTGTAATTCATTCTAGATGGGGTGCTTATACTTTTTAACGCCATTTTCAAGTCTGTGTTGCTAAAAGTTCCGGTAAATAGCAGATTTTTATCAACATTCTCTGTATTTACCTCAATATTGTATTGTCTTTCAAGTTCATTGAGAACGTAGCTCAATGGAATACGCTCAAAAGAGCTTTCGTTGTTCATCCATGTTGGCTGTGAAGTGGTTGGGGCCGAAGTGTCCATTACTTGGCCGTTTATGGCCATGAACGAAGAGCCTGCTGGCAATTTGGTCTCGATACCATCAAAGGTAACACTGACCAATCCTTCAAAACAGGTAACTTCAAAAAAGCCCTCCCTGTTTTCCACATTAAATTGCGTTCCCAAGACCGTTACAGTACCCTGTTCAGTTGATACCGTGAATTTTTTGCCTTTAGCCACTTTAAAGAAAGCTTCTCCCTTAAGAGCGACATTTCGTTCTTTATCCCATTTTTTTTCACTGTAAGAAACGCTAGAACCAGCATTTAATACAATTTCTGAATTATCGGGAAGAACCACTTCAGAACGTTCAGCAAACTGGGTTGCCACTGATTCGTCCAAAGTACTCACATAAAAATAAGAGCCAGCAATAAGTACAGCGATGGCGGCAGCAACACGCAAGAATTTCTTGAACGGATTTAATGCAATGACTTTTGGAGCATTGCCAATACGTTCTTCCGTAAGTTGTGTTAAAGCCTGGTCAACATCGAATTCAGGAGCTTTCAAGTTGCTTGAAACCTCTTTTAGTTTCTGATAAGAAGCATATTCTGCGGACTTTTTAAATTCCGCCAGCTCCTGCTCAGAAAGCTCTCCGCTAAGCCATTTTGCCAAGTAATTTTCTTGCATGATTTCTATGCTTTACGTTTTAATAACAATTAGGTTTTAAAAAACCCTACTTTTTTATTTCAGTATTAGGTAATTAGCTTCAAAAACTAAATCCCATCTATCTTTTCCCTCAAGGTTTTTAGGGCCAAATGCATCCGTTTTTCAATCGCTTTTACACTTACCCCTTCCATCTCAGCTATTTCAGCATACTTTTTACCATCTATCCTATTCAATAAAAATGTTGTTCTTTGATTTTCAGGTAAATCATTTAGCGCATTGTCCAGTTTTTGCTGATATTCTTTTTCTTCAAGCAAAAATTCTGGAGACTCATTTGAAATCTCTAAAGTGGGCTTTGCATACTTCAATCGAACTTTTTCCGCCTTGATTACATTTAAGTATAAATTATTGGCCACCGTATATAAATAGGACTTCGCCTTTTCGGGCATTACCTTGGCACAATTTTCCCAAAGCTTTACAAAAGCCTCTTGTACAGCATCATGTGCTTTCTCCTCATTCCCAAACTTATAATATATATAGTTGAAAACCGTTTTGGAATTAGCCTTGAAAATAGAGCTAAAGACCTGCTCTTCGCAAACGTTGTTCATGTAGAAGGGTTTGTCTGATAACCAAAGATATTTGAAAAAAATTAAGATCAGGTAGGGTTTTTTCCAATACAGTTGTTTAATGGTCAAAGCATAACCCAAAAAATCCAAATCGTTATGAAAAAGTTGATAAATAACTTAATGTACGTCACGCTTTTTGCCGTGGCACTTACATTCACTTCTTGTCAAGAAGAATTTGAAGAGGTGAACGGCAATAACCAAGAAACGTTAGAGGCTGGTTCATCCACCGCACTTTTAATTGAAAAAACATCATCCAATGATGGTTCTTTCGATAACATTGTAGATGGCGCAAGCTGTTTTGCACTTAAATTTCCATATACCGTAAATGTAAATGGTATTGATGTGAGCATCGATTCTGAAGAAGACCTTCAAACTATTGAAGATATTTTTGATGAAGTAGATGTGGATGAAGACATTTTGGAAATCCTATTTCCAATTACCATTACCTATGCCGACTTCTCAGAACTTGTTATCGAAAACAAGGAACAATTAAGAGAGTTGGCCGCGGAATGTGTGGAAGGTGGAGATGATGACGATATTGAGTGTATCGACTTTGTTTACCCTATTACCCTTTTTACGTTTGACATCAACAGCCAACAGACCGGTGAGGTTATGGTTGAAAGTGATGAACAATTAAGAAAGTTCTTTGATGGATTGGAAGATGGAGATTTAGTTAGTATTGAGTTTCCAATCACTTTGAAAAAATTTGATGGTACGGAAATTACTGCAGGTAGTAACGCCGAGTTGGCCCAGGCCTTAGAAATGGCGGAAGACGAATGTGATGAAGATGATGATGATGATTTCAATGATGACGATTTTGATGAAGAAAGATTTGATTTTTGCTTAACGCAGTGTCCTTGGTTGGTAAAAGAAGTTGTAAGAGACGAAGTAAACCAAACAGATCAGTATTTTGAATACTTAATGACTTTTACCGAAGACGGAGGAGTAACTGTTAAGGACAGAGAAGGAAACATACTTAACGGTACATGGAGTTCTAGTTTTACCGATCGTGGTCCGCTACTAACCCTTGAGTTCGATACTTTGGTTGACTTTAACCTAGAGTGGTTGGTATATGAAATCGGAGATCACACTATCAAACTTTATGCTGAAGGTGGTAACAAGATTATCATGAAGCAACTTTGTGAGGATGATGTTCCTGAGCCAGATACATTAAGAGAAATCTTGAAAGAATGTGAGTGGATCATCAAAAAAGTAAAAAATCAAGGCGAAGAAATTGAAAGACTTATAGGATTTGAATTCAAATTCTTGCCAGATGGTGTGGTTACTTTGAGTGATGGCGATACAACTTCAGAAGGTACATGGGAAGTTGGTCCAAACAATGAAGGAATTCCATCCCTATTGATTACCATGGGTGATGAACCTGGAGTAAGCTTCGATTGGCCATTGAGAGATCTAAACGATACCAGATTGAGGTTTGAAGTTGACGAAATTGATTATGAATTGATTTTATTGCGTGTGTGTGATGATAATGCAAATGATGGAGACGTTGTTGAAATCAGAACAACTCTAATGGATGGTGCTTGGAATATTACCGAGTACGTTGAAGATAATGTGGAAATGACCACTGAATTTGATGGTTTGGATTTCTATTTCAATGAAATGCACCGTGTTCAAGTGGATGAGAATGACAATCCAATTATTGAAGGGCTATGGAGGGTTATCAGAAACCATGATAATGAGTTAAAGTTCTTCCTCAACTTTGCAAATGATGCCAAGTTCGGAGAGATTACAGATGATTGGTATATTGAATCTGTCACCGCCAATAAAATAGTATTGGTTCATGAAGATGAGAATTCTACAGAAATTCTAATTTTCGAGAAGATATAAATATTTTTCCCCTATCTTTTTTGAAAAGGACGGCTCTCCCCAAAGCCGTCCTTTTCTTTTTATTCTTAAATTTGTCCCTCTTTTAAAATGACACAAATAGATGTTTGACAATTTAAGTGAAAAGCTCGATAAGGCATTACACGTCCTCAAGGGACACGGGCAAATAACCGAGATCAATGTTGCAGAGACCCTCAAAGAAATTAGAAGGGCATTATTGGACGCTGATGTCAATTTTAAAATAGCTAAGGAATTTACGAATAAGGTCAAGGAAAAAGCTCTTGGTCAGGATGTATTGACCTCCTTGCAACCTGGCCAACTTATGGTCAAGATTGTAAAAGATGAATTGACCGAATTGATGGGTGGCGATGCCGAAGAAGTGGACCTCTCGGGGAATCCATCGGTAATTCTAATGTCGGGTCTTCAAGGTTCTGGTAAAACCACATTCTCGGGTAAATTGGCCAATTACCTCAAAAACAAAAAAACCAAAAAGCCATTGTTGGTAGCATGCGACGTTTACCGCCCTGCGGCAATAGACCAGTTGCATGTAGTTGGTGAACAAGTCGGCGTTGAGGTGTTTTCCGACCGTGAAAACAATGACCCGGTTAAAATTGCCAAAGCCGGTGTAGCACATGCGAAAGCAAATGGTTGCAATGTAGTCATTATAGATACCGCAGGTCGTTTGGCTGTTGACGAACAAATGATGACGGAAATTGCAAACATCCATAAGGCAATAACTCCTCAAGAGACCTTGTTCGTGGTGGATTCCATGACCGGTCAGGATGCAGTGAATACGGCTAAGGCCTTCAATGATGTTTTAAATTTCGATGGGGTCATCCTTACCAAACTGGATGGTGATACCCGAGGCGGTGCAGCCATTTCAATCAAATCTGTTGTAGATAAACCCATAAAATTCATTGGTACAGGAGAAAAAATGGAGGCAATTGATGTCTTCTATCCCTCTCGAATGGCCGATAGGATTTTGGGAATGGGTGATGTGGTCTCCTTAGTTGAACGTGCCCAAGAACAATTTGATGAGGAGCAAGCACGCAAAATCCAGAAGAAAATAGCCAAAAACCGTTTTGGATTTGACGATTTCTTAAGCCAGATTCAGCAAATCAAAAAAATGGGGAATATGAAAGACCTCATGGGTATGATTCCCGGTGCGGGAAAAGCCTTGAAAGGACTTGATATAGACGATGACGCCTTCAAACATATCGAAGCCATTATTCACTCCATGACACCTGATGAACGTTCGACTCCTTCTAAACTGAATGCCAGCCGCAAAAAGCGTATAGCAGCCGGAAGTGGGCGAACTATTCAAGAAGTGAACCAATTATTGAAGCAATTCGAGCAAATGAGTAAAATGATGAAGATGATGCAAGGCGGCGGTGGCAAAAAGATGATGCAGATGATGCAGAACATGAGATAAAAGCGCGAAATAACCAAACCTTTTACCTTTAACCCAATAACCAATCCAGATGGAAATTCTCGACGGAAAAAAAATATCAAACCAAATTAAAGATGAAATTGCTGTTGAGGTAACTCAGCTGAAGGAAAGAGGAGAAAAAGTTCCTCATTTGGCTGCTGTATTGGTTGGGAACGATGGTGCAAGTTTAACCTATGTGGGCAGCAAAGTACGTTCCTGTAAGAAAATAGGGTTCGAATCAACCTTGATTCATTTACCAGAAGAGACCACAGAAGATGAATTACTAAGCCAAGTAGCTGCTTTGAACTCCAATGCCGATATTGATGGGTACATTGTACAACTTCCACTGCCCGAACATATCGATGAGCAAAAAGTGTTGATGGCCGTTGACCCAGATAAGGATGTAGATGGATTTCACCCTACCAATTTTGGAAAAATGGCGTTGGATATGAAATCATTCATCCCAGCCACACCGTTTGGTATCATGGAACTACTCCGCAGATATGATGTCGATACCGAGGGTAAACACACCGTTGTCATTGGAAGAAGTCACATCGTGGGAAGACCCATTAGTATTTTAATGAGTCAAAAAGGAAAAGCCGCCAATTCAACAGTTACATTGACGCATAGCAGAACCAAGGATATCAAAGAATTGACCCTTCAGGCCGACATTATTGTCTCGGCTTTGGGAGTTCCAAATTTTCTTAAGGCGGATATGGTTAAAGAAGGCGTAGCAATTATTGATGTTGGGATAACACGTGTACCTGATGAGACTCGGGAAAGAGGATATTACATCACAGGTGATGTAGATTTTGAAGCTGTCAGCAAAAAAGCTTCGTATATCACTCCCGTACCCGGAGGTGTAGGTCCTATGACCATCGCCATGCTACTTAAGAACACCCTTCTGGCTAGGGAAAGACATCAATCAACCAACAACTAATCGCTAATTTTCTTTTTGGAAGAGGTTGATAGTTGTTCCTGCTCATCTTCAGGGATAAGAATATCTAGGTCACCTTCACCTTCATCATTCGTGCAGCCAGATATAGCCAAAGAAGAGAATAATACGATAATTAAGAGTAAGATTACTTTCATCACTTGGTAGTTTAGTAGGTGTTATACCCTATGATTTCTAGATATATAACGCATTTTTGGTACCTATTAGTATCAATTTATGGTTGTGGTGCTAAATCATTTGAACCGTGATTTAAAATCAGTATCTTTTTATCAAATTCCAATCCAACCATGAAAAACTATCTTTTGATAACCGTTTGTCTTGCTCTTCTATTGAATTCGTGCGACAAGACGCAGAACACCAATAAGGTTGTGGTTTCCTTTTCAAAGGAGGCCAATGAAGAAACTCTTGACGGAAGATTGCTGCTAATGCTTTCCACCAATGATGAAAAAGAACCTCGTTTTCAAATAGGGACCGGATTGGATGCTCAATTGATTTTTGGGATGGATGTGAATGGTATGAAGTCCGAACAAGAAATTGTTTTTGACGATTCTGTTTTCGGATTTCCATATCCAAGTCTAAACAAAGTGCCTCCAGGGGAATATAATGCGCAAGCACTGTTGCACACCTATGAGACCTTTAACCTATCTACCGGACATACCGTTAAACTACCAATGGACAATGGAGAAGGACAACAATGGAACAGGTCACCAGGAAATGTATATAGCGATCCTGTTAAAGTGACAATTACAGAAAAAGGCATTCAGAACCTACACATAACAATGGATAAGGTCATACCTCCCATAGAAGAACCGGAGGATACTAAATGGATAAAGCACATAAAAATTAAATCTGAAAAGCTATCTGAATTCTGGGGAAGAGATATGTACTTGGGAGCTCATATATTGCTGCCAAAGGGTTTTGATGAACATCCAGAGGCAAAGTACCCATTGATGATTTTTCATGGGCATTTTCCAAGTGATTTTGGCGGTTTTAGAACAACACCACCAGACCCTGAAACTAAGCCTGAGTATTCTTCACGTTTTGATATAGAAGGCTATAATATTATTCAACAGCAAGAGGCTTACGATTTTTATAAAAGATGGAACGAACCTGATTTTCCTCGGTTTTTGATTATTGAAATCCAGCATCCAACCCCTTATTATGACGACTCTTATGCAGTGAACTCCGCAAGTCAAGGACCTTATGGCGATGCAATTACCCATGAGTTGATTCCTTATATAGAAAAAGAATTTAGGGGACTTGGAGAAGGTTGGTCACGATTTTTATATGGCGGTTCCACTGGGGGTTGGGAAGCACTCGCTGTTCAAGTTAAATACCCGGAAGAATACAACGGATGTTTCGCGGCTTGTCCAGACCCCATCGATTTTAGGGCCTATTGCCTCACCAATATTTATGAAGACGAGAACGCCTATTATTATAAAAGTGATCACAAAGCAATAGAAGTACCTGCTCATCGCGATTATCTCGGTCACATACAGAGCACGGTTCGGGAAAACAATCATTTGGAGTTGGTATTGGGAACAAAATCGCGGTCAGGTCAGCAATGGGATATTTGGGAAGCAACCTATTCACCGCAAGGAGAAGACGGCTATCCACAACGGATTTGGGATAAGATGACAGGAGAAATTGACCCGGAAGTTGCAAAATATTGGCAAGAGAACTATGACCTAAAACATATTTTAGAACGTGATTGGGATAAATTAGGGGAAAATCTCAAGGGCAAAATCCACATTTATTGCGGGGATATGGATAATTACTACTTAAACAATGCAGTTTACTTAATGGAGGATTTTTTAGAGAGCACAACGGACCCATACTATGGAGGTGAAGTTTTGTATGGAGACAGAGCAGAACATTGTTGGAATGGAGATCCAGAATTACCCAATCATATCACTAGAATGCGCTATAACACGATGTATGTCCCCAAAATAATGGAACGAATAGCGAAAAGTGCACCGAAAGGAGCTGATTTAACTAGTTGGCGTTATAAATGATTCAGAAATGGCTGGCATAATAAGAAATAAAATAGCTTGGTTCATATTTGCCTTTTTGGCAATAGGGGTGGGGCTTTATCCCTTAGTGTATTGGATAGTAACCGAACCTTTTGGTCTGTTGCAAAGTAAAACAACCGAATTATTATCCGATCAGCTCTGGAGTATTGCTTTTTATGGACATATAAGCTTTGGAGGTCTTGCTCTACTTACCGGATGGTCACAATTCAGTAAAAAAATAAGGAAAAGGAGCCTAAAACTTCATAGAAACTTAGGTAAGATATATGTTCTGACAGCCTTGATTAGTGGGCTATGTGCAATCTATATCGGTTTTTTTGCCACTGGAGGTACGGTTTCGGCTTTAGGATTCCTCAGTTTGGGAGTAATATGGTTGTATACCACGGTGAGAGCTTACAAAGCCATTCGTGTAAAAGATTTGCAATTACATCAAGGCATGATGATTTACAGTTATGCCGCCTGCTTTGCCGCTGTAACTCTACGTATTTGGCTGCCACTTTTGACAATGGCTTTTGGAGAATTCTTAATTGCATACAAAATAGTTGCATGGCTTTGTTGGGTGCCAAACATGATTTTCGCCTATTTCTGGGTCAGAAAAAAAGGATTGACACTGGCATAAAATTATTGCGCGAAAAGTTGTCCCATATCCTTGAAGGCCTTGAATTCTAGAGCATTCCCTGCTGGATCAAGAAAAAACATGGTAGCTTGCTCTCCAACCTCACCCTCAAATCTGATATAGGGTTCAATAACAAATTCAACTCCTTTTGCCACTAATTCTTTTGAAAAAGACTGAAAAATATCCCATGGTAATACCACTCCATAATGCGGAACGGGAACATTCTTACCATCTACCGCGTTGGTGTGCAGGGTTTCCTCTGATTTTGGTTTATAATGAATGACCAATTGATGTCCAAAAAGGTTAAAATCGACCCAGTGGTCGCTACTTCTACCTTCTTCGCAACCTAATATTTCACGATAAAAACTACGACATTCGGCCAGATTATGAACCGGAATGGCAATATGGAAAGGAGTAATGGTCTGCATAAGGATAGATGATTACTGTATTCACAAAATTAATAAATTGATTTTGGGATTTTTTAGAATAACACCAGATAATTCTTTACAAAACAGCATTCGTGGTTTATGTTGTGTTGATGGTATAAAAAAATTCCTACCACGGGCAAATGTGATTATCTTTAATAACTGACAACATAACTAATTAAATAGCAACTAAAATGAAAAAAATCGCGATTCTGGTATCGTTTATTATTATTAGTTCTTGTAAAGTAGCGCAAAAGACAGAGGTCAAAAAAGAAGCAATAGTAGAAACCAATCCAGAGACGAATGAATGGGTGTATCTTTTCGATGGTTCAACTACCAAAGGGTGGAGAGCATATAATGGTGATTCCTTGCCACCAGGATGGACTATTAAGGACAGCACGCTAACCTTCGATACCGCGTTGGGATTGGAGCAAGATTATGAAGGAGGCACAGATATTATCTATGGCGCAGAGGAGTTTGACAATTTTGAGTTGTATTTAGAATGGAAAATACCCGAAGGAGGCAATAGTGGTATCTTCTATCATGTGAAGGAGGGATATGATGGTCCTCCTGTAGTTTCTCCAGAATATCAGCTTATAGATGATGAGAATTATGCCAGAATCCATAATTTGACTGATTATAACTCTCAGTTTGGGGCTAAAAATCCAGAAGTGTTGCAGGACTGGCAAAAGACCGGTGCTGATTATGCTATGCACGTTGCCGATGAATCCCAAAAGGAATTAAATCCCGTTGGGGAATGGAATTCCTCCAGGATTGTTTTTACCCCGGAAAAAGTGGAACATTGGCTCAATGGTAAAAAGCTGTTGGAGTTTCAACCATGGTCAGAGGATTGGAACAAAAAGAAAAATTCAGGAAAGTGGGACAATGCTCCCGATTACGGAAAATTCAAAAAGGGTTTCATAGCATTGCAGGATCATTCAAGTCCTATTTGGTTCAAGAATATAAAAATAAGAAGGCTATAGAACTAGTAAAGGAAGGGTCACAGCCAAAAGTTACAGTAGAAAAAATAATTTTTAAGATAATAGTATGAGTAAGAAGATGTCAAATCAAGATAGGAGGGATTTTTTAAAGAAAAGTGGTGTGGGCGCCCTCGGTTTGCTGGCCGCACCTTCCGTTCTTAGTGCCAATGAAAAGTTGAGAACGATAAAACCTGATGGCAGGATAAGAACAGCTCATATTGGGGTGGCCAATATGGGAGCTGCAGATCTAAATGACATATCATCGCACTCACAGGTTGATGTGGTGGCACTTTGCGATGTAGATGCAATCAACTTATCCACGGCACGCAAGCAACACCCGAAGGCTCGAGTGTTTTTTGACTATCGTGTGATGTTGGATGAAATGGCCGATGAAATTGATGCGGTAATTGTATCTACACCGGACCATACCCATGCACCGGCCTCATTGATGGCTATGGAAATGGACAAGCATGTCTATTGCCAAAAACCGCTGACTCATTATGTTTCTGAATCTCGGGCCATGAAGAAGGTGGCCCAAGACAAGGGTCTGGTTACCCAAATGGGTATACAGGTACATTCTTTTTACGATTATAAATTGGCCACATTGTTGATACAGGATGGTATAATTGGAAAAGTACATACGGTGCATGCTTGGAGTCCAAAATCTTGGGGATATAATGGAGCTGAGCCAGAAGGAGAAGACGCTGTACCTGCACAACTCGACTGGAACCTTTGGTTGGGCACTTCGGCAGAGCGTCCTTATAAGGAAGGATATTACCACCCAGGAAACTGGAGAAAACTTATGGATTATGGATGCGGTACTTTAGGTGATATGGGCGTTCATATTTTCGACACACCTTATAATGCATTAAACCTTGATGTTCCCAAGACCATTATAAATGAATGCCGCGAGCCGAACGGTTATGGGTATCCAGAAAACAATACCGTTACATACGAATTCCCAGGAACGGAATACACAGACAAATCATTAAAGTGGATTTGGTATGACGGTCCAGGAATGCCTCCTGCCCATGAAGATTTGGTGCTTCCGGGCGCAAAGGGTGGGGTAAACACCAAAAAGAAAGCTTCCAAAACAGACATTTCCCTGGATGCTAAAGTTGCGAATGCAGGAGAACTTCCAGAACAGGGGGCTATGTTTGTGGGAACAAAGGGACGCTTGCTCCTACCTCATTTTATGCAATTGCCAAGAAAGATTGTAAGAGGCAAATATGTCGATATTTCCAAAGACATTGCCAAGCATAACTTAGGAGAACCTGTCAGAAACTACGCTAGTGAAGGACCCAAACACTATCATCAATTTATCGACGCCTGCTTAGGCAAGGACAAATGTACTGCTCCTTTTGAGTATGCTGCCCGTTTGACGGAAACCATTCTCCTGGGTGTTATAGCGGGACGTTTCCCGAATAAAACGCTGCATTGGGATAGTGAAAATGCCAAGTTTGCAGAAGAAGAAGCCAATCAATATTTGCAAGGAGAATATAGAAAATTCTAGTTTCTCCATCTTAACGAGTACTCTTAAAATCCCTAATGCAAAAAGCGCTAGGGATTTTTTTTGAATGGGTTATGCCAAAAGAAAATTAATGATTTCATCATTAACTTCTTCCTGGTGCATGGAGTGTCCTAAACCTTGAGTAGTTACCAGTTTACTTCCTTTCCAATTAGCGTGGACTTGTTCAGAGGCATGATAGGGGGCGACAAGATCTAAACAATCATGAAATAAGAGTCCCTTTTTGGTGTTGGATTTCGCAAATTGGGAAGTAGAAAAATCATGAATTTTAAAACCAAACCTGTCTTGGATGTAATTATCGATAATACCCATAAAGCGATTGCTAAACCTTAGGATGTTTTGAGAATGCTCCATAATTTCATGGAATTCGGAGGGAGAACCAATAGTGACAATTTTTTCTACGGCTGGATTAGGATTTTTATATTCATTGTACATTAAGGTCATTCCACCGACGGAATGCCCAACCAAGTACTTTGGGTTGTATTTTTTTACCATGTAATGCACTGCTTCTTCATAAAGCGGCACATACAAAAGTTTACCCGAGGAATGTCCGTGCGAAGGAGCATCAAAAGCAATAATATTGAAATTGGCTTCTTGAAGTTTTTTAATCAGATTTCGCCAACGGAAAGTGTTGCTTTCCCAGCCGTGCACCAAGAGCACGGTTTCACCATTTCCTGGCCAATGATAGGTCTGCAATTGATGATTCGCAACCTGTTCAACTACATTCTTGCTTTTTTCCAGATAATCTGCCTGTTGGGGCTGTACCCTACCTTTTCTTATCGTACATAATAGATTAAATGCCCTATGGGCAGTTTTTTTAGGAAAAAAGAGAGAATTAAGGTTAAAATATTGCCCATAAGCTAGGGGAAGTATTTTTGCGATCACTTTTTTCATATGGTTACTTTTTGTAACTTACTTTTTATTAGAAACTAAAATTACATATTCATTTTAGAAGAAAAAAGAAGTCACCTCTCCAAAACCAAGTATAAAAATGGAAACTGTTACTGAAAATCAGCAGGTTAGAATGGCAAAAAAATTGCAAAAAATGTTTGGCCATATTGATTACAAGAATCCACCTGAACTTTGTCCTGTTCGAGATGTAATGTCTGTAGCTTCAGACCAGTGGAGTACACTTATCATTTTATGGTTGGGGTATTTTCCCGTTTTACGTTTTAATAAATTGAAGAAATTTGTCTATGGCATTTCGAGTAAAGTGTTGAGCCAACGGTTAAAAGTCTTGGAAGCAGATGGATATATCTCAAGAAAAGTCTATGCTGAAGTACCCATTCGCGTGGAATATAGCCTTACCGATTTTGGACAGTCCTACGTTGAACGACTTCTGGAACTAACAGAGTGGATGCAAACAAACAGTCCTAAGGTGCTTGCCAATCGGGAAAAATATGGATTAATTTAATCCATTAGTCTATTCCAAATGTCGATATACATTTGCCAAGAACCTGATGTCTTTTTCCAAACCACGACATATTTTCCCTTCCATGTAGAAACCGATTCTTTCCCTTTCTGACTGGTGCCACGGTAATACCCATAATCGTAAGCATAATCTCCGATAATGTTTATTTCTGAAGCGTCCATGCTATGTGAGAGTACCTTGGTTTCCTTTCCCATTTCCCAACGCGCTTTGATGGCTTCACGACCATCAACTATGGACACTCCTGGGGGAATTAGTTTGGCATCATCTGTATAAATATTGCCCATTTCATCAAAATTTTGGGCTATAAACGCTTTTGAAAAATTTCGGGACGCCGTAACTATTTTGTTCTTTTCCTCTTCATCTGTTTGGGAAGTCTTGCCGTTAGAGCAATCAATTTTCCAAGTAGGGAATACTACCTGTTCCGTTTTGTCTACCCATTCACCGACCCATTTAAATCCTTTTTCATCAATATCATAAAAAGAGAGCCGGAAAAACCCATCTGTTCCATTCGGTGCCTTTTGTTCGCGGTAGAGTATAATTTTACCTTCCTCGGTTTTGTTGCCTTCCCATGTTGAAAGTCTAGTAGATGGGGCACCTGAGCTATAATAATGCACATACCATTTTGTGCTGTCGGGAATAAACTGACGAATACTTCCGGAATGCCTGCCATCCTTTTTTAGCGTTTCATCCTGGACCCCCATTCCATTCATTATATATTTAAACCGCCAGACCATGTCAATGGGTTCCGCCCAGGTTTGATCCGCTTTTAGACTGTACGATTTGCAATTACATTCTCCGATCAATGGAGCAAAATCCATGATTTCTTTCGGGGCCTCAGGATTGGGAAGACCAAAAGGATGCTCGGATGAAGGTTCAAAATCGTATTGTGCAAAGGAGAGAACTGGTACTAAAAGAAAAAGGAAAGCTATCTTCATTGGGTTGGTTTTGCCCTGAAATTACCCAAATGGTCGCTCTCTTTAAACCTCTTTAGGAATTAATTAACAGGCACTACTCCCAGCCGAGCATTAGATATTTAATTTTAGCAGTAGGCGGAATTTGAACGGCTTCAACTTTAGAGGTAGTATATCTCAAATTGGAAGGCAACTCTTCCTTATCAATGGTAAAATACAGATTACTTTCTTTTGGAAAGATGACAATACTATTGATTGTGGTAACAATTTTCTTGATGGAATAGTTTTCTTGGATATCCTGAAAGGTACTATTAAGTCCAATACCCTTGTCAGTCTTATAGCGATTGTCAAAAATGCGAATATTCTCGATTGTTGGAATGCTATCCGAACTTGAGGTTAGGGTCAATAAATGTTTTCCGTTCTTTTGATAGATTTTAATTTTTCCAGAGTCAGAACTGGCCGTATCCTTTGAGATAGAATCTTGGGCAAAAACCTGATTTAAATTAGCAACGGTAGTCTCGCTTAAAAGAGAGCCCACAGACTTCTCCGTTATCAAAAAAGTGGTGTCCTTTTCTCCACATCCAATTATTAACAGACAAATACCAAGAGCCAGGCCTAATTTCTTCATATACTTTTTCTATCGTATAACTTTTTTTAATACACCCAACACACCACGAATAAATGTGGCACTGGTGAGCACTTTTACTACAGGATTCATTCGGGTACTTCTTCGTGTAGAGGAGCTTTTTCGTGAAGAGGTTTTTCGTTTTTCTTCCCGTTCTTTTTCTTTCTCGGCCTCTTTTTCGGCTTTTTCGATTTTCTCATTCAGGATTTCATAAGCACTTTCTCGGTCAATATCCTCATTGTATTTTTTAATGAGTTTTGACTTGCCCAAAGCCTCCTTGAGTTCAGCTTCGGTAAGCACGTCCATTCGACTCATAGGAGCCCGAAGTAGGGTTGCTGCCAAAGGTGTTGGTCGTCCCTTTTCATCCAATGCAGAAATTAAAGCCTCACCGATTCCTAAAGAAGTCAGTACTTCTTTGGTGTCATAAAACTCTGAATCAGGATAATTCTCTGCTGTCAGTTTTATGGCCTTTCTGTCCTTTGCAGTAAATGCTCTGAGCGCATGCTGTACTTTTAAACCTAATTGTGCCAAAACATCATCTGGCACGTCGGTAGGGTTTTGAGTGACAAAGTATAGGCCAATGCCTTTGGAACGTATCAATTTGACAATGCTTTCGATTTGGTCCAATAGAGCTTTGGATGCTTCTTTAAAAATTAAATGTGCCTCATCAATAAATAGTATTAATTCCGGTCTGTCACTATCCCCTTGTTCTGGGAATGTGGCATATATCTCCGCCAGGAGGCTCAACATAAAAGTTGAGAACAGTTTAGGTCTGTCCTGAATATCGGTCAATCGAATAATGTTGATATAACCTCGTCCATTTTCATCGATTCGCACCAAATCATCCACATCAAAGGACTTTTCTCCAAAGAAAAGGTCAGCGCCTTGCTGCTCCAATTCTATGATTTTCCTTAAAATAGTTCCAGTAGAACTCGTGGAAATTCGACCATAAGCATCCTGAAATTCCTTTTTTCCTTCTCCTGTGGCATATTGCAGCACTTTTTTGAAGTCTTTTAAATCTAAAAGAGGGAGTTTATTATCGTCGCAATATTTGAAAACCACTGCAACAATGCCTTCTTGGGTTACCGAAAGGTCCAAGATTCTTGATAATAGTACAGGCCCAAACTCGGACACTGTTGCTCGCAATCGCACCCCATCTTGTTCTGAAAGCGATAAAATCTCAACGGGAAAACCTTTTGCCTCAAATGGAAGTCCAATTTTCTCATGTCGTTCATCAATCTTTGGATGTCCCGGACTAGGTTGTGCAATACCACTTAGGTCACCTTTGAGGTCCATTAACAAAACGGGAATCCCTTTTTCTGAAAGATTTTCAGAAATTACTTGTAGTGTTTTTGTCTTTCCAGTACCCGTTGCACCTGCAATAAGTCCATGCCTATTGAGTGTCTTTAGTGGAACTTTAATAAAAGCTTCCGTTACAGCCTCTCCATTGAGCATTCCTGCCCCCATGGTAATATAATCGCCTTTGGTGGCATAGCCCTTCTCAATATGCTCAAAGAATTTATCGGTAGTGCTCATGGAATTCAATTTGCGATAAAAATAGGGTTATTTTAAACAATTCTGAAACAGCAAACAGAAACAACTTCTTGTGGTTGTAAAGTAATTCAACCATCCAACGTATCTTTGCGCCATGGTTTCAGAACAGATATCGGATTTGGTGGAAAAGGGGCTTATGCTTCCTTTAATGGAGGAGTTTTATACCATTCAAGGCGAAGGCTATCACAAAGGAACCGCCGCCTATTTTGTTCGCATTGGAGGTTGTGATGTGGGTTGTCATTGGTGTGATGTAAAGGAAAGTTGGGATGCTGAAACCCATCCACCTACAGCTATTGAGAATATCGTGGATAATGCTGTCAAATATTCCAATACTATTGTGATAACCGGGGGAGAACCGTTGATGTGGGATATGGGACCTCTTACCGCAAGCTTGAAAGCGAAGAATTTAAAAATTCACATAGAAACCTCAGGTGCCTATCCATTGACAGGAAGCTGGGACTGGATTTGTTTATCACCAAAAAAAAATAAACTTCCGGAAGAAGAAATCTACGAGGTTGCGCATGAATTAAAGGTAATCGTGTACAACAAACACGATCTAATTTTTGCAGAGGAACAAGCAGCGAAGGTCAATGAAAATTGCATCCTCTATCTTCAGCCTGAATGGAGTGTGAGGGAGAAAATGATTCCTCTTATAGTAGATTATGTAATGCAACATCCAAAATGGATAGTGTCTTTACAGACCCATAAATATTTGAATATACCTTAAGAGCTTTATCTACCTCCGTTGTTTTGAAGATCTAAAACGCATTCAGAGTCTAAAACAGGCACTACAGGAAGTCCTTTTGAGACTTGTTGTTGCAATAATTTCATCATGCCCATCCCAGATAAATGACACGCCGATTGTAGTTCACTTTTTGAGATTAAACTAGAACTCTTATTCGTTGCTCCGAATTGTAGTTCTGCACGCATTAAACAACCTTGAACATTGCAATGATTTTCGGCATCAGGGTCTTCATGGTTATTTACTGCTGGGGTCCCTAGGTTCACTAAACCGAACAAATGTCCAAACTCATGGTTTAAGGTAGCACTTTCTATATCTGTAACAGAGACCAAATTGCTTTGACCAGCTAAGTTCCTTATGGTAGATTCATAGATGATCATGGAAGTGTTTCTGTATACAGCTCCTAATGTTACTAGACCCTCATTTTCATCATCATCATCCGAGGGGGCGTTAGCAAAATAAATATAAATAGCCAGGGTATTTCCGCTATTGTATGCGGTGCGGTTGTCACTCTCCAAATCTGCAATTTCCTGAAGAGTCAAAGTTTCTTCACCAGGAGAAGGTAATGCATTGAAGGTAAATTCGATATCTGTTTTAAAAGTCCTTTCCCTAAGGAAGGCTTCAAAATTGTCCATGGTGGCATCCGTAGGCCTAAAACCATTGACATGAGCTACTTCAATAAGCAATCTATCAAAATTGGCATTGCCCAGAATGTCACTGGCCGAAGCTCCGGTCGCTAAAAGATTGGCCGATTTATCAACACTTGTAGGTCCAGGAGTATCATCTGAACTTTTGGAACAAGACCAAACCAAGGTTATACCAAGAAGGGTATATAGTAAGATTTTCTTTTTCATGCTAAAATGCTATTTAAATAGAACGCTCAATACCAGGTTCTATTATTCTTTTATTGACAATTTGGCTAAATAGTCGTAATGCTCACCGGATATTACAATTTCACAATTTAAATTGTTTGCTTCGCAGGCATTTTTCAATGTGTTGTAATCAAGGTAAAGCCATGCAAAAGGTAAACCTTTTTGGCCTTTATATTCCATTTGAAACTGCACTTCCCCATAATATTGAGCGTTGTCTGGAATCCAATACCCGCCATCCTCATCTTGTTCGAACATGTAGATTATATCACTGGAATCCAATAAAATCTGCCCCTTCGGAAGCAATAATGATTTCAAATGTTTCAAAAACCCATCAATGGCACTAAGTTTTCCTGCCAATCCTATGCCATTCATAAGTAGCAATAGGGTATCAAACTTATCCCGTGAAAAATCAAGAATAGATGATTTGACAGTGGATTTTAGCCCTCTTTGATTGCATACTGCGATGGCGCCTTCGGATGCGTCCAAAGCGGTCACATCGAACCCTTTGTTTTGAAGATAAAGACTATGATTTCCAGCTCCGCTGCCGATGTCAAGAACTTTTCCTTTTGTTATTTGAAGCGCTTTTTGTTCTAAAATGGGCATTTCCTTAAAACTTCGGAATAAATAGGGAAGCGGCAGGCTATCTTCTTCGTCCAACGACGAATAGGTTTTTATATCCTCGGTGTAGTTTCCTGAGTGATAATCCAACAACGCCTTACCTAAAATATCTGCCATATGGTACAAATGGTGATGCAAAAATGGGACTTTAATTATACATAAAGGTTTAAATAGCTACAGTTTTTTATGTTTGTTGTATGGAAGAAGAACTGGCGCAATTACCCAAAAAAGCAAAGGAAAAGCATGCGGAAAACAAGAAGTTTTTCGCAAAGTTGAAAAAAAGACCGCCAAAAAAGCTGGATTATATTATGCGGGAATTGCATGATGAAGAGTTCGAGCGGACAGACTGCTTAACCTGTGCCAACTGCTGCAAAACAACGGGACCACTTTTTACGAATTCGGATATTGAACGCATTGCCAAACACCTCAGATTAAAACCTTCACAATTTATTGCGCAATATTTAAGGGTCGATGAAGAAAATGATTATGTGTTACAGCAGGTGCCTTGTGCCTTTTTGGGAAGTGATAACTATTGTTCCATCTACGATGTGAGGCCAAAGGCATGTCGTGAATTTCCGCATACAGACCGAAAAAAGTTCCATCAAATTAGCAATATAACCTTAAAAAATGTGGCTATTTGCCCTGCTGCTTTTCGAATTGTGGAAGAAATGAAGCGTAGAATCAAACTTTAATGATTTCTTATATTTGGGAATATGGAACAGCTAATGACCTACTTTGAAACTATTCCCTCCTTGCATCGAAGCCTTATTTTGGTGGGGGGAATTACTTTTTTTTGGATTTTGGAAGGTATTGTGCCCCTTTTCAATATTCCCTACAAGAAATGGAGGCATTCCGTTCCGAATTTCTTTTTTACGTTGACAACGATTTTGGTGAATTTCCCTTTAGCATTTTTGCTTCTAAAAACTTCCGATTGGAGCATAGCCAACGATTTTGGAATCATCAATTGGTTGCCTCAAATGCCCTTGTGGCTCTATGTGGTGCTGGGCGTGATGTTTCTCGATTTAATTGGCGCTTATACGGCCCATTGGGTAGAACATAAGGTTAAACCCCTTTGGATGGTTCATCTAGTGCACCATTCAGATCATAATGTGGACACGACAACAGCTAACCGTCACCATCCGCTGGAAAGTTTGATTAGATATACATTCACGCTTATAGGTGTTTTGATCGTAGGCGCTCCGATTGGAATAATAATGTTGTACCAAAGCATGTCCGTAGTGCTGTCACAATTCAATCACGCCAACATCAAACTTTCCAAAAAACTGGATAATGCAATAAGCTGGATTATTGTAAGCCCGGATATGCACAAAGTACATCATCATTATAAATTGCCATATACCGACTCTAATTATGGGAATATTTTCTCTATTTGGGATAGGCTTTTTGGGACTTATATGTCAATGGATACAGAGAAAATAGTCTACGGAGTGGATACCTTTCCGGATGAAAAAGAAAATAGTAGCATTATTAGCTTACTTAAACAGCCGTTTCATAAATATCGGAAGCCAACAACTGAAGACTAGTCGTAAACAAGATATTTTTTTCGGATTTTTTTAAAGTTTTCTAGTTCCGTTTGCCAGGTTTTCCTAATCTCTTCTTCAGTTATGCCAGATTCAATCTGCTTTTGCAACTCAGTTGTGCCGGCATGTTTGGTAAAGGAATTGGTCTTAAAGAATTTTGATTTATCCAACGAATGGGTATATGCATCAATCAACCATTGAAGGGAAACAACGTTCATTCTTTTAACTTTTGAAAGGTCTTCTCCAAAGCAGTTTTTACCTTCCTCTTTCGGGTATTTCGACCCAAAATTAGGTTCTGGAACATAACTAAAATCGTATGCGGTACTATCTAAAAATGATGCCCCATAGCGCTGAAACTGGAATTCCGTGCCACGTCCCGCGTTCACATTAGTGCCTTCAAAAAGACCTAAGCTTGGATATAGCGTAATTGAGACATCATTCGGTAGATTCGGAGAAGGTCTTATCGGTAAATGATATGGTGAATTATGCGTGTAATTCTTAAGTTGAATTATGGTCAGATTAGCTTTTTTTCCTCCTTTCAACCACTTCTCCCCATTAATCATCTGAGCGTATTCGCCAATGGTCATTCCATACACGAGAGGAATTTTAGTCATTCCTAAAAATCCGGTATGCTCATTTTTCATAGTAGGACCACCTACATAATGTCCATTCGGATTGGGTCGGTCTAGGACCAAAACAGGAATGTTGCCCTCAGCACAGGCCTCCATTACCAGTTGTAAAGTGGCGATATAAGTGTAAAATCGAACTCCGACATCTTGAATATCAAAGACCATGATATCTAAACCATCCAGTTGCTTTGCAGTAGGTTTTTTGTTTTTTCCATGAAGTGAAAAAATGGGAAGTCCCGTTTTGGCATCCATGCTATCTTTTACATGTTCGCCCGCATCAGCTTTTCCACGAAAGCCATGCTCTGGTGCAAAAACTTTTACCATATTCACATTGAGTGAGAGCAATGAATCCACAAGATGGGTATGTCCGCTATTTTTTTTGAAGATGACACTCGTTTGGTTGGCGACAACTCCGACTTTTTTTCCTTGAAGTTCTTTAAGATAGAGTTCTGTTCTATTGGCTCCGACAATAATTGGTACGATTGTATCGGTTTTTACATTTTCCGTGATGGGGTTATTGGATTTTTCTTGTCCTCTACATGACGAGAACAGTAAAACCAACAATAAAACTGTACTTTTGAATATAGATAAAATGGGCATTCGTTGAATTTAGAATTGTTTATTGCCAAACGCCTGATTACAGGGAAGGAGCATAAAATTAGTATTTCCGCACCTATAATAAAAATTGCCATTGCAGCTATTGCTATTGGCATTGTAATGATGCTCATTGCCATTGCCACCGGAGTAGGCTTAAAGCATAAGATTCGGGAAAAAGTTGCTGCCTTTAATGGCCATATTCAAATCTCAAACTATGATAACAACACTTCGGAAGTTTCGGTGACCCCGGTTTCTATAGAACAGGATTTTTACCCGAAATTTGAAGATGTAGAAGGCATTTCCCACGTCCAGGCTGTCGCCACCAAAGGTGGGATAATCAGAACTACGGATACTTTTGAAGGAATGCTGGCCAAAGGAGTTGGTAAAGACTACAATTGGACGTTTTTTGAAGAATATCTTGTTGATGGCAGATTACCAGATTATTCTGAAAAACTAAACGATGAAGTTCTGATTTCCAAAATCAAGGCTAATCTTCTGAATTTGAAGGTTGGAGATTCTTTTTTTGCCATTTTTCTCAAGGAAAATGACCCTTCTAAGCCACCCAATAATAGAAAGTTTAATGTAGTTGGTATTTATGACAGCGGTTTCGAGGAATTTGACAGGGATATCATTTTTGTGGACCTACGCCATATTCAACGCATGAATAAATGGGACTCCAACGAAATTGGAAATTTTGAGGTCTTTGTTGAAGATTTTGACCGAATGGAGGCAAAAAGCAATGAAATTTATGGTAAAACACTTTCCAGCTTAGATACACAAAACATTAAGAGTAAATACTTCCGCATATTCGAGTGGATTGGATTATTCGACTTCAATATTGCTCTCATAATTGGAATCATGATTATTGTGGGAGGCATAAATATGATTACTGCCTTATTGGTGTTGATTTTGGAAAGAACTCAAATGATTGGTGTTTTAAAAGCGCTTGGTTCTGAAAACTGGAGTATTCGAAAGGTGTTTTTGTACAATGCCGGATATCTGATTGCAATCGGCTTACTTTGGGGCAATGGTATTGGATTGGCCCTGCTTTATCTTCAAGATAAATTTCGAATCTTTAAATTCCCGAATCCAGAGGAGTATTACATCGAATATATTCCTATTCATATTGACATACCTACGGTACTCATGTTGAACTTGGGCGTAATGCTTTTATGTCTGTTGATGTTGCTGTTGCCGTCCTACATTATTACCAAAATAACCCCGGTTAAGGCTATTAAGTTTGAGTAAATTGACATTTCCGTAACAAAGTGGAGGAAATGCTCAATTTTTTATTCATCTACAATGACATACGTTCAATTTTCCGAACTCCTATCACCGTTTGTTTAATGGATGTCCAAAAATCCAATCCCAGCAAAATTCAATAGTCCAAAAGTTTACCTTTGCAACGATTATGAAATACGCTGAAAATATTCTTGAGACCATCGGAAATACCCCGTTGGTAAAACTCAACAAGCTTACGGCCGACTTGCCTTGTTTGGTGTTGGCCAAATATGAGACTTTTAACCCTGGAAACTCAGTAAAAGACCGAATGGCCCTTCAAATGGTTGAAGATGCGGAGGCATCTGGACTATTAAAACCTGGTGGGACTATTATTGAAGGAACTTCAGGGAACACGGGAATGGGGTTGGCTCTTGCCGCCGTCGTTAAAGGGTATAGAATGATCTGTGTTATCAGTGATAAGCAGTCTAAAGAAAAAATAGACATCTTAAAAGCAGTTGGTAGCGAAGTACATGTATGTCCTACAGATGTAGCGCCTGATGACCCAAGAAGTTATTATTCAACCGCTCGACGATTGTCCACAGAAATTCCAAATTCATGGTATGTAAACCAATATGACAATCCAAGTAATACCAAGGCTCATTATCTAAGCACCGGACCTGAAATTTGGAATCAGACCGATGGTAAAGTCACGCATTTTGTGGTTGGCGTAGGAACAGGTGGTACCGTTTCTGGTGTGGGAACCTATCTTAAAGAGCAAAACCCTAACATCAAAGTTTGGGGTATCGATACCTATGGTTCGGTATTTAAAAAGTATCATGAAACTGGGATTTTCGATGAAAATGAAATTTACCCATATGTTACCGAGGGAATCGGGGAGGATATTCTTCCGAAAAATGTCAACTTCGATGTTATAGACGGCTTTACCAAGGTAACAGACAAAGATGCAGCTGTTTATACTCAACGTTTGGCCAAGGAAGAGGGCATGTTTTTGGGTAATTCTGCAGGGGCGGCAATAAAGGGACTCCTTCAGTTAAAAGAGCAATTCACCAAAGATGATGTTGTTGTAGTACTTTTCCATGATCATGGAAGCAGATACGTTGGCAAAATGTTCAATGATGAGTGGATGCAACAAATGGGTTACATCGATTAGATTTGGTAAATTGGTGTCAAAAAATTGACATGACCCTTCTTTTCCAAACAAAACACATAAAAATTTTAGGTTTACTTATCGCATCGCTTCTTTCCTTTTCTTGTAGTAGTGACAATTCTATAGTGGTCACCGATGATGAAACCGGTGAAGATGATGAGAATACTGAAATACCATTACAGGACCGCTTGCCACAAGTATTTGTAAATACAAATGGAGGTGTAATTGTTGATGAACCTAAGATAAGCTCAGAAGCTAAGTTTGTTGTAACTGGCGATACTATTTATAAAGGGAATCTGGGTATTGAATTCAGAGGCGCCACATCACAACTTATTTTCGATAAAAAATCTTATGGGCTAGAGACCTGGGACGAGAATGGTGAAGACATTAACGTATCACTTTTTGGATTTCCAGAAGAAGAAGATTGGATATTATACGGTCCTTACAGCGACAAAACCTTAATGCGAAATGTTTTAATATATGACATAGCCAGGGATTTAGACCAATATGCAAGTAGAACCCTTTTCGTTGATTTAACATTAAATGATCAATACCAAGGTGTGTATGTTTTTATGGAGAAATTAAAAAGAGATGGGGAGCGCATAGATATAAATAAGCTAAAAGATGATGAAAATTCTGGAGAAGATCTTACCGGAGGTTATATATTGAAGATCGATAAAACAGCAGGGAATAATTTAGGTGAAGGGTATAACGAACTAAACTCATTTGTGTCTGCATATCCTCCACCCAATGCCTCAGGAGGACAAGAAACATATTTTCTTTACGAATATCCGGATGCCGAGGACATTACCGCAGAGCAAAAAGAATATATTTCGACATACATGGCCGATTTTGAGGATGCACTTGCCTCAGAAGATTTTTTAGATCCGGATTTGGGCTATGCTAATTTTATAGATAAGGAAAGCTTTATAGACTTTTTCTTGTTGAACGAGTTGTCCAATAATGTCGATGGTTATCGATTGAGCACTTTTATGCACAAGGATAAAAACGAAAAATTAAAAATGGGTCCCATTTGGGATTTTAACCTGGCCTTTGGTAATGCTGATTATTGTGGCGGCGGTAGTCCAAATGTTTGGGCCTATAAATTTAATGATCGTTGCCCAGATGATATTTGGCTGGTACCCTTTTGGTGGGATAGACTATTGGAAGATCCAGCATTTGTTGCGCAGTTACAAGAACGTTGGTCGAGTTTAAGAGGTGGGCAGCTGTCAAATGCGGCTATTATGGACCACATTGATGCGTATCTATTGCAATTGAATGAGTCAGGTTCAGTGGTACAAAATTTCGACACCTGGCCTGTCCTCGGAACTTATATATGGCCCAACAACTTTGTAGGTAGTAGTTATGAAGAAGAAATAGGGTATTTGACCAACTGGATAGAAAACAGGTTATCTTGGTTAGATACTGAAATAAGTCAATTGTAGTTTAATTAATTTCAAAAATAAAATGAAGAGAAGTATTTTTCTGCTAACCATTGTTTTTGCTTTCAGTAGCAATTTGTGCGCCCAAAACTTAAGCACAACCGAAAAAAAGATACTTACTTCAATTGAACAAAGTAATGGTGAGGCCATTTCTTTTTTGGAGAAGGTGGTAAACATTAATAGTGGAACCTTAAACTCAAAAGGAGTTAAAGAAGTAGGCAAAGTGTTTCAGGATGCTTTTGAAAATATAGGTTTTAGCACTAATTGGATTGAAATGCCTAAGGAAATGAACAGGGCAGGTCACCTATTTGCTGAAACCACAGGAAAAAAAGGAAAAAAACTATTGTTGATAGGGCATTTAGATACCGTTTTTGAAGAGGACAGTCCCTTTCAACAATTTAAAATGGTCAATGACAGCATTGCACATGCACCCGGAGGAAATGATATGAAAGGTGGAAATGTTATTGTCTTGTATGCCTTAAAAGCACTGCACCAAAATGGACTTTTAAATAATGCGCAAATCGTTGTGGCATTCACCGGGGATGAAGAAAGTACCGGGAAACCTTTGGACATTAGTCGGAAAGATTTGGTCGAAGTTGCGAAGCGAAGTGATATCGCTCTTGGTTTTGAAACCTCAACCGGATTCAACTATGCCACCGTGGCCAGAAGAGGAGCTTCCGGTTGGGCTTTGGAAGTAGAAGGAAAAAGAGCCCATTCCTCCGGAATATTCAACGAATCGGTAGGGGCCGGTGCCATTTTTGAGATTTCTAGAATTCTACATGAGTTTTATACTGAAGTGAAGGGTGAAGATCTGTTGACATTCAATCCGGGAACATTGTTAGGAGGGACTTTTGTTAATTTCGATAGTTCTACAAGTAAAGGAGATGTTTTTGGCAAAGGAAATGTGGTTGCGCAGAAAGCAGTGGCGAGAGGTGGACTTCGTTTTATCTCGGAAGAGCAAAAGCAAAGAGCTAGGGCAAAAATGAAAGAAGTAGTGAGCAACAACCTTCCGCGAACTTCGGCAAAAGTTACTTTCACGGACAGCTATCCGGCAATGCAACCTACTCCAGGTAATACGGAACTATTGAATATGCTGAACAAAGTGAGTTTGGACCTGGACCAAGGAGAGGTTTTAGCATATGACCCTGGAAAAAGAGGGGCAGCAGACGTCTCTTTTGTAGCACAATATGTAGATTGTTTGGATGGTCTTGGGACCATGGGAACAGGCGCGCACACCCCAGAAGAAACTGTAAACCTCAATACCATTGAGGCATTGACCAAACGAACCGCGATCTTAATTTACCGATTGATTAATTCGAAATAATGATAACATTAAAATGTGGAAACTGCACCACAAGAATTGACAAGGGAGAGCTGGTAGGTCTTAGCCATGATGAACATGAATTTATCCACCAAAAAGGAAGTCCGGGATGGCGTAGTGCCGATACGGAGATGTTTCCAATCATTGGGCCGTTGGATAAAGCTGGTTTTAGAATTCAGGTGCCAAGAAGCACTGCGATTCAGGATCAACATGGATTACTTCGTGAGTTGGAATACGAGCTGATTTCCAAGTCTGATACTTCGGCTACCTTTAAAAAAGAGTATAAAGCCGGAACTCCTATTAAAAACTCCAAATTCCCGGAAAAATCACCTAAACAATGGCAGTTATGGCCGTATAGTTTTGGATTTGAAAAGTCTTTTGAGTTAAAAGAAGACCAGCTCGAGATTACCTTTAAAATTTCTGGAGAACGTGATACACCCTTTATGCTGGGATATCACCCGGCATTTAAGCTCCACACAAATCAACCTACAATTGTCACGGATAGCCAAAAAATTACTTTAGATGAGGTTTTGGCCGTTGGAAGTCGGGCGTTTCAGGTTGCTGATACGGAATCGATTACTTTAAAAGATGAACGAGATATTCGTATTGAAACTGAAGGTTTTGGACACTTCATGTGCTGGACAGAAGTTAACAATATGATTTGTATTGAGCCTATTACCTTCTATCCCTATGCTGTTGAACAAACAGAATTGCACGAAGGTTTCCAATACTTGGGAGATACTGAAGCCGTTTTTAAAGTTAGATTAAAAGTCTAATAATTTAGAGAACAAAGGATTCTGATTTTGGGAGCAGTGATTCCACAATTCTTTGGGTTTCCAGAGTATTTTTTTGAGGAATAATATGAGCTTCAATATCGGTCAATGAAGTTATATGTTGTTCATGGTCAATAAATCCATATCCTTTGTACATTCCTTCATCGATAAGAACAAAGGCATTTTCATTGGAATTTCTTCCTTTTTCCTTAATGATACGAATCCCTTCCTTTTCCATTTTTATGGCCAATAAGGCGTTTTTGACCTTTTCATTGTAATCGGAAACTGATTCATCTGAAGTACAAATACCCTCACATGACCGTATTTCATGATGGGAGCACGAGGTATTCACCTGCTGCAGATGGCAATACTTTGGACAAAGCTTATGATTTTTGCAAATCTCTTCTAAAAAGGCTCTGCAATCGGTTTGATTATAAAAGACTCTAATAGGGTTGGGCGCGCCCTTTAGCACATTGTAGGCCAAATGGATAATCCCATTTCTGTCTTCATATTCAAAAATTGCGTATTGCTTTACAATCTTTTTTTGCGCACTATTATAGGGTGGAAATAATCGTTTTATCTCTGCAGATTCCATCAAAAGCGCTACCAATTCACTACCGGAAAGTTTAAAATCTATAGATGCGGTTTCGCTGCACATTCGTATTTCTTTGGTGCTTTTGTCATAAAAATGACCCAAAACCCTTTTCTTAAGATTAATGGCCTTTCCAACATAGATGATGTCTCCTTTTTGATTTTTAAAATAGTAGATTCCCGGCTCATGTGGAATATTATCAAAAACGGATTTTGGCAGATGGGGAGGAAGCGTTGCTTCTTGACTCCTGGCGTTCAAAAACTTTTTGACAGTGACTTCTGAATCAGGTGTATTCAGCAACTTTTGGAACAATAAAACTGTCGCATGCGCATCACCACGGGCCCGATGTCGGTCTGTCAATGGGATTTGCACTGCCGAGCAAAGTTTCCCCAAACTGTAGGAACGGAGTCCTGGAATCAATTGTCGTGATAATCTGACCGTACACAGTTTTTTTCGGATAAAATCAACTCCAATCTGTCGAAACTCCTCTTTAATGACCCCATAATCAAAATTCACGGAATGCGCTACAAAAATGCAGTTCTCAGTCATTTCTAGAACAGAGGTCGCAATTTCTTTAAAAGTAGGAGCATCTTGAACCATTTGGTCATCAATTCCAGTAAGACCTGTAATGTAAAATGGGATTGGGCACTGCGGATTGACCAATGAGGTGTACTCATCAACGATTTGATTTCCGTCAAATTTAAAAATGGCAATTTCGGTAATCCTGTTACCGCGAATTCCGTTGCCGGAAGTCTCTATGTCGATGATGGTATACAAATCGATAAAAATGAATCTTGAAATTAGGGATATTGTAAAAAGTTGGCAAACTTTGGACAAAATCTTAATACAATAATTTCACTTTTGAATTATTAAGAGCCCATGGAATATCACAAGTTGAAAATTACGCCTGAAGAAGCAGGTCAAATGGTTTTGAAACTTTTTGGAATTAAAGGAGAAGCCACGTCTTTACCTGGGGAGATTGACTTTAATTTTCGAATAAAGACAGCCGAGGGGAATGGATACATCCTTAAAGTTTCCAGAAAGGACGAGAATGAAGACTATCTTGATTATCAGCAGCGATTATTACAATATGTTGAGAAACATGGCAAATCCCTGATTTCTCCTAAGGTTATCTTAGATAAAGACGGAAAACCCATTTCTGAATACATGGACGATCATGGAGATTTGAGAAAAGTACGTCTGCTCAGTTGGATTCCAGGTCGAATTTGGAGCGGGGTAAACCCACAGTTGGATGAGCTTCGTTATAGTTTGGGAGAACAATGTGGATTGTTGACTACCGCTCTCCAAGGCTTTGATGACCCTCAGGCACATAGAATTTTTGAATGGGATGTTGCCCAGTCCCTTTGGGTTAAAAAACATCTTGACTTATTTGATGATGAAGAGCGTAAAATTCTTTCTTCTTTCATTGCTCTTTTTGAAAAAGGTCAAAATGAATATCTAAAACTCAGGAAATCGGTTGTCCACAATGATGCGAACGACAATAACATTATAGTTTCGGAGGATTTAGTTGCTCCCAACGTAAATGCATTTATCGATTATGGTGATGCAATCCATACCCAAATTATAAATGATGTTGCAATCGCCTGTGCCTATGCAATAATGCATCATAATGATGCTTTGGATGCAGCATTACCTATTGTAAAAGGATATCATTCAACGTTTCCATTAATGGAAGAGGAGTTGGAACATTTGTATGCAGCGATAGCGATGCGACTGGCTATTTCGGTTACAAAATCGGCCCAGAACAAGGTCAAAGAACCCGACAACACCTATTTACTTGTTAGCGAAAAACCAGCCTGGGAAGTGTTGAGAAAATGGTACCAAGTAAATCCTGATTTTGCGCATTTCAGCTTTCGTCATGCCTGTGGGTTTAATGCACATCCTAATAGGGAGGAGTTTAATCAATGGGTTAAAGAAAATAGTTTTTCACTAAAATCTTTGTTTCCATCGGCAGCTATGAATGATGCAGTTCATGTCGATTTAAGTGTCTCCAGTCCATGGGTGGGACACCAAGAAGAGTTTAACGATTTGGAATTCCTTCAATTTAAATTTGATAGACTTCAAAAAGAACATCCGGATAGAATCATTGCGGGAGGATATTTGGAGCCCCGGGCACTCTATACCTCGTCTTCCTATGATAAAGTTGGAAATTCAGGAAGGGAAAGCAGAACAGTCCACTTAGGTGTGGATTTTTGGCTGCCGGATACTACCCCAGTCCATACCCTTTTTGATGCCGAAGTTATCACAGCAACAAATGATGAAGGTGATAAAGAGTACGGAGGCTTGGTCATTTTAAAGCATAGTTTTAAGGAATTGGAATTTTATACACTATATGGCCATCTTACTCCCGAGAGTGCGACGAAACACAGAATAGGAGACCAGCTTAAAGCCGGTGAGCGTATAGGTTTTTTAGGAAATTTCCCTGAAAATGGGAATTGGGCGCCCCATCTTCATTTTCAAATAATGATGTCCCTTTTAGGGTACGTCGATGATTTTCCCGGAGTGGCCTATCCCGATCAGTTAGGTGTTTGGAAGGAACTATGCCCAGACCCCAATGACCTTTTTAAACTGGAAGCACTTAAAAGCCATGAGAGTGGTGACAATAAAACGCTTCTCAGTTATAGAAGAAAACACTTGGGGAAAAGTTTGAGTTTACAATACGATGAACCTATCCAAATGGTGCGGGGATTAGGACAATACCTGATTGACCATAATGGAAAAAAATACCTGGATACCGTAAACAATGTGGCGCATGTGGGACACGAAAACCATGCCGTGGTAAAAGCCGGACAGCGACAGATGGCTTTACTAAATACCAACACTAGATATTTGCATGACAACATCAATGAATTGGCAAAAGAATTATTGGAGACCCTTCCAAAGGAACTTTCGGTGCTTCACTTTGTAAATTCGGGCAGCGAAGCCAATGAACTAGCACTTCGAATGGTCAAAACCGTAACAGGCGAAAAAGATATTATTGCTTCAGAAATGGGTTATCATGGCAATACAAATATGTGTGTTGATATCAGTTCCTATAAGTTTGATGGAAAAGGGGGAGCTGGTGTGCCAGAGCATACCCACATTTTTCCTATACCTGATGCCTTCAGAGGAAAATATAGGGGGAAAGACGCGGGGAAATATTATGCCGAAGAAGTGCAACATCAAATTGATGCAGTACATTCCAAAGGACGTAAAGTTGGAGGGTTTATCATAGAGCCGATTATAAGTTGTGGCGGTCAAATCGTACTTCCAGAAGGATTTCTTTCCAAAGCTTATGTGCATATTCGAAAAGCTGGTGGACTTTGTATTTCAGATGAAGTTCAAGTAGGTTGTGGCCGCATGGGTAAAACCTTTTGGGGTTTCCAATTGTATGATGTTGTTCCTGATATTATTACCATAGGTAAACCACTTGGAAATGGCCACCCATTGGCCGCCGTGGCATGTACTCAAGAAGTTGCGGAAAAATTTGCCAACGGCATGGAATACTTCAACACTTTTGGAGGAAACCCGGTCTCTTGTGCCATTGGGGCTGAAGTGCTTAAGACCGTCAAAAGGGAAAAACTACAAGAAAACGCACTCTCGGTTGGTGATTTTTTAAAGGACGAATTGGAAAAGTTGAGCGTTGATTTTCCAGTAATTGGAGATGTTAGGGGGCAAGGACTCTTTTTAGGAATTGAACTGGTAGATGCAGAAATGAATCCTCTGGGAGAAAGGACAAATTATTTAGCCAATCGCATGAAGGACCATGGGATTCTGATGAGCACGGATGGACCGGACCATAATGTCCTCAAAATAAAACCGCCAATTGTTTTTTCGATGCAAAATGCGGAAGAATTGATTTTCTATCTAAGGAAAGTTTTGGCAGAAGATTTTATGATTCAGGATGTTTCTTAAAAGAGTAACTGCATTACTGCTCTAAATCATACCACTCGATATCACTTAGATTTTGGCGCCTTCCTCCCTTTTTTGGAGCATAATGAGTGGCCAGATAGGTAAGTATAGCTTCTTCATTTTGGCCAAGGTCCCATAGATTTTGGGTTTCTTGCATCCATCTGATAGTGGCAGACCATTGTTCCTTACTCATTCTATTTTGTGTTACCAATTTGGCTGAATGACAGCTCGTACAATTGTTCACAACCAATTGTAAACCTTCTCCTTCCACAAACCCGGTTCGCACGTGAATACCATTTTCAATCTTGTCAAAATCCTCGACTTCTTGATTTTGAATGGAAATATAATTTTCTTCCGAATCATTTTTTTTAAATGCAGAAAATGAAGGGTCAACCAGCAGATAGACAAGAAACCCTGCAATAATGATAAACACAAAAAACACTAGGTACATCAATCTAAGGATCTGGTCGGCACTTTTTCTGAACTTGTTCAGGTCTTCCATTAACTAACCTTTATTGCTATTCGGTGACAAGCATTGTTAAGATAACCCTTCGGATTCCAGCCGGGAAGAACCATGGGTTGGGCGACTCCATTCGAATCAGTGGCACGAGCCCAAACCTCATAATATCCTTTTTTCGGAAACCGAAGGTCGGCACTAAAGTGCTGCCAAGCCAAACGATTAGCCGGAGTTTCAAGAGAACATTCCTTCCAACTACTTCCAAAATCTATTGAATATTCTACTTTTTCGGCACTTAATTCACCGGCCCAAGCATGACCACGAATCTTCAAGGATTTTCCTTCATTTATAACAGCTCCGCTTTTGGGATAAGTGATCAAGGATTTTACCGGCATGGATTCAATAATACACATATTCTCATCCGCTACTTTTTCTCCTGGGGCAACGGGTTCGCAAGGCACTCGGTAAGCAGTACCTGTCATTTTTGTGCCGTCATGCACTTTATTTCTTACACTGATGCCCTTTAACCATTTTCCGGATGCCGAAGCTGGCCATCCTCCGGCAATCAATCGAAGTGGATACCCGTGGGCTAATGGAATTTCTTCCCCATTCATTTTAAAAGCAAGTAATGTTTCATCTTGCAGGGCTTTGGAAATCGGCACCCCTCTTGAAATAGGTTCTTTTTTAGGGTCGCCACTCAAATGGGTATCCACAGCGTGATAACCAATATAGACTGCATCACTTTTGATGCCAACATCTTCAAGAACATCACGGAGACGAATCCCTGTCCATTCAGCACAAGAAACTGCTCCAACGGTCCATTGGTTTCCTTTGGCCGGAGGGTCAAATTCGCTTCTACCGTTTCCACCACATTCCAAAGTGAGTTGATAGGTATATTGTTTGAATTTAGACTTCAGATCTTTTAGCGAGAAAGTTTTCTTTTCATACACGGATTCCCCATCAAAAGAAAGGGTCCAATCGTCTACGGAGGTATTTGATGGGATTATACCGTTATTACGGATAAACATGTATCTGTTAGGAGTAATTTTATCGTCCAATAAATGAGCCTGAGCCTCAATATTCCATGGTTTATCGTTCAATACAACCATTTGGCTATCCTTGTCAAACATTTTAAAGGGGTCCGGGTCTTGCAGTCCAAGAAGTTCGTATCCCATAGGAAGGTTTTTCCCATAAACGATTTCCGCTCCAAGAAGTGTTGATAAGGAGATGAGCACGCCTTTTTTGACAAATTTTCTTCGTTGCATTTATATAATTTTTACGAAAACGACTTACAACTTGGTTTGGGATTCAAGGTATGTAGAAAAACACAATTATTGCAAAATCTGAATATAATAATGATTTACCTTTGATGACTCTGGTAACAAAATAATCTAATCATTTACATGGCTTCATCTCGGTTTTTTAAATATGTATATTTCACCACGCTTATTGTTATGATCGGCTCCTGCGTTGAAAAGAAAAATGAGATTGGAACAAGTAAAAAAGAAGCAACGAAGATTCAGTCAAAGAAGGTAGATACGATTGGACTCATCAAGAAGTTACCTTCAAACATAAAACTTCCTGATGGGATGGTTTGGGTTCCTGGAGGCATTTTTAAGCAAGGTGCGGTTCAGCAGGATGCCGAAGCAATGCAGCATGAAAAACCAGCACATGAAGTTGCTGTTGATGGATTTTTCATGGACGCTACTCCGGTTACCAATGCAAAATTCTCCGAATTTGTAAACGAAACTGGATATGTAACCATTGCCGAGCGTGTTCCTGATTGGGAAGAACTTAAACAACAGCTTCCTGAAGGAACTCCTAAACCACATGATTCTATCTTGCAACCGGGATCTTTGATTTTCAGAAAAACAAAGACATCCTTACCTAACCTTTATGATTTTTCACAATGGTGGAGCTGGTCGATTGGTGCCAGCTGGAAGAAACCAGAAGGACCCAATAGTTCAATTTTAGGAAGGGAAGACCACCCAGTGGTTCATATTTCCTATGAGGATGCCTTGGCATTTTGCAAATGGGCTAACAGAAGATTGCCTACTGAAGCGGAATGGGAATATGCAGCTCGTGGGGGAGAGGACGGAACCACTTTCTTTTGGGGGAATGATGTCTCCGAATTATCAAAATATTCCAATACATGGGAAGGAGAATTTCCTGTGGAGAACACAAAAAATGATGGTTTTGAAGGAAGTTCACCTGTTGGAATGTTTCCGACTAATGCATTTGGGCTTTTTGATATGGCTGGCAATGTATGGGAATGGACCGGCGATTGGTACAATCCTAACTACTATCAAGAACTTAAGACGATAGGTATTGTTCGTAACCCCAGAGGAGCTAAAGAACCGTTCAATCCAACCAACCCCTATGTAAGGGAGAAAGTGATTCGTGGAGGGTCGTTTTTATGCAGTGATTCCTATTGTGCGAGCTATCGTATTTCTGCAAGAATGGCTTCAACAATGGATTCATCAATGGGGCATTTGGGATTTAGAACCGTCGCAAGTGCAGATATGCTAACGAAATGAGTTGCATTTAAAGTTTGAATAAATACATTTGTCTACATTTTTCAAATCATAGATAACAGTTAAACCTATCCTTAATAACTAATGGAATTAACCGGTAAGAATATCTTGGGGTTTTCAAACTCTGCTAAAGGAGAAACCCTTTTTTATGGAAGTAACCCCTCGACAGGAGAAAAATTAGGCACTGCTTACTACGAAGCCACTTTAGAGGAAGTGGATAAAGCCATATCACTTGCCGAGAAGGCATTTTCAGTTTACAGAGAGAAAACAGGTTATGAACGAGCGGTTTTTTTAGAAACTATTGCGGAGGAATTATCAAAGATAGAGCACGAAATTGCTGCCATCGGCTCTCAGGAAACGGGATTACCAGAAGGAAGGTTGTCAGGAGAGTTAGGACGAACAACAGGTCAGTTGCGATTGTTTGCTTCTTTGTTACGGGATGGATCCTGGGTAGATGCACGAATTGATACGGCCGACCCGAACAGAATCCCGGTTCCCAAACCGGATACAAGACAAATGCAAATTGCGTTGGGTCCAGTTGGGGTTTTTGGAGCCAGTAACTTTCCTTTAGCATTCTCTGTAGCAGGTGGGGACACAGCTTCGGCTTTAGCAGCAGGTTGCACTGTAGTGGTAAAGGCACATCCAGCTCACCCAGGAACTTCAGAGTTGGTTGGAACTGCAATAAATAAAGCGGCCCAAAAATGCGAAATGCCCAACGGAGTGTTCTCAATGGTTCATGGAGCTTCTATAGCCGTTGGACAAGCGGTGGTTAGACATCCGCTCATTAAAGCAATTGGGTTTACAGGTTCATTTCGAGGTGGAAAATCGTTATTTGATGAAGCAGCAAGACGCGAAGAACCGATACCCGTTTACGCTGAAATGGGAAGTACAAACCCGGTTTTTGTATTACCCGGAGCTTTAAAAGAAAATCATGAAGCATTGGCAGTGGGTCTGTCCAATTCTGTGCAGTTGGGCGTTGGGCAATTCTGTACCAATCCCGGATTGACCATTGTTCCCAATCAGGAAGAAGTTCATCTTTTCGAAAATGTATTAAAGGAGAATATTTCTGATGCCGAATCCGCAACTATGCTTACAGATGCCATCCAAAGTGCGTATAACCGTGGACTTGAAAAATTAAAATCAAAAGAAACTGTTCAATCCATTTCTGCTGGAAAAAAAGGAGAACGACAAGCTCAAGGTGTTCCAGAGGTTTTATCTGTATCTGCAGATGACTTTCTTTCAGACAAAGAATTGGAAGAAGAGATTTTTGGACCATCAACACTTTTGGTGCGAACTAAGGACAAGGCCGAGATGATTAAAATTGCCAAGGGACTAAATGGACATCTTACGGCCACTGTTCAAGGTACCGAGGCTGATTTAATGGAATATTCTGATTTACTCAAAATTTTGGAGCGAAAAGTAGGGAGGCTACTTATCAATGGATTCCCAACAGGGGTTGAGGTATGCCACTCTATGGTTCATGGTGGGCCCTTTCCTGCTACTTCAGACTCTAGAATGACATCTGTAGGAACAGCTGCGATAACAAGATTTACTAGACCTATTTGCTATCAGAATTACCCAGATGTGTTGCTTCCGGATGAACTTAAAAAAACAAATCCACTTGGAATTTTAAGATTGGAAAATGGAGCTTATGTGCTTCCCAAACAATAATCGGCAGTCTATAGCTCCTTTTTTAAAGTTCTGATATCAGCTATCAACTGGGAAATTGCGGTTTTGTTCAATCCATTATAAATTCCTCGGATATGTCTTTTGTTGTCTACCAGGATGAAGTTTTCGGTATGAAGAAAATTATCATCCCCTTTGGGGATGCCTAAATCTTCCTCGACAAAATAGGCAAACCTTCCGAGGTTGTATATTTCTTTACGGACTCCAGTAACCAAATGCCATTTATTGGGCAGTACTCCTTTGGCATCGGCGTAATTTTTTAAGATAGGCACCGAATCGTATTCTGGGGTTACGGAATGGGATAATAATAGAATAGTATCATCTTGTTCAAAAGCTTCTTGAATCAAGGCCATGTTATTGGTCATTTTAGGACAAATGCCTGGGCAGGAAGTGAAAAAGAAGTCCGTTACATAGATTTTATTTGCGAACGTTTTTTCAGTAATGGTATCACCAAGTTGATTGACCAATTTAAATCTGGGAATGGCATGCATTCCTGATATAGAATCATTCCCAGGGGCTATCCATTTTGGAGTGAAAGACGGGTCATTATAAAATGGCAAAGTGGCAACCCGACTTTCCTTCTCTGCGGTTGCTGTTTTTTTACAACTGGAGAATGGATTTGTCATCAAAATGCATATGACACAAATAAAACTAGCGTTGTACCACTTCATCTTTAAGTTCATAACAAAGGTTAGAGCGTTTTAATCCAAAAAAGCGACCGTTTTTAGCCTCATAGTTGGCATATAATTTCCCAGTTCTGAGCCATGCTTGCTGTAATCCTTCTTCAAATCCATTTTTCAAATGCATAATACGGGCTAATTGACCATTTGGATACCATTTTTTCTGGACGCCATCGCGTACCCCCATGGAATATGAAGATTCTGTGCTTAATACGCCATTAGGCCACCAAGATTTGCAAATGCCATCCAATTTATTGGCCTGATAAAAAACGTTGCTTCGTAACACTCCAGAATCGAACCACTTTTTGGCCATACCTTCTTTTTTGCCATTGTGGTAGCCAGTTTTTTCGGCTAGAATACCATTGTTATGATATTCCAACGCATATCCATCAAAAGGAAGGTTCAAATGATACCATCTACCTTCGGTCTGGTTTAATACCAATTCACTTTTGAGAACCTCCTTTTGTTTAATGCTTCTCTTCTTTGAATGGATTTGTGAACAACTAGTTATTAACAGTAGACAAAGTATACAAAATGAAACCAGTTTAATTGATGGCATTCGGAGTGCCTTGATAATCTCCTGGGAAAATGACATAATATTGATTTAGATAGAGTTCGTTCTCAATATGATAATGATACTCTGCTTCCGTGCTATGCTGTGTAACAGATGTATGCCCTCCTGAGGCATCTAGATCGCTAGGGTAACCTCCCGTAGAATCGCATTTTCTTCCATAAATAAAGAATCCGTCAGCCAAAATCCCAATGAGCTCTTCATCATCTTCCGACCAAGCTGTGGGTTCCAAATGATAATGATATTCAGCGGGTCCGATATGCCCACCAGTGTAATCAAGACTGACAGCTGCGTCACTCAGCGCTCCATTGCCTTCTTGGTCATTAAAAATTGCAGCTCCGCTTACTGCGATACCAATAGCTCCAAGACTCGTTGAAGAGCTGTTGGAAGCCAGTTCTGGATTTTGGGGTACTCGTAGCGTGGCATCTGCATTGAAGTTGGGAATTATACTCGGTGTGATCTCAACGCCTGGCTCTTCAATATAAAGGTCCTCCCCTGTTCCCCAATATACGGTGGTATGATTGGGAAGTCCATTGGTTTCGATAACCACATTGGAGCCCTCCAGATAGATATCTGTATTGTTTGTGTCAAATGCTGCAAAAGCTGTATGCAATTCTCCGGTTGTTTCCTCGTCAGACTCAGAATCATCACTATCTGAACTACAAGCTATAAAACCTATAAACAAAAATGACATTGCTATTAGCATAGTAGGGAACTGATTATTATTCCTAGATTTTTTCATAGGTATATTTTTATTGTTTTTTTGGACCTCTTTTGGGTTTAGGAGCTTTTTCAAATTCTTCTTCGGTCAATAGACCATCTTCGTTAAGGTCAATTTCATCAAAATGTCTTTCCAAACGACCTTTGACTTCGTCCTTGGAGATTTTTCCATCATCGTTTTTATCCATTTTCTCTAAGAGCACTTCGAAGGAAGGAGGACCTTTGCGTTCACCTTTTTTGTCTTCTTGTTGAGCGAATAGATTGCAAGAGGATAGTACCCCGACAATACCTAAATAGATACTAAGCTTCATGGTTTTGTTCATCATATTATTATTATTTAGCCTTTTAGTTTTAGATGTCAATCTTTTTAAAAACTTGTGCGCTTGAAGATTTTTTTTCACTTGTTATTCTAAAAAACCTTCTAAATTGCACTAAGAATAACCACTCAATTTATTGGAAGACAAGCAGTTTTTAGCAGATCTTAAAGATCAAAAACAGTCTGCATATAGCAGGTTGTTGGATGAGTATCAGGCCAAGGTCTTCAATACGTGTGTTTCATTTGTCCCCAACAGGGAGGATGCTGAAGATATTGCTCAAGAAGTTTTTGTCGAAGTGTACCATTCGGTGCATAAGTTCAAGGGCAACTCCAAACTTTCCACGTGGATTTATAGAATTTCGGTCAATAAAAGTTTGGAGTTCATCCGGAAGAAAAGCGCGAAAAAACGCTTTGGCTTTATGCAATCTATTACTGGAGGTGATATTCCTATGGATAAATCCAACTATTTCACCGAGTTTGATCATCCAGGTATTCAGCTAGAGAACAAGGAAAAAAGTGAAACACTCTTTAACGCTATTAATAGGTTGCCCGAAGACCAAAAAGTTGCATTTACATTGAACAAGATTGATGGGTTGAGTTACAAAGAGATAAGTGAGGTCACCGAAAAGAGTGTGTCCTCAATCGAATCACTTTTGTTTAGAGCACGGAAGAATTTGCAAAAGATTTTAGCAGTTTATTATAAAAATGAAAAATAGACCGCAAGGTTGGATAAAAAAATACATCTAATTTAATATAACATTAACAATCATGGATGGTAAAAAAACTACACAGCAAAAGATAGATGAGGTTTTGGAAGCAGCTTCCCAAATCGAAACTGTCGATACCTCTCCATTCTTTAAGGATAAGGTGCTTCACCGTTTAACAAATAGGGAAGAGTTAGAAGAGGCATTACCTATTTTGGGATGGTTTACCCTGAAATACCAAGTAGCAGCCCTATTACTCTTTGTAGTGTTGAATGCCGTGGCGATTTATAATTATCGTTCTTCAAAC
Organism: Flagellimonas rhodophyticola; assembly: GCF_049332665.1. Lineage (NCBI taxonomy): Bacteria > Pseudomonadati > Bacteroidota > Flavobacteriia > Flavobacteriales > Flavobacteriaceae > Flagellimonas > Flagellimonas rhodophyticola. Next base: position 3,506,236 of record NZ_CP186326.1, on the reverse strand, counting down.
CAACAAGAGGAGATAGTTACATTTGCGGATGCTTTTGGGATTTCTTCCACAGACCAACAATCTATTTTAAATTAGGAGCTTATGAAAAAGAATTTACTCCTAGCGATTTTGTTGATTTTTTTGATGGTAATGAACACTGTCCTTCTGTTCTTACTACTGAAAGAACCGGAAAAAAGAAAGGGTCCGCCAAGTACATTTATTTCAAGTCAACTTGGGTTTGATCCGGGCCAACAATCGGAATTCATGGAAATAGACAGGATACACCATTTTAAGATGAGGGAAATTAGTGATCGCTTCCGAAACTTAAAAGAACAGCTTTTTACCGGAATGGACGATGCCGATTTTACAGAAGAAAAAGCGGATTCCATTTCCAATTTAATTGGCGAATTGAGTGCTGCAAAAGAAAAAGAAATCTTCAGTTACTTTAGACAAATTGAAAATATCTGTAATAAAGACCAAAAACTTAAATTGGAAAGTATTGTTAAGCGGGCACTTAGAGGAGGCCCAGGTCCTGGGCCTGGACACGGCCCTCCAGGCCCACCTCCACATTGACAGCCATTCATTCAAACATTATAACACAAGTTTTTTTAAGTAGCTGCATCTAAAAATACATACTGTCAGAAAAACACGAGTTCACACCCTGTGAATAGTGTTGAATGGAACAGATTCCATTTTTTTGATTGGTGATTAGATTTTTTGGTTATGAAAACCCAAGAGCATTAGGTTCTTGGGTTTTCTTTTGAAAAGACGTAACAACAGGGGTGTAGACGACTCGTTTTAAGTGTTTTGGTTGAACATAATGGTATTAACCTTAACTTACTATTGTAATATGAAGTGAAACTTTTCGACCTAAAAACAAATCAACTAACTCCAATACCGCACCAACAATGTCACAAAACCTTATTGAGATTGCCAAAATTTCCAACCTTGAAGAAAAACAACCAGCTTACGCCTTAGTAAAAAATACAGATTTAGTCATTATAAAACACGAAACGGGAATATCTGTTTTATACGGTCGTTGCCATCATCGTGGAGCTCTTTTGGCAGATGGACATGTAGATGGACAAAATCTTATTTGCGGGGTTCATGGATGGGATTATCGATATGATACTGGAATCAGCGAATATAATAATGATGAGCAACTGCATAAATTCCAAGAATATATAGATGGTGATTCGCTTCAAGTCGATGAGAATGAAGTAGCTACTTTTGAAACAGAGCATCCGCAGCCATTTGATAGAGAGGCTTATTTAGGCACTTACGCCGATACCCACCCGGAGGACACCGAACCGTATACAGGTTATATTAAAGAATTGGCCAAAAACGGTTTGAAAAATCTGGGTCATCACGGATTTTCAGCTTCGATGGGCGTAGATAGAAATACGCTGCCCAAATGGAGTGATATTCAATTTTTACCGGCTCAGTTGGCTTCTAGGCCCTTATTGGACCATGAAGAAGTTGCCACTAAGGTGACGATTGGTCCAAAGGCGAAAAAGCCTTTAGTGTTGGACATTCCCCTTTTTGTGAGCGATATGAGTTTTGGTGCCTTATCACGGGAAGCTAAAATTGCGCTTTCCAAAGGTGCGGAAATGGCCGGAACTGGAATATGTTCTGGAGAGGGAGGCATGTTGCCCGATGAACAAAAGAACAACTCCAGATATTTTTACGAATTGGCCTCTGCCCAATTTGGCTTTTCTTGGGATAAGTTGGATAATGTTCAGGCTTTTCATTTTAAAGGCGGCCAAGGGGCCAAAACCGGCACAGGAGGGCACTTGCCCGGAAATAAAGTGAGCAAGGAAATTGCAGAGGTTAGAGGGCTTAACGAGGGCGAAACAGCTATTAGTCCCGCAACTTTTCCAGATTTTCATGGGGTAAAAGATTTTAAATCTTTTGCAGAAAAGGTCAGGGAACGCACGGGTGGCATCCCTATTGGGTTTAAAATTGCAGCAAGTCATATTGAAAAAGATATCCAGTTTGCATTGGATGTTGGGGTAGATTACATCATTTTAGATGGAAGAGGAGGAGGAACCGGTTCCGCACCTACAATTCTTAGAGATAACATAAACGTCCCTACAATTCCGGCACTGGCAAGAGCCAGAAAATATTTGGATAAAGTTGGAGCAAAAGATGTTACGCTGGTCATCACAGGTGGACTCCGGATTGCTGAAGATTTTTCAAAAGCGATGATGATGGGAGCCGATGCAATTGCTGTTTCAAATTCAGCGATACAAGCCATTGGATGTTTAGGAATGCGAGCGTGTGGTACCAACAACTGTCCTGTAGGTATTGCCACTCAAAAAGAAAACTTGCGAAGCAGATTGATTATTGAAGCTTCCGCTAAGCAACTATATAATTTCTTTACAGCAACAAACGACTTGATTAAAGTAGTGGCCCGTTCTTGTGGATACGATGATATATCGAAATTTAACCATGATGACCTCTCTACTTTCAACAAAGAGATGCATGAACTTACAGGAATTGATTATGCGGGAATTAGATAAATCATAACGATGTTTCAAATTTTTACAGGTATAGTCGCACTCTCTTCACTGCTCAGTTTTATCAATAAAAAGCTGTTAAAGCTACCCGATACTATCGGCATAATGTTATTGGCCATCGTCGCTTCTTTGGCTATTGGCGCCTTGGATTTTATTGATCATGAGGCATTTGTGAGCGTTTGTTCGGTCATTGACGAAATTGATTTTAGAACCATCCTTTTCGACTTTCTATTGAGTTTTTTACTTTTTGCGGGCTCGATTCATGTGAATTTGCATCGACTTCTTGAAGAAAAAGGTCCGGTTTTGATCTATGCCTCTATCGGTGTATTGATTTCAACCTTTTTGATTGGCACCCTGTTCTATTATACAGTGGGACTTTTCGGCATGAACGTAGATTATATCTATTGCCTGGTTTTTGGTGCTTTAATCTCACCTACAGACCCCATTGCAGTATTAGCATTGCTCAAAAAAGCTGGAGCTCCAAAGGACATGGAAATAAAAATTGTTGGGGAATCCCTTTTTAATGATGGTGTAGGTATTGTAGTATTCATTTCACTATTGTCCATTGCCACAATGACTGGGGGGCATGGTGTTGAGCCATCACATATATTCTTAGAATTTGCGCAAGAAGCCTTTGGCGGAATTGCTTTAGGGTTCGTATTAGGATTTATAGGTAAACTTTTTCTAAATAGAATATATGAATCCCCAATTATTGCAGTCCACATTTCAATTGCGATTGTCATGGGAGGGCATTGGTTGGCTTCCATGATACATGTTTCAGGGGCCTTGGCCATGGTGGTCATGGGGCTGATGATAGGAGATTATCTTCATAAGTCATGTAAAAGCGAACCACTAAAAGAAAACATGAATATATTTTGGAAGGTCCTAGATGAAATTTTGAATGCCATTCTCTTCGTTCTGATCGGACTGGAAATCGTAAGCCTCAATTTTCATCCCGACTATTTGATAGCTGGTTTGGTGGCAATTCCGATCGTCCTCTTTTCCAGATACATCTCGGTTTTTATATCCAATATATTTTTTAAAAAAGAACATCGAAGCAATAAAAACAAGGTTGCGGTATTGACCTGGGCAGGTTTAAGAGGTGGTATTTCCATAGCATTGGCACTAACATTGCCCGAAGGAGAATTCAGGGAAGCTTTGATATTTGTCACCTATTGTGTAGTGGTGTTCTCCATTATCGTTCAAGGATTAACTATAGATAAGGTGGTGGCAAAAATGCTTAAAAACTAATGAACTAACTAGAAAAACACTAATAATGGCAACCTCAAAGAAAAAAGTTTGGCATAAGGTACTTGATAATAAAAGCGAACTTCCAGAAGGCAGGGTTAAAACGGTTACCGCCGCCCACAAAGGAATTTGTCTAACCCATTTCGAAGGTAAGTTTTCCGCTTTGGACAATAGATGTCCGCATCAAGGTGGACCATTAGGAGAAGGCTCTATCGAGAATGGAATGCTTCGCTGTCCATGGCACGGTTGGGATTTTCATCCCTGTACCGGATTACCTCCTGGTGGGTTTGATGATGGGATTGAGACTTTTGAGGTTAAAGAGGAAAATGACGCTATTTATATAGGGCTTGAAGAAGAACAGCCACACGAAACCACAGTGTCTGATATTATGGCGGAAACCATGGTGAACTGGGGCGTTACCAAGGTCTTTGGAATGGTTGGACATTCTAACTTGGGATTTGCGGATGCCATGAGACGACAGGAGGAAAAAGGAAAATTGAACTTTTATGGGATTCGGCATGAAGGGGCCGCTGCTTTTGCTGCTTCTGCCTACGGAAAGTTAACAGGAAGGCCAGCTGCGTGCTTTTCCATTGCCGGACCGGGTGCTACGAACATGTTCACAGGAATGTGGGATGCAAAAGTAGACCGTGCTCCGTTGCTTGCCCTTACAGGGCAGGTGGCCACTCAGGTGGTCGGAACAGGAAATTTTCAGGAAGTAGATTTGGTTCGGGCTTTTGGGAGCGTTGCCGAGTTTAATCATAGAGTGCAGAGTGATAGCAGACATGGTGAATTAATGTCCTTGGCAGTAAAACATGCCATTTTAAAACGCGATGTTTCTCATTTGACCTTCCCAGATGAAGTACAAGAACGGAAGGCCAAGCCCGGTGCACGCGCAAAGACCTCTGAAAACCGAATCACTTCCATGGAGATAGCGCCTCCAAAAGAAGCGTTGGATGATGCGGTAAAGCTCATCAAAAAATCGAAACGACCAGTAATTATTATGGGTCATGGGGCAAGGGCTCATAAAAAGAGTATCGTAAAATTTGCAGAGAGCCTAAATGCTTGTGTAGTTACCACCTTTAAGGGAAAAGGACTTATTCCAGATAATCACCCTTTGGGTGGTGGAGTTTTGGGTAGGAGTGGAACACCCATTGCTTCCTGGTTTATGAACGAATCGGACTTGCTGATTGTCTTTGGAGCATCTTTCTCCAATCACACTGGAATAACACCTAAAAAACCTATTATTCAGGTTGATTTTGACCCCCTGGCCTTGAGTAAATTCCATCAAGTTGAGGTGGCGGTTTGGGGAGAAATATCCAGGACTTTGGAATTGTTTCAGGGTGAATTGAAAGGCGAAATAAATACCACGGACCAAACTCAAGAAATCGCTGAGCGATGGAAAATATGGCAAGCCGAAAAGGCAAAACGACTTCTGGAAACTTCGGAAAATGGAGTTAGTTCCATAGCAGTTTTCGATGCGATGAATAAACTGGCTCCTGAGGATGCCGTGATGTGTGTTGATGTAGGGAACAATGCATATTCCTTCGGACGTTATTTTGAATCCAAAGAACATGATTTTTTGATGTCAGGATATTTGGGGTCCATTGGCTTTGCCCTTCCTGCTGCAATTGGTGCATGGACGGCCGTCGGAGATTCTAGACCTGTGATCGCAGTGGCTGGAGATGGAGGATTATGCCAGTATTTGGCCGAGATTACCACTTTAGTGAAATACAAAATGCCAGTCAAGCTCATAGTCTTGAATAATCACGAACTGGGTAAGATATCCAAGGAACAGAGAGCAGGGGAGTTTGATGTATGGAAAACTTCCTTGTCTAATCCGAATTTTGCTGAATTTGCGCAATCCTGTGGTGCCTGGGGTAAAAGAATCGAAAATCAAGAAGATTTGGAAACAGGTATGAAAGAACTTTTCGACCAAAAAGGACCTGGGGTCCTAGAGGTAATGACAGATGTAAATCTGATTTAATATGGACACTGTAATCATGGTCTTTTTGATCATTTTAGTCGCCTATTTTAGCCTTGGGCTGCTGTTTGGATTTTATTTTATCTTTTTAGGAGCTTCAAAAGTCGACCCTTTAATGGAGGACAGCAAGAAGAAAGTCAGATTGTTGTTGCTTCCTGGAGTAATCGCAACCTGGCCTTTTTTGATTGGAAAATTGTTTAAATCCAAACCAGCGGACTAATGGATGCAGGTTTACGAAAAAGACATAAATACATTTGGTTGTTCCTAGCGATAGTGATTCCCATTTTATTGATTCTGGTCATAAAAGATTTGGATTTTAGTCAGACTGCAGATACAAATCATACAATAGAAAGTTTGTCAAACCCAATTGATCAAGCAAAGCATAATTTGATGGATGCCGTTGTGATTGAAAAAGATGGCGCTAGAGTTTTAGAGATGAATGTGAAACAGCCACTAAAAAGCGCATCCTCAATAATCCTTTCCTTAAATGACAATCAAGAAATCGGGCAAATAGAAGGAGTGGGAACCTATTCTTTTCCATTAAAAAGCGAAATCCGTGGCATTATCATTAAAGATGTCATCAAAAATCAAGAAATACTAAAACTCGAATTCTAATGGGATTGGATTACAAATTGGTGCTGTGGAACAAACACAAGAAAACCTACGACAAGATTATCGCTCTTTGTATGCTTATTTACTTAGTGGTTTTTGTGGCCTTAACACTGGCGCTGAATCCGGAAACAACGGCAGAAACCATGATTATTAGGGCTTTTGGTTCTCTTGCCATACTAATGCTTCATATTATTTTGGTTATTGGCCCTTTGTGCAGGTTGAATCCCCAATTTCTTCCCATTTTGTATAATCGTCGTCATCTAGGGGTAAGCATGTTTTTGGCAGCTTTGGTGCATGGAGCTTTTTCCATTATTCAGTTTCATACTTTGGGAGATGTAAACCCGATTTATGCCATATTCACCTCGAATATGGATTACGACTCGTTGACCAATTTTCCATTTCAGGTTTTGGGCTTTTTAGCCCTGCTTATTCTATTCTATATGGCTTCGACAAGTCATGATTTCTTTCTAAAAAATTTATCCCCAAAAATTTGGAAAGGATTGCATATGATGGTCTATCTGGCCTATGGACTTATTTTGATGCATGTGTTTTTGGGAGCATTTCAGCAAGAAACGTCCCCGTTTACCATTGGGATAATAATTGTTGGATTTATCACAGTAACCAGCTTGCATTTGATTACTGCCATTAAAGAATCGAAAATTGACAAATTTAATTCCGAAAAGAACTCTGAAGATTGGTTGGAAGTATGCGAGGTCGATGAAATCCCAAATGACCGAGCTAAAATATTTACCGTAGGGAAAGAACGGGTGGCTATTTTTAAATACGAAGGAAAGCTATCAGCCATTCATAATGTATGCAAACATCAAGGTGGACCCCTCGGAGAAGGTAAGATAGTAGATGGATGTGTTACCTGTCCCTGGCATGGCTATCAATATTTGCCTCATAATGGACAATCGCCACCACCTTTTACCGAAAAAGTGACTACTTATGAGTTGCGATTGGATGGACAAAAAGTGTACATCAATCCCAATGGATTTGAAGAAGGAACCGAAGTTCAACCTGTAACCTGTTGAAAATGGAAAAGAAAGATGAATTCTATATCGGTTACGTGGACCATTTGGGGGAAGGAACCAAAAGAACAACCAAACGATTTGTGCTCTTTGCCATAGTTATATTGTTGCTAGGAGCTATTTTGTTCGGATTTTTTCAAAAGGAAGCTGCGAATAGTGCTTTTGATTTTAATGCCCCTACCAAAGTTTCTGGAACCTATCAAGAAGCTCCATATCCCATGCTTCGAGTAAAATTGGGAGAAGATACTTACAAGAATGTGCTTTTACTTGGATTTGGAAAGTTTGGGGCCAATTCTTATTTGGACGACATCAAACAAAATGAAGGGAATTTGAATGGCAAGCATTTAACCATTGAAGGAAATCTAATTTATTATAATGGTAAAACCCTATTGGAAATTGATGATAGCCAAAAAATAAGCTTGACAAATTCAAAAGTCAAGGATTATGTGCTCCCGGAGGTAATGGGCAAACAAAAGTTGACCGGCGAAATTGTGGACCCCAAGTGTTATTTTGGAGTGATGAAGCCTGGCTACGGTAAAATACACCGCAGCTGCGCTGCTCTTTGTATTTCTGGCGGAATTCCCCCTGTGCTGGTCACTTCGGACAATAATGCCTTATCTGAGTACTTTTTATTGACTGATTTGAAAGGAAACCCAATCCATAAAGACATACTTCCCTATATAGGTCAACCTTCGCTGCTTAGTGGTGAGGTGGAAAAAATGGGAGATTGGTATACTATGCGTATCGATGTTTCCCAGATTGAAAAATTGGATAAGAAATCTTCAATATATTAAAATGAAAAAGATTGCAATTGCACTGTTTATGATGTTGGGCTATATCTCGTTTGCCCAATCCATAGACTACAATACCAAAAAAGGATATGCTATTAATGGTTATGATGTGGTAGCTTATTTTGATGGCAATGCCATAAATGGAAGTAAAGAATTCAGTACCCAATATGATGGGGTTAACTTTAAATTTTCATCCCAAGAAAACAAGGACAAGTTTACTGCAAATCCATCTCAGTATATTCCACAATATGGGGGGTATTGCGCTTTTGCGGTTGCAAAATCGGGAAGAAAAGTAAGCGTAAACCCCGAAACCTTTGAAATTAGGGATGGAAAATTATACCTATTCTACAATTCCGGAGGGACTAACACACTTCAACTCTGGACAGACCAATCACCAAAAGACCTTCAAGTTATAGCCGACAAAAATTGGCAAACAATAAAGAATAAGTAGAGTTTCTTAGTTTTTAAAATGAACAAGTACGCAAAGATTGGTTTTTCAGGACTGTTGGTGAGCTTTTTGGGAGCCCTTCCCTTGGGAACATTAAATATTACTGCTTTCGACATAGCTGCGTCGCAGAGCCTAACTTCGGCCATTTGGTTTGCATCGGCAGTGGTATTGGTTGAGCTAATCGTGGTGCGACTCACTTTGTTCGGAAATGAACGACTACAATTCGGAGAGAAGTTGTCCAACTATCTCATCCCTTTTGGGATAGTATTGCTGCTGTATTTGGCAATAATCAGTTTTATGGCCTCTGCTCAAATTTCGGAAATGGGGTCAAAAGTAAACTTGCTACCTCAAATCAACTCGGCATTTATATTGGGGTTTCTATTAAGTGCCTTAAATCCATTGCATATTCCATTTTGGATGACTTGGAACAAAGTACTTGCATCAAAAGGGATACTGGATACCTCTAAAAAATCGTACGCACTTTATATCACAGGTATAGGGATAGGATCTTTAATGGGACTGGGAGTTTTCATTTTTGCTGGTAAATACATTTTTACCAATTACGAGAGCTATGGTATGATTACCAATTTATTGATGGGACTACTGTACCTTGGATTTTCTATCTACCTTATGTTCCTACTGGTTAAAAAACGCCTTAAACTTAAAACACAATAACTGCTATGTTTAAATCTTCAATAGCTACTATTGAGCAATTCAAAGAAATTTTGTTGCAACTTCCTCAAGATTGCTACGCACATTCTTGTGAAGCACTTTTTAACGCAAGTATAGGTCAACACACCAGACATATTATTGAACTCTACCAATGTTTGATTAATGGGTATGACAGCTCTGATGTTTCTTACGATAAACGTGAGCGAAACAAAAGAATAGAACAAGATGTGCATTTTGCCATTTCACAATTGCAATTGATCCAATCTAACTTGGAACGACCCAACAAGACCGTAATGGTAACTTATGACCTTGGTGGTATGGAGACCAATCTGGAATCGAATTACTACCGAGAGGTTATGTACAATTTGGAGCATACCATACATCATCATGCACTGATCAAAGTGGGTATCAACCATTTTACCAGTATTGAGCTTCCAGAATCTTTTGGGGTTGCTCCTTCAACAATGCAACATAGAGAAGCATGTGCACAGTAAGTTTTATTTCAAGAAATAACAGCTATTTCATTACATCAAATCGTGATGAACATATTTCGCGCCCAAATGCGTTTGAGCCCAAGGAGGAAATCATAAACTCAGTCAAGGTGTTGTTTCCAAAAGACCCAAAGGCAGGTGGGACTTGGTTTGCTTTGAATGAGTACGGTATGGTGACGGTATTGCTTAATGGTGCTTTCGAAAGACATGAGTCCACAGGCAATTATTCCAAAAGTAGAGGAGTGGTGCTTTTAGAAGTCATAAGTGCACCCAACCCTATGCTCTTTATTGAGGAAATGGATTTGAACAACATTGAACCCTTTACATTGGTTTTGTTCGATGGTACTAAATTGATTGAGCTTCGTTGGGATGGAAAGCAGAAACATATGAAACCTTTGAACAAAAATGAAGACCATATCTGGTCTTCGGCTACGCTGTATGACGAAGTGGTCATCGAGCAAAGAAGCTCGCTTTTTGCTGATTTTATAGGCAACAACAACACAATAACCGCTTCTGATGTCGTGGATTTTCATTCCAACAACCATGAGGATTATGAGAATGGCTTTATCATTAACCGAGGCACTGGATTAAAAACTTTTAGCGTAACACAAGCGGTTTTAGGTATGGAAGAGTCTGTTTTGAAACATTTCGACCTATTGAATAATAAGAAGCATATAATTCCTTTTTCACCAAATCAGCTTACGTTATGAGTTCTTGGAGGTTAAAATGGCACAAATTAACACATTGGGAGTATTGGCCCCTTTGGGCGATTTATTACCCTTTGTTTCCAGTTTGGTTATACTATTCTATAAAAGCGCGTTCTTTTTTCTTCTTTAATGCTGCCAATCCTTCTATGAAAAATGGGGGCATGGCTATGGAATCTAAAATGGAAATTTATAAGATGATTCCAAAGCAGCATATTCCCCAAACTGTTTTTATTTCAAAGGATGAGCAACCAGAGGTTGCTTTAGAACGTGTATTGAACGCCGGGATAAGTTTTCCCTTTATCGCAAAACCAGATATAGGAATGAAGGCTTTTGGCGTGGACAAAATTCATAATAAGGATGATTTTAAGCATTACTTTTCAAAAACTCCTGAGAACTTTTTATTACAGGAACTAATACCATATGCTAAGGAAGTTGGAATTTTCTATGTTAGAAAGCCGGGGGAAAAGAAAGGTAAAATCACTGGAATAGTTTCCAAAGAATTTCTCTCTGTGACAGGAGATGGGCAAAGTTCCATTTTGCAGCTCATTAAAAAAGACCCGAGGAGCCATTTGCAATTGAAAGTATTGCAGAAAAGATTTGGCTTTAAGCTTAACCAAGTTTTGAATAAAGATGAGGAATTCATCCTGGTACCATTTGGAAGTCATACCCGAGGAGCCAAGTTCGTGGATGATACCCACAGATTGAATGCTGGACTGTTAAAGGTTATCGATGACATTTGTTCGAAAATTGAGGATTTCCACTATGGCCGATTGGATGTCCTACATAATTCCTTAGAAGATCTTTCCAATGGAGAAAACTTCAGCATTATCGAAATTAATGGTGCCGGTGGAGAAGCTACACACATTTACGATCCTAAACATTCCTTGTGGTTCGCATGGAAAGAGATAACCAGACATTGGGGAATGTTGAATGAAATAAGCATCATAAACCATAAAAAAGGGCATACCTATTTAAGCTTTAAAGACGGAAGGGAAATGTTGCGAGCCAACGGTGAGTTGGAAGCCCAGCTAAAAATTATATAACATGAAAATGCGATTTATTTTTCTATGTTTGACGTTGTTTCTATTGGGCAATACAATGTCCCAAGCGCAGGATTCGGATTCATCGCATTATCCCGTATACTTGGGAGTTTCTGTACAGCTGTATCCGGCAGGAATTATTCCAACAATCAATTTGGATCACGCCATAAGTGAAAAATCATCAGTACTTCTAAGATTGGGCGGAAACTTTGTAGACCGCAAAGATTTTAGCGATGTAAACATTACAGAAGAAGGAGAAGGGTTTGGGGGTTCTATCGGCTTTCGAAGACATTTCCCTTCGGGAAAGGGTAAGTTTATTGCAGGTTTGAATCTGGATGTTTGGAGTCTAAATATAAATTGGACGGATATAGATCCTACCGATGCTCCAATTTCCGGAAGTACCTATACGCTGGTACTTCAACCTTGGCTGGAGGGGGGCTACTTTCTTCCCATCAAAAATACGCGTTCGCAAATAGGACTTACTCTAGGATTCGGACGGGAAATCAATGCGATTACCAGTGGAGCGGAAGTGGAACAAGGGTTTATAGGTAGCGTTTCCGTGCAATATCAGTTTGCACTTTAAGAGGTAAAAGCCCTAAAAGCTTCCCCAAAAAATTCAGCTGCCATATTTTCGTTAATATTAGAAGTTCTTAAAACACCTCCTTTAAAACCATCATTTTTCCATTCACCTTGTGATAGATTATCAAATGCTGAAGTGTCAATTCCATCATGACCAATGTATCCACTGATGTAGAAATAGTGCTCACCAATCATACTATCCGGAATGGCCAAACCCATACCAATTGATTTTCCGGAACCATCATCTAAAACGACAAAAGCGCCTGTGTCAAAATGATGGGGCCAAATACGAATATCTGATTCCAAATTTTCCTTTTGCAAAAATGACTTCAGCGCAGTTTGAGATATAATCCGTAATTGCACCAGCTGTTCCAGTTCTTCTGGATTTGGAGATGTGAATCTGAAATTAGCATCTATGGTATAAGGCAGCTCATAGTGTAGATCGTAAGCGTATGGCCTGGCAAGTTCTGCCGCCATTCGCGAAATCCATGCCACGATTTCCGCATGGGATTTCCCATCAAGGTTAAGGGTTTCGCTTTTCTTTTTTGAGGCCCATTCCAGCGAAAAATTATCGTATTGAAAGGCTAAATACGAGTTGGTCGCATCTAAATCCCAGGTACGAAGTGTTCGGTCTTCTTCAAAAAATCCAACATTGGTGTGACTGTCGTCCGATTTTGGGTTTAAAAAGCTTTTACCTGCTGCGGCCAAATATTGGGATGCCAGATGTACTTGAGCTAATGTATCCATACTATAAATGTATGGAATCTTAGTCGTGTCAGTTACAATTGATTACAAAAAGGAATCCAAATTAGGTGGCACTTTGTTGTTTGGTAATGGCATCCATAATGATGGGTGCATGAATCCTGGAATTCTCAATAAACCATTTGTGAGTTTCCATACCTCCACAGATAACCCCTGCCAAAAACAAACCATCAATGTTTGTCTCCATCGTATCTGGATTGTATTGAGGTAGGCGTTTGTCATCCTTGGATAGTTCAATACCCAGTTTTTGCAAGAACTCAAAATTGGGCATATAACCGGTGAGAGCCAGAACAAAGTCGTTTTCCAAGGTTACTTCACCTTCGGGGGTATTGATAATAAGCTCTGTAGGTTTGATTTCCTTAACATTGGAATTGTAATAGGCTTTTATGCTCCCTTCCTCAATACGGTTAATGATATCGGGCCGCACCCAATATTTGACGCGTTGCCCTACTTCGGGTCCTCGAATGATCAAGCTGACCTCTGAACCTTTACGCCAGCATTCCAGCGCGGCATCTATGGCAGAATTGCTCGCTCCGACCACCGCTAATTTTTGACTGGCATAAAAATGTGGGTCTTTGTAATAATGGGAAACCTTAGGTAAATCTTCCCCCGGGACATTAATCTTGTTTGGTAAATCGTAGAATCCGGTGGCTACGATGATATTTTTGGCGGTATACTGGTCTTTGTCAGTTTTTACGGTGAAAGTTTCAGTTTGTTTTTGAACCTCCAATACCTTTTCAAAAAGATGGATGTTTAGTTCATTTGAAGTCACTATTCTACGATAGTATTCCAAGGCCTCGTTACGTTTAGGCTTGGCTTCATTACTGATGAATGGGATATTATCAATTTCCAGTCTTTCCGAAGAAGAGAAAAACTGCATGTTGATGGGATAGTTGAACAAGGAGTTCACTATGGGGCCTTTTTCAACAATTAGATAAGAAAGGCTCCTTTTCTTGGCTTCCAGACCGCAAGCGATTCCAATAGGTCCACCTCCAATGATCAGTACGTCAAATTCTTGCATCAAGCAATGGTTTCTTTTAGATTTTTGATGGTTTCCGTTGGATGCTCGCTTTTGAAAACAAAACTTCCTGCTACCAAAATATCTGCTCCGGCGTCCACCAATTTTTTGGCATTGGTCGCATTTACCCCACCATCAATTTCAATTAGGGTACTGGAATTTTTCCTTTTGATGATATTTTTTAAGTCGGATACTTTTTGATAGGTGTTCTCAATAAAAGATTGGCCTCCAAAACCGGGGTTTACACTCATCAGACAGACCAAATCAATATCTTGAATGGTATCTTCCAACACGGTTACAGAAGTATGCGGATTTAAGGCTACTCCCGCTTTCATCCCTTCAGCTTTGATGGCCTGCAAAGTTCGATGCAAATGTGTACACGCTTCGTAATGGACCGTGAGGTTGTTAGACCCTAAATCTGCAAAAGTTTTGATGTAACGGTCGGGGTCAACAATCATTAAATGGACGTCCAAGGTTTTTTTGGCATGTTCAGCTATGGCTTTTACCACCGGCATTCCAAAGGAAATATTAGGAACAAAAACGCCATCCATAATATCCAAATGAAACCAATCAGCTTCACTTTGGTTAACCATTTCAACATCTCGTTGTAGGTTGGCAAAATCTGCTGCCAATAGGGAAGGAGCTACTAACCGTTTACCCATCATATCTGATTTGAATGTTACGGTACAAAAGTAGCGAATTGAATTGGTTCACTTACCCCATCACAAGTAATGCGAAGATTACAGTCAGCTGGCGGTGCTAGTTTTAGATTTTGATAAACGGAAGGCCTTGTATACCATCCGTGAAAATTGAAAATCGGGTGATGGTTCCTGAACTATTTCTCTTAAAGATGATGCTGCCAAATTCAAAACTGTCACTCCTAAAGGTATCCGGCATCACAGGATGGAATACCACAATGTTTCCTTTAGGGCCGACTCCAACCAGTTGACCATCTGTTACCATGAAATCATAACCCACCCTTAGGGTTGATGAATAGAAACTTCCAGTAAAGTCCTGTAAATCCTCAACCGAATATTGTATTGGTGAATATTTCCGGTAGATACTTGGTGCGCTTTCTCCCAAAACGATGCCATAACTTGTATTTGAACCAATATCCTTAAAGGAAAAAACAATTTTTTCATCTCCCTCAGTAACCAGTTGAAAATTGTCCTTATGAGCTAATGGTAGCATATAAGTGCCTCTTTCCTGACCTAATCGAAAGTATTGAAGTGAATCACTAACTACTTCTATCTTTCGTGCTATACCCCGCTTGGAGTTCCAATAATACCCTTCATATTTTTTTAAAGAACCAGGACTTAATTTTCGGGATTTTATTTGATCTACGGTAATTGAAGCGGGTTCTGTGTATTCCTTTTCAATATAATGGTTGGCATGTAGCATGGCAGGCATGCCGTTATAGACGTTGTTGTTGCCCAAGACAAAGGAAGTCATTTCTTGTTCTGGAAATCGGAATACATTTGCGGCGTACCCTCCGATTCTGCCAAACTGCCAATAGGCAGGAAGACCCCTTTCCGTATGAAAAAATGATCGTCCCAAAGTCAATTTTCCCCACCACGAGTCAAATTCCGTACCATCATCAAGTTTAACCGGATTATCCAATTGTTGAATGATTGAAGAGAGTTCGAATGCCGATTTCCCGGTTAGGATGCTGTACCATTTGGTCATATCTTCTGCAGTAGTATATAACACCTTTCCTGCATTGATTTTTCTAAGTTTGAATTCGTCTTCTTGGTTTTGATAAGAATGAGCTTTGTTGATCACTATACTGTTGTAATCCTCGGTGAATAAAGTATTATCCATTTCTATGGGAGCAAAAATATGCACTGTAGCAAATGCTGATAGCGATTGGCCAGAAGCTTTCTCAATGATTTCCTTTAAAAGCAAAAGTTCGACCTGGGATGTCATATGCGAAAACTGGGTTCCAGGGATAAAATTCAACACTTTTTGCTGTTGGATTAGATTCATCGCATCCTGACTGGTAAAGATATCCTCCGTTTGAATTCCCATAATTCTTTTGTATACGGCAGGGTCATTTAATCCGCTGGAGTTATTGATTAGGTGGGAAATAGCAAGGGTGTGCTCATATACAGGGAAGTCCGGCAGATACTTTTGAATAGGATCATCCATAGCAAGTTTGCCCTGATGCTCTAATAAAAGTGCAGCAAAAATTATGAATTGTCGGGATACATAGCCGATTTGAAATTTGGTTTGGGCAGTGTTTTTTTTCTTTCCCTCCACATCAGCAAGACCAGAAGCAATGGTGTATTTGATATTGTCACCATAAATTAAACCTGCTGTTACCCCTGGCACTTCTTTGTTTTGCCATTGGCTAAAAATACTGTCGATTTCGGATTGATTATTTGTGCCTTCTTGTGCAAAAAGTGTTATGCATAGACTAAAAGAAAGAATAAAGAATGACCTTTTCATGTTTTTTGATTTAATGATTTTTGTTAGTTTGATGATAGGGCGCTGACCACTTTTTCAGCCACGGAAGTTGCAGCCGTAGGGTCCTGTCCGGTTATTAATCGGCCTTCTGCAATATGAAAATTGTCCCATCCCTCCTCAGAGTATTCGAATAAACCGCCTCTTTTTGTTATGGTTTGTTCAATGGAAAATGGGAATTGTTTATAGTAAGCCGCATCCATATTTTCGAATAGATCAGGAAACCCGTTTACTTTTTTTCCGTCATACAAATACTTGCCATCATTTGTTTTTAAGTTGACTATTCCCGCTGTGCCATGACATATGGCGGAAACTATACCGTTGTTTTTCTCATAAATGTCCATTGCAATTTTTTGTATGGTTTCATTTTCAGGGACACCATACATAGCCGCTCCACCCCCTCCGTAGTAGACAGCAAGGTATTCTGATGGGTCGATTTCCTCTGGTTTACGGGTATTTTTTAAGAGTGACATGAACTCGAAATTGTATAAATATTGTTTTTCTATAGCATCCGAAGTATTTAAATACCCAACAGGAATCGCCCCACCTTCTGGACTTACAAAGTCAATGGCATAACCGGAAGTTTTAAAGACGTCATAGGCAAAAACAATCTCCGCAAAATGATTGGCAGCATTTATATCAGAACTTCCATAAGTGTCTTGATTGGAAACAATAAAAAGTATTCGTCCTAAGGCCTCGTCACTTTGGGAGACCATGTCTGTTTCGGTTGATTTGGGAGTTTGCTTGCAGCTCCAAACTGCGAGGAGTAGCAGAAAAATCAAGATGTTTCTCATTATCCAAAGTTATTTCTGGACAATTTGAAATTTTCTTGACAAATAGAGGTTTTAGACTATAAATTGGAAGTTCAGATTTATAAATATGAACCCTTTAAACTGCTTTTATATTGAGAGGGCGTAACACCTTTTATTTTTTTGAAGGTGGTGAAAAAGGTGGATTTTGAATTAAAACCACATTCATACCCAATGGCTTCCAAGGTAAGATTGTTTTTCAACCGCAATGTTTCGCATGCTTTATCTATCCTGTATTCATTAACGAACAAAGGAAAACTCTTATTCAAGTTATCGTTAAGTAATTGGGATAATTGATGCACGGATATCTTAATTGCTTTGGCTACATCCGATGATTTTAGGTTCGGATCGGTGTAAGGTGCCTCTGTATCCATTAGAGTTCTCAACCTTTCCAACATTGGTGAAGCTTCAGTAGAATCAATTTTTTTAAGATTATATTTTTGCTCTGGTATAAATAGGTTTTGGTTTTTCTTTTTTCCGAGAAACAATAAAAGCGCCAAAAGATAAAAGAGGAATGAGAATGTCAATGCTCCTACAATATAATAGGTGATATTGGTGAAAAAGTAGGCAGCCCAGATAATAAGATTTCCAAAGAATACACTTAGAAGCCATATGTTTCTGGATGTTATCTTTTTTGGTTGGGTTAAGGCCTTATATAATAGCTTTCTCATAATCCACCCTGAAGCAACAGTATAGATGAACCATTGTAAGTAAATTCCATAAATAACATATGGTCTCCACAGGTGAATATTTTGCTCAAACGGATAAGCATATCCTAGAATAAGAATGAATGGTAAAAGAATCGCAATATGATATTTCCATATGATATTGATTCTACCACTTTGTTCTACCATGGATTTCACATAGAAATAAAGAAAGGGACCAATAAAAAAACAAGCAGTGAGGCCAAATTGAAGAAACTCAAATGCAAGGTCCGGGTTGAAGTAAAACACAACAGACTTTCCTGTTCTAACACTCAACATCAACAACATGATGCCCAAGAATTTGCTGGCGATGTGTTTTGGTTTGGCTATTAATAAAAAATAGAAACCTAAACAGAGACCGTTGAAGGCTCCTAGGGCACTGAAAAAAAATAACAAGTTTTGATCCAATTGCATAAACCCCCAAGATTAAGCTCTTGATACTCTAAAAATAGGCATTTTGCCACGTAAAGTTAACCAAGGTTGGTTTTAAGCAAATTAGGAAGGGAAATTTGGGACTCGTAAAAGGTTTTATGTTTATAAAAGCATATCTCTATTGATGACACCCATTATAAAGAAAATAGAAATGGAAAGAATCAAACAGCAAATTGCCGCGGTTACATTGGAAGGTACTGCGAACTCTTTCTTTAGGTTATACACAATTGTTTTCATTGGGAACTATTTTGAGGCAAAGTTTTGAAAACTAGAGTCTTTCTCATAAACCTATCGATAAACGCAAAAAAGTCTGGATAAAGGGCAGGTGAGATGGGTTTTGTCGAAAAATGTTGGTTTTCAGCTATTATTTTGGTTGGCAATGCGCATCTTTTGATACTGGATTAAAAATTGCGGAAAAACCCCAGTTTTTTTAAGGTTTTTGAGCAATTCATTTTGAGATACTTTTTATAATTTAAAGGTCCCCCAGTCAATTCCCCACCACCCGAACATTAATCTAGTTACGAAATACAAATAGTCGTATGCCGTATTCTATTAGATGTTATAACTATTTGAGGGATAGAACAGTGATTAGTAAATATTAACCATATTGAAACAATGATGAAAAACTTACGAAAAACATGGATTAGAATTGCACTCTTGGCTCTTTTTGGACTTTTGCTGAACACTGCTTTGTTCGCCCAAAATGACAGTAGAAGTAATCAAGAAAATAATGAACAAATTGAGAATGGCACTGACTTGTCAAATCAGGGAGCAGGTGATGAGATAAAAGAAAATAATGAAGAGGAAGATTCCAAAAGCAAAAATCCAATTATTACAGAGGATACAATTAAAATAATCAGTATTGGGTTTTTTGCAGTAATGATATTGTTGATAATACTGTTCTTCATATCCAAAATGAAAAGTTCTAACCCCTATTTTGGTTTTCATTCCATAAAATTCATTGGTCTAATTTTGATTTTCCCTGGTATTTGCATACTCGCACTAATTAGTACTGAACTAATAAGTGGTGCTACTTTGGCGGCCTTATTTGGCACAATTGCAGGTTATGTATTATCCAGGGATAAAGAAGATGATTCCGATTCTTCAGCCTTAAAAGAAAAACACAAAAAAGAAAAGCAGAAGTTGATGAACGAAATCACAACTCTTAAAGACGATATAGAAAAGTTAAAACAAGGTAATCCCTAAATAAATAAAAGAATATGTGTTAATCAGTTTAAGTTTTTGTAAAAATAACCGCAAGCGGTAATTTATGTAGCCGTTTTAATTGGACTTATTTATTGCGAACTTGACAAATAAAGCATTAGCACCAATACAAAACACTATGTCCAAGCAGCACTATACTCCAAAACCTCTAAAACGTAAGCTCCGGGGCTATGCCTTCGACCCCTCACTTTCTCTTAAAATTGAAACCTCAGATTTCAATGAGGTGACGTATAGAGTTCCTTGGGAGGAGGATCTTACACCTGGACCTAAAGGGGAATACCTCGAGATTATTGATTTTGACCCAACAATTAAAAATTCAGAGGGTGAATATGGAGTCTTTTATAAAGGGGTAGATTTAAATGATCCATACATTCTTGCGGAAGATGGATTGACTCCCAGTGATAGCAACCCTCAATTTCATCAACAGATGGTGTATGCGGTAGCAATGAAAACTATTAAGAATTTTGAAAAGGCATTGGGTCGAAAGATTATTTGGCGCGAAAAGGCTTGGGGTTCAATTCGAGAAAGTTACGTTGAGCGACTTCGTATTTATCCGCATGCCCTGCGTGAACCCAATGCTTTCTATAGTCCTGCCAAACGTGCACTGCTTTTTGGTTATTTTAGGTCCTCACCCAGTGAAAAGCAGCTACATATGCCAAATTCATGGGTTTTTACCTGCCTAAGTCATGATATTATAGCACATGAAGTTACACACGCTATTCTTGATGGTCTTAATGTATACTACAACGAACCCACGAATCCAGATGTGCTTGCGTTTCATGAAGCCTTCGCAGATATTGTTGCCTTATTTCAGCATTTTACCATGCCAGAGGTGTTAAAAAGCCAAATTGAACGCACCAAAGGAAATTTGGAAGATCAAAACCTATTAGGACAACTTGCTCAGGAATTTGGAAGTGCTGTGGGCGGCTACGGAAGTTTGCGTGATGCTATTGGATATTTCGATAAAGAGGAGAAAGTTTGGAAACGAATAACTCCCGACACCTCTGAATATGAAACAGTAATCGAACCGCATAAACGTGGTAGTATATTAGTGGCGGCGGTATTTGATGCTTTCCTAACCATATATAAAGCAAGGGTAGCGGATTTGAAAAGGATTGCTGCAGATTACAAAGGAACGCACGAAGAAGGAGACTTGCATCCAGATTTGGTAAATCGCTTGGCAAAAGAGGCTTCTAAAACTGCTGGCCATGTTTTAAGCATATGTATTCGAGCAATAGATTATTGTCCACCAATAGATATCACTTTTGGAGAATATCTAAGAGCAATTATTACCGCTGATTGCGATCTTGTTGACGAAGATAAGAATCATTATAGGTTAGCATTCATAGATGCTTTTAAACGGCGAGGAATATATCCCAAGGGAATAAAAACATTAAGTGTCGAGAGTTTGCGATATTCTGAGGTGGATATCAATGGAAACTCCGCTGAAATGGTGAAAACCCTAACTAGGTTTTTAAAGGATTATAGTAGAATAATGAAGTTCCGTCCCAAGCGGAAAGATATTTTCATTTTGACAAAGGTTCATATATCAGGCGATAGTTCAAAAGTAGGTTTACATGAGAAAATGTATGAGCAAATTACTATGAACGAAGATTTTGAATTGCTTACAGGAATCATGACCAACGATTCGTTTCAAAAATTTGGAATGAACCCAAGTTCTTATACTAAAGAAGAGGAGTCAGAAAAGCCTACCTTCAGAATTACTAATCTTAGAGAAGTTTCTCGAATAGGTCCAACGGGTAAAAAAGTAAACCAGATTAAATTTTCTATAGTACAGACCGCTAGACTCATGCCCAAAGCTGACGGGACTTTTAGAGCAGGGAAAGTAGATGAAGAATATATGCGTTTCAGAGGCGGGGCTAGTTTTATTTTCGACTTGGATACTGAAGAGTTGAAATACTCCATCCGGAAACCAATTTTTGACCCAAAAGACCATTCACGTTTAGATGAGAAGCGCTTAAAAAGACAATATAATTATCAATATGACCCAGAAATGAACGGCATGTCAGAGCTTGAACGCTATTTCGACTTAAATCGCCATACCGAATTGCAAGAACCTTTTGCCTTACTTCATAACCATTAAAAATAGTTCCATGGCTAAGAAAATAACAAGTTGCGATATTCAGATGTATACCATGGGAACAGGAGATTGCTTTCTTCTATCGTTCAAGGGTGATGGAGACCAAAAACCGCGGTTTAAGTTAATGATTGATTGTGGTGTTCAGAGCATTTCAGGTGACAATATGAGGCCATATGCCATGAAGATAATTGAGGAAACAGAAGGTGAAGTAGATGCTTTGCTAATCACTCATGAGCATCAGGATCATGTTTTAGGCTTTCAGCGCTGCAAAAAAGAATTCAAGGAACACTTAAAAGTCAAAGAACTATGGCTCCCTTGGACGGAAAATGAAAGCGATGCATTGGTAAAAGAATGGAAGGATGAGTTTGGGAAGAAGAAGAAAGCATTGGCAATGGCTACAGATTTGCTCAATAAGCACACGAAATCAGATTTGTTTGAACAAATTTATAATGTTGGCCCAAGGGGAGCCCGCTCTTTTAACGCTAGGAAAGGGATATCCAATAGCCTTATGGAGCTAAGCAATCTGAATACGGAACCTATGGGAGCTGCAGGGGATTATATTGGAGGACTCAAAGGGATGGAAGTGGTCAAAAACGACTTAGAGCGTGAACGTTTGCGGTTTTTGGAAACCGGTACTGTTCTCGAGGACATTGAAGGACTTCAAAATATCCGCATATATGTTTTGGGGCCGCCAAAAATGTGGAAAGATGTGAAGACCCATCACGGAAAAGATGGAGAAACGTATAAACATAATAAGGAGCTAGAATTTGTACGAGGATTTTCAGCTCTTCCATTTGAAGAAGACGATTCTGAATCGGATCCTTTTGAAAAGGTTCATATAACCGAATACAATGCAGATGCCAAGACCAAGTATGCCAAATCTAAAAATAAGGCGTTTTCGAAAATTAAGGAGAGCTATACAAAACCGGAGAACAACTATCGAAGAATTGATTTCGATTGGTTGATGAGTGCCGCCAATCTTTCTTTGCGTTTAACCAAAGGCATGAACAACCTAAGTGCAGTTTTGGCTATAGAATTTATAGATTCAGGCAAGGTTATGCTCTTTCCTGGGGATGCTGAATTTGGTAGCTGGCGAAGTTGGCATGAAATAGATTGGGATGAAAAAGGAAAAGATGGACAGACCCATTTGACCACGGATTTACTCAATCGCACAGTCTTTTATAAGGTAGCACACCATTTAAGCCATAACGGCACGGCAAGGGAATTGGGAATGGACCTGATGACCAACAAAGACTTGGTGGCCATGGCCACTCTGGATTATGAAGTAATCAGTCCAAGTTGGAAAAACACAATGCCAAATAGGGCACTTTTAAAAGATTTACTCAAAAAGACAAGCGGAAGATTCATTGTTTTAAACCCGGAAGGTCTACATGTTGATAAAGCTAATACTACTAAATTAACGGACGAGATTGACCAAAGATTAGGTGATTTGAGTCAAGCAAAGCAGAAAGAATTCAAAGTTGATCGCAATGAATTTTTTGTGCAATACACGGTAAACGGGAGCTAATGGAAAGAAAGTCTGACAAGAGCAAATTACCTATGATAAATGTGCACACTCATATTTTCACGGAGAAGAACATTCCACCTTTAATTGCGAAAACATTTATTCCTTGGCCTTTTTATTATTTCCTTCATATAGGGTTCGTTTTTAGATTGTTCAAATGCTATAAATGGATTAAAGACAAACTTAAACCGTTTTGGTCCTTTCAAACCGCTGTCATTGCATTTATTAAAACTCGATGGTTGACAAGACATTTAGGAAAATTGATTTCGCTGTTTTTAACCCTGAATGCCCTGGTAATTCTGATTAATTGGTCGGACTTTTCGGAATCATGGACATGGTACCAGAATATGCTCAATTTTCTTGAAAATAGTGTGTTCAGATATATTTTGGCATATAATATTCCAACAGTGTTTCAAGTGTTACTACTTGTAGTGCTCTTTTTTCTTTATCCCAAGGTTGCAAGCCTTTTGTTTTCATTGGCAAGAAAGTTGTTTTCTCAATTGAAATATCTACCGACCGAGGAAACATTGAAATTTATTCAGCGATACATCACCATTGCTGAATTCGCTAAATATAAATCGCAAAAAGGCATATTTGATCGCTTAATCAAAATGTATGACCCTGGATCCAAAGTGGTTGTTTTACCAATGGATATGGAATATATGGATGCTGGTAGGCCTAAACAATCTTATCGAGAGCAAATTCAGGAGATATTTAAAATTAAAGATGAAAAGCAAACCAATTCAGAACATTTAATTCCATTTGTCTTTGTGGATCCACGGAGGATAAAAGATGAAGGTAAATCCTTTTTTAATTGGGAGCTTGTGGAAGATGAACAAGGTTTTCGGGTGAGACTATTGGATTGTTTTTTAAAGGACTGTTTGGAAGGTAAGAATGGTGAATCGGCCTATTTCAAAGGAGTTAAACTGTATCCAGCCTTGGGGTACTATCCCTTTGATGAAGCGTTATTGCCACTTTGGGCCTATTGCGTGCAGCGGAACCTTCCAATAACCACCCATTGTATTGAAGGCACCATCTTTTATCGTGGGGATATGAAGAAAGAATGGATGCATCATCCTGTATTTACGGACAATGAAGGCAAGCCATTGCAAACTAAAGTGCAATCGAACTACGAATTACAATTGAATTTTACGCATCCCCTAAATTATTTGGTGTTGTTAGAAGATCATTACTTGGCCAAAGTTGTTGGGTCTGCTAGTGAACCTGTCAAACAACTGTTTCGTTATGATGCGCAAAATAAATCTGTTGGATTAAGCTTGAATAGGCTAAAAATTAATTTGGCTCATTATGGTGGAAGAAAAGAGTGGAAGCGATATATTGAAGCGGATCGCAAAGACCTGAGTTCTGAGCTCATGGAAAATCCTGATAGAGGCATTGAACTTTTCAGCAAGCAGAATCCGACAACAGGAAAAAAGGAGCTGCTATATAGCAAACCTGCTTGGATTTGGAATAACGATTATGAGTGGTTCAGTATCATTAGTAGTCTAATGTTGCAATATTCAAATGTGTATGCCGACATCAGTTATGTGCTGCACAATGAAGACGTACGGCCTTTATTGTATCAAGTATTGCATGGAAATGAAAAATTGGCCAAAAAGATATTGTTTGGTACGGACTTTTTTGTGGTTCGTAACCATAAATCGGAAAAAGAGCTTTATGCCGAGCTTTTAGAGTCTTTGGGGGAAGACAAAATGGGACAGATAAGCAAGAAAAATCCCAAAGAATTTTTAGGCCATGTCGAGTACTAGTTTAACCTTCATGACATTAAGGAAAGATTCAAAAGGAATCTTATAAAGGATAAGCTCCAATTTTCAAATAATAGCTCCGAGAACTTTATTGAGCCCACACTGTTCGATGAATTTATTTTCAAAAACCTTTAGCACCGGTGCGGAAAGCAATTGGTTGCGGGCATCAATCCAAGATTGAACGTTAACTGCACCATACATGTTCTTGACACGGTTTTCGTTCAAATTAAAATTGATTTTTCCCCAATGTAGGGTATAAGGAATCCCTTCCTGTTCAAATTTATTCCAAACGGCCTCATAAAACTCCCTTGCCTTTTGTCCATCAACACCGTCCATTTCCAAAACGCAGGTATTCGCAAATTTGGTAAAGCCTAAAGTTGCTTGTGTCCCTTTTACATAGCGAAGGGATAATCCACCAGGAAAAGGTTTCAGTTTGTTGACTTCTACAATAAGCTCAACCGCCTTTGGTGAATCTGTAATATCAATACCAACCGCAGCACTGGCTACTTTCCCCCTGAATTTGGTATAGTTAAAGATTTCCTTTATTGTCCCTTGAATGGGATTTTGAGGTTGAAAGGCTAGATTGAACATGGAATTGACCATGGCAGGAATTAAAAGTCCAGAGCCGGGTAATTTGTCCAAAACAGTTGAAATTATTCCCAAAAGATCATCCCCATAGGTGAAGCTATTGTCACGCAGAATTGGAGGGTGGGGAACCACAGATTTTTTGAACATATACTTTAAAAATGCCCCCTTTGCGGGATTATTGGGTTCAAATTTGTGGACATTAAAAAGCACTTCAAAATGATAGAGTTCTCCATTTTGCCCCGTACCGGGAAGTTGTAGGTCGCTAAAATCAAGCTGAGTCATTGCTTTTTTAAGCTTATTGTCATAGGCAATGGTACCTACCCGATGTTCTGTCAGCAAAAATTGGGGCTCTGTTTCGATCATTACGCCATGTATAAACCCAAAACTTCCAAAAGAAACTAATGCAGCGTTGAAAACCTCATCGTCACTCACAAGTGTAGCACCTAACCAATCAATAAACTCTTGAGATGCAACAGGGTGCGAAGAACGTTCTAACCAAATATGGGTGTTTGGTCCTGTAACTATATGGAGTCCAACAACAAAATCAGGGATAGCACCAACTTTAAATGCCGCTCCATGGGTTCCGGTTGAAAGTGCACCGGCAACTGTCTGACCATTACTTGCCCCTGAAGCTTTAATCGATCTAGGAGGATTTTTCATATCCAAACGATTATTTATTTCGTTGATAATCGTTCCGCACTGAATAAAATAAAGGTCTTCTGTCTGATTAGCGTAATTTGGAGAAACATATTTATCAGTAAGAGGAAATGAAAAATTCAATGAAGCTGTATCCACAAGCCCACCTTCGGTTACCCCCACTTTGGTAAAGGACCAGCCACTTCCCATAGCGCGAAGTTTGATGTCATTGTCCAAAGCATGTTGGATGAGCCACTGGAAATTCTTAGTTGTTTTACGATATCGCTCCTTATGGGTTTGGCCTGCTGGATTACGCAGTTTAAATGAGGCATTTTGAACTAAATTGTGCGTAAAGTTTTCATGTTTGTTGGTCCACTGTTGAATGGGGAGCCTTGTTATTCCGTTTGGTAGCATTGTAAGAGTTTTTAATTGTCTAGATCTCCTTCACCTCCTTGGGGTCTGGCACAACCATATATCGCAGTTCTATGATTTACAATACCTAGTGTTACTAGGCTCAGTAAAAAATCGGGAAGAGTAGTCTTAACCACTGTCCAGGACATTGCTCGTTCGGCACATGCGCATTTAGTATTGGCGATATCCGGATTGGCACTTACTGTTTTTGTGCTACCAGGGGCTACACCCCACCAATAACTCCAGCTAGATTTGCGTTGACATTCCAGATTCTCGACGCTATCTTGATAAGGACTAGCTTCGATACGAGTGCTTACACATGAGGTCGTTAGCAATAGAACAAATAGGATTATGAGCATGTAATTTTTCATGGCATTTGGATTTAGTTTTGCTTACTCATTTTAATAATCTGATAGTCTTTTATCAACAAGGGCTGTCTTTTGATATTGGAATTCAAAGCATTAAGACTCTTTAAACTGGAATCAATTTTTTTAGAAGTATTCTGCGCATCTTGACAACCTTGTATTTGTCCAGATAAGTTGACGGCAAGAAGGTTAAGGGAGTCCATTGCTACCTCTTGTTTTTGGATTTTTGCATTTAGGTCCTTTGCCTGCGCTTCAAACTCATTTTGAGCAGCTAAAAGTTCATCTGATTGTTGCTCACTGACTTTAATTTTTACACCAAAAACATCAATTTCCTGACTATTGACAATTAGCCCTGCAATTTCAGGTTTGAATAAGAATAACACCGTTAAAACTACAACAGCCCAAATCAAGGTTTTGAAGGGAAAAGTTTTTTTGTCCATAATCGAAAGTTTGTATAGGGTTCAAAAAAGTTACCTCAAAACCAATTGACATACAGCTACATATGTACGAATTGTAGGTTTTTTTGTATAGTTTGATAGAAATATTCCTTACCAATTAAATGGAAGAGCTATGATTTTTGGAATCGTTGTTATCTAGCTGTTAAGTGACTTATAAGAATGTATTGTCAACCTAGAAAGAATTTGGAATAGAATTAATAGAGGGACTATGAATGAACAAAAAAAGAACAAAAGTAAATGTGAAAAGTTTTAAGTGATTAATCCTTGAATTATGCTTGTTAATAAGGGTAAAATTATGGATAATATCATTTTTGCGTCATCCAAAGTTTCTTTTCCTATTTCCCAACCTCCAACTATCTTTTTGTTTTGAGGTTTGTCAATTTCCAATACCTTTCTAGTGGATTTAAGATAGAAAAGTGATGGTAAAAAGAATAAGCCTAACAATACCGAAAATATGACACCGTAAGTATAAATGAGCTCATCTGGATAGATGTTAATTAAATTCCCTGTTAAATGTTCTGAAATCATGCTTCTCTGAAGTTTAGTCGCAAGTATTGCTGCACCAACAAGAAGTCCAAGAAACAATGAAAAAGCATTCAAGGAATCTCGTAATATCACATAATTTTTGAGGTTGTTTTTTTTGTCGGAGGAATTGGTTCTAAGTAACTGCTCATTGGAAAGATTTGTAGTAATCATTCCGATTAGCGGAACTAACCATATTACACCGAACGCAAAAACAGTTAATTTTATCACTTCTCTTGGTCTATGGAAAACTATTCCAAAATATTCCATTATTTCCGCTCCACCCAAGAATAATGAAGTTGGATTGTTTGTTACTCTGCTCAAGAAGAAAAAGGTAATTATAGCCAATAGAGCAAAAGAGGAACAAATTTTTAAATAATCTAAGAATACTAATTTGACTAGGAAATTTCTTCCCAGTTTCATAATCAAAAACACCAAATAAAACCCTATTGAAACTCCTAAACAAAATGCTATACTGTTAAACGCAACCCATCTAAGAGTTTTTGGGAATACATTAAAGTATAATACTTTTTCCGTCTCGACTTCTGAATTTTTTAAGCTTTTAATTAATACCCTAGGAGTTTTGTGTATAAACGGATTTTGAGATATTTTATCCTTCATTGTGACAATTGGCTGTACTTCCTTTTTGGGAACTACCCTAACATCGCCAACATAAAAGAAAAATGCACCTGCAAAGGAAAAAAGACCCACTAGAATCACAATTAAAAGTTTAATTGGAATGCCGTTTTTCATTTTTGTTATTTCTAAATTTCAATTCAAAATAAAAAAGAGTGGAAAAAGGAAGAAAATGATTTCATCTTCCATCTCGTTAAGATTTGGTGGAAAATAGGTTAAGAGTTAAAAGCTCAAAAGGAGCAAGGTTAAAAAGTGGCAAGTCCTCATCCAATGGTGTTTTATTGGCACCTGCAGCGGGTTACACCGTTTGTAGTTCTACAAATCCATTCCCTTCCCGCAGCTTCACACTCGGCCTTGTCGGTAAGTAAAAACTTAGGAGAAACCTCAAATCCGTTTACTTTTACGTTGTCCAAACCATGTTCAGAAAGTAACTGTTCCATTTTGGTCAATAGTTCCTCACTTGAAATTTCAACAACTTTTTTTCTAAATTCTCTTGATGTCATGATTTAATTGATTTTTGAAAATATTACTAATGAGTCCTTTAAGGTTCCGGTTGTTGATTGTGAGGTGGCAATGATAAATAGCTTGCCAACATAGTTATCATCTCCAAGTGTAAATCGGTTTTCGATTTTTCCAGAATTAACCTCTTTGGTTTTATTCTGATAATTGTTAAAAACCCCATGTGGATTTCCTAAAGTATCCAAAACAATTGTTTCAGCAATAATACCCGAGTTCACCGTTCCGGTAGTGCGCGGCAATTCTGTGGTTATGGTTAATTCTTTGAACGAATTGGGATTTACAACTAAAGAATCTGCGAACACATTTATTTCGTCGGGGAGGGCATCATCAAATGTAATATTGGTAGTCCTTGAAAATTGAGCCCCATTTGCGGATGCCGTTGCTTTGACCTGTATAGTCTCCGCTCTATTATGAACGACAAATAGCTCGGAAATCCTTTGCTCGATATCGTTGTTGGAAGTAAACACTAAATCCTGACTGCTCATCTCCAAACTGTCCTTAAAGACAACAAAGTCTATTTTCTGATCATCTTCTGTAGAGAATTCCTTGTCAAAAGATACTACTACGGTTACTCTGGAAACCCCGTCTGCTGGAGCATTATCATTTCTGGTTTTGATGTCCATCAGCTTGATCAAACTCGAGGGGCTGAAATCATCAGTGTCTTCACAAGCAATTAACAAGGAAAGCACAAATAGAAATAGGAACTTATCTCTCATTATTCTGATTTTTTAAAGTTTCCGGTAAAAGATGGAATGGTTTTTTCCAGCCATTTTCGTATTTCAATGTCTATCGATAAACCTAAATAAGGAGAAAGTGCGAAGGATTTGTTCCCATTAATGGCATCAATCTTATTGTAGGCTACCGCACCAGCGTTAAGTCGAAGCGCATGATGAATTATTTTACGGCCAAACCCTAATATCAAAGAGTAATTGCTAAATAAATCATCTCTTACATTGTCTTCTGCAATGGAACTTAAGGTAATGCCAACATGCAAAGATGTCCTTTGACCAAAGGATAGTCTGGATTCTGCCATGGTTACGTCTTTGTTTACAGGTTCAAATGGGATATGAACACCAACAAAAGGAAGGCCACGATATTCGTTTCCGGGAAATCGATTTACCAAAAGACCAAAATCTGGAACCAAAGAACGCTTAAAGGATTTTTCAAAGGTCAGGGGAAAGGTTTTAAAATTTTCTGCAGCGCTAACAATGGTTTCAATATCTCTCAAGTAATTTGGGTGATAATTGCTAATAGAATCAAAATATTCTATTTCGTCTTGTATCTTATCATTAATGGATTTAATTATTTTGTCAATCTGATCTTTATCTGAATAATCAATTGTTTTGACAGGAAAACCCTTTTCTATGTGTTTTTTGTAAAAGTTGTAGAGACCAAGAAAATCATAGTGTTTGCCCAATCCAATTTCGGGATTGGAAAAATACCATGTGTCATCTATCCCAAAATCAGACTTCTTCTTAGCCCATTTTGCAAACCTTACTATTAGGTCAATGCTTGGAGGATTATATTTAATTATTGGAAAAGCAAATTCTGTTAGTCTTTTCAACTCATCCTTATCGGAATCGGATATCTGAGCATTATCCAATGTCAAATCTATTTTCGATTTGGAAACTAAGTCTTTAAAAACAACTAATTCATTAACTAGTGGATAATAATATAAATAGAATGGTTTTCTCTTTTCACTAAGTTCCATCATCATCCTCATCCATGATGTTTTAATATAACCTTCATTCAGTCCCTCATCGCGCATAGCTTCAAAGATTTTCAAAAGGTCATGTCCATAATATTTTGAAACTATGTAATAATATCTATTGACTCTTAGAGTAGGAACCTTAAAGAAGTAATGAAAGGCCTCCTGTTTCTCGATTTTTAGAAGACGTTCTTTTTTAATGTATTCATTGGATTGGGAATCTGTAAAATCCAGGGTTAGGTCCAAATTGTAGATATCCTTGGTATACTTACTTTTTATTTCATATAGAAATATTTCATCTACCGGATCTTTAATTTCTACTGAGTGGTCAAACACTTTTCCTATAGGTATTTCCTTCTGTTTTTTGCCTTTTTTTTCTTCCTCAAGCTTAATTGTGACATCATGGGTAGCTTGAATGATTAGTGGATCTTTTTTTTCATTTGACGATTCTTGCTTTTTTGGTTTTTCTTCCTCCGTTTTCTGGCCGAAAGCGAATTGTGAAGAACACAGGATTACTAAAATGAGAATAAGTCTTTTCATTTAGGTGATGTTAGTTTTTGGCATAAACCAAAACAGAAGAATACTGTTCTTGTTTGAGATAAGAAATGGGACTTTTGGACTCTTGTATGGGGGAGGATTGAAGTTACAACTTAGTATCTTTAAATAAATTGTAATCGGCTAAAAGTCAAATATTTAGATAAGTTGCAATTGACAAGGAAATGCCTTGAAAATTATACGGTTTTTGTGCAATGAGCACTGCAGAAAATCCGTAAAATTTCTATGGTTTTTCTATATCAGATGGCGAATGGAGTTGCTTTTCAATGGCTTTTACATCTAAAGTTGCTCCCTAACCCCATCCAAAAACTCGGCCTCTTCATGCGGAATCAGTTGAACCGCCATTTCCAGAACCGATAAAATGCTTACACCCGGTTCCACAATGGCTTCATGATTGCCAGAATTTTCATTGTCCAAAGCCAAAATGCAGACGTTGAGCAACGACTCCAACTTAAAAAGCAGGTCACGATAACCTTTGAACCGTAAGTTTGTAGCGCTAAAATCTCGTTTCTGGGGTGTTAACGAACCAAAATAGGCTTCCAAAGGAAGGTCTAGGTTTTCTAAGTAAATGGTTTTGTCTTTTTCCATGAAAAGTGATTTGGGTTGTTTTTCAGAAGTAAGTAAAAATTCGATAATGCGGACGATAGTCCGCATTATTTACATCATGAAACTTTTCCTTTGTTTTACAATGGAGATAAACAAAGCCATTTGCAACTACATATCATCTGAATGGATTGCTAAAGCAAAATCCAAAAGAGCATTTGCATTGGATCATAATATTGATGAGAAAATCGTTCGAAAAATTTCCCAAAAAGACGGTTATAACATCCCATTAAGAACACTTCACAAGATTTGCGAGGCAAGAGGGGTAAAGCTCTCTCAATTCTTTAGTCAGATTGAAAGCTAACTATAACTTAGTTGATTTTTTCAAGAAAAATGAGTTATTAACAACTCCTATGAGTTATCCACTTTAGTTTTGTGTACTGAGAGTGTATAACTCAACTTTAAGATTTTCCTCAAGTAATGGGCAGAACTCTATTTTTACTATTGAAAATTTGAAGGAGTCGAGTTTTCAAATGCTAGTTGTCCCGTTGAAGAGGTCCAAACTCTTTAATCGCTGGCAAATGAATCTTTGGTCGGGTGTCCAAATCCCGACCCCTTCTTTTTCAAAATTACTGAAATAAGTGATTCTGTCAATTCAATATTATGCACAATTACCTTTATCAACATTGCTTGAATCGAGATTCAACTTAATATGTACTATAGTTAATCGTCGTAACTAATTCGCTCTCGAATACCACCACTTTCCCGGTGAATGATGACATCGGCCTTATATTTTTTGGCCAGACTTTTGGCTTTGCGAATCGCCGTACTCTGCTTACGATGTTTGCTGGTAACCCGTTTGTTGCCTTCCCGGCGTACGGCCCAACCTTCTTCAAAAGGGACCACATGTTGGTGCCAAGTGCGGCCTCTTTTGCTGCCTTCCTTGTTGTTAACAAAAACCTCTATGAGGTCGATAAGAATTCGTAACCAAGATTTTCCTGTGGACATGGGAATTAGTAATGATTTCGAAGATAATGGTAATCAACGAAAGTATGGGGATAAAAAGAACCCTCCGAAGCTTTGAGCGAGGTGAAAAGCGTAGGAGCGAGTTAAATCAAACGTTTGTGTAAGATTTAACAGCTTATAAATGGGAATAAACAATCATCGTAATTGGATTTTGCCAAGTGTAGATTGAAAAATAAGGCAAGAATTAGAGAAATAACCGTAATAACTATGGCAATGTCCAATACTTGCTTTGACCTTGCCAATTTTAGGTACGTTATAAAGCCCAAAGTGCCCAGATAGAAGCACAATTTGGCATAATCCAAATCTGGAATTATGCTGGCAATTTGATCCTGATATTCAATATTAATTATTAGAAGTATCGCGTTTATTAAGAATAGGAATAGTGTTATGTTCTTTATTTTGAATCGCATTTAGTCTAAATCGATTTAGAGCGTTTTTTTACAAGATAAGACGATAAAACAAAATCGGGTGAAAAAACAAAAGAGCCCTCCTTCGCTTTTCGCTGAGCTCAAAGCTGCGGAGGGCGTAGGTGGAGCCGGAGGGATTCGAACCCTCGTCCAAACAAGCAATCGCATTGCTTTCTACATGCGTAGTCCCTGTTCAATTTTCGATGCACAACCGACCAAAGACCGCCTATTGTACACTTAGCTTCTTAAGATTTTGGTGGTACCATCAAAGCCATGGTACCCTTATGTTGACTTTTTTGGTGCTCCTAAATAGATCGCCGTCAACAAGGGCTATCCAGGAACATCTCGCTTCCCTACCTAGTAGAGACGAGGCTAATCTTACTATAATTCAGATTAAGCGGCAAGAGCGTAGTTATTATCGCCAATTAAAAGTGTGGAAAATGATATTAACGAGCTATATCCCAGCGCTCGGCATGCTTACAATCCAATTGGTCTCGCTGTCAAAACCAGTCGGCCCCATAAATCAAAGAACAATAGTATTTTTGTGGGCGTTTCCCCTTTTCGTTTTTAACTTCAAGGGGTCGGGCTATCGGCGGTACACGGTACTAGCCTCTATCCCTAACGCAGCTTGCAAAGGTATTCCAAAAACTATTCCAAAAAAAGTTTTGGAGACCAAACACTAAAAGTTATGTTTGTAACAATAACTAACCAAAAAGTTATATAATTAATGAAATTCGGAATCATAAGAGAACGAAAGAACCCACCCGACCGTAGGGTTGTATTGTCACCAAACGAATGTCAAAATGTGCTTTCAAACTTCCCAGAAGCACAGCTTACCTTAGAATCATCCCCCATTAGAGTGTTCACAGACCAAGAATATGAGGATATGGGTGTTTCTGTAGCACAAAATGTAGACGATTGCGATGTTATGTTGGGCGTTAAAGAAGTGCCTATCAAAGCGCTGATTCCGAACAAAAAATACTTTTTCTTTTCCCATACCATAAAAAAACAACCCTATAATCGCAAGCTGCTTCAAGCAATCCTGGACAAAAATATTGAACTGTACGACCATGAGGTCATCACCAACACCAAAGGACAACGTTTGGTGGCCTTCGGACGCTACGCGGGTATTGTTGGAGCTTACAACGGAATCCGTGCATATGGATTAAAGTTCGACTTGTTCAATCTACCAAAGGCGGAAACACTTAGGGATCAGGACGCATTGATTTCTGAACTGAATAAAATCAAATTGCCCAACATTAAAATATTATTAACCGGTAGGGGAAGGGTAGGTAACGGTTCTAGAGAAATGTTGGATGCGATGAACCTCAGAAAAGTAAATGTAGCCGAATATTTAAGTGAGTCGTTCAACGAGCCCGTGTACTGCCAAATAGATGCCTCCGAATACAACAAACGTAAAGATGGAGTGCGTGGTAACAAGGCAGATTTCTTTGCAAATCCAGAAGAGTATAAATCCAATTTCTTCCGTTTCGCAGAAGTGACAGACTTTTACATTGCCGGTCATTTTTATGGAGATGGTGCACCCTATTTGTACACTCGTGAAGATGCCAAACACCCAGATTTCAAAATTAAGGTGGTGGCCGATGTAAGTTGTGATATTGATGGTCCAGTGGCCACAACCATTAAACCCAGCACTATTGCTGACCCCATATATGGTTATGATCCGCAATCCGAAAAAGAGGTTAATTTCAGAAATCCAGATGCCGTAGCGGTGATGGCGGTCGATAACTTGCCCTGCGAATTACCCAGGGATGCAAGCAATGGTTTTGGTGGAGCTTTTTCCAAATATGTGATTCCCGCTTTCTTCAATAATGACGAAGATGGCATTTTGGAACGAGCCAGAATGACACACAACGGGAAGTTGACCGAACGCTACGCATACTTGCAAGATTATGTGGATGGACTGGAAAACTAGCCCTTAATCGAGGAGTAGGTACCCGATTTCCACTTAAGCTGTTATTTTTTGCTATATTGGTTCTCTTTATAGCTAATATTGTGACATTCAATTGGATAATATCTGGCGATGACGATTCTTCAATGAAGAAGGCCCGCATCGATTTAGAATATAGGTTAAGACCCCGAATCACCAGATTCCTGCTCTCGCAATTTGCTGAGGATTACCAAATCGATTTTTCAAGCTTTCATTTTGATGTTGATTGGAAAAACCAATGGGTTTGGATTTCAGAAAAAACACCTCACCACTTTATAGAAAAAATAAAGGTCGATTTCGATAACGAAATCAATGGCTCACACCTTTTTTCCGTGGCCTAATCTTCCACAGTTAAATTTCTGCTCAATACAGCATGCTCCTTGGGTGCCGTATATGTTCTAATGGCACTTAACTTTAATTCAATACCATCCAGTTGCTCCAATGTTTTTATCTGCAATGTTTTCGTGCCTTTGGCAGGAACGGTAAATACTGCCGGATTTGAGTAGAAATTGTAGGGCATCAAGTTTTCGAATAACAAATCGGTGCTGGAAATATTTTCAAGGGTCACTCTCAAAATGGAGGTTTTCCCAATGTATTTAGCTTCTTTCACCTGAATACAGGCATTAAGCAAAGGAAGTAGGTTTTCCTTCTTGCCAACCATCAAATCGTCAAAAACGGCAACAGTTCTTCCGGCAAACAGAGCTTCCCTAATACTATTTTGCGTTCTTTCTTTGGCAAATACCAAGGTTATTGGACGCGAATGTCCTTTTTCCTTGAAATGCCAATCGATCAATCCATGGATATCACTGGTTCCCATGATGGTCAAATTCTGTTCTAAGGCCAAAGCCAGAGATTCTTCGGCATAATCACCATCATTGATCACCTCAATGCCGTGCAGTTCTCCGTTTTGTATTCTCGCCTTCTGAAAGTCGCTCAAATTTGGATTTCCGTTCGGGTTTTGAGGATGCCAGGCTGGATGGTTCCAAAAGACAAAAGCATTCTGACTTTTTGCGGTACTAAAAGCTTCCTCAGCTTCATCTTGCAAGAGGTCATTGGCATCAGTAATAAAAATGGCGTTGCTGTGCCCAATGGGTGCCCCTCTAGTAATTTCTGAACCAGGTATAACTATTAAGTCGTGCGACTTCGCTTCTTGAATTGCCAACTCATGGGCCCTGTTTCTGTCTGGATGTGGAATATCTTTTGAATGTGGTTGATATTCTAGATGTTCCGTGAGCGAAATAGCATCAAGGTTATCACGAAGTGCTTCCATAATTCGAATATTCGGCCAAACATAACCATCCGAGAAAACGGTATGTTGATGAAAATCGGTCTTTAGTGTTTTATACCCGGGTACATCAGGAAACGACAATGCTTGTGTACTACTATGGGAATGTTGTTGTGAGTAAATGGCATTGGAGAAAACAATGGCGAAGAGGATGGTTTGGATTTTCATGATTGCGGTTTTATCAAAAGTATGAAACTGCCGGGTTCAGACATAATGCAGAAGGTTTTCTTTTGGTTAACAATGGGTTAGAGATCATTTTTGGGAAAGGATTATTGCTTAAACCATCTGAAAAGCGCAAAAATTATTGATAAAAACAGTCCAAAGGCCAATGTCATCAAATAAACGTAGGGAGAGGTCAAGCTATCTAATATCTGTGATACGAGATACTTGGGTCTGAATACGATGTCCCACGAGTTAAATCGTAAGAATCTGCCGAGATAGATGCCGTACCCATTTAGTATGCAAATGACAAGAATGGTCATGGGAATCCATTTTTTTGGGATTGAAGGACGTAAAAGTTCGACAGCATCTGAAAGGGAAAGTACATAGAGCACCAATCCATTGCAAGCAAAGGCGAATACCATGAACAAGTCAAACCATAGCCAATCGGAATGGGGATTGTGAAGGTGTATGATATCCGTGATTAGATAGGGTGCATTAGGTAAGAGTAGCAACCATAAGGTAAATACGATCACCTTAATGGATTTTCGGATTTTGGTGCTGTCGTAAAATAAAGCAGTTTGCGTGATGGCGTATGGTAATATGGCCAGAAAAAGATTCCATATCAAAAAAGTATAGAAAAAAGTTCCTGTGGATAGAATACGGAGGCCTACTAATGAGATCAAAAAACCTAAAGAGATTAATAGCGGTAGATATGACCTTAAGAAAAAACAGATAAAATACATCACATTAAATTTTTAAATGATGCGCCACTCCATGAATCATGGAAGTGGCGCAAGAAGAAATTAAGCAGGTTGTTCGGTGCCGTCCCAGTCAATCCGACGAGAAGTAAACATGATGATGCTTAGTATGACAAACAATCCTACGCTGCCGACCAACAAGGCATAATCTTCCAATTGAATAATTACAAAGATGAATGCGTACAGACTGAACATTGACCCAAGTATCAAGAAGGTGAATTTTAGATTCTTTAGAATAGACCTTGAATATATCGTGATCAAGGAGACCACCGCAACTCCCGAAATCAGATAGGCGTTCAAATAGTTTTGATGTTCAGAAATGGAAATCAAAAGTGTATAGAACATTACCAAGGCCAACCCAATCATTAAATATTGGAAAGGATGAATCGCAATTTTACTGCTTATTTGAATTAACAAGAACACCAAAAGGGTGAGCCCAATGATCATCAACCCATATTTGCTGGTGCGTTCGGTTTTTTGATAATCATCTATGGGAACAAGAAATTCTGTTCCAAAGGAAAAATCGGAAAGATTGGGAAGGCTGTCAAAAAAGTACTGTCCAAACCTCCTGTTGGTTTCCAAGACTTTCCATTTGGCTTCAAATCCATTACTGGAAATCTTTTTGCCTTCAGTGTCAGGTAAAAAGTTGCCGTTAAAACTAGGAGAGTGCCAGTTGGATTTCATGGCCACCGTAGTTTCCTTTCCAATAGGAATAAACTGTAAAGTGCTGCTACCGTTTATAGCGATTTTGGATTCAAAGGCAAGTGGTTGTTTTTGAATTTCCTGAACATTTTTGAGATACCCTGATTCAAGGGTGTTCATATAGGCATTGTCGAATTTAGGCTTTAGGTCATATTCGTTTTCTCCAAGGGTGACTTTTACGGTATTCCGAATTCCTTTAAGATTACTGGTCTTGACAAGCAATGTGGCTTTGTCCCAAAGAATGTCCTCTTCCTTTATTTCTTTTACCGAGAAATTAAGTTTGGTGAATGTTCCTGTGATTTGGTTTTCTGAGGAGAAAACTACGGATTCATAGATGCCACGTTCCAAAGGTTTAGTCTTTACCTGGGACTTAATGTCTAGCTCCCACGGAAAAAAATATGCATGATGTCTTTCTGGTTTTTGAGTAGTTAGAAACGTCTTTGTTTTTTCATCAAATACCTTTTCCTCGACATAGACGTTGTACGGAACTTTTAAAATGGGACCGTTCAGGATTACTTGGTTTCCCCATTTTGTGTTGATTTCATCAATTACCTCAGTTTGTCTAAACCCTCTTTCCCGTATTAGATCTTTTACAAATCCTAAAGGAATCAGGAGGATAAGAATCAAGAATCCTACGGTTAGCATTTTAGCAGAGATTGAGTTTTTAAACCAGTTTCCAATTTTTTGTTTTTTAGATGTCATTTTTCAATATTTAAAGTACTTTGAATTTCAAAGTGAATTAATAAAAAAATTTATGTTTGATTTTTAATGATATGTTCCAGCGCTTCAATATGTTTTTTGAAGGATAATTTACCCAACTTGGTTGCAGAGTAACGGGTATTCGGTTTTTTACCGATAAACGACTTTTCAATTTTGATGTATTCCGCTTTTTCCAAGGTCTTGGTGTGGCTTGCTAGGTTGCCATCGGTAACATCGAGCAATTCTTTTAATCGATTAAAATCGACCTCCTCGTTGACCATGAGAATCGTCATGATACCCAAACGAATTCGGTGGTCAAAAAGCTTGTTGATGTTATCTATCAGCCCCATGTTACGCCTTTTGCTCTTTAAAGTAGATCAAACTACCGTAAATGATATGCAATACACCAAAACCTATGATCCAAAACCAGAATCCGTATCCAGGAAAAGCTGCACAAATTAGTCCAAGAACGATTTCCACATATCCCAGGTATCTCACATTACCAATCGTATATTTTGAGGCATTTACCAGTGCCAAGCCATAAAAAATAAGCATCAACGAACCTGTCAATCCGTAGTGTTGGCTGTTTAATTTTATTAGGATATAGATACCTCCGGTGACCAAAGGAATCAGAAAATTAATCAATAATCTTTTCGTAGTGTCATCCCATATCTTTTCATTGTTCTGTTTGGCTTTTCTGGTAGTCAACAAGTAGGCTGTGACAAAACTCAAAACCGCAACAGCGATCAATACACCAATAATCATTCTAAAATTCCAGCTATGCAGTACTACATAATCATTGGTGGGTAAGAGGAATATGTAAGTTATGATGGCCCCTGTTATGGCGTAGATGCCGGCAAGGATTCCAGAAAGTCCGCTCAGCGATATGAATCGTGACGAGCGGCTCATTAAATCTTTGATTTCGGTGATGTCTTCCAGATATTTCTTTGATTCCATTTTAAAGTACTTTGAAATTCAAAGTTAAAATTATTTTCTATTGAAAAAATATTTTTACATAAAATTATGACTTGACCCATTATTTTTGGAATATGAACCCAGCTGAAGAGTACATTCTAAATCAAGAAGAACCTTTTAAAAGCATTTTGTTGCAACTTCAAGTACTTGTTGAAACAACGATTCCCCAGCTCGAATTGAAGTATAAGTATCGAATTCCCTTCTATTATCTGGAGGGAAAGCCATTCTGCTATTTAAATGTTCCTAAAAAGAAACCCTACGTGGATGTTGGATTCTGGAGCGCTGCCCATTTAACGGTCCACTTAGATAAAATGGTGACCGACGGAAGAAAAGTGATGAAATCATTGCGATATACAACTTTGGAAGAAATTGATGCCGAAGTTCTGATGGAGGTCGTTCTAGATGCCCAAAGCGTTAACCACAAAGGGTTTTGGAAAGATTGACTAGTTCTCTTTAGGGCCGATTTTGATAAGGGAGTTGCGTTCAATGTCCACAGCAATTTCAAAGAACTTCTTGAGGTTTAAATAGAATTCAGGCTGAAAGTGAGTGCTTTTTAACTGCAGCGTATATCGAACTACCAGTTTCTGCCCCGATGCGGAGCTTGCAAATTGTATGATCCCCGAATTTTCTGGAAGTGCAATCGTTTGATCTTTGGGACGCTCCTTTATTTCATGGCTTTCCGGAATAAAAAAGCTCATATTATATTCATATTGCCTAGGATAGCCAAAATCTACAGGAAAGTTCCGCGTTTCACTCAAGAAAGGGTTGGTTTTAAAAAACTGAATAAAAACCGGGTTCAAGTATAAGCTTCCGGTTGAATGGTCAGTTTCTATAGAAAAATCGTAGGTCTGCGTGGTTTTTTTATCGTCACTCAGCTTTTCTTCAAACGTATATTCATCGATGTACAATCCGGACAAAGACCTTTCAAAACTATCCAGATATTCTTCTTCGGACATGGATGCTAAGGTCTCATATTTGGAAACCGCTTTATAACCTTGATTGATCTCCCGTATTTTTCCGTTGATTTCTCCAGACAATGGATCCACGTTGGCGGTTCCCCAAAAAGACACCCGATTTCGTTTTTCTGGTTGAATTTCATACCAATAACTAGCTTCTTTAAAATCCATTACACGGCCATAATGGTTGAGACACCGGAACGGCAACATTCCAAATGGATTTGACTTATTTGTGGCATCAAGGAGGTATACTTTTCCATCTATTTCGGCCTTGGCAATTACGTAATTAAAGTCATTGATAACGGGTTGGACCCTTTTTGGAAGCTTTCGGTTTCTGGTCGCCAACAACATTAGGTTGACCTTGATGCCAGCCGCTTTTAGAAAATTGATCAATGAGATGTTAATTTCACCAACATCACCTTTTTTTGTGTTGAAAGCCTCTTTTACCCTGGTGTCTTTATAAATTCCGTACTTACCATTCCAAGTGAAGTGATCCTTTACAAATTGATAAATATTTTTTGCTCGGGTAAGTTGATCACCCTCACTTAGCAACTGCTGGGGAATGTTTTTTTCAGAAAAGTGATTCTTGGTCAACTGTCTCCCAATATCTCTGTCCTTTTTAAATTCAGTATCAACATCTTTCCAGGTTTTTGTGTATTCTTTTTTGGAGCCGTCAAAGCCATGAAATACGGCCAGTTCAAAATCCAGGCGAGCCATATAGTTTGAAGTGGCGAGCATATATTCCTCTTCCTCACTAAAGGCTGGAATATCTTTCATGGCATATTTTATCACTTCACAATCTGCAGAGCCATAACGACCGCCTACATAAAAACATTCTTTCTTTATGCTGGTCTCCTCCACATCTAGTTTTATACCACCTATCAAAGTTCGATTATAGAAATAGTTGCCAGGGATTTTCGCATTGAATTCACTGTATAGCTTTGGAATAGTGGATTGAAAATCCCATCCATCGAGATTGAAGAAGAAAGGAGACTTTACCTTGTAGGTGTATTGAATAATTGAACCTTCTTTGATATTTGGCAAAGTAAAGCGTTTTAATGACCAATTCTCACCATTGTCAACTGTGAAGATATTGTCCTGGGTCAGCCCTGTTTTTTGTTTGCCATTATGCGTTATACCTCGGATATCGTAAACCTTTTCGGTTCGCTCATCGGTATGGAAATATGGAATATCAATATTAGCATGCTCAAAGCCTTTGTCAGATAAAATCTTGATTTTTACAAGGTACTCCTTGATGAGATAAACATGATTGCCAATAAGCTCGAATTTAAAATCTCCAATCTC
Organism: Flagellimonas rhodophyticola; assembly: GCF_049332665.1. NCBI lineage: Bacteria > Pseudomonadati > Bacteroidota > Flavobacteriia > Flavobacteriales > Flavobacteriaceae > Flagellimonas > Flagellimonas rhodophyticola. The sequence continues at coordinate 3,464,167 of NZ_CP186326.1, read as the reverse complement.
ATGAAGGACTATGGCCTTCGCCGTGGTATCCTTTTGATATAGTTTAAAATCAATATCAGATTGGGTAACGCTTCCAAATTCGCTTTCATGCTGTTGAGAAAAACTTGGGAGATTAAATAAAAGAATGGAAACAAGACAAAATATCTTTTTCATATACGCGAATAATTGCCGTGATGCTGTTTTACAATTGGTTGATGACTTTACGAATAGCAACCAAATCGGTCAACAGCTTTTCCAATAGACTTAAGTCTAACATATTGGCACCATCACTTTTGGCGTTTTTTGGATCAAAATGAGTTTCCATAAAAAGACCATCCACACCTGCGGCTATCCCAGCGCGGGCCATTGTTCCAATCAAGGCCGGTCTTCCACCGGTTACCCCTGAGGATTGATTGGGCTGCTGTAGCGAGTGGGTTACATCCAATACAACTGGAGCATACTGCTTCATGGTTGGAACGCCTCTAAAATCAACAACCATATCTTGATATCCGAACATGGTTCCACGATCTGTAATCCAAGCTTGTTCATTCCCGGAATCGGTTACCTTTTTTACGGCATGTTGCATGCTTTCAGGACTCATGAACTGCCCTTTTTTCAAGTTCACCACCTTGCCTGTTTCGGCAGCAGCTACTACCAAATCCGTCTGGCGTACCAAAAAAGCTGGTATTTGGAGTACGTCAACATATTCCGCAGCTTTGGTTGCATCAGAAATCTCATGAATATCGGTAACCGTGGGCACATCAAAGGTTTCGGAAACTTTTCTGAGAATTTTTAGTGCCTTTTCATCACCAATTCCTGTAAACGAATCAATTCTACTTCGATTCGCTTTTTTAAAACTCCCTTTGAATACGTAGGGAATTTGCAATTTGTCCGTAATGGAAACCACCTTTTCGGCAATTTTTAGTGCCATTTCTTCGCCTTCAATGGCACAGGGGCCTGCCAACAAGAAAAAATTATCTCCATTTGTATGTTTTAACCTCGGAATTGCGTCTAATTGCATCTAACAGATATTTTGAACAAAAATACTTTTTTTAAAAAGTATATGTTCTAATAGTACCAAATTAACCTACAATGCATCGAATTTTACTTTTTGTATTTGTTTTTTGGAGCACACTGGCATCATCGCAGTTTGGAAGAAATTGTGAGGTAAGACAGCTAAAAATTAATTTGATCAATCCTGGGCTTGAATATGAAATGGGCCTTGGTGTGAACAGTACACTGGATTTCAGGGTTGCTTGGCAGTTTGCCTTGGAGCCAGCTAGCGCTCAACCTTTAGAGAATTATGACTTTTTCCCGGCAATAACGGTACAAAACCGCTATTATCATAATTTAACGAGTAGGGATAGAAGGGGTAGGTCTATCTATGGTAATTCTGGAAATTACATCGCACCTACTGTTGCTGTTTTTTCTCCTGATGAACGTATTGTTGAAAATACCAGAGTAGATGGAATACATGGTTATGGCGGATTGGTCTATGGCGTGCAACGAAGCTACAATTCGGGGTTAAGTTTTTCTATTGACGCGGGAGCTGGATATTATGTTGGGCCGTTTAAGGGCGGCATTTATCCGGTTGTGAATTTGAGTATTGGGTGGATTATTAGCGAAAAACGTTGGTGTGTGGGGCGCTAGTTTTTACAGCATGATTTTTTTAATCGTATCCATATATCCGCGACTTACCCGGACCACATCATCATTTTCCATGGTAACATCATAGCTCTTACCATATTTGTTCAGTTCCCTTACCCTGTCCAAATTAATCATAGAGGATCTATGCACACGTAAGAACATTTTTGGATTTAGTTTTTGTTCTAGATCAGAGATGCCAAAATTACTTAAGTACACTTGATCCAAAGTATGTATTTTAGAGTAGTCTCCGTAAGCTTCTATCCAAATGATATCTTCACATTTGATGGTGATTAGCTTTTTATTGAAATGGACCAATACACGGTTAGGGTAGGAGGTCTCTTCCATAAAAATACTCTGTGCTAAAGCGCCGAGTTTGTCGTTTTCGACATCCAATCGTTTCACGGCGATTTTAAACCGCTCCTTGGTATAAGGTTTCAGTAAATAATCCACGGCATGTACTTCAAATGCTTTAAGTGCATATTCATCATAGGCCGTGGAAAAAATAATCTTTGGAATCTCTTCTAAATGACTGAGTACTTCAAAACCAGTCTTACCTGGCATTTGAATGTCCAAAAAAACATAATCTGGTTTAAACCGATTAATCTCGGTAATAGCATCCACTCCGTTGTTCACCTCGGCAATCAAAACTAAATCGGGATAATCTTCCAGATATTCCTTGATAAGTGTCCTGCCAGCTTTTTCATCATCGGCTATCAGTACTTTCTTCATAGGGCAAATCGTATTTTTAAGCCTTGCGGGGTGTTGTCCAAAACTTCCATATGTGATTCGTACATTTTCAACAAGCGCAAGCGTGTATTGGTCAACCCAACGCCTTTTTCAAAAATACTTTCTTTGTCTTTTACTCCGATTCCTGTGTCTGCAATCTCAAACTTTAATTTTTCTCCATCCTTAAAAATGGATATGGTTATAGTACCTCCTTTTAAAGTGTTGGAAATTCCATGTTTTACCGAGTTTTCGACCAATGGCTGTAATAACATCGGAGGAATTTCTTCTTTAAGCAATTCGGTCGGTACGTTAATTTCGATATTCAATCGTTCTTCAAAACGAGCTTTTTCCAATTTCAGGTACTTCTTTACAAAATCGAGCTCTTCTTCCAAGGTGACCAATTCTTTTTTGGACGCTTTTAATTGATATCTGAATAAATCTGACAGTGTAGCGATCATCTGTCGCGTTTTTTCTTGTTTGGCAGGAACAGAAGCGTTGATGGTATTAAAAACATTATAAAGAAAATGCGGATTCAATTGTGCTTTAATAGCTGCCAATTCACTTTTGAGGGCGGCTTGTTTTAATTCGCCTTCTAGCTTTAATTTTTTTTGGTTCTCCTTATAATGCTCGTACGTATGATAAATGCCGAATTGAATCAAGTAAAATAAAGCGGGTATATATAAATCCCATATTTGAGCCGTCTCCTGAAGGTGAAACCATCCCAAAGCCTCACAGATATAATAATATAAAATTCGAGCAGTATAGATGAAAATGGGAAGAAAAAGAGCGTGCAAAAGCAGTCTTTTCCATAAGCTGAGATGTTTTAGTCTTATGAAAATCAACCACCAGATGGGTATAGTGAACACCAAAAGTATGCTATACTGAAGTCCCCCTCCATCTATAAAAGCCTTTAAACTCAGTAAAGTAGAATCCACTCCTGCTTTATGTGGAATGCTCAACCAAACGGTAAGGTGATAAAAAAAAGCGGAGATGGCATACAATCCTAGGACCATCAAAATTTCCTTTACGGAAATCCCCCAAACAACTTTTTTGTCCATTTTTCAATCTTTTTTGGAAGATACTAACAAAACACATTTCGTTAAAAAGCAATTCCGACGAATTGACCCATAGCACGTTGGATGGTCCGGACAGTTTAACTGCCTATGGGCCTGCTCGCCGAATACTCCTTTTATATCTGTAACCAAAGTGAAATTTTTGAGTAATCAATAAAAATGAATGACATGAAAATTTTTGTTTCAATAGTGATATTGTTCTCAACCACTTTAGCAATGAGTCAAAATATTAAGGGTACGGTCCAGTCGGACAATGGAACTCCAATTCCCTATGCCGCCATAACCCTTAATTCGGTTTTGGATGGTTCATTGATTAAAGCTACGATTAGCAGTGAAGATGGAGAATTTGAGCTTAAAGGAATAAGTCCAAGTGAGTACCAATTTAAAGTGTCAAGCATTGGGTATGCTGATACGGAAAGAAAACTGGATTATAAGGGTGGCCCTCTTGAATTAGGTCAAATTATATTGACAGAGTCCACAGAAAACCTTGAGGAAGTAACTGTGGTTGCCGAGAAACCTATGGTTCAGGTCTTGGCGGACAAAACGGTATTTAATGTAGAAAATACTATAAACGCTACTGGAACCAGCGCTTTTGAACTGTTACGAAAAGCGCCAGGTGTAGTTGTTGATAACAATGGAGGAATCATTGTTGAAGGGAAAACGGGGGTTCAAATTTTTATCGATGGAAAACTCTCTGTTTTACAAGGCGAAGATTTGACCAATTATCTTGAGAGTCTTCAGGCCACCGACATTGAAGCTGTTGAAATTATCACCCAACCATCTTCAAAATATGATGCAGCCGGCAATGCAGGAATAATTAATATCAAATTAAAAAAGGACAAAAGTTTGGGGACTAATGGAACGTATACCTCTGGTTTGACCAATGGTGACTTTGCCAGATATAATTCCAGTTTAAATTTTAATAATCGAGGTGAAAAAGGTAATCTATATGGCACCTATAGCAACCGATTTGGAAAAAGTACAGGTTTCTTGAACTTACTTCGAACACAATCGAATACACAATTCGATTCCAGAACAAGTAGTATTTATGATAGAAACAGTAATAACTTAAAATTGGGGTATGATTATTATATAGACTCCAAGAACACCATCGGAGGTATTTTCAACGGAAATTTCAACAATGGCTTTGGCACTAACGATACCAAAACGCCTATAAGACCAGCAAATGTGATTCAAGTTGATAGCATTTTGGTTGCATTGAACCAAACGGATAACACTTCCTATAACATCAATGCAAACCTCAATTATCGTTATGCGGACACCTTGGGTTACAGCGTAATTGTTGATTTGGATTATGGTAAATATAATAGTGATCGTAATGCTTTTCAACCCAATGTGTATTTCAATGGGGACGAATCCCAGGTTTTAAATCAACGCATAACATTGCAGGAAACACCAATCGACATCAATATTGCCACCATTAAAACAGACTACGAGCAGAATTTCTTAAAAGGGAAATTGGGTATCGGATTTAAGTTCTCTTACGTGAACACGGACAATACATTTGATTTCTTCAATCAGATTAATGGCCAAAACATTTTGGATACAGATCAAAGTAATCAGTTTGAATATTCTGAGAATATTAATGCCGGATATTTTAATTACAATAGAAAATGGGGCAAATGGAATTTGCAAATGGGCCTGCGGGTAGAGAATACAATATCTGATGGTAAACTGGAGAGTAGTCAAGAAAACTCTAACGAAAGGGTGGAACGAAACTATACAGATTTCTTTCCATCGGGAGGGCTTACGTACCAATTAAACCGGAAAAATCAATTTGCACTTACCTACAGCAAACGAATTCAAAGGCCCAATTATCAATCGTTGAATCCTTTTGAGTACAAATTGAACGAACTGTCTTTCAGCAAAGGAAATCCCTTTTTACAACCCCAGTACACAGACAATGTGAAGCTTTCGCATACTTTTAATTACAGATTAACTACCTCTTTGAGCTATACCTATATCTCGGATTTTTTTGCTAGAGTTACCGTTGCAGAGGGAGAAAGCACGAATTTTTTGACCACTTTGAATGTGGCTAATCAAGAAGTGGTAAACCTTGGTGTTTCATATCCCAAAAAAATAAGTGAATGGTGGAACCTATACTTCAGCTTGAATGCCTACATCAGCGATTATGAAGCTACAAGTGCCGAGTTTTTACCGGTAAAACAAGAAACCCTGAGTTTTTATGCCCAAAATACCTTTACGATATCCAAGGATTTTAAAATGGAAATCTCCGGATGGTACAATTCCCCTTCCATATGGGGTGGAACCTACCAAACCAAATCACTGGGGTCTTTGAATCTAGCATTTCAGAAAAAGTTCTTTGATGATAAAGTCACAGGCAGATTGTCTTTCAATGATTTACTCTACACGGTGCCTTGGAGGGGTACTACCCAGTTCGGCGACCTTTTTATAAATGGTACCGGAGGAAGTGATTCAAGGCAAGTTGCATTCAGCTTCTCCTATAATTTTGGACGAAATGAAATAAAAAAGGCAAGAAAAAGAAAAACTGGACTGGAGGACGAGAACAAGCGTATCGGGAGTTAACGGAATTGCTTAACAATCAATAAGATAAAAATAACTTTAGCAGTGTGCTCAAGTAAAGAAATCGCAGTATCTTTGCGGGCTTAAAAATCAGGTTATGTCCAAGATTAAGAATATTGCAATCATTGCCCACGTAGACCACGGTAAAACTACTTTGGTGGATAAGATCATGTACCATTGCCGTTTGTTCCGGGACAATGAGAACAAGGGAGACCTTATTTTGGACAATAATGACCTGGAGAGGGAACGCGGAATTACCATTGTTTCCAAAAACGTCTCTGTGGTCTATAAGGATACTAAAATCAACATTATTGATACACCTGGTCACGCTGATTTTGGTGGTGAAGTAGAGCGAGTGCTGAATATGGCCGATGGGGTGTTGTTATTGGTGGATGCTTTCGAAGGTCCTATGCCTCAAACCCGATTTGTTTTGCAAAAAGCAATTGATTTGGGACTAAAACCTTGTGTGGTCATCAATAAAGTGGATAAAGAGAACTGTACTCCTGAAGAAGTACATGAAAAAGTTTTCGATTTGATGTTCGAATTGGGAGCAGAGGAATGGCAACTTGATTTTCCAACTGTTTATGGTTCTGCCAAGCAGAATTGGATGAGTGAGGATTGGCAAAAACCAACCGATAATATCGAACCACTTTTGGATATGGTAATTGATCATGTTCCGGTGTTTAAACCCGAGCAAGGGTCAACCCAAATGCTCATTACCTCCTTGGATTTCTCTTCTTTTACAGGTCGAATTGCTATTGGAAGGTTACAACGAGGAACTCTTAAGGAAGGACAGCAAATTTCCTTGGTAAAAAGGGATGGAAGCATTGTAAAATCAAAAGTGAAAGAACTTTTCACCTTTGATGGTCTGGGACGTAAGAAGGTGCAAGAAGTTGTCGCCGGTGATATTTGTGCAATAATCGGAGTGGAAGGTTTCGAAATTGGAGATACGGTTGCTGATTTTGAAAATCCTGAAAAATTGAAGACTATCGCTATCGACGAACCTACGATGAGCATGCTTTTTACCATTAACGACAGTCCGTTCTTTGGGAAAGACGGAAAGTTTGTTACCTCTAGGCATATCAAAGAGCGTTTGGAAAAGGAATTGGAGAAAAATTTGGCTCTTCGTGTTAATGAAACTGATAGTGCCGACAAGTTTATGGTATTCGGACGAGGAGTTCTGCATCTTTCCGTGTTGATTGAAACCATGAGAAGGGAAGGATACGAACTTCAAATAGGACAACCTCAGGTAATCATTAAAGAAGTTGATGGGGTAAAATGTGAGCCTGTTGAGTATTTGACCATCGATTTACCCGAGGAAGTTTCTGGAAAAGCAGTAGAGATGGTTTCCATTAGAAAAGGTGAGATGACCAGCATGGAGGCAAAGGGGTCTCGAATGTTATGTGAATTTATTATCCCTTCAAGAGGAATTATCGGTTTACGTAACCAATTGCTGACTGCTACTGCCGGTGAAGCGATTATGGCACACCGATTTTTGGAATATCAACCTCTAAAAGGAGATATTGCCCAACGTATAAACGGTTCTCTGGTTTCTATGGAAAAAGGAACTGCAATTCCATACTCGATAGATAAACTTCAGGAACGTGGTAAATTCTTCATTGATCCAGGAGAAGATATTTATGAGGGACAGGTGATTGGTGAGAACTCCCGTGGAGATGACATGACAGTGAATGTTACGAAAACCAAAAAATTATCCAATGTGCGATCCTCTGGAGCAGATGATAAGGCCAAAATTGTTCCGGCCATCAAATTTTCATTGGAAGAAGCTTTGGAATACATTCAGAAGGATGAGTACGTTGAGGTCACTCCAAGTCATCTAAGACTTCGAAAAATCTTCCTTAAGGAAGTAGACAGAAAGCGAAATAAGATCGACTAACTTTTTTTGGCCAAATGGCCGTGGTGTTGTTCACGTAAGCAAGCAACTGCAGGCCCTATTATTCCGGCGTTGTTCATAAGTTCTGCTTTTACCACCTCGGTATCAATTGTGATCAGATTGCTGAACTCTTTCCATTTTTTGGAAGTGCCACCACCTACAATGATCAGATCTGGTGAGATGATGAGTTCTACATATTTTAGGAACTTGTTGAAACGTTTACCCCATTTTTCATAGGATAGGTTCTCTCTTTCTTTGGCCGAAGCAGCTGCCCATTGTTCTATTTTGCTGTATTTTTTATAGGGAATCTGACCTAATTCAAAATTGGGTAATAAAATCCCATTGTAGAAAGCTCCACTTCCAAGTCCTGTTCCGATGGTAATCATAATGACCAATCCCTGTTTTCCTTTTCCGACACCATAGTTCATTGAGGCGTAGCCAGCTGCATCAGCATCGTTCAATACAGTGAATTCACGACCCGTCACTTCCGTAAAAAGTTCATCAATGTTCACATCTACCCAGCTGGGATGAAGATTACCTGCTGATTGACAGACCCCATTTTTTACAATTGTTGGGAAACCACAGCCTACTAGGCCATCATAATTAAAATAATCAACAATTTGCTTTACTACCGAAGCCATTTCGTCTGGCTTTCTTGAACTAGGGGTGGGTATCCGATGTCGTTCTGTCAACATCTCTCCGGTTTCGGCATTGACCAAAGCACCTTTAATGCCAGATCCGCCGATATCTATACCGAGAATTTCCATAAACTGGGAAAATTTAATTTTGGCAAAGAAACAAAAAACTTTTGGCGGTCAAAAAATGTATAAATATTCGATATCCAATAGTTTTTAACCATTCTCCTGAGAAGGTTGTACAAAATAGTCTATAGAATTCAATGTGTGATTGGGGTCAATCGTGTCGAGAATCTTGTCAATCAATTTACCAAAGGATGTTAGCGTGTCCAATTGTTTGTTCTTTCCCAAGGCGCTTGAAATGGTTTCATCCCTGTTGCCAAAAAGATATCCGCCCTTTTTAACCCAAAGCAGGTTGAACAGGTGCTGCATAATAACGTTTCCTAACTGATCTACAGAAACTGCCATTTTCAGCGCAAACTCGCCAACTCCCTTGAAACCTTTAGTGAAAAGTTGATGGAAAATTCCAAAGACAAAACCTAGAGGCCCCGTTACTACCATTAAAATAATGGAGACAATAAACAGAAATATCCCAATAATAGGGTTTGTTTTCTTTTCCTTGCCGCAATCTTGTCTTTTTAAAATCATTCTTTTGCTGAACTTTAACCTGATAAGGTTTTATTTACTAACGAATTTAATTCATTGTTTAAATTTTTTTTAAACATCCCTAGCAATCTATTTTCCTCACTCTTAATAAAACTCAAAACTCCCAAAATCAACAATGGGAATAGGAGAAATGTAACTAGGAAAATTGGAAAGTCCATTTTTATAAGGATCTGAAAAATTATGACTAACAAGGGTAAAATTATCAATAGAGCGATTAGAAAGGCCTTGCTTTTTGTTTTTAGGACTATTTCCGTTTTAGATTCTTCCTTTTCGAACAAGCTTCCATAAAATATAATATCACTTTTGGTACCTGGATAGTTAATGTCAAATAATATATTGGTTCCAAATGAAAAATTTAAACTTATCGCAAAGCTATTTTCAGTTAACCATTTAAAGTGAAACTTTTTCTGTCCATTATTCATGATTTTTTTAAAGTCATGAAGGCTTATTTGTACTCCAAGATTTTCAGTCCGTGGTGTAATTAATGAGTTAAGTTTCATGATTATATCGCTTTTTGGATAACTTCAAAAACTTTACTTCCGTCGCATTTTAGGGTTTTGTGGGGATATTTTAAAATCAATGCGTAGTCATGGGTGGCCATAATAATGGTCCGCCCATTTTGATTGATATCTTGAAGCACTTTCATCACTTCTACGCTGGTTTGTGGGTCAAGATTTCCTGTAGGTTCATCAGCCAAGATCAACTCAGGGTCGTTTAATAGGGCACGCGCTATGGCGATTCGTTGTTGTTCTCCACCAGAAAGTTCATGAGGATACTTAAAACCTTTGGTCTTCATGCCCACTTTATCCAGAACCTCTTCAATTTTTGTGTCCATTTTTCCGAGGTCGGTCCAACCAGTGGCCTTCAGGACAAATCGGAGATTGTTGTTCACATTACGGTCAGGCAGCAACTTAAAATCTTGAAAAACGATTCCCAACTTTCTACGTAAAAAGGGAATTTCCTTTTCCTGCAGATTTTTCAAATCAAAATCAACAATACTGCCAGTGCCTTGGCGTAATGGAATATCGGCATACAGCGTCTTCATAAAACTACTCTTTCCACTGCCGGTCTTTCCGATGACATAAACAAATTCACCTTTCTTGACTTCCAGGGAGATGTCCTTTAAAATGAGGTTCTCTTTTTGAAAAACGGCAACATCTTCTAATTTTAATATGGTTTCGGACATGATATCGATTTGAAAAAATAAAGTTACTAAGTTCTAAAATATAAGCTTCGATACCTTTTGAAAATCCTTAAAATATACTTTGGCCTAAAATTTGACGTTATGGTAACAGTCAATCGAGAACAGCGTAGAACACTATGAGTCGAAAAAACCTCCTTTTTTTCCCAATGTTATTGGGAACCCTTTACATCTGTAAAGCGCAGGAAACCAAGATTTATTCCCACGAAAACAAAGAATTCCAAGATGCTTTGGCATTGTACAATAATCAGCAGTACCAAGCCGCTCAGACCATTTTTGAAAAGGTAAGAACATCTACCGGAGATTATGAAACAGAGGCCAATAGCGCATATTATGCTGCCAATGCCGCCATTCGTTTAAATCAAAGGGGAGCGGATAAGATGATGGAAGAATTTGTGGAACGCTATCCGACTTCCACAAAACGAAACTCCGCTTTTTTGGATGTTGCGGATTATTATTTTGAAACGGGGAAGTATCCCTACTCCCTAAAGTGGTATAAAAAAGTTGATCAATCCGCCATGTCTCACAACGATAAAGAGCGTTTTGATTTTAACAACGGTTATGCGCTCTATGCTTCCAAAAGACCTAAAGAGGCCGAACGATATCTAAGTAGGGTAAGCAATTCCCAAAAATATGGTTCTCAGGCCAAATATTATTTAGGATACATTGCCTACGAACAAGATGATTATGACGAAGCAAGCGCTCGTTTTGACCAAATCACTGATCCTGAATTATTAAATGAGAAACTATCCTATTATCAGGCGGATCTGAATTTTAAATTGGGAAATTTTGAAGAGGCCATTGCGATGGCTAAAAAACAACTCCCCAAATCGGATAGGAAGGAAGTTTCTGAATTAAACAAGATCATTGGCGAAAGTTATTTCAACCTTGAACAGTATAATGAGGCTATACCATATCTGAAAAAATACAGAGGAAAAAGGGGACGATTAAGTAATACAGATTACTATCTTACCGGTTATAGCCACTACAAACAAGGCGACTATGAAGGGGCCATACAATATTTCAATAAAATAATTGGGGGAACAAACAGTGTTTCCCAAAATGCCTATTATCATTTGGCCGAATGCTATTTGAAATTGGATAAAAAATCGGAAGCGTTGAATGCTTTTCGAAATGCATCACAAATGAATTTCAGCACGGAGATTCAAAAAGATGCCCTTCTCAACTACGCTCGTTTGAGTTATGAAATCGGAAACGCCTACGAACCCGTTCCTCAGGTAATGGCCACATACTTGGAAAAATATCCAAAGGATGAGCATCAACAAGAAATACAAGAACTGTTGGTCGATTCTTATATTACTTCAAGGAACTTTGAAGGTGCGATGGAGCTTTTGGAAAAAAACAAGGGCTATGCAAGCAAAGAAACATATCAAAAAGTAGCCTTTTACAGGGGAGTTGAACTTTTTATAGAAGGCGAATATGAACCCGCTTTAGAACGCTTTTCCAAATCGTTGAAAAGTGCAGAAAATCCATCTTTTGAGGCCCGTGCACTATATTGGAAGGCAGAATCGGCATATCGTTTGAACCGTTTTGAAGAAGCTTTGGTGGATTTTGGAACGTTTCAACGGAATCCATCTGCCAAAAACTTACCTGTTTATCAAAACTTAGATTACAATTTGGGGTACTGTTATTTTAAGCTGAAGGATTATTCCAATGCCTCTAAACACTTTAAAAAAGTAATCGACTCCAATCCGGAGGACAAAGAAAGATTGAATGATAGTTATGTTAGATTAGGGGATGGCTACTTTGTTTCCAGCAAATACAGCTTGGCCAAGAGTGCATATAACGAATCTTCTAAAATGAACGGCCCTGAAAGGGACTATGCAGCGTTTCAAAAGGTGCTTTGTGATGGGTTTTTAGGAAGACAATCTGTCAAAATTGATGGATTGAACCAATTTCTTTCTCGATACCCCAAATCATCACTCCGAGATGATGCCCTTTTCGAATTAGGCAATTCTTATATCAAAGCAGATAATGAAAGTTTGGGATTACAAACTTATGATAGGCTTATCGAGCAATTTGGAAGAAGTAAGTTTGCTCCCCGGGCGATGCTAAGACAAGGATTGGTGCACTACAATGCCAATCGAAATGGTCAAGCTTTGACACGTTTAAAGGAGGTTGTCAATAAATATCCGAATACTCAAGAAGCCAAACAGGCCGTAGCCACTGCCAAATTGGTATATGTAGATGAGGGCAGAGTGAGTGAGTATGCTGCTTGGGCGAGAAATCTAGATTTTGTGGAAGTCACCGATTCAGAACTGGAGAATGCCAGCTTTGAAGCTGCGGACCGAAAACATCTCGAAGGAAAAACTGATGCCGCGATTCGTGGATACGAGGATTATTTAAAACAGTTCCCTAATGGCGTACATGCCCTCGAAGTCAATTTCAATTTGGCTCAAATCTACTTTGGGAAAAATCAAAAAGATAAAGCACTTGAAAAGTTCAGGACTGTTGCTGATAGTGGAGGAGAGTATGGTGAACAGGCTTTAACCCGTGTTTGTGAAATTTATGTAGGCAGACAAGACTATCAAAGTGCAATTCCTTATTTGGAAAGATTGGAAGGCATTGCTGAGATTTCACAGAATAGAACTTTCGCCCAATCCAATCTAATGAAAGGCTATTATGGTCAGGACAATTACAGGCAGACTATCGCTTATGCCGAAAAAGTGTTGAAAGCTCCAAAAATTGATAACCGAATCAAGAGTGATGCGCAAGTCATGATTGCACGTTCAGCTATTGCAACAAACGATGAAGGTTTGGCAAAAACAGCCTATAGGGAAGTGAAAAAAATAGCCACGGGAGAACTTGCGGCCGAAGCCTGGTACTATGATGCTTATTTTAAAAACCAGGACCAGGATTTTGAAGCTTCGAACGTAGCGGTTCAAAAATTAGCTAAGGATTATTCAGGCTATAAAGAATGGGGCGGTAAGGGACTGATTATTATGGCCAAGAATTTCTATGCCTTGGGAGATGCTTTTCAGGCATCCTACATCTTGGAAAGTGTGATTTCCAATTTTTCAGAGTTTGATGAAATCGTAGCGGAAGCTCGTGGAGAACTTTCCATCATTAAATCTAGGGAAGCACAGAGCAATTCATCAGTAGACCCTAACGGCAATTAAAAAACGAGACGCAGCATGCACAAGATCAATTATATATTTTCAATACTTTTTTTGAGCCTTTGGGGAGTTGGTTCAGCTCAGGAAACCGACGATATAGGCACTGAAACGGTTACTGTTGTAAAACCGTATTCCCCCACCGTTTCAGATGCTTTTAAGATTAAATCTACCCCGACCTTGAACGATTCAATAGTACTCCAAAAAAAGAAAGTGGATTATAGCATTTTCTCGGTACCGGTAGCCTCCACGTTTACCCCAGCAAAAGGGAAGGCTTCGCGAGTAAAGAAAACTCCACCCCCGACCTTGTATAACTCCTCGGCTTCCATTGGCCTCGGAAATTATAACAACGCATTGGTCGATTTATATACAAGCAGGGAGTTTAGAAGAGGTGAAAGTTTGCTCGATTTTGGATTGAGTCATCACTCATCGCGGGGTGCTATAGAAACAACACCTTTGGATGCCGATTTCTATAATACCAAGCTTAGCGCTTCTTACGCCAAAAAGGATCGTTATATGGATTGGGGTGCCAGTGTGGAGCTGCAACATCAGTTGTACAATTGGTATGGAATTGAAAACGGAGCTTTTGATGATGTCACTATCGCAGGCATTGATGAGCAACAGAATTATTTCAATGCTGAAGCTAAAGCACACTTGAGTTTAGAGGATTCATTTTTTAAAAAGGGAAATATTTTATTGCGTAGATTCTGGGATGCCACCGACTCCGGAGAAAATCGGGTTGTAATCGCTCCGACCATCGAACTTCCCATTACAGAAGAGCTAGTGACCATCAATACAAAATTGGATTATGTAGGGGGCAACTTTGCAAATGCTTCACTAAATAACGAAATAAATACTGGGGAAATCAACTACAGTCAGTTCCAAGTTGGTGTAAATCCAAGTCTTTTAATATTGCGCGACGACCTTACACTTAATCTGGGTGCTAATCTTGTTTATGGCCTAGATATGGAAAATAGTGACAGTAACTTCTACATATACCCAGCTGTGACTGCTTCCTATCGCTTATTGGATGAAAATGTGATAGCCTATGGTGGAATAGAGGGTGAACTCAAACAAAATTCGTATCACGATTTTGTCGATGACAATCCTTACGTATCTCCAACTTTGGATATTCAACCTACAGACCAACAATATGAGGGGTATTTGGGACTAAAGGGCCAACTGTTCTCCAACGTCGGCTACAATATCAAAGGATCTTATGCTGCTGAGAATAGGAAACCCTTATTCTTCCTAAATCCGCAGAACCTGTTCAGAATGGATGAAAAAGGGTATAACTATGGCAACTCTTTCCAAGTTTTTTATGATGACGTAAAAACCTTGGGCATTTTTGGAGAACTCAATATTGATGTCAATCGAAACTTTACTTTGGGCATCAACGCAGAATTCTATGATTATGATACCGAGACAGACAATCCAGCTTGGAACTTACCTTCCATAAAGGGGTCACTATTCATGGACTACCAAATAAATGAACAATGGTACTTAGGCGCCAACCTTTTTTACGTTGGAGAACGTGATGATTTAGTAGCTCAGGCCATTCAGAATACGTTACCTCCTCAGTTTCCGGCTACAATCATTACTTTGGACAGTTACTTTGACGCCAATGCCCACGCGGGTTACCGTTTTAATGATCAACTTTCCATTTTCGTAAAAGCATCCAATATTGCCAACAACGATTATCAGCGTTGGGCCAATTTTAGGGTACAAGGCTTTCAGGCACTTGCCGGTGTAGCATATAAGTTTGATTTCTAATTTGTAAGTAAATACGCAATAAACCGTTAGGAAAATCGTTATGTATGAATGTCAATTCAGCTTTTTAGGTTGGAACGACTGTCCCAATTGGATTGGAAATCATGCGATTACGATTCATCTACATATCAACCTCACTTTTTGTTGCACTGGTTTTTAAACCAGCTGATGCACAAAACCTTGTTCAAAATGGTGGCTTTGAAGATTATCTCGATTGCCCCATAAAAATGAGCAACCTCAATGGTGATGTCGAATTCTGGAACGCTCCAACCTTAGGTACAACAGATTACTTTAATCGTTGCAGTAAGACCAAATTGGGAATTCCAATGAACTTTAAGGGAAAACAAGAGGCATATGAAGGACAGGCCTATGCAGGACTTTATCTTTTCGCCCCTAAAGATTATCGGGAGTACATTCAAACACAACTTTCAGAAACACTTCAAAAAGGTCACAGATATCGTTTGAGTCTCGTGTTAAGTCTGGCCGAAAAGTCAGATGGCGCAGTTATGGATTTTGGTGCAGTATTTTCGGAAAAACAACTTTCTGTTCATACGAAAAGGCAACTTTCCAATGCCATTTTAAGTTCCCAGAGTATAAAAGTTTCACATGCCAAGCAATTTTCTGCTAATGGGTTCTTAAACGAAAAACAAGATTGGATACAGCTCGGTCTGGATTTTGTTGCCCGAGGATTTGAAAAAACACTGATTCTAGGCAATTTTAAAAGCAACGGAGGCACTCATTATCTCGGTTTTGCAAACGGAAAAACTAAAAGTGATGGGTATTCATATTATTATATAGATGATATCACGCTGACTTATCTAGGTCCGGAATACAAACCAAATCAGAATTATGTATTGAATCATGTAAATTTTGATTTTGATCGTTTTGAACTTCAACCAAAAGCAAAACAAAGTCTTCAAGATGTTTATGAACACTTGAAAAAACATCCCAAATTAAAAGTGGCCATTAGCGGGCATACTGACGACCTCGGTTCAGAGGAATATAATGATGTGCTATCAAAACAGCGAGCAAAAAATGTAGCCAATTATCTCATCAGACTTGGACTGAAAAGGGATAGAATTACTTCCGATGGTTACGGAGATAAGGTTCCATTGGACAGCACGTTAACCGATAAGGCACGAAGAAAAAATCGCCGTGTCGAATTCGTGATGACCGAATTTGTAGACGATGAGTAAAAAGAATTAGACTCTTTTGTTGAAGTGAAGGGCTATTGCCCTTCTAATAGCTTTCTCATTTCAGCGTTGTACTCCAGAATAATATCTCCTGTACTACCTCCACTTAAAACAAAGAAAGATTCTGTTTTATATCCTTTGGATTTAATCTCTATTTTCCAATGAAATCCTTTTTCGCTCTTCAACGAAAAGAAGCCTTCAAAATCTGTATAGGCGATATCCTCAGTATCATTAATTTCAACTGTAGCCAAGTAAACTGGAAGTCCCAGTTCATCGACAATTTTCCCCGAAATGGTATTTTGGCTATGACCAAAATAGGGGACAAAGGATAATATGAGCATAATGGTTACTATGCGCATTATAATAAGATTTGGACTATAGTAACGCTTTTTATCCAAATTTAGTATCGAACAACAATCTACAGGTCATGATGAAATAGCTGCAATATAAATTCAAAACATGCGTTTTAGAAGCACGGGGACCTATTAAACAAAGTTAAAGATGGGTTTCCGTATTTTATTTTTATTCAGCTTCAGTTTATTGGTGTGCAATTCACTACCAGCTCAAAACTTAATTTTAAACGCAGGGTTTGAGAACTATAGTTCTTGTCCTTCCAACATTGTTGGTTTAGATGTTCTGTTAGAAGACGTTTCAATTCCAACATCCAGCTCTGGCGATTACTATAACGAATGTGGTTCAGAGGATTTTGGTATTCCTGCCAATTTTAAAGGAGAGCAAAAAGCAACAGAAGGTTCTGGTTATGCAGGCCTTTACTTTTATGCATTGAACAACTACCGAGAGTATATTCAATTGAATACAGCGAAGATGCTTCGTGAAAAGCATCCGTATAAAATTTCATTTCAGGTTAGCCTTGCAGAGACTTCAAAGCTGGCATTAAAAGGTATGTCTGTAATACTTACTAGTGGAAAGGTCAAAGTTCCCAATAGTTCTGTATTGTCAAGCTCTAGATTAGATTTACAGGAGAATATCCAATTTCATGAAGTTCAGTTAAAGGCCGATAACTCCATGGCCGAAACAGAAGGTTGGGTTACGCTCACAGCTGAATTCGATGCCAAAGGCTATGAAAGCCATATCATATTGGGCAATTTTAAGTCCAATTCAAATACTCAGTTATTGAATAGTGAAGAACCCGCCACTTCAAGTGATTTCTCGTATTACTATGTAGACAATTTCAACCTTGAAGAGTTGCCTAGGATTAACTATGACCAGGATAAGATTTATGTTCTGGAACGCAACCCGTTCGAACCAAAAGGTTATGAATTGGACGCCAAAGCAATGGCCAGTATTACTAAAATATTCAAGTTCCTTAAGGAAAATGCAGAAGTGCAGATGAAAATTACCGGGCACGCCGATACAGATACTCCAGAATATAGCAAATTCATATCATCCTTACGAGCAAGGGCGGTAGCGCTTCACCTGAAAAAACTTGGAATCTCTGATGACCGTATCGTTTGGGAAGGCGTTGGTGATACCAAACCGCTTCGCAATGGTAAAAAGAAGACCGGGAACTTCGAAGATGATCGCATTGAGTTTGTAATGATAGGAAACAACCAATAAATAAACCTTACTTTCTTCATGGCTTTTTCTATTTTTGAGAAAACTCAAAAAAATGAAAAAGCTTCTTTTTTACCTTTCTTTTGTAGGTCTCTTTTTGGCTTGTCAATCTAAAGAACAAGTCGATTTAATTGTCTATGATGCCAATATCTATACAGTAGATGGCAGTTTTTCCAAAGCCAATGCTTTGGTTGTTAATGACGGAAAGTTCGTTGCAGTAGGACGAAAAGAAGATATTATTGATGGATTTGACGCTGAAAATCAAATAGATGCAGAAGGAAAAACTATAGTTCCTGGCCTTATCGATGCCCATTGTCACTTCTACGGATTGGGATTAAATCAACAGGTAGTGGATTTGGTTGGAACCCAAAGCTTTGAAGAAGTGCTAAACAGGGTTACGGAATTCCAGACAAAACAAACCTCAGAATTTATTCTGGGTAGGGGATGGGACCAAAACGACTGGGAAACCAAAGAATTTCCAACAAAAGAACAATTAGATCAGCTTTTTCCCGATGTAGCAGTTGCATTGGAACGGGTTGACGGTCATGCGTATTTGGTGAATCAAAAGGCACTGGATTTAGCCGGAATTACGAAAGAGACCCAGGTTCAAGGAGGTGAGATAGTCAAGGAAAATCGTGAAATCACAGGAGTACTTGTTGACAATCCTATGGGAATGGTGGATGCGGTCATTCCAAAACCGAATAGAGCTACTCAGATAAAGGCTTTAAAAGATGCGGAAAAACTATGTTTTGAATATGGATTGACCACGGTTAACGATGCAGGATTACATAGGTCTACAATTGAACTAATCGATAGTTTACAACAAACTGGCGATTTGGCCATTCGGGTATACGCAATGGTTAGCAATACTGAGGAGAACTTAAATCATTTCTTGGAGAAAGGAATTATCAAGACCAATAGACTTAATGTGCGATCGGTAAAAGTATATGGAGATGGTGCTCTGGGATCTAGAGGGGCAGCTTTAAGAGCCCCATATTCGGACAAAGATGGTCATTTTGGAGCGATGGTCACACCTGTTGACAAAATTGAAGCACTGGCCGAGCGTATTGCCGCCTCAGCTTATCAAATGAATACCCATGCTATTGGAGATTCTGCCAATATCGTTGTGCTCAAGGCCTATCAAAAAGCCTTGGAAGGGGAAACAGATAGACGCTGGAAAGTGGAACATGCACAGGTGATTTCAGAAAAAGATTTTGATTACTTCAAAAATGGAATTATCCCTTCCATTCAACCAACCCACGCCACAAGTGATATGTATTGGGCCGAAGATCGTTTGGGCTCGGAACGTGTAAAAGGAGCCTATGCATTTAAAAATTTGCTCGACAAAGCCGGATTGGTTGCTCTAGGAACAGATTTCCCCGTAGAGAGAGTAAGCCCATTTTTGACTTTTTACGCGGCAGTCGCCAGACAGGATTTAGAAAAGTTTCCTGAAGGTGGCTTTCAAATGGAGGATGCACTTTCTCGTGAAGAAACTCTTAAGGGAATGACTATTTGGGCGGCCTATTCCAATTTTGAAGAAAATGAAAAGGGGAGTATTGAGGTAGGGAAACTTGCGGATTTTACCATTTTAAGTGACGACATCATGACTGTTCCCGTTCATGATATTCCAAACCTCCAAGCAGAGCAAGTTTTTGTGGATGGCAAACAAGTAAAATAAAAAAAAAGGGCCTTCAGGCCCTTTTTATGAATTGTGCTTTTTTCCTTAGAAAGAAATGGATAGCGAAGCTCTTGTGGTACCCCATCCCATAACCAAATCACCGTTGTCAGTGAAGGCCATGGAAAAAGCTTCTAAAGATTCTCCGTCCGTGCTAGCTTTAGCAGTTACTCTTGCAACATCTGCGGCACTATCATAAGAATAAGCTCCCCATTGATTCAAATTACTATTTAATATTACGGTCCATTCGCTATCACCTGGAATAGTAAAAAGGGCGTAAGTACCTGCTTTTACAGATGTTCCACCAACAGTAGCATCCTTGTAAAACGTAATTTCCGCAGCTTCGTTAGCTCCAGTTCTCCATACTTTACCTGCTGGTGCAAGCTCCGATAAACTTCTGCCCTTTAATTGAGGTCTGCTATAGATTACACGAGCCGATTTTTCGGAAACCCTATAACTTGATGGATGTGTTGCAATATCAGCAGGACTCTTGTCCAATCCACTAAATTTTTGTGCAGATACTTCTGTTGAAAAGGCCAAGCCAATAGTTAAAAAAGTAAGTAAGAATATTTTTTTCATTGTGATGATTTTAGTTGATCCCAAAACTAGGATGTATTTGACTGTTCTATTAATAAAAAGACGTTAAAATTTAACAAACCTTTCAATGTGTTTGATAATCTCCACTATTATCTGATATTTATTTTAATATGTCATTATTATCAAATAAATTATTTCATATCGTAATCATTTTTGACATATATATTTAATAAATGAAATTATAAAATCATATTTGTATAGAAATTGTTATAAAAATAAAGATATGTGCGGAATTGTATGCGCGTTTGATATAAAGGAAAGTGCAGAAAAGTTGAGACCTCAACTTTTGGAAATGTCTAAGAAAGTAAGACATCGTGGTCCGGATTGGAGTGGAATATATTCAAATAATAAGGCCATTATGGCTCATGAGCGTTTGGCTATTGTTGATCCAGCTTCTGGAAAACAACCCTTGTTCAGTGAAGATGGAAAGCTTGTTTTGGCAGCCAACGGAGAAATCTATAACCATAGGGAGTTGCGAGAGCAATTTAAAGGGAAATACCCCTTCAAAACACAATCCGACTGTGAAGTTATTTTGGCTTTGTATCAAGAGAAAGGCGTCAACTTTGTTGATGATTTAAATGGAATTTTTGGCTTTGCTATTTATGATAGTGAAAAAGATGAATATTTCATTGCTAGGGATCATATGGGAATCATCCCACTCTATATTGGATGGGATAAGAACGGAACCTTTTACGTGGCTTCAGAACTTAAAGCCTTGGAAGGAACATGTTCCAAAATTGAATTGTTCCCTCCAGGGCATTACCTATTGAGTTCAGAGGGTGAGTTCAGAAGATGGTACAAAAGAGATTGGATGGAGTACGAGGCTGTGAAGGAAAATGCTACCAGTATCCAAGAAATTAAAGATGCTTTGGAAGCTGCGGTACATCGTCAATTGATGTCCGACGTTCCATACGGAGTATTGTTGTCAGGAGGATTGGATTCTTCGGTAACCTCGGCAATAGCAAAAAAATACTCTCAAATGCGAATTGAATCAGGTGACACTAAAGAGGCCTGGTGGCCCCAGTTGCATTCGTTCTCTGTCGGGTTGGAAGGATCTCCGGATTTGGCCGCGGCCCAAAAGGTTGCTGACCACATCGGAACCATTCATCACGAGATAAAATTTACCATCCAAGAAGGTTTGGATGCCATCAAAGATGTCATCTATAACTTGGAAACTTACGATATCACAACCATTCGTGCTTCCACGCCAATGTACCTCATGGCACGGGTAATTAAATCCATGGGAATTAAAATGGTATTATCTGGTGAAGGTGCCGATGAGCTGTTCGGGGGCTATCTATATTTCCATAAGGCCCCAAGTCCAAAAGATTTTCATGAAGAAACCGTGAGAAAACTGGATAAACTTCATATGTACGATTGCCTTAGAGCGAACAAGTCATTGGCAGCATGGGGAATTGAAGGACGCGTGCCTTTTTTGGATAAAGAATTTATGGATGTTGCCATGCGCATCAACCCAAAAGATAAGATGATCAATGGAGAACGTATGGAAAAATGGGTGGTGAGAAAAGCATTTGAGGACTATTTGCCGGAAAGCGTCGCATGGAGGCAAAAAGAGCAGTTTTCAGACGGTGTTGGCTATAGTTGGATAGATACCTTAAAATCAATGGTAGAAAGCGAAGTAAGCGATGAGCAATTGGCCAACGCACATTTCAAATTTCCAATTCAGACACCCACATCAAAAGAAGAATATTATTACCGTTCCATTTTTGAAGGTCATTTTCCTTCAGATGCCGCCGCCTTGAGTGTTCCACAAGAGCCTTCAGTGGCCTGTAGCACCAAAATTGCGTTGGAGTGGGACGAAGCATTCAAAAATATGAATGATCCTTCAGGACGGGCCGTGGCCAATGTTCACGAAGATGCATATGTGAAATAACCAAACCGTTATATACCGCATGCAGTAGAAATACTTGCAGTTTTGTTTTATTTGAGTTAGTCGGAAAAGCCTCTTGGTAAGAGGCTTTTTCTATTGAAAACACCCCTTTTTTCTGACGAATAAACCAAGGGTATTTTTCCACATGTATTTGTTGATAACTTAAGGTCTCCAAATGGCCCCAAGCACCTAATTTCATTGGGTATTACTTATATTTGTAAGATTTGAAAATTTCAAGGCAAATAAAGAGAATATATGAGCGAAGAGGCTAAAAAAAATCAATATTCAGCAGATAGTATCCAGGCCCTTGAGGGAATGGAACATGTACGTATGCGACCCTCCATGTATATTGGTGATGTCGGTACCCGTGGACTTCATCATTTGGTATATGAAGTGGTAGATAACTCCATTGATGAGGCAATGGGAGGTCACTGTGATACTATTGAAGTTATCATCAATGAGGACAATTCCATAACTACAAAAGATAACGGTCGGGGAATACCGGTTGGCCTGCATAAAAAAGAAGGAGTCTCAGCTTTGGAGGTTGTAATGACCAAGATTGGAGCAGGAGGAAAATTTGACAAAGATTCTTATAAAGTTTCAGGTGGTCTTCACGGTGTTGGTGTTTCTTGTGTAAATGCACTCTCAAGCCATTTGAAAGCTACTGTTTATAGAGAAGGTAAAGTTTGGGAACAGGAATACGAGCGAGGTAAAACGATGTATCCTGTTAAAAGTACTGGCGAGAGCAAGGAAACAGGGACCGAGGTCACCTTTATGCCGGATACGACCATATTTACCCAAACAATAGAATATAGTTACGATACGCTGGCCAATAGGATGAGAGAGCTTGCCTATTTGAACAAGGGTGTCACCATTTCACTTACTGATCATAGAAATAAGGATGAAAAAGGGGAATATATTTCTGAAACCTTCTTTTCTGAAGAAGGATTAAAGGAATTTATCAAGTTTTTGGATGAGACGCGTGAGCCTTTAATTCAGCATGTGATTTCCATGGAAGGTGAGAAAAATGGCATACCTGTTGAAGTTGCAATGGTTTATAATACCGGTTTTTCCGAAAACCTTCATTCCTACGTAAATAACATTAATACGCATGAAGGAGGAACACACCTATCTGGTTTTAGAAGAGGATTGACATCAACCCTTAAAAAGTATGCAGATAGTTCAGGCTTATTGGACAAACTAAAGTTCGAAATAGCCGGAGATGATTTTCGTGAAGGATTGACTGCAATAGTTTCGGTAAAAGTTGCTGAACCACAGTTTGAAGGTCAAACAAAAACCAAATTAGGGAATAGGGAAGTTACAAGTGCCGTGAGCCAAGCAGTTTCCGAGATGTTGACCAATTATTTGGAAGAGAACCCTGACGATGCCAAGCAAATTGTTGAAAAGGTAAAACTGGCGGCCCAGGCAAGACATGCCGCAGCCAAGGCACGCGAAATGGTTCAGCGTAAAAACCCTATGAGTGTTGGGGGATTACCTGGAAAGCTTTCCGATTGCTCGGAACAGGACCCTATCAAGTGTGAAGTATTCTTGGTTGAGGGTGATTCTGCAGGCGGAACGGCCAAACAAGGACGGGATAGAAACTTTCAAGCCATTTTACCACTTCGTGGTAAAATATTGAATGTTGAAAAAGCCATGCAGCACAAGGTTTTTGAAAATGAGGAAATCAAGAACATTTATACCGCTCTTGGAGTGACCATCGGTACAGAAGAAGATAGTAAGGCCTTGAATCTTGAAAAACTACGATACCATAAAGTGGTGATTATGTGTGATGCGGATGTAGATGGTAGTCACATTGAAACCTTGATTCTCACATTCTTCTTTAGGTATATGCGTGAACTGATTGAAGGGGGCCACGTTTATATTGCGACCCCACCCTTGTATTTGGTGAAGAAAGGATCCAAGAAGAGGTATGCGTGGAATGATGATGAGCGTGATGCAATTGTAGAATCTATGAAAGGTGGTGCTGGAATCCAACGATATAAAGGTCTTGGAGAAATGAATGCTGAGCAGTTATGGGATACAACCATGAATCCTGAGTTTAGGACGCTGAGGCAAATTACCATTGATAATGCAACAGAGTCTGATCGTATTTTCTCTATGCTAATGGGTGATGAAGTTCCTCCTCGAAGAGAGTTTATTGAGAAGAATGCCGTCTATGCCAATATTGATGCATAACGTTTGAAGTATTTAGAATAAAAAATCCCGAGCTTGCTCGGGATTTTTGTTTTTAGCCTTTTCAGAAAAATTACTTCCATTGGAAATCCCCATTTTCGAAGGACCAATCGTTTCCAAAGAAACCAGCACATTTAACCGCATCAGTACCATATTCCATAATGTCACTGCTAAAAAGCAACAAATCTGGATACGAAGTGCCGTTCAATAGATAATGGTTACTATAAATAGCCTTCATTCCTTCAATCCCGGTTGCTGAAATCACGCCTACACTTGCTGTTTCGCTATCCTTTCGTGGAGCAATAAAATATAATCCCCACTGATTCCCGTTTACCTTCTTTTCACCCAATACCACACTATTGTTTTTGACTTGGACAGGAAAATCATCTAGTAACTTTTTCCAAGCCGTGTTGTTGTCTTTGTTCCCATAAATAACAACGTTTCTATCCTTGTAATTTTTTGAATTAAAACCGGTATCGGGAACAAGCTCCACTGAACCGTTAGCGCGATAATAAAAAGTTTCAGCATCCAATCTTGCTTTATTGTAGTACCAATCGTTTTCAACATTATTCCCATTTGTGGCATACACAAAAACCATCTGGTTATTAAAGGCATCTTTAAAGCCTCCATTTCTATGTGGCCCTTTTTCTTTCAACAAAGGCTTTGGAGTTGATATCCATTTACCATCGACCTTTTTGTAATAATGGTATCCTGTGGACGCAGTTTTTAAAATAGTCCCATCTATATTTAAGGTATCCGATTTTAAATTCATGGCACCCAAATCCAATCCAATCACGGATACATTATCTGTACTAAAGGATATACCATTTTCTTTGGAAAAATCAACCGAACTGATTTCAAATGGCTTTTCCTGTTGATATATGGTTGCAAAATGAGATTTAGCCGACACTCCAGGCGATGCTGTATAGAATTCCATTTTATTGATAAGCGAATCAGTTTGAATGGTTCTCTTCTTGAAAAGTTCAAAAATTGGAGGCCAATCCATACTATGGTCCCCGTACCAATGTGTGCCTCCGGGATATTCGTAATAGGTGAAATCAGGGTGGAATTTTCCCAAAACTTCTCGCATTTCTCTCGCAATAAACGTTGGCACCACATTATCTTTTTCGCCATGAAGCACATAAATCCCATGCTGAAGATAATTTCGTTTGAGTCTCAAGGTACGACTGGGATTCCCAGCCCGAAGAATCATATGGTCCATATCGGTAAGCTGAGGTTTCTTCTGCATTTCTTTTAACCTTTCAGGTGTTATTCCCCATCGTTTGAGTTCTTCATCGCTGGCTTGAAGCGCGCGTTTCACGAAACTATCCCGATATCCCAAAAGATCAGGATATCCAGCGCAAGGTGCAATTGCCGCAAATTTATCTGGATAGGTAGCTCCAAGATACCACGTGCCATGTCCTCCCATTGAATGTCCGGTTAGGTAAATTTTCTGTTCATCTGGGTTGTATATTCTTTTTCCTTCGGCCAATACTTCCAGAGCATCTAATCGCCCCCAATCTTCCCAAGCAAAACCAAAAGGTCTTCGATTGGTTGGAGCTACTACATGTCCCCAGTCTTTTTGTTTGTAAGCATTGGCTTGGTTGACCGCCTCGACCGATGCTCCATGAACAGATAAAAACAATGCTCCTTTTTCCAAATCTTTGGTTGAAGAAGGGGCAACACTAAAATATTGCACGCTATGGTCTATTTGACTCGTAAAAGTGCGTTTGTGTTTGTCGTATTTTGATTTTAATTGAATATCGATTTGTTGGGAGTCAAGTGTGGTATTTGAAACATCTTGAAGGGCTAAATCCAATTGTGAATCACCATGTTCTGAATTTGTAGAAACACCAGGAATGTTAAACGCCACCTTTCTTACGCTCATCGGAGCGATAGGAGGAATGGGAGTAGTCAACTCCTTTCCCTTATGTTTTGACTGAATTTTATGGTTTTTCACCCAATTGCCCGAAGTGTTGACCACTCGTATAGCACCTTTATAATCCATGGTTTCCTCAATAAGCAGGTCTGGTAGGGTCATATCTCTAGTTGTAAAAATAACAGGTGCTTTAGCTTGAATCAGTCGAGCTCGGACCCGGGGAAACCTGCCGGCCTTAAGAACAAAAACGTTTGTGCCTTTTTTTAGTTGAATGGGGATTAAACTATACCCGAAATCGTAATAATCCCCTTCATGAGGATAGCCATTGATAACGGCCTGAGTATGCCCAGAAGCTTCAAAAAGGACTGTTTTAGGGCTGGAAGATGTATAGCTCAGATAAACATATGAACCCCGAAGCACAGAATTATTGAAAGTGTTGGTATCATCCACTTCGATTTTTGTCCATCGATGAGTCTTTCCAGAATCATCAATGCTGCCTATTTCCCCTTCTGCAACGTTTTTATCGCTCATCAAAAAGTTTTTAAAAACCCTGTCCGTCGGAAATGAGATGGAATTTAAAGCACTTCTCTTTGAGGTCAAGTAAAGGGCGTCTGTAAAAACATGGATTGTTTCTCCTTCGCTTACCTTATCTATTTTTTCCTTCCCAAAATATTCTACAATATTTCCTTGACGCTTTTGAGCCGAAGTATTAAATATTCCTAAGAGGACAACAAGGGCAATAAGAAACGGATGAATACGGATTTGTTTCATGAATTGATGATTTAAGATGAAAGTAAAAATTTGGACTAGTAAAGACAAAAAGAATAGCTTACCCATGCCTCAAGGTCGACGGATAACGGAGAAATGCGAATAAAGTGCAAATAAATTATATCTCCGAAAAGGCAAAGCCGTCAACGGATAGTCCACAAGGAATAACAGCTAAATGCATAGATAAGAGCGTTTCACAACAAAAACTAGCTGTCGCATAGGGAGTTTTTTAGATTTAGGAAAAATTTTACAAAAGATGAAAAGAATTAGCCTTTTGCTTGCAATGTGCAGTTTTTCGTTTGGAATGGCGCAGTCCAACTTGAATGAACTTTTGGCTGCAGGTCTAAACGATGCGGAACAGTTCACCACCTCTTGGTTGGCTCCTGTCACAGAAGCAAGTGTATATAGCATATCAAACGGATGGTATAATTCTGCCGATGCAAAGCCGTTGGGCGGATTTGAAATTTCCATTGTGGGAAACATTACCGGTTTCAAAAACAAATCGGATAAAAAATCCTTTACCTTAAATACAGCTGACTACGAAAACCTAACGTTT
The DNA here is from genome assembly GCF_049332665.1 of Flagellimonas rhodophyticola. Classification (NCBI taxonomy): domain Bacteria; kingdom Pseudomonadati; phylum Bacteroidota; class Flavobacteriia; order Flavobacteriales; family Flavobacteriaceae; genus Flagellimonas; species Flagellimonas rhodophyticola. The sequence continues at coordinate 3,436,550 of NZ_CP186326.1, read as the reverse complement.
GAGGATGGAAGCTCTTCTAGGGAAGTAGCCACTGCATTGGGTGATATTGAAGGTGTGAATGTGGCCATAAATGCTACCATAGAAGGTCAACAAGTGAGCACCACTTTTGAACTACCTTCGGGCTTATCATCTGAAGATTTGAATTTCATCCCTTCTGGATATATTCAGGCCAGCGTTGGTTTAATTAAAGGAACCGAGGTTAAGGCAAGGTTTTTACCAAAAATTAAAACAGACGATGTATCCATAGGGCTTTATGGTTTTGGAGTACAGCATGACTTCACAAAACATTTGCCAGCGGATAAGTTACTTCCGGTAGCAATATCTGCTGTAATAGGATATACCAATCTAAGCGGGGAGTATGATTTTACTAGCACAGGAGTTATCTCCGGAGAAAATCAACGTCTTGATGCTAAATTTAGCTCTTGGAATTTTGCTGCCGTGGTATCCACAAGATTGCCGGTAATCAACTTTTATGGTGGATTAAATTATATTACAGGAAAGGCTGATACCGATATTCTAGGTACATATAATGTGGAAGCTGCAGGAAACAATTTCATTACGTATACGGATCCATTTTTAATCAGTAACAAAGTAAGTGGAGTTTCCGCCAATATCGGAACCAAACTTAAACTAGGCTTTTTCCGATTAAACGCGGACTACAATATAGCTGAGTTCAGCACATTTACCTTTGGTGTAAACTTCGGATTCAGATAACCCCCCCCAACTATACCTGACCAAAATAAAGTAGGCCCAACTTTCGTTGGGGCCTACTATTTTCATAAGTGAGTCTTCCACAGTCTATTCCCTGGTGGCGAAGACAGAACCATTTTCCAGGGCAAGAATTTCAGGGTCATTGCTTTCCTGTAGACTTACAATTACATCTGTAACTTGATCATCTCCAAAGGTAATGGAGTATTTTCCATCCTCTTCGGACCATCTAAAATCAGTGTAATATGTAAGATTGGAATTAGTATAGGTTTGATACCTTCCTAAATATACATCGTTGAATATCCATTCTTCCCTTGTGGTGGAACTTTTATTGGTAGTTTCATCGGGATTCAAAGAATTTTTGACCCAGGTGCCAAGAATGGGATTATCGTTTTCTGGAATGCTGCTACAATTGCTTATGGCAATTATGCTAATAATAGACAGCAATGAAAAGAGCTTTTTCATAGTCTAAGTAGGTTAATCATACATTTGGGACAATTAGAACGAAGATGTATTCCTAAGTATTGCCACAAATTCGATGTATGGTATGCAATTCACTCATTTCTTCGTTGAACTGCAACCTTTGTTAACATACTGACTATTTTACCTATAAGTATATCAGAAAAAACCTATAGTCTTTCAACTTAAAATGGAAAGACCCTGCAATTTTTATATGTTTGATTTACAGGGTCATACTTGACTAGCCTATCTTATCCGAGTCTTTGGTGTACTCCCGATGCTATCGGAACCGTTATTAAATTACTTTCAGAAATTAATATGCCATTTAACTCATTAGAAAGTACTATGTAAGCTCGAAGTTCTAAATGGGCGGATAAAAGATCATTGTCATCTTGAAGCGCTTCTATAACTCTCTCATTTATGGCACCTGAGCCAAGTAAAATGGAACTGGTAAGGTTAAACGTAAAAGACAAATTTTTAGAGCTTCCATAATCCACAAGATATTTACTGGTGGAAAAAATAAAATCATCAGTTTCCCCTGATTCATCAGTAGTTTGCTGTATTTGTTGGATTAAAAAATTACTGTAAATAAAAGGTATTATCCGATCTTGTTTAAAATCTTCATCGAAGATATAGACCTTGGCAAGGTAGGGTAGATTTAGTCTTCTATCAATATCCGTAAAGTTGACACTGCTTTTTACAATGACATCAATACCATCGATTAAATTTCCTGAGTAATTAATTGTTGGTTTTTCAGCTAGATTTCCCATGATGATAAATGTTTTAGTTTCTACTAAATTATTTTGCCTCATAATTTAGATTGTCCAGAACTATCTTATTTGGATAAAATAGGACAACACTAAAATGATTGTGAAGTTGGGGTGTTTTTTAGCTTCAGCTTTTTGCATTATTCTGGGAGTATCTAGACAAAGTGGAATATGGGTTTCTGCATCATTCAAAATATGTGGGCTAAAATGGGTAAAAGTCAGTTTTTTTCTGACCTAAATGCCTTATTTTTGACCGGTTAAATAAAAATTAGATAAAAATGAAAGTTACCGTAGTTGGAGCAGGTGCAGTAGGAGCTAGTTGTGCCGAGTATATTGCAATGAAAAATTTTGCATCAGAAGTTGTTTTGTTGGACATTAAAGAAGGATATGCTGAAGGAAAGGCAATGGATTTAATGCAAACGGCCTCTTTAAATGGTTTTGACACCAAAATTACAGGAAGCACCAGCGATTATGCTAAGACTGCAGGTAGTGATATTGCCGTGATTACTTCAGGAATTCCACGTAAACCTGGTATGACCCGTGAAGAACTTATCGGAATTAACGCCGGTATTGTTAAGTCAGTGTCCTCCAGTCTTTTGGAACACTCTCCCAATGCCATTTTGATCGTTGTGAGTAATCCAATGGACACCATGACCTATTTGGTGCACAAGACCACAGGTTTACCAAAACATAGAATCATTGGTATGGGTGGTGCTTTGGACAGTGCTCGTTTCAAGTATAGATTGGCAGAAGCTTTAGAAGCGCCAATTTCTGATGTAGATGGAATGGTAATAGGTGGACATAGCGATAAAGGAATGGTGCCATTGATTGGACATGCAACCAGAAACAGTGTTAAGGTATCCGAATTTCTTTCCGCTGACAAGATGGATTGGGTAGTACAAGAAACCAAAGTTGGAGGTGCCACCTTGACCGGTCTTTTAGGAACTAGCGCTTGGTACGCTCCAGGAGCGGCTGTTTCCGGATTAGTGCAAGCGATTGCTTGTGACCAAAAGAAAATGTTCCCATGTTCCACTTTCTTGGAAGGGGAGTATGATTTAAATGATATCTGCATAGGAGTTCCCGTTCTTCTAGGTAGAAATGGCATTGAAAAGATTGTTGAAATTGAATTGAGCGATGCCGAAAAGGCGAAGATGCAAGAAAGTGCCGAAGGTGTGAAAAAAACCAACGGATTACTTCAGCTATAATCTTTAAGGTCAAATAAGAATTTAAAATCAATGGGCAGGCGACTGCCCATTTGCAATTCCATCAATTTCTATTGGCAAATCTTGTCGGAAATGATATATTTGCACGCTGTTTATAAAAACTTCTAAAAATTTAATAATCAATGCAAAATAAAGGACTTATAAAGCTTTTTGCGCTTCTTTTTGGTCTGGTTAGCATTTATCAACTTTCCTATACCTTCATTACGGGTAAGTTGGAGACCGATGCAGAAACCTATGCTATTAGCCAAATTTCGGAAGCTGAAGAAGACTATGTGGCAAAGCGAGAGGCTTTAGAAGCATCTTACCTGGATTCTATTGGACCCCTTCAAGTTTTAGGGTACACCAGCTATGATGACGCGAAGAAAAAAGAATTGAACAAGGGATTGGACCTTAAAGGAGGTATTAACGTAACCCTCCAGATTTCTGTAAAGGACATCTTAAAAGGTTTGGCAAATAACACCAAAAACCCGGTTTTCAACAAGGCACTTGCTGATGCTGATAATGCTTCAAAACAAAGTGACGACACTTATATTGAGTTGTTCTTCGAAGCGTTTGATAATATCAAAGGCGATACCAAACTGGCCTCACCTGATATTTTTGCAAACAAAGGGTTGAGTGATGTAGTTAATTTTCAAATGACCGATGATGAGGTAAAACCAGTTATCCGCAGAAAAATTGACGAGTCCATTGTTTCGGCTTTTGAAGTACTTCGAGAACGTATTGATGGTTTTGGTGTAACCCAACCCAATATCCAAAGAGAAGGTAATTCAGGACGTATTTTGGTTGAATTGCCTGGAGCACGGGATATAGCAAGAGCACAAGAGCTTTTGTCAAGTACTGCTCAGTTGGAGTTTTGGGAAACGTATTCTCAGAACAGCCAGAGTCTAGGTGCATTTTTTGTAAATGCCAATGAAAGACTAAAAGAAATTTTGGAACCTGTTGAAGAGGAAGAGGAAGCGGCAACGCCAGAGTCTGAAATTGACTCATTGCTTTCTGATGTAGCTCAAGATTCACTGGATTTGACTCCTCAGGTGAATCCGTTATTGAGCAAGTTGATCCCTGGTAATCCTGGGAGCCATGCCATTGCAAGAGCGTTGGTATCGGATACTGCTGAAATAGGTGGTTATTTAAGAATGCGCGAGATTAAAAAACTATTGCCCAATGATGTTCAATTCACTAAGTTCTTATGGGAAAGACCGGCAAAAGACTCTGAAATTGTTGAACTCTTCGCTTTAAAATCAAATCGTGACAATGCTCCAAGAATTAGTGGAGACGTTGTTTCAGATGCACAGGATACATTTGATCAATACAACAAACCTGCGGTGAGCATGACCATGAACACCAAAGGTGCCAAAGAATGGGAAAAGCTGACCGGTGATGCTTTCAATAATCAAACAGGTATTGCCATTGTTTTGGACAATAAAGTGTACACCGCTCCTGGTGTTTCTTCAGGACCCATTTCAGGTGGTCGTTCCGAAATTACCGGAACCTTTACCGTAAACGAGACCAAAGATATCGCTAACGTATTAAGAGCAGGTAAGTTGCCTGCATCCGCAGAGATTATCCAGTCAGAAGTTGTTGGACCATCATTAGGGCAAGAAGCTATTGATAGTGGTTTTATGTCATTTTTGATTGCCATGGCCTTTGTTTTGGTTTGGATGATATTCTACTATGGTAAAGCAGGAATCTTTGCAGATATCGCCTTGGTATTGAATATTCTACTGATTTTCGGAGTATTGACCAGCCTTGGAGCTGTATTGACATTACCTGGTATTGCCGGTATTGTTTTGACCATTGGTATGTCGGTGGATGCGAACGTGTTGATATTTGAACGTATTAAAGAAGAAATTGCACGTGGTAAAGGGAAATCGCAAGCTATAGCGGATGGTTTTAGCAATGCATTGTCCTCCATTTTAGATGCGAACATTACCACAGGTCTTACGGCCATAATTCTTTTCATATTTGGTTCAGGACCTATAAAAGGATTTGCTACTACACTTTTGATTGGTATTGTTACCTCTCTGTTCACCGCAATCTTTATTACTAGGTTATTAGTTGACTGGTATGTTTCCAAAAAGGGAAGAAGCTTGGATTTCTCTACCGGAATCACAAAGAATCTGTTCACCAATATGAAAATCAATTTCTTGGGCAAACGTAAGATCGCTTATGTGGCTTCCTTTATTTTGGTTGGGGTTGGTATTTTCTCATTGGCAACAACAGGTTTACAGCAAGGTGTTGATTTTATTGGAGGACGTTCGTATCAAATTCGTTTTGAAAAATCGGTTAACCCATCCGAGATTGCGTCTGAATTGAATACAGTATTTGGTAGTGGCACCCAAGTAAAAACTTTTGGTGAAGCCAATCAAATAAAAGTGACCACTCCTTATAAGGTGGACGTTGAAGGTATTGAGGTAGATAATGAAATTCAGAACAAACTCTATACATCACTTCAAAAGTACCTTCCAGATGGAACATCTTTTGAAGACTTTACCGTAGGAGCATCGGAAAAATCTATAGGAATATTACAATCCGTAAAGGTTGGACCAACGATTGCGGATGATATCAAGAAAAATGCATTTTTAGCTATCATTGGTTCATTGGCGGTAGTTTTCCTTTACATTCTATTGCGATTTAGAAGATGGCAGTTCTCATTGGGTGCAGTTATAGCTGTCTTTCATGATGTGATGATTGTATTGGGTATCTTCTCGCTAGCGGGAAGCATCATGCCATTTAATATGGAGATTGACCAAGCTTTTATTGCGGCAATACTAACCGTAATTGGCTACTCTTTGAATGATACGGTGGTAGTGTTTGACCGGATTCGTGAGATTGTCAACCTAAAAGGGTGGAAAAATGGAGAAAACATCAACGAAGCATTGAACAGTACGTTAAGCCGTACCTTAAACACTTCATTGACTACCTTGATTGTACTTTTGGCCATCTTCACATTTGGTGGAGAAAGTTTACAAGGATTTATGTTCGCAATGATTGTAGGGGTAATGGTAGGTACCTATTCTTCGGTTTTTATCGCAACTCCAATTATGTTTGATGCACTAAAAAAGAGGATAACTTCTTCCAAGGAATAGTATCCCACAGATTTAAATATAAAAAGGCCACTCTTTAGAGTGGCCTTTTATTTTTTCCCGTAATTACGGTCAATATAGGCTATTGCTTCAGCTTGCGTAAGTACCGCGAAATTTTTGTAGCGGTCGTGCACGTCAACAATCTCATCCAGTGCTTTTTTTACTAGTTCTGTGTTTTTCCAGGTGTTCAAGGCTTTGACAACAGTGGCCCAGCACCCTTTTTTATAAGCGATTTGACCTAATACATGAATTAAGGTGTTTTTCACTCGAGTTGTGGAATCATACTCCAATTCCTTTAGCAAGGGAAGAATATCTTCTGGATGTTTGCGACCTCTAAGTTCAATTCCATGACAAATCTCACGTCTAACTTCTTTATCAGGATGGTGCAAATATTTCTTTGCCCAGTTCAATACAGGTTTTGGATTTTTTTCTCCCATCTTTTTAATGGACCCGATTACGGCATTTCTAACAGAATGATGGTCATCAAATAATCCGACATCAAAGAAATGGACCACAGATTCAAAATTGGTTTTTCCCAACTCACCAGCTGCATTGACCACGGTTTGCCTTACTTTCTCATTATCTGATTTTAAAAGCTTCTCCAGAAAAAGGATAATTATGGAAATGGGATGTTGATTCGTTTTATGAATTTTTCCGATGGACAAATATGCCGCTTTTCTAATGTAAGTATCCTCGTCCGAAAAGTAAACTAAGGTATTTTTTTGACTGCCATTGAGAAGATCATTAAAGATGTCCAACTCAATTTTTGGAACCAGTTTCTTTCTTTCTTCTTTAGGTAGATCATAAAACCCCATTCCGTTCTTGATTACTTTGGCGGTAACGACATCACATATTTAAATCCTTTTTGCAGGTAGTTGCGAAGAGTATTCATATCCTTTAATAGAGATTCCGGAATCAAAACATACTCCCGCATAGTAGCACCGTGTGATTTAAATGGTTTGGCTCCATATGCTTTGTCAAATTCAACCGTATCCTCTTTTGAAAGTCGAATCCCCAACTCATCATCTTTATTGATCAAAGAAAACATATATCCGTTGGCCGAAGTGTAGGGCATGGTTTTTCCTTTACGGTCAATATCGGGACAGTTGGCTACTAATTCATCATATACTTTTACTAAGGCATCCCTTTTCATCAGTGTTCCAGTTTCAATGATTCAGTTTCTACTTTCTTGGCTACATCGCGAATTACATCCAACAAATAATCAATAGTTTCGGTGGTCTTTCTATGGTTAATCAAACAGGCTCGGATGGCATAATCGCCTTTTAGTTTGGTTCCCATAATAAATACACGCCCATCTTTTTCGAGTTCAGGCATTAACTTATGATTGAATTCCACAATCTCCTCTTTATTGGTCATTTCGCCCACATATCTGAAGCAGGAAACAGCAAGTTTTGAATCTGCCACGAGCTCAAAATCTTTTGAAGCCAGAACCTTATCATTCAGATATTGGGTAAGGTCTATATCTTTTCGAATCATGGCCTTGATTTTTTCCATACCATAGGCCTTTATACTCATCCAGACTTTGAATGCTTTGGCGTTTCTGGACAATTGGAAGTAGTGTTCGTTAAACTCAAGACGCTGACCGTCATTGGCAAGTTCGGTGTCTAAATAGGCGGCTTTTTTATAGTAGGTCCTGCGAAGATTATCCCAATTTCTAACTAGTGTGCATCCCGCTTCAAACGGTTGATAAAGCCATTTGTGAAAATCAAGAGCTATGGAATCTGCACGATCCATTCCCCTATATTCTGGTCTTAAATTGTCCAAAATGGCAGCCAAGGCGCCATATGCACCATCAACATGATACCATAATCCATACTTTTCTGCGAGATTGGCCAAGGCATCTAGGTCATCTATGGCTCCAGTATTTACGGTTCCGGCATTCCCGATAAGGCAGAAGGGTTTCAATCCGTTAGCAATATCCTGTTTTACTGCCGCTTCCAAGGCTTCCAAATCTATCTGGAATGCATCATTAGTTTTTATCTTTCTAAGATAATCACTTCCGATACCCAACAATTCGACACTTTTATCTACGCAGCTGTGAACTTCTTCTGAGGCATATACCACAAAAGGAGCTTGTCCAAAAAGTCCTTTTTTTCGGATACCTTCCTTTTCAAAGAAAATGTTTCGACCCACTGTCAGTCCAGTTAAGTTGGCTGCAGAACCCCCGCTTACCAATACACCTCCAGCGTCTAAGGTAAATCCTAGCATTTGCGCCGTCCATTTAATGACACGTTTCTCAATCTCATTCATCGCAGGTCCCAAATGCCATTTGGTTTGATTTTGATTAATAGTAGTGGCCAACTTTTCCGCAATAATTGAAATCTGGTTACCACCTGACATGACGTAGGCGTACATATGTGGACCCAGATTACCCGTGGCGGTGTTCAATACTTTGTTTTCAACTTCGTCCAATAACTTCGAAGCGTCCATACCTTGGTCTGGTAGTTCTTCATTAAACCATTGCTCTACATCGGCTTGAGGATGATCATGATATCCTTTTTGTTGTTCAATGTTCTCAAACCGTCTTAGTACAAGATCACTGCTTTTATCTAAAAGCGCTTTGTAGTCTTTTTGTGAAAAATCCAAGGTATTATTAGCCATACTTAAAGTGTTGTCCTGCTTTGTTACAAGGGAAATCTAAAGATAAGCGTATTTGCAATTTTATGCTACTGTAATGATTTGACCATTGCTTGAAACTCAAAGTGTTCTTTTCCAATTTGGAAATCGTGATCACCTATTTTTTCAAAACCGTTCTTTTCATAAAATCGAATTGCCCGGACATTCTCTTTCAATACGGAAAGCCAAATTTTAGGAGCTTTACTTTTGGCTTCCTCAAGGAGCACATTTTGTAGCGCTAGTCCAATCTTTTTGGATAGGAAATCTTTAAGCACATAGATTTTTTGAAGTTGACATAACTCTGATTCGTTTAAGAAGGAGGAAGGGGAGTTCAATTTTAATTTGGCGTACCCCACCGGGAGTTCATCAAGGTAAGCTAACCAATATAGGTTGTTGGGATTGGTAAGACTGCTTTTTAGTTTTTTAACATTAAATGTATGATCAAGGTAGTTTTCCAAATCCGATTTGTCCTCAAAATAATGCCCGAACGTTTCGGTAAAGGTTATCCTTGCCAACAACGCAATGATTGTTGCATCTGAAGGAGTTGCTCTAGATATCTCCATGTGGTTGTGTTTTACCGGTTGATCCCGTTTGATTCATTTCTAAAATGTAATCAAATTGAGGCTCCAATCCAATTTCTTTTCTATGCGACACAAAGACAATGGCGGTATCACTTTCTGCTGAAATTTTATTTACAAGAGCGACAAAGAAGGCTGCATTTTCATCATCCAATCCAGCCGTGGGCTCATCTAAAATGAGAAGGGGTGGATGTTTGATCATTGCCCGAGCCGTCATGACTAGTCTTTTTTCACCAGTAGTAAGGTTTAGAAACTGTTTGTTTTTTTTATCCTCCAGTCGCAAAAGCTTTATCCATTTGGCGGCCAAACCTCTGGCTTGGTCCGAAGCTTTTTTGTAAAGTCCGATGGAATCATAAATTCCAGAAATCACCATATTTTCCAACGTATGGTACCCATTGAATTTGTCGGTCATGGCAGGTGTAAAGTATCCAATCTTTTCTTTTAAGTCCCAAACACTTTCACCGCTTCCTTTTTTTTGTCCAAACAAAGTAAGGTCTTGTCCATACCCTTTATGGCTATCACCCGTAATCAGCGAAAGCATAGTGGTTTTGCCGCTGCCATTAGGGCCGATTAACTGCCAAAAATCCCCTTTTTTAATGGTCCAGCTGATTTTGTTCAACACTTGGCGGCCATCGAAGCTCACGGATACATTTTTAAAATTGACTAGTTCATCGCCTCGAACTATAATGGGCTCTAGTGGAGGGGGTAAATCTTCTTTGAAATGATTAGTTTGTCTGGTGTTTTCCTTCCAAAATGTTTCGGCATTTGAGTAAGGGCGAAGCTGGCTTTTCTCCAGTTTGAAAAAATCAGTGGTAACGGATAAAATATCATCCAATCGACTTACCACCTGGATCAAGGAGGTGGATTTTGAGATGGAGGGTAATTTTTCTTTTAAATAAGCCTGAGTGTCAACATCTAAATTATCGTAAGGGTTTACCAATACTATAAAATCGGGATGTTGTTTCAATAGATAGCCAAGCAATGCTTTTTTTTGTTCACCACTACTCATCGATTTTAAGGATTGGGAAGCAGCAGCCGTAATAATTTTTGTGTCGTGTCGCTCTTCTTCGTCCATAAATCTTTCAATTTCTGAACGGGAAAAAAGCAGCCCTTTCTTGGTTTTGAAAATTTCAAATCCGTGTGATGCAACACCTTTTAATAGGTCAAAAACCAAATCTTGGGTTTGGGATTTGTTATCTATTAGTATTGCGTAGTTTTTGGCTGGTTTCATCAGTCAACAAATACTAGATATTTCAAAAATAAGATTATCCTTGATTCACCCTAAAGATATGAACTGGATTGTCTTTATAAGAGGTTGTTTTATCCAAATGCATCCCATTTTTTAAGGCAACCTTTTGTGACGGGATATTATCCACATGAATTATAGAGATTAAAGAGGAGGCAAAATTGTTTTCAAAAGCAAATGTTTTACATTTTTGGGCAGCTTCGATGGCAAAGCCCTGTTGCCAGAATTTTGGTAATACGGAGTATCCGATTTCCAATTCTTCAATGTCATCAACTACTTGCACCAATAAGCCGCAGATTCCTATCAATTCACCTGTCGCTTCCAAAATAAGAGCATTCATTCCGCCCATTTCCATTTCATATCTTTCAAAAGCACGGTCAAATTGTGTTTGACAAGCTTCGATGGGGTCTGGTGGTAATCCCTCCCAGAATTGTGTGGACCTTGGGTCATGATAAAATGGAAGCCAAGCCTCAAAATCGGAGGGCAGTATTTTCCGGAAAAAAAGTCGTTCCGAACTTTGGTTCTCTAATAAGTACTTGGACATTATAGTTTGCTATAGGAAATACTATCACCTACACTTAAGCCTAGTTTGTCAGACAATCCAGCATTGATTTCCAAAACATATTTTATCGGAACACCTGAGGATAGTCCGGTTTCATCAAAGGGTTTTGCATTTTTTTGGAAACTGACGATTTTTAGATTTTCATCGATATAGATAATATCCAAAGGAATATGCGTGTTTTTCATATAGAAAGAATGCATGGCTACATCATCGAAAATGAACAACATTCCCTGAGTATCTTCCATAGTGTCCCGGTACATTAAGCCTGTTTGGGTTTCATACTCGGTTTCTGCGATTTCTATATCAAATTGCACAAGAGCCGAATTGTTGTCAACCTTTGTGATGCTAAGCTCACCTTCTTTGGTGAAGGTTATGCTCTCTGTCTTGATTTCCTTTTTTGATTCTTTTTTGCAGCCCATGAACATGAGAAAACCAAAAGTAAATACCGTAAAGAACTTTAAAAGCTTGAATAGTTTAGAATAGAATTTGGACATTGACAGCGGTTTATTGTTTTGAAGGTCTAAACATGAAATAGAGTCCTACCAAAATCATTGGGATGCTCAACCACTGGCCTATAGACAATAACTCTAGAGATTCGTCAAATTCATTTTGTCTCTTTTTGACAAACTCAATAAGGAATCTTGTGGTCCACAAACCAACCATAAATAACCCGAAAAGGAACCCTGTTTTGTTTTTCTTTTCTGTTTTCCAATACAATTGGTATAAGATTATAAATAAAATCAAATAACAAATTGATTCGTACAGTTGGGCTGGATGACGAAAAGGAATGGACTCCAAAATGGAGGCAAACTCAGGCTTATTCTCAATTGCTTTATAGGCGGCGTTTACGGTTGTTTCCTTTGTCATATCAAGAGCCCTGGAAGGGTGTAAGTCATCTCTTATAAAACGTACGGCAAATGCAAAAGACTCCTTAACCTCATTTCCGGTAATTTCAGAGTTAAAAAAATTTCCTAAACGCACAAAACAGGCCCCAATCGCCGAAGGAATGACCATGCGATCTAGTAACCATAGCATATTGATGTCTTTCCATTTCCTGCAATACAACCAAACCCCGACAATGGCAGCTATTGTGGCTCCATGACTGGCAAGGCCTGCAAATCCAGTAAATTCAAATTTGGGGTTGGTCTTAATAGGTAATAAAATGGATAAAGGGTCTGAACTAAAAAGTTCTGGTTGATAAAAAATGACGTGACCTAAACGCGCTCCCAACATTATCGATACTAGACCAAATATAAAAAGTGAATCTACTTGTTGAATTGTCTTTTTTTCGCTTAAAAAAATACGCTTTATGATAATCCAGCCAACAGCGAAAGCAGCAATCCAGAGCAGATTGTAATATTTTAGTTGAAAGAATCCCAACTTGAATAATGTTCCGTCTGGGTTCCAGTTAAATCCTAAGAGATACATAGGTTAAAATTTTGGTCTAATATAATTACTTTGAATGGTTGGACAGCGCCTTTATTATAATTTTAATAATCGCCCCAGACTTCGATTTTAACCGTAAAGTTTAGGGTACCGGGTCATATCCTTTTCCACCCCATGGATGACAACTGAAAATACGTTTTAGTGATAACCATCCCCCTTTAAAAAGCCCGTGTTTTTTTAGCGCTTCCAAAGTATATGCAGAGCAAGTTGGGGAATACCGGCAAGTAGCGGGAGTCAAAGGCGAGATTAAAAGCTGATAACCTCTGACCAGCAGAACAAAAGGAGCAATAAGAACTTTTTTAAATGTCATTCTCCGAGTTCCACTTGAATTTACATTTGTTAATTGATGCTGAAGGTAGTTCCTTCTTTGCCGTCTTTAAGTTGGATTCCTAACGCTATAAGCTGATCCCTAATTTTGTCTGATGTGGCAAAATCTTTGTTTGCTCGAGCCTCATTTCGTAATTCTATCAACAATTCCATTACCCCACTTAGGGCACTTGAGTCATCTTTTACGGCTTTTTGGTTTTCTATTCCCAAAATATCGTAAACAAAACTCGCTAGGGTTGTCTGAAGTAGTGACTTATCCTCTTGAGAAATGCTTTCATTTCCTTCCTTAATAAGGTTGATACGCTTTACCGCATCAAAAAGATGTGCTATAAGGATTGGAGTGTTGAAATCATCGTTCATGGCATCATAGCATTTTTGCTTCCATGCTTTATAATCAAAATCAGAGGTTGTTGCAGTTTTTAAGCCGTCAACACATTCTAAAGCATCCATCAGTCGGTGATATCCTTTTTCGGAAGCTAGAAGTGCATCATCACTCAAATCCAAAATACTGGTGTAATGAGCCTGCATCATAAAAAATCGAACTACGGCAGGAGCGTATGCTTTACTCATAATGCTGTTGTCCCCGCTGAACATTTCGGACGGATAGATATTGTTGCCCGTAGATTTTGACATCTTTTTGCCATTCAAGGTCAACATGTTGGCATGCAGCCAATATTTAACCGGCGATTTTCCGGTGCTAGCTTCGGATTGTGCTATTTCACATTCGTGGTGCGGGAATTTTAAATCCATTCCGCCTCCATGTATGTCAAAAGTTTCACCCAAATATTTGGTGCTCATTGCTGTACACTCTAGGTGCCATCCTGGAAACCCATCGCCCCAAGGAGAGGGCCATCTCATGATATGCTGAGGTTCGGCCTTTTTCCAAAGCGCAAAGTCTTGTGGGCTTCTTTTTTCGTCCTGAGCTGTCAAAGCCCGGGTATTGGTAATCATATCCTCTAACTTTCTTCCGCTGAGTTTACCATATTCATTACTCTCATTGAATTTTGGAACGTCGAAGTACACTGAACCATTTACCTCATATGCGAAGCCTTTTTCAATGATTTCCTTGATAATTTCAATCTGTTCAATGATATGACCGGTTGCTGTTGGCTCAATGCTAGGTGGTAGAAAATTAAATTTTTGAAGCGTTTCATGAAAGTCTACGGTGTAGCGTTGTACCACTTCCATGGGCTCAATCTGCTCTAGCTTGGCCTTTTTTGCAATTTTATCCTCACCTTCATCCGCATCGTTTTCTAAATGTCCCGCGTCAGTGATGTTACGTACATAGCGTACTTTAAATCCTAAATGTTTAAAGTAACGGAATATCATGTCAAAAGACATAAAAGTGCGGCAATTTCCTAGGTGGACATTGCTATATACCGTAGGTCCGCAAACATACATGCCGATATGACCTTCATTTATAGGTTCGAAAACCTCTTTTTTCCCCGTAAGTGAATTGTGTACGCGTATTGTTTGGTTTTGGTACAGTTGCATTGAAAAACTTGGAATTAAAACTCAGTATCTAGATTGATGTAGTCCAAAAACTCCCTTCGAACGGCTTCATTCTTGAACTTGCCCCCATATTCAGCGGTAACCGTGCTACTTTCCACATCACGGATTCCTCTGGAGTTAACACAAAGATGCTTTGCATCAATTACACAAGCAACATCTTCCGTACCTAAAGCTTTTTGTAACTCTTTTACAACCTGAATGTTCAATCGTTCTTGTACTTGTGGACGCTTAGCGTAGTAATCCACGATACGGTTCATTTTCGAGAGACCGATAACTGTACCACTGGAGATGTACGCAATATGGGCTTTTCCGACTATGGGTAATAGATGATGTTCGCAGGTTGAATACACCGTAATGTTCTTTTCAACCAACATCTCGCCGTATTTGTATTTGTTTTTGAAGGTCGAAGGTTTTGGCTTACGTTTTGGATGCAATCCGCCAAAAATCTCATTGACAAACATTTTTGCAACTCGCTTGGGGGTTCCATTTAAACTATCATCATCCAAATCAAGACCCAGTGTCAACATAATTTCACGAACGTTGTCTTGAATTCTTTCGATTTTTTCTTCATCGCTCAATACAAAAGCATCATCCCTTATTGGGGTTTCCGTAGAAGAGCCAACGTGATCGTCACCTCTTTCCTCATACTGTTCTTCCAAAGCCTGCTCTAGTTTCATTGCTGTTTCTTCAAGGATGCAAAGATATACATTAAAGTACTATTTAACATCTGGTATACTGACTTTGACAACATAAATTATTGTTAAGGAAATGGCTGGTTTACTTTTATAATGCCCAAACCTACAATAGTTTATGGTGAGATTAGTCGCAGCAACCCTTATTATGGCTTTTTATAGCCAGGTGACCTTTTCACAGATATCGCCCGATTGTGGCGGTGCTATTCCTATTTGTAATAATACGCCCATCAACGGAGGCTCCAATGGCTATGGAGTTGATGACTTCAATGGAGCGGCTTCAAGTGGCTGTTTGGAACAAACAACTACGGGTTCTATAGAATCAAATTCCGTTTGGTATCGATTCCGGACTTCGGCGGCGGGCGAATTGGGCTTTAATATTGGACATAATAGCAATGAAGATTGGGATTTTGCACTTTACAGAGCCAGTGATTGCAACAATCTAGGAGATCCTATTCGTTGCAACTTCTTTGATAACAGTGAAAATAAATCGTTTATTGGGGTGGGAGAAGACCCAACTGGGGATGCAACCTCGGTACATTATGAAGATTGGGTTCAAGTAAATGCTGGAGAAGACTATTATCTGTTTATCAATAATTTCAGTAATGTGAATTCTGGATTCTCCATCGAATTTACTGGTGATATTTTTACAACGAATCCAACCGATGCTTTGGATTGCTCCATTATCAACAACCTTTTGGGTGCGCCTATTGCTGCTTGTGATGGAGATACTGTTAATTTGGACGCCACCACAACAGGAGCTACCTCCTATGAATGGTACAGCGATATTGGAAGTGGTTTTCAGGTACTCACTGGTGAAACCAATCCCACATTAAGTGTGACATCTTCGGCGCAATACCGAGTTGTGGTTGTAACACCTACAGGCAATATTATTAGTGAAGTTCAGGCTGTTTTTAATACTGTTCCAGTAACCAACCTAGTTGCAGATGAAGTGTTTTGTCATACACCTTCGGTGGTATTCGATTTGACCACAAAAGACGATGAAGCACTAGGAGCACAGGACCCAAGCCAATATATGGTGAGTTATCATTATACTCAAACAGATGCCATCGCAGGTATAAACCCAATATCCAAACAATTTCCAAAGAATCCTGGACAGGAGGACATTTATGTCCGTACCTATTCACTGACCAACCCAAATTGCTATGATGCCTCTCAGAATTTCAGCATCAATGCGTTAACCTCTCCTGAACTTACATTTGATGATGAGGTTACCATTTGCGAAAACTCAACTGGTATTGTTATTGGCGAAACGGTACCAAACCCCGCATATTCGTATTCATGGAGCACGGGTGAGCTTACCCCAAGTATTAATGTGACTCAAGCTGGGGACTATACACTTACAGTAACCAATACAGTAGGAGGACTTAACTGCGAGTCTAGCAGAACGGTTCAAGTGAACATATCGCAATTACCGGTTATCACCGATGTTGAAGTTGAAGATTTTCAAGCCAATAGTCGAGTCACCGTGTTGACGGATTTACAAGGTGATTTTGAATATAGACTCAATAGTGGAGCGTTTCAATCAAGCAATGTTTTCGAAGATGTTGCTGGTGGAATGCATACCATTACCATGCGAGATTTATTTGGATGTGGAGAGGTTGTTGAAAATATTGTAGTGGTTGGATTTTCCCCGATTTTTTCTCCTAATGGCGATGTTCTTAATGAATCGTGGCAAATAGATGGTCTTTCAGCCTTGAATTCTCCGATAGTTACAATTTATGACCGGTATGGAAAGTTAATTACCCAGTTGACCGAGTTCAGTCCTGGATGGGATGGAAGCTTCAAAGGAAAACCTCTGCCATCCACCGATTATTGGTTTAAACTGTCTTATCTGGACAACGATGGTAACAGGGTTTACGCCAAATATATCCAGAACCATTTTTCACTGAGACGATAGTCAAAGTGTAGTTTATCGATTAAGTGTATAATTTTTCGGTTAAAAAATACTAAAAGGGTCCTTTTGGGAGTTATAAAAGTTATCACAGAATAACCTTTAGCCCCAAATTCTATGAGAGCTCTATTTTGCGCTATATGTTGTTTATTTCTGGGACTTCTCACAACAAGCGCCCAAAATTCACCGGATTGTAGAACAGCAATTCCTGTTTGTGCAGATGCACCCATCATGTCAGCTACCGATGGAGGAGGAGATATCGATGATTTTGACCCCATGGTCATTACTCAAACCGGCTGCTTGGAAAAGGGAAGCGTTGCCTCAGCAAATATTGAAAACAACACTTCTTGGTATGTTTTTAGAGCCGGAACGGATGGACAAATCGGCTTCGATATCGAAGCTTTGCCAGTGATTCCCGGTGGAATAGTTACTTCAGAATTGGATTTTGCCCTTTACGGCCCTTTTGATCAAACATCTGGACAAAACTTCTGTACCCTAGTTGGTAATGGAAGCGCACAGCCCATTCGTTGTAATTATGAGGTAAACGTTACCAATTATACAGGTATTGGGGTAAATCCAGTTGATGGTAGAGTAGGAGCACCTTTCGTGGTTGGAAGTCAAAACACGTACGATGAGTGGTTGGACGTAACCGCCGGAGAGATTTATTATTTATTTGTCAATAATTACAACACCAACTTTAATGGTGACCCAGAACCTTATATGTTGACCTTTACAGGTACCTCGGTCGATGCAGATCAGAATACCGCATTAGATTGTACCCTTAGGGATGAATTTTTGGGACTGGACATAATCGCTTGTGAAGGAGATCCAGATATTACTTTGAGCGCCTTGAACTCACCTGCTGGGTCAGATATTGCAAACGTAACTTGGACGGTTGATTATGAAGATGATGGAATAATAGACGCTACACTACCCGGAACAGGACTATTTGGCGCTGAGCTTGTGGTCACAAGTCCCAATTCAGGACGTTATTTTGTTGAAATTACTACCGCTTCGGGGACACCTCCAACGGTTATAGATAATGGAGGAATTCTAATTACCTGGTATGGTATACCCCAATTAGATCAGGTAATGGTTATAGATGACTTTGTAAACAGTAATCAAACCGACCCTTATAATATTGAGATAGTGGCACAAGGCACTGGAGATTATGAATATGCCATAAATGGTGGTGAATTTCAAGATGACCCTCAGTTCTTTGATGTGCCTCCAGGAATCAACACAGTTATCATTAATGATAAAAATGGATGTGGAACCACAGAACCTATTGAATTTTTAGTAGTTGGTTATCCCAAGTTTTTTACTCCCAATGGAGATGGCATACATGATAATTGGAACATTTTGGGAATAGAGACACTTTCCAATCCGGCGGTTTTTATCTTTGACCGATACGGCAAGTTGCTAAAGCAGTTGGATGGTACAACCCTTGGTTGGGATGGAACATTTAATGGAAGAGCTCTGCCATCATCAGACTACTGGTTTCGATTGGATTATGAACGAGATGATAATGGTGTTTTTGTAGCGCGATCCGTACGGCGGCACTTTACGTTAGTCCGATAATCAAAAAGGCTGGAATTTCATCCAGCCCTTTCATCATTTAAAAGATCTAATTTTAAAATTTTAGGGTATATCCTAATGTGATATTGGTATTGATTCGGTTAATCATGGCCGTGCTGTTTATACCCGAATCGAATAGTAAGGTATTCACATCTTGTTCTGTTCTGCTGAAAGCCAGGTCCAATCTGCTGCCGCCAAAATTATATCCAATACCTCCAGAATATCCGTTCAGGTCTCCAATAATATCTCCGTTCTCATATGGACTTTGTTCATATCTATAACCGGCTCTAAGACTAACTTCATCAATTCGAAGTTCTCCGCCTAACCTATACGTATTTACTACACCTAATTCACTAGCTATAAAATCGTTTTCAGAAGTAAAGTTTGGATCCGTTGTAGGACGTAATTCTGCTTGTGACATATCTTGGTGGCCATAGTCAAAACTTAGCAACCCATCTTTTCCAAATACAACCGCAACGCTTCCGGTAAGTTTAGCCGGAACCTTAATTCGGTATTCCTCGAAGAGATTTACAATACCAAAATCGATAAAGTTGATATCAGATACTGCTAATGTCGAATTAATTCGTTGAGAGACGTCATCCGTCAATTCGTACCAAGTAGGGGACTGGTAGCTACCACCGACCCGTATATTATCATTCAATTTGGCAATTGCACCTACACTGAAGGAAAAACCATATCCCTCCGTATGCAAAAAGTTGTCAAACGTTGTGGATTGAACCGGAGAGGTGGCATCATAACCATTTTCATCCAATAGGGTCAATCTATCATAGAATATGGAATGAAAATTAAGCGAAGCTCCCAAGTAAAGATTGTCCTGATATTGTCCGGCGGCATTTACAGTAAACTTACTATTATATCCTGATGTGCTCTGAATATATCTTTGGTTTACGCTGGTATATTCCGCATTAGAAAAATACGTAGTATTCGCGTCAACATCGTCGGTAGGTTCGATAAGTCCAGCTTGGAACCCTAAAAAAGCCTGTTGAGCTCCAAAACCGAGATCAGCACCTATATTGAGATAAGCATCCTCAATATTCTCCCCTTGTTGAACTCGAAGATTACCCAGGGTTTGTCCATCTGCAAAGTTTAAAAAGTAGTTGTCAATACCTTGGGTGGTATTTCCAGCAACAGCAAATTCATTGTCAAAATTTCGTGCAAGGTCATAATTGAAGGAAAGTGCTAGTTTTTTCCATGGACTATCCGTTGATTTGAACACAAAAACTCCCCCGACTTGATTCAATTCGGTAGTATTTGTGTCACTATTTCGAAGGCTATTACCGAACAATGCATCATTATTTCGGTTATAATTGGAACCAGAAATGGTAAACTGACTGTAATTGAACACCGCGGACCCCGCTGGGTTTACATTTAAGGACGATAAATCGCCACCGAGTGCGCCGAAAGCACCTCCCATGGACTGAAATCGTGCGGTTCCAATAATATTCTCTTGACTATATCGCAATACATCATTAATGTTTTGGGCACTTGCAAAAGTGCATACCAATACCATGATGAAAGTTGAAATCCTTTTCATTTTGAGTGATTTAGTTTTTTAAATAAAACAGTGTGAAATGTTATCGTCTTCTACTACTTCTTGATGATGAGCGCGTAGCACCTGAGCTTCTTCCACCGCTAGAACTTCTGCTGTAGCTTCTACCACTGCTGCTTCGACTGCTACCGGAACTTCTATAGCTTCTTGAACTGCTGCCAGAGCTTCGATAACTTCTTGAGCTACTGCCCGAACTTCTGTAGCTTCTTCCGCTGGACCCACTTCTGTAACTACCAGAACTTCTGGGAGTAGTAGATCTTCTATAATTGCTGCTTCTCGGAGCGGTTCGTCCGGAAGATTGATAACTCCTAGTGCTTCTGCCCGGTGTACGGGATATGGTTGAACTTCTACTTGTGGTAGCTCCTCTTCTGTATGTGCTGCTACTTCTTGTAGACGGTGAAGTACCATAGGAGCGTCCGGTTCTATTGCCTCTATAGCTGGGTGAGGTTCTGGTGCTTCTACTTGACCTGTAGTTTCTATTTCTAGAAATTGCATCTGCACTAACCGCTCTTCTTGCCGTTGTACCACTACGATACGATCTTGAACTTCTTGCTGCCGCAGTGCGACTGGCATTGGAACGACCACTATTTGCTCTGTATCTTGATGAATTTCCTCTTGTTCTTGAAGCCAAGTTGGACCTTCCTCTTAATGAAGTGCCTCGAATAGAACCTGCATATCCTCTTCTACCTCGATTATACGCATATCCTCTTCCATAATATCCTCTAAATGGACGGCCCCAGCGATTTCCATAATAACCACCCCATCCAAAACCGACTCCGGCATAGCCCCAATAGGGATCCCATCCCCATCCATAGTTGCCCCAGCCCCAGCGGTTCCATCTCCAAGGGTTGTTCCATCCCCATCCATATCCTCCCCAGCCGAATCCATTCCAGCCATAACCATTCCATAACCATGGGTCATTCCATCCCCAACCAAGGCCACCCCAGCCGAAGTTGTCGTATACATTTATCGAAACACTGGTTGGGTTGTCTCCCCATCCTGGATTTCCACTATATGTATTGTTGTTGGCAAAATAATTGGTCTGTTCGCCCAAGGGAATACTGTCATTTTCTATGTCGCTACTATAGTTATCAATATCGGTAAAGATTTCATCCTCTAAAATTTGGTTGTATTCATCGGCTTTTTGCCCGAAATAATCTCCGTATATATCACTTTCCTGTTGTTGAACTCGAACACCTTCAGCTGATTTCTTTTCAACATTTACAACCCGATTGCCGTTGGAATAAATCCCATCATCATCATAATATGAAGCTTGCTGGTACGACCCGCAAGAGGCCAATAGAAGAGTGGCCATAACAAATGTGGCGACAATTTGAGTTTTTGGGCGGGGTAAAGACTTTGTCATCATGCAATTTTTATTGTTGAACATACTAAAAATAGTTAGTTTTGCCCAACTATTTTTGATTATAAAGTCACAAGTTTTGTGCCAAACTACTGTAGATGGGTAAAAAATTAACTAGTCGAAGCGAGGATTATTCCAAATGGTATAATGAACTTGTCGTAAAAGCTGATTTAGCAGAGAACTCTGGTGTTAGGGGTTGTATGGTTATTAAACCATATGGATTTGCAATTTGGGAGAAAATGCAGGCTCAGCTGGATAAAATGTTTAAGGAGACGGGGCATGAAAACGCCTATTTCCCACTTTTTATTCCAAAATCCTACTTAAGCAAGGAAGCTAGTCATGTTGAGGGGTTTGCCAAAGAATGTGCTGTTGTGACCCATTATCGTTTGAAGAATGCGGAGGATGGAAGTGGAATTATCGTTGATGAAGATGCTAAATTAGAAGAAGAGTTGATTGTTAGGCCGACTTCTGAAACCATTATATGGGATACATACAGAAAGTGGATACAATCCTATAGAGACCTTCCTTTATTAATAAACCAATGGGCCAATGTAGTGCGATGGGAGATGCGAACACGTTTGTTTTTGCGTACGGCCGAGTTTTTGTGGCAAGAGGGACATACCGCACATGCTACAAAAGAGGAAGCACTTGAAGAGGCTGAACAAATGATGCACGTGTATGCCGATTTCGCAGAAAGCTATATGGCCGTTCCTGTGATAAAGGGAACCAAAACAGAAAGCGAACGCTTTGCAGGTGCAGAAGAAACTTATTGCATAGAGGCGTTAATGCAAGACGGCAAGGCATTGCAAGCAGGTACTTCCCACTTTTTGGGTCAAAACTTTGCAAAGGCATTCGATGTGAAATTTGCCAACCGAGAAGGGAAACAGGAGCATGTCTGGGCAACTTCATGGGGAGTTTCAACAAGGTTGATGGGAGCACTTGTAATGACCCATAGTGATGACAACGGATTGGTATTGCCTCCAAAATTGGCACCTATTCAAGTAGTGATTATCCCAATTTATAAAGGATTGGAGCAATTGGATGCAATTTCGGAGAAAGTAGACCCTTTGGTCAAGGAATTGCGTTCAAAAGGTATTTCGGTAAAATATGATAAGCGGGATACACATAAGCCTGGATTCAAGTTTAATGAATATGAGCTTAAAGGAGTTCCGGTGCGGTTGGCTATAGGTCAACGCGACCTGGAAAATGGAACTTATGAAGTAGCCAGAAGAGACACATTGCAAAAGGAATCGGTGCAAGCTGAGGAGATAGTGAATAAGATTACTTCATTGCTTGAGGAGATTCAGAAGAATGTGTACCAAAAAGCCTTTGATTATAGGGAAGCTCATATTACAGAAGTGGATTCGTATGACGAGTTTAAGAAAATAATCGAGGAAAAAGGCGGATTTGTTTCCGCTCATTGGGATGGAACTTCTGAAACTGAGGATAAGATTAAAGAAGAAACCAAGGCAACCATCAGATGTATTCCTTTTTATGGGGACAAAGAAGATGGGAGCTGCATGGTGACAGGCAAACCTTCCATTCAAAGAGTGCTGTTTGCCAAGGCTTACTAAAGCAGTTAAAAATTAATAGTAACTGTTGCAAGACTTAAAAATAGTTGTATTTTTGCATCCGCAATTATGCAACCTTATGGCCCGTTCGTCTAGGGGTTAGGACGCCAGGTTTTCATCCTGGTAACAGGGGTTCGATTCCCCTACGGGCTACGAAGTACTAGGTTAGAGGTACAAAGCTGAAAATATATTTTATGCTTTGTGCAGTTAACTTTAAGCTTGAAATGGCCCGTTCGTCTAGGGGTTAGGACGCCAGGTTTTCATCCTGGTAACAGGGGTTCGATTCCCCTACGGGCTACTGAAAAAAATTTGAAAGTATAAATTAAGACAATGGCAAACCATAAGTCAGCATTAAAGAGAATAAGAAGAAACGAAGCGGTACGTTTGCGTAACAGATACCAGCACAAAACAGTTCGTAATGCAATAAGAAAGTTGCGTGGCGAAGAAGATAAGAAAGCTGCTGAAGCATTGTTGCCAACTGTTGTTGGAATGATTGATAAGCTAGCTAAGCGTAACATCATTCATAACAATAAAGCGGCCAACTTAAAGAGCAAGTTGATGAGCCAGGTTGCAGCAATGTAACCTAGAACCGCATTTATAAAATAAAAAACGCCCCAAAATGGGGCGTTTTTTCGTTTTCGTACAGGAACCTTATCCTATTCCTTAAGTTCAGTTTCATTTCGATAACCAGTGGAGTCTTTATACCAATCTTGATATGTATTTCCACCAGAAGTGGCCCATTGATTAAAGAAATTATACGCTTGGTTAATTGGGGTATTTTCTTTCGGAGGTTTAAAGTTGTGTACGATGTTTATAGCCCATGGCAGACCAGATTCGGTTTGGTAATTCCCATCTATATCTTGATTTACACCTTCCAGAGTGGTATCATTTGCTCCTAGAGTTGTTCTAAATCTGTTTGGTAGATGAATTTCCCTGCCCCTATCCCTATCAATTATGAGAAATGGATTAAAGGGGGCAATACCAAGTTGGGCAGTTGTGATTGGTGTTGTAAATCTAACAGATACAGTTGAAGGTACATTCAACATGGTCTCATGGTTATCGAACAAGATAATTACAGCTCTATCTTGACCTTGTTCCACGCCATTTGAAGCAACATTTATATACCCTTCGGTTAGGACGGTTCCTGTAACGGATTCCACCAAACTTGGAGCAATACTTTCAAGTTCAATTCCAAAAGCGTTTATAAAACCTGCACCATCGGAGGTTACTTCAAAATGTATGTCCAGTTGCACGGCCATGTTGTCCGCATTCAGTACCGCTACGAATCGGTAATTCACAGCTGTATCATTAAAATCATAATCTCCTAAAAACGGCCAAAGATCTTCAAAAGCAACCGTGCCCCAGCCATATTTACTTGGTGTGAACTGTTCGAAAGCTTTATCGGCTTCTTCTGGAAAAGCATCATTACTGTCCGTTATTCCATCTCCATCCGTATCAGGGTCCACAGTAACTTCATCAAAAATCCTGAATGTAGTTAAGTCATTTATTGTTCTGTCAAATAATACCCCAGATGTAGAGTTTGGTCCATAACGATATTCCCAACCACCGGTTTGAGTATCCATAACAATCAAGTCACTGTTAGAACTACTATTGGCCAACCATAATTCTGTATTAGAATCGAAGGTCATTGAAGTTGGGTTAAAGGGTAAATCTTCTCCACTTATTCTTGTTGCATCATAGTCGCCTTCTCCATTTAAGTTAAGTCGATATAACCCGGAGAATGAACAAAGAAAAAGAGTGCCGTCTTCAGCAAAGGCCAAGTCACCACCATTCTTTTTATGAAGGCCGATAATATCCCAATTAGATAAGATATTGGCATTTTGAGGGTCGATGGTATAAAGCTTATTGCCTGTGGAGAAATATAGCAGACCATCGTTTTCATTATAGTCCAAACGGGGGCCACCTATATTTAAGTTTCCAACGGTAGTCCAGGTATCATTGACCATATCATACTTCATCAATGGATTAGGGCTAGATCTACCAATGGAATACAAAAAATTGTTTTGCTGATCTATTGCAGCAGTCCAACTACCCATAGGCATGTCACTAACAAAGGTAAAATCGCCGGTAACAGGGTCAATCTGAAACATCTCACCTGACCCGTTAACACAATATAGATAGTCTTCTACCATAGGTTTGGATGCGGACGCTCCTTTTCCACTTTGGGAAGAATAGGTATAGTTGACCAATGAGCCAGTTATGTTAACCACGGCCGAAGTATAGCTAAAGCCTTCTTTTCTCCGGATATAGAGTTGGTCGTAATACTCGGGGACAACAAACGTATGTTCAATGGTACCTCCCGAAGGCATTCCGCTAAAAATCAAATGGTTTAAATTATCCACGGAAATTTCTACACCGGTTTCTTCCTCCTCTTCCTCATTTAAATAAGTGATTTGCTCACCTGTAAGTATCTCATCATTGTAGGCGTAGACGTCATACTTTACACCTGCGGTATTATCGGTGATAATAAGTTGTACTTCCTTGTCCGTTTTAAACTCAAAGTTCGTCGGAATTTGTAATTCAGTAATTGCCAATTCGTCGATTGGAACTTCTGGGTCTGGTGTTTCCCCTTCGGGCTCTGGAACAGGACCATCAAGGCTATCCTTGACACATGAAGTCTGGAATGAAAGTATTGCAATACAGATTGCGGATAAAATGATTTGGGACTTTTTCATCGCTTAAAAGTTTATTGGATTCTAGTCCAATTTTTGAGTTAAAATTATATGCATCAGAATAAGGTTTTACCTCATTTAAGACAGATTTCGTTTATATGTCGGTGAATGGTAATTGTTCATCGATGAAATATTTGATTGTTATTTTTTCAATAAATGAACGAAAAAACCTACAAAAACATATTTTTTATCGATAAACGGTTCTTCGAAGTTGTGAAAGAAAGGAAAAACGTGGTGAACGTTTATTGGGTTATCTAAATGCCTTTCTCTTGCCTAAAAGAAAACCTGCTATGAAGAATAGGTACATAATTACTATGAGTATCATTAAAAACTCATGTAACCTATACTCATAATAGAAAATAGGCCAGTCATAGGCCGCAATGAAAATAAATGGGAAGAAGATGTGAAAAAT
Organism: Flagellimonas rhodophyticola; assembly: GCF_049332665.1. NCBI lineage: Bacteria > Pseudomonadati > Bacteroidota > Flavobacteriia > Flavobacteriales > Flavobacteriaceae > Flagellimonas > Flagellimonas rhodophyticola. The sequence continues at coordinate 3,410,208 of NZ_CP186326.1, read as the reverse complement.
GAAAAGCCCAATACTTACCCAGAACATGAGATTATCTCGCATCGAATAATAACTTTGCTCTGTTCTTTTTTCGATGAAATACAATCCAATGGCATATAGCAAGACAATTGAAGCCAGTAAATCAGCATAATAAAGTCCAATATGCAATGGATTTTGAAAAAGAAGGCTAACAAGATAACCCAGTGCGGCTATCATTGATGCATACTTTACCCGTACTTTATGTTTTTCATTCTTAAGAACCTTCCAATAGATGTAATAGAAGAATGTAAAGGAGACAACAGAATAAATGTTGAAAATTACAATGTTATGCCAAGCATATCTGTAATCCGAGAAGAATTGGAATTCATCGGTATGCTTAATGAAATAACCCAAGAGCTCAGTCAAAAACGTATAGATAATGAATACGGGAAAATATTTCAAAACGGTATCGTAATACCTTTTATATCTTATCACAGAGATTATCCATGCAACTAAATATAGTGGAATGGTATAATGCTCTTTTACGAAATCAACGAGCTCCTGAGTCATAATCTATTAATAATCTGCATCAGGTGGAGGACCAGCTGTACTTCTGTTTAATGTTAAACTCTGGCCCGCATATGGCGCAGGAGGTGATGAAAAGCTTGGTGCAAAACTGGCATAAGCTTTTTGTTCTCCTTTTTGTGTACTTCCAACACCTTTTTGTCCAACCGCATCCTTGATCAGCTTGGCTTTCCCATCTTCCCCAATATAAAAACCATAATTGTGTCCATCTACGTCAATGGTCGGAACAATGAACACGGCATTTTGCCTTGGATGCACTACTTTTTTGCCATCAGGGAATTTTTCCTTGTTTGGGTAATTGCCAAAATAGAAACGAAGGGAAGAAATTTCCACATTAGCATCTTTCGCTTCTTGTTCAATAAAGTCCATGTATTGTTTAATGGTACTATAATCGTAAGAAGAAAATCGAGCTGGCCGGAATTTTTCTTCGGACTCATCTCTCTCCTTTTCGAATTGTTGGATGATTTCAACTCTATTTCTGGAGTAATGGTCATATAAAGATTTTGATTCTTCCAACGAAATGATTTGCTCAGGCGGTTTTACTCTTTCCTTGGGTTCTTCATGAGGTTCTTCTGTTTTTGGTGGTTGTTTGCAAGCTCCTAACAAGAGTATTAGGGAGCCAAGCAACATAGCAAAGCTGGTTTTGGTGTTTTTCATTCTAAAGTGTTTTAATTTGTTGGGTTGGGGAAACCGTATTAAAGATATGTTTTTTCTGTAAAACCTATTAAGAAAAAAACCCTTTGAGCTTGCTCAAAGGGTTTAAAATTTGTGATATTCTAAAATATCGAAGCGTTTATACTAGTTATTCATAGTTAGTAGAAATTCTTCGTTGTTTTTGGTTTGCTTTATGCGTTGTTCCATGAATTCCATGGCTTCAACTGGGTTCATATCTGCCAAGTATTTTCTCATGATCCACATACGTTGTATAGTGGTTTCATCCAAAAGAAGATCATCGCGACGGGTAGAAGAGGAGATTAAATCAATGGCAGGGAAAATTCTACGGTTAGAAATTCTTCTATCCAATTGAAGTTCCATATTACCAGTTCCTTTGAATTCCTCAAAGATTACTTCATCCATCTTAGAACCTGTTTCTGTCAATGCTGTGGCAATTATCGAAAGCGATCCACCGTTTTCGATATTCCTAGCAGCTCCAAAAAATCTTTTTGGTTTGTGAAGGGCATTGGCATCAACACCACCACTCAATACTTTACCAGAAGCTGGTTGCACGGTATTATAAGCACGAGCCAATCGAGTAATGGAATCCAGAAGTATAACAACATCATGACCACATTCAACTAATCTTTTGGCTTTTTCCAATACAATGTTGGCAACACGAACATGCTCGGTAGCTTCTTTATCAAAAGTAGAAGCGACTACCTCTCCGCGAACATTACGCTGCATATCGGTAACCTCTTCAGGGCGTTCATCAATCAACAGAATAATTTGGTAAACCTCCGGATGGTTAGCTGCTATTGCATTGGCAATATCTTTGAGCAACATGGTTTTTCCAGTTTTAGGCTGAGAAACAATCATGCCACGCTGTCCTTTACCAATAGGCGAAAACAGGTCCATAATGCGGGTAGACAATGTGCTTTGTCTTTCCGCAAGCTTAAACTTTTCTTTAGGAAATAAAGGCGTCAAATGCTCAAAAGAAACCCTGTCACGCACCACTTGTGGATCTAGTCCATTTATTTTACTGACTTTGATCAATGGAAAATACTTTTCCCCCTCCTTTGGAGGCCTCACGTTGCCAAGTACAGTATCCCCAGTTTTTAATCCAAATAGTCGAATCTGGGATTGGGAAACATAAATATCGTCTGGTGAAGAAAGGTAGTTGTAATCAGAAGACCGCAAGAACCCATATCCATCCTGCATAATATCGAGTACACCTTCACTTTCTATAATACTATCGAATTCAAACTCAGGTTCTTTATATCTGTTCTTTAAATCTTTGTCAAAGTTGCTGCTCTTCTTTTCATGTCCACCTCTGTGGTGTTGGTTACCTTTCTTAACATGCTGGCTTTTTTGGTGACCATTTTGTTTATGATGATCCTTTCGTGCAGGTTGTTCCTTAGGAGTTTCCTTTTTTTCCTCAGAAGGTTTGTCAGCAATATTTTCTTTTGGAGCGGGAGCACTTTCCTTCTGCTCTTTGCTAGGACGTGGTGTTCTTGACCGCTTGGGTTTAGGCTCGCTTTTTTCTTGCTGTGGAGCCGAACTTTCTTGAACAACTTTAGGATTGGATGCCTGTACATCTAGAATTTGATAGACCAAATCAAGCTTTTTTAAGGCCTTAAACTTGGGAACACTTAGATTCTTTGCAATTTCTTGCAATTCAGGTAGCTTTTTAGCTTTTAGATCTGAAATCTCAAACATTAAATGATGAATAAATTAAACGTATCGAATGTAATTTGAAGTAAAAGTTATTTGGGGGTACTACGGTAGGAAAGATTTCCTTATGCGAGTGCTTTGCTAATAACGACACAATTATACGAATTATTTTCCAAGAAATAGGGGCAATTATCAAAAAGACACCTATTTTTGCCTTTCCAAGTCAAATTATACAATGATTCAGCGCATTCAGACGTTTTTTTTAATACTTGTGGGGGTTATCTCCGGTGTATTGCCATTTGTGTTGAATTTATGGATTGATGGAGAAGGAGTGGCCGTGTTTGCAGAGAACGAGTTGTGGATAAGTATTGTATTCTATATATCCGCAGCGTTGGCCCTGATTTCGATTTTTATGTTCAAAAACAGACAAAATCAATTTGTATTGAACAGATTGAATATGATATTGAATCTTTTTTTACTAGGATTTTTCGTTTATCGATCACTAAGCTTATCCGGAGAAAACACCATTTCTGAGAAGGGTATTGGGATGCTGATTCCTGTATTTTCTATCGTTTTTCTGGTTCTGGCCAACAGAGCCATCAAAAAGGATGAAGATCTTGTAAAATCTGTTGATCGCTTACGTTAAACCTAACATCTTAGTAGTATTAGTGCGAAAAGCCCCGGCAATGCCGGGGCTTTTATTTTTGTAATATGGTATATATGCTTATTGCATTAACGTTTCCTCTGTAAAACCGTTTCCGAATTTTATATTGGTAAGCGTCTGAATTATACTCGGGTCTTCCGAATAACCTTCTTCACTTGGCAAAAAGTAAGTGCGTTTCGCAGAAACCAATTGTCCATCAATATCCTCATAGTCATAATTTGCAATGATTACTGGTTCATTCACCCCTAAAAAAGGTAGGGAAAAATAAAACCGATCAATCAATTTGGTCTCTGGGTTTACATAAAGAATATAAATGTCATTTTGCTCCTTACCTGTGACTTCTGGGTCATATGTCACATGAAGTTTGTCATAGGTAGTGCCATTGTATTCTTCTTGCCCTTGATAAGTGGTAATGGTTCCACCATCATTTAATTTATAGGGCATAACAAACCAAAAATGATTGGCTTTTCTTAGAAATTCGCCCACTGCATTACCTTGGGGGTCGTCTGTCTTCTCCCCATTGACAAGAACCACGGTTTCGTTTCCATTAAAATATTGAACCACTTCACCTTCTGTTTCAGGCATTACATTGATTTCATGCTGGGAGTATTTCCCATAAGAAGCTTCGGAACTAAAGATGTAACGTTCAACGGATACATCCTTTTTATCATTGGCTGGAGAATGATAGGTATATGTGTACTCTACATCACCTTTTTTCCAAAGGTCGTTCCATCCTCCATGAGAATGCTCAATGGCTGCTAAAATGGTTTCAGGGTTTGTTGTGTCATAAACGGGCTCTTGAACCACTGTCTCAACCAAATTTTGCTCATCTGCCTGCGCTTTTTTGTCCTTGGATCCACAGGAGACCACGAACAGCACTACAGCGATGGCAAGAAATTTTAAATTAATCGTTTTCATTTGTTTTTAAGATTGTTTGGTTTCTTAGACGGGAGTCCCGGATGATTCTTACGAATACTTAAAATATTTAAAGCCCAAACTTTTGCTGGAATTTTGCAACGTTAAAACCCTGTATTTGCACTAAACGGGATTCGGTACTTTTTGGGTTTAGTAGCGGATTGGTATGGTTAAAATGAATAAAATGAACTTTAGCTTTTTCTTTGGCGGGGAGTTCATCAAAAAGTTTCATGCTTTCAATTACAAACGGATGTGGTATTTCGGAAATATCCCTGTTGTTAATTTCTTTTTCGTTAAAAAAGGAAGCATCTAAAAAGGCTAAATCTACTTTCTCGATTTCTTTCACAATACTCCTTTCCCATTTGTGCCACTTATCAATGTCAGGGATAAAAAGAATAGACTTATTCGGGCCAACAATTTTATAACCGACTGTTTCCGAATACTCATCCCTATGCGGCACGATCATGGGTACAACTGAAATATTGGATGTCAGTTTTAGAGATGTTTGATCCTGAATTTCTGAAAGCACAATATTGTTTAGGGTTACCAACTGGTCCCAAGGACCATTGGTTTCCAAAAAAGACTTCATTTTGGGCATTGCATAAACCGGGACTTGGTTAGCCCCTTTGGCCTCTCTTCCCAAATACATCAATCCAGTGTAATGACCCATATGGGCATGCGTCAAAAAAATTCCGTCAGGGATATCGGTATTTTTCCCCGAAAAACCTTTTAGCAATCGTAGTTGAGCAGACATGTCCGGGGTGGCCTCAAAAAGAAACGATTTTCCATTCTCATGATCTACCACTCCTAATGAAACTACTTTGCGACCCGTGTCTGGATGTTCAAATAAAGCCGAGCAACATTCTTTCTGGCAATCAATATGAGGACTCCCAGCATCTTGTACCGTCCCTAAAATATAAAGTGCAACATTGCTTTGCACCTCTTCGGATACTTGGGATAATTTTTTCTGCTTGCCCTGCTTGCCGCATGCAAAAAGGAGTATTAAGGCGATAAAAAGACAATTCTTCATTTAATTCTTTCCTAATTCAATTACTTCTAAATTCGATATGTTTGTTCCATCTATGATAAAGCGAAGCATGGTCCGCACCCTATGAAAACCATGTTTGCCACAGGCACCGGGATTCATATGTAGCAGGTTCAGTTTTCTATCATTCATTACCTTCAATATATGGGAGTGTCCACAAATGAATAGTTTTGGGGGGTTTCTTTTAATTTCATCCCGCACTCTCACATTGTATTTCTCAGGATAACCGCCAATATGGGTAATCCAAACATCAACTCCTTCGCATAAAAAACGGTTGTGCTCCGGAAACTCACGTTGTATGATGTGATCATCAATATTACCGAAAACCCCACGAAGTGGTTTTGCAGCTTTTAACTTGTCGGTCACCGCAAGATTTCCAACGTCTCCAGCATGCCAAATTTCATCAGCTTGTTTGGCATACTTTAAAATAGAATCGTCCATATGCCCATGTGTGTCCGAAAGCAGTAAGATTTTGGTCATAACGCTAAAAATATGCTAAAAATTTATCGTAAGATTTCTATTGGATGGGATTAAAGTATCTTTATCAACTTAAAAGTAAGGGATCCAATTGAGATATTTTATCCAATTTTCTTATTTCGGAAAAGCCTATCACGGCTGGCAAAACCAACCTAACGCAATTACCGTTCAAGAAGTGCTGGAAAAAGCACTTTCAACCCTGGTACGTAAAGAGATTGATTTGGTAGGAGCAGGGAGGACCGATGCTGGGGTGCACGCAAAAGAGATGTATGCGCATTTTGATTCTGATGACTTTGAAAATTCAGAAGAGCTAACATATAGACTGAATGCATTTTTACCCGAGGATATAACGGTGCAGAAAATTACACCGGTCAAATCGGATGCCCATGCGCGCTTTGATGCTTCGGAACGGACCTATGAATATTGGATGATTCAAGAGAAGAATCCATTTTATACTGATTTTGCCCATTATGTAAAACATCCATTGGATGTTGAGGCGATGAATCAATCTGCACAGTACTTATTGGACCATAAAGATTTTGAGTGTTTTTCCAAATCCAACACAGATGTAAAGACCTTTTTATGTGATGTTAGGCAGGCATTTTGGGAAAAGAAAGAAGAAAAATTGGTTTTTACCATTGGGGCGGACCGATTTCTGCGCAACATGGTCCGAGCAGTTGTAGGTACCCTATTGGATGTTGGGATGAGAAAAATGAAACCTGAAGAAATCAAGACCATTTTAGAAAGCAAAGACAGGGGAAAAGCTGGCGTCTCAGTGCCGGCAAAAGGATTATATTTGACAAAGGTCTCTTACCCAAAAAGAATATTCAATGAGCAATAAAGATGAAATAGGTAAAGCATTTGATTTTGGGCTGTTCCAACGCATATTTGCTCATACCAAACCTTACCGAACCACCTTTTGGGTGGTGGCGATTGTAGCTATTCTGTCAGCTGTTTTTGCGGTGTTGACCCCTATTTTAGTCAAATTCATTATTGATGAACCCCTTACCAATAAAGATAGTGAGCAGTTGTTGATTGTTGTATTGGTTATGCTGGGCGCTCTTCTTGGGCAGGTCATTTGCCAACTCTCTTTCAATTACTTCGCAAACCTTCTGGGGGAATCTGTCATCAAGGATATTCGAATCCGACTTTTTCAAAAGATGATGGGTTTTAAAATGACCTATTTTGATAAATCTTCTATTGGTGTACTGGTGACAAGAGCAGTGGCCGATATGCAGCGAATAGGGGAAATATTCAGCCAAGGTTTTTTTGTTATCGTTGCGGATTTGTTAAAAATGCTCTGCGCTGCAGGTGTAATGCTATATATGAATTGGAAATTGGCTTTGATAGTCTTCGCAATTCTACCCATAATTCTGATTGCTACCCGACTTTTTCAACAAGCAATGAAAGTTGCATTTATTGAAGTTCGGGCTCAGGTATCCAATCTAAATTCATTTGTTCAGGAACGAATAGCTGGAATGAAAATCGTACAGCTCTTTAATCGTGAGCAGATAGAAAAGGAGAAATTCCGGAAAATCAACGAAAAACATCAAAATGCTTGGTTAAAAACGGTTTGGTATAACTCCATCTTTTTTCCGATTGCCGAAATCTCCAATTCCGTAGGAATAGGTTTGGTGGTGTACTTTGGAATCATCCAAAACATTGATAATATTAGCTTGGATACCAAAGGATCCATTTTTGCTTTTTTCTTTCTGATGGATCTTTTGTTCCGTCCCTTGCGTCAGATTGCTGATAAGTTCAATACCCTTCAGATGGGCATGGTGGCAGCTAACCGAGTGTTCAAAATTTTGGATACGGATAGTCAAATTGCAGACAATGGAACCTTGGAAAGAGCGGATGTCAAAGGGGACATTGGGTTCAAAGATGTTAGATTTGGCTATGTCGAGAATGAAGAAGTACTACACGGTATTTCGTTTGATGTAAAAGCGGGAGAAACGGTTGCCATTGTTGGTGCAACGGGGGCTGGAAAATCTACAATTATCAATTTATTGAATCGTTTTTATGAAATCCAATCAGGGGATATTTTGGTTGATGGTCATAATATTAAAGAGTATTCTTTGCAATCATTACGTTCCCATATAGCAATTGTATTGCAGGATGTATTTTTGTTTGCAGACTCCATAGCAAATAATATATCACTACGTGATGACGATGTTACCGTGGCTGATATAGAAGCCGCTGCCAAACAAATTGGAGTGCATGAGTTTATTTCCAGTTTGCCGGGAGGATATCAATATAATGTTAAGGAACGAGGAAGCATGCTATCAAGCGGCCAACGCCAATTGTTAGCATTTTTAAGGGCTTATGTGAGCAACCCAAGTATTTTGATTTTGGACGAGGCTACTTCTTCTGTGGATACATATTCCGAGCAATTGATTCAACAGGCAACAGATAAAATCACGGAAGGAAGAACTTCAATTATAATAGCACACCGATTGGCCACTATCCAAAAAGCGGACAAAATCATTGTGATGGATGCCGGTAAGATTGTTGAGATGGGCACCCACAAAGAATTACTTAAAAAAGGCGGTTACTATAACGACTTATATGAAGCTCAATTTTTGGCCGAAGAAGTAGCATAAATATTGATTTGCATTGATTTAGTGGACGCTAGAATCGTTAAACTGCCATAGTACATTTACAATTTGCCATTTCCCATTTAATTTGACAATATGCATGTAGTCAATCCAGTCATCAGCAATCAATTTTACTGAAGCAGTTTTGTCGTAAATGTCAAGTATGACCACATCTTTCTTTGGACGTTCCGGGAATTTATCACCTTTCATATTATAGGTTTCGGCCAGCAAAACCATTGCATCGGTAAAAGTTTCCCTTAAATACTCTTTTTGAGTTGTCTTGTTTGTCCAGAACGTTCTTTTTACCATTCTCGGGTGGGCGGCCCGCTCAAATTGATCTGGTTTCAGATTATGTTGGGATTCTATATAATCCAATGCCACTTGCTTAATATCCGTGGAATCTTTTAAGGATTGGGAATTGGCATGGAATATTACAGAAAATCCAAAGCACAGAAATAGGATGGCGGATTTTATCATGGTTTGTTGTTTTAAACCAAATGTATTGAATGTTGAAAGCAAAAAAATGTTAATTATGATTTTCTTTGGAAGATGAAAAACATTCCAATTCGAACCGAGCTGGAAGACCTAGAAATTGTTATTTAGGTCTAAAATCTTCAAGGGTCATTTGGCCGGTTACCAGCATCAAGGTAACAATCAATGCTCCCATGGCCACCATTACAATAACCAAGAAAAAAAGATAAGCCAGACCTCGGAAAAATGTGCTAAGAAATTTGGTTTCGTGAATCTTTTGTAAAACATAGAATTGGTAAATTACAATGACCAATAAATATGCCCAATTGAAGATATCATACTTTATATCGAACAAACCGAAAAGAGGAATACAAACCAGCACTTGAACAAATGAGGTTTGCCCGGTGATATATGCATTTGTAACAAGGTGTTCGGTATAATTGAGTTTTTTCTGATCTATAAATAAAAGCCAAGTTATTAACGCATAAATCGGCATTATTAAATAGGACAGCAACCCTTGATAATCGAAAACAAATTCCATATTGGTCGGTTGCTTGTCCGTAAAGCTGCTGTCGGTAAGGTTTAATTGGTAGAGGTTCCTGAGAACAAAAAACATGATTCCAGACAAGGTGACAGCTATTGCGAAATAGCTTATTGGATTCATGTATCTTTTGCGTGTTCCCGCAATATAACTGTTTACCACTTCGGCCGGCTGGGAAAATAAATGCCGAAAAGTTTTTAAGAAGGTATTATCTAAATTGAAAATCTGAAAGCTGACGTCTTGAAATACATTTTTAAGCGTCAAACGATTGCGTATTACCTTGCCTCCACATGAGGGACAATAACCGAAATCGGATCTTAGGTTAGCTTCGCAGTTTTTACAGTTCATTCTTACTCCAAATCTTTTCTCAAAAATTGGGTTAACTCCTCCAGACCTTTGAATGGTGCAAATTCTCCATCCTTAATATAGGAAATAGACCCTGTCTCCTCACTGACCACCAAACAAATTGCATCAGTTTTTTCGGTAATCCCCACGGCAGCACGGTGACGCAATCCAAAACGTAAGGGAATATTCCGATCATTGGAAACGGGTAAAATAACTCGGGTAGCGGTTATATAATTATCTTGAATAATCGCTGCTCCATCATGTAAGGGGCTATTTTTGAAAAAGATGCTTTCCAAAATGGGTTGAGTAATCTCAATATTCATGCTATCCCCAGTTATCTTAACAAAGTCGAGGGAATTGGTGCGCTCTATGACAATAATGGCCCCAGTCTTTGTAGAGCTCATTTTTTCACAGGCCGCTACAACAGCCTCAACATTAGTGTCGCCGGGCAAGGCCTCTTGCCTTAAAAATTTAAAATGTCGGATGAAACTTCGTTTAGAGGCAAAGTTTGTGGAACCTATCATCAAAAGAAACTTTCGAATTTCTTGTTGAAATACGATGATCAATGCAATCAATCCAATGTTCATAAAACCTCCGACCATACTGCTTATCATTTTCATCTGTATTAACTCCGTCAATTTCCAAAGTGCCCAGACAATTACAATTCCGATAAAAATATTGATGGCAACTGTGCCCTTTACCAGTTTATAAATATAGTAGAGTAATGCGGCCACAAGGACAATGTCAATGACATCAGTGATTTTAAATTCAAGAAAATTCAGAAAATCCAACCGCGGTGTTTTTGTAAAATTAGCAAAAATAGAAGAACCAAAAATTAGAGGGTGTTGGCTTTCAATGCTTCAATGAGCATTACACACTCTCCTGCTTCTTTAACGTCATGTACCCTTAAAATATTGGCACCTTTCAATAAGGCAATGGAATGCAAGGCCGTTGTGCCGTTCAAAGCTTCGATTGCTGATGATTCTAGAATCTTATAAATCATCGATTTTCGGCTAAGACCAATTAATAGTGGAACTTCAAAAGTTTTAAAAAGATCAAGATGATTCAACAAGGTATAATTCTGCTCCGTTGTCTTCGCAAAACCAAAGCCAGGGTCTATGATCACATCATTGATTTTAAGTTGGGCAGCTTGGTCAATTTTCTTGGAAAAATAAAATCGGAGGTCCTTGATCAAATCATCATAAATGGCTTTTTTTTGCATGGACTGAGGTGTCCCTTTCAAATGCATCATAATATAAGGAACTTGATATTTGGATACCGTGGAGAACATCTCTGCATCCAAATTTCCAGCGGAAATATCATTGATCATTGCAGCTCCCCGTTGTAAACACTCTGAGGCTACTTTGCTTCGAAATGTATCAATGGAAATCAATGTTTCTGGGAAATTCTTAAGAATCAACTCTACTATGGGAAGCAAACGCTTTAATTCCTCATCTTCAGGGACATGTTCCGCTCCCGGCCTTGAACTGTATGCGCCCATATCAATAAAGGAGGCGCCTTCTGAAAACATTTTTTCCACTTGCTGAAGAATGTTTTGCTCGTCTTTGTACCTTCCACCGTCATAAAAAGAGTCGGGTGTAAGGTTCAAAATACCCATCACTTTAGGTGTAGTAAGATCAATAAGGGTTCCTTTACAGTTTATGGTCATAAAGAATATTTGCTTTGATGCGTTTCATTATCTTTGGCACGGTGTTTAGGGCACCATAGTTTGGACGAAATTTACGCAAATTAGCCAGAATACATGCAGCACACCTCCCAACAATATGATGCGGTGATCAACACCTGCCGGGAACTATTTCAAAAGAAAGCCAAAGACTATGGCACCGCTTGGCGGATACTTCGACTCCCTTCATTGACCGACCAGATTTTTATCAAGGCCCAACGCATTCGAAGTTTGCAAGAAAATGAAGTGCGTAAGGTGGACGAAGGAGAGCGATCTGAGTTCATTGGAATCATCAACTATTCCATAATGGCATTGATTCAATTGAAAAAAGGTGTCGTGGAACAGCCAGATCTTTCCGCAAAAGAAGCTGTGGCTTTGTATGACAAAGAAGTTTCAATCACCAAAGAACTCATGGAAAATAAGAATCATGACTATGGAGAGGCGTGGCGCGATATGCGGGTTAGCTCTTTGACCGATTTGATTCTTCAAAAACTATTGCGGGTAAAACAGATTGAAGATAACCAAGGAGCCACTTTGGTAAGTGAAGGCATTGATGCCAATTATCAGGACATGGTAAATTATGCGGTTTTTGCTTTGATTCATTTAAATGAGGAATGATGAAATATTTGGTTTGGATTTCTAGGATTTTTGTTGGGGTTTTATTTATCATAAGCGGACTTATAAAACTAAATGACCCTGTTGGATTTTCATTTAAATTGGAAGAATACTTCAGCCAAGGAGTATTTGATTGGCCAATTTTTATGCCATTTGCACTAGCTATTGCCATCCTTTTAGTTATTGCTGAAGTAATACTAGGAATAATGTTATTAGTTGGTTTTAAGCCCAAACTTACTATTTGGAGTCTTTTGGCAATGATAGTTATGTTTACAATATTAACCTTTTACTCGGCCTATTTCAATAAAGTAACAGATTGTGGATGTTTTGGAGATGCGGTAAAACTTACACCTTGGGAATCATTTACAAAAGATATAATCTTATTGGTGTTGATTCTTGTACTGGTTTTTGGGAAAAAGTATATCACTCCATTGTTCAATGCAAAAACCAATTGGATTGTTACCGGAGTATCTCTATTGGCCTGTGCTTTATTTGCCAACCATGTGCTTAAGCATCTACCTTCGGTAGACTTTAGACCATACAAAATTGGGGCGAATATTCAGGAAGGCATGAGTGTTCCTGAAGATGCACCTAAATCCATAAGTGAATATGCCTGGAAATTCGATGTGAACGGCCAAGAAAAAATTGTAGTGACCCATGGTGAATATCCTTCAGTAGAAGGTGAATTTATCGGGGTGGAAACCACGGAAATTCAAAAAGCATACGAACCGCCAATTCATGATTTTACCATTGAAAAAAATGGTGAGGACATGGCTTCCTTTCTGTTGGAAGAAAATAGATTGGTCATGGTGATTGCATACGACTTGGCGAAGAGCAATTACAATGTGTTTTCAGAAGTTGCTTCGGTAACTTCCAAAGCCAAAAACAAAGGATATAAAGTTATTGGCATGTCAGCTTCAAGCAATGAAATGGCCAGCAAAATTAGAAAAGAATATGGTCTGGACTTTGATTTTTACTTTACAGATGAAACTACCCTGAAGACCATAGTGCGTTCGAACCCAGCGGTACTGGTCTTAGAAAGGGGTACTATTTTACAGAAAGTCCATTTTAACGACCTTGACGAATTGAAATTTTAAACATAAATAACTAAGAAACCAAAATCATGAGAACCCAAATAGTTGCAGGAAACTGGAAAATGAACAAGAATCTTGAAGAAACAGAGGCGCTTTTATCTGAGCTTTCTGCAAAGCTTCCTGACACCCATGCTGAGGTAGTTGTGGCACCCACCTTCGTTAATTTGGCTCAAGCACAAAGGAGTTTGCAGTCATCCACAATTAAAGTGGCGGCCCAAAACATGCACTTCGCGGAAAATGGAGCTTATACCGGTGAAATTTCTGCAGATATGCTATTGAATATCCATGTAGACACGGTTATCCTTGGGCACTCTGAGCGACGTTCAATTTTCGGAGAAGCTGATGACCTACTTTCTAAGAAAGTAAAAACTGCTTTGGACAAAGAAATGACTGTTATTTTCTGCTTTGGGGAGGAATTGGAAGATAGAAAATCAGGAAACCATTTCAATGTGGTTGAAAACCAACTGAAAAATGCCCTTTTCGATTTGGATGCTTCAGCATGGAATAAGATTGTTTTGGCCTACGAACCTGTTTGGGCCATTGGTACTGGAGAAACTGCTAGTCCTGAACAGGCTCAAGAAATGCATGCTTTTATTAGAAAAACTATTGCCGAAGCGTATAACGGTGTCGTAGCTGAGAATGTTTCTATTTTATATGGTGGAAGTGTGAAGCCAGGCAATGCTTCGGATATTTTCTCCAAGCCTGATGTAGACGGAGGTCTTATAGGAGGAGCTTCCTTAATGGCTGATGATTTTATAGCCATCATCAAAGCCATTTAAAAGTTATAAATGTGATATATCTTGAGTATACGTTCACTATTTCTCCTTTACAACCCACGACTGATATTTTGATTGCCGAGCTTGGTGAGGCTGGTTTTGAAAGTTTTGTTGAAACAGATACAGGTTTATTGGCCTATGTGCTAAAATCTGAGTGGAAGGAGAACGCTTTGAAGAATCTTTATGTCCTTCAAGATCAGGATATAGAAGTTGGTTGGACTGTCAAGGAAATTGAACAACAGAATTGGAATGCAGAATGGGAAAAGAATTTCCATCCCATTACTGTTGGAGACCAATGTGTGGTGCGTGCACCTTTCCATGATCCCATCAATGTTGCATATGACATTGTAATAGAACCTAAAATGAGTTTTGGTACTGGTCATCATGAAACTACGCATATGATGTTGGAACACATTCTCAATGCTGATTTCGAAGGCAAATCAGTGCTTGATATGGGCTGTGGCACTGGAGTTTTGGCAATTTTAGCGGAAATGAGGGGAGCAGAAGCATTGGATGCCATTGATATTGACGAATGGTGTTTTCTGAATTCCAAAGAGAATGTAGAGCGAAACAATTGCATTAAAATCGAGGTTTATCAAGGTGATAGCAGTTTGATAAACAATAAGAAATATGATGTGATACTTGCCAATATCAACAGGAATATCTTGTTGGATGACATTCCTATCTATACTAAATGTCTAAATTCTGAAGGAGCAATCTTTTTGAGCGGGTTTTATACCCAAGATTTGGATATAATTTCTTCAAAATGTGAGCAATACGGGCTAAAATTTGCAAAAAAGTTGGAAAAGAACAATTGGGTTTCGGCAAAATATGTAAATTAGAATTGATTTATTCAATTATCATGGGCGCTCAGGAGAAATTATCGGAAGAGGTACTAGTAGAGGAGGAGGTTGTAAAACAGAATGAAATTGTGCTGTTCAATGACGATGTAAATACATTCGATCATGTTATCAATACCTTGGTCAAGGTTTGCGACCATAGTCCAGAACAAGCGGAACAATGCTCTTTAATTGTTCACTATAATGGGAAATGCACGGTTAAGACCGGGGAATACTCAGATCTTAAACCGAGATGTTCTAAATTATTGGATGCAGGACTTAATGCTGAGATAATCTAACCTCTTAAATTCGCTATTTCAAAATGTGAATGCATACTTCAATTGAAGTAACTTTGCAATTGAATACAATCAAACCAAATACTTAATTTTCTAAGCAAGAAAATGGGCGAATTTTTCAAGGCTGAATTAAAAGACCGTTTTTTAAAATACGCATTGCAACGTAGGGACTATTTTGAGATAAAAACCCTTTACGATGAATTCCTCAGTCCAAATTACAATCTTGATTTTGTTGGAAAACTGATTCGGGAAATCCAAGAGTATGACTCTAGTTTGTTGGATATTATGGGCGGTAACGGCGTTGAAATTTTTATGATGGCGTCCACATCAAAAACCCAACAATTTTTGAATACTGGTGGGTTTAAGGACATGCACGTAAAAGAAGAGGAAAAATGGGATGCCCTGTTAAATCAGTTGGCATCAAATAAGCAAGCCCAAGAAGACACGCAGTTACTAAAAAGTACCTCCCCAAAAAATAAAAGAGAAAAGACATTACTGATTATTCTGATTTCGGCAATTGGAATAAGCTTTGTTTTTACGCTTTTTAGTTTGATTTATAACACCTTGCTAAAGCCAGAGTATGTTCCTGCCGATGAATTTGAAAGAAAACTGGAACAAGTTCGTTCACAGTATATTCAGGAAAATGAGAGACTTACTCAAGAACTGAAGCAAACTCAAGCGATTATTGATTCCCTAAGAGGAAGCAATTCTGCAGATTGATAGAAAGGTAAATCTTCAGTTACAAGTTTAGGATGCCCATGATTTTATGAAACACATTGTAATTTTCGTAAATACCGGTAAACTCTTCACTGCCTGGACCATAAGCAAATATCGGTATCATGGTCGCTGTGTGCCCACCAGTTGAAAAGGTACCTTTGACCTCATTATAATTGTCTTGATTGGAAGACAATGCGAATCCGCCAGTTTCATGATCGGCAGTAACCAAAACTAAAGTGTTACCGTCTTTTTCGGCATAATCAAGAACAGCGCCTAAGGTTTGATTGAAATCTAGCATTTCTGTAATGATATATTCGGCATCATTTTCATGTCCACCCCAATCAATTTGCGAACCTTCAACCATCAGGAAGAAGTTTTTATCATCTTTTTGAAGATACTCCATAGCCATTTCAGTCGCATCGGTTAAAAAACTCCCCCTTTGCTCCAATATTTTGGGAAGCCCTTCATCAGCCAATAGAAAACCTAATTTTTTGTTTCCATCAATTTTCTGTGCACCCAAACTATACGAAATATCAAACCCTTTTAAGCGCAAACTATCGCTATAGTTGAGTTTGTCAGGGCGATTTTCGAAAAAGCGTATTCCTCCTCCGGCGAAAAAGTCGATATTGGAACTGTGCATTTGACTGGCGATTTCATCTTGTTGACTCCGTAACTTAACATGCGAAAAAAAAGATGCCGGAGTTGCATGGGTAATTGAACTGGTAGCTATAAGACCTGTATTCCAGTTTTGGTCGGGTAAAATTTCAACAATGGTTTTAACCGATACAGAGTCGCTATTCACTCCTATGGCCCCATTATAGGTTTTTACCCCGCTTGCGTAGGCTGTAGCCCCTGCAGCCGAATCCGTAATACGATGGCTGGATGCATTGTTTTTTAACAGTCCAATGTGTTGAAAGCGCTCAAAATTTGAGTGCCCAAGTTTTCCCAGTTCATATAATGAAGAAATTTGTGTGAGCCCCATACCGTCACCGATTATTAAGATAACCTTTTTGGGAGTTGTTGTGTCCTGCGCCTTCATATGCAGGTTGCCACCGATAAAAAGAATCCCGACTACTAATGCAATATTTTTGATGATACGTTCCATATAATTTTAGTATTCGTATGTAACCAAATCTCAATTCATGCCAAAGATATTGAATTCGGATATCACAATACTCATGGAATTTATTCTGGTTTGATAAGGTAATCGCCATAAATCCCCTCCGACCGGATGGATTGCAGGAAATATGTTTGATGAGTTTTTTATGTCATTTTAAAGCAGTTGAACGAATTGTGTGCTGAAATTACATCTGTTGAGTAATTTCTTACAATAAATTGAAATTCAATGCGTTGCTTATTTAAAACCAGATAATGCTGGAGGCTAAGTCGGTTATTGGACCTGCTTGCACCCCATCAACCCAAATCAACCTGAATGAAGTCTGTTTTTCTCAGTATCACGACTTTCCTTTTATTGAATACCACCGTTTTTGCGCAAAATGAGTCTTTACCTGAAGATTCGTCAGAACCCCCAGTTACGTATAATAAGAAAGAATTGGATAGTTTACTTCTGGAACTGCGAAAGGAGTTTTACAATGCAAACTATGAGAAAATTATAGAACACGCACCAGGGCTTATTCAGAATGCGGTTCAAATAAATGCGCCACGAACAGAAGAGCGACTAATATCTGCTTTAGGAAATGCCTTTATCCAATTTGATGAACATGAAAATGCGTATAACTTGTTCAATCAATCATTAAATAGGGCTAAGAAAAAGAAAGATACCTTTAGTATTTTAAGTGCTTACATCAATTTGGGAAATACGTTTATTTTTAAAGAACCTGAAAAAGCTATAAAATACTTTGAAAAGGGAACGGAATATCTGAAAGCTGAAAGAAACCAGGCTGAAATCAATTTTAGTGACAGAGCGAGTTTCATCCTACACAATAATCTTGCTGAACTCTATGTTGGGATTAAAAAACCCAAAAAGGCCCAATATTATCTCGATGAATCGCAATCGTTGTTGTCTCTCCCTTCCCTTGCTCCTGCAAAGGAGGAGTATACCGCTACCGGTTATCACATTCAAGGTGCCATTGATCTTCTGGAAAATCGTTACGATGCCGCTATTTCAAATTCGCATAAGGCACTTTCTGATGGAGAAGGGCTACTTGATGAAAATTATGTTATAAATGCATATAAGGTACTATTGGACGCTTATGGCAAAACAGGAAAGTATAAAGAGCTCAGTGACATAAGGATACCCTATGATTCTTTAAAAGACAAGCGTTATGAGTCTGAGAAAATACGTCAACAGCAAATAGCCAATTCAAAGTTCAATTTGGAAAAATATAAGCAAGAGTTGAGGGAGACCCAGTTAGCTGGTGAACTTTCGCAGCAGAAGGCCTCCAAAAACAAGCTGCTCTTTATTTTTTCAGCGATTTTAGGAGGAGTGCTAGCGTTGCTTATTGGTGTTTTGTTATTTGCAGGATACAAACGGAATCACCTACTATCAGATTTGAGGAAGAAAAACCATCAATACTTGGGCGCTAAAGAAGTGTCTGAGCAGCTTGCTCGCAGCAATACTAGGTTTTTGTCGACCATAAGTCATGAATTGCGAACACCGCTTTACGGTATTATTGGATTATCGTCCGTATTAATGAAAAATGATAAGCTGGATGACGAGAGTCTTGAAGAAATAAAGTCATTAAAATTTTCAGCGGATTATCTGCTCGCCCTAGTGAACGATGTGTTGCATATAAACAAGTTTGAATCGGAGGAGGGCAGAAAACTTCAGAACGATCATTTTATATTGAACAATTTGATTCAGAATATTGTTCAATCCTTTGAGTTTAATAATCAGAAAAATAACAACTCCGTGCAGGTTGATATAGATTCAAGAATTCCAGAAGTGCTTTTGGGAGACAAGATGAAATTGTCCCAAGTACTCATGAATCTGATAAGCAATGCAAGTAAGTTTACTGAGGACGGGGACATTTCGATTTCAATGAAACTTGATAACAAGAATAATGATACAATCGGAATTTTATTTTCTATAGAGGACTCGGGTAAAGGTATTCCATTGGACGAGCAGAATAAGATTTTTGATGAGTTCACACAGGTGAAGACCGACAACAGTCAAGGTGGCACAGGTCTTGGGCTTCCTATTGTAAACAAAATATTGCACATTCTGGACAGCAAGCTTCAATTTAAGAGTGCTGAGGGTGTTGGAACTACGTTTAGTTTTTTACTTCAACTTAAAGAAAGCTCTATGGAGCATGTGCAGAGTGCAGTAGTCTTACCGAATTCAGATGCGCTGAAAGGAAAACATATCTTGATAGTAGATGATAACAAAATCAACCAATTGGTAACCCAAAAAGTACTTGCGCAATATGAAATTCAGTATGCCGTGGCCAATGATGGTGTAGAGGCCATTGAAAAGGTCAAGGAACACGCTTTTGATGCTGTTCTGATGGATATTAACATGCCACGCATGAATGGTTTTGATGCCAGTAAAGAAATAAGGACCTTTAATAAGGTGGTGCCGATTATAGCGCTAACAGCGACCATTTATGATGGTATTCACGAAAAATTGTCCTACTGCGGTGTAGACGATGCTATTGTTAAACCATACGATACAGAAATGCTTCTAAAAGCTCTCACCAAACATATTTGTCTACAGAAAAGATATCCCTTTGGAACAGTTTCCTCGGCAATTGGAGATACTATTAAGTATTCTGGCTGATTGAATTTGATGGATTTTTAAGTTGAAAGTGTCTCCAAGCTGAAAATCATTTCTTTCTCATTTCCGGAGTTCTACATTCATTTGATGGATGTGATTTGGAGAATTCCCTAGGGAAAAACAATCAACTGAACTATAGAATAATAATTACACCTCTACTTTCAGATTAAATCTAGGTCTTGGAGCTTTTGATTCTATAGTCCATCGGTGTCAATTTATACTTCCACTTAAAAGCTGCGGAAAAGTTATTAGCATGCGAACACCCGACTTGTTCGGCAATTGAAGAGATGGTTTCTTTTGGATCTAGAAGAAGTTGAGAGGCCTTATTTAGCTAACTCACAAGCTTATCCTGATTTATTCTTCCTCTGTCCCCTTTTATTATCAAAATTTGAATGGTCTTCCAATACCTCATTTAGTTCCAGATTCCAGATTTCCAATTGATCTTGGGATGTTTTGGTAATTATTCCAAATTCTTTAAAAATAGCATCTCTATGTTCGTGGACACTCCCAATATCAAAGTACAGACGTCCAGTCCTCCTTATAAAAAAGTCCAATGGTGTTGTAACCATTTCTTTTTTAACAGCAAAATGTAACTCTGCCTTACACATTTTATATGATAGGTTCTCATCGTTAAAAGCGTTAAATCTCTCTAGTATTTCTTCACTTTGTTTTCCATATGTGGTTACAAGATACCACGCTTCATAATAGTCAAGTCCATAAACCTTAATTTTCTGATATAGCTGTTCGATATAGGTCAGTACATCATTGTAGTCCTTGAATCCATTGCCACAAAGTAAAATTTTATTTGTAGTACAACCCCCTACCGCTGAACCATATCTCTCTCTCATTTTGTTTGCCAAAAGATCAACAACCCGCTCCGACATTTTTCGATATCCTGTAAGTTTTCCTCCAGCTATACTGATAAGGCCACTATTGGACATAAAAACTTCATCTTTTCTAGAAACTTCCGACTCTGATTTTCCTTCTTGATGAATTAAAGGTCTTAAACCTGCCCATGAAGAGATAATATCACTTGCTTGTAATTCAATGGTTGGAAACATTTGATTAACGGCAGAAACCAGATAATCTACATCTTCAGTTGATGCGACTACCTTATCTTTTGAATCTATATATTTTGTGTCCGTAGTGCCAAAATAGGTGACTTTACCTCTTGGTACAGCAAACATCATTCTACCATCAGGAATATCAAAATAAATAGATTGCTTAATGGGTAATTTTTCCTTTGGAACAACAAGGTGTACTCCTTTTGTCAAAAGTAACTTTTTACCTTTCCTTGATTTATCTTGATCACGTATTGTATCGACCCATGGCCCAGCAGCGTTAACAACAAAATTGGACTGCACATTAAATCCTTTACCTGTCAGCACATCAATTACCTCTACTCCACTTATATTTCCTTCTTTATAGACCAAGTCCTTTACTTTTAGGTAGTTCAATGCTAAAGCACCATACTTTATCCCGGTTTTAATGACCTCTATGGTCAAACGGGCATCATCCGTTCTGTATTCAGCATAGTAACCAGCCCCTTTCAAAATATCCTCTGGAAGAAGAGGTTCTAGGTTAAGCGCCTCTTTCTTTGTCAAAATTTTCCTTCTATCATCACCTTTGACATTGGCTAGAACATCATATACTTTTAATCCCAATGAAGTCATTAGTTTGCCATACGAACCTTTTTTAATTAAAGGCAACAACATTTTTTCAGGAACAACTAAATGCGGTGCAAGTTTATGGACGGTTGCTCTTTCAGAACCTACTTCCTTTACCAGGCTAAAATCCATTTGCTTAAGATATCTCAAGCCTCCATGAATTAGCTTTGTTGATTTGCTACTGGTACCTGAGGCGAAGTCTAATTTTTCTATCAATGCTACTTTCAATCCCCTTGAGGCAGCATCCAGTATTATTCCAGCCCCCGTTATTCCTCCACCAATGACCAGTACATCAAATACTTCGGTAGATAGACTGTTTATACTATGTTTTCGATTTTTGACAGAGAATTCCAGCAACACTTTCTATTTAGCTAGTTAGGTTTCAAGAGTCCAGCCCATGGTACGTTCTATAGCTTTCTTCCATGTTTTATAAAGACGCTTCCGTTTTGTATCATCAAACATGGGGCTAAATATTCGTTCAATTGGCCTATTTTGCTCAACAAATTCTTGCTTCCACAACCCAACTTGAATACCTGCTAAAAGTGCTGCTCCCATAGCTGTAGACTCTATTACCTCTGGTCGATGTACCTCAGTATCCAAAATATCAGCTTGAAATTGCATCAAATGATTGTTGGCACAGGCACCTCCATCTACACGTAGGTTTTTCAATTGAATACCAGAATCATTTTCCATGGCCATAAGAATATCTTTGGTTTGATAGGCCAATGATTCTAAAGTAGCCTTTGCCAAATGGGCTTTCCCTGTATCACGAGTAAGTCCAAAAATAGCCCCACGTGCATACATGTCCCAATAAGGAGCTCCCAAACCGGCAAATGCCGGGACCAGATAAACCGGATTCTCCCCTTCTATTGTATCGGCCAATTCATCTGTTTCTTTTGCATTACTGATAAGTTGAAGGCCATCCCTCAACCATTGTACGGCTGCCCCAGCTATAAAAATGCTCCCTTCCAAGGCATAATGGACTTTTCCATTCAATCCATATGCTATGGTGGTCAATAGTCCATTTTTTGAAAACTGAGGGGTTTCACCGGTATTCATTAACATAAAGCACCCGGTACCATAGGTATTCTTTGCAGTGCCTGGCTTAAAACATGCTTGTCCAAATAATGCAGCTTGCTGGTCGCCAGCAATTCCGGCAATTGGAATTTTTACCCCATCGGTTTCATAATCTCCAAAATGAGAGGAAGAAGGTTTTACCTTGGGTAACATGCTTTTGGGAATATTAAGTGCTTCCAACAATCTATTATCCCATGTAAGATTAACAATGTCATATATAAGGGTTCTCGAGGCGTTGGTATAATCTGTGACATGTTTTTTTTTGTTTGTCATGTTCCAAACCAACCAAGAATCTACGGTACCCATTAACAATTGTCCTTTTTCAGCTTTTTCCCTGGCCCCTTCCACATTATCAAGAATCCATTTCACCTTGGTCCCGGTAAAATATGAATCGATTACCAACCCTGTGGTTCGACGCACGTGCTCAGTCAAACCATTTTTTTTCATTTCCTCACATATATCAGCGGTCCGTTTATCTTGCCAAACAATTGCATTATAAACAGGTTCTCCCGTGTTTTTATCCCAAACTATGGCCGTTTCTCGCTGATTTGTGATTCCTATGGCCTTGATATCAGAAAATGAAACACGATACCTGTCAATCAATTCTTTAAAAACAGCCAACTGGGATTCAAGGATTTCCTTGGGATCATGCTCTACCCATCCAGGTTTTGGAAAGATTTGTTGAAATTCTTGCTGTACCATCCCCTCAATTTTGCCTTCGGCGTTGACCAAAAGTGCTCTTGAGCTTGTTGTGCCCTGATCTAAGGCAATTATATACGAACTGTTCATATTTGAACTCTTTTCAAAGATTCGGCAATATTCCGTTATTAAAAGATGAAATATGTACCAAGTACCATCGCTGTTATAACGGCACCTGTTATGAGTGCGTACTTCCATGGTGTGGTATCAATTTCATCCGTGACCACTTCTTGCATTATTGTGGTTCTCGGAATTAACTTACCAACCATTAACATTATGCCTATATTAATTACAAATAATATGCCCATAACATGTAAGAAATGTGGATAGGCATTGGCTTTAATAATATTTAATTCTTTGGGGTCCGAAATACCATTGATAGCTGCTTCGGTAAGTGCAATATCTACCACGATTGGACCAATGACGAACTGACTTATCAGATACATCACAACTCCAGCAGTAAGAACAATCTTAGCTCCAAGAGCGGGCACTTTTTTTGTATAGATACCCACCACCACAACTGCAAAAATGGGGACACTTAAACTTCCCAATGATTCTTGTATGTATGCAAATAAGCCATCTGGTGCAGAGGCAATAAAAGGAGCGATACATAGGGATATAATAGCTAACCCAAGCCCAAATCTTTTTCCTGCTTTTACTGTTTGTTCATCGGTTGCATTTTTTTTGAAAAAATATCGATACAAATCAAAACCGAATAAGGTCGCACTACTGTTCAGCAGACTGTTAAAGGAGCTTAATACTGCGCCAAATAAAACCGCTGCAAAAAAACCTAATAACGAAGGAGGCATAACTTTCCTCACCAATTCGGGATATGCCAAGTCGGCATTAGCGAGATCTCCTTTAAAAACATGCCATGCTATAACACCTGGCAATACTACTATTATTGGAATCAAAAATTTTACCAATGCCGCCAATATTACGCCCTTTTGGCCTTCAGCTAAGCTCTTAGCCCCGAATACACGCTGTAGTATGGATTGATTGGTTCCCCAATAATACATTTGTGCCAAAATCATTCCTGTAAAGATGGTACCAAATGGAATGGAAGCATCCACCTCTCCTTTTAAGTTGAATTTTTCAGGATGATTTTCCCATAGAATACTTAACCCATCCCCGATACTGTCATCGCCAATCAATTTCAATCCAAAATAGGGAATTAGGATACCCCCTATGAGTAAACCTATTGCATTGATCAAATCTGAAACAGCAACTGCCTTTAAGCCACCAAAAATTGCATATATGGAGCCAATTATTCCAATACTCCAAACACATACCCATATGGTAGCGTTTTGGCTAAGTCCCAATAGATTGGGAAGGTCGAACATAGAACTAAAGGCCAGAGAACCTGAATAAAGAATTGTAGGCAGCAATACAAGCCCATAAGCGAATAGGAAAAGTATGGAAAGAATGGCCTTTGTTTGTCTGTCGAACCTATTTTCAATGAATTGGGGAATCGTTGTGATGCCACTCTTCATATATTTTGGCAACAGGACAATGGCTGTCAATATCATGGCAATAGCGGCCAAAGTCTCCCATGCCATTACCAAAACTCCTTCTGTAAAAGCCTGCCCATTGAGTCCAACAATTTGCTCTGCGGAAAGATTAGTAAGCAATAATGAACCCGCAATGGTTATGGCTCCTAGACTTCTGCCGCCAAGAAAAAAACCATTTGCAGATTTTTCATTTGTGCTTCGGGTGGCCCACCATGCTATGATGGCCACCAACACGGTAAAACCTACAAATGAAAGAATGGATAACAGGCCCATATTTTTATGTTTAGAATTAAATTGATTTTAATTGGGCCATACCGCTCTTGGGTATTTCAATGGTATTCAACCCTTCATCTATATTAATAAAGTCATCTTTTATCAGCTTTCCCTCACAGTCATATGTCTTGTATTCGTATGTTCCCAAATTCAGATTTGAGTTGATAACAATCATTTTGGATGATTTGGCATTTAGAATGTCAATAGCAAGGAATCTATGGTTGATTTGTAAATTTTGGTCTTCAAAAATCCCGATAATCACTTTGTTATTTAAGTTCGCTCTTAAAACAGGATAGTTGGAAAGTGGTCTCGAAGGCAAGAACTTTCCGGAGCAAAAAATATCGGAATTTTCATTCCAATATCTTGTGTAAAATTGAAGCATATTCAAATGAGATTCTGGTGCTTTGTTCAACATCACTGAGACTTGTGGTACACCAAAAAGTGTACTTAGATAATGAAGGGCAGCATCTTGTACGGTCTCATCAAAATGCCAAGTAACCATATCAGAATGCACGGCTGTTTCTCCACATAACATTTTTATATCCGTAATTCGTACTCGATTCATTGTATAATCACCAGGGCAGTCAAAAGCGCGGAGCATATTACCATATTTACGCATGGCTGGCCCGGTATACTTTTGTCTAAATTCTATAAATATGTCTGGATTTACTTTTTTGACTTCAACAATAACCTGTGTGAGCAACGCATCCACAGCTTCATTGATTGATGAAAAGTCACGATTCTTACTAGCGTCAAAAGGGGTCTCTTGATAGCTTTTGAAATCATCTATAAAATCAAGTTTTAGCCCATCAAGGTTCCAATCTCTAACCGCGTTCACATAAATACCTGTTAAGTAATCCCTGACTTCTGGGTATCTGGGGTCAAAAACGGGTGCCCATCTATGATTTTCGGTTAAAAACTTGCCCTTGAACTTTTGGTAGGCCTTAGATTTTCTACCACAAAATGGGACAGAATACCATATGCCTACTTTCATCCCCAAGTTTTGTATTTCTTTAACCAGAGTTACCATATTTGGAAATCGCTCTGGGCGCCAATCGCCGGTATAATCGTACCCACGATTTGTATCTTTTGTTTGCCAGCCGTCATCAATAATAATAGAATCAAACCCTAAGTCTTTAGCAATGCGACACTCTTTAAATAGTAAATCTTGATTAAGATTTTGATGAAATTGATACCATGTGGAGTACAAAGGTTTTTTGGCTATTGCCGGCACCGATGTTGGCTTTAGATTTTCATAGCTTTCCCACCATTTTGAAGTTTCTTGTAAAGATTTCGAAAAATGAATTTTGCGTTGATCTATACGAATGTCAGCGCTAAACTCTTCAACAGGATATTTGCATTCTGTAAAGAATATGATTTGACAGTAGAAATGGTTGTCTTCTTCTCTATATTTAGCAGCCATTTCCACCCTGTTAATAGCATTTGAACAGGAAAAACAAAGTACATTGTCATCATTGTTGCCAAAAAGTGAAATAACAGGGGCATCAATGGATATCCTTGATTCATGATTCCCAAGTTCCCAATCTGCCTCTATGCGTTTCGAAAAATCTGAAGTAGGCTTCCAAACACCTTTAACTTTTGCTGCGGGTATTCTCCATTGAAGACTTACAGGTTCTGGAAAACTTCCACCATGATTTTGATATTCAAACCGAAAAATTTGCAAAGCGTTTTCATCTGTGGTCAATTCTAAATTGACAGAACCATTTTTGTTGTTGATATTAAAAATTAGAGGGTCTATTTTTTTTTCTATTGTACTTATAATCATTTTTACAAAAAATATAAAACTTCATCCAAGGTTAGCTGCTGTAACATTGCAGAAAGTAAATAATAGTCGAGAAAAGCCAGATAAATTTTATCTGGCTTTACACTTCTGAATTTAAACTAACTTAAACTAACTCAAACTATAACTAAATTACCTCTTGAAGTAAATTATCCTTGGAATCTGAACAAAAACTCTTCGGTAATAGCGCTTATTATGAATAAATGCTATGATATAGTATGCTATAATTCAAAGATAATAAAAAAACCGAGATATGATTATTATATGAGCTTTAAGAATAGGATTATACCAATAAAATATGTAAAAAAAGTAAGTTTTGAAAAATTGATCAGTCCTACACCGAACCTCTATCAATTAAATGAGAAGGAGTAATTTGTTGCGTAATCCCATTGTCCTTTACGTGCAGTGCTGCTTGGACGCCCATCTCACTAAAGTCAGTGGATATTGTGGTAATTCCTCCTGATATAAACTTTTTGATTATATGGTCATCATAGGATAGAACGCCAACATCTTTTCCTAAGACATATTTTTTATCTGTGCAATCCTTTAATATATCCCATAAAAAGGAATCATTTGAAGCAAAATATAGGTGGTCCTTCTTTAAGACAGATATATCGTATTTTGATACTATAACTCCTTCTACATCATAATCTGATAAGAATTTTTTAAAACCTAGTTTTATGCCAGGAGGAAGCTGTGAATTTTCTTCTGCCAACAACACAAATCTTTTATATTTGCGTATCTTGGGAAGAAGCTTTAACAACTTGCTATAGGTCGAACGTTCAAACTCCTGACTTATAAAAGAATATTTTCTCTCCAACGGAACAAACCTATCAACAATAAGCAACTTACTTGAATCGAAAGGTTCCAACAGTGCTTTTACCGTTGGATGGGGTATGGGAGCAACAACGTAGTATCCGTATTTGCCTTTTATATTGATTAGTGTATTTTCAAACACTGATAAATTGTTATGATGAAAAAATACATCTATTTGGAATCGTTCTCCAAGTTCTCCGCGAAAAGCATTGTAAAACTCCTCTTGAAAACGTTGAAATGAATAAAGAACCAAGGCTATTCTCCTCACCATCTTGGTTTCATTGCTAACAATAAAGTACCCCTTGGCTTTTTTGGACTCGACTAGTCCTCTGCTCTTTAATTCCTCATATGCCCCAACAATTGTTTTTCTGGCGTAACCAAGTTCTGCTACCATTTCATTAATTGAGGGTAGTTGGTCTTGACGTTCTAAAACCCCATCATCAATGGATTCAATAATACCTAGGACCAAATGCTCATGCTTTGTCAAGTCATATTTTTCTTGGTACTTATTTATTACGTCAACCACTGTCATATTTCAGTCTTTCTAGATGTTTTCCTCCCTAATTATCCGGGCAATATAAGCTTAACAATAATAAATATCAATTCTCACATAGTTTGAAATTTAATTTCAATCAAAAACCATCTATCAATGATTTGTTGAGGATGTTGTGAATAATACTGTAAATACTTGCCTAGTCCTTAAATATAGAGTTATTTTCAAAACGTCCAAAATATAAATAATACAACAAAAAGGCGGTTATTTTGTTAAATCCATTGTTTTATAGCCTTCACTTTCAAATATTAAAATTTTTGTTATACATTTGAAGAATAGCACACTATATCATAGTTAATTAAATTTTTATTAAAAATCTTCCTTACAGGGTTTCAAACTTAGCTATAGTAGTTGTTGATTAGATAGGGTGAATTGTTTCACTATTCATGAACTAAACTCAATTAAAATTAATTCAATAACCAATTCTAAAGATTATGAAGCAAACTTTAACTAAACTTAAGACGACGAAGTCAGGCTTTTTAGCGCTGTTCGTTCTTCTTGTTTTCGGAATGCAGACATCGTTAGCACAGACAACGGTATCCGGAGCAATTGCCGATTCTGAAGGTCCTTTGCCAGGAGCCAGCGTTGTGGTTAAGGGTACAACAACCGGAGCGGTTGCAGATTTTGATGGAAATTATACCATTGAAGTCCCCGAAGGTTCCAACACGCTTGTTTTTTCCTACGTGGGGTATGCTGCACAGGAAATTAATGTTGACGGCCAAACAACAATAAATGTTACCCTGCAACCTGATGCCCAATCACTAAGTGAAGTGGTGGTTGTAGGTTATGGTACACAAAGAAAAGCTGACCTTACAGGAGCTGTTGGTTCTATTAATGCAGTAGATATCGTAAAACAGCCTATTGTAAGTCCGGATCAAGTGTTGGCAGGAACAATTTCTGGTGTTAATATCACTAACAGAAGTGGCGACCCTGGAGCACCTATTAGTGTTAACATTCGTGGTGTTGGTACATTAAGCGCTGATGCCAATCCACTCTATGTGGTTGATGGTGTTCCCTTGGTAGGTACAAATAACATAACAGTTAACACTTCCTCTACAACGGATTCAAATCCATTGGCTAGTATTAACCCAAGCGACATTGAATCCATAGATGTTTTAAAAGATGCGGCTTCCGCGGCGATTTATGGTGCAAGAGGTGCTAATGGTGTAATTATCATAACAACTAAAAAAGGAACACGGGGAGACCCTAAAGTCACCTACGATGGCTACATATCCTCAGCTTCACCAAGAGAAACACTGGACGTTCTCAATGTTCAACAATATATTGCCATCCAACAAGAATTAGGTAGGGACTTTTCAGCTTTTAGCGGACAACCCAACGTGGATTGGCAAGATGCTATTTTCCAAGACAGCTTCGTTCAAAATCATAACGTTGGCGTAAGTGGTGGAGGTGAAAATGGTACTTATTATATTTCTGGTTCTTTTCTTGATAACGAAGGTATACAGCGGGCCCAGTCTTTCCGTCGCTATTCCCTAAGAGCGAATTCAGAATTTAAGATTGGAAAACGATTAAAATTTGGAGAGTCCTTACAAATAAGTCAAAGTGATCGCTTAACCCAGAGTGAGGGAGCCTTAAACGCAGGTTTTAATGCAGCTTTGAATGCACCTTATTTTCAAGTATTCGGTGATGGCCCATTTGGTTACAATTTGGCCAATCCAAGTACATTAGGTGGCGCAAATGGCGCGAACCTGGTGCAATTAACGGATGAAAGAATAAACAAGACCACTATTCAGAATAGAAAAGTGCTTGGACACTTTTTTGGAGAATGGGAAATCATAGATAACTTAAAATTAAGACCCTCTATTGGTATTGATTACAATGTTGGATCTGGTGACTTCTTCCAGGCTGAGACCACTTTTGATGGCAATTCCACAAGACAGTCTTTATTAGTGCAGTCGAGACCAATTGAATTGACATTGACCACGGGTGCTACCCTATCTTATGATAGAACCTTCGGAGATCACAATTTTGGAGCTTTAATAGGTTTTGAACAAACAAAATTTAGGTTCGATAAGGTAAGGTTGCAGGGTAGAAACTTGTTTAACGATGACTTTGCTTCCAGTGGAACGGCTGTGGCTGGAGCCAATGAAGCGGATCTCTTTACCTTACAAGGTATTATTGGCCGTCTGACTTATAATTACAAAGGAAAGTATTTGGCAACTATTAATGTTCGTCGAGATGCTACCTCAAAGTTTGCTGAAAATAATAGAGATGATATTTTCCCTTCCATCTCTGTAGGTTGGAGGATCTCACAAGAAGATTTCATGAGTGATTATGGTTTTATCGATGATTTAAAACTAAGAGTAGGTTATGGTGAATTAGGAAACCAAAACCTTGGGGATGGTACAGCCAGAACCTTTCCTTTCCTTTCCACATTGAACAATAATATATTTTATGTATTGGGAGATGATCAGGGAACGGTAGTGGGACCTGCTCCAACCACATTTGCCAATCAACAAATAGGATGGGAGACCTCGAAGCAAATTGATATAGGTCTTGATTTTAGTTTGATGAAAGGTAAGATTACTGGGGTATTTGATTATTTCAAGAAAACAAATGAAGATGCGTTGGTAAACCTTCCGCTTCCATTTGCCAGTGGATTCTTCTTACCTGCACCAACCAACGCAGGTGAAATTACCAACTCTGGTATTGAACTTGCTTTAAACTATAAAAACAAAATAGGAGAGGATTTTGAATACGGAGTCGGATTCAATATAACCACAGTTAAAAACACGGTCCAAAGTTTAGGTCCCGTGAGCCAAATAATTGCCGGTGTTGGAGGGGCACAATCCCATAGAACCATTGTTGGGGAAAGCCTAGGGCATTTCTTTGGATACAAGACAGATGGCTTATACCAGAATGATGCAGAAGTTGCAGCTGCCTTACCGGATGCGAATGGTACACCTTCTCCCGGAGATATCCGTTTTGTGGATGTTAATGGCGATGGTCAGGTAAATGCCGATGACAGAACTATATTAGGTAGTCCTTATCCTGGTTTCTTTTATGGTTTAAACCTTCAAGCCAAGTATAAAGGATTTGATTTTTCCGCCCTATTAAGAGGTGTTGGGGACAGGCAGATCTACAATTCTTCAAGAATAACATTGGAAGGGTTGACTGGAACCAACAATTTCAGCACTCAGGTATTGAACAGATGGACAGGAGAAGGTACGACCAATTCCAGTTCCAATCCAAGATTGGCTGGCCCTGGAGACCCCAATGGAAACAATCGTATTTCGGATCGTTTCATTGAAGATGCTGACTATTTGAGAATTCAGAATATACAATTAGGGTATACAGTACCTAAGGACGCTTTGCAAAGTTGGACCAACAATTTTGTGTCCAATATGAGATTTTTTGTGAGCGTACAGAATCTAGCGACCTTCACCGGCTATTCAGGTTTTGACCCTGAAGTTGGTCGAGCCCAGAGTTTCCAAAAGGGTAATAACCCACTTGCCACTGGGCAAGATGATGGACAGGCTCCTTTACCTAGAATAATTCAACTGGGATGGTCAGTTAGTTTTAACTAAAAAATTGTTATTTTAAAATAAAAGAAAAATCATGAAAAGTAAAATTTTATTTCTTGTCGCCATCTGTACTTTGACAGTATTGTCGTGCGACGACGAGCTAGATTTACAGCCTTTGGATAGTATTACTGTTGACACGTTCTACAATACTCGAGGAGATTTTGATGGGGCCATTTTTGCAGCCTACTCTTCCATACAGGATTTTTGGGGTACAAGTACCGAGACACTATCAGAAAGAGGTGAATATTGGAAATTATCAATGGTTATTTCGGATGATGTTGCTGCGGACCCGGTGACCAGCGATCAAATCTCCATAGATATAGATAATCTACAGTTAAGAGCAGCCGATGTGCCGTATGCAGCAGTTTACACGCAGATTTATGAAGGTATCTACCGGACAAACTTAGTGTTGGAAAATTTAGATGGAGATAACGAGCTAACCGCTGAAGATAGAACTGTTTTAGATGCGGAAGCGAGGTTCTTGCGAGCGTGGTTCCATTTTCAGGCAATGAAAATGTTTGGAACTCCCCCTATTGCGGTAGAAGTTTTGACGGACATTAATAATTTGGCATTGCCAAACGCCACACAAGATGACTTGTATACTGCTATTCTTGGGGATTTAGGTGCCGCGGCAGCAGGTTTGCCAGCTTCGTGGGATTCTAGTAATACAGGAAGAGCCACATCTTGGGCGGCCACAGCCTTAATTGGAAAAGTAAATGTATTCAGGGAGGATTGGCCAGCTGCAACAACAGCACTAGCCAATGTTGTGGACAATGGCCCATTTAGTCTAGTTGCCAACTACGAAGATGTTTTTGCCTTTACCAATGAGAACAACTCTGAATCTATTTTTGAAGTGCAATACGGTGGACCACAGTCAGATGATAACCTTTGGGTTTTTGATGACACCCACTCCGAAAATTTCAAAGCTTCACAAGGTACCGGCCGTGGTTGGTATTGGGATGCTGGAAATGGTGCTCCAGGTGGTAAATTGGGTTGGTGGGCTCCTACCCAAGATTTGGTAGATTCTTTTGAGCCTGGTGACACAAGGTTACCTACCATTTTGTATCAAGACGGGGATATGTATTTTACCACATTTACATCCCTACCTTACGATACGGGATGGTCCTCAACCAACTTTACCTTGAAAAAGTATCGTGGTGAAATAAATACGGTTCCTGGAAATCATGCGCCAAATCAACAGGCGGACTTCAATAATGAACGTTGGATGCGTTTGGCAGAGGTAAAATTGTTGTATGCCGAGGCGCTTATTAGAGGTGGTGGCGATTTGGCAATTGCTAGAACGCAAATAGATGACATTAGAGCTAGAGCAGGTTTAGCGGCCACCACAGCAGCAGATGGAGATTTATTGGCTGCAATGATGCAGGAAAAAAGAGTGGAATTAGCTTTAGAACCACATCGATGGTTTGATATTGTTCGCTGGGATTTAGGGCCAACAATTTTTGGAGGTAATTGGGAGGAGCGTTATGCTGTATTTCCATTCCCGCAATCAGAAGTCGATAGATCTGATGGGCTCTTAAATCAAAACACAGGATATTAGACAAGAATTCTATCATTAATCCTGTGGTTTAAGTTATTTAAAGGAATCCAATTAAATTTATGATTGGATTCCTTTTTTTAAACCGTTTAAATAAATGTTCGTCAATCATCATATTTGGATTCGTTCGATAATTGTTTTCTTAACACTTGCATTATCTGCTGTTTCATGTGAAGAAAACACAACTAAGCTATTTCATGATTTATCACCCAAAGAAACAGGAATATCATTCAGCAATACCCTAGTAATTGGTGGCGAACCCAGTGTACTTGAATTTGAATATATGTATAACGGCGCGGGGGTTGCCGTGGCAGATTTTGATCAAGATGGACTGCAAGATATTTACTTTACCGGCAATATGGTCAGCAATCGCTTATACCGTAATCTTGGGCAATTTAGGTTTGAAGATATTACGACATCAACAAACGTCAGTACCTCAGGTTGGTCAAATGGTGTTGCCATAGTAGATATCAATCAAGATGGATTTCCAGACATTTATGTATGCAAAGGAGGGCCAAGGGGTTCTTCAGATGAAGATCGTGCCAATCTGCTATTTGTGAACAATGGAATGGAGGATGGGAAATTATCCTTTACCGAAGAAGCAAGTAAATGGGGTATAGCTGATAGTAGTTATTCTGTTCAAGCCAATTTTTTTGATTATGATGGTGACGGGGATTTGGATATGTATCTTCTTAGCAACGCTTTGGTCGATTACAACAGAAACACATCTCGCCCCAAAGACTGGTCCGGTAAGGCCCCTTCAGTAGATAAACTGTTTAGGAATAATGGAGACGCCACTTTTACGGATGTATCCAAGGAAGCCAAAATACTTATGGAAGGGTTTGGTCTGGGGGTAGAGGTATATGATTTCAATGAAGATGGATGGGTGGATATTTATGTGTCCAATGATTTTTTAACCGATGACTTTCTCTATATCAATCAAAAGGATGGAACCTTTAAAAATGAGATTTCCGAATACATGGGCCATCTTACTTTCAATGGAATGGGCAATGATATCGCAGATATCAATAATGATGGTTTAATGGATGTGGTAGTTTTAGATATGCTGCCTCCGGATAACAAAAGATGGAAGTTGACCATGATGGGCAATAACTATGATGAACACCATAATGCCCTTTCCAACGGATACCAACCCCAATATATTAGAAATACCTTGCAAATAAATAATGGAAATGGCTCATTCAGCGAAGTTGGTCAAATTGCAGGAATATCGGCTACCGAATGGAGCTGGAGTGCTTTGCTTTCTGACTATGACCATGATGGGAAAAAAGACCTATTTGTTACCAATGGATATCGCCAAGATATTACCAATTTAGATTTTATGGTGTATGGCAATACCATTTTGTCCATGGGTTCTGAACAAGCCAATAGAGAGAAACGTCTAGAAGCTCTGAACAAACTACCGGGAATAAAACGGTCAAATTATTTGTTCAAGAATGAGGGGGAACTGCAATTTAAAGACATATCAAAGGAAGCTGGAATTACAAAACCCACTTTTTCAAATGGTGCGGCTTACGCAGATTTTGATAATGATGGGGATTTTGACCTAGTAATCAATAATATAGATGACCCAGCAAGCATCTTAAGAAATAATACCGAAGTAGATAGCACACAGTCCTATTTGAAATTCCGATTTAAAGGTGTTGCCCCGAATTTGGAAGGAATAGGAAGCCAAGTTGAGATTCACTATCAAGGGCAACTTCAAAAACAATATTTTACGCCCTACAGAGGATATCTTTCATCTGTAGAGTCAAGTCTTCACTTTGGCCTAGGGGATATTAAGAAAATTGATAGCGCTATAGTTACTTGGCCAAATAAAATGCAGGAAGTATTAAAGAATATTCCTGTCAATCAAGAATTGGTTCTGCATCAAAATAATGCGCAGACCTCTAAAAAGAATAATGTAAAGAAAACGGTTGGGCTATTTAAAAAAAGCGATAGTATCGGATTGGAATTTACCCACAAGGAGAATGACTTCGTGGATTATAAGATACAACCGCTCCTACCTCATATGCTTTCCAAAAATGGTCCCGGAATGGCTGTAGGTGATGCTAACGGAGACGGACTTGAAGATGTCTATATCGCTGGGGCAATGGGGCAGCCTGGAACATTAAAAATACAAAGTAAAGATAGAAGCTCCTTTTCAGAAATTGTTTTTCAAGATTCAGATTCCGAGGATATGGGCGCTTTGTTTTTTGATGCGGATTCAGATGGTGATCAAGATTTGTACGTGGTAAGCGGTGGGTCATCCGCAGCAAAAGGAAGTATAGCATATCAGGACCGTATTTATGAAAATGACGGTACAGGAACATATACATTAGTAGATGCTTTATCCGAATCCCTGGTAAGTGGGTCTGTGGTAGCTGGAGCAGATTATGACAAAGATGGGGATATAGATCTTTTTGTGGGGGGTAGAGTGCAACCAGGAGAATATCCCATGTCCCCAAAAAGCTCCTTACTTAAAAATGAAAGTTCCATTGGGAATATCAAGTTTAATGCTGACCACAGTTTTTTAAATAATTCAGGGGAGCTAGGAATGGTCACCGCTGCGCTATGGACCGATTTTGATAACGATTCTTGGATTGATTTGATCGTTGTTGGTGAGTTCATGCCCATACGATTTTTTAAAAATAGTGAAGGTAATCTTCAAGAAATTACGGAACAGATTGCGCTAAAGGGAACCAATGGTTGGTGGAACAGTATAGCATCTGGTGATTTTGATAACGATGGGGATAGTGATTACATCCTTGGAAATTTTGGCCTGAACAGTCGCTATAAAGCGAGCGTAACCGAACCACT
The DNA here is from genome assembly GCF_049332665.1 of Flagellimonas rhodophyticola. Classification (NCBI taxonomy): domain Bacteria; kingdom Pseudomonadati; phylum Bacteroidota; class Flavobacteriia; order Flavobacteriales; family Flavobacteriaceae; genus Flagellimonas; species Flagellimonas rhodophyticola. The sequence goes on along the minus strand of NZ_CP186326.1, from coordinate 3,374,208 downwards.
TTGCATTTATGCCAAAGATTATGATAAGAATGGTCAAATAGACCCAGTAATGTGCCATTACATAGATGGAAAAAATTACATAGCACATTCTAGAAACGATCTTATTGACCAAATCAATGCCATGCGGGTGAGGTTTAGAACCTATTCTGAATACGCAGAAGCCACTTTTGAAGAATCATTTACGGAGGGAGAACTTGCAGATGCCCATATCGTTAAAAGTGAAACCTTTGCCAGTAGCTATCTTGAAAACTTAGGAAGTGGAAGGTTTGCGTTAAAACCCTTACCTATTTCTATGCAAACGGCTCCTTTGTATGGTATAAGTATTGGCGATTATAACCATGATAGTCACCTAGATGTGTTGGCCGTAGGGAATTTTTATAGTGGAGAAGTATTTAACGGTCGTTATGATGCATCTATTGGATGGCTTATGACTGGAGATGGTAAAGGAGACTTTGAAGCATTGAAAGTAGATGAAAGTGGATTCTTTGTAAAGGGAGACGCAAAAAGTCAGGTAAATTTATTTACAGACGATTCTGAATTAATACTTTCTGGAATCAATAATGGGGAATTAAAAATTCATTCCAGAAATCTGGAAAATGCGTTTGTGTACAATCCAAGTCCCCAAGATGCTTCCATAACAATCCACTTTGAAGATGGTTCTGTACAAAAGAGGGAATTGTATTATGGTTCTGGGTATTTATCGCAAGGGAGTCGTAGGCAAATCATCCCTAAAAAAGCCAAATACATTATGGTAAAGAATTTCAAAGGAGAGGAAATAAAAACTGATGTAAGAAAATGAAAAAGACGTCCATACTTGTTTTGGTTTGCAGCGTGCTTTTGGTCACCATTTCTTGCGACAGGGGCAACTATCCTAGGTTTCAATTACTAAGCCCATCAGAATCGGGTATTGACTTCAACAATAAGATTGTTGAAAATGACAGTATCAATGTATTCAATTTCATGAATATTTATACCGGTGCAGGTACCGCCGTTGGTGATATCAACAATGACGGACTGGTAGACGTCTATTTTAGCGGTAATATGGTTTCCGGTAGACTTTATCTCAATAAAGGAAACATGAAATTTGAGGATATCACGGAAAAATCTGGCCTGATAAACAATCGTTGGGGTACTGGAGCTGCAATGGTTGATATCAATCAAGATGGTTTTTTGGATATCTATGTATGTGTTTCTGGCAGTGCCAAACTTGAAGAACGGGCAAACATGCTTTATATCAACAACGGGAACAATACATTTACCGAGCGAGCTGCAGAATATGGTTTGGATGATACACGACAATCCATGCATGCGGCCTTTTTTGACTATGATAAGGATAATAACCTAGATATGTACCTTTTGGTCAATCCCGCTGCATATGAATACAATGTAAACGTAAGCAACCCTCGAAAATTAGATGGCTCATCCGTAAGCAATGACCGCCTGTATAGAAATGAGGGTAATGGGAAGTTCACAGATGTTTCCTTAACATCGGGTATTCTTGTAGAAGGCTACGGTTTGGGTGTGGGCATATCGGATATTAATAATGATTCGTGGCCTGATATATACATTTCCAATGATTTTGTGGGGAATGATATTTTATATATCAACCAAAAGGATGGAACATTTAAAGACGAATTGGACACCTATCTAAAACATACTTCCTATGCAGGTATGGGGAACGATATAGCAGACATTGATAATAATGGAAGCCCGGATATTATGGTTTTGGATATGCACCCTGAAGATAATTTTCGACAAAAATTGATTATTTCCTCTACGGGCTATGATCGGTTTAATTTTATGTTGGATGCCGGCTATTCTCCACAATACACCAGAAATACACTTCAACTGAATCAAGGTGAAGGAAGCTTTAGTGAAATTGGTTATTTGGCAGGAGTAAGTAGTACGGACTGGAGCTGGAGCGCACTCTTGGCCGATTATGACAATGATGGATTAAGAGACCTATATGTTACCAATGGATTTTTAAGAGATTTAGGGAACTTGGATTACATTCATTATCAAAATAGGAGCAATAGTCCTATGGGTGATAGGGAAACAAAAATTAAGGAGAAATTAAATTCCATTCATAATTTGCCAAGAGCTGAACTGGTCAATTACGCCTTTAAAAATAACGGCAACACTACTTTCGAAAATATGTCCGAAGGATGGGGCATAAGCGATAAGAGTTGTTCCAATGGTGCTGCCTTTGCTGACTTAGATAATGATGGCGATTTGGATTTGGTTATCAACAACGTAAACCAAAATGCTTTTGTTTATGAAAATACCAATGAAACAAAAGGGAGTAATTTTCTACAACTGAAATTAAAAGGAGATAAAGGAAATCTCGAAGGAATCGGTTCGCGGATTAAGATAAATTCTAGAAACACCACCCAACATTATCAACATTATTTAAGTAGGGGGTATGAGTCTAGTGTTGACCCTACCATTCATTTTGGGCTTGGCACTGATACAATTGTCGCAACGGTAGAGATATGGTGGCCGGATGATTCTTATCAAAAAATAGCGAATGTAAAATCAAACCAAAAGCTAATAATAAGACAATCCGAATCGAAAAAGGCCGAAGTTCAAAACCAGATTTCACCTGTTGAAACAAAAAAATGGTTTGCAGAGATCACTGATTCCCTGGGTATCGATTACATTCAAAAAGAAGACCCTATAGTTGACTTTCGCATTCAACCGATTCTACCACATATGCATTCTCGAGGTGGACCTGGTATAGCCATTGGTGATGTTGACTCCAACGGAATGGAAGATTTTTATGTAGGTGGTGCGGCAGGTTCAACAGGACAAATCTACCTGCAACAAGAAGACGGTTTTAAAAACAGTTTTGTGGGATATGAGGAAAGTTTAAGAGAAGATATGGGTATGCTGTTCTTTGATGCCGATGGAGATGGGGATCAAGATTTATATGTGGTAAGTGGCGGTATTCCCACTTCATACAAAGAGGATGTCTATCAAGATAGACTGTATGCAAATGATGGAAAAGGAAATTTTTCACTCACCAATGCACTACCAGTTAATGATATCAGTGGTTCATGCGTTACAGCTTCTGATTATGATAACGATGGGGATTTGGACTTATTTGTGGGAGGCAGGGTCGACCCTGGTAATTACCCCATGCCGACGACCAGTCAGTTATATGAGAATATATCTACTGAAGGTGAACCTAAATTTAGGGAAATAGGAAAAAACATCGAAAATTGGGAAAAATTGACCATGGTGACTTCCGCTATATGGTCAGATTATGATAATGATGGATGGTCGGATTTGATTGTAGTTGGCGAATTTATGCCTATAACTATATTCCATAACGATAGAGGGACATTAAAGCTTGTGGAAAGCCCCACCGGACTTGAAAAATCGGAGGGTTGGTGGAACAGTATCTCAAGTGGTGATTTTGACAACGACGGAGATATGGATTACATAGTTGGAAATTTGGGCTTGAATACCAAATACAAAGCTTCCAAAGATGAGCCGCTATGTATTTATGCTAAGGATTACGACAAGGACGGCAGAGTAGATCCAATTATGTGTTATTACAATGATGGTGAAAATTACATTTCCCATACTCGGGATAAACTAATAGAACAGGTTAATGCTATGAGAGGGCGCTTTAAAACGTATCAGTCCTATGCCGAGAAAACCTTTGAAGAATCTTTCTTGCCGGAAGAATTGGAGGATGCATATGTAGTAAAAAGTCATGTATTTGAAAGTTCCTATGTGGAAAACCTTGGTCAAGGAAAATTCCAATTGACCACACTTCCTTTAAGTGCCCAAGTAGCTCCGACAGAAGGGATAATTGTTGAAGATTTCGACCAAGATGGAAATTTAGATCTTTTATTGACCGGAAATTCATATGTGACAGAAGTCTCCAATGGACGATACGATGCACAATTGGGCACTGTCTTAAAAGGAAGAGGAGACGGAACGTTTGATTATATCCAAATAGCAGAAAGTGGACTTGTAAATAAGTATGATACCAGCGGTCTTGCCCAACTTAAAAACAAGGAGGGCAAATCGCTTATCATCATTGGAAATAACAGCGGGCCACTAAAAGTATTTGAATCTCAATTCAAGGATAAAAAATTGGAATTCCATGATGTGGCCGATGAGAGCATGTTTGCCATTGTCACTTTTACCAATGGAGAAAAACAGAAAAGAGAGTTTCAATATGGATCAGGATATCTGTCGCAACAGTCTAGAAGAATTGCAATACATGGTAAAATAAAGCAAATTGACATCACTAACTTTAAGGGGAACACAAAAACAGTTTATGAAAATGATTAAATCATGGGTTATGCTGGGTTTAGTAACTACGATGGTAATAGTTTCTTGTGGTGAAACACATAAACCGGAAGAATTGGATGCCTATTTTGAGAATAGTGTCACCATATATAATCGAAAGCTTACAGATGTTATTGTAGCGGATATTTTCACACCCCCAGTGGCAAGTAGAATTTATGCCTATTCGAACATTGCAGCGTACGAAGGCATTCGATTTATGGATTCCACAAAAATCTCGCTTGGAGTGCAATTAAACGATTTGGACCTTACGGCTAGACCCGAGCCCAATAAAGAATATTACTATCCGCTAACCTCTATGGTTGCATTTCTTAATGTGGCTAAAGTCTTGGTTTTTGATATAGAAAGAGTGGACAATTTGCGTAAAGACCTTTTGAAGGATGTCCAAGAAATAGGAATTGACAAAGAGATTTATGAAAATTCCATCGCTTTAGGAGATGCTATTTCGTCGGATATCATTGAACGAGCAAGTACTGATGGTTATTTACGTCGTACGGCGCTACCCCGTTATAGTGTAAACAAAGATCCTGGCCGATGGAAGCCTACCCCTCCTGATTATATGGAAGCTATCGAGCCTCATTGGAATACTATTAAACCCTTTGTGTTGGATTCCGCAGGTCAGTTTGACCCAGGCTTACCTACCAGTTTTGATGTTTCCAATACCTCCCAATTTTACAAAGAAGCTCAGGAAGTATACCAAACGGTAAAGAACGTTGATGAAACCCAATTGGAAATTGCAAAGTTTTGGGATTGTAACCCAAATATTTCAACCACCAAGGGTCATGTGATGTATTTTCAACAGCAAATTTCGCCAGGTGGACACTGGGTACACATTGCTGCTCAGGTATTGGAGGAGAAAAAAGAAAACCCAGTAAATGCATCGGCGATACTCGCACAGACAAGTATTGCCATAGCAGATGCCTTTATTAGTTGTTGGGACCAAAAATATAAGAGCAGTCTAACCCGCCCCGAAACCTTTATCAATGAACATGTGGATTCGGACTGGAAGCCTATTTTACAGACCCCTGCTTTTCCTGAGCATACCTCTGGGCACAGTGTAGCTTCGTCCGCTGCTGCAACGGTTTTGACCAAGTTGATAGGCGATAATTATGCTTTTATCGACTCAACAGAGGTACCCTATGGATTGCCACCAAGAAAATTCAATTCATTCTTTGAAGCATCCGAAGAAGCGGCCATCAGTAGACTTTATGGAGGAATCCATTATCGTCCGGCTATAGAACTAGGAGTTCAACAAGGCAAAGCCGTAGGCGCATATGTAAATGAAAAAATAGATTTGAACTGATATGTAGTCATATTACAACCAATAAAATACCCAACCAATTAAACCTTCAATTATGGAACCGACACCTTCAAAACGCTTATTTTCCTTGGATGTGTTCCGAGGAATGACCATGTTCTTGCTGATTGCAGAGGCTGCCGGTTTTCATCATTCTTTTTACGATTTGGTCAAGGATATTCCGTTTCTTTCTGGTTTAGGGGAGCAATTGCACCATCATCCTTGGCATGGGTTTCGTTTTTGGGACTTAATTCAACCCTTTTTCATGTTTATAGTGGGAGTGGCTATGCCATTCTCCATAGGAAAGCGTTTGAAAACAGGTGCCAAAAAGGCTGTGACACGTCATATTCTTCAACGTTGTTTCCTGCTGTTTTCCTTTGGGGTATTGCTACATTGCGTGTATAGTCATGCATTGGTTTGGGAGCTTTGGAACGTGCTGGTACAACTCGCATTTACGATACTAATTGCTTATGCAATTATGAATTTGTCGAACCGAAATCAACTCCTAATTTCGATAGGTCTTTTGGTTCTTACAGAATTCCTTTATAGACTTTATAACCCCGCAGACCCCTTTAACAATGGAGCTAGTTTTGGCTCTTTTATGGATCGCATTTTTATGGGAAAAATCAACGGTGATGGTTGGGTAACCATCAATTTTATTCCTACAGCGGCACATACCATTTGGGGTGTAGTTTGCGGCCGACTTCTTTTAACTAAAGGTAATGCTGCACAAAAATTAAAAGCATTTGCGCTTTGGGGAAGTATAGCCATAGTTTTAGGAATAGCATTGGATGTTTTAAACATTACACCCGTTATAAAAAGACTGGCCACTACCTCTTTTACCTTGCTTTCAGGCGGAATAGCGGTTTTAGTGCTTGCCCTGTTTTACTGGCACATTGATTTGAAGGGAAATGCAAAAAAATGGATGCGGTTTTTCTCTGTAGTAGGTACTAATTCCATTTTTATATATCTATTGGCGGAAACCGTAGGCATACAATGGTTTAGAGGTTTTGGCAAGATCTTTACGCACGGAATTCTTCATCCTTTGGGAATGGGGGAACATGGCATCATGGTTATCAATTCACTTTTTGTGCTTTTGATTTTTTGGTACCTGACCTATTTCTTGGATAAAAAGAAGGTCTATTTTAAAGTGTAGTGGAAGAGTAAGCCCGAACTTATTCAAACACGATTAAGGAAAATTAAAATCTATTTAAATGAAGTATTTTATAGCAGTTCTATCTATCTCCATAATGTTTTTCTCATGCAAAGAGGAAACATCATCAAGTCTTTTTAATGGAAAGGATTTAAGTGGTTGGCACGTTGATGTTCCTGAAATGGACACTATTCCAAATACCATAAACCCATTTATCATTAGAGATGGGATGTTGGTGAGCTTGGGTACCCCAAGAGGTCATCTAATCACGGATGACATTTACAAAGATTATAGATTGGAAGTGGAGTATCGTTTTCCTGGAGAACCAGGAAACTGCGGAGTTTTGGTACATGCATCAACTCCAAGAGCACTGTATAAAATGTTTCCGAAGTCTATAGAAGTGCAAATGCAACATGAGGATGCTGGTGATTTTTGGGTCATTGTTGAAGATATTGAAGTGGACAATATGGTAGAACGGAGAGGACCAAAATCGGAATGGGGAATTACGGAAGGTAAAAAACGCAGAATAGTTAACCTTACTGATGGATCTGAGAAACCCTTAAAAGAATGGAACAATATGATTATCGAATGTCTAAAAGATGAAATAAAAGTGTGGGTAAACGGGGACCTTGTCAACCATGGATATAATGCAACGGTGACCAGCGGTCAAATAGCGCTGCAAGCAGAAGGCTCGGAAGTGGAATTTCGTAAAGTAAACATTACATCGATAGCTGCGCTATCGGAATAATTAATTGTTATAAAACATCGATTTATACTAAGATCAACGAATGATTATTTTAAAATCGCAAAAATTCTTTTTCCTATGGGCTATGTTCATAGCGCATATGGCCTCAATATACGCCCAGCAAAAACAGGGTTATGTACAGGAATTACCTGATACCTCACTAGAAATCAATATGGTTGCTATTCCCAGTGGTTCTTTCATTATGGGAAGCCCAAACAGCGAGAAAGGAAGAGATGAGGATGAAGGGCCACAACGAAAAATGCCTATTGAAGGATTTTGGATGTCCAGCTATGAAATCACTTGGAAACTCTATAGCCTGTTTTTGCAACGCGAATTGGATAAAGCTGAGTTTATAGATAAAGGAAATGAAGTAATAAAAGAAGTAGATGCGGTTGCCGGCGCAACAATACCCTATGTGGATATGAGCTTAGGGATGGGCACTGGAGAAAATATTCCCATTGGTAATGTAACGCAATTAGGGGCTTCAAAATTTTGTGAGTGGCTTTCAGCGATTACCGGGAATTTTTATCGATTGCCCACAGAAGCGGAGTGGGAGTATGCTGCAAGGGCCAAAACTGAGGGGGCTCATTTTTTTGAGGGAAATGATACTTTGGAAGAATACGCTTGGTTTTCGGATAATAGTGGTGAAACCTATCATGAAATTGGTCAAAAAAAACCGAACCCCTGGGGACTTTACGATATGTATGGCAATGTTGCGGAATGGACTTTGGATCAATATGATGCCAATACGTATGCCGAAAGTACCACTACTTTTATTTGGGTTGAAAAAGAATATCCTGTAGTAATTCGGGGAGGATCATATAAAGATGGTCCAGAAATGCTGCGCAGTGCATCAAGAACATTTTCCAAACCTGTTTGGAAACAGAGAGACCCCCAGTTTCCAAAAAGTAAATGGTGGCATACAGATGCTCCGTTCGTGGGCTTTAGAATTGTACGGCCGTATAAGACACCGAACATAGAATCACAGCATAGTTACTGGCTTGAAGAATAACGATACTAATTTGAAAACATTAAGAAGATGAAAAAAGACAAAACATCAAAAAGACAAAACACAAGAAGGGATTTTGTTAAAAACACTACCCTCTTATCGGCGGGGATGTTATTGCCAACATTAGATGTTGGAGCGATGGCCAATGTATTTGAAAACAAAACCTTGAAATTGGCATTGGTAGGTTGCGGTGGACGAGGTTCCGGTGCGGCTGATCAAGCACTACAAGCCGATGATAATGTTGAACTGGTGGCCATGGCAGATGCTTTTGAAGACAGACTCACAAGCAGCTTTAATAATTTGAGTGAGAAATATGCAGGGACGGAGAAGATTAACGTGAAAGAGAAAAATCGTTTTGTAGGTTTTGATGCCTATAAAAAAGCGATTGATTTGGCCGATGTGGTCATTTTGGCCACCCCACCTGGCTTTAGACCACAGCATTTTGCATATGCTATTGAAAATGACAAGCATGTATTCATGGAAAAACCTTTAGCAACCGATGTTCCTGGCATTCGGAAAGTTTTAGAAATGGCTGAGGTGGCAAAGTCGAAGAAATTGAATGTTGTAGTTGGGTTACAGCGGCACTATCAAGAAAATTATCTACAGACATTAGACTTACTTGAAAATGATACAATCGGTAAGATTGTTTCAGGTCAGGTCTATTGGAATAGTGCAGGGGTTTGGGTGAAACCCAGAAAACCGGAATATACCGAGATGGAATACCAAATGCGCAATTGGTATTATTTCAATTGGTTATGCGGTGATCATATTTTAGAGCAGCACATTCACAATATTGATGTGGCCAATTGGTTTATAGGGGAGTATCCAGTTTCAGCCCAGGGCATGGGAGGTAGGCTGGTTCGTACAGGCAAGGAGTATGGGGAAATTTTCGACCATCATTTTGTTGAATTTACGTATCCAAGTGGTGCTGTAGTGGCTAGCCAATGTAGGCATCAGCCTAACACCATGTATAGGGTAGGTGAAGCATTTCAAGGCACAAAAGGAACCGTTGTGACCAATGATGGAGGTACCGCCAAGATTTACGATATCAATGGTAAGGAACTGCACTCGATTTCAAATAGTGAGGGGCATAACCCGTACCAAGAAGAACATAACAGACTTTTTGCCTCTATTAGAAATAATGAAGTCATCAATAATGGAGAGTATGGAGCTAAGAGTACAATGACTGCCATATTGGGGAGAATGGCCACATACAGTGGAAAAGTGATTACTTGGGAAGAAGCGATGAAATCAGAGTTAAGTTTGGTGCCAGAAGAGCTTTCATGGGATGCAAATCCACCAGTAATGCCCAATGAAGATGGTTCTTATCCCATACCGACACCTGGAAAATCTATTGTACTATAAATTGATAGGGCAATACCAATACAGCATCTTGATTGAAGGGTAGTCTAAAAACTATCCTTCATCCAATTATAGGGCTTTCTCTTTATCCAAAGACCTCTGGTAAAATCAGGAAAATTCTGAGGTTCTCCATTATTTTCAATAGACACTTCAGATAAAGGTGTTACCGCGCTCCAAGCAGCAGCATCATAAGCATCCATAGGTGGGGCAATATTTTGCTTGGCTGATTCCACAAAAGCATTCATTACAAAAAAGTCCATACCTCCATGTCCAGAACCTTCGGCATATGCTCCATATTTTTTCCATAAAGGATGGTCATATTCTTTTAACCATGAGGTAGCCTCATCCCATGCATGGGGTTCCGATTTGCCTTCTACATAAATTCTATTTCCATCTACCTCCCATAGTCCATTTGCCCCTTGCACACGAAACCCTAGGGAATAGGGGCGTGGCAAATTACAATCATGGGTGATTATTATTGTTTCTCCTCTGGCCGTTTCAATGGTTGAAGTGATTACGTCACCCTGTTTAAATTTCACCTTGGCATTTGGGTGACTTTCCCCACCATGTTTTAGTACGTAATTGTGTAATCCAATCGCTTTTGAAGCGTATGAACTCATGGAAACAAATCGATTCCCTCTGTTGATATCAGCCATAGCCGCTATGGGTCCCAAACCATGGGTAGGATACACATCTCCATTGCGTTTTACAGAATGCTCGGTTCTCCATTTTGCTTCGGAAATAGCTTTCTCACCAAACTCTACGCCGCCGCCGTAAGGTTGTTGGCCATTGTTGAATTTGACCTGCCTTAAATCGTGTTGGTAACCACATCTAAAATGAACCGTTTCACCGAAAATGTTCTGTTTTACCATATTGAGAACAGCCATTACGTCCCTTCTATAGTTAACGTTTTCCAAAATCATCATATGTGTGCCCGTTTGTTCATGGACATTGACCAAATCCCAACATTCTTCCAATGTATTTGCTGCCGACACTTCTACACCTGCGTACTTTCCTGCTTTCATCGCATCTACAGTCATGCGAACATGCCACAGCCAAGGGGTTGAGATGATTACAGCATCCACATCTTTTAATTCCAAGAGGTTTCGATAATCATAATCATTTTTTCCAAAAATTTGAGGTGATTTGCCACCTGCAGTTTTAATCATTTCCTTAGCCAAATCGATTCTGACTGGGTCGATATCGCAGATAGCGGTTACCTCTACATCTTTTCTTAGTAAAATATTGGTAAGATGGTTTGTACCCCTTAAACCAACACCAATAAAACCAACCTTCAATGTATCTTCAAACGTGTTGGATACGAAACCTGAAGCAATATTTGGGGCAAGAATAGCCCCTGCTCCTAAAATGGAACTGCTTTTTATAAACTTTCTTCTTGAATTCATGGCTTATTGATGTTTTTAGATGGTTAATGCATTATACACTAAAGTGTTTTTCTATTAAGAACTCAATCTGTATTAGACTGATGACTGTGCTATATAGCTTTTGGCATTTTCCGAGTTGACAACACCAAAATTGGTAACAACTTTTCCTAGTGAAATACCTTTTTTAACAATAGGTTTTCAATCACATATCGTAGCCCTAATGAAGTCAAAAGTAGTAAAAAAGTCATACAAAACAGGAATAATGTGTACGATAACACATTTTTGATATATTTGTTTTGATATTTTCAAAGCCACAACAGCAACCAGAATATTGGGGGTGATAAGTGGAGGGTTAAAGAGGTTGGGTATGCCATACTGAATTGCCTCGGTTCAGAAATAAAAAAAAGGAAGTATGGAATTATCCAAAGGTGTTTATTATTTTAAAGCAATTGATTGAAATAATGACGATGAAGGCTAATAATACATGGCATATAAGATTCCTGCCAGTGGTGCTGCTAATCATACTGTGTAGTTCCTGTACCCAACCAAAACAACCAAAACAACCAAAAGAGTCCGACCCCTCACCTAATATTTTATGGATTTTCCTTGAGGATACCGCTCCCTTGCTAGGTGCTTATGGTACAACCCTTATTTCAACTCCAAATATTGATAGTCTTGCAAAACAAGGAGTTCTATATACTAATGTTTTTATGCCTGCACCGGTATGTTCGGCCAGTCGCTCCAGTATAATTACAGGAGTGATGTCAACCACTACCGGGACGCACAATCATCATAGTTCTAGAACAGAAGAATCTGCAATCTATTTACCAGATAGTTTAAAAACGATTCCGGAACTTTTTAAGCATGCGGGTTATTTCACTTTTAACAATGGCAAGGATGACTATAACTTTATGTATGATAGACGGAACTTATATACACAGGACTATAAGTTGCATCCATTGTATGGAAAAAGCGGAGTACACGTAAATTTGGATACGCTTAAAAATCAACAACCCTTCTTTGGGCAAATACAGTTAAAAGGAGGGAAAGAAATTTTTTCCAAGACCTTTAAGAATACTATAAAGACACCTGTTGACCGTTCGAAGATAATACTGCCACCGTACCTGCCAAACCATCCTGCAATTGTTGAAGAGTATGCCAATCACCTCGATGCCATTCAAATTACTGATGAAAAAGTCGGAGAGATTATCAAAGCCCTAACAGATAATGGTTTGTTGGAAAACACCGTGGTGTTCTTTTTTTCAGACCATGGAATGAGAATGACCAGAAACAAACAGTTCTTATATGATGGAGGGTTGCAGGTTCCTTTGGTCATTGCTGATTTCACCAAACGTGTTGGTGGTTTAGAACCTGGCACTATAAATGAAGATTTAATAAGCGGATTAGATATAGGTACTGGGTCTCTGGCTCTGGCTGGGATTGATATACCAAGTTATATGGAAGGTCAGAACATGTTTGATGATGCATATAAAAGAAGTTACGTTATTTCCACCAGAGATCGTTGCGATTTTACTATTGACAGGATTCGTTCCGTACGCTCAAAAACGTATAAATACATTCGAAATTTTAAGACAGACAGACCATATACGCAACCTACCTACATGGATTTTGATGACATTGAATTCGTAAAGGTGATGCATCAATTACATGCTGACGAAAAATTAGATTCAATACAAGACAGATTTATGTCAGATGAACGACCAGAAGAGGAATTGTATCATTTACCAAGCGACCCTTTTGAATTGAACAATCTTTCAAAAGAAACTAAATATACCAAAGTATTGCTGGAGTATTCCACTGTTTTGAATGATTGGATTCAAGAAACCGATGACAAAGGGCAATATCCAGAAGGCGAAGAGAATTTGAAATTGATGTTAGGCATCTGGGGGGAGCATGCGGTGAACCCTGAGTATGATGCTTTAAGAAAGAAATACCCAGACCTTGAGGGTTCTTTAGTTTCCTTCAAGAGTGCGTCCGCCGAATTGATTAGGGGTGATGACTAGTTGTTGCCATGATTAATCGAGATACGATTGCAAATTAAAAGGGTTCCAGCAAGAAAATATCCCAAACAAAAAAACGCTCAAGTAAACTTGGCGTTTTTTCTTATCGGACTATTTTTCCGTGACCTCGACAGGATTCAAACCTTATCCGGCTATCCCTTTATTTATAGGGTTTACGCAAAGCTTAGATTTTATGTTGACGAACTGCGGTTTACTAGATTTGCACATTCGTCAGACTTCAATATACGAAATCAAAACGAATTAATTCGATGTAAAATTTATGAGATTTAGTCATATTATTAGCAAGTAATGATTTTCTATTCAATACGGGCAATTAAAAATATTGAATAGTTATGTGTTAATAACGGTGCCAATAAACGACCGTTTTGTGTTATTGTCAGAGTCCTTTTAAGGTGTTCTGGACAAGTTTAGAAATAGGTATGGGGAATTGAACTTTTAAAATAAGCTATTAAAGTCTAGAAAAACCTGGGGCCAATTATTTCGCATAAAAGGTTAATTGCCACTAGAAACGTTATTTTTATAAGACACCTGAAAAACTATTGACAAAATTGTAGGACTCATCAATTATTAATAATAATGTTAAAGTCTTCCGGTCCAAATCTAATGCACCCAAAACCATATTTTGTCATACTTCCTTAGCTAAAAAACAATTTCAAAAAACACTTTTACTCACTAAGATTTTTTTGAACAGACCTCTTTTTTACTTTTTATAAGAGTGAACAGATTATACCGACATCTCTGATTGACCAATTCCGATAAATTGATATAAATCGCCGTTCACTGAACAGCAAATACAGACTGTCATTTTTTCAATGAACTTACATTCGATGATATAGATTTTCACTAAGACACCCATAAGAAAGATGTTTGAAAGACTTATTGAAATCCTTAATAGCCAATCAATGAGCACAAAGCACCATTTTTTTAAAAAAAAGCGACTTGTTCCCCTGCTTTTTCTCATTTCCAATTGTACAGTTGGTTATGGACAGTGCCTGGCACCCTTTAATTCTGGTTTGGATACCGATGGAGACGGTATAGCAAATTGCCAGGATTTGGATGATGACAACGACGGGATTCTTGATGAAGTGGAATGCCCTCCTGTAGAAGTTCTAAGTGCCCAAAATGCGGATGGTACTTTTGAATCCCTTTTCGGTGTTGCAAGTTACGATATACCTAATGGTGTAGTAGGTGTTCCATTATTTAATGGATTATTTACCCCTGGTGCCGGATGGGCTCAAGGGAATGGCTCTCCGGATTCATGGATTGCTCCTGTGCCTCCAACTGGTAGTGGGGTTGCTAATGGGATGCCTCCCTCGCCCGATGGCGGAGTTTTTATAGGTGCGAATGTTAGGAACAATTTCGGTGAATCGTTTTTTGTTCGATTGGACAATTTGGACGTAGGAAGAACCTACGTGTTAAAATTTTATCAAGCCAATGCAGGCATTGAAGGAATCACCCCCATTGATCCCACCCTGAAAGCACGTTGGAGAATCGGAGATTTTTTGGGTGCACCAATTTCTTTTAGTACCGCTATGGACTTTAAGGGGGCGGGCAACCAAATTTGGATACAACAAGAAATGACATTTACTGCCACCTCACCTACAAAATGGTTGGAATTCCGAGCAGATAGTGATGGTACTGGAATGGTAAATGAGTATATGGCAATTGATGGAATAAGTCTATATGCCCAACGATTAGCTGGTGATGTTTCCGATTGCTCTTTAGATACGGATGGTGA
Organism: Flagellimonas rhodophyticola; assembly: GCF_049332665.1. Lineage (NCBI taxonomy): Bacteria > Pseudomonadati > Bacteroidota > Flavobacteriia > Flavobacteriales > Flavobacteriaceae > Flagellimonas > Flagellimonas rhodophyticola. Next base: position 3,359,154 of record NZ_CP186326.1, on the reverse strand, counting down.
TGGCATAATTGATTATGTTGACACCGATAGTGATGGTGATAATTGTCCGGATGCCCTAGAAGGTGATGGCGCTTTTACCAGAAATAACTTAGATGCAAGCAACAGATTTAATGGGGCTGTTGATACTGTACCCTCAAGCCAAACTTATGGAGTACCCTTGGCAGTGGCTGCCGGACAAGGAGTTGGTTCATCAAAGGACTTTACCATACGTCTGGGTTGCCCTACCTCGGTTATTGCCAATAGAGGTATCACCTTTAGGGTGAAAAAGAATTGACCAATACCTTTTATATATTCCTTCTCCGTACAATCTTACCTATCTTTTGGCAAAGATTCAAATGGAGTTCTCCAAAAATATCTTCATCAATTTCCAAGGCTTCTTGCCAATAATCATAATCTGGTAAATTTTTTATATTACCATTAACTACTCTATACACCATAAAGTCAGAACAATTAGATTTTACAAGTTCTTGCAGGGAACTCGTAAATAAACTTTTAGCTTCATCATTCAAACAAAGTTTGTAATTTATTGTATTAGATATTAGTGATTGCATATCAGATATGTTCTAAAAAAATATTGCAAATTCAATACTTACTATTTTTCTTATGTAAAAATATTTTTTTTCTTATAAATCTAAATTCAAAAAACCCTAAACGGTGGACCCAATGCCTTAAACGGAAATTGAATTTCAAAATAATGAAACTCTACCATGGGTCAATAATCAGTGAAATACCCACTTGATTTTGAATTTTTAGATTCATTGACCAATTTTATTGGAGATAGGGAAAGCAGAATTTCTGTTAAATCCTTAAAAACAGCTGTTGCCTTAATTGATTATAATTTTTCCATTGATCCGTCAATATGAATAAATTGTTAAGGGCTTGAAAACGTTAACGACTAATCCTAAAATGCTTAATTGACCGTATATTAGTAAGACGAGGTAATTTCATGCAAACATATGGTTTGTTGAGATTTGCTACAATCCAAACTTTTGGGTCATTTACCAACCATTTAAACAACTTGAGGATACCATACAGACATATTATTCTATTTAGCTTTTTTTTGATTTTGGGTGTTGCCCGAGCACAGGATTATACGATAAGGGATATTAAAATTAATCCAAACGGGGAATCCCATAAGTACAAGAATTTCATGCAGATGGATGATGATGGATTTCTATGGTATTCTACTTTTAATGGTTTTGTAAAGGACTTCGGCTCCTATAATGTTATCAGCCCTTTTATAGATAAAAACACGGATAACCTACCCAAACTTATACATGATTTTTTTATTGATAGCAAGCGGAGAGTATGGGTATCGGGAACTACGGGAATCTTTGTATCCAGCGAAACTTTAGATGTTAGTTCTAATCGAATAGAATTCAAACTTTTTTTAAAAGGGTTAGAACTGCAGGCAAACTCCTTTATCGAAGATTGCGATGGAAACCTATGGATTGCTGCTGGCGCCCGGGTGGATAATATTATTTTAAAAGTTGATTCCTCTTTGGTAGTCACTGAATATAAGGTTCCTGGAATTGAACCAAGATATGCAGACGATGCATATTTTTTAAGGAATTTTCTGCAGTTTGAAAGAATGATCGATTGTGATAAATTTCTAATTAGACAGGGACGTAAGCTATTTGTCCTGGACAAAGGGAAGGCCACGTTAATTGCTGATTTCACTTCGACACTTAACTATTTTCATGGTGGTTATTTGCATCCTGAATGGCAACATAATGGAGGTGATGGCCTATTGATTACGGACAATGGTGACTTCCTCTCGGAATCTATTGAAACGCAGTATAGCTATGAGGGAAGTATTTTTAAAACCCATTTCATAAAAGATTTGGATATTCAAGTACTTAGCTTACCTATTCAAGAGATGATTCTCATCAAGGAAGAGGATAACCCTGTACTAAAAAATCATGCCGACCTCATTGGTATCGAAGACTTGGGAAAAAAATTATCACTATTCAAAATGATGGAAATGAACGGGAGTCTTCATCTAAAAAAAACATATGAGATTCCATTTCCCAATTTAATCGATGATATTGAAATCGATAAAAACGGTATCATTTATGTCAGTAGCGATGACCACATAAGCAAAATAAAGTTCAGCAAGAATAATTTTAGTAGGATACTTAATTACAATGAGGGTCAAAGGATTGATGTAAGGGGTTTTTTGGAGCTTCCCAATAAAGAAATCCTTGCAGCCACTGATGAAGGGGTGTTTAAGCTTACCCCTTCCGATGATCCTTATAACAAAAGCCCTTATGAAACAGCAAAGGTTTTTGATAGGATGGAGCTGGGTTACCAGAAATCTTTTTTAAAAGTCAGTGATTCCACAGCCTGGTGCCTAGGGGAGAGTAATAAGCTTGTCAAAATAAATTACATTAAAAATAAGATTGAGGAGGTTCACTTATTTAACTCGCACTGGAGGTTGCCAAGTTTGCATTACTATGATCTCCTGCAATCTTCGGACTCTACCTTATTGCTTTCCAGTCATTATGGCCTTCACGAATTCAACACGGAACAAAACAAATTCCGGGAGCTACCCATTCCGATCGTTGAGAACAATAGGGAACTTTTTATTTGGGACCTTCATAGGGCCAAAAACAGACTCTTTATTGGTACTGATGCGAACGGACTCATTATAAAATATATTGATTCTGATACTTTTTTACAGTTAAACAACGATTCTACTGAAGGTAAACTGGCTCTTCCATCTAACAAGGTAAATTTGATTTTTGTTGATAGGCAAGAAAATATTTGGCTAGGTACAGACAAAGGAGCAGTGCACATAGACAAGAATTTGAAAGAATTGACAGTGATAAACGAAGCTCATGGTCTTACCAATCTAAATGTGTTGGGAATTTTGGAGGATATCGATGGAAATTTATGGTTCAGTACTCGTAACGGGCTTTACCAGTATGAGAAAGATTTAAAAAAGATCACCTCATTTTACGTGGAAGATGGACTACCTTTTAATGATTTTAATCCAAGTTCATATTACCGGTCTTCATCAGGCAATTTATTCTTTGGAGGGATTAACGGATTAATCACTTTTGACAGCGTTGCTGAGACTGTTCAATCCCAGGAAATCAGAATATTCCCCACCAAATTCGAATATTATGATGCCCAGGAGGAGAAAGAAATGAAGCTTGATGTTATTGACAAGGATACTCACAGCTTTAATCTTCCCTATGATAAAAGTTCATTTTCAATATCCTATACCATTAACGACTGTTATAATACAGATGCCAACAAATATGCTTATAGATTGGACGGAGTCACCGATGATTGGGTGAATCTGGGAAGCCAGACTACTCTGAAGCTGTTGTCCATACCCCCAGGTAATCATGTTTTAAGGATTAAAGGGTTGAATTCAACTGGTGTCGAATCGATTGACGAACTGGTTTATGATTTGAATATAGCGGAAGTTTTTTATAAGCAATCTTGGTTTTTAATTTTAAGTGGATTTCTCTTAGTGGGGCTATTACTTTTTTTAGTGCTGAGTTATGGCAACAAAGTGAAAAAAAAATATGCCCTAAACCTGGCATTGATTGAATTGGAAAGGAAAACATTGATATCCCAAATGAATCCCCATTTCATATTCAATGCTTTGAACGAGATACGAAATAGATTAAGAAATGACAGAACAAAGGGATTGGAACATTATGTGACCCTTTTTTCCAAACTCACTAGACTTACATTAGACGTTACCAGAAATGAGCGCATACAGCTCTCCAAGGAAATTGACTTTATCAAAAGTTATGTTACTTTGAGTAACATTGACAATGCTATTGATGTTACTTTAATAGTGAAATGTGAGGCTGATATTGATTTGGATGACCTTGTAATCCCTCCTATGATTTTGCAACCTATCATTGAGAATTCAATAATACACGGTTTTACTGAAAATCAGACAGAAAAAAAAATTGTCTTAAAAATTAAAAAATCGAGCCTTTCCCAGCAATTGATTTTTAGTGTCGAAGATAATGGATTGGGAATTATGACAACAAAAGAGATGAATGGCGATCAGCACCAATCGTATGCATCTCAAATATTGAAAGAACGGTTAAACCTTATGAACCAAATAAATCAAAGGAATGGGGAATACGAAATTAGGTTTCAAGATCTTACCGACGGACAAAAGTCGGGAACAAGGGTGATTGTCAGAATTCCATACACCAGAATATGAGTTTTTTAATTAATAAATCATGGAGGTTAGAAAAGTTCTAAAAGCTCTGCCCTTCTTCTTCTGGCCACAGGAATTCTATCCCCTGTATCCATGATCAATGTGCCATCTGGAAAAAATCTGTCCACTCTCTTTAAATTGACCAAATGAGATTTATGAACTCTAAAAAATAACGGAGCGGTCAAGGACTTTTCAAAATGTTTGATGCCATAAGAACTCAAATGGATATTGCCATCCGCCAAATGTATTTTGGCATAGCTGTCCACGCTCTCTAAACGCACAATGTCCATAATCTTTGGAAAGTAAGTACATCCCATGGTGGGTATAGCCACTTTTTTATTTTCCAATGCTTGGAGCTCGATTTTTAAATTATCTTTTTCTTTGGGCCATTTTTTACTGCTTTCCATTCTCTGCATAGCTTTCGTGATGATACCTACAAATTCAGCCTCATTGATAGGTTTCAATAAAAAGCCAAGAGCAAAACTCCGATAGGCATCAAGAGCAAAATCCGAGTGGGACGTGTAAAAAACCACCTCTGTGTTGGGTGATTTAAGTTGTTTTATGAGGTCTAAGCCACTTAAGTCGGGCATTTCCATATCTAAGATCAATACATCTGGTTTGTGCTCATTGACATAATCAAGTCCAGCTATTGGGTCTGAGAAACATTCTAAAAGCTCAAAGTTATCAAAGTTTTTTGCCAAAAGCTCTTTGCAATATTCTATATCTGAAACCGTATCGTCAATAATTGCAAATGTCATTTTTAAGCTGTATTATATGTTAATTATAACTGGAATTTTCCTGGTAATCTGTAGAGGGTCATTTAATTATGTTGCAATATCCTTAAAAAATCAGTTATTTGCTGAATATATTCTTGCTTGTTTCTGGATACGTCCATAATCCAGATTCCCTCAATTTCACAGAGCCTTTCATAGCAACGCTTATTTGTAGGTGCAAAAACAATTGGAACATCAAGCTTTTCCAACTCCAAATAATCAATAAATTCAAAGACTTCATTAAAGACGAACAGGATAAAAATAAAATCCGTAGTTGCCATTATCTGAAGCGTATTTTTTATTTCATTGACCTTTTTTAAACGATGTATGCGGATTTTGGTGTTTTTTAATACATGCTTGATTGCGTTGCTCATAGGCCCCTGCCTGTCATATATTATAAAATCTATGGTTTCCTGCATAGTAAATGGTTTGGGTAAAAGGGTTTTATGCGCTTCTTGAGAAGTATTTGAGGGCTTGGTCGGAGACATCCGATTAAATTCCTTTGTGCTATTAAAGGTATTTCTTACATATGGTTTTTGGTCCAAAAATATCCCACTGATGGTTTTTCTCAATTTATCGTTTGATAAAAGGGCTTTTTGATTCATCTATCGTTTTGCTTTGTCCATTTTATGGAAAAACTACCTCTCTTTGGTCAGCAAGCTGGTAGGTTGGCCTTTACTTATTTGAATGATTGGAAATTCCGTTCTTCTATTAAGCTCCAATTCTTCTGCAGAACAATTCCCAATTCCCATGCAATCATTAATCGGTTGGCGCTTTCCATAGCCTTTATAGGATAGGATTTGGTTTTTAGGGACCCCGTTGGCTATCAAATATTCATACGTTGATTTGGCACGGGCTTCTGACAAGTTATCATTGTAGGTATGGCTGCCCACAGGATCAGTATGGGATTCTAGACGTATGGTCATTTCAGGATAGATTTCTGTCATTAATTTGATTACTTTGTCAAGTTCCATGGCCGCATCTGGCCTAATGTTACTTTTGTCAAAATCAAAGTATATTTTGTTAAGGTCAGCCAGGATCTTCAAATCCAACACGGGCTCCAACGGGATATCCTTGTAAATACGCTCTGTAGCCCTTGGCGTTATTGAAGTATTAAAGTACACATGCTCATGGGGATGTGTTTTGCGTACGGCCTCTATCATGTATACCCTATGCCTATCAAGTGGCATTTTATACCTCCCATTTTCATCGGTGATGACCTTATGGATCAAATCACCAGTGCTCTGATCATATAGCGATATCTGCACACTATCCAATACTCTTAGATTTATGGCGTCAGTTACTGTTCCTTCAATGTCCAATGGCGGGGTAAGCCTAAATTTGTAAATATCATCACTCCCCTCACCTCCCTTTCTATTGGAACTTACGTAGCCATCAATTCCATTGTCCAGAGCATAGTACCCAAAATCATCTTTTTCACTGTTCATAGGTTTTCCCAAGTTCACGACTTCTTTGATAATTCCATTTTCATCGGCTACTGTGGCAAAGACATCCAATTGTCCATAGCCCACGTGGCCATCAGAAGAGAAGAAAAGTTGCCCCTCATTGTTTACATAAGGAAACATTTCGTTACCTGAGGTGTTTACAATCGGTCCTGCGTTTATAGGATGTCCCACACCTCCCCTTGGATGGATCTTACAATAGTAAATGTCCGTTCCCCCATATCCACCAGGTTGGTCCGAAGCAAAATATAATAGAGTTCTACTGGAGTTTACCGATGGGTGTCCATTGGAATAATGGTCAGCGTTGGTTTTTAAGCCTCGGATGACCTTCCAATGGCCATCGACTTTATCTGCTCTGAAGATTTTCAGATTATTTCGTTTTTCTATGTTTCTATCCTCCGTTCTTCTCGTGGAAAAACTCTCCTTATTGTTGAAATAATTACTTCGAGTGAAGTAAATAATGGTATCATTCTTATAATCTGTGGAAAAGACCATAGAGCTTTCATGGAACCTGGAATTGATTTCTCCTTCAAACCTACGAGGTACTTCCGTTGTGCTACCTTCAGTGATTTGAAAAATATCCAACCAGGGTTCGTCGTTCCAACTATAGTTATTTTTGAAGGACTTTTCCCTACGACTGGAGCTGAAATAAAGTTGGCCATCATGGACGAAAGCCCCAAACTCGCTATACTCGGTGTTGAAATGAACGGGTTCGAGGTCATATTGTTCTTTGCTATTGAAAACTACAGAGGCCAAATTACCATCCTTTAAAAACTGTTTGACCCTGGTGTCTTTCCTATGTAATTTCCCGTAGCGTTTCAACCATTTCAATGCTGCTTTTTCTTGCCCGGAACTTTTCAACGCCATGGCATACTCGAAATAATAATTGGTTGGCGTATCTGGTTCATGGATGAACTGCTCAAAATGGGGCAAGGCTTTTTCAAAGTCCCGTAAGAATAAATGACATTCCGCCAAACGTTGATGAGCGTGCAGTGCATTTTTCCCATCAGTCATTTTTTCGTATTCAGGGATTGCCTTGGCGTAGGCGAATTTGTAGAATAACTGATCTGCTCTTTTTTGGATAATGGATTGTGCATTCAGTGACAGTGCCCCAAAAAGAGCAAGTAACATAAAAACAGAAGTGGTGCTATAATGTTTCATGATATATAGGTTTAAAAGTATCTGGGGGATCTATACAAACGGGTCTTTTTGGGCAATCTTGGTTCAAAAATTAGAATGGCCTCATGCGTCCCGCCAGAATAAGGTCTGATAATGGAAGTTGGCAGGTCATAGGCGTAGCCCAATCGTATGGTATTGGAGATTTGAAAATCCACGAAAGCCCCGAAATTGGAAGCATCATTGAACCTGTAGGAGGCACCGACCCATAGTTTTTCATTAAATAAAAAGCTGGATGTAATATCGTAGGTCGAAGGTGCCCCGCTGGTGAACTTTGTAATAAAAGCGGGACGGAATTTAATGTCAGCGGAAAGATCAAGGACGAGCCCTCCAATCGCATAGTAACTGTTCCTTTCCAAAGCTTGGAATTCTCCCTCGTTCAGATCGGTGTTCAATATCCTTGGTGATGAGAAGCCAACATACCATCTATTACTACTTAAGTAGGCGCCCGCGCCAAAATTTGGTTTCCAGCTGTTGAAATTGCTGCTAAAGAAAGGGTCGCTTAGATCAGGGTTTTCCAATTTATAATTGGTGAGCCCTGCCTTAAGTCCAAATGAGAGCTTCGCTTCCTCAGTCACGGGAACGGTATATGAAAAATCACCATATACATAGTTGGTACTCTCAAAACCCAATTGGTCGGAAATATAGGATAGACCCAGGCCCACACGTTCGTTGTTCAAAGGGGTATGGAACGAAAAGGTACTGGTGGTCGGGTTTCCGTTAAGACCTGCCCACTGGTTACGGTGCAAGGCCGTTACATTGATTCCTTCCCTGCTTCCTGCATAGGCAGGGTTAACAGAAATCGTATTGAACATGTATTGCGTGAACTGTGGCAATTGTTGCCCACTTACCGCCAAGCCGTACAGTGTTATGACTGCAATTAGATATTTATCTATGGTTTTCATGCTTTCCATGGTTTAGTTTTACTATCTGTAATCGATAGTATATTAATTTGGGGTTCATAGTATTGTTATTTGTCATCTTAATCCGCACCTAGATAGATGAATCCATTGATGGGTTCGACCTCTTGGTTTTGGACCGATATGATGTAATAGTATGTGCCAGAGGGCAAAGTGCGCGAACTACCGAAGGCATTATTTGGGGAAAATCCACTCCAATCATTCCTATAATTGTCCGATTCGTATATGATCTGTCCCCATCGATTAAAAATCTGTAACCCAAAAACATAGTCGCAGTATTCGCCTCCCTGGATCTCGAAGAAGTCATTGATCCCATCCGAGTTGGCCGTGACCGTATTGGAAGCAAGGATTTCAGAGGTATTGCAAGGAACACAATCGGTATTGATGCGAATAAAGAAGTCGACAAAGTATTTACAGGTACCATCAGTAGAGCTATAAGAGATATGGTGCTCTCTGACTCCAAAATGGGAAGGATTGAAAATACTTCCATTTAAAGTTTCATTTCCTGATACATTCTCAAATGTACCGTTAGCGTCAAAAGAGGAAGGCAAATAACTGATTAAATCGATACTGTCATCCATGATGCAGATGTCGATGGTTACCGATTCCCTATCAGGTTGCACTACAGTAATGATTTGTTGGAACAGTTCAATATTACCACAAGAGTCGGTGACTTCCCAAAGACGTTCTATGATAAAGTCGTCCGTATTGCTTGATAGTAGGGTCTCTTCCGTAAAATTGACCATATAGTCCCCGCATCCCCCAGTAAAGACAAGATTCGGAACAGGTGGGATTTCTTTCCCGCAGATAACGGTGATTTCTTCATCATAATCCGTCATAATAGGCCCTGTAGGTGGAATCGTAATAATTTGGGTATGCGTGTTTGGGTTGCCAGTACAGTCCGTTGCGGTCCAAGTTCTTGTAATGCTATAACCGTTGGCACAATTGAGGTCATTGGTAATGGCTTCATCAAATACCACTTGCACATTGGAGTCGCAATTGTCAATAGCGGTCAATGTGACTACCATTGGTATATCATTGCAAATGGCGGTAATATCAGCGGGCAAACTTTCCATAAACACTGGAGCTTGTGTATCTATTACCATGATGTTCTGTTGACAGCTCAGAGTATTCAATACCGTAACTTCACCTGGGTCCCTAATGCCATTATCGTTGGTATCTTCATATTCGGTAACGGTATAGGTTCTGATAATGGTGGTTGTACCACAGTTACCCGTATCTGGACTGTTGGCGGCAGTTATTTCAATGATTCCGCAGGGAAAATCCCCAATTGAACCATTTCCATTTCCCAAAGTTTCAAACTCTACTTCGGTAAGACTTGTAGCCGTTGGTATGTCATCGTAACATTCCACGGTCATGGGAGGAAATATGGGACAATTGACTTGAAACACACAGCAGTTGGGGGCAACATCTGACACTGTCAATGTGGAACAGGTATTTACATCCACAAAATCCACGTTGTAATCGGTACCGGCAGGAATAGGGTCAGAAGTCCAGACATTACCATTAAACGCTCCTGGTGCACCAATGCCCATAACCATGTAAGGTGAAGTGCCAGTAAGCTCTACCGTTAGCGTATAATTAGCTCCTGAAACGTCACAAGTGGTACTTTCGACACCTATTTGGGCAAGTTCTGGGAGAAAATCTATCTGTACCTGTACGGAATTTGAATTTATCACAGATGATGTGCAGAACTGGGGATTGAATTCATACGTAGCAGTAAATAGGGTTGGAGCAGTGACCGAAGCAGTGATTGCTGATCCAATACCAACGGTATTACCCTGATTGTCTGTCCAAACAATATCAAAAAGAGTTTCTGGTAGGTTTATGGATAGGTCGACATCTCCTCCAGGGGCACATATTACGCCATTGTTGTTGGCAGAGATGGATGGCTGTATTGGTGCCGGTATAAGGTCGATGTTAGAATCCAGGCCATCACATGGGGTACTTATACGAACTTGATAACTACCATCGGATACGTTTTGAAACAGATGGTTGGTCACCGATATGTCCGTCTCTGTATGCGTCTGAATTGCAATCGAAGGATTGGAAACATCGAATAGCTCATAGGTCATTGGGTAAGTAGGGGTGCCACCTGTTATTTCTGCGTATATAAAACCTGAAGAAGTATCATTTAAATCACAGAACGAACCGGAGGTGCTCACCGTGATACTTTGAAAAGAGGCCACGGTCACAGATGTTCTATATTCCCTATCATTATTATTGAGTGTAACAACCGAAAAGTTTTCATTGAGATTGCTTGACCTAAAATTGATATTGACAAACCTTAAAATGTAATCTCCGGACATAACATTATCAAAAGACCCGGAAAGGAAGTCTGGAGGAATATCTCCTTGCACCAAGGTGCCCAATTCGCCATTTCCGTTATCGGTCCACAGCTCAACTTCTGCTCTTGGATTTAAAGTGCTGGCCACGTTTGCGGGATTCATATCATAAACGATTCTCGAAGAATTGAAACATCCATTGATTACTTGAATCGAAGGATTATATTGGGCCAAGGTTGAAACTGTGTGCAATCTCTGTGCTTGATTATTGCAGACATCGGTTATATTGATTTCATAATCACCCGGCGGCAAGTCCCCTATAAAGGAACGATTTATGGTAGTGGTATAGGTCACCGGAAAATTAATAGTGTAGGAACCTGCAAGGCTAAAAGGATGACCCGGATTTATGGTCAGGCTAGGGACAAATGGTACAGGACTTATCTCATAAGTAGTCGCAGGAATGGTTGCGGAAGAACCCATTGTCGGTACCCTGTCAATTACCAAAGCACCCGTTCCTTCCAAAATAGAGCTTGATTCGTTTATGGTCATTTCATTCAATGGATTAAATCCAACAAGGGTGTCAAATTCCTTGCTTACGGAATGACAGGGGTCAGAGCCAGTTACCCTATAATGTCCAGGCCCTGGTAAGGGTTGAGAAATTCTATTGTTTATGTTTAGGGAGCTGGTCGATAGAATTGTGGTCCATGTTCCAGGTGAAATTTCTTGCTCTATCGTTATGCTATTTGAAGCATTATCACTACAAAAAAAGGATATGTTGTCTATACCGCCAGATCCAGTAAAACCTGCCCCGGTAATGTTTACTAAATGCGAAAAAGAACAGGTCGCTGAATCATAGAACAAATCAGGATCAACCAAAAGAAAGTCATTGTCCATAGGTGGGGCAGTATCCGTTGTGCCAAAAATGTCACAACCATCGTTGAATAATAGCTCATAGGAATCATTTTCAACCAATCCGGAGGGATAACTAAAGTTTACAGTATTTCCGTTGACATTTATGAACGATAAGTTTTGGGGTGTTCCACCATTAACTACGATTGTGGCATTACCCGGAAGCTGTACATTGTTTTGTCCATTTTGGGAATAGACAAATATGTTAAAGGTCACATCAAATCTATCACATTCAGGTAAACACCTTCTGCTATAATTTGCAGCAAAATATTCAGAAACCCGGGTATTATTAGTGGATATGACAGGGTTCTGTGTCTGTGAGACGCCGCATCCCATGTCAGTCACGGTAAAGGAAACTGCTTCCCCACCTTCCATGTTCCCAAAAGTATGTGAGGTATCTGCTGTCGGGCCAAAACTTTGAAGTCCGAATTGTGAAGTTACCTCATAAAGAAACGGGCCATTACCGCCATTGTCAATAGTGATGTCCAATGTTCCATCTGGTGTATATTGGGTTGCGCCATTAGAACAAGATGGGGCTTGGCTGCTACCAGAAATCTGCATAACCTGGTATGTAGTGGTAACCTGTACCGGGTTGTTTGTGTAGAATAATTCTGTTGTACCATTGACCAATCGTATTGAATAGTCTCCAATCGCCAAGGAATTAAAATCAATGGGGCCTCCATCGGCAGGGATGTTTCTTATGGTCTCTACGCCACCCGGGTTTGTAAGAATGACTTGCCATCCTGTACAAGGTGGCCCGCCTGGGAGAAGTACCTCGATATTCCCATCCCCTGGGCAGCTGCTTGGGGAGACGGTTACAGTAAAATTATTTGCATCACATTGAGCTTGAATTGTGGTAAAGCCAAAAATCCAAAGCAGAGAAAAAACAAGTAGGCATTTAGTTCTCATGACAAAAGTTTAAGATTGAAAAATGATAGATGCGTGTTTTTAAGTCTAGAGCTTCTATGTTCTCTCAATCGATTGGAATCAAAATTACATCTGATGCTGTCTGTTTTGTTTGCTTTACTCTCCAAAAGGCTGTTATCATTTATTTATAGGTTTTTTTCTTTCATTTTTCGGAAAATGAATAAATTTTCTTCTTTTGCGAATAATCCAATAAAGGGATTCTATATCGATTATGGGCGTGAGTCGGAAGTGCTGTTCCAAAAAAGCTCACTTCTTCTCAAAAGGAATAGTTGTTTCAACACTAGGGATAACTTTTTCGCTATTGTTTTCAACAAGTTACAAGTAGTTTGACCAAAGAATTGATGAAATATTCCGTTGAGGAAATAGTGGAATTCCAAGACCTAAGTTTCCATTAGCTTTATGAACTTACGATTATTCTTCAGGTGCAACAATGCTAAACTTGATTGAAATAATTAAGCATTGGTCGATTACTGAAAAAAATGATTGGCAAAGTATAAAATCAAAAATTAGGATAGTTGGGGTAACTGAAAGAACTAAAAACAGTCCTAACACTTGGAGGTGGCAACAACAACCAAAATCCCAACAAGTCCTCGATGGAATCAAGGTTAAGAATGTTTCGGTTGGCTGGAACTTTTGGTCAGAGCTAGGAAATAATCAGAACAAGGTTACTCCATCAAACTCTCCTGATAAATGGGCCTCTGAGGAAATAAGTCGACCCAATATCAACAAAAAACACTTAGAAGGATTGAATTTTGCGTATAAATTAAATATACTTGGTCTTAATGAGGAAGTAAGAAATCGATTTAAGACAAGCATGCAGGAGCAGATTGAAATGGAACAGAAGTGGTTTAAAGAATGGTACAAGGAAATTTAACCCTTAACCCATAGATTTTGTATTAAAAGTTCAAATAAGGATAAGCAATCTATGAAATCAAAATACCTAGTCTATCTTGTAATTGTAAGCTTAGTGATTAAAATAGGCATAAGGTTGTCGATTCCATATTTAGCTCAGCATACAAAAATTGACCCATTCAATTTTGGTTTAATCGGAGGTGGAGTTGATATTATTGCATTTTTATCAATTGTTGGATTGCTGATCAAAATTTTTAGGTACGAGAACAAAAGTGATTTTTTGGACTCTTAATTTTCCTCATCCGTTATTGATAAATAACCATAATTTAGAGTTCAAATAAACGATTGAATGGCATTTACAAAGGAAATAGAGAATGATGAGCTTTATGTTTTCATGAACGGAAAACTCATCTATAAAAGATGGTTGAAAACAGGGCAATCAAAAGTCTTTGACATAATGGCCTATAATCAATACACTTTGAAATCGATTAAAGAAAACGAACACTAAGTTCAATTAAAGGATGAATCATAACTTAGTTGTCAATTCAAAACAAAGGAGACCGTTAGCCAACCTTAAATGAAAATAAAATTCCCGACATTAATTTCAATAATACTATTCATATCGAGTTGTGACACCGCAAAAAAATTAGATGGAAATTTTTCAATCTGTGAAAAAAGTCAATACTTAGAGATATATTTCAAAAAAGACTCAATGAGAGTAGCTTCGGAAAACGAGATGGTGGGACTTTCGGAATGGAGAAAAATTGAAATCATTGATGACACTCTCTATTTTGAATCATTTGGAGAATGGAAGGAGGATTTAAAAGCAAGAGTTGACCACATTTCAAAAAATAATTTAGGACTACGGATTCTAGAGAATGAGAATGAATTTACAATTAATTTAATGCGTGTTACTGAAAAAATAGATTTCGAAAATCAAAAAGAGTTTTGGAAAGAATTTAAAAATCGAAGGACTAAAAGAGGGTGTAAATAAACATTGGCTAACAAAAAACTGAGTTAACCTAAAGTTCAAATAAACGATAAAACAAAACCAATGAAAATCATAAACGATGAATCATATGAATCAGCTGCTGCCGAATGGCAATATCAAATGATTTCTATGTTAAAAGATACTCTAGCAAAGTATGGGGTTGATAAGGCAAAACTTAAAGATATCTGTGGTGAGTTTTCCTTTGACCTTGCAATGCTTCAAGATCAGGGAGAAATAAAGGTTGATGGTGAAGAGCTGAGACCAGTAATTTGTTTTGAAAATCCTGATGGAGAATTGAAATACAATTCAGACGACGATTTTCAATTGCATGATTATGCGTATGGCAACACCAGCGAAGTATTTGGTGATTAAAGTTCAAATAAACGATTCATCCAAAATCAAAATTTGATTGAATTTAAAGTATAACACACTAGGAGAAATCATATCAGGAAGGAACGCAGGATGGTATGTGAAACTTATTGATGACAGAGCGAGCTCAGGTGGTATTTACATCTATGAATTTAAGGAACCGGATGATAATGAAGGTTTTGATACTTGGCTTGAAAATGAAAATGACGTAGATGGCTTTATCTCAGAATCAGGTTGGAAAATTAAATGGCTGAACAAGAACTGAAAACCAAAAGTTTACAAAAACGATAAATAGGTCAACATAGACAGTAGCTTAATTTTGATAGCTTAAAACAGTAAATCAACGATTAATAAATGAAGAAATTAGTATTACTTTTAATAATCTTTCCAGTCATATGCTATTCCCAATATTTCAGTGGGGAAATCACTTATCAAATTGAAATATTGCCCAAATCGGATACAGTTGATGTAAAAGACATCATTGATATGAAGCATGGCACTCAAGCTAAATATGTTATTACTTCCAAGAAATATAAATCAACATACTTTAAAAACAACGAATATAATTATTCATATACCTATGATGATAAAACCAAAAGAATGTATGATGATTATAGTGACAAACCATACGTGACATTTAGGGATTCCCAAAAAGGAAACTTTGAATACTTTGGCTCAAATGTATATAAAGACAGCATCATCAATGTTCTAGGGCATGATTGCTACATGGTAGTCACAAAGTCTGAGTATGGCACCTCCCGAACATATTATTCAGATGACATCCGTGTTAATTATTCTGACTTTGAAGGGCACCAAGTTGGAAATTGGTACAATAAACTCAAAGAAGTAAATGGAGCAATAACCCTTAAGACCATTACAGAACACGATACATACTTCGAGATACAGGAAGCAGTTAAAATAATGGAACGAAATGTTGATGATAATGATTTTGAACTTCCCAACAAACCAGTAGCGGCTGCTTTCTCTGCATTGGATAGTCGAGTTGAGATGATTCAACCAACTCCTGAGCAGATACAATGCTATCAAGAGAAAGTCTCAAAGGCCTCTAATAAAGATGGTGAAAAGTACATATGTTACATGAGTTTTTTGCTTCAAAAGGATGGAACAATTGGATATATTGAGCCATACGAAAAAGATGACTCTGGGTTCTATTTGGTAGCCTCCGACATTATACAAAACTGTGGCTTTCAATTCCAACCTGGGATTATAAATGGACAACAGGTGGATTCCCAGGTATACTTCCCAGTTGAATTTATAAAATGATTAAAGTTCAAATAAACGATTCCATGTGGTTCGATAATGAAAAATTAAGAAAGTTGATTTGGAAACACCACAAGGATAGTATTCCAATTTACATTGGTATGGTGCTACTTACACTTTTAGTTTTACTGATGTATTATATTGATACATCGTTCTAGAATCGAGGTAATAACAAAAAATTCAAAAAAACGATATGGTAGATTTTCCAAATAGAGATGATTATTGAAATACATTATGAAAACCTAACAATTAGAGTGATTCTGTTTTATACAGTCGTTTCAATTCTCCTCACTCTTTTTTTAACTTGGTTGACAAAGGTTATTATGAAATATCTTTCTAGCAAAAACCTAAATTCTAGATTGCTATCTAAAATACTGTTCATAGTTTTCTTGAGTATTTTCATATTACTTGTTTTGACAGACAAACCATATTCACAAGGAAGATGATAAATTGAAAATATGAAAAACGATTAAATTAAATAGATGGGCTTTGTTATAGTATTAATTGTTGGGGTACTTGGAATAGCATATAATCTTAACCTATTTTTAAAAGACAAAAAGAACTTCAATGCTATTCTAAGAATAATTGCCCTGATTGGATTACTTTCTTTATATACATACAACGATTACTTTGCATAATGAAAATTGAAGGTTCGAAAAAACAATAAAATATATGCTCGAAGGTATTGCTGAAATTCTAATTTCTGTTTTGGATTTATTCCTGCTTGGTTCCAATTCTAAGAAAAGAAGACATTCCAGAATAGATCGAGTTGTGGTGGATTGGTCAAAAAAGGTTGGGCTTCATCCGCAATATGAATATAAAGATGACAAGGTTCGTTCCATGAAAGTGGTGGACGATGCTGGGAATAGTTATCAAATTTGGATTGAAACTCTCAAATGGAGACGTTTGAAAGTTAGGGCATCCAATAATAAGAGTGGGAAAAAGAATAAAAAATGGAAAAGAACAAGTAGAGACTCCAATCTTACCAAGGTCTTGTTTGAGGCTTATGGGGTTACGGAACAGTGGATCTTGAAAAGTGGTAATACCAGAACGATTTATTAAAAAGTTCAATAAAACGATAACCACGCCTTACAGACAAGTTGTATATAATGCAAAGAAGTACAATAATCATTCTCATTTTAATTCAACTCCTCATTTCTTGTGACTTTAGAACACCGGAAGAATATTATGATTTAGCATACGACAAAATAGCGATTGGAAATTGTAGTGAGGCAATTGACCTTTTGGACAAAGCCATTCAAAAACGACCTGAATTTCGACCAGGATTATTACAAAGAGGTTTTTGTAAAATGGAAATGCAACAAGACCTTGATGCGATTAAAGACTTCGATACTATATTAACTTTTGACCCAGGTAATACTTTGACCCTTTTTAATCTAGGAATTTGTTATTACAATTTGTCAGAATATGCAAAATCAATACAATATTTTAGCATGGCGATGCAAACAGTGGGTTCTAATTCAAATGACACTGTACAAATTGAATTACAATTGTTGAGCGATGTGGACAATGATTCAAATTATTTACTATACGAAAACGAAATTCGTTTTGAAAGAGGGTGCTCCTTTGCAAAGAATGGTGAATTTGAAAAGGCAATTGATGATTTCAATAATGTTTTAAGCACAAATTACAAAGAGGCAGAATGTTATTATTGGATGGGTTATTCATCTATGGGATTAACTGACTCCATTCAAGCCTGTCAATATTTTTCAAGATCTGCTGATTTAGGCTGGAAGGAGTCAAAAGATGAATTAAAACAAATATGCTCAAAATAAAAGTTCAAATAAACGATTGGAAACGAACGATAAATAGTTAAGTTCCTGAATAATCTTAAAACATAAAAAAGTCAATAAATCTTAGAATGAAAAAATTAATTGTTTATTTCTACGCTTGGCTATTATTCATGCTTGTAATATCAATTCTAATGCTGGTAGCTTATCTGTGGATGGGAAAAGAGATAAATTGGAGTAATGTTTTAATTGCTTATGGATTAACAATCCCAATTACAGTAATGGTTAGAAATTACGTTAAAAAACAAAAAACGTCGAGCAACTAGACGTTCTATGAAAAGTCATATTCTTTTTATATAAAGTTCAAATAAAGGATGAATCTTCATAATTAGTTAAGCTTATGTATAATTATTTTTTTAACGATTTAATGACACTAGCTTTTTAAAAGGAACGTTTATTAGAACATTTCTTTTGCTTCACTGGATGTTCCAAAATGGACCTCCGGCTGCCTTTGACAACCTCCCATAGCGCTCATTTATTACTATCCAGTATGAACAAATAGAGTTACGAATCTTGTAACTTTTCATTTTTCGGGCAGTACTTACTAAAAGCACAAATACTTATGATACAAAAAACACTTTTAGCATTACTTTCAATTGCTGGAATTTTCATTGCAAATGGCCAGGAAAAGGACGATTTAAGTAAAGTAATTAGCACTCTATGTGATTCTTTACTGGCAAAAAAGGAAATCCGATCATTATCCGTAGGAGTTATAAAAAGCGATAAAATTTACAAGTTTCATAAGGGTAGGCTTATCAATAGAAAAAGCCCTGGTGACAATACCCTTTATGAAATGGCTTCTTTAACAAAAACCTTTACAGGAACATTACTTGCAAAAGCGATTTTGGATAAAAAGGTCGGTCTTGATGAAGATATAAGAAAATATTTACCGGATAGCTTGCCGAATTTAGAGTTCGATGGAAAGCCGATATCCTTTAGACATTTGGTAACGCACACCAGTGGTTTGCCGAACATGTTCCCCAACATACCTGAAATATTTGATAAACCTGATTGGAACGAACTTCCTTTTAAAATCAACAAATTACAAGAGGGTTATACCAGATCGCAATTTTTGGAAGCATTGCAGGGTATTAAATTGGATACGGTTCCCGGGTTTAAACTTAGCTATTCCAACGCTGGCGCGAATTTACTTGGCTATTGTCTTGAGAAAATATATAATAAGTCCTACAAGGATTTAATAAAAGCTTTTATTCTTCAACCCTTAAGAATGAATAACACCTATGTTGGTGTTTCCGATAGTAAATCCAAGTCAGTTGCCAAAGGGTTGAATTCAAATGGACTTGAGATGCCCATTAGAGTAAGGAAAGAACTCAATGCCGAGGGAGGTATTGTTTCTAGCCTTGATGATATGATGAAATACATACAATTTCATTTACAGAACGACAATGCTATAATACGGATTTCACATCAGGAATTGTTGAACGGGAAATATGGAGATTTCGAGAACGGTCTTTTTTGGCAAATCATCAAGAACGGCCCAAAACCCGATAAGGTATTTCAAAATGGAGGGGCTTTTGGAACATCAAGTTGGATTACATTGGTGCCGGAATCAGAATTGGGGGTTTTTATCATTACAAATGTATCGGGACCGGAAGTGCACCAAAAGTTAAACGCTACCGCCGATAAAATCATCGAACTTTTTTAACCAATTCTCGTTATAGGTTTTTTTGACGAGTCATAAATTAAGCTGGAGTAGTTCTTTAAAACAAACCTTTTACAGAACCATCTTAATTATTCTTAACTTCATTTCTCAACTGAAAGTTCAAATAAAGGATGACGGAAAATAAATCTTATTGTTGTGAAATGATGGAAGCAAACACATCATTTAATTGTGATTTGCATGCAGACAAATATGATTGCCCTGATACTTTAATTGACCATAACAAAGAGTCAGATTGTTTTTCAATAATTATCCATGATGGTGGAACTTCTGGGATAGAAATCAGCTTTTGTCCATGGTGTGGAACTGAATTACAAAACAAGATTTAAATAAAAGTTCAAATAAACGATTATCAAATACATCGAT
This sequence comes from Flagellimonas rhodophyticola, assembly GCF_049332665.1. NCBI lineage: Bacteria > Pseudomonadati > Bacteroidota > Flavobacteriia > Flavobacteriales > Flavobacteriaceae > Flagellimonas > Flagellimonas rhodophyticola. The sequence continues at coordinate 3,339,134 of NZ_CP186326.1, read as the reverse complement.
TATATTCCCATATGGAGGTATGTAGATGTATTTTACATCCATATAAACAAGTTGCGTGTAATTGAAAAATGAGATTTAGAAAAAGAAAATCTAACGATTTGTTTGAACTGCCTGAAAAAGCAAAGAAAATTCATTCGCTAGAAGTTATTCTACCCGATTATAATATCAGTGATTATGGAACAGAGTTTTTGAAATTTGAGAACTTAAAGGAATTGTATGTTCAATCTCACGCCCATATGGAAAATCTTTTACCTCAAGAAATTGGAGATTTAGTATTGCTTGAGAAATTGTATATCCTAAATTTCAACTATAAAGAATTTCCTAATTGGATTTTTAAATTAAAAAATATCAAACAGCTAATGCTAAGAGGAAATAATGTGGATTATATTCCAAAACAAATTAAAGAGCTGTCAGCCTTGGAAAAACTTAGAATCGAGAATTGCAAATTGGCTGATTTGCCAGACTCTATTGCAAATCTGAATAATTTGAGAGAATTATCATTGTCAGCTAACTCCAAGTTAATTAAATTGAACATTGACAATTTACCTAATAATCTGAAAATACTGAATTTGGCTGTAACGGGAATTATAGGTCAACATCTTAAGGAGATTGAATTAAAATGTCCTCATTTAAAAATAAATAGATTCGTAAACTAACAACTACACACCATAATGGCTATAAGTAATTGCCTGTTCTCGCCTACTTTGGAAATTCCCACGGAATTTCCAACTTGGTGTGTACTTGTAAAGTTAAGTGCTAAACCACGCAACTACTCCTAGCCGAGACCGTTGAAAGTTCAAATAAAGGATAAATACGTAATCATTTGTCATCGAGTTTGGTTGCTACCTATATGTTTAGGCCTTCGGTTTTTTTATTCCATTTTTGTAGGTAAGTATATTCTTATTATTAAATTTCCGCCTGTACTTAGTAACCAAACACACAAACCATGAGTAAGGTCAAATATTATTACGACCCCGACACTCTCTCTTACAGAAAAATAGAACCAAAACCCTGGGCTAAAAGAAGGCGTTGGACAGTTTTCATCATATTTATACTTAGTATTCTCTTCTTTGGATGGAAACTTATGTACCATAATCTATTTCCCTACGCTATCATATTGGAAGATGTTCCTTTTTCGAAGCACAAACTGCAATTGGCCAGCGATCACATTGATAATTTAACAATCATCTTTGATAGCGTACAGGAACATATTGATAAACTGCAACATGGAGCTCAAGGCATAAGACACAACATAGAGGACAGTGCTCTAAAACATGACCGAATCAATTCCAAGATTAATGCCCTTGAAACCACTGTTGTTGGCCTTGAGATGGAGGTTAAAGAGAAAAACCTTGAAATCACAAGGCTTGAAGAAAGATTTGAACGTGTTATGGCCGGTGGTAAAGATCAAATTGAGGCCTATTCATATTTTAGTTATCACATTCAGAGGCAATGGAAGGTTATAATCGTAATTTTTACTGTAGTTTTAGGTACCATCCTAAATATTACAATTCAGAAATACTTCAGTGGAAAAAGAGAACAAAGAGCTTTTGAGCTAGCCTCATTCAAAAAAGAACAATATGATAATGGATTTATAAAGGTTGAAAAAGAATGGGAACAAAAGATTACTGAAGTAGAAAACGAAAACAAGATAAAGGTCTCTAACCTAAATAAAAGATACGATAAAGTCGCGAAGGATTATGGTGAATTACTCAGAGATTATGAAGAAATGAATAGAATAACACTAAGCATTTTAAATTATATCAAAAATGACCAAGGATTCAGGAAAAAAATAGGCTTTGAGAATTGGCCTGGAAACCTAAAAAGCTTGTTGGATGAGATGATTATTGATTTGGAAGCAAACTAGACTGTTCAATTATTTTCATGAGTGTTTTATAATATTTAAATCAATTGGAAACTGTTAGGGATAGGCATAATTGGGTGAATAGATATTCTGATAGATTGTGAAATTATCCGACAAAGTATTTATCCTGAGAAACAACATTATTATGAAAAAGGAGATACTTGACTTCGAAAATCAAGGAGCTAAAGTGTTTTTCCAAATGAGTAAATTATATGAATTACTAAAATGAAAAAGCAAAGCTTTATCTTTAGTAAAGTTCAAATAAACGATGATACTAACAGTCAAGCTTAATAATTGCTTTTAAGTTGAATATAATTCGATATTGGATATTATTAAAGTTTCTGGTTTTTTGTATAAGCAACTTACATGGGCAAAAGTTGAACGGAATTTATACTTGGAGCGGAGAAGTAAAAGAACATGAATCTGATTTCGGAATTACTACCATAAAAATATCAAGTGACTTGACATTTAAACAAACTGACTTTTTCGGTTTTAGTCTTTTTTTGAAGTCGGCTTTGGCCCACTCTATTGGAGAGATTGTTTCTTGAGATCCTTTTTCATTCACCAACAGGGAGACCAGTTTTAGTTTTTCCGTATTGGAAAGTTGTAGTTCTTTTAAAATATGAAAAGCTGTTTCGGTATCCATTATTTGGTTTTTATAATTTCATGTAATGGTCTAAAATCAGAAATTATGACATATTGCAAAAGTATAAATCGTTACCATATATACTACTTGGTCAACCATTCATACATTAATGGGGAAACTAATTAACAAGATTTGTAATTTATAAAGAAACAAATCATGCCAGCTCTGTCAGCAATAAAGCAAACCCAAACCTATAGTGATCTTCTTGTTTCCTTGATACGGACACCTGGAAATTTGGTGGATCAAACCTACATGCCAAACGAGGAAGTAAATTTTTCTGACGCCTGTGATCAGACCGATAGTGGTCATGGGGAATGGGTTGGTGTAACGGTATCTTGTCAAAATTTTGCAATTGGAGAGGAAACGGGAGGTTCAGGGGCCTTAGGCAATGATGACCCTCAGTATGTTGGTGTATGCATTAGTCCCTCGCCAACGGTTTCAAGAAGTTTAGAGTATACCGATTCTGCTGAAAAAGACCCAAAGTGGGTAACTAAAGATTTTGGTGCTTATAGCCCTTTGAATCAGTCTGACAAGGTTAGATTTGGAGTAATAACCAATGCATTCAACAATGATTCAACTGAGGCATGGGAAGGTATAGTGAAAGCCTTAGGTTCTGATATGACCACCGCTATGACCTTAGGTATTACTGCTCTACCTGGATTGGCTCAAATAACTACTGTTGGGGCAATAGGGGAAGCCATTACAAAATGGGTATCAGATGCACTTACAAATGATCCTGATGATTTAGGAACTGTTGATATTTGTGACAGTATCAACCCAATCAAATGGTACGCGAAAACAGATAAAGATACCTGGACAGCAAGAAAATGGGCGGTACATACGGTTGAGAGCAATCCTACAAGTGGTTGGTACTTATCGCAATGGTTCATTACCCTTTCAAAGAAGGTTGAACGTTATGAGATTAGGGATGCACCAATTTCTGAACTTTACTCTTCATTGCAAAAATCAGACTTTAAAGGTCTAAGTAATGATATGATACTTGCTGGTCTAAAGGCAACTATGGGAGGGGATGTGAATGTCATTGCGGAAAAACATGGTATCAAACCCATAGATGTTTATTCAGCTCAGTTTGCGTTGAGGTCTGCTACCGATGGAGAATTATCCGCTTTGGTAAACAGAGTATTAATTGATAAGCTTGGTTAAAACTCTTCTTGAAGGTCTCCATAGTGATCTTCTATTTCCATTCTGTATAACATATACCCTAAAAACCCTACAATGGCTATTAATACTGTTCCCACAGTAAGTAATCCATAAATTAATCATTTATTCAAGTGTTTTTTTTATTAATTAGGTATTCTTATACCTTTTAAGTTAAATTATTGAAATTGTTCCTTATATCCTTTAACCAGTTCAAAAGTCAAGGAATGCATCTCATTTAAAATTTGTAAAAAAGGATTCATAATTTTAAAAGTTTCTTCAATATCTATTGACGAAAGCATTTTTATAACTTTTATTGGCTCCTTATCATAATGGATTGATAAATCTCTTTGACTTTTAAGTTTGATAAGGTTCAATTCTAAATTTTCATCAAGTTTCAACGTAATTCTATCATATTCTGATTGAAATTTAGGTAGGTCAATAATTATTTGAGCTATTTCTTTAATCCAAAAAGAGTTATTTCTATTTCGCACAATTTCAACCCCTCTTTCATTTTCAGGTATGAAATTGTAAATTTTTTTTGAATCCCTCAATAAGTATTACCACTATATGTCTTGTAAAATAAAGTTGTTGATATTGAGACTTAGCATTCAAGAAATTTAAAGTACCGCAACATAAGCCTGAAGTCAAGATTCCTATAAATAGATGGTAGTTAATAAATATTTGTAATTATTGAAATTGACATCTAGGCCTTTAGTTTTAGAAAATTTTTCGTAATCCTGAATTGTAACACATGTTTTCTCCAATACATCCATTTCGGCAACTAGTTGATTCAACCTGTCTTCAACATTTTTTTCTAATCTAAGCTTAGTTTCCGCGGTCATTTTCATAATCCTGAATTGATAAATGTCAAGTTAATCCAATTACAAATTGAGTTCTACAGGAAATAGTTGAGGTATGGCGTTAATTCATTTTTAATTAAAAATGTTGCCGTGTCTTCAGAGGTTGTTTTGCTCATTTATTAGAGCTTATGGAAGTTTTTGCAGATGATAAGATCTGTGGTAGACTTTCCAATATTTTCTATGAAATGGTGGAACAGAACGGCAAACCCCATGAACTGGCAAGGCAGATCTATATGGACTGGATGGTGGCGATAAGAGAACAGTATAAGACCTTCAGGCACATACATTAGTAAACATTTGATTGGAAGTAAATGCTGTAAATTAAATTTGAGGCATTTTTACAATATTTTGAACTAGTTGGTTATCTTTCTAAATCAATAAGAATAAACTTCGTGGCCAAAAAACCAACAAGAAAAATTATAGGAAAATACTTGGGATGGATATTTGGAGCATTTCCAATTCTTTCCGGCCTAAGTGACCTGAAAACATGGGATGATCTATTAAGCTACTTATCTGAAAAGGCGGGTGAATTATTCGCAATTGCAGAATTGATAGGTAGGGTGGTGCATTTAGTCCTGTATCCTTGGAGGACCTTTAAAAATTTTCTGTTTGATATAGCACCCTTTGACATTCCTATTGAGTGGTACGATCCTATTTTCATCGGATCTTTTTTGATTTTCACGCCTTTCGTATTTGTAATGCATAAAATTGTCCATGCTGAATCCCTTTCCCTTTGGTCTAAATTCAACGAAGAGGTGAGACCATTATTTAGTAAAGAGCCTGAGAAAGAAAATTTTAGAACAACTCATCAAGAAATAAACAAGGTTTTGAACCCGGTCAAATACAAAAAATTGCTAGGTTTATTGGCAGGGCCTCCTATTGAGTACTTTTTTCTCTTGATTTCAGACGTGCATTCAGAAATAATTACAAATAAAAGAGAACAATGCCTTAAGTATTTTGAGCAATTGGATGGCCATTTTCAATCATTAAAAGTAAAGGCAAAGAAGTCATTCAGAAAACAGAGAATCAGGTTTATTATATTGCTATCCTTCATTTTGATAATTACTATTGATCGGCTATTTTATGTGCCTGGGTTTAGGGTTTTGGAATTTCTAAAGTGGACTGGCATATTTTCTATAGCCTTGCCCGTTGGGGTCTATTATTGCTTTGTCATGCTTGGATTGGCATATATTTTGGTTTTAAAGTTTGAAAAAAACCCTTATCGGAGAGCCAAAATATTTGACAGACTTACAAATGGGGCATTCGGTTTTAAGGGGCAACTTCTAAAATCTATTAATGATTATCCTGATTTAAAGGATTGGTTGGTGATTTGGGGTGAAAAGCTTACACCAGGGCAAGCTGTAATGAGTATTTTTCCTGGAGAGCAAGAAATCGCACATAAATTCACTTTTCAAAAAAACAAAAAGTTGGGAACAAGCTATTTATTGGGGACAAACAATTATTACTACAAGTTGAAGATGTCACAGTCGGTTCCAGTATTAGTTGGGTCTCAACAAAAAACCGTATTAAAACTTTTTCCGATTAGGGCAAAGTTTAAACATGAAAAAAGATTTAATGAATATGATTGGCTGTTGAAAGGACAATACCATTATTTCCGAAACGAGTTCGATCTATCAATAAAGTCGTTAAAACAATGTTTATTGGTTAATCCAAATTTTTTTTTAGGCCATGATCTGTTATCCTTTATATATGCTGAGGCAAAAGATCATGATTCCAGTGATTTTCATCTCAAAAAGGCCATTGAAATCAATCCGATTTCAAAAAACACCTATAACAGAATTGGTTTAAACCATATGAATATGGGCAATTATGAACTGGCTATAGATGTATTTGATAAAATGCTAAGAAGAAATCCAGCATCGCCTAATATTCTAATAAATAAAGGAGAGTGTCATTTGAAAGCCAAGCAATTTGACCTAGCCAAAGCAGAATTCAATAAAGCCGTTGATTTTATGCCCAAAAACTCTTTGGCACTAGCCAAAAGGGGTCATGCAAATTATTTCCTGGGAAATTATATGGAATCAATTAACGATTTCGGAAGGGCACTTGCTATTGAACCAAATAATTCTCTTACGATTTATTTTTTATCCCTTTGCCACTATAAACTCAGAAATTTTAAAATAGCCCTTGAATTTATTGATAAAGCAATAGCTCTAGAACCGTTGCAGGAATTGCTATTTTCAGCCAAGGCAATTTATTTGGTTGACCTTGATTCCTTTGATGGTGCAAGGGAATCAATTCAGAAAGCATTGGATATTAACCCTAATAACCCTAAATCTATAAGTATCTCGGGGTTTGTAGAATATCACGCAGAAAAGTTTGATAATGCCCTACAAATATTGAACTTTTGTATTGAAAGGTTTCCAGATTTTCAAGATTCCTATGCTTTTAGATCAACTGTTCATTTGGTAATGGGAGATATTGAAAAAGGTGAGTTGGACAACAATAAGTGCCTTGAATTAAACCCGGATTCAAAAAGGTATTTCCTTAACAAAGGAATTATTAATTTGAAAAAGGGGAATAAAGAACTTGCCTGCAATAACTTTAAAAAGGCCGAAGAGATAGGAATATATGAGTCAAAGAAATGGCTTCGGGAACACTGTGGGATTGAAAAACTCTCTTAAAATAGGCAAATAAAAAAGGAGTAAGTGAAAATTCTTCACCAACTCCTTAGCTTTTAGTGACCTCGGCAGGATTCAAACCTGCAACCTTCTGAGCCGTAATCAGATGCGCTATTCAGTTGCGCCACGAGGCCTTTTTAATGGGGTGCAAATATATTTCTTTTTAAATTTACGACAAAACCTCCTAATCAAAAATAATGGATTTTGAACCCTACATTCGTGATATAGCAGACTTTCCGAAAGCTGGAGTAACCTTCAAGGATATTACACCACTCTTAAAGGACCCTGAGGTGTTGAACAATGCTTGTGACGTGCTTTGTGAAATGGCTGGCAAACAAGACATTGATAAGGTAGTGGGAGTGGATAGCAGGGGTTTTATTTTTGCCCCAATGCTTGCTTCAAAACTCAAAGCCGGTTTTGTTCCTGTACGTAAAAAAGGGAAATTACCATACAAAACGATAGCTGAATCATACTCTTTAGAGTATGGCGAAGATGTTTTGGAAATTCATACGGATGCCATTTCACCTGGGGAAAAGGTTTTGGTCCATGATGATGTGCTAGCCACTGGTGGAACTGCCCAAGCGGTCTGTAAATTGGTTGAAAAATTAGGCGGCGAGGTTGTTCAGTGCAACTTTTTGATTCAGCTGAGTTTTTTGAACGGAGCTGAAAAGCTCAATGGATATGATATTAAATCTCTTATCAAATACTAATCTAAGGCCCGAGTAGTAACATAGTAGCGCCAACCAATAATAGCCAACTGTAATTTGGACGCCTTGGAAAGGTCCAATTGGCGCTTGGTGTACGAAGGAAGAATAACCTTATTAACTTTTGCCAAGAATTTGTAAAGCATAACTGTATTGGTTGGTCAATGCAAAGATAATCAAAGTTTTAGCTTAGCTATATAAAATGATGGGCCGCTTTAGGCGGCCCATTCTATAGTTAACTATTTTCTTTTATCCAGTTGTCAATTTTATTTTCCAGCAGCGCTAAAGGAACGCAACCGGTTTCTAGCACTTGATTGTGAAATTGTCTGATATCAAACTTATCACCCATGGCGTCTTCCGCTTTTTTACGCAGCTCTCGAATCTTAAGTTGTCCAATTTTATAGGATAAGGCTTGCCCGGGATTAGCCATATAGCGCTCAATCTCCGAAATAATGGAAGCTTCTGATTCCGCTTCATTGTCCAATGAGTATTGAATGGCTTGTTCTCTGGTCCAACCTTTGGAATGAAGACCTGTGTCAACCACTAATCTAACTGCTCTGTGCATTTCTGCTCCTAGCATTCCAAATAATTGATATGGATCGGTGTATAATCCCAGTTCCGTTCCCAAAGACTCACTATACAGGGCCCAACCTTCTCCGTATCCACTATACCACAAGGTCTTTCTGAATTTAGGTAGATCCTCGCTCTCTTGAGTCAGGGATATTTGATAATGGTGCCCAGGGATAGCTTCATGAAGGAACAGCGATTCGTCTGAATAGGTGTTATACTTGGTTACTTCCGGAATCGGGGTGTAAAAAATTCCAGGGCGAGTACCATCCAAAGAACCAGGATTGTATTCAGCACTGGCGGATTTTTCACGAAACGCCTCTGTCTGTCGTACCTCAAAGGGAGTTTTTGGTTTTACATCAAAAAGTTTTTCAATTTGAGGCTTCATGCGATCATGTATAACATTGAAATTATCAATGACCTGTTGAGGATCAGTAAATGGCATGAGCTCCTTATTACTTCGAACATAATCAAAGAAAGCTTTTAAATCTCCGTCAAAACCAACCTGCTCTTTGATTTTTTCCATTTCGGAACGAATCCGGGCTACCTCGCTCAACCCCAATTCATGGATTTCTGAAGCAGTCATGTTCGTGGTGGTGTACTTTTTTATTTGATGCGCATAATAAACATCACCATTGGGCTCACCTTGAATTCCACTTGATTCGCGGCCGGCATCCATATATTCGGAAGACATGAAAGCGTGCAGTTTTTCATAAGCCGGGACTATTTGATCGGTCACCATAATTTGATAAGCGGCTGTAAGCTGCTCCTTCTCCTCATCTGAAAAACTATCAGGCATATTTTTTATAGGAGTGTAGAAAAGGTGTTTGTCTAGGTCTTTAACGGTTAAGGATTCAAGTTGTGGCAGTACTTTTTTAATTAATGATTTAGGTAGTACATGCCCTTTTTCCATACCTTCTCTCATCTTGACTTCGGTACTTGAAAGCCAATCCAGATAGCCATTGACACGCTTCATCCATTTTTGATAATCTTCGACTGTATTGAAGGGCTGAGCACTAGAGCCACTGGCCAATTGTCCCATAAATAGGTTCGGAGACCACATTTGATCTATGGGAGTAAGGTTTGCATTATGGTTGAATTCATTCAAATTGATATCGCATTGCCACTCCAAAATAGCCTTGCTCATTCGCTCACTTTCTGTAAGGCTTTCATCAGGGAAATCGTTCAACTTGTTTTTGTAACCTTCAAAATGGGCTTTCGCTTTCGCAATATGCTCATCAGACAACTGATTGGTGAAAACATCATTATATCGATGATCACCTGCTGTAGTTGCATTTATAGGATTTAACTTTAGTCCATCTTCATAATAGTCCTCTAAGACTAGGCTAAATTCTTCACTAAGGTTTGGGGATTTTTCCTTTTTTGGCTCTTGTTTGCACGCTTGTAGACAAACTAAGGAAACTAGTAAAATTGTTATTTTTTTCACTTTTTTAGGTTTGATTTGTTACAAAAATGTAAAATAATCAAATCAAGGAAGACCAAGCTTAAGTGAATTGCTAAAGTTTTTATAAAAAAGATAGTTATTATGGTGGATGGTTTTCTTCCCTCAGCAAAAGTGCAAGGATACTCATTGGACGTTACACTATACTAAATGCCTATTTTTTTGATGTTACCCGTTGTCTAGCTTCACTAAAAATTAAAACTTTTAATGATGAGGACAAAATTGCAATTACTGTTGGCACCCGCTATAGTATTGATAGGTGGAATGCTTTACACCACATTAACGGCTTCAGGCCCAAAAAGAACTTTACAACCAGAAAAAGGTTGCGTATTTATGACTGTAATGGGCGAACAATCGTCAGAAGGATTTGATCGATATAAGTCAGATGAGAATATTCAATTTGCGGTACGGGATGGACTTCAATGGCTCTCGAAAGCACAATTGCCCAATGGAGGGTATGGAGCAGGTAGTCATTCCGCACAGCATATCAGGGATCCACATGCGGTAAAAGCAGATCCCGCAACCACCGCTATGGTGGGGATGGCTATACTTAGGAGCGGTACAACCTTAAAAAAGGGAATTCATGCCCAAAATCTCAAAAAAGCATTGGACTATCTGCTGGAAACCATAGAAAGTACTGAAAACGACCAGCCATATATCACGGAAGTTAGAAATACCCAGATACAGTCAAAATTGGGCGCAAATATTGATGCTGTTTTGGCCGCCCAGTTCCTTTCCAGTGTTTTGGACAGGAATCTGAACGGGATAGACAAAAAACGAATTATTCGTTGCTTGGACATTTGCGTGGCCCGTATTCAACAAGGAACGGACGAACACGGTAAACAGAGAGGTGCTGGTTGGGCAGGTGTATTGCAGAGTGGAATGGCCAATAGTGCCTTAGAGGCAGCACAAGTAGCAGGGGTTGTGGTAAACGAAGAAGTTCTTGAAAGATCAAGAAAGTACCAAAAAGGAAACTACAATGAGGAAGACGGCTCGGTCAAAACGGATGACGGGGCTGGAATCATACTATACTCCGTAAGTGGAAGTGTTAGGGCAAGTGCCAAAGAAGCCAGAAAAGTCAAAGCAGATATTAGCAAAGCAAAAGCCGAAGGCAAAATAGCTTCAGATGCTGAGATAAATGCTGAAATTCTCGAAGAAATAGGATATGCTGCGGGTGATGCCCAGAAATATGGAACGGCTTACAAAGTATATGAATCTGCCAAAGAAACGGCCCAAAAGGATGAAGTGTTGGATGGTTTTGGCAATAATGGGGGAGAAGAATTTTTAAGTTACTTACAAACTGGAGAATCCTTGTTGGTGAGCAAAGACGAAGATTGGAAAGATTGGTATGATAATATGAGTGGACGTATTTTAAAAATACAAAACGAAGATGGTAGTTGGAATGGTCATCATTGCATAACCAGTCCTGTTTTTTGTACGGCTACGAGCTTACTTCTGTTGACGGTTGAAGAAGACATTACTTTTCTGCAAAAAATGGGGGAGGAAGAATAAAAGTTACTTATGCAATAGAAAACCCGGTCTAAGACCGGGTTTTCTTCATACTATTTTTCAGTGCTTTTTTCAATCATTGTTTTGGCAAGTTCTGCACCAATCAATGATTCTAGTAATGTATTATCGCTGTTTTTGGAGTCAGAACCTTCAATGAATATTTCAGGCAATCTTAACTCTTTAAGTTCTCTTGCGACACCTACCGAGGTTTTATAATCCCATTCAGCACGTTCTTGTGGAGTCAGTCCTGCACTTACTAGTTTGGCGTTCTGATAGGCTTCAGCATCAGCAGCAACCTTTTTACTCTGAGCTTTGAATTTTTCCACTTCAAACTGCTTTTTCTCTTTTACCAAGTTGAACTCGGCTACCTTGGCTTCGGTTTCGGCCGCAATGGTCTTTTGAATTTGCTCCTTTTCAAGTCGGGCGCGTTCGGCTGCTTTTTCAGCTTCACCACGAGCCTTTTCTTTTTGCGCTCGGTAGAACTCACGCTCAGCTTGTTGCTTTTCTAATTGGGTTTGAGCCACTTCTTCTTTCTGAAGTTGTAGACGCTTGTCGAACGTGGTCTCCCAATCAATTTCCGTAACCACAGCTTGTACAACTGTTAATCCGTACGCTTTTAAAGAGTTGCCAGCTTCACGAATCGGCTTCCCATCTTTGATTTTGATCCGAAAGCGTTTCTGTTTTGACTCTTTGTTGACAACAGTACGGACTGTGCTACTATCACCGATAATGTCCTTTTGCTCACTGTGCACGTACTCTTCCAACACGTACATGCCATTTTCGAGTTGATCTTTAAAAAAGCGGTCAAAGTCAGACGCTTGACCTGAAATATAATCCTGTGCATCCATAAGTTTACAGGTGTTCTTAATGGATTGATCAATGTTAGGGATGATACGCGAACGAATGAGATTTTTTTCTGTTTTGTTACGGTCGGCAACCGACAGGAATTGCATTTCATCTTCTGTATTGATACTAATTACTACTGAGGTGGCAATCCTAGCTTTTACCGCATCACTGAAAGCCCAGTATTTGGCTTCATCCACGTTGGCGTATTCGCTTTGCTCTCCCAAACCATGTTCTTGGCTTGGAATCACATATTTTATGGGTAGTTCAAATTGTAAAGGAATAAGTCTTCCCCACATTTTGGTATGTATTCCCTGTCTAAAAACAGCTTTTTGACCTCCCCAAGGGTATTGCACTGCATAGGCAGTACCAGGTTCAGCATAAAAGAATGTTCCGGTAACAATGCTCATTACAATTCCTACCAGTATGATTTGTAAACTTCGTCTTGTGGTAAACCATTGTAAAAGTGCACTGGTTTTAAAGAGTGGTTTAGTAACCAGAGTAACAATTCCGAATAGTATGATAAGCATTCCAAATAATGTAAGCATAGCGATTGGTTTTAAAGGTTAGACAAAAATTAGAGCGATGAGCTGAATGAGCAACATCACTAAAAACTTAACAATTGTGATCATCGTGTGGATTGATTTTAATGGTTGAAAAATTGTTGTGAACCGGTTACGTTTTTTTAAGATAAAATGACAACAATCATGTTTGCAAGTTTTTACAAGGAAATCAATACAATTGAATACAGATATGTAAGTAAATAAATGAGATTGACTTTGAAAATCATGTGACCTTCTTCAATAAAGTTTTAAAATGTAATATTAAATACTTATATGTATTATGAACTGAAGCTTTTGTAGGGGTGTTTTTGCTTAATTTTTTAAAACCAAGGGAGATTTTGTTCAAAAAACAGCGATTTTTGGTGATTTCGTTTGCGATGGAAATAAAAAACCGACCTTTCAAAGGCCGGTTTATAATATGAGTTTTATGTCTTTAAAGAGCTACTTTTCCTCCTTGGTGATAATTTCCACAACCCCATTTTTAGCTTTTTTGCCATACTTTTTTATAGCTCCATTCCCCTTGAGGACAGTAATAGTGTCAATATCATCTGGAGACAGTTTTTCAACATCTTTTTCTTTGGCTTTTTTTCCATCCACGTAATAGATTGGTTTTTCGTTCGAATCACTGCTTCGAAATAACAATCCATTACTGCCTGGGATAGCATCTGAATCATTGTGAACTTCAGTTTCCTTCATGATATTTACCTCTTCATGAACGTGTTCATCTATGGATATGTGTTTGTCAATATCTACTGCATTGTCAGAATCAACATGGATTTGCACATCATCATTCTGATGGTCGTCATGAATGTTGATATTCATGTCTTTTAGTTCGTCTTCACTAATTTCTTTACCATTCAGCATTATTTTCTTTTGCCCATCTTTTTCAATAATAGTGATGTTTTGATGATTTTTGTTATCAGACTTGACCCATACTTGGTCGTCTTCGTCAGAATGGATGCTTATGGAATTGTATTCTGAGTTTCCGAAGGAAATTGTGTTGGTGGCATCGTTGTAATAAATTAAAATGGGCTTTATTGGTCCATCTGAACTGGAGTTGTAGTTGCCACTGAAAGTTTCTCCGTCGCTATTTTTCCCGCTTAATTGGAGTGAAACATCAATAATTTCGTTATTGCCATTATGCACGACTGTGTAAGAGAAATCGATGCCGTCCTTCTCAAGTTTGGTTTTGATTTTCAGTAATTCTTCATCAGAAGTGTCCTTGTCTATTGTAAGCTTAATGGCTTTTTCATCTAATTTTTCGGTACCATTGAACTGGTCATTGTGGTGGATAAATTCGGTTTTGGTGTTGAAACCCACTAAGAATAGTGCGATGGCTGGTAAGACAAAACACATCTTTAACATGTTTGTTTTCTTGGATTGATTTTGATTTAACATGACGATTCGTTTTTTGATTAATGAATTGTAAAATGGATTTGCAATGAATAAATTGTGAGCACCAATGGTTTGTTTGAGCATTAGATATTGATACGTTTTCTTTTCTTCTCCTTTACCGCAGCATTGGGCGTCCGCCAAGAATTCTAAATTTTGCTTTAAAGAATTTCGATAAAACCAAATGACTGGATTAAACCAAAGAATAATAAGAGAAAGTTCCATAAGCAGAATATCCAAAGAGTGATTTTCTCTTGCATGAACTTTTTCATGCGCTATCACCGATTCCAACTCCCTTCGGTCAAAATCTTGTTTGTTATAAAAAATGTATCTGAAAAATGAGAAAGGAGAAATACTTTGTTCCGTTTGTACATGACAAAAAGGATGGTCCTTCAGCAATTTTGAACTGGATAGCAACCTTTTTATGGAATAAAATTGCATTGCCAAGCGTATTCCCATATAAATCACGCCCATCAAATAAATTACGGATACAATCAACCATAGATTTGATAATGAATGGTTATACTGCTGGTTACCTGAAGAAATGGGCTGTGCCGCCTGTACTTCGGAAATAGATAAAGCTCCGATCATAACCGTCTTGGTGATGGTTATAAAAGGAATAGTCAACGAAATCAACAATCCGAAGAATAAAAACCAGCGATTGCCTTTAAAAAAGGTTTCTTTTCTTAAAAAAATATAGTAGCAACCCAAAAAGAGTAGTATTATCCCAGACGATTTTAAAAGATGAATTAACAATACTTCCATCACTTTTTGTTTTCAATAAGATCAATTATTTCCTTTAATTCCTCTACTGATATCTTTTCTTCCTTGGCAAAAAAGGAAACTAAACTCTTATAAGAATTATCGTAGTAATCCGCTATTGTGGAGTTGACGAATTTTTTTCGATATGCTTCTTTGGTAACAAGCGGATAGTAGCGATGGGTATTGCCAAATGCCTCATGTCCCACGTATTTTTTCTCCTGCAGATTTCTTACAATGGTTGACAAGGTGTTGTAATGTGGTTTATCTCCCTTCATTTCTTTTAGTACTTCCTTGACAAAGGCCTTTTTTAACCTCCAGAGGATTTTCATTACTTCTTCTTCCTTGTTTGTTAACTTTTGCATGATAAACGTTTGTATATTTTTTAATTTAATATAGTTCTGGCAAGCTTAACAGCTAAATCCTCAGGGCATCTACTTGCATTATTGCTCAGAAGTATTATGGTTAACTCCTCATCAAGAAGGCGCCAAAAATCGGCAAAGAATATACCGTTTCCGCCATTGTGGGTAATAATGTCCGTTCCTCTTCTAGATGGAATTATGACCCAACCATAGCCGTAAAACGCGGGATCACCTGGCTGTTCTTCGATATGCTTTCCATAATACTTGGATTTGGCATCTTCGGACAGAATTTCTTCACCTAGAAGGGCCAAATGCCATGAAAACAAATCTTCCACGGTTGATAATATACCTCCATTTCCCTTTAAATGTAGATAAGGTCCGTCAGAATCCCAAGGTTTCTCATTGGGTTTACCCCATTCTTTGTTTTTGGAATAACCATTCGCAATTGTATTGGGTTCCCATTTAGGAAGCACGTAACCTGTGTTTTTCATACCAGCCGGATCAAAAAGGTATTGCTTTAAGTAAGCTTCGTATGTGCCCCCAGATACTTGTTCGATTATTAGAGATAGAAGGCTATATCCTACATTTGAGTATTCATGAATAGAACCAGGATCAATTCTATTAGCTGTTTCAAATGCTTGGGTGATGAATTCAGCTTTTGAAATCTTGTCATAATCATTGCCAATCGCTCCTTGGAATCCAGCTGAATGGGTTAGTAGGTGATGTATTTGAATTTCCTGTAAATCAGCGGGGAGCCCTTTGAAATATTCAGATATTTTATCATTTACGTTTAACCTGCCCTGCACTTCCAATTTTAAGATGGCTGCTGCCGTAAACTGCTTTGCCAAAGAACCAATATCAAATACGGTTGTCGAAGAATTCCTTTGATTAATATTTAAGTCACTAAACCCATAACCTTTTGAGTGAATTATTCGATCTCCATGCGCAATTAAAATTGAACCCGAGAATCCTTTGTTTTCAAGTTTTGTTAGAATGTTTTCAAGTTTGTTTTGTGCCGGTTCAGTAATTAGATTTTTTTGATCCTCCGATTGACCTAAACTTACTTTAATGGTTAGCATAGCAAGGATTAAAATGAAAAAACGCATATGATTGATATTTAAATCAAACATATAATTATATTTTTAGTTAAACAACTATATTTATAGTTATTTAACTATTCACTTAGTTTTAAATTTTATTTACTCCAGCACAGATTGATTAAATCTTCATCTATATTTACGCCAAAATTAACTACTTGGGAAATCTA
Organism: Flagellimonas rhodophyticola; assembly: GCF_049332665.1. NCBI lineage: Bacteria > Pseudomonadati > Bacteroidota > Flavobacteriia > Flavobacteriales > Flavobacteriaceae > Flagellimonas > Flagellimonas rhodophyticola. The sequence goes on along the minus strand of NZ_CP186326.1, from coordinate 3,322,533 downwards.
CTTTTTATTCTTCTTGGTCTTACGCTACTGATTTTAGGAGGAAATTGGTTATTGAAGGCTGCGGTTGCATTGTCGCTTAGGTTGGCCATACCAAAAATTGTTATTGGTATGACAGTCGTTTCTTTTGCAACCTCTGCCCCAGAACTTATTGTTAGTATAAAGGCAGCTTTGGATGGTTTTCCAGATTTGGCTTTGGGAAACGTGGTGGGCTCCAATATTGCGAATTTGGGTATGGTATTGGCCATAACTGTGTTGATGGGAAGTATTGATGTACGCCGTAGTTTTTATACCACCGATTGGCCAGTAATGATGTTGGCCTCTTTACTTTTTGTTGGCTTTATATATTTCGATGGAGAATTACAGCAATATGAAGGTATTATTTTGGTTGTATTCCTGTTCTTATTCTTAGTGTTTTTACTTCGATTTCAGAAGACAGCCGTGGTGGACGAAATGCCCGAAGATGATGAATTACTGGCACTGCACAAAACGGTGTTGTTTTTAGGGATAGGAGGAACGGCACTTTGGGGCGGTTCAGAATTATTGATTGATGGGGCAGTAGGAATGGCATCTTCTTTTGGAGTTAGTGATCGTGTAATTGGGGTTACTGTCGTTTCCGTTGGGACAAGTATTCCGGAATTAGCGGCATCGGTCATTGCTGTCCTTAAAAAGGAAAAGGCAATTTCTTTAGGGAATTTGATAGGCTCAAATATCTTCAATTTGTTGGCAGTTTTAGGAATTACGTCAATCATAACACCCATCAGAGTGGTTGATCAAGAACTACTTTCCAATGATATTTTTTGGATGTTAGGGATTTCTTTTTTGCTACTACCCTTGGTGTTTTTCCCGAAAGGATTACGTTTGGGTTGGAGAGATGGCATAATTTTGATGTTTTTCTATGTACTATTTGTATACCTGACCCTAAACTAAAAACCGCCCTCGAAAGGGCGGTCTCTAAACACTATCAACAATTAATTTATTCACTAAACATCAGCAGACTTAACCGTTTTAATGATTCGTGCTGCAATTTTATATGGGTCACCGTTAGATGCTGGTCTTCTATCTTCTAACCAACCTTTCCATCCTTTTTCCACTGTCATAATAGGAATACGGATAGAAGCTCCTCTATCTGATACACCATAGCTGAAATCATGAATGGAAGCAGTTTCGTGCAATCCTGTTAAACGCTGGTCGTTAAACTCTCCATAAACAGCAATGTGTTCAGCAGCAACAGGTCTGAATGCCTCACAAATTTTCTCATAGGTGGCTTTATCGCCACAAGTTCTTAAAGTAGTATTGGAGAAGTTGGCGTGCATACCAGAACCGTTCCAGTCACCTTTTACAGGTTTTGGATGGTACTCAATATAATAACCGTAAGACTCGGTCAAACGATCTAGAAGGTATCTTGCTATCCAAATTTCGTCACCAGCTTTCTGAGCTCCTTTGGCAAACAATTGAAATTCCCATTGTCCAGCAGCAACTTCTTGGTTGATGCCTTCAAAATTTAATCCAGCTTCAATACACTGGTTTGCATGTTCTTCCACTAAATCTCTACCCCAGGTATTTTTTCCACCTACAGAACAATAATATAAACCTTGAGGACCAGGGTATCCGCCAATAGGAAATCCTAGTGGTAACTGGGTCTCAACATCCATAATAAAGTATTCCTGTTCAAAACCAAACCAGAAATCTGCATCTGCATCATCAATAGTTGCTCTGGAATTGGATTCGTGTGAAGTGCCATCGGCATTTAAAACTTCGGTCATCACCAAGTATCCGTTGATTCTTGCAGGGTCAGGATAAATCGCAACAGGTTTTAAAAGGCAATCCGAAGAACCGCCTTCAGCTTGTTGTGTTGAACTTCCGTCAAAAGACCACATTGGGCAGTCTTCCAATTTACCACTAAAATCATCTTCGATTTTAGTTTTGCTTCTCAAGTTCGCAGTTGGCTTATATCCATCCAACCAGATGTACTCTAATTTAGATTTGCTCATAATTCCGGTAGTTATTTGTTCTCAAAATTTCAAGGAACAAAAATAAGTTTTTCATTTAATAATAGGTGTTTTAAAGGGTTAAAATGACCATGATCTTGATATTATTTTGATAACCCCTATTTTTTAAGGGGTGAAATGAAAAAAAAGTAATTTTTCAAGGATATATTATTAAATTGTTAATTGTAGTTTTGTGTTTTAATCTTAAAAAGAGGTGTCATAATGAGATTTCAAGCATTAAAGGATAGCGGTAAAAGAATTCATGTAGTGACGGAAGAGACTGGAAGACGATCAGAAATGTTCGGAAAAAATGTTTTCAATGAAGATCGGATGCTTCAATTTTTGACCAAAGAGGCATTTGAAAAAGTAAAATCAGCTATTTTTCAAGGTACTAAGATTGACCGAAAAATTGCTGATCAAGTAGCAGAGGGAATGAAGGCTTGGGCACTGTCCATGGGCGCTACCCATTATACTCACTGGTTTCAACCTTTAACAGGGTCTACGGCGGAAAAACATGATGCCTTTTTTGATATTTTGCCCGATGGAAGGGCTATGGAGAAATTTGGGGGCGCACAACTCGTGCAACAAGAACCGGATGCTTCCAGTTTCCCTAGTGGCGGAATCAGAAATACTTTTGAAGCAAGAGGATACACAGCATGGGACCCTACGTCACCAGCTTTTGTATATAAGACTACCCTATGTATTCCAACCATATTTGTTGCATACACGGGTGAAGCATTGGATAACAAGGCACCTTTACTAAGAGCGCTCCATGCCATTGATGAGGCGGCAACCGGGGTCGCCCAATATTTTGATAAGAATGTAAGAAAGGTTTATGCAACGCTTGGATGGGAGCAAGAATACTTTTTAGTAGATAAAGCTTTGGCCAAATCGCGGTTGGACATTGTTATGACAGGTCGCACCCTTGTTGGGGCAGCGGCGGCAAAAGGGCAGCAATTGGATGACCATTACTTTGGGGTTATTCCAAGTAGAGTACTTGCCTTTATGAGTGATTTGGAAAAACAGTGTACAAAATTGGGAATTCCTGTAAAGACCCGTCACAATGAAGTCGCTCCGAATCAGTTTGAATTAGCACCAGTATATGAAGAGGCCAATCTTTCCGTAGATCACAATTTGTTGTTGATGGATGTTATGGAAGAAATAGCCGACAGACATAATTTTATGGTTCTTTTTCATGAAAAACCCTTTGCCGGGGTAAATGGCTCCGGAAAGCATAATAACTGGTCTTTGGAAACAGATACTGGTGTGAATTTGTTGAGTCCTGGATCTACGCCAATGAAAAACCTTCAGTTCTTAACCTTTTTTGTAAACACCATAAAAGCGGTGGATACCTATGAAGAATTACTACGTTCTTCTATCGCTTCTGCCAGCAACGATCACCGATTGGGAGCTAATGAGGCACCTCCGTCCATTATTTCCATATTTATAGGAAAACAACTAAGTGATGTATTGGATGAGTTGGAAGGCGTTTCAAAAGGAAAACTGTCTCCTGAAGAAAAGACAGAGCTTAAGCTCAATGTAGTTGGAAAAATTCCTGAAATTTTATTGGACAATACCGATAGAAACAGAACGTCACCTTTTGCCTTTACCGGGAATAAATTTGAAATGAGGGGAGTTGGTTCCAAAACCAATTGTGCTAAGCCCATGACCATGTTGAATACCATTGTGGCCAAACAGCTTACCGATTTCAAAAAAGAAGTTGATGCCCTTATTGACAAGAAGAGCCTTAAGAAAGATGAAGCTGTGTTCAACGTACTCCGGGAATACATCAAAACCTCTAAACGGATTCGTTTTGACGGAGATGGCTATGGACAAGAATGGAAAGATGAGGCCAGAAAACGCAAACTGAGTAATAACAAAAATACCCCTGAAGCACTTCAGGTACTTACTTCCAAAGATAGTATTGCCCTTTTTAAGGATATGGAAGTCATGAGTGAAGTGGAGCTCAAGGCGCATCAAGAGGTAGAATTGGAAGCCTATATTTTACACCTTCAAATAGAAGGTCGTATTTTGGAAGAAATGGTGTATGGCCATATTATTCCCTCTGCAATTTCATACCAAAATTTACTCTTGGAAAATATTAATGGGTTACGTGAAGTGTATGGAGCCGCACATAAAAAGTTTGCCGAAAGCCAACTTAATATCCTGGAGCAAATAGGGGAACATATTGTTGCCATTAAAAAGTTGACCGATGAAATGACAACGGTACGGAGACGAGCGAATGGTTTATCCACCATTAACAAGAAAGCACAATCATATTGCGATAATGTAAAACCCTATTTTGAGACCATTAGGGAGCAATCCGATAAGTTGGAAAAATTGATTTCGGACGATTTATGGCCTTTAACCAAGTACAGGGAGTTGCTATTTGCCAAGTAACAGCTATTTTTGCGCAAAATCTATGTAAATGTCCTCAGACACCAGTAAAAGATATGCCCAAAGAGGAGTTTCAGCTTCCAAGGAAGATGTTCACAATGCCATAAAGAACATTGATAAAGGTCTTTTTCCCAAGGCGTTTTGTAAAATCGTACCCGATTATTTAACCGGTAGTGAGGATCATTGTCTGGTGATGCATGCCGATGGCGCAGGCACAAAATCCTCATTGGCTTATATGTACTGGAAAGAAACCGGAGATATTTCGGTTTGGAAGGGGATAGCCCAAGACGCCCTTATTATGAATGTGGATGATTTGATTTGTGTGGGTGCGACAGACAACATCATGCTTTCCTCTACCATAGGTCGAAACAAAAACCTTATTCCGGGAGAGGTAATTTCTGCGATAATCAATGGTACAGAAGAATTAATTGCCGATTTGAAAAAACATGGCATTACTATTCGCTCAACTGGAGGAGAAACCGCTGATGTAGGGGATTTGGTTCGTACTATAATTGTTGATTCGACAGTAACTGCGCGAATTGAAAAAAACAAAGTCATTGACAATGCCAACATAAAGGCTGGAGATGTTATTGTGGCATTGGCCTCCTATGGGCAGGCAACTTATGAAACGGAATATAACGGTGGAATGGGCAGTAATGGTTTGACCTCTGCCCGTCATGATGTATTCTCAAAATATTTGGCAGAAAACTATCCTGAAAGTTTTGACGCTTCTGTACCTGAAGAATTGGTGTATTCTGGGAAAATGAAGTTGACTGATACCGTAGAAAATTCCTCTTTGGATGCGGGCAAACTGGTATTATCACCAACTCGCACATACGCCCCAATTATTAAAAAGATATTGGAGAAATATACTTCGGAAGAGATTCACGGTATGGTCCATTGCAGTGGGGGCGCACAGACCAAAATTCTTCATTTTATAGATGACCTGCATATTATTAAAAATAATATGTTTCCAATTCCACCTCTTTTTAAATTAATTCAAGAGCAATCTGGTACCGACTGGAAAGAGATGTATCAAGTCTTCAATTGTGGTCATCGTATGGAACTGTATGTAAATGAGTCGATTGCCGCCGATATTGTATCCATTTCGGAGAGCTTCAATGTTGATGCGCGGATTATTGGAAGAGTGGAAGGTCATAACGGTAAAAAATTGACCATTGAAAGCGAGTTTGGGAAGTTCGAGTATTAGTATACGAATCACTTTAAATTAACGTTCTTTCTATAAACCACAAGCTATGGAAAGAAAAGAGTTTTTAAGAAGTATGGGGGCCAGTGCAGCATTTGCCCTTACTTTTCCCTGTCTACATGGATGCTCAAGCGACGCTGAAGATTTTGAGCAGTTTCCAGAACCGGATGGAGTTGATTTTACAGTAGACCTTAATGCAGCCGATTCGGCACCTTTGGCCAACAATGGTGGTTTTATTCTGGTTAAATCCAATCCAAGTTTCAATTATACTGATATTGTAGTGGCTAGAAACTTAGCTGGAGATTTAATTGCCGCGAGTCAAATATGTAGTCATCAGCAAACTGAGGAAGTTCGATTTATTTCTGAGGATGGTGGAATTTTTAGATGTTCAACCCATGGGTCTCGATTTGATCAGAGCGGAACACCTTTGAACTCGGTTACCAATAACCCACTTAAAGTGTTCAATACCGAACTTAATGGGACTACGCTGAGGGTATTTGAATAATTTCTATCTAAACCTTGTTTGAACTATGAAATCCTTGTTGCTAATAGCATCCTGTCTTTTTTTTAGTACACTCCAAGCGCAGTGGCTGTCTAACTTTGATATGGCCCTTAAAGAGGCCGATAAAGAGAATAGACCTATTATTTTGGTGTTTTCTGGTTCGGATTGGTGTGGACCATGCATACGATTCAAACGTAGTATTCTTGATTCCGAAGAGTTTATGAACTACTCTGAATCCAATTATGTTCTATACAATGCCGATTTCCCAAGGAAAAAGAAAAATGAACTTCCGGTGGAACTTTCAAATTCAAATAAATCCTTGGCAGCAGAATTCAACCCAAGTGGTTATTTTCCGTTAGTTGTTGTTTTGGACAAGGATAAATCCATTTTAGGTAAGACAGGTTTTGACAGGCGTAATTCTCCCAAAGAGTTCATTTCACTTTTGAACAGCTTTGTGAAATGAGGTTATTTTCACTGATCTTGACGCTATTTTTTTTGCTTCCAATGAGCGGACAGCAAAAGGACGTCACAGTGAGAAGAACCATGAAGTTGATGGGAACCAGGTTTGAAATAACCGTTGTGGCTCCCAATGAAGATATTGGTTACATAAATATTGACGAAGCCGCCTCAGAAATACGACGCATCGAAAAAATCATTTCTTCCTGGGATGAAAACTCAGAAACTTCACTGATCAATAAAAATGCGGGGATTAGGCCCGTTGCGGTCAGTGCTGAACTTTTTGGTTTAGTAGAACGAGCCAAAAAAATATCAGAGATCACTGATGGAGCCTTTGATATCTCATACGCCTCTGTGGACAATATTTGGAAATTCGATGGCACCATGAAAGGACTACCTTCGGAAGCAGCCATAAAACAGTCCATTGATAAAATAGATCATAAAAAAATAATCCTGGATGCTGAGGAACAGACCGTTTATTTGACCGAACCAGGTATGAAAATTGGTTTTGGTGCCATAGGCAAAGGATATGCCGCCGATCGTGCAAAAGAACTTATGGTCTCCAAACAGGTCAAAGCAGGCATAATAAATGCATCAGGTGATCTTACCACTTGGGGAACCAAAGTTACCGGTGAGAAATGGCTGGTGGGCATAGCAAACCCCTTAAGCAAGGAAAAAGTATTTAGCTGGTTACCCGTCGTAGAATCATCGGTGGCCACTTCGGGAAATTATGAGAAGTTTATCATCATTAACGGTACAAAATACTCCCATATCATTGACCCAAGAACGGGTTATCCAACATCTGGAATCAACAGTGTATCTGTATTCGCGAAGAATGCGGAGCTATGTGATGCTTTGGCAACCGCAGTTTTTATAATGGGTAGAGATAGTGGAATTCACTTAATTAATCAAATTGATGGAGTGGAGGTAGTTGTCGTGGATGCTGAAAACAAGGTCCATAAAAGTTCAGGAATTGTATTTGATAAAAATCAATAATTTTAAAGATGCGGAAACTCATTTTTTTGGCTGTAGTATTGCTTTTTAGCAGTTCTTGCGTGGTTGTTCGGGAATATGACAAAGCATATGTCAACGATGTTGAAATGCAATTGGGCGCAAGGGCTTGTGAACGTTTTGAGACCAATTTCCACATATATCGAGAAGCTTCGGCAGGTGCAAATGGAGGAAAAACGGGAGGTGGCTGTGGATGCAATTAGAAAAATCCAACAACTTATGATCAGTCTTGAATCTAGAAGAATTCAACTGTTTTTAATTTTTAGCTTCTTATGTGCTATCGGTTGGTCGCAGCAAACAAACTCCTCATACACCAAAAAGGTGCTTGAAACCAGCGAGATTGACCTATTATTTAGCTATTACAGTCAAGATGGGCAAAATGCGGCCGTAACTGGAGGAGAGGGTACTGAAGAACTTACCGATGCCACTTCAACTATAGTCTTGCGTATGCCCATGAATGAGAATGATATTCTTACCGTGGATGTTGGTCTTTCTGCTTATACCTCTGCATCTTCCAGTAACGTAAACCCATTGGACGGAAGCAATATCAACGCCACACCTTTTGATGCGTCTTCTGGGGAATCACGAAAAGACCTTTTGGCCTATATCAATCCAAGTTACCAACACAGTTCTGAAGATCGCAATGACATTTGGAGTGCTAATGCCTATTTCTCTGCGGAATACGATTATTTCTCAATAGGTTTTGGTGGAAGCTATACGAAACTCTTCAATGAAAAAAATACCGAACTCACCTTAGGTGCAAATGTCTTTTTGGACAAATGGAATGCTATCTATCCTATCGAACTAAGGTCTGGTTTTTTTGATGATAGAGTTTCAGGCACAGGAACCTATAATCCTATATTCACGGCCTTTGAAAAGGAGAATAGGAACTCATACGCTATTTCACTTAGTTTTTCGCAGATTTTAAGCAAAAAAATACAAGGGGCCCTATTTCTTGATTTGGTTTCTCAAAACGGATTGTTGAGTACACCATTTCAACGTGTATATTTTGGTGACATCAATGACTTTTATATTGATGATTTTCAACTTGCGGATGATGTGGAACAATTACCCAATTCTAGATTGAAAGTGCCATTTGGTGGACGATTGAACTTTTATGCCACGGATTTTTTAATCCTACGTTCTTATTATCGTTTTTACTGGGATGATTGGGGTATAAATTCTCATACGGCTAGCATTGAAACCCCACTTAAAATTTCGGACAAGTTTACGCTATACCCTACCTATAGATATTACACCCAATCGGCGGCGGATTATTTTTATCCTAAGGAGGAGGCATTGTCTACTTTTGAATTTTATACTTCAGACTATGACCTTTCAAAATACGATGCGCACCAGTATGGCTTTGGAATTCAGTATAAAGACATTTTTACAGGAACCAAGATTTTATCCTTCGGTTTAAAAACCATAGATCTTAGGTTTAGTCAATATGACCGCAGTGATGGTCTCAATGCTTCGATCATTACCTTGGGGACTACTTTTATCGGGAATTAGACAGAAATACGAGAGTTTTCAATCCAATCAAAAATTGTAAATTCGCAGCTTAACGCGGATGGATCCATGCTTGATAAACTTAACATTGTAAAACAACGTTTTGATGAGGTTTCAGACCTGATCATTCAACCTGATATTATTTCTGATCAAAAGCGGTACGTAAAACTCAACAAGGAGTACAAAGACCTAAAAGTGCTTGTTGATAGGAGAGAGGAATACATTACGCTTTCCAATAATATTGCAGAGGCTGAAGAAATTATTTCAGACGGAAGCGACGCCGAGATGTTGGAGATGGCTAAAATGCAATTGGATGAAGCCAAGGGAGCACTTCCTAAGCTTGAGGAAGAAATCAAATTATTATTGATACCAAAGGACCCTGAAGATGAAAAGGATGTCGTGATGGAAATCAGGGCCGGAACTGGAGGTGATGAGGCTAGTATTTTTGCTGGTGACTTGTATCGTATGTATGCCAAATATTGCGAATCAAAAGGTTGGAGAACCAATATTATCGATTTAAACGAAGGAACAAGCGGAGGCTATAAAGAAATTCATTTTGAGGTTTCCGGCGAAGATGTTTACGGTACCTTAAAGTTTGAAGCCGGGGTACATCGCGTGCAACGTGTTCCACAGACAGAAACACAGGGAAGGGTTCATACCAGTGCCGCTACGGTTATGGTTATTCCTGAAGCCGAGGACTTTGATGTGCAAATCGACCCAAAAGATGTGCGAATAGATTATTTCTGTTCCTCAGGTCCTGGAGGACAGTCTGTGAACACAACATACTCCGCAGTTCGTTTAACCCACGTGCCTACTGGATTAGTGGCCCAATGTCAAGACCAGAAATCCCAACATAAGAATAAGGAAAAAGCTTTTAAAGTACTTCGTTCAAGACTCTATGATTTGGAATTGGCGAAGAAACAGGAGGAGGATGCGGCCAAACGGAATTCGCAAGTGAGCAGCGGAGATCGTTCTGCGAAAATTAGAACATATAATTATCCTCAGGGAAGGGTGACGGATCACAGAATTGGATTGACTCTTTATGATCTTCAAAATATTATCAATGGAGACATTCAAAAAATTGTTGATGAGTTAATGTTGGTTGAGAATACTGAGAAATTAAAGGAAGCCTCTGAGATTTTTTAACCGGAACAGCTAAGAACATCCTGGGAACAGCATTATGAAAATAGAAGAGTTAGTATCTCAAATCAGACGTAAAAAGTCCTTTCTGTGCGTTGGTCTGGACACCGATTTAGATAAAATTCCCAAGCATCTTCTTGACGAAGAAGATCCCATTTTCGCCTTTAATAAGTCCATTATTGATGCCACACATGAATTATGCGTGGCATACAAACCTAATATCGCTTTTTACGAAGCCTATGGTTTGAATGGCTGGAGGTCTTTGGAGCGCACCATGGAATATTTGAATAGCAAACACCCAGAAATCTTTACGATTGCAGACGCCAAAAGAGGAGATATTGGTAATACCTCTACGCGCTACGCAAAGGCGTTTTTCGAAACTCTGAATTTTGATTCTATAACAATAGCACCCTATATGGGTAAAGATTCCGTAGAACCTTTTTTGGATTTTGAAAACAAGCATACCATAATGTTGGCTTTGACCTCAAATTTGGGTGCATTTGATTTTCAAACTAAGAAGGTCGACGGAAAAGAATTGTATAAAGAGGTGTTGGAGGTTTCAAAAACTTACAAGAACCACCATAATTTAATGTATGTCGTTGGGGCTACTAAAGCCACTTTTCTAAAGGACATTAGAGCTATCGTTCCTAATAGTTTTCTGTTGGTTCCAGGAGTTGGGGCGCAAGGAGGTAATTTGCAAGAAGTCTGTAAATATGGACTTACCAAAGATATAGGACTATTGGTAAATTCCTCACGGGGAATTCTATATGCTTCCCAAGGAGTTGACTTTGCAACTAAAGCTGCTGAAAAGGCCAAAGTGATACAGGAGGAAATGGAGCAAGAATTAGCTAGGTTGAATTAGTATTTTAGCCTAACTCTTCCAATATCTTTTTAAAGTTCCTTGCTTTTCTTTTAAAGAATTCACCAAGATTTGTGTCAATGTAAGTAGCGTCCGCTGCCTTCTCAATAAAATCTCTGTACCTAAATTCCAAAATGGCTACTGCCTGATTTCCGCTAGTGATTGGAGTCACTGCTCCAACCTTGCAATATTGATTTTTCATTTTATAAGATTTGTTATACCAAAGATACGTCGAAAGCTGTCTTTTAGATTACGAGGAATAGGCGTATTCATCTAGAAATCAGGTACGTTATCTAAAAATTAACAAATATGCTATGTAACATAACTGATTTTGGGATAATTAGATGAAATTTTAACAATGACCGGTGGCAGGGTTTTGACGCTAATACCTATTGCGATTTATTCAAAAATTGAAGGAGGGGTTTAGAGGAAAAATAAAAAACGGCCCAAAGGTGATATTGATTGACTAATTCAAATATTTACCTAATGAGACTTAGATATTTTATAAATGTGTCCCCATGGGCCGTTTCTAAAATAAAATAATGAAAAGTGGGGTTTGTGGAGGCTAATACTTATCAACCTTTACCTTGCCGATGCAGAAATACTTCTAGGTCTAAACCCTTAATGTGCTTTTTTGATACTCTGAGGGAGTTAGTTGCGTATCCTTTTTGAAAGCTTTGTTGAAAGTTACTTTATTGTTATAGCCTACTTCATAGGCAATGTTTATAATGCTCAGTTTTCGAAATTTATCTTCCAATAATAATTCTTTGGCTTCCTGAATCCTATACATATTTACAAACTCGTGGAAACTCACATTAAAATGCTCATTAATAATTTGGGATGCATTGTGTCTGGTTGTATTCAATTTTTGGGCAACCATATCCAAATTAATATTACTTTCTTTATAAATCTTTTCCTCAGTAAAAAGCTCAAGTAGGGCCTCTTTTAATTCATATGATAAGCTGGGAGTAAGACCGGATTTTTCATATTTGGGAAACAGACGATTCCTGTAGGCATAGATACCACTAAATACATCAGGTTGAATATTGGCAGAATAACCTACATAAATTACCATTAACGCCATCGCCGCTGTGGAAATCTCATAAATGACCCCCGAGTTTATTAGATTCACCACAAGAAACCCGTAAGCTGTATATGTTATTACATAAAGTATATGGATTTGGTAGACATTTCTTTGCCAAATAAGCTTTCTTGAATCGAGTAACTTTTCTTTTGCACTTCTTCGATATACTTTTCGTATAAAAAAGCCATAAACGGTTAGAGATACTATTTTTAAGACAACTAGCAGTAGTAATACAGTAGAATCTTGTGGGTTCAACCCATCTTGAATTCTACTCAACATAGCATGGATTTTGTCTTCGGACGAAAGCAAATACACGTCAAAAACGAGGTACAACAAAATTGCCAAAGTAGGAACAGCATGCAAAAGATCTAATTTTTTAAACTGGTACTTCTGTGTCGTGCTTTTAAAATAAAAGTATAACAATGGCCCATATAAAAAGATACCCCATGTAGACATAAGGTAGGTATGTGGAAATTCGAAAATGTAATTTGAATTGTTTATGCTAAGATTTAGTATGAAAAGGGAATGAATAAAAATAAAGGAGGCGATTAACAATCTTGACCCCAAGTGTATTTGTTTGTTTATTGAGATTACAAAAACTACATAGAAACCCACAATAGCTACAAAGAGGTATATTAAAATCCAAGGAGTTACATATGGGATTATTCTGCCAGAAACTCTTTTGAACTGCTCGGTTTCACGAATAGGGTCAAAACCTTCATTCAATAAAAAGGCAGGTTTAAAATCTGATTGAAGATAGCTGAGTGCATGGTTAGTGGCAGCAGCAGGGTTATACATCGCAGCTGAACATAGTGACAATTTCTTAAGGACATAAGCATTCTGGCTGTCCTTTTGGTCCAATTGTTTTTGATAGATGGAAAGTGCTTTGCCGAATTCCCCGATATTGTAGTAATAATCAGCCCACTCTAGGGAATCTTTAAGGGCTATATTAGGAAATTCATATAAGGTATCCCAGCTGTCTTTATTCACAGCGGAAAAACCAGACACACAAATAAGTGTGCATAAAAATATCAGATAACATGACCGTCCCATGTTTTTGATTGAATTAGCCTTCTCTGAAATTAAGAATATTAACATTTCGAAATGTTAAGAAAATCTTAAAATAAGTAACTCCCGATAATAGTTTACCTTTAGAGTCCGCTGCAAAATCTAGAAATAGGAGTTAATAATCGATTGTATTTCAGTTAATTGTAGAAAAGCAAAAAACCGGTGCGCGCACCGGTTTAAACTAACTAACTCAAAAAAATGCTAACTCAGATAATTTACTACAAAACTCCTTTATTATTTACAGTTCAAGGTAAATATAACTTTAGGAATTTGTTAAAATTGCCTTGTTTTATTGTGATAATAACGATGATTCTTTGAACTTATTGCGTAATTAGGAAAAAATTATAATTAATCTTGCAAAGCAAATACTTTTTTTAACAAATCTGTTGTTCTTGATGAGATTTTGGTTCTGATTTCTTTTTCTTCAACAGCGATCATTGTAAAGACACCATCCAGAGCTTCTTCTGTAGTATAATTTGTCAAATCGGGGTTTACATCATTAGTTAATGGTAAGTTGTTGTATTTGGTAATGATGTTTTCCCAAATTTTATCTGCACCAACCTTGCTAAAAGAATTTTTAATAATAGGGGTAAACTTGGCATTGAGCTTACTTCGTGTACTTCCTTCTAGGTAAGATGTTGCAGCTCCGTCATTCCCCAATAATATTTGTTTTGCATCATTGAAGGTAATTCCCTTTACAGCATCAATAAAGATTGGAGTAGCTTCTTTTACGGCATCCTCAGCAGCTCTGTTCAATATGCGGAGTCCCTCATCTGCAAGTTTTCCTAAACCGATATCTCGCAATGTGTTGTCCACTTTCTTTAGTTCATCGGGCAATAGAATTTTGACCAAATCATTTTTGAAAAACCCATCTTTGGCAGTGAGTTTGTTCACTTGCTTCTCTATTCCAAAATTGAGTGCTTCTCTCAAACCTTGGGCAATTTCTGCATTTCCGATTCCAGGTGTTCCCTGGGGTAATTGGTTAACAACTTGCTGGAGTTCAGCACACCCAAAAAATTGAAAAACCAAAAGACAAAGTAGTATACGTTTCATAAGGGGTTTATTTTACTGTTCCTGTGAATTTAACGTTTATCGATCACAAAAAGGAAACCGAATTGATATTTAGGAGAAAATAACGGTCTTATTGTTATAGACGATGGTCTTTCGATCTACATGAAGTTGAACAGCTCTTGAAAGCACAATTTTTTCCAGATCTCTGCCCTTGGCGATAAAATCCTTTATGGCATGTGAATGTGAAACAGTGGTCACATCTTGCTCGATTATCGGACCGGCATCCAATTCGGCCGTAACGTAGTGGCTGGTGGCACCAATAATTTTCACTCCTCTTTCAAATGCAGCATGATAAGGTTTGGCTCCTGCAAACGCAGGCAGGAATGAGTGGTGTATGTTAATTATTTTCTGGGGATACACATCAATTACCTCTGGAGAAATAATTTGCATATAACGTGCAAGAACAATAAAATCGACTTGATGCTCTTTAAGTAACTCCAATTGCTTTTGCTCAGCATCCTTTTTGGTGTTTTTGGACACTGGAATATGGTAATAAGGAATTTGGAATTGATCGGCGATATATTTTAAATCAGGATGATTGCTTAGGATAAAAGGAATTTCCACGGACAATTCACCAGAGTTAAAACGGCTTAAAAGATCATAGAGGCAATGATTGTATTTTGAAACAAAGACTGCCATTTTGGGTTTTTTTGTGTCTAAGTGAATATCCCAGTTCATCTGATATTTTTTGGCAAGGGTCTCTTCAAAAGCTTGCTTAAATTCTGAATGGGAAACGGTATTCGAAAATTCACTGGTTAACCGCATGAAAAAAACACCTGCCTCTTTATCTACATGCTGGTCCAGATAAACAATATTGCCTTTCTCAGAATGAATAAACTGAGTGACCGAGCTTATGATTCCGGGTTGATCTTTGCAATGGATTAGCAACGTTAATTCCATAGGGTGTTTTTCTGGCAATAAAATTAGGATAATCCAAAAAGCAACTGAAAGAGCTGTTTATTTTTATAATATCCTAACTAAAATGGAAATTTCATTGCGCTTTTCGTAAATTGCACCTCAAAATCACACTGTTTATTGTCAATGGAGCAAATTAAAGCCTACATACCCAAAAATAAGATTCGAATTGTAACAGCTGCCTCCCTTTTTGATGGACATGATGCTGCTATCAATATTATGCGAAGAATTATTCAGGCCACTGGGGTGGAAGTAATTCATTTGGGACATGACAGGAGTGTGTTGGAAGTGGTAGATTGTGCTATTCAAGAAGATGCCAACGCAATCGCAATGACCTCATATCAGGGAGGCCACAATGAATATTTTAGGTATATGTTCGATTTACTCCAAGAAAAGGGAGCCGGCCATATTAAAATATTCGGAGGAGGGGGAGGAGTTATACTTCCGCAAGAAATCAAGGATTTGATGGACTATGGAATTGAACGTATTTACTCCCCGGATGACGGACGCGAAATGGGATTACAGGGTATGATCAATGATTTAGTTAAACGTTGTGACGAACCCGTTTCGGATTTAGAAACTCCGAAGAATAAAACTTTAGATTCCCTTCTAAAAGAAAAAAATGTAAACGTCTTAGCACGTTTAATTTCATTAGCCGAAAATAGACATGACATCTTTGAATCTTACCAAAAGTTCATAGAAAAAAACGACGCCGTACCGGTACTTGGTATTACTGGAACTGGAGGAGCGGGTAAATCCAGTTTGGTAGATGAACTGGTTAGAAGGTTTTTAGGAGATTTTCCAGAGAAAAATATCGGTATCATTTCGGTAGATCCTTCCAAACGAAAAACTGGTGGAGCTTTATTGGGTGATCGTATTCGTATGAATGCTATCAACAATGAACGGGTTTATATGAGGTCGTTAGCGACAAGACAATCTAACTTGGCATTGTCCAAACATGTAGCTGAGGCGGTTCAGGTACTTAAAGCAGCCAATTTTGACTTGATAATTCTGGAAACTTCAGGTATAGGTCAATCAGATACTGAAATTTTAGAGCATAGTGATGTTTCTTTATATGTAATGACTCCAGAATTTGGTGCAGCTACCCAATTGGAGAAAATCGATATGTTGGATTTTGCCGATGTTGTGGCTATCAATAAGTTTGATAAAAGAGGTGCTCTAGATGCGTTACGCGATGTAAAGAAACAATATATGCGCAACCACGGACTCTGGTACACTGACCAAGATGATTTGCCAATTTTTGGTACTATTGCCTCGCAGTTCAATGACCCCGGAATGAACAGGTTGTATGGTGTGGTGATGGAAACTTTGGTCTCAAAAGCAAATGCCTCACTGACTTCAAAGTATACAATTTCTAATGAGACATCCGAAAAAATATTTGTAATTCCCCCAGCGCGCACCCGTTACCTCTCGGAAATAGCAGAAAGCAATCGCTCCTATGATCATCGTGTAGCCGATCAAAGTAAAATTGCACAGAAACTTTACGGCATTTTTTTAACGGTCTGCTCAGTGTTGGATGTTGATGCATCCCATTCCGAAACATTATTCCTTTCCAAAGCAGGATTGAATGAGGAAGAACT
This sequence comes from Flagellimonas rhodophyticola, assembly GCF_049332665.1. Taxonomy (NCBI): domain Bacteria; kingdom Pseudomonadati; phylum Bacteroidota; class Flavobacteriia; order Flavobacteriales; family Flavobacteriaceae; genus Flagellimonas; species Flagellimonas rhodophyticola. The sequence goes on along the minus strand of NZ_CP186326.1, from coordinate 3,305,722 downwards.
TCATGGTCAATTAAAAAACAAGGAGGATAAAGAGCTGCTCGCTCTGCTAACAAAAGAATTCGATAAATTAAAGATGAACCTTGACCCTCACAATTGGGAAACAATTCTGAAATGGAGGGAAAAGAAAGAACGTTATAAAGCCGATATCTACACCTTTAAAGTAAGAGGAAAAGATGTAAATATAGAAACACATACCGAATCCCTTTCTCACAGTCAAATTCCGAAAGTGGCCTTACCCAAGTATGAAGCATGGGGTGATGTGCTTAAATGGAGTCTGCAGGAAAACGTTCCTGGTGAATTTCCTTATACTTCTGGACTTTATCCTTTTAAAAGGGTAGGTGAGGACCCAACAAGAATGTTTGCTGGAGAAGGTGGACCGGAACGCACCAATAGACGATTTCACTATGTGAGTTTGGATATGCCGGCAAAGCGTCTATCAACGGCCTTTGATTCTGTTACCTTGTATGGAAATGACCCTGACCATAGACCCGATATTTACGGAAAAATCGGTAATGCGGGAGTGTCTATTTGCTGTTTGGACGATGCTAAAAAGTTATACTCAGGGTTCGATCTAAGCAACCCTATGACCTCGGTAAGTATGACCATCAATGGTCCGGCACCAATGCTATTGGCTTTTTTTATGAATGCGGCCATAGATCAAAACTGTGAAAAATATATCGAAGAGCATGGTTTGGAAAAAGAGGTGGCTAAGAAAATTGAAAAGATTTTCAAAACGAAGAAGGTTAAAAAACCAAATTACACTGGAGAACTTCCCGAAGGAAACAATGGGTTAGGTTTGATACTTTTGGGGGTCACCGGAGATCAAGTTTTACCATTAGAGGTCTATGAAAAAATAAAAAAAGAAACCTTAAACCAGGTTCGCGGAACTGTCCAGGCCGATATACTAAAAGAGGATCAAGCACAGAATACGTGTATTTTTTCCACGGAATTTGCACTACGTCTAATGGGTGATGTACAAGAATATTTCATTGAACATCAAGTCCGTAATTTTTATTCGGTGTCCATCTCAGGATACCATATTGCTGAAGCCGGAGCGAACCCCATTACACAATTGGCCTTCACTCTTTCCAACGGATTCACTTATGTTGAATATTACCTGAGTCGCGGAATGGACATTGATAAATTTGGTCCCAATCTTTCTTTCTTTTTCTCAAATGGTGTGGACCCCGAATATGCTGTTATTGGAAGGGTAGCTCGAAGAATATGGGCGAAAGCACTAAAAGAAAAGTATGGCGCTGACCCAAGGGCGCAAATGCTCAAATACCATATTCAGACATCTGGGAGAAGTTTGCACGCACAGGAAATTGACTTCAATGATATCCGAACAACGTTGCAAGCGTTGTATGCCATTTACGACAACTGCAACTCATTGCATACCAATGCTTATGATGAGGCTATCACCACGCCTACGGAAGAATCGGTGAGGAGGGCAATGGCTATCCAGCTGATTATTAATAAGGAATTGGGCTTGGCCAAAAATGAGAACCCAATGCAGGGGTCTTTCATAACTGAAGAGCTTACCGATCTTGTCGAAGAAGCTGTTTTATTGGAATTTGATCGTATTACGGAACGGGGAGGTGTTTTGGGGGCCATGGAAACCATGTACCAACGTTCAAAGATTCAAGAGGAGAGCCTACACTATGAGACATTGAAACATTCAGGTGCTTATCCCATTATTGGAGTGAATACTTTTTTAAGTTCTAAGGGGTCACCCACCATTTTGCCTGCGGAAGTAATCAGGGCAACGGAAGAAGAAAAACAAAATCAGATAGACACTTTGCAAAACTTGCAGCAAAGAAATACATCGGAAGCAGAAAATCAATTAAGTGAACTAAAGCAAGCCGCAATTAAAAATGAAAACCTCTTTGAAAAACTTATGGAGGTTGCGAAGTATTGCTCGCTAGGGCAAATTACAAACGCACTTTTTGAAGTAGGGGGGCAGTATCGGAGAAATATGTAGGGGCAGATTGATTTTAGGGATTAATCATTCCCAGTATTAAACGATTTTCTCCATTTCTTAAAGGAAACTCTAAACGTTTTGATTTCACGCCTAAGAAGATTCAAATATTCTTTTTCCTTAACACCATCACGCTCCAACCCATTGCAATAGGCTAAAATATTGCGTGTCATGATATTGATCAATGTCAAGCTTTTCATTCGAACCGAATAGGAATTGCTCAATGCGGCCATTTCCACTTCTTTGGTAATTAGGGAAGCATCAGTCATTAAAGAATTGGAAAGGTCGTTTCGAAAATTATCTATTTTTCGCAAAGACAATCTATCTCTATTGTAAGTGAAATAAAAACCCACAGCTTCGCTAAGGTCTCGCAAGGCCAGTGATTTACGGTAAACTCCAAGAGAATTTAAGGAATTTCTCTCCATTTTTTTCTAGCAATTTTCTACCCTAAAATTACGTAGGAATTGGATAATTTGACTTTTCTTTGTAAAGCAAAAACGCTATTTTACTTTAAATTACAAAATTTTAAAGCAAATATTTCTTGTTATGAAAATTGATGAACTGAATTGGGAAATTTTAACATGTCTTCAACAGAATGCAAGGGAATCTTTTGCCAATATAGGCAGGAAGGTAGGCCTTACGCCACCCGCTGTAGCTGAAAGAGTAAAAAAGATGGAGGATTTGGGGGTTATCGAGGGCTATAACACCAATGTTTCATATGCGATGGCGGGACATCAGTTAAAAGCCATAATTATGTTGAGGGCGTTTATGGGTAAGCTGAAACCATTTTTAAACAAGGTAGGAACCTATAAGGAAGTGGTCAATTGTTACAGAATCACGGGAAACGAAAACATTATCATGGAAGTAGTGCTTAAAGATCAGGCTCACTTGGAAAAATTTATTGATGAACTAATTACCTATGGTGAATGTCGCACGCATATTGTGCTTTCCAATGTTGTCGCCAATGCTCCGATTACAGATATTAGAGATTAAGCATAATTTTTGATTAATTTTAAGTCGGACAAAGAGATATTCTTTTTGGCCGGATTTTTGCGGTGAAAGAGATATGAATAAAAAATACGGATTGCTATTCCTTGCTATGGTTGTTATGCAACCTATACTGGCACAGCAAATAGTGCTGAAGAAAGGCACGATTTTGCAAGCGTTACCTATTAACGATTCTGTACCCGATACGTTTTCGTTGTACCTACCCACGAATTTTACAACTGAAAAAAAATGGCCCTTGCTAATGGTCTTCGATTTGGAAGGGAAAGAAAAACAGACCATGTCCATGTTTTTACATGCGGCAGAGAATGAAGGCTATGTTCTGGCTGCTCCAAAACTTTCAGATAGTATTTCACTTTCCAGCAACATGTTGGTTACCGGAATGACCCTAGATAAAGTCTTGAATATGCTTCCAATTGGTAAATCCAGGATTTATGCTGCAGGCGCTGGCTCGGGCGGTCGTTTCGCCAATTTAGTCCCTCTCTTTGCCAAAGATGTAAAAGGAGCACTGTCCATAGGAGCTTCTATCGCCAATATTGAATTATTAAGTCCGAAAAGGCCTTTTCATTTTATTGGAATAAGCAACAAGAACAACTATAACTATACCTCAATGCGGGCAATGAAAAAAGTGCTCGATAGATTTAGGTTTCCGAATCAACTATTATTATATCCGCTGTCAGGAGAATGGCCAGGGACAGAGTATTTGTCCAAGGCCCTTCAATATTTTAAACTACAAGCAATGCGCGGGAACATTGTTCCGATGGATTCATCCTACGTTCAAAAAAATTTTAGGGATGATCTTGATAAAATTAACGAATTAAAAAGCTTAAAAAAGTTCTTGCTGGCTGAGCAACATATTGTTGAGATGACATCCATATATGGAGCATTTAAGAACCTTGACTCCCTTAGAATAGTACAAAAAGAAATTCGCAAAGACCGTATTTATAAGGCAATGAAACGAGGTGAAAACGCTGCCATGTTGAAAGAGTCATTACTCAAAGAAGATTATCAATATTATATAGAAGAGGATGTAATCACCCATAACTTCAACAACTTGGGATGGTGGAACTATCAAATGACCGAATTGGAAAAGTTTGTCAATGGCACCAATCCCTATGAAAAGGAAATGGGAAACCGCTTGGTTGGTTATGTCAACGCATTGGCAGAGGACAACATTGATATCATCCAATCAGAGGAACTCATCGACGAGGATGCTCTTGCATTTTTATATATGTTGAAAACCGTTCTAGAACCAAAGAATTTTGATTTTTATCTTCAGATTATATCCCTAAGCGCTAAAAATGAGGATTATGGAACAGCCTTGTTTTATCTAGAGGAGGTTTTGAAAAAAGGATTCAAGGATAGGGATAAACTGTATACTTTGAAGGATACGGGCCTGCTTCGAATTGACCCTAAATTCAACGAAGTAGTTTTCAAATATTTGAACGATGCTCGGTACGAAATCAATGAGGAATAAATCTTGGGACTTCCTCAAGATTCCAGTCAATTACAAGTCCACCTGCAAGGGACTGAGCAATTTCTTTCCCATATAAATACTCACATAGATAAAGCGCGGCCTCAAAGCTTTTAGCTCCACCAGCGGAGGTAATAAACTTTCCATCATGGACAAACAATACACTGTCCTTTACATTCAAGTGAGGAAACATGGTTTTGTATTTTGGAATGTCACTTGGAAATGTTGTGGAAGCTACTTCGTCCAATATTCCTGTTTTGGCCAAAACAAACGCTCCGTCACAATGAGAGGTGACGAACAAGGCATTTTCGCTGACCCGCTTTACAAAATTGAGCATTACAGTGTCTTCAAGATCGGTATCCAAATGATGTTCGGCACTGGGTACTACCAGGATATCAATTTTTGGAATTGAATCTTGGGTATAGTCAAAATCGGGTAGGATACGAACCCCTTCAAAGGAAGTTATGGGGTTTAGGGTATTGGCCACGGTAAATGTGTTCATTGCCTTAATATTCTCCCGATACTGGGTGTGTTGAAAAATATCGAAAGGTGCTGTAAACTCGGTATTGTAAACACCATCCATAATTAAAAATGCCACATTATATCTATCTGAAGCTAGCTTTGGGAATACCCTTTCTTCTGACTTGATTGGTGTACTTTCCGTCTTGGAAATACAGGAAACGGCAAATACCAAAACCAATAAAGGAACAAAGTTTTTCATACGTATAGAAAGTTAAAAGAAGAGGCACTAAGGTACTATTAAGAATGATTTCCTTTACTTTTATGTCCAATTAATTTTTAGAAAATGATGCGTTCTGTCCTTTTGATTTTGCTTTTATTGGTGGGTTGTAAATCAGAAAAAAAATACCATGCTTCAGATGAAACCATTCAAGTTGAATCTTCTAAAGTTGAAGAAATATTGGATTTTCAAAAAGACTTGAATACAACTTTTAAAAACCCCAAAACATCACCTTTGCCCGATAGATATCGAAAGGATTTCAATGGACTGGATTTTTTTAAACCAGATACCACCTACCAGGTTCTGGCCCGTTTTGAAAGGACTCCGAATGCTGTCCCATTTCTATTGAATACCACAACTGGTGAAAAAACCGAAGAAGTGTTGTTTGGAATCGCCCATTTCGAGTTGAATGGAAAACAACATCAACTGGAAATTTATCAGACACCTGCATTACTTACACAAGAGAAGTATAGAGATTACCTGTTTTTACCATTTTTGGACGAAACTAATGGGAGTGAAACTTATGGTGGTGGCCGTTATATAGACTTAACTATTCCAGAAGGGAGTACTATTTTAATTGATTTCAATAAAGCTTACAATCCTTATTGTGTGTATAATAAAAAGTACTCCTGCCCTCTAGTGCCAAGGCAAAATTATTTGAGAACTACCGTGAGAGCAGGAGTGAAAAACTTTTTAAAGCCATAAAAGCCCCATTCTTTTGAATAGGGCTTTTATCAGTTCTGTAGTAGTTGAGTTAGAACGAGTAAATAGCCGCAAATAATACGGAAGCCAAGCTTGCCGACGGATCAGCATCATTATCTATGAAAGCATCTTCCGAAGAGCTGTCTAATCTAATCTCAGGTTTTAAGATGAGGTCTCCGATAGTAGCACTTCCTGTAAGTGTCAAAGCTAAAACACTGGCATCACCATCGATATCTGATCCTATTCCTGCACCATTGCCAAAGAAATCTCCAGTCATAAAATACTCTCCTCTTAATCCTAAAGTGAAGTTATCGGATGTAGCCAATTGAGGGTAAAGGGCAACGCCGGTAAAACTACCGCCATCATCTTCTTGGCTAAAGTGTGCTGCGTTGATTCCCAAAAAGAAATCCTCAGTTACATCAAATCCACCTGTGTAATCAATCTCAAATCCACCTTGACTATAAAGTAAGTTCAAGAACTGACCTGAATAGCCCAATTGTGCACCAACAGCGTAATCACCAGTTCCATTAAGTTCAGTTAAATCGGTTGGATTCATAACGGCTAACATAGCGCTCCACTCATTTCCTAAGTCAAAATCGGCTTTTAAACCAGTATGGCTGAAAGGTCCGTAGGAAAATAAATAAGATGTGCTGTAGTTGAAGTTGGCGGCCGGTGAAATAACCTCATACCCCAAAAAGGTATTAAAGTTACCAAAAGTCAAAGTCACGGCATCACTTACATTCCAATACACATATAATTGGTTAACAATGTCGCCGGTGGCGGAATACATTGGTGATGCAAAAATTGCATCCGTTCCTCTTGGACCAAATACCAAATCGGCCACAAAACCTACTTTTTCACCTTCATAACTTGCAATAAGGTTAGCCATGCCCAATGAGAATCCATCTAAATTTGCAAAAGAAGAACCTGGCGCAATGGCGTCTTCACCGTTTGGTGCTGTCAGATTGGTTCGGTAATAGGCATCTACCGTTCCGCTAAATTCAAATTTTTTCTTTTCCTCTTCCTCCTCCTGAGCAAAGGTGGTTACTGATACCAATGCTAGGGCGGCAAAAGCTAAATTTTTTATGTATTTTGTGTTTATAATCGTTTTCATAATCTTAATCATTTAGGTGCTTCATTATGAAGCATTTAATTGTTTTTAAATAGAGATTGTAGAGTGAAAAAGGTTATTTAACGGAGCGTTCTGCCAAACGCTCCGTTTCCTTTTTTAATATATTAATGTTGATTCATTCTAAAATCGGCGTAAGCATCCATTCCATGTTCGTGGATATCCAGGCCTTGAAGTTCTTCTTGCTCGTCTACACGAAGACCACCCACCTTTTTAATGGCGAATAGAATTATGAATGCAGTCAATGTACAGAAGGTAGCCGCTGCACCAACACCGGCCAACTGAACTAAGAATTGGTCAAATCCGGCAAGATCTCCGAAAATACCAACCGCTAGAGTTCCCCACATTCCACAGATCAAGTGAACAGCAACTGCTCCAACTGGGTCATCCAATTTCAATTTGTCTATCAATGCGACACCGGCAACGATTACAACTCCTGCAATCAAACCAATGATAACTGCTTCGTTGGGAGACATTTGATCCGCTCCAGCAGTAATACCTACCAAACCTCCTAAGATTCCGTTCAAGAACATGGTAAGGTCGTAGTTTTTATAGGCAAACAATGAGGTCAAAAAGGCTGATACACCACCTGCGGCTGCTGCCAAAGAAGTGGTTACTAAAACCAATGAAGTCAATTCTGGGTCAGCAGAAAGTACGGATCCACCGTTGAATCCAAACCAACCTAACCAAAGAATCAATACCCCGGCTGCGGCTAGTGGTAGATTGTGACCTGGAATCGCTTTCGGTTTTCCATCATCACCAAATTTACCTATTCTAGAACCTAGTAAATAGATAGCAATCAGAGCTCCCCATCCTCCAACGGAGTGTACCAAAGTTGAACCTGCGAAATCGTAGAACCCTTCGGCTTCTCCAAAAGAAAGAGAAGAAAGGAAACCACCACCCCATTGCCATGAACCTACGATAGGGTAGACCAATCCTACATAAATAACCGTAAAAAGCATAAAGCTTTTAAGTTTTACACGTTCTGCAACAGCTCCCGAAACAATAGTTGCTGCTGTTGCTGCAAACATTCCTTGGAATAAGAAGTCCGTCCACCAGGTATATCCACCATCGGCATAATCGGGGGTCATTCCGTTCTCTGGAGCTGCAATTCCAAATCCAGCAAACTTTAGGAAACCGGCATCACCGTCCTCAAATCCTGGATACATCAAATTGAACCCACCTATATAATATAAAAGGAGTCCAACACATATAATAAATACATTCTTAAAAAGAATGTTCACTGTATTCTTTTGTCTGGTAAGACCTATTTCCAAAAAGGAGAACCCCAAGTGCATAAAGAACACTAGAGCCGTACATATCATCATCCAAACGTTATTCGCTGTAAATAATCCTGCGTCCATAATCTTTAAATATTGTAGTTGTTAGTTGGTTAATTAATTCCGGCGCTTCCGCTTTCCTTGGTTCTTATTCTGTAGGCTTCGATAACATCGGAAACGAATATTTTACCATCACCCACATTGCCCGTGGAGGCTGCTTCCAATAATGTGTTTACCGTGCGCTCCAAGAAGCTGTCGGATACTACAATCACCAAATACCGGCGCTGTATGTCTGAAGTACTATAAGAGATACCTCGATATACATGTCCTTGTTTTTCATTTCCAACTCCTGTTACATCCCAGTAACTAAAGAAGTTGACCTCAATTTCATGAAGTGCCTTTTTGACTTCATCAAACTTGGATTTTCTAATAATTGCCTCAACTTTTTTCATAATAAGTAGTTAATTGATTCGCCAAATATATATTAATTGAATGTATACTATATAAATTTAAGGGGGTGATGGAGAATTTTTGTGTTTATATGAAAATACCCCCTATTTTTTTAGGGGTATGATATATTGAATATTATTTTTTTATGTTTTTGGTGAATTTTTGGAGTTGTCGGGGTCAAGAAGTTGTGTTTATGGCAAAAGAAGACGCCATTTCTTAACTAATTGTTTAGAAACCAACAAAAACTCTACTTGAGAAGAAAAAATGTAACTAATCGCCCAATCTAGAAATCCAAAGGCCGATTGCAATGGCAATAATTCCCACTACGATACTTGTGATGGTATATACGGAAAAGTGGAAAAGCTCACTGCTTTTAAGTAAACTATGCTTTTCAAATGCGAAGGCTGAAAACGTTGTGAAGCCTCCACAGAAACCAGTTGCAAGGAAAAGTGTAGTGTTGGAAGCGAGTAAATTGTTTCGTGCTGAAAGACCCAGGATAACACCAATAAGGAGGCAACCTATAATATTGACAAGAAAGGTACCTAAAAAGAAATTTTGTAAAACCGTGTTGAGAGGTCTAGAGATAATAAATCTTAGGGCACTGCCTAAACCGCCGCCCAAAAATACAAGAAGTACTTGCTTCATACCCTAAAAGTACAAACTATACGGCTTTTTTGTATTCAGTACCGGAGCTTAAATCAGGGGAAATTTTGGTAATCGTGGTCTCCGATATTTTAATAACAGGTTTTTTAAACTTCTTACCGGCTCCATTAACGCTAAAAATCAATAATACCGCGTTAATCACAAGCAAAATAAAAAGAATACTGAAAAAGGTTGTCATTGCTTACCAAAATTTAATGGTTCAAAAGTACGTCTTTTCCTATAGTATACGTGATACTTCTTTATTAAAGTTGTAAAGCAGTCAATTTTTGTGGTGAACGCAAAGTTCTTGTTCAATTTTTAAGAAAATGTTTAATCAAAAACAAAATGATTATGAATGTGATAAAGGAAATCAGAATCCATAATACCCCTTTATAGTTCTTTCTGTGAAGTCTTTTGTCCTTGCGATATGAAAAAATGATTACTCCTATAAAACAGATGGCAAAAAGAGTGGCAAAAATTAGTTGTCCTGTGCTGAACATATTTCATATTTTTATGCAAAACTAAATCAATTCGAGGGTAATGAAAAGTAAAATAAAAGCAGTTGAACTATTCCATAATTCTTTTGGACTTGGTGTTTCGCAGGAACCAAAGGCTAATTTGGGTGAACAAATAAATCGTTTACGCTTTAATCTAATGGATGAGGAGAATAAAGAATACTTGGAGGCTGCCAACGATAATGATTTAGTGGAGGTAGCGGACGCGTTGGGAGACATGCTTTATATTTTGTGCGGGACCATTTTGGAACATGGAATGCAGTATAAGATTGAAGAAGTGTTTGAGGAAATCCAACGTAGCAATATGAGTAAACTTGGAAAGGATGGTAAACCGATTTATAGGGAAGATGGGAAGGTTCTCAAAGGGCCAAACTATTTTAAGCCAGATATTCAGGCAATTTTAGACAAATAAAAAAGGGCTCATTTGAGCCCTTTTTCTATTCCTATACTTTATAGCGCCATCCAAATTTGTCTTCGGCCCGGTTATATTGAATATCTGTAATCCGTTTTTTGAGCAAGGATGCATAACTGTTTTCTAATTCTGGAAGGTCATAATCAGTATCCTTATAACCGAAAGCTGCGATGGGTGAAACCACAGCAGCGGTTCCAGCACCAAACATTTCTTTTAGAGAACCGTTCTTAGCTGCTTCAACCACCTCATTTACGCTGATTTTACGAACCTCGGCGGAAATGCCCTCATCTTTGGCGATTTCCAAAATGCTCTTTCTTGTAATACCATCCAGAATACGGTCGCTAATAGGCCCAGTAATTAATGTATCATTAATGCGAACAAATATGTTCATTGCGCCGGCTTCTTCAATGAATTCATGGTTATTGTCATCAGTCCAGATTACTTGCTGGTATCCCTTTTCAACCGCTAATTGGGTTGGATAAAACTGCCCGGCATAATTTCCTCCGGCCTTTGCATAACCAACACCGCCATTTGCAGCTCTAGAATAATTCTCTTCAATCAATACTTTTACCTTTCCTGAAAAGTAAGCACCAGAAGGAGCACATGCAATTATAAATTTGTACTCATCTGCAGGTGAAGCGTGAAATCCAGTGCCTGACGCTAGAATAAAAGGTCTTATATATAAGGAACTTCCAGGTGTTTGGGGAATCCAATCACTTTCAACTTGCAAAAGTGTAGTCAAGCCTTCCATAAAAAAGGCTTCGGGAAGTTCGGGTATCGCTAATCTTTTTGCAGATTTATTTAATCGCTTAAAGTTTTCGATAGGTCTAAACAACCAAGCATCACCCGATTCATCCTTGTAGGCTTTCATCCCTTCAAAAATGGATTGTCCATAATGAAATATCTTGGCTGAAGGCTCAAGAGTAATAGGTTGATATGGAACAACCTTTGGTGCCTGCCATTGCCCATCAACATAATCGCAGACCAGCATATGGTCGGTGTATGTGCTACCAAAAGCTAGATTATTAAAATCTACATCGTGAATTTTGGAGCTTTTTGCCTTTTCTATAACCAAAGATTTTGTCATTGTTTCCATATTGAAAAGATTTGAACCGGTAAAATTAAACAATAAGCTATAGCATTGCTTACTTTTAAACTAAAATTAAACAGTTTTGTGCTGAAATTTTAGGATTTTTTCATTCTCCAAAGTATTTAACATTTTTGGTGAAGCTTGTCTAACGGAAAAGAAGAATGAATGCTTGATTATCAGTCAAATCCGTCCAAACTATTGTGAAAAGAAGAATTATTACTACAGGCGATGGTTCCAAAACCATCCAAATTGAAGATTGGAACGAGCAATACCATTCCAAACATGGGGCTGTGCAAGAGGCGTATCATGTTTTTATAGATCATGGACTTCGATTGTTCCGTGATACCGACATCAAGATATTGGAAATAGGTTTCGGGACTGGATTAAATGCACTGGTTACAATTTTGGAAAAGGAAAAACAAGGTTTGCAGATTGACTATGTTGGAGTTGAGGCGTTTCCAGTATCAATGGAGGAGGTGAAAATGTTGGATTATTGTGACCAATTGAACGTACCAAATTACAACGAAATCTTTATGAAGATGCACAACACGCCATGGGAAGTAGAGTCCGTAATCAGCGAAGGTTTTAGTTTAAAGAAGCAGTTGAAGGATTTTAAATCGATAAATGACACCAATTTGTTTAACCTCATTTATTTTGATGCTTTCGGAGCCCGTGTGCAACCAGAACTCTGGACGGAAGAAATATTCTCAAAAATGTATAGGGCGCTCTTGGATAATGGTGTGCTGGTCACCTATGCTGCCAAAGGAAGTGTTCGCAGGGCATTGCAGGCTGTTGGCTTCGACGTAGAACGTCTTCCCGGACCTCCAGGAAAACGGGAAATGTTGCGAGCCACGAAAAAGTAATTTTTGTAAATACGATGTTAAAGAGTATCCAAATATTATGATAAATTAAACTAAAGTTTAAACATTAATGTTAAACCTAAATTAATGACTGAAATACAGTAATTTAAACCATTAATTTTACCCTAAAATGATAGTATGAAGGTGTTGGTGACAGGTGCAACTGGATTGGTTGGCAGGGCAATTATTGAAATTTTGACTGAAAAAGGGATTGCTGTCAATTATTTATCCACTCGCAAAAAGAAAATTACCACTACGGATAATTGCCAAGGATTTTATTGGAACCCTTCCAAGGGTGAGATAGATTCGGCATGTTTTGAAGATGTTAGTGCCATTATCAATTTGGCAGGGGCGAGTATTGCTACAAGGTGGTCAGCAACTAACAAGAAAAAAATAACGGACAGTAGGGTGCAGAGTCTTCGGACGCTCCACGGAGCTATGAAGAAAATGGATACCTCCATCATTGACACATTTGTATCCGCTTCTGCTATTGGAATTTACCCAAATTCGGTGTCTAATTTTTATGACGAAGAAATGGTTGAGGTGGACGATAGTTTTTTGGGAGATGTTGTGGAAAAATGGGAAGAGGAAATAAGCACTTTTGAGGATTTTGGATTGAATGTATCCACAATACGAATAGGAATTGTGCTATCTGGTTTAGGTGGAGCATTACCAAAGATGGCAGGCCCAATCCGTAATTTTGTTGGTTCTATTTTCGGCAGTGGAGGACAGTGGCAATCTTGGATACATATTACAGATTTGGCACAAATGTTTGTTTACGTGGTTGAAAATAGTCTTAAAGGAACGTTTAATGGAGTAGCACCAAATCCAGTTACCCATGCTAAAATGACCAAAGAATTGGCAAGAGTTCTGGAAAGACCTTTGATTTTACCCAATATCCCAAAATTTGTAATGCAATTGCTATTGGGTGAAATGGCATATTTACTTTTTGCGTCGCAACGGGTGAGTAGCAAACGAATCGAGAAAAAGGGATTTCAATTTCAATATCCTAATATCGGACCTGCTTTGGAACAAATTTATGAGCCCAATAGCGGGAATGGTGAATCCAAGATTGAATCGTTGGACAAGAAGTTTGTTTAGAGTGATATACATTGTTAAATATTATATCCGCCAAGGGCGGATTTTTTTATGTTATGTAGTGACATTTTGACATTTTTGGACAATTGGCAGTACTTTTGCCACTTCAAAAAAGATAAAATCAAGAGTATATGAGCAAGAAAAGTAAGGTTGAGGAAATGAATGGGGAACTTAATGACTCCCAAACAGTGGAAAATCCTGAGCTGAACGACGAAAACACGGCTAATGAATCAGCGGTTGATGCTCAGGAAGAAATTTCTGTGGAGGATCAATTACGCGAAGACCTGGCCAAGGAAAAAGATAAATTCCTTAGACTTTTTGCTGAATTCGAGAATTTTAAGAAAAGGACTTCCAAAGAACGCATGGATTTGTTTAAAACTGCGGGACAAGAGGTAATTGTCTCATTGCTTCCCGTTATGGATGATTTTGATAGAGCATTAAAAGAAATATCAAAATCAGAGGATAAGGAAATGTTCAAAGGAGTGGAACTTATCAGCAATAAATTCAAAGAGACCTTAAAGAGCAAGGGGTTGGAGCAAATAAAAGTCAGGGAAGGTGATGTTTTTGATGCGGAGGTTCATGATGCCATTACCCAAATACCGGCTCCGAATAAAAAATTGAAAGGAAAAATAATAGATGTTGTCGAGAAGGGATTTAAACTTGGAGATCGCATCATAAGACACCCTAAGGTGGTTGTCGGTAACTAATAGCACATGAAGGAGGATTATTACGAAATATTAGGTGTTTCCAAAGGTGCTTCGGCAGCCGAGATAAAAAAGGCGTATAGAAAAAAGGCCATTGAATTCCATCCGGATAAAAACCCAGGTGATTCAAAGGCTGAAGAAATGTTCAAGAAAGCTGCGGAAGCCTATGAAGTACTTAGCGATCCTGACAAGAAAGCCAAGTACGACCAATTCGGTCATGCTGCCTTTGAAGGAGGAGCTGGTTTTGGTGGTGGAGGTATGAACATGGATGATATCTTCAGCCAATTTGGAGATATTTTCGGTAGTGCTTTTGGCGGAGGCGGTTTTGGCGGCTTCGGGGGCTTCGGTGGAGGCCAACGTCGTGTAAAGGGAAGTAACCTTCGAATTCGTGTTAAACTCACCTTGGAAGAAGTTGCCGAAGGGGTTGAGAAAAAAGTCAAGGTTCGAAGAAAAAAGCAAGCTGAAGGAGTAACCTATAAAACATGCCCAACCTGTAACGGAAGTGGTCAGGTAACCAAGATTACCAATACTATTTTGGGTAGAATGCAAACAGCTGCCACTTGTAATACTTGTGGAGGTGCCGGTCAGAGTATTGATAACCGACCTAGTGGAGCAGATGCTCAGGGATTGGTTGTTGATGAAGAAACAGTTACCATCAAAATCCCACCAGGAGTTGAGGAGGGTATGCAACTTAAGGTATCCGGTAAGGGTAATGAAGCACCAGGGAATGGAATTTCAGGTGATTTGTTGGTTGCAATAGAGACCGTGGAACATGATACGCTTAAAAGAGAGGGTGATAACCTGCATTACGACTTATATATCAGTCTTTCAGAAGCAGTTCTAGGAGGTTCAAAAGAAATTGACACCGTAGGTGGTAAAGTTCGTATTAAACTAGAACCAGGTATACAATCAGGAAAGATTCTGAGATTGCGGGGCAAAGGTATATCCAGCATTAATGGATATGGAAGTGGCGATTTGTTGGTGCATGTCAATGTGTGGACACCGAAGGAGTTAAATAAGGAACAAAAAGAATTTTTTGAGCGGATGCAGAACGATGAAAATTTTGTTCCAAAACCGGAAAAATCGGACAAATCTTTTTTTGAAAAGGTAAAAGACATGTTCTCTTAGCCCAAAAGTTTACTGTTTAAATAAAAAACGTATATTTGACTTAGATGTTGGGAAACCAATATCTAATTTTCTTTTTCATAGCAATTTTTTTCCCATCCTTGATTTTTTTGAGGGTGGGTTTTGTTTTTATTGGGAAGCCCTTTTTTTTGGGCAAATACATATCTTTGAAAAAACAGATTAAATGGATGACATCCTTGTTGCCAAAAACGTTTCCAAGGCCTACGGAGACTATACGGCACTCAATAATATCTCCCTCAAAATACCGAAAAACTGCATTTATGGACTTTTAGGTCCAAATGGCGCCGGAAAAACCTCTTTTATCCGCATAATTAATCAGATTATATATCAAGATGCAGGGGAAGTGATTTTTGATGGTCAACCGTTGGCACCAGAACACATTGCGCACATCGGTTATTTACCAGAGGAAAGAGGGCTTTATAAAAGTATGAAGGTTGGTGAGCAGGCATTGTATTTGGCACAATTAAAAGGACTTTCTAAGGCTGAGGCAAAAAAAAGGCTTGAGTACTGGTTCGACCGCCTTCAAATTGGTGACTGGTGGAACAAGAAAATACAAGAACTTTCCAAGGGGATGGCCCAAAAAATACAGTTTATTGTAACGGTACTGCATGAACCCAAATTATTGATTTTTGATGAGCCATTTAGCGGATTTGACCCAATCAACGCCAATATCATCAAAGATGAAATTCTTCAATTAAAGGAAAAGGGAACTTCCATTATATTTTCGACACATCGCATGGAATCTGTGGAAGAACTTTGCGAGTATATTGCACTTATCCATAAATCAGAGAAAATACTGGACGGCAGGTTGTCAGAAATAAAAAAAGCCTACAAAAACAATGTTTTTAATGTTGGATTGGAAATTCGACAAGACCGTGCCAGATTTTTAAAGGCTTTGGAGGATAAATTCAATATACTTTCCTCTGATTTTGATGCCAACGAGAATCAACTGGATTTCACATTGCAATTGTCATCGAATAAGACGTCAGATGTAATTGCGGAACTATCAAAGAACGCCAACATCAATCGTTTTGAGGAAACTATTCCATCCGCAAATGACATTTTTATTCAAACCGTAAACCAGAAGGACAATGATAGATAAGTTGAGGTTGATCATAAAGCGGGAATATCTGGCTAAAGTGCGCAACAAGTCCTTTATTGTAATGACGATTTTGAGTCCAATCTTGATTGTTGGTATGATCGTATTGATCGCATTTTTAACTGATATCAATGACAATGAGAAACGGGTGATTTCGGTGCTGAATCAAAGTGATTTTTTTCAAAATGAGTTTACGGCAACAAAAAACACCTCTTATGTTCAGTTTCAAGACCTTTCTTTGGACGAAGCAAAAGATTCAACCATTGCACTGGGCTACTATGGGCTGATTCACGTTCCCTCATCTGAAAATTTAGAAAAGACAGCCTCTAGAGCATATCTGTTCACTCAAGACAATCCAAATACCAATGTAATAGGGAGTCTTGAAAATATCTTCCAAAGAAAACTACGACAAAAGCGATTGGAGGGCCTTGGTGTTTCTTCAAAGGAATTTTCAAGTATAGAAAAACCATTCGCACTCAATCTCGCCAGTTTTGATGGAGAGAAAAGTGTAAAAGGAATCAATGAGATTAAGGCTTTTATTGGCGGTGTTTTTGGCTATGCCATTATGATGTTCATTATCATTTACGGAGGGTTTGTAATGCGAAGCGTAATAGAAGAAAAAACCAGTAGAATTATCGAAGTTATCATTGCTTCGGTTAAGCCGTTTCAATTAATGTTGGGGAAGATTATTGGTACTTCTTTAGCGGGTATAACGCAGTTCGCCATATGGATAGTCTCTGCATCGTTGCTGCTTTTTATTTCAATGTTGGTTTTCAAAATCGATTTAAGTGCATTGTCCAATGAAGCAAACTTGGCTACTCCAGGATTGCAGGGCATGCCAGAACTTGATAGTGAAATGATGTTATATGCCAAAGAAATAATAGATATTCCCTGGACACTTTTAATAGGTTCTTTTTTGGTGTACTTTATATTGGGTTATTTAATTTACAGCTCAATATATGCGGCCATTGGTGCTGCGGTGGACAATGAAACCGACACCCAACAATTCATATTTCCGATAATTTTGCCCTTGATGTTGGCCATCTATGTTGGATTTTTCTCTGTGTTCAGTAATCCTCACGGACCAATAGCTGTTGGGTTTTCCCTGTTTCCTCTTACGTCTCCGATTGTTATGCTCATGCGCCTACCTGGAGGTATTGGAGAAGGTGGTGTACCTTTGTGGCAATTATTGCTGTCCATTACCTTTTTGATAATCACTTTTTTAGGAATTGTTTCCTTGGCAGCAAAAATTTATCGAATCGGAATTTTGATGTATGGCAAAAGGCCAACCTACAAAGAACTGTTCAAATGGTTAAGGTATTAATTAGCGATGCAAGACAATAATAACAGCGAAATAAAGGAGATCATTCAAGAGGACATCTGGGGTTCTATAAAAGAATTTCTTAATTGGGGAATCCATTTAGGAGAAGGTGACAAATCTATTCATTTTACTGTTGGCCTGCTGTTACTCTTGGTAGTTGCATTTATTGTGACCAAATTTCTTTTAAAATGGCTTAAACACCTGCTTACTCGGAAAATGGAAACTGAGGACAAGCAAAAATTCACAAGCGTTTTTAAGTTTACCAATTATGTCATTTATGTTATTGTAGTGCTAGTAACCCTTAGCGCTGCGGGCATCAATATTACCATAATAATTACCGCTTCGGCAGCACTTTTTGTGGGTTTGGGGCTGGCCTTGCAAGAGTTGTTCCAGGATATTCTTGGTGGTATTTTCATTATCATAGACAAATCCCTTCAAGTAGGTGATATCGTTGAGGTTGATGGCAAGGTCGGTAAGGTTTTCGAGATTAAACTTCGTACCACGCGGGCCATAACCAGGGATGATAAGGTTATTATAATTCCAAATCACAAATTCATTAGCGATATCGTTTTCAACTATACCCAAAACCATAAAACCACAAGAGAACGTGTAAACGTTGGAGTGGCTTATGGCAGTGACGTGGAGTTGGTGACACAACTTTTGGAACAAGTGGCTGAAGAACAAAAAAGAGTATTGAAAAACCCAAAGCCGTTTGTGCTTTTCGATGATTTTGGTGATTCAGCACTCTTATTTTCACTACATTATTTTACAAACGATAGTTTTGGGGACCCCAAAATAAAAAGTGACATTCGTTACAATATCAATACTAAATTTAGGGAAAATGGTGTTAGTATTCCATTCCCTCAAAGGGATGTTCATTTAATTCCACCTCAAAAACCTCAATAGTATAAAAACAGCAAAATACCATATTGTTTTTAGGATGCTCTTGGCTTCCGCGGGATTCTTTTATGCTGCCGCAATGCAAGCCCAGAGTACGGACATTTTTAAAGTTGATTATCTAAATATTCCAGAAAATGATACCGGAATCAAAACACAGCGGTATAAGTTTTTGTTCAATCTGCCAATCAAGCTAAATGAAAAGAAGGACTACCTCATAACAGGTCTGGAATACAATAGGTTCGATATAGGGTATTCGCGTGAATTTCCATTTGATAAAAGAGACCTGATTCGATTTCATGTAGTCGATTTGAATATAGGTTATATTACCAAATGGAATGAAAATTGGAATTTGGTTACGATTCTTACTCCTCGACTGGCTTCGAATTTTACCGACGGCATTATGACCGAAGATTTCTTTATGAATGCTACGGCAACCTTATGGAAGGAAAATGCCAAAGCCGATAAACCATACCGAATAGTTCTAGGGTTATCCTACAATAGTACCACGGGGTTACCGGTACCCTTACCTTTGGTAAGCTATTACAGAAAGTTCCATCCAAAATGGTCCTTTACCCTGGGAATACCCCGTTCTAACTTTAAACATCATGTGACCAAAAACCATACATTCGAAATGGCATTATTCTTGGATGGGTATTTTTTGAACATTCAAGATAATATTGCATTACCCATGAATCAGTTGGCATCTAAAATTTCGTTATCAGCCTTAGTAGGAGCAGTGGGATATCAGTACAACATTTCAAAACGTATGGCTCTCTATGCATTTTTTGGCCGTACGTTTGAACAAGAGGGTAAGTTAAGGAATGATGAACGAGGAGATGTTTTTTTATTGAATGATGAATCAAATCTTTATATTAGGACTGGGTTCAAAATAGGAATCTTTTAAATAACAAACTATGTCAAAAATATTGGTGATAGAGGATGAATCAGCCATCAGAAGGGTATTGGTCAAAATATTGGGCGAGGAAAGCGATGCTTATGATGTGCATGAGGCCGAAGATGGACTGAAAGGTATTGAAGCCATTAAAAAAGACGATTTTGACTTAGTGCTTTGCGATATAAAAATGCCTAAAATGGATGGTGTTGAGGTCTTGGAGGCGGCTAAAAAAATTAAACCCGAAGTTCCATTCATTATGATTTCTGGTCATGGCGATCTTGATACTGCTGTGAACACTATGCGATTAGGAGCGTTTGATTACATTTCCAAGCCGCCAGATTTAAACCGTCTTCTGACAACAGTTAGGAATGCTCTGGACCGCAAAGAACTGGTAGTGGAGAATAAGATTCTTAAAAAGAAAGTCTCCAAGAACTATGAGATGGTTGGGGATAGCAAGGAGATTGGTGTTATAAAAGATATGATTGAGAAGGTGGCCCCTACCGACGCCAGAGTGTTGATTACCGGCTCGAATGGAACGGGAAAGGAACTGGTAGCTCATTGGTTGCACGAAAAAAGTCAAAGGTCTTCCGCACCATTTATTGAAGTGAATTGTGCTGCAATTCCATCAGAATTGATTGAAAGTGAGCTTTTTGGGCATGTAAAAGGAGCATTTACTTCTGCAGTGAAGGACAGAGCAGGAAAATTTGAGGCAGCCAACAAAGGCACCATTTTTTTAGATGAAATAGGCGATATGAGCTTATCAGCCCAAGCCAAGGTGCTTCGTGCCCTTCAGGAAAACAAGATTTCAAGGGTTGGCACAGACAGGGATATTAAAGTAGATGTCAGGGTGTTGGCTGCGACCAATAAAGACCTTAAAAAGGAAATAGCTGATGGCAAGTTCAGAGAGGATTTGTACCACAGGTTAGCCGTAATTTTAATCAAGGTACCAGCATTAAACGATAGGAGAGATGATATTCCTATTTTGATTGACCATTTCGCAAAGAAAATAGCATCAGAACAAGGTACGGCCCAAAAAGGCTTCTCTAAGAAGGCCATCGACCTTTTAAAAGGTTATGATTGGACCGGTAACGTAAGGGAACTTCGCAATGTTGTTGAGCGGTTAATAATCCTTGGAAGTCCAGAAATATCTGAGAATGATGTAAAACTGTTTGCGAGTAAATAACCTATTCCTCAGGGCATTCGCCCAAACGATCTAGAGCTTCTTTGGCAATGGTTTTTACACGATGGTGATATTCCTTTTTTGCAGTCGTAAGCTCCGTTCTAAGCAAAGTTGACTGTGCTTCCTCATGGATTTTGGAGATAAATCTGTTGGCTTCTTCACATTCTACTTCAGTTACCACTTTGTCCAATGAGGATTCGAAACCCAAGAGGCAATTGTGAACCATTTTTTTCAAATCCCCTTGAGGTAGAAGGGTTCCGATTTCATGTTCCTCAGCACCTGTGGTATTCAATATCAAAATATCATTGCCGTAAGCGCTTGATGTTTCCTGTTCAAAAACTCGCAGAACTTTAATACCAATAATTGTGTTTTCCAGTGCCAAATGCAACCATTCCTTAGAATCGTCAAATGATTTGGTGGCAGTAGCACTTTTAAGGTATGAAGAAGTCTTTTCCAAGCTTTCTATTGCTGCCGAGCAACCACAATCCAGAAAGTTCAGACGAGTCTTTTCAATGCCATTCAAAGCTTTGAAAGCATGGTATTTACTCATTTCGAATTCATCGGAAACTATTGCGCTTTGCAGTTCACCCTTAATATATTCTATATTGGAACTGGCATATTCGCAAGCATTTCGATACGTAAAGGAAGCCATCAATAATAGACTCAGAACGCCTATTATAAAGACTATAAGTAGGATAATCTTTCTTGTTTTCATAACGCTAGATTTGGGACTTTGCGTCTTTGATTGACTCTAAGTTACATTGGGAATTGGGCGAGAGACTAAAAAAATCGATAAAAAACGGTCTAAAACTATGAAACGTAAAAAGGATCGTTGAATGGTAGTTTTTGTGCGATGGTTGAAGGAATGACCAAAAAAAACTATATTCAGACCTATGGAAAAAGTAGATATAGCAGATTATAAGGTCAAAAACGCCATAAAACTCTCGGAAAAAGCCACTTTGGCCGATTTTGGAACTTCGGACAAGGAATTAAAGAGGGAATTGGAGGATATCAGGGAGAAGCTCGGAAAATTTCAGGATATTTTATATGCTCATAGCAAATATGGGGTTTTGGTATGTCTTCAAGGGATGGATACCTCAGGAAAGGATAGTTTAATTCGAGAGGTTTTCAAGGATTTCAATGTTAGAGGAGTGGAAGTACATAGTTTTAAGGTTCCAACCGAACTGGAATTGAAACATGATTACCTGTGGAGGCACTATATTGCTTTACCAGCAAGGGGAAAGTTCGGTGTATTCAACCGCACTCACTACGAAAATGTACTGGTTACTAAGGTGCATCCCGAATATATTCTCGGTGAAAATATCCCTGGAATTGACTCGGTTGAAGACATCAATGCTACTTTTTGGGAGCATCGATACCGCCAAATCAACGATTTTGAAAAGCATATAGCCGAAAACGGCACCTTAATATTCAAATTTTTCCTGCATTTGTCTAAAGAAGAGCAACGCCAACGTTTGTTAAGAAGGCTAAGATTAAAGGAAAAAAATTGGAAATTTTCTGCAGGAGACCTCAAGGAAAGAAAGCTTTGGGATGACTATCAAGATTGTTACCAAGAGGCCATAAATAAAACGTCGAAAGAATACGCTCCTTGGTTTGTGATTCCAGCAGATAATAAGAAGGCTGCTAGAGTAATTGTAGCGTCAATTCTACTGGAATCGTTAAAAAAATATAAAGATATAGAGGAACCCGAGTTGAGTGATAAAATAAAAAGTAACTTAGAAAACTATAAACAAGAACTGGAAAAAGAATCTGAATGAGAACAATCCTACTTTTCACCTTTTTATTGGTATCCACATCTTTGTTAGCACAATCAGATGATGAAAAACAAATCAGGGCAATCTATGATCAAGCACTGACCAATGGTAAGGCCCATGATTGGCTTAACCATCTTTCGAATCAAATTGGAGGTCGACTTTCTGGATCAGTTCAGGCGCAGCAGGCCATAGACTATACAAAAGGTCAATTAGATTCTTTAGGTCTTGATAGGGTTTGGTTGCAACCGGTTATGGTGCCAAAATGGGTAAGAGGTACTCCCGAATTCGCCTATTTTGAAACTAAACCGGGGCTTACCACCAATGTGCCCATTTGCGCTCTTGGGGGATCTGTTGCCACTCCTGATGGAGGATTGAAAACCAATATTGTTGAGGTAAGCGGAATTGAAGACCTTGAAAAACTAGGAAGAGAAAAGATTGAGGGGAAAATTGTTTTTTACAACAGGCCTATGGACCCCAAACTTATTAGCACTTTTGAGTCATACTCGGGTTGTGTGGACCAAAGGTATTCTGGGGCGGCTGAAGCAGGCAAGTATGGTGCTGTTGGCATAATTGTTCGCTCTATGACGCTGCGTTTGGATAATTACCCGCATACCGGGTCTATGAGCTATGGAGACACACCTGTTTCTGATAGGATTCCGGCCGCGGCGATTAGCACTAAAGGGGCAGAATTATTGAGCACAACATTAAAGCTTAATCCAGACATCAAATTCTACTTTCGGCAAAATTGCAAGCAATTTGATGATGTTGAATCTTACAATGTTATTGGTGAGATTCGTGGATCTACCTATCCAAATGAAATAATGGTTGTTGGTGGGCATTTGGATTCCTGGGATTTAGGAGATGGTTCTCATGACGATGGAGCTGGTTGTGTACAAAGTATGGATGTGCTTCGATTGTTAAAAGAAACAGGGTATAGACCCAAGCGTACTTTGCGAGTTGTATTGTTCATGAATGAAGAAAATGGGTTAAGAGGAGGGAATAAATACGCGGAAGTAGCTCGTGATAAGAATGAAAAACACGTGTTTGCCCTCGAAAGTGATTCAGGGGGATTTACCCCTCGAGGCTTTTCTTTCAATTGTTCCGATGAAAACTTGGCACAGATTCAGAGCTGGAAGAGTTTATTTGAACCCTATTTGATACATATGTTTGTTAAAGGATATAGTGGAGCCGATATTAGGCCGCTACTAGATCAAGATTTGGTATTGGCAGGTTTACGACCAGATTCGCAAAGATATTTTGACCATCACCATGCCGAAAATGACACCTTTGAACATGTGAACAAACGGGAATTGGAACTTGGGGCAGCAACTATGACCAGTTTAGTCTATTTAATAGACAAATACGGCACAATTCCTACGAAGAAAATTAAGGGATAAACTTGCTAAAAAGGGCAGTTTAGTTAAACAATCGCTCAACAATAATGTCCGCAGCCACTTCGCTTCCCTTCTCTGAGGGATGAAATCCGTCTGGGCCATAGTATTCATAATTGTTTGTATTGTCAATATATGCTTTCCAAATTTCACCTACGGGAAGTAAGATTGCATTGTTCATTGCCGCTGCATCCGTATAATTCTTAATAACACCGTCAAAAGTGCTATAGTTGTTGATTGATGGCCAAACCATAAAATAACACAGCTTGGCATTGTTTTGTTCGCATAAGTCGCTATATAGTTTTCCGGATTCGATAAGCATTTGCCTTCCATCACTTTGAGATGATGGACCTTGTTGTATAATTACATAGTCATAATCTTGGCTCGAAATGAGTTGTTGAACCTCTCCATCAGCCCAGTGGTCCACTATCGCATAGTTAGGATACGCCACCATTCTAACTGTCACTTCGTTTCCCTGAGCTTGGACTCTTTCTCTTACAAGAACAGGCAGGTCGTTGAAATAGGTAAGACTATTTCCAATAAACAGAATACCTATATTTTCGTCTATCTCTACGGTTTCTTGATCGTTTGAGCAGGCAGAGACGCTCAGTGTAATAAGTATCAGGGTGATTAGCTTATTCATATGTTGAAAGTTAGGTTGGACTTTCAATATATAAAACTTGGTTGAAACTTTAACAATTTAAAAGATATGAAGAAGAATCTTCAGTACATGGTGTTTGGGTTTGCAGATTTCTTTGGAATCTGTTGAATAGCATCCCAATGCTCACGGATTTTTCCTGTTTCATCAAATCGAAAAAAATCCATGGTAACATATTGGTCGTTTCCAGGCCAAGTTTGGTGTGTATGGAGCGCTACTAAATTACCTTCGGCTATACATCTTACAAATTCAATGTCTTTGTTGGGATATTCTTTCTGCATTCGCTCAAAATAGCTGATAAATCCTTGTGTGCCATCGGCAACATCAGGATTATGCTGAATGTATTCTTTTCCGATATATAGCTCCACAGCCTTTTTCGGGTTTCCTTCATAGGCCATTTTATAAAATGCTATTGCGTTTTCCTTGTTTCTTTGCAAGTCCATTAGTTATAGTTGATTTTAGTTTAAAATGTGTCAATAACTGTTACTCCTTTATTTTCAAATTTGTCCATTTGCGGCAATGCTACTGAAGCTTCTTCCAAAGAGATGGTCCGGTCGATAAGTTTTATTGGGTTGAGTTTACCAATGCGAATAAGTTCTAAAAGTTCTGGATATCTATGGGCTTGCATTCCGTGACTTCCTATAATTTCCAGCTCGTTGGCGAGAACCAAGCCCATAGGGACTTTTGGATGTTGATGACTTCCGGTCATTAGACCTACCTGAATATGTTTTCCTCGTTTTCTTAAATTGGCAATAGAATTGAAGCAAGTGGTCTGACTTCCAAGGGCATCCAATGAAATATGTGCGCCTCCGTGGGTCAGTGCTTTGACTTCGGATACAAGGTCTGGAGTTTTGGATGCATTTATGGTTGATACGGCACCCATTTCGCGAGCGAAATCCAATGTGTCATCATGGATGTCCACGGCAATCACCTGAGCTCCTTTAGCATTTGCAATCATAATGGCGGAAAGCCCCACACCTCCGCAGCCATGAACAACCACATACTGTCCACTTTTAATTTTTCCCTGATCTACAACAGCCCGATATGAAGTAATAAAACGACACCCTAAAATTGAAGCCTCAATATGGGAAATTTCATCTGGGATTTTCACGACGTTTATGTCTGCGTTTTCAATGGCCACATATTCCGCAAAAGAACCCCAATGCGTAAAGCCTGGTTGTGTTTGGTTATCACATACTTGATGGTTGCCCGACCTGCATTGGCCACAGCTTCCGCAGCCACATACAAAAGGAACGGTCACCCTATCACCAATGCTAACATTTTGTACACTTTTTCCAATTGCGGCAATCGTTCCAGCTAGCTCATGGCCAGGAACATGCGGCAATTTAATATCAGGATCGTGCCCCATCCAACCATGCCAATCACTTCGACAAAGTCCGGTTGCGTTGACTTTTATGACAACTCCATCGTCGCTGGGAGTAGGTTCTGGAACGTCTTTAAGTGTAAGAACACCTTGAAACTCTTCAAAAACTATTGCTTTCATTTTACTTTTTTGCTGTAGACACTGCTGATGGAGGTTAAATGTAAATGGCAGTTTCGATGTAATCAGCACTCTTACTGCCCCAAATCATTTATGAAATATATGAAATCACGATTGGGGAATTCCCTAATACAAATATTATTTTGACAATTTGACAATTTTGAGTTGCAAAAAAATATCATTGCCTAAATTTATCAAGCATTGAAGAAAACAAGGAATTGATATCCATTGTTTCAAGTAAATGATCAATATGAGTAATCAAAAAATAGTAAAAATGAAAAATGGGTTTCCATTATTAAGAATCAAGATGCTTGTGGTAAGCAGCGTATTGCTATTCGCTTGCAACACCAAAATCCCTTCAAATTGGAAATGGGAGACGGTTGAAGCTAATGGAGTTCCTACAGCACGCCATGAAGCTGGATTTGTAGCTTATAAGGACAAACTCATTTTAATGGGAGGTAGAAGAATCAATCCAACAGATTTTTTTGATACAAAAACAAATACTTGGACTCAAAAATCAGCAACTCCCATCGAATTGCACCATTTTCAACCTGTGGTTGTAGAGGACACCATTTATTTGATTGGTGCCATGACGGGAAAATGGCCAAATGAAAAACCACTAGATAGAGTAATAAAATACTATCCCAAAGAAGACCTCTACGAATTCGGGCACACCATTCCAGAAAACAGACGACGAGGTGGCGCAGGAGTTGTTTATTACAACGATAAAATCTATTTGGTTGGAGGTATCACCAAAGGGCATATGAACGGTTACCAACCATGGTTGGACGAATATGATCCAAAAACAGGGGATTGGAAGGTACTACCTAACGCTCCTGATGCCCGAGATCACTTTCAAGCAATGGTATGTAACAATCAATTATTTGTTTTTGCAGGCAGACGTACTTCAACGATTACAAATCAAGATATGGCGCTGACCAGCAATCATGGGAATGTTTATGATTTCGCTAGTGGTACATGGATGCCAGTAACTAACAATTTGGAAATACCAACCCAACGAGCAGGAAATGCTGCTTTTGTATGGAATAATGAAATTATAATAGGTGGAGGTGAGAGTTTGGCACACGAAGTTGCACATAATGAAGTGGAAGCATTTAATAGTAAAACTGGAACTTGGCAAAAATGGCCATCTATGATAGAAGGGCGGCATGGTTCAGGCTATGGAATAGTCGGAGACTACGTCTACATCGCTTCCGGAAGCGGCAATCGCGGTGGAGGTCCAGAACTTACAACCATAGAACGCTTGAAATTACCCAAAGGAGACACGGCGAATAAAAGTAAGAGCGTAGACAAGACTTTAGTTCATAAACAATGGCATACAGTCGAGATTGCTTTCGAGGGACCTGCGACTTCCGAGACTGATCAAAATAATCCCTTTTTGAATTATCGCTTAGCCGTTATTTTTAAACATGCTGAAAAAGAATATACTATTAGAGGTTTTTATGCTGCTGATGGGAACGCTGCCCAAACAAGCGCCAAAGCAGGAAATATCTGGAAAGTAAGATTTACTCCAGAACACATTGGTGAATGGACCTATTCCGCTGAATTGCAATATGGAGATAGTCTTGCACTTAAAGCGGCTTCAATCAACGGGAAGGTCACTTCAATATCAAATGCCAACGGAAAATTCGTTGTAGCCGAATCAGATAAAGAGGGAACTGATTTTCGAGCCTATGGAAGACTTGAAGCATATAAGGGGTATTACAAATTCAAGGGCTCTGACAAGTATTGGATTAAGGGTGGAGCCAATAGTCCAGAGAATTTGTTGGGGTACAAAGACTTTGACGACACTTATCGTATTCAGGCCTCAAATAATGATGGTGAAGCAAGTACCACTATGGAATTACATGCCTACAAACCTCATTTAAAAGATTGGAAAACGGGTGATCCCAGTTGGAAAAACGGAAAAGGTAAATCGTTGATTGGAGCAGTAAACTATTTAGCTTCAAAGGGTATGAATTCTTCCTACTTCCTGACAATGAATATACTAGGTGACGGAAAGGACGTTTGGCCTTATTCGAATCCAGATGATGTTACGCGTTTTGATGTAAGTAAATTGGAACAATGGGAAATCGTTTTTCGGCATATGCAGTCCAAAGGGATATTACTTCATTTTGTATTGCAAGAAACAGAAAATGAAACCATGTTGGACGATGGTGACACAGGACCAATGCGGCAACTATACTTCAGGGAAATGATAGCTCGTTTTGGACATCATTTGGCATTAAACTGGAATTTGGGTGAAGAAAACGGACCGGCTTCATGGTCTCCGGTTGGTCAGAACGATGCTCAACGAAAAGCCATGGCAAAATTTCTAAAAGAAACGGATCCCAATAATCACCCAGTATTGTTGCATACACATTCCCATGATCCCTTGCGAAGTTCAATTTTGGATTCGATAATCGGATACCCATATTTGGATGGACTATCCCTTCAACAAGAAAAAAGGGAAATGGCAGCTGAAGTTGTGGAAACTTGGAGGTCCAAGGCCAAAGAATCCGGACATGAATGGTTGATTACAATGGATGAAATTGGAATGTGGCATACGGCTGCATTGCCCGACGTCCAAGATACAAACCACAATACCCTTCGGCAATACGCACTTTGGGGAACCATGTTGTCTGGAGGGGCGGGAGTTGAATGGTATTTTGGAGCTAAACATCCACATAATGACTTGACTTCCGAGGATTGGCGGCAAAGAGATCGTCTTTGGGAGTTAACTAATAATGCAATAATCTTTTTTGAAGAGAATCTGCCTTACTGGGAAATGGAACCAGAACATAAATTGATCAACTCTAAAGATGCATATTGCCTTAGAAAGACTGGAGAGATTTATGCAATTTACTTACCTAGATCAAGTCGTAACACGATTGATTTGACCAATGTTCAAGGCGATTTTATAGTGAAATGGTACAATCCGTTAAATGGAGGTGCTTTGCAAACGGGGTCTATTGAGAAAATTAATGGAGGACAAGTGTCGCGATTGGGTAACCCACCTTCAAAGGACGATAATTCAATTCCGCAAGATTGGATTTGTTTAATAAAGAAAGTGAATAACTAATTCCACAGAAATCGGCGATTATAGACGGTTAGATAGTGACTGACAAATTAGAATGGCATGTTGGTCAAGTTCAACCAATTAAAACCGCTATCTTTGCGGCCTAAAATTTTAATTATACAGATACCATGCAAGACGGAATCTACGCAAAATTCAATACAACAAAAGGGGAGATATTGGTGAAATTAACCCATGATAAAACACCTGGCACCGTGGGAAATTTTGTGGCCTTGGCCGAAGGGAATTTAGAAAATACAGCCAAACCACAAGGAAACCCATATTATGATGGACTTAAATTCCATAGGGTAATTCCTGATTTTATGATTCAGGGTGGATGTCCCCAAGGTACGGGAACTGGAGATCCAGGATATAAATTTGATGATGAATTTCACCCAGAATTAACGCATGAAGGCCCAGGTGTACTTTCTATGGCTAATGCAGGTCCTGGAACAAACGGAAGCCAATTTTTCATTACTCACGTAGCTACTCCCTGGTTGGACAATAAACACACCGTCTTTGGTCATGTAGAACACGGGCAGGAAGTTGTGGACGCTATTGCACAGGGCGACGCTGTAGATAGTTTAGAAATTGTAAGGGTAGGTGATGATGCGCAGACTTGGAATGCCGTTGAAGCTTTCAGAACTTTTGAAGGAGCCCGCGAAAAAAGAATTGCAGAGGCCAAAGCAAAGGCAGAGGCTGAAATGGAGAAATTGGCAGCAGGCTTTGATACAACAGAAAGTGGTCTCAAATATAAAATGATACAACATGGGAGTGGTGCTAAAGCAGAAAAAGGGAAAACCGTTTCCGTGCATTACGAAGGCAGTTTGACCAATGGACAAGTTTTTGATTCATCCTATAGTAGAAATCAACCCATTGATTTTACTTTGGGTATTGGTCAAGTAATCCCGGGTTGGGATGAAGGTATAGGGTTGCTAAAAGTTGGTGATAAGGCACGCTTTGTAATTCCATCTGATTTGGCTTATGGAAGCGCCGGCGCCGGTGGAGTTATTCCTCCAGATGCAACTTTGGTTTTTGATGTTGAACTAATGGATGTGAAATAAATTATTTCATCCATTTTTGAAAAAAAGAAAGCCCCTTTAAGAGGGGCTTTTTATTTTGATCTATTTACACTTACTAAAAGCAAGCAAAGATTTAGAGCGAGTAATAAAAGTAAAACAGTAAAAAAAGTACTCATGGTTATAGAAATTTAGCTAGTGTCTTTTGTTTATTAACAACCCAACGCAGAAAAACCCTACTTATTGTCTACAATGACTACAAAATCATTGAAATAGAGCACTATAGCTTTAAATTCATTTTTTGGTACTGTTTACACTCAATAGTAGCAACACTAAATTAATGACAAGCAAAACAGAGAGAATTGCAAAAAAGGTACTCATAGTACAAGTTTGTTTATTGGTTGTCGGGGGAACCTTAACAAATTAGAATTAAATGATTCAAATCGAGTCACTTAATCAACAATTGGCATATTTGAATTGACAAATATGTGTTTAAAGTTCATAAAGAAGATTGCAAATATTAAATAGGTTGCGCGAAAACCATTTAAAATAATAAACAAAAAAACCCGGATGGTTACATCCGGGTTGGTCTTATAAAAAAGTGTGTTGTTGACTTAATCTGTAACTTGTACATTTACGGCGTTCAATCCTTTTTTACCTTGTTGTAGTTCGAATTCTACAACGTCACCTTCTCTAATTTCATCGATTAAACCTGAAACATGTACGAAGTGATCTGTGTTTGAACCGTCTTCTGTGATAAAGCCGTAGCCTTTTGAATCATTGAAGAATTTTACTGTTCCTTTACTCATTATTAAATATTAAAAAATTAAATAGATCGCGAAGATAAGATTTAATTGTGGTGAATTAGCATTTTTGTACTTTTTCTTCAAAAAAAATTAAAATTACGTTGTTGGATCTGGAGTCAATCTTAAATAAGGCTTTATTTCTTCAACACCACGGGAGAAAATTTCTTTGGCCTCAACTGTAGGTATAGCAGGACTTACCACTACCTTTTCACCATGTTCCCAATTGGCTGGTGTTGCTACCTTATGGTTTGCCGTAAGTTGAAGGGAATCCACAACCCTCAAGAGCTCATAAAAATTTCGTCCGGTTGATGCTGGGTATGTAAGTGTAAGCTTTACTTTTTTATCAGGTCCAACGATAAATACAGAGCGCACAGTTAACGTATCATTGGCATTGGGATGAATCATATCATAAAGATCTGAGACTTTCCTGTCCTCGTCGGCAATAATAGGGAAGTTGACTACAGTGTTCTGGGTCTCATTAATGTCTTTTATCCATTCAGCATGGGAGGCTGTACCGTCCACACTCAATGCTATCATTTTTACGTTCCGTTTTTCAAATTCTGCCTTAAATTTTGCAGCGGTACCCAATTCAGTTGTGCAAACTGGAGTAAAATCAGCTGGATGTGAGAAAAGGATTCCCCATCCATCCCCGAGGTAATCATGAAAGTTCAATGTTCCTTGCGAGGTTTCAGCGGTAAAGTCAGGAGCTACATCTCCTAAACGTATAGCCATAATGTTATTTTTTTAGATTGTTGAAATTTAAATTCCTATAAAATTAGTAGATATTTTATGTGTATAATTTTAGAGAAGTTAAAACTCTATTAAACTTTCTTTTTGGACAATGATTTTGATCAGGTTTCGGAATAAATGAATGTCAAAGTTTACTACTTTTAGGGTATGGAAAAAGATACTTTACAACAACTTCAATATCCGATTGGAACCTACAGAATCCCAGAAACTATTACCCAGGAACATCTGGACCAATGGATTGATATTTTGGAGCATTTGCCACAACGATTGGAAGATATGGTCAGTCCTCTTTCTGACGAACAACTGGAAACCCCGTATCGTCCAGAAGGATGGACCGTGAGACAGTTGGTTCACCATATTTCGGACAGTCATCACCATAGTTATACCCGTTTTAAATGGGGTTTAACGGAGGATAATCCAGTTATTAAACCTTATTTTGAAAAAGAATGGTCCAAATTGTTTGATGCGCAGTCGGCTCCCATTCAAATGTCAATTGACCATCTAAAAGCGGTACATGCTAAATTGGTACATCTGCTGAAAGGACTTTCCAATGATGATTTGCAGCGGAAATTCACCCATCCAGATGGAAATGAAGAAACCACATTAGCAGAGAACGTTGGTCGTTATGCGTGGCATGGCAGTCATCATTTTGCACATATTGAAAACCTGATAAAACGTAAAGGTTGGTAATTTAAAGTGCTTTTGTAAGAACCCACATGGCCTTTTCGGAAGACTTAGCTCGGGGTAACTTTAAAGTGCTTTCCTTTTTAATGGTGAAACCGGACTTCAAATAAAAATTGATGGGATTCCCTTTCTGCATGGTATCCAGCCATAAGATTTGCTTGCCCAATCCTTTGGCATAATTCTCAATTTCAAAAAGGATTTTTTTTCCAAAACCCTTGCCTGAAAATTCCTTGAGCAAGTATATTTTTTCGGCTAAAAGTGATGTGTTTGATGGATGCTCATCAATACCAGCATCTATTTTCAGCTTTACAATGCCAATAGTATTGCCATTTGATTTGACCAAAAAGTTGACACAGTTTGAATCTAGTAGCTCTTTTTCCAGAATTGGAACCGTAAAACTATTGTTGATGTAAGGGTCGGGATTTTCGTTTTCCCATAAATGCAAATAGTGTTGACAGTAGGATTTTTTACCAACGGCAATGTAGGTGGAGATTGTTGAGGCACTTACCTCTTCTAAAGTAATTTTCTCGTCCATTTTATTCTTTTTCTCCTCCTTCTGGTCCATAAAACAATACCCATGTTGAAAAATCGTCTGTAAAGTTTTCAAAACGATGCTCTACTCCAGCCGGGACAAAGAGAAAATCTCCTGGCTCAAATGTCGTTCGTGTATCACCATTTATAAATTCACCCGTGCCTGAGACCACCACATATACTTCGTCTCTGGTGTGTGGCTGTTGAAGATCTACCTTTTCAGGTTTATAGATTTCCACAGCTAAGGTTCCATGTTCAAATAATGTTAGGAACGGTGAATCATGAGTTGCCAATTTTTTCAAGGCATTTTGGGCATTTATTTTCATTTAACACTTCGATTTTATCTCATCAAACTGACTTTTATTTTTTCTCTTGGAGTATCGCAAGGTATTTAGGCCATGGACCACTTTCAACCTTGTAGTTTTTTGCCAATACACGGGAAATCTGATTAATATGTCCCAAATCGTGAACCACCCAAGCAGCCAACAATTGTTTGAGCGTTACAGGCCCAAACTCCGGGTGAACTCCTGTTTTCACTAAGGTCATCTCGTCGATAGGTAAAGCTTTCAACTTTTTGAGATTTTCAATGCGCAGTTCGCTAAACTCCAATAACAATTGTTCGAGGTTTTTCCCCTTGCTATTTTTGAACTGGGCGAACCTGTCAAAAGCCTCAAATGCCTTGTTTTCAGTTTCGCTAAGAATTATTAAGGTTCTGGGAATCCAGTCCGTTTTTTCACCATGGATTAAGTGTCCGACCACGTCAAATGGGCTCCATGTATCTCCCCCTTCATTGGTCATTACCCATGCTTCAGGTAATCCTTTAAGCAAATTTGAAATAATAAGAGGCGTTTTGGCCAGTATTTGAATACTTTCTTCTAAGTTGAATTTCATTGATTAGCATCTTGGTTAATCGGCAGTCCATTTTATGTTACAACCAATACTTGGTTTTTGGTTAGAATCGATGGCATCACCCTTTAAAAGCGCTTCCATCGCATTTCTCAAATCCGAACCGGTTAAAGGAACTCCGTTACCGGGTCTTGAATCATCCAATTGCCCCCTGTAAGCAAGCTTAAGGTCGGAATCAAACAAATAGAAATCCGGCGTGCAAGCAGCATCATAAGCCCTGGCTACCTCCTGGGTTTCATCAAAGAGATAAGGAAAAGTGTAACCTTCTTCCGCGGCCTTTTGCTTCATTAAATGAGGAGCATCTTGGGGATAGTTGATGATGTCGTTACTGGAAACTGCAACAAAACCAATACCCTTAGGTTGATATTCCTGTGCCATTTTAACAATCTCGGGATTGACATGAATAACAAAAGGACAATGGTTGCAGATAAACATGATTACCGTGCCCTTTTCACCTGCAATATCCCCTAAGGTTAGTTGCTTGTCGGTTATAGTGTCAATCAAGTCAAAATCTGGTGCAGCAGTGTTAAGGGGAAGCATATTGCTGGGGGTTCTTGCCATCTTTTTTGATTTGTTTATAATGTTTATTTCGGGTATGGACTACATCATCTGACCGAAGAAAATAGCATTCATTAAGAGTTTGTTGGTTCCATACCAAAAGGCTCGAAAATTGGTGTTGTCGGTAAATAGGATAACCCTTCCTTTACCCATTCTATTGACCTTGAAGGGAACGCTGTTTTTAATTAACTCCGCATTCTCTTCTGAAATATAACCGCTTAACAAAGGATTATTGGTGTATTGAATGGGATTGTCATAGCTGTTCTTTTCCGGTTTTAGGTAAATATTTGTGTTTCTGAACAAAGCTAGTTTGTCATTTTTGTACCCGTAATTGATAGGATGTGAACGGTCCAGTTTGGTTTCAAAAATTGCACCTCCGGTTACTTGTGCACCACTGAAACTATTCTTCTGGTCGAAAGCAATGTTTTTGGCCACTAAAGTATCTACTTTTAGTTCTAATGGCATCAACTCGTTTGTTTTAAACCAATTGGCCACTGTTCGATATCCAATCACAGTACCACCTTTTTTAACCCAATCTTTTATCTTTTCAGCTCCTTTCTTATCTAAAATGTTGCTGCCCCAACCGCTTGGTAAAATCAAGTCTGTATATCTGTCTAAATCAACGGATTTAAAATATTTGGTATCCAACTTTGTGATTTTCATTCCATAGCGTGTGTCAAACAGGTGCCAAATTTCCCCTGCATCATAGGAACGTACTCCGTCTCCCACCAAGATGGCAACTTTTTGTTTTTTAACGGGGTCAAAATCGTTGCTTCCGAGGTCGATTCCTTGAGTAAGCCCTGTAGACACGCCGGTTATCTGAATTCCACTTTCTTTGGCTACTTGATTCAGGAAATCATGAAGTTTTTCTGGGGCTAAGCGTTGATTTTGTACTGGAATCATAATGGTTCCGTAATCATATTTCTTTCCCTCAAGGGTAAATGTAGATTTAGCTGTTTTGGCCCGTAATCCTTTTTCCAAAATCTTGTTCAAGGCCTTTGGAGTATAATACTCATGCCATTCAAATAAATAAGCATAGTTACTTTTCTTGTCAACATTGCCCTTGTTTGGCGCAAAATCGGTAACCTGAGATCCGGCATTTGACATGGAACTTAAGTTGGCGTAATCTAAATTAAAGGCCAAGGGAAATGTCCAAGCGGAAACATCGTAAAAAAGACTATCCTTAAACGTGGTTCTTTTCTCGAACATGGCGTTGATGAGTCTTGGATTTTTCTGATTCAATGGTACGATATAACCATGTCCTTTTTTGAACGTTTTCCCGGAAACGGAAACATCTGAAGCAAGTTCATGGAATTTAATCTGATGTCGATGCAGTATTTCTGCCAGATGCCATGTTTTGGATGCATCTTTGGAATCGCCAAAAATTATGGCCTTTGATTTATTTCGTGCCCCTTCAGCGCGCATATCGGAATAGAATTTTCGTTGATAGTCCAAAATTTTGGTGCGCATATTCTTAGCAGCTTCAATTGTCGACAAAGCGGTGGTGAACTGATTTCGTATGGTAAACGGAAATGTTAAAACACCGTTTTCGCTTTCTTGAATATGTCCACGAGAACTTCCTTGTTCAAAAAGAATACCGATGCTTCCATTAACATCTGGGAAGGTTGACCCCTTTCCATAATAATAATCATCATAATTCTCTTCTGAATAATACAACGACCCGATTTTATCCAATGCCTTGGCATGATAGGTGCCAATTTCTCGCGTCAATTCTTGATTTATGACTGGTGTTAGTGGATTAACTCTTGAAGGTTCGCCAGGTTGAAAGAAAAATGTGGAATTGGTTCCCATTTCATGATGGTCCGTAAGAATATTAGGTAACCATTTATGGAACGTGGCTATTCTGGCGCGGCTTTCCGGTAATTGCACAGGAAGCCAATCTCGATTCATATCAAACCAATAGTGGTTGGTTCTACCTCCGGGCCATACTTCATGATATTCACGTTCATTTTTATCCGGATTTAGATTTTGACTCCTGTTAACATTTGCCCAATAGGCAAAACGTTGTAAGCCATCTGGATTGAAACTGGGATCCAAAAGAATGACCATGTTATCCAGCATCTCTTCAATTTGTGGACCTTGGGCTGCAGCCAAATAATATGCATAGGCTAAAGCCGCATTAGATCCACTGGCCTCATTGCCATGAATTGAGAATCCTTGATAAACAACTATGGGTATATCGGAAGTATTCAATGAATTGTTTTCTTCGGATAATGCGAAATGTTGTTCTTGAATAGATGTAATGTTTTGATGGTTTTCTGGAGTCGTTACCGTAAGTAAAAGAATGGGTCTTCCCTCGTAAGTTTTTCCTCTGTCCTCAATAGTTATTCTATCACTGGAAGCAGCGAGTTGCTGCATATAATAAACAAGTTTGTCATGAGTTACATGCCATTCACCCACCTCGTGACCAATGACATCGGAGGGTTTTGGAATTGTAGAATCATAGGTTACATCGTCTGGCAAGTAGTAATCTAGTTTTACATTTTGTGCGGACAGGCTGAAACCCAAAAAGGCCAGCAATAACAAGCTGAGTTGCTTCATGTGATTGATTTGAAAGAATTAGTTAGGTTAAAAATAAAAAACGGCCTGCTCAAAGCAGGCCGTTTTATCATTTTTTTAATGATTCAGGTTTAAATATCGTCAAAATCCACATCTGTGAAATTCTCTGTTGTAGAGCCATTTTCACTTGGTTTGGTTTCTTCGTCCTTTTTAAAATCTTTTTGATGGCGTTCAGAAATTACCTCATGTCCTTTTTCGTCAATGATATAATCCATCATCTCCTCCATAATATCTCTAAAGGAACTGAAATCTTCTTTATACAAGTAGATTTTATGTTTTTTGTAATGAAAAGAACCATCGTCATGAGTGAATTTTTTGCTTTCTGTGATGGTCAAATAATAATCTCCAGCTTTTGTACTTCTAACATCAAAAAAGTAGGTTCTTCTTCCGGCTCTTAAGACTTTGGAGTAAATCTCTTCTTGATCCATTATATCTTTTTCGCTCATATGGTCTAGTGTATCTGTTTAGTACAACGGTATATAATTCTACCAAAAATGTAAAAAAAATGCTAATCCAGCAACTTTTTTCCTATTCTTTCTCAGAGAGTTGGTTCAAGTAAAGTTCTTTATAGTACCCTTCCATATTATTTAATTGTTCGTGAGTTCCCTCCTGAATTATTTCTCCATTTTCCAAAACAATTATCTTATCTGCATTCTTGGCAGAAGATACTCGGTGGCTTACTATCAAGGTTGTTCTGTTCTCTGAAACTCGCTTTAGATTATTCAATATATCTTCTTCCGTTTCGGTATCTACAGCTGATAAACAATCATCAAAAAGATATATCCTAGGATTCTTCAATAGAGCTCTGGCAATGGAAACTCTTTGCTTTTGACCCCCACTTAGGGTAATGCCTCTTTCGCCAAGAATCGTGTCATATTTTTTTGCAAATCCTTCGATATTCTCATGGACCACAGCCTTTTTGGCTACCGTCGTAATCTCCTCAATCGAAGCATTTTCATTACCAAAACGGATGTTGTTTTCAATGGTATCGGAAAAAAGAAATGCATCTTGGGGAACAGCACCAATAGAACTTCGAAGACTATCTAGGTTCAACTTTTGAACCGGCGTTCCGTCTACAAGAACCTGACCGGAGGTCACATCATATAATCTTGCGACCAAATCCAGAATAGTGGATTTACCAGACCCGGTTTTTCCCAAAAAGGCAACAGTCTCTCCCGCATTTATGGTAAAAGACAGGTTTTTCAATGCGGTGATATTGGTATCGTCATAGGTAAAAGTCACATCTTTAAATTCGATTTTACCTGTAATTGGAGTAGCCTCGACGATTCCATTTTTAATAGCGGGTTCTTCCCTTAAAAACTCATTTATTCGCTTTTGGGAAGCTTCGGCTCGTTGGATAATTGAAGTAAGCCAACCAACTATTGCTACAGGCCATGTGAGCATATTTACGTAAAGGATGAATTCTGCGATTATGCCAATTGAAGCTATTTCGCCATCGATATACTGTTTTCCGCCTATATAGATCACGAAAATGTTACTGATTCCGATCAATAATATCATGAGTGGAAAAAACCAGGCATTGACCTTGGCAAGATCCATACTCGTGTCTTTTCCTTCAACCGCCAAATCTTCAAGTTCCCGGTTTATTTTGGGTTCAAGCGTATACGCTTTAATGACCGCAACCCCTGAAAATGATTCTTGCGTAAACGTGGAGAGGGTCGATAAAAACTCTTGGACCTTGGTACTCCGTTTATGTATGATTTTACTGATTTGATAAATCAAAACAGACAATATCGGCAATGGAATCAGGGCATAAGCAGCAAGACTTGGCGCTTTTATGAACATTAGCGGAATAATACAAACAAACATGGTCAAGGTGTTCATGCCGTACATAATTGCAGGCCCGACATACATCCTTACCTGGTTGACGTCTTCACTTATACGATTCATAAGGTCGCCTATTCGATTCTTTTTATAGAAGGCCAAACTGAGTCGTTGATAGTGGTCAAAGACTTCATTTTTTAGATCAAATTCGATGTAGCGCGATACATTGATTATTGTCTGGCGCATTAAAAAAGTAAAGAGGGCCGACAACAGTGCTGCACCTAAAATAATCAGTATATATTCAAACAGTAGTTGCTTCGCTTCCGAACCGGAGATAATATTCGCGAATGCATCCTCAGCCGTTTTTATGGACTTGCTCACATAAGAGGGCATGACCAACGAAAAAACCCGGGCAATTACAGTGATTAAAATTCCTATGACCAGTTTAACCCAGTATTTTTTGAAATATTTATTGAGATGTTTAAGTTCCTTCATGGAAAGAATTGACGTGTTTTAGGTGTGGTTTTCTAACGACAATTCAGCAAATATATACCATCGTTTACAAAGTAAATGTTATAAAACTGATAAGAAAGCAACTTTGGTAGGTTGGATTGAAATATAAGATTACTTTTGCGCAGTGAAAGCCAATCATTGACTTTAAAAGTTCTTTAAAAATGCTAACCAGAAGGCATATCCGAGTAAAAGTGATGCAGTGTATTTATGCATTGGTCCAATCCAAAGATGATTCTTTGGAAAAACAACAGAAATTTCTAAAGGTCAGTATAGACAATATGTATGTGTTGTATCTGCTTGTTTTGAGTTTACTGGCAGAACTTCATAAACTTGCCGAAAAGCATGCTAAGCATGCTTCAAAAAAATACCTAGCCACCGAGGAAGACAATTTCCCAGATCCAGGCAAATTCATCAAAAATCAACTCCTCAATCAAATTTCAAACAACCAATTGTTGCAAAAAGAGCTTTCCAAAAGAAAGTTGAACAACTGGTACCTTAATGAAGAGTATGTGAAAATCATCTACAAAGAGGTGGTTGCAAGTGATATCTACAAAAAGTACATGTTCGATGGAAAAACCGATTATGAGCATGACAAAGAAATCATACTACAACTCTATAAAGAGATCATTGCTCCCAACGATAAGATCTATGAATATTTTGAAGATGACAAGCTTACATGGGTGGATGATGTACCTATCGTAAATACGTTTTTGGTAAAAAGACTTCGTAAAGCCAAAGCGACATCCAATGAAAGTTTCTTTTTGCCTTCTTTGCTCAAAGATGAGCAGGACATGGAATATGCCAATAAGTTATTGACCAAGACCTTGTTGAACGATGAACAATGGGAAAAGGAAATCGAAGGCAAAACCCCTAATTGGGACAATGACCGTATCGCTGAGATAGACTCGATTGTCTTAAAGATGGCCATTTGTGAATTGCTTAATTTTTCATCCATTCCAGAGCGGGTTACCTTAAATGAATATCTGGAAATTGCCAAAGAATACTCCACCCCCAAAAGCAGCATTTTTATCAATGGAGTCTTAGATAAATTGGCAAAGGAATATAAGTCATCTGGAAGGTTGCAAAAAATGGGAAGGGGACTTCAATAAACAATATTTCTTTATTTTTGAAAAAATTAAATTTTATCATGAAGAAAATAACAACAATTTTAAGTTTGATTATGGCAATGGCGCTAGTAAGCGTATCCTGCAAAGACAAGGCCTCGAACAAAATAGTTGCAGACAACGTTGAAAATGCTACGGATAGAGACGAAGCGCAAAAGCAGCTTCCTATTATGAGTTTTGAAAAATCTGAGCATGATTTTGGCTCTATAGCCCAAGGAACACCGCAGGAGACCGTATTTAAATTCACGAATACAGGTAGCGCACCATTGATTATTACAGATGCAAAAAGTAGCTGTGGTTGTACAGTTCCAGATTACCCAAAAAACACTCCAATTGCGCCAGGTGCAACAGGAGAACTTTTGGTGAAATTTAATGGTTCTGGACAAAATCAAGTTACCAAAACAATTACGGTTACCGCCAATACGGAGAAAGGAACCGAATTGTTAAGAATAAAGGCATTTGTTAACCCAAAAGATGCAGCTCAGCAGGCTGGTCCTGTTAAATAAGAGTTAAAATTTAGATGGACAACCTAGGACAGTTTTTCCCACTGATATTGATTTTTGTAGTGGCATATTTTTTTATGATTCGCCCACAAATTAAACGTCAGAAGGATGAGAAAAAATTTACTTCGGAGCTCAAAAAAGGTGATAAGGTTATCACAAAAAGCGGGCTTCATGGAAAAATAACTGAATTGAATGACAAAGATTTTTCTTGCGTCATTGAAACCATGGCAGGCCGATTAAAATTTGATCGCTCTGCAATTTCCATGGAGATGAGCAAAAAATTGAACGCTCCGCCAAAAAAGTAAAAAGAAATCAATAATTGATGAAAGAGCACCCTTAAAGGGTGCTCTTTTGTTTTGGGCCAAAACCATAAAAAGTGATAACTTGTTGAATATCAATTTTATCATGGAAAACCGCAGAAATTTTATTAAACGAAACACTTTGTTCATTGGTGGAGTTGCGACTTCAATGCTGTTCCCGTTAGACCTTTTGGGAACCATTCGAAAACCCGTTGGAGCTAACGATAGAATCAATGTTGGTTTAATAGGATGCAAAGGCATGGGTTTTTCCAACTTGACCTCCAT
Organism: Flagellimonas rhodophyticola; assembly: GCF_049332665.1. Lineage (NCBI taxonomy): Bacteria > Pseudomonadati > Bacteroidota > Flavobacteriia > Flavobacteriales > Flavobacteriaceae > Flagellimonas > Flagellimonas rhodophyticola. The sequence goes on along the minus strand of NZ_CP186326.1, from coordinate 3,264,359 downwards.
GCTAAAAATGTCTGAAATCAATGTTTTAGGACTATGCGATGTTGATGAAAGTGTCCTAAAACAACGTGTTGCAGATTTGGAAAAGGCAGATATCAAAAAACCAAAGCTATATAAAGACTATCGAAAGCTTTTGGAAAACAAGGATTTGGATGTTGTAATCATCGGCACGCCCGACCATTGGCATTGTCTTCAATTGGTTGATGCCATGGATGCAGGTATGGATGTGTATTGTGAAAAACCCATTGCAAATTCGATTGCTGAATGTGATGCCATGTTGAATCGGGTTAACGCAAGTGACCGAATGGTTCAAATAGGACAATGGCAGCGTAGTCAGCCTCACTTCGTAGATGCCATAAATTATGTGCACTCGGGAGCTTTGGGCAAAATACGGATGACCAAGGCTTGGGCATTCCAAGGTTGGATGCAACCTGTACCTGTGTATGAAAATAGTACTGTTCCGAATGGTGTGGATTATAAAATGTGGCTTGGGCCGGCTCAGAATCGTCCGTTCAATCAAAATAGATTTCATTTTAATTTTCGATGGTTTTGGGATTATGCTGGCGGATTAATGACCGACTGGGGAGTTCACCTTATTGATTATGCACTGTATGGAATGAAAGCTTCAACCCCTAAATCTGTTATGGCTTTGGGAGGAAAATTTGCCTATCCAAATGATGCCTCAGAAACTCCAGATACGTTACAAACGGTCTACGAGTTTGATGATTTCACCTTGTTATGGGAGCATGCTACCGGAATTGATGGGGGTAATTATGGACGCAACCATGGAATTGCATTTATTGGCAACAATGGTACCTTGGTATTGGACAGGGGTGGCTGGGAGGTTATTCCAGAAAGAAACCGACCCAATTGGAGTGAGGACCTCGGACCCAAAATTGAACCGATTCCATTACAGCCCAACACTGGAAACGGATTGGACCTGCATACAGCCAACTTTGTTGAAGCAGTTAAAAATCGGGATAAAACTATTTTAAGGGCGCCTATAAAAGTGGGTTATGATGCCGCCAAAGTTTGTCATATGGGTAACATTGCCTACAAAACAGGGGAAAGGTTGTTCTGGGATAACGAAAAGTCAAGCTTTAATAATAGCGGAGCCGATTTATTGCTTAACACTAACTATCACAATGGATGGAAGCTGCCAGAAATAGGATAAGCTATGCTTTATTTTTGAAGGGACGCATATATCGCTTTATGTATGGTTATCTGTGAGTCACGCGCAACGAATCTTGCAAGTGGAACCGAACCTTAAGAAAATCCGCAGGATTTGCCAAGTAACACAACCCCTAACAATTGATTATACATGTTATTGGCAGCCATTATTTTTCATGTTTGTAAACCTTGCCTTCTTTCATTACAAAAGATATATTTTCCAGTAATGTAATATCAGCCAGTGGATTACCTTTTACTGCTATAATATCTGCTAACTTTTCTATTTCTATGCTTCCTAACTTATCTTCAATCCCAAGTAATTCGGCTGCTGTGAGTGTTGCGCTTTTAATGATATCAATTTCTTTCATTCCCGCATTTTTCATGAACGAAAATTGTTCAGCATTTCTGCCATGTGGATAAACTCCAGCGTCTGTCGCAAATACTATTTTTGCGTTTTTCCTGTAAGCTTTTGAAAATGTTTCGATAAGGGAGGTAAACATTTTGTTATTGCTCCAATCAACATCTTTATCGCCATAATCCTTATTCTTCTCTATTAACTCATAGTAAGCCGATAATAAGTCCATTGATAAGTATGCTTGTTTTTCAAGTAGTAGTTCAATCGCCTCATCATCAAGAAAAGTGGCATGTTCAATGGAGGTCACACCAGCTCGCAGGGCATTTTTGATTCCTTCTACGCCATGTGCATGGGCTGCAACCTTAATGCCTCTTTTATTGGCTTCATCTACTGCAGCTTTAATCTCTTGAATAGTATATGATGCAGCTCCTGGTTTCGTCCCATAAGAACCAAATCCACCCGTTGCAAAGACTTTTATCCAGTCAACTTTATATTTTAAATGCTTACGTGTTTCTTTTCTTACTTCATATTCTCCGTCTGCTATGCTTACGAGGTTTTCGCTAAATTGGATTTGAGGACTTAACCAATTGCCAAACGCACCATGTCCACCAGTAATGGTGAGTGCCGGTCCACTGACATACATTCTTGGTCCAATAATCCAACCTTTGTTGATAGCATCCCTTAAGGCAACATCACCATAGAAGTAGCTATGCAAGTCTCGAACAGTAGTAAATCCTGCTTCCAGTGTTTTCTTTGCATTTACAGTTCCAATTATTCCGTAGGTCGCTGCCGGTAAAGTGTAAACATCGAATTCATCCTGCTCCAAGTACCAATTTCCTACAAGATGTGTATGGCAGTCTATTAATCCTGGAAGAATTGTATATTCTGATAAATCAATGTAGCTTTTTAATTTTGAAGGCCTGGGATTCTTCTCAATTTTAGAGATTTTACCGTCCTTAATTGTTATAAGTACATTTTTTTCAATTCGCTCCGTATTAAAATCCAAAACTCCTCCTGCCAGAACGTATTGGTCGGATTCTTGTGCCAGTGCATTTGCGATTATTGAAATCCAAAAAAATATAAGTACCGATGTTCTATTTGTTTTTTTCACTTTAATTCGCTTTAATGACCGCTAACTAAGAAGAAATGAATCGTTTTAATGATTCAAATCCTTGGGCAAGTGAAGTTCGGAATTTTTAAATTAAAATCCAGATGATAGCCTATGTACGCAAATAGCAAGTGAGATAATAGATTTTAAATCCCCTAGCGATAAGCATCATTCAAGCCTATTCCTTTTTCAATCATGGGCAAGATTTTCTCAAATCTTCGAAGCTTGGTCTTTTCTTGTTTGGCCTCCGTAATATATTCGCAGAATTCCTTTTGCTTGTAAGGCGAAAAGTTTTCAAAGGCGGTTTTAAAAGTGTGATTTTCTGTTAGAGCTTTTTCTAAAAGAATTGGAATCTGCAGTGCTTTTGAAGCTTTTTTGGGAACAATGAAAAGTCCTTTTTTCTGATTTTCTATGGCCTCATTCAGATAGTTAAGGACTTCTTTCGTATCAATGGCATCCATTGATTCAAACTTCCAGTGCCGCATACCTTTGGTTTTTCCCTCTTGGGCATTACTTAATACTTTTTTTGGGTCATTTAGGAAAGCGCCATTAAAGAACCATATTCCAAAATGGTTTTTGAACTTACAGATCCCGAATACATTTTTGTTATTTACGGTATACACGGGAAAATTCCATTTATAGGCTTCAATGGCTTCCGTTTGCTGCGCCAATTTTCTCAATGCATTGATTTCAGCTTTAAAATAATGCTCGGTTTGGTAATACGCCTCTAGTTTTTGAGTCTTTTCCATATCACTTTATTTGTTCAGCTGTAAGCTCACAGATTTTCACGATTACTTGCACTGCCTTTTCCATACTTTCCAAAGGAACGTATTCGTATTTTCCATGAAAGTTATGTCCTCCAGCAAAAATATTTGGGCAAGGGAGTCCCATAAAACTGAGTTGGGAACCGTCGGTACCACCCCGGATGGGCTTGATAATAGGTTCTATGCCCAAAGATTCCATGGCCTCTTTTGCGATTTCCACAATATGAAAGACAGGTTCCACTTTTTCGTGCATGTTTCGGTATTGATCTTCGATTTGTAATTGAATACAATCATCACCATATTTCTTCAACAGCTTGTTTGCAATGTCTTGCAATAATTCTTTTCGAGCTTCAAAATGTTCTTTGTCATGGTCACGAATGATCAGTTCAATTTCCGCGTTTTCAATTTCACCTTTGACTTTGTGCACATGGAAGAAACCTTCTCTATCGGTAGTATGCTCTGGTACTTCCCTTAAGGGAAGCAACCCTAAAAACTCATTGGCAACACCAATTGCATTTACCATTTTTCCTTTAGCGTAACCTGGATGAACGCTTTTTCCTGCGATAACTATCTTGGCGCTTGCGGCATTGAAATTCTCGAACTCCAACTCACCAACTTGACTTCCATCCATGGTATAGGCCCAATCCGCACCAAACTTTTCAACATCAAACTTATGGGCTCCACGGCCTATTTCTTCATCTGGAGTAAATCCAATTCTAATTTTTCCATGTTTGATTTCTGGGTGCTTTATCAAATACTCCATAGCTGTAATAATCTCTGCGATTCCTGCCTTGTCATCAGCACCAAGAAGCGTTGTTCCGTCTGTGGTGATCAATGTTTGCCCTTCATATTGTAAAAGATCCTCGAAGTAATCCGGAGAAAGCACAATATTCTTCTTTTTATTTAGAATGATATCCGAACCGTCATAATCTTCTATAATCTGTGGTTTTACATTTTTTCCACTAAAATCGGGCGTAGTGTCAAAATGCGAGATAAAGCCTATAGTCGGAACAGGTTTTTCGATGTTGCTGGGCAATGTGGCCATGATGTAGGCATGTTCGTCTATAGAAACTTCCTGCATTCCAATCTGGTGGAGTTCCATAACCAGTTTTTTGGCCAAATTCCATTGCTTTTCCGTGCTGGGGGTGGATTTTGAGTAGGGGTCACTTTGGGTGTCTATGGACACATATTCAAGAAATCGGGGTAATAATTTTTCCATAATGTGCATTTCATCAAAAATAACGTTTATTCAATCGTGATTTTAAGAAAAAAGATGCTCTAAAAGGTATCTTCCCATTTCTGAATAACCACCAAGTTGAGAAAGACTTTTTTGTCTATTATATTAATGTCTGGGATTTTCTGCTCAGCCCAACAAGAATGTGCGTTGGGAATAGGAGGAGGAAACGATGATTCTATTGCGGAAGTTTTTCAATTGAACGAGTCGCAATTGGAAAAACTGAAAAACTGGAGTGCTGAATTAAGGTATAGAAATGAGCTTTTGAAGGATCAAGCAAAATTTCTTCTAAAGCGTAATGCAGAAAGCTCTCCCGAAGCGTTGCTATCCCTATCCTATAAATATCGCGGCCTTTTAGATAGCATGAAGCAAAATGTACGAATGCTTGACAAAAGACTGCTTTCTATTTTCAATGACAAACAATACAACCTTTATATGGAGTTGTGCGGACAAATGATGTTACAACCTATACATTTGGATAGGTCAGTTAACGAAAAATAACCAATTTCTTAAAATGTGAATTTAGAGTTTATATTTTTGTTCAAAATTTTTTAAATGTACAAGCTCCTTATACGTCCTCTGCTTTTCTTGCTCGATGCTGAGACTGCACACCATTTTTCTTTTTGGGCCATTCGGACGCTTTCCAAGTTTGGATTTAACCGCCTTTTCCGAAAGATATGGGCTGTAAACGACCCACGACTGGAAAGAGAGGTTTTTGGACTGAAATTTAAAAACCCTGTTGGTCTTGCGGCAGGTTTTGACAAAGATGCCCGTCTTTATAACGAATTATCCGATTTTGGCTTCGGCTTTGTTGAAATTGGCACGTTAACGCCAAAACCACAAGAAGGAAACCCTAAAAAACGATTATTCCGTTTGTTGGATGATCAAGGAATCATCAACCGGATGGGATTCAACAACAAAGGTGTTTTTGAAGCAGTAGAACAGCTGAAAAAAAATCATCGCGTGTTGATTGGCGGAAACATTGGTAAGAATAAAGTAACGGCCAATAAAAATGCCATAAAGGATTACCTGATTTGTTTTGAGGCCCTTTTTGATCATGTGGACTATTTTGTGGTTAATGTAAGTTCTCCGAATACTCCTGGATTGCGTGAGTTGCAAGACAAAGAACCATTGACCAACCTGCTAAAAAAATTAAAACGGGAAAACGCGAAACAAGCCAAAAAGGGAGATCAAAAGGAAAAACCGATTCTTTTAAAAATTGCTCCTGATTTAAGTGATGACCAGTTAATGGACATTATTTTAATCGTAAAGGACACTAAGATTGATGGAATAATTGCAACGAATACGACTATTTCACGCAAAGGACTGAAATCACATCTCATTTTGACCGAGGAAAAAGGAGGACTTAGCGGAAAACCATTGACCAATAGGAGCACTGAAGTAATTCGATTCTTGGCCGAAGAAAGCAATAAAGCTTTTCCTATTATTGGAGTTGGGGGGATACACACTGCCGAAGATGCGCTGGAAAAATTGGATGCCGGTGCAGATTTAATTCAGCTTTATACTGGTTTTGTGTATGAAGGCCCTGCTTTGGTAAAGAGCATCAATCAAGCTATTCTGGCAAAGTCATGATAGCACATCTTGCTATCGTTTTAAAGTAAAGTGACTTTTAAACACCTTTCTAGTACCTTCTTTGGTATCGTAGGTGAGACTGAACCAATAATCTGTTGAGGGAGCTTTATTCCCTCTAGTGGTACCATCCCATCCCATTTCATTGTTAAATTGATGTTGAATCACACCATATCGGTCAAAAATGATTATTTCAGGATTCTCAATTTCAAATAGACTTACAATTTTCCAAGTATCATTTATGCCATCACCGTTAGGAGTGAAAAATCGAGGATAATCCACAATAAAGAATTTTTTGGATAGGATACTGCACTCATTTGAATCTTGAACATATGCAATATGACCTCCTGGATTCAGATTGGAAAAAACGTTGTTTTCACTAAAGGTAAATCCGTCCAAACTGAACATATACTCACTAGGCCCTTCAACATCAATAGAAATAGAATGGTTATCCGCAAACAGGTCACTCAAAATATTCACCTCAAAAAGCGTTGGAGGTTCCGATGTGATTACACTTGTTGATAGAGATATTTCGCAATTGTACAGGAGATTTTGAGCCACAACATGGTAAATTCCAGATTCGGAAGGAATAAGGAAAGGTTGGTTTTCATTTGTAATTAAATTCCCTGCACTTATCGAATTATGATACCAAGTAAAAGAGTAATCCGTTAAGGAAAGCCCTGTATCCATTTGCGGTCGCGGTTCAATAGGACTCCCTTCACCATCTAAACATAAAATATATTCTTCCTGCAAAGTCGATGAAAAATCTAACTGACGCAGATTGATGGTAAAAGAGGCTATCTCGTGGCAGCTTCTTCCTGAAGAAATTCGTGCATAAATGGTTTCAGTGGGTTGACTCATTAAATATCTTCCGGGAACACCAATTACATTTTCGAAGTTTTCGGCATCTTCCATGGACCTATAATAGTATACTCGATAAATACTCGAGTCTTGACCTCCAACAATTCGAGGAGTATTTTCAGAAAGGTCAACTAGTCCTTGACCTTCACTTTCAAAATCACATACGTTTAAATCTATGGGTGGCTCTGCAACCTGTGGAGGAGCTATAAACTCAATTTCTACTCTTCCCTCAGAAACACATGTGGCAGAAAACTCAACTTCCACCTCATAGGTGCCATCCTCTGTTACCGATACTATAGGTAAATCATCAAAATGGTGCAGCCGAGCACCATCTCGGAACCATCTATAATGTGCCGCTCCTGATGCAGTGGCATCCATTTCAAAAATTTCTCCATCACAAAGCGGATTTCCAGTTCTTACGGTTCTATTTTCACCTAGGGAAACATCGATGGAAAAACTCCCTCCGTCCAAAAAGACGGCGGAATCCAACGCAGTATCCAAGTTATCCGCTATGACAAGTTTTATGGTATAAGTTTCTCCAGGGTTCACTAAGGATTCAGCTACTAAACTTTTTGTTTTTCCCGTCATGGAAATAGCAGAACCGTCTCCATTGATACCTCCAAAGTATTTATTGTTGCTTGCTTCGCAAGTATTCGGAACCCCAGGCCTAATACTTGTTGCCGAAACTCGATCCTCTGATTCTGGAACAAGGGCAAGATTGGTGGAAATACCACTTGAGTCTGTTAAGATGAATGCAAAAACATCGGAATAGGTACACTGGTAGGCTTCCGAATATTCTTCGGATGCAAAAAGAAAATTGAAACTTATATTGTTGGTTTTGGGAACAAAGTCAAATTCGATATACGACGCATTAAAAAGACTTGAGACACCGGTTGCAGCCGACAAATCATTATCGCCCAACCAAGCCTCGTCCCCAGCGGTTTTAATATCAATATTTGGTCCCATCGCATCTATCGCATTGCCTGTGGAGATTACAATACCTTCTCGATAGGGAAACTTACTTCCATTGGATTCAAAATAACCAATCCCATTTACACCAAAATTAGTACCAGTAGAGGACCTGTAATTGGAAGTTTCTGCGCAGCTGCTGTTTACAAGAACCTCATTTACCAAACGCTCCACTGTATAGTTAGGATCAACAAGGATTTGTCCAAAACAGGGTGCACAAATGCAACAGAACAGTAAATATAGTACTGAGGTTTTTTTCACAACACGTTGAGCTAGCTATCTAATCGTATACCCAAATAAAAGGGCAAGGATAAATATAATGGATATTATTTAAAGAGCTGATTTGTGTGAAAAAGTTTAGCGGATTGCCGAAATTCTTGACATTACGGCGATACATATCAAGTTTGAACAAGTCAAAAACAACAAGCCAGACTGCATTATTTTTGTACATTTCCAACTGAAACACTTCTATCTTGAATTATGAAATTTTAATAGGATTTTGCATGGCTGCCGCCATATTGGCGATTGCTCCGGGCCCTGATAACATTTTTGTTCTTAGTCAAAGTATTTCCAATGGGGTGAAATCTGGACTGGCCACAGTTGCAGGTTTAGTAAGCGGATGTTTGGTACATACAACTTTATTGGCCTTTGGCATTTCTGAAGTCATCAAAAGAAGTGATACCTTGTTTTGGGGAATCAAATTGTTTGGAGCAGCTTATCTACTCTACTTGGCTGTGATGGTATATCGGAGTGATGCTACAATTTCTTTGGATAAGAAAGGGGTTTCTTCAAGAGGATTGGGCCAATTGTTTTGGAAAGGATTTACCATGAATGTGTTGAACCCAAAGGTGACCATTTTTTTCCTGGCATTTTTTCCAGGATTTTTGTTCAGTACAGAACTTCATCCGGTTATTCAATTTTATGTTCTTGGCTTGCTTTTTATGCTGATTGCCTTTGTCATTTTTGGAACAATTGCCGTTTTGGCCGGAGCTATTTCCAACTATCTCAAGAGAAATTCAAAAACGGGATTTTACTTAAAATGGATGCAGATTTTTGTTTTTGTTGGAATAGCTATCTATTTGATCTTATCTGATAAATAGTGGTAATTTTATGCAGACAATGGCAGAGGTAAAGTTAATAGAATGTCCACGGGACGCCATGCAAGGAATCAAAACCTTTATTCCCACTGAGGAAAAGGTGCGGTACATTCAATCACTATTGGGGTGCGGGTTTGACACCATCGATTTCGGATCTTTTGTCTCTCCCAAAGCTATTCCTCAAATGGTGGATACTGCAAAAGTTTTGGAACAACTTGATCTTTCGAAAACAAAAAGTAAGTTGTTGGCCATTGTGGCCAATACGAGGGGAGCCAATGATGCTGCACAGCATCAGGCTATTGACTACTTGGGGTATCCTTTTTCCATTTCGGAGAACTTTCAGATGCGGAATACCCATAAGACCATTGACCAATCTGTGGAAACGCTTAAAGGTATTTTAGAAATTGCCAACACCAATGATAAGGAAGTAGTCACTTATATTTCTATGGGATTTGGCAATCCCTATGGGGACCCTTGGAATGTGGAAATTGTAGGGGAATGGACGGAAAAATTAGCGACTATGGGAGCCAGAATTTTATCGCTTTCCGATACCATTGGTAGTTCTACTCCAGAAGTTATCGACTATTTATTTTCCAACCTGATTCCAAAATATCCGGATATTGAATTTGGTGCTCACTTACATACCACACCTACAAAATGGCATGAGAAAGTGGATGCAGCTTACCAAGCTGGATGTCGACGTTTCGATGGAGCGGTCCAAGGTTTTGGAGGATGTCCCATGGCTAAAGATGAACTTACCGGAAATATGCCAACCGAGAAAATGCTCTCGTATTTTACTTCACAAAAGGCAGAGACAGGGGTTAATTGGATGGTTTTTGAAGCCGCTTACAACAAGGCCACTGAACTTTTTTCGGCCTATCATTAATTGACTACAGGTTGCTTCCTAAGTCACCAAAATGTTAAATATTAAAATTTATTTAAATTAAGTCTAAATAAATTTGGTCCATTCCAACGGTCGAAATATATTTGCTGCCATCAATTTATTTAAAATCAATCTAAATAATAATAACAAACAAATGAGGAAGTACACCCTTCTTTTAGCATTGCTAGTTTCAACATCAATTTTTGCGCAGACGCAAACCGATTCCATTACCTTGGATCCTCAAAAACAAATCAATGCGGCGCAACGACTTCTTTCGGGAAATTATGCTTCGGCGGTTACAGTTGGGGCTTATGGGGAGATGTTGTACAATCAGCCAAATGGTCAAAATGGTGAAATAGATGTGCAACGTCTGGTAATACTCTTTGGATATCGTTTTGATGACCGTACCCAGTTTGTAACAGAAATTGAGTTTGAGCACGTAGAAGAAGTTTTTGTTGAGCAGGCATTTGTAAACTATAATGCGGCACCTAACTTAAATATTAGAGGGGGTTTAATGCTTGTTCCTATGGGTATTGTGAATGAATTTCACGAACCTACAACCTTCAACGGAACAGAAAGACCTATGGTAGATAATGTAATTGTACCCACAACCTGGAGAGAACTTGGAGTAGGGGTAACAGGCAGATTCAATTCTATTTCTCTTGGCTATCAAGCGTATCTATTTAACGGTTTTAAATCCTCAGAAGCAGATGGCGAAGGAGGAGTTTCTGGAATTTTAAGAGGCTCGAATGGATTAAGAAGCGGAAGACAGAAAGGTATTCGCTCAACTATTGATAGTCCAAATCTGTCCACCAAGTTGGACTATTATGGAATTCGTGGTTTGCGTCTTGGGTTTTCAACTTATTTTGGACGTACACAAGCAGCCGATGATGTAGAACAATTTGATGGTTCCGACATTGGAATGGCAATGTTTGGACTTGATGCAAGATACGCTTATCAACGTTTTACCGCACGTGGACAATTTATCCATGCTTCTTTGTCAGATACTGAAGCCTATAACAATCTAACAGGAAGAGATTTGGGTAGTGCCCTACAAGGATGGTATGTTGAGGGTGCTTATAATCTACTCCCGTCAGGTAAAAGACAAAAACTATTCGCTTTCGCACGCTACGAAAAATATGACACCCATGCCAATACCGATGGTGCTTTGGTAGAAAATGAAGCGTACGACCGTACAGATGTAACAACAGGACTTACCTATCATATCGCCCCTGGCGTGGTAATCAAAGGAGATTATCAGTTCAGGAGCAACGCTTTGGACGGTGACGATGTTACCGACAGACTTAATTTTGGAATAGGGGTGTGGTTTTAACCACACCTTTTTTTTCGTGCTGTTGAAAGATTATTCGGCTTATTTTTATTCATAATAAGTCTAAATTAATATATTTGAGGCATGAAAATTGTCAAACCATTTGCAACACTTTTTGTTTTGTTACTTTTCTTTGGATTTGGTATTCCAAAAGGAGTCCATAAAAGGGTTATAAAGGAAGTTGAGAAGACTTTTGAGGTCTCCGACTTCAGTTTGACTCCAGTTACGGTTACCCAGGAAATTAATGAAGCACTTCCCACCAAAATTTCTGGGGATAATTTCTACAAGATTGACCTTCAAGATTCGATATTGGGTTATGCTTTTGTCGATCAGGCACCGAGCAAAACGGCCAAATTTGATTATTTGGTAGTTTTTGATGGTGATTTAAAAGTCTTGAATTCCAAAGTGCTTATATATCGTGAAGAATATGGCGGGGAAATAGGCAGTAAAAGATGGCTTAAGCAATTTGTTGGGAAAACTGGCGGTGACCGGGTAAGTGATGAAACTAATATTGATGCTATTTCCGGAGCTACCATCTCCGTCCGTTCCATGACAAAATCCATGGATAATCTTTTACAAACTATTGGGATTCTTCAGGAAAAAGAACAGTTATAATGGAATATAACGGTCTTCTGACTAATTTCCCGAAAGAACTCCGACTTTTTATTGCGGTATTTGTTATAGTACTTTCCATAGGCTTTTTTACAGGGCTTTTGTTTATAGGGCAGACAGAGGCCACAACACCAGCTGGTTTAGAGGAGAATTATTTGGGCAATGAAGAGGATGAGAGTGCGACGGTCATGAAGTTTCGAAAAGGGGAGCGGGAGATGCTTACCATTGTCCATACCCATATCTTATCCATGTCGTTTATTTTCTTCTTGTTAGGTGGATTGGTTTGGATTGCCAAGTTTCCCAAGAACTGGAAGCTGTTTTTGACCATAGAACCTTTTCTTTCAGTTCTGTTGACCTTTGGGGGCATATATCTTATGTGGAAAGGTATATCATGGATGAAATACATCGTTATTTTTTCAGGTACTCTTATGACGCTTACCTTTACTTTTTCCGCTGCACTAGTCTTTTTACAGTGCGTGGGAAGTAGTAAAAAAGGTAAAGACCTCAATTCTCAATAAAGGTGTAGTTTATTTCTTTATAAGCGAGAAGCTTCAGCTGGTTGAGGTTAATAGACAACAGGCGTTTAATCTCCAGAATTTCACATTTGCTTACTAAAATAATAAAGTGCTTTTGACCCACAGAGATTGGTATTTTACGTTCATGGATCCAATTTTTAAACTCGTTTTCCCAATAAGAGATATCCAGTTGGGAGATATAGGATTTAAATGAATCCAATTCCCATTCGTATAACTCAAAGCATAGATTGTTATAGACCATTTGAAAAAGCTTGCTTTTATCACAAAAGGTCAATGTTCCATTTTTAGTTTGACTAAGGATTTTTTGGGACTCGCACATAATTCTCTGCTGTTTTATCATGTAAATATATTTATTATTTATAATAAGTCTAAATAAAAATAAATTAAAATTTACCAAAAAACCAATAAGATTTATACTTGAATTAAAAGTGGTATATTTGCACGCAATTAATCCGTAATTGCAATGGAAGCCCACCTAAACAAAATTGTTGGCGAAGGACTAACTTATGATGATGTCCTACTTGTGCCGGCATATTCCGAAGTACTTCCCCGAGAGGTCAATATTCAAACAAAGTTTACCAGAAACATCACCATTAATGTTCCTATAGTATCCGCGGCTATGGATACCGTTACTGAGTCACAAATGGCCATTGCCATGGCTCGTGAAGGAGGCATTGGAGTGTTACACAAGAATATGACCATTGAGCAGCAAGCCATTAAGGTAAGAAAGGTGAAGCGAGCGGAAAGTGGTATGATTCTGGATCCTGTTACGTTAACGCAGGATGCTTTGGTGATGGACGCCAAGGCAAGTATGAGAGAACATAGTATTGGGGGTATTCCCATTGTCAATGAAAGTAACAAGCTTATTGGGATTGTCACCAATCGTGATTTAAGGTTTGAAAAAAACAACAGTAGGCCAATAAGTGAGGTAATGACCTCCGAAAACTTGGTAACTGTTGGTGAAGGAACCTCCCTGGAACAAGCCGAGGTAATTCTCCAAGAAAATAAAATCGAAAAGCTTCCCGTAGTTAACCAAAATGACGAACTGGTGGGACTTATCACTTTTAGGGATATCACCAAATTGACCCAAAAACCCATAGCTAACAAAGACCACTACGGTAGATTAAGAGTTGCGGCCGCAATTGGAGTGACCCAAGATGCAGTGGATAGGGCAGGAGCTTTGGTCAATGCCGGAGTGGATGCTATTGTTATTGACACGGCTCATGGACATACCAAAGGTGTTGTAAGCGTGCTTAAAGAAGTAAAAGCCAATTATCCTGAATTGGAGGTCATTGTTGGAAATATCGCCACCGGAGAGGCAGCCAAGTATTTGGTGGAAGCTGGAGCGGATGCCGTTAAAGTTGGTATAGGTCCAGGTTCAATTTGTACGACACGTGTGGTCGCTGGAGTTGGGTTTCCGCAGTTTTCGGCGGTATTGGAAGTAGCTGCCGCAATAAAAGGTAGTGGAGTTCCTGTCATTGCTGATGGAGGTATTCGCTATACAGGAGATATTCCAAAGGCCATTGCGGCCGGTGCTGATACTGTTATGTTGGGTTCTTTGCTTGCAGGAACCAAAGAATCTCCAGGTGAGACGATTATTTATGAAGGACGAAAGTTCAAGTCGTATCGCGGAATGGGGTCAGTTGAAGCCATGAAAGAAGGAAGTAAGGACCGCTATTTCCAAGATGTGGAAGATGACATTAAAAAATTGGTCCCTGAAGGTATTGTTGGTCGCGTGCCGTATAAAGGAGAATTGTATGAAAGCATACATCAATTTGTTGGAGGACTGCGTGCTGGTATGGGCTATTGTGGCGCCAAAGACATTGAAACCCTAAAAGATTCGGGCAGGTTTGTTAAGATAACCGCAAGTGGAATCAATGAAAGTCACCCACATGATGTGACGATCACCAAGGAAAGTCCAAACTATAGTAGATAAAGATTTACTTGCCAGCGTAAGCTTGCCAATCTTTGGTTTTGTAGATATCATCTCCAAAGTAACGGGCAATTTCCATAAAAGGTTTCACTTTCTGATATCCTGGAACAGGGGATAACATATTCAATTTTTCATCAAGAAAAACTACTGTTGGATAGCTCATTTTTCCTTGCAACAAAGCTGCCGCAAATTCGTGGTAACCTCTTCTTCCTGAAGGAACAAACTTAAAAGTGTTTCCCTTAAATTCAATAGGGTCTTTTCCTTCGGCATCCAACTTCACCATATAAAAATTTTCTTGCATGTACTTGGCCACTTCTGGTTTTTGGAAAGTATCCTTGTCCATTTTTTTGCACCATCCGCACCAATCTGTATATACATCAACAAATATTTTTTTGGGATTGGTATCAGTTTGGGATAATGCGACCGCTTCATTCCAGCTGAGCCATTTTACATTTTGCGCATGGGATTGAAATCCAATAAAAAGTAGTGTGAAAAGACTGATCTTAGTTAAGTAGGTAAAAACTGCACGCATCGTTCCGAATTTTGAGGGTTTAGTCCGCAGACTATATCAAAACTAACGAAAATTATGCCAAAATAGTGTTTAGCCAATAAACTCGAGAATAAGGACAAGAACACCCATGAGCAAGCATAGTGGGGAGTAGTACTTGGTGTCAAGCGCTGAAAATTTACTGTTCTTCGCAGTTTTAAAGAATCCAACATATTTGAAGTCACCAAAGGCGCGTATAATAAAAATCACGCCTATACCTATAGAAACATATCGTAGCCAGGCGTAATCGACGTAATTGCTGATTTTGTTTATAAATACGAAAGCGAAACCAAGTAAAATCAACCCAACAAGAACAGCCATGATTTTATTTGGAGTTTTTACCTGATTGCTGCCTATAGAAGTTGGAACTACAGCTTCAGGCTCTTTGATGCCAAATAATGCCCAAAAAAAATGAAGTATTGCCAGAACAATTAGAACAATTGAAATTAGTATGGCCAATACATCCATGTTATTTTATAGCAGCTGCCTTAGGTTTCTCGAACAAATCTTTTATATCAACTTGATTTTTTAGAATGTCATCAAATGTTTCCCTTTGACGAATAAGATGAGCTTTTCCTTTGCTCCAAAGCACCTCCGCGGGCCTATATCTGGAGTTGTAATTGCTCGACATGGTAAAACAATAGGCCCCGGCATTTTTAAAGCAGAGGACATCGCCTTCCGAAATCTCGTTGATTCTCCGGTTACTACCAAAAGTATCCGTTTCACAAATATAACCAACAACGGAGTAATAACGTTCTTTGCCCTTCGGGTTTGATAGATTAACGATTTCATGAGAAGACCCATAAAGCATTGGACGAATAAGATGATTGAAACCTGAATCCACACTGGCAAACACTGTAGAAGTGGTTTGTTTCACGACGTTCACTTTTGCTAAAAAGTGACCAGCCTCGCTGACCAAAAACTTACCAGGTTCAAAGGCTAGTGTCAAATCTTTTCCATACTCTTTGCAAAATTCATTGAATTTACTGGTTAGTTTTTTGCCCAATTCTTCAATGTTAGTTTCAACATCTCCAGCTTTATAAGGAACCTTAAACCCGCTACCAAAATCGATAAACTCTAGGTTTTTGAAATTTTTAGCGGTTTCAAACAAGATTTCCGAAGCATATAGGAATACATCAATATCCAAAATATCACTCCCCGTATGCATATGGATACCGTTGATGTTCATTTTGGTGAGTTCCACGATTCGCAATAAATGTGGTATTTGATGGATGCTGATTCCAAACTTGGAATCGATATGACCCACAGATATTTTCGAATTTCCACCGGCCATCACATGTGGATTTATTCGAATACACACAGGAACATCCGGGTGTTTGCTCCCAAATTGTTCCAATATGGAAAGGTTATCAATATTAATTTGAACACCCAGGGCGGATGCTTCTTCTATTTCCTCCAAGGAAACTCCATTGGGGGTAAATATGATAGATTCAGGCTTAAAACCGGCCATAAGCCCAAGCTTAACTTCTTGAATAGAAACGGTGTCCAATCCACTTCCAAGGCTATTCATTAATCTCAAAATAGAAATATTTGAAAGTGCTTTGGCGGCATAGTTTAACCTAAGACTTTCAACACCAGTAAAAGCTTTGGTCAAACGCTGAAATTGAGATGAAATCTTTTCAGCATCATATACATATAGAGGAGCACCAAATTGGGTGGCTAGCTTCAATAAATTTTGAGAGTTCATATGCTATCTTTGTTTAAAGCAAATCTAAAACTTGCTGGTAAGTTTGACAAGAATATGACACTAAATCATATTAATATAACAAATTGTTTTAAAAACAACATTTAACATTTTCGCCTGCTTGTTCTTTTAAAGTGCGCATCGTACATTTAGGCGAAATTCGCAGCATGAAATTACCCCTATTTCCGCTTCAGACGGTTTTCTTTCCCGGAGAGACTGTACCGCTCCACATTTTTGAAGAGCGGTATAAGCAATTGATTCGTGATTGTAGGCAAGAGGCGATTACATTTGGGATACCTGTCTTTATCGACAATACCATTGCCTATGGTACTGAAGTACAGTTGGCTGAGGTGGTTACTACATATGAAAATGGCGAAATGGATGTGGTATGTGTGGCTCGACAGGTGTTTAAAATTCTGTCTTTTGAAAATCAGATGGATGGAAAGTTATACGCTGGAGGGGAGGTTGAATTTTTGGATTCGGAAAACGATAATGATGAAGAGATAAAGCTTGAGGTCTTGCAAAAGGTTGAAAACTTATATGAGCTGATGGATGTTCCTTTCACAAAAATCCCTGAAAAACAATTCAATAGTTATACTCTTGCCCATAAAATGGGACTCTCCTTCGAGCAAGAGTACCAATTGCTTCAAATACCCAGTGAAACAGAAAGATTGTTGTTTATTAAAAAACATTTAGAAACTACATCGACAGTGCTGAGTGAAGTCAATCGAACAAAGGACATAATTGAAATGAACGGTCACTTCAAGAATTTTGATCCATTGGATTTCGAGGATTTCAGAATGTAGTGCATACTGTAGTTGATTATTCCATCACCTCTGTTAGATGATAGTTTATGTTCGAGCTTAATTAATCCATATTCATCTTCAATTTGTCAAAGTCGTTTTCTATTTTTGTCCCCAATTAAAAGTCAATTCACAAATGAATCTTCACGAATATCAAGGAAAAGAAATTTTATCCAGTTTTGGAGTAAGAATCCAACGCGGTATTGTTGCGCGTAATGCCAAAGAAGCCGTTGATGCTGCCAAAAGACTTACCCAAGAAACGGGTACAGGATGGCACGTTATTAAAGCACAGGTGCATGCCGGTGGACGTGGAAAAGGTGGTGGTGTAAAGTTGGCCAAAAACTTGAAAGAAGTTGAAGAAATTGCTGGTAGCATTATCGGGATGAATTTGATTACGCCACAAACATCTGCAGAAGGTAAAAAAGTACATCAGGTGCTTGTTGCCGAAGATGTTTATTATCCAGGCGATAGTGAGACCAATGAGTTTTACATGTCGGTCTTATTGAATAGGTCTTCTGGTAGAAATATGGTAATGTATTCCACCGAAGGAGGAATGGACATAGAAGAGGTTGCGGAAAAAACCCCACATTTAATTTTTACCGAAGAGATTGATCCAGCAACGGGATTAATGCCTTTTCAAGCACGAAAGATTGCTTTTAATCTTGGATTGTCCGGTATGGCTTTCAAAGAAATGACAAAGTTTGTTTCATCACTTTATAAGGCATATGTTGAAAGTGATTCAAGTATGTTTGAAATCAACCCAGTTTTGAAGACATCAGATGATAAGATAATGGCAGTAGATGCTAAAGTATCCATTGACGATAATGCCCTGTATAGGAGAAAGGCATATGCTGAAATGAGGGATTTACGTGAGGAAAATGCCATTGAGGTAGAAGCACGTGAGGTGGGTCTTAACTATGTTGACCTAGATGGAAATGTAGGTTGTATGGTTAATGGAGCAGGACTTGCGATGGCGACCATGGATTTGATAAAAATGGCGGGTGGAGAACCAGCCAACTTTTTGGATGTAGGTGGAACGGCAGATGCAAAACGTGTTGAAGAAGCTTTCAGGATTATTTTGAAAGACCCGAACGTGAAGGCTATTTTAATTAATATTTTTGGAGGAATCGTGCGTTGTGACCGTGTGGCCCAAGGTGTTGTTGATGCGTACAAAAATATGGGAGACGCGATTCAGGTCCCTATTATTGTTAGGTTACAAGGAACAAATGCCGAATTGGCCAAAGAAATTATTGACAATTCCGGTTTAGCGGTTCACTCAGCAGTTCAATTCCAAGAGGCAGCAGACAAGGTAAAAGAAGTATTGAACTAAACATTCTTCTTAAATGATACAAAAAAGCAACGTTATTCAACGTTGCTTTTTTTTTGTTTAATGACATAACCTAGCCGGTCTGCACACTAAAAGGTCATGTTTTGGAGTTATCTAATTAAGAATCAGCTCCAACCGATATGGGAACCTACAAGGAAAAATTAAGTATACTTTCCGAAATGATTGCTTTTGCACGGGTAGACTATACCTTAAAGGATTCTGAATATCAGTTTTTGCGTGGAGTGGCATCAAACCTTGGAATTGATGAAATGACCTTCGAAAAGCTATTGAATCAAAAATCTCCCAAGGTGACTTTGAAGTCACAAGCTGAGCGTATAGTGCAATTCCATAGACTTTTACTTTTAATGAATGTTGACCAAGAACAACATCAAAAAGAGATCAATACATTGTATAATATTGGACTGACCATGGGACTTCCTCCGTCAGCAATAGGACAAGTGTTAGAGGTGATGCATAAGTACCCAGACAAGGTAGTTCCGGCAGAAGTGTTGATCAATATCTTCAAAGCACATTACAATTAGTGTCATATTGACAGTTAATTTTGTTAAAAAAATGTCAAAATGACATAATATTTCTATTGGTATAACCTTTGTCTATATCAGGGTGATTTACATGTTTAATATAAAATTTGATCACATGAGTCTAGTCAAAAGAAATAACTTGTTTTTTCCATCCATTATGGACGAATTTTTAAATCCCGATTGGTTTGGAGGAGTTGATAATTGGAAAACTTCTGCTCCTGCAGTTAACATTAAGGACAATACCGAAGGTTTTGAACTTGAATTAGCCGTCCCGGGAGGAAAGAAAAAAGATTTTAAAATTGAAGTGGAAAACGATATCCTGACAATTTCAAGCGAAGTAAAATCCAAGGATACAGAAACCAAGGAAAATTACACAAGAAAAGAATTTACGTATGCATCTTTTAAAAGGGCTTTTACCTTGCCCGAAACCGTAGACGGTTCCAAGATTGATGCTAAATACGAAGATGGGATTTTAAAAGTGGCCCTTCCCAAAAAGGAAGAAGCACTGCCAGAACCCAAAAGATTGATTACAATCGGATAGTATAACTTTTAGGAGAACACCTGTCTAGGTGTTTCATGATGGTTGGTTTAGTTGGTTAGTTGAGGAAAGCCCTGCCTTTTGGTGGGGCTTTCTTCTACTCTTGTTCCTGTAGCATTTTTATTTCGTCCCTTAGTTTTGCGGCCTCCATGAAATTCAATTCTTTGGCCGCTTTTTCCATGGCTTTCCGCTTTTCCCGAATCAATTTCTCCTTTTGATCTTGGGTCAGATATTCCAAATCCGGCTCAGCTGCTCGCAATTCTTCTTTTTGGAAATGATAGGTGGAAACAGAATTTTTAGCCAACGCGCTATCCAGATTTTTTTTCAAAGCTTTTGGTACAATATTGTTTTCCTTGTTATAGATGATTTGCTTTTCTCTTCTGTAATTCGTTTCATCAATCGTTTTCTGCATGCTGTCCGTAATGGTATCCGCATACATTATTGCTTTACCATTTAGATTTCGGGCTGCCCTTCCAACTGTTTGGGTCAGTGAACGGTTACTGCGTAAAAAACCTTCCTTGTCAGCATCCAAAATGGCAACAAGGGAAACTTCTGGAAGATCAAGGCCTTCACGAAGTAAATTAACCCCAATCAAAACATCAAACAAACCCTTTCTCAAATCTTGCATGATTTCTACCCGTTCCAGAGTGTCCACATCACTATGGATATACCTGCAACGTACATTGATTCTAGACAGATATTTAGTTAATTCTTCGGCCATACGTTTGGTCAAGGTCGTAACTAATGTCCTTTCATCCAATTCCACTCGTTGCTGAATTTCTTCTACTAAATCATCAATTTGGTTCAAGCTGGGACGTACTTCAATAATAGGGTCCAACAATCCCGTAGGTCTGATGACCTGTTCTACATAAACACCTTGACTCAGCTGCAATTCGTAATCTGCTGGGGTGGCACTTACATAAAGCACTTGGTTCTGCAAAGCTTCAAATTCTTCAAACTTTAGCGGTCTATTGTCCATTGCTGCCGGGAGTCGAAATCCATAATCCACCAAGTTCTCCTTTCTTGAACGGTCACCACCGTACATGGCATGTACCTGAGGAATCGTCACATGACTTTCATCAATCACCATTAAATAGTCGTCTGGAAAGTAATCCAAAAGACAGAAAGGACGTGTTCCGGGTTCCCTGCCATCCAAATAGCGTGAGTAATTTTCGATTCCGGAACAGTAGCCGAGTTCTCGAATCATTTCCAGGTCAAAATTCGTGCGTTCCTCTAGTCGCTTTGCTTCTAAGGGCCTTCCGATTTCCTTGAAATAAGCGATTTGTTTGACTAAATCATCCTGAATGAGGTGAATTGCGTTTTGAAGAACATCAGGAGAGGTCACGAACATGTTCGCAGGATAGATATTTAAGGCATCATAAATCTCAATGACCTTATTGTTGAAAGGATCCAAGGCCTCAATTTCCTCTATCTCATCCCCAAAAAAATGAATTCTAAATGCATGGTCAGCATAGCCAGGAAATACATCGACTACATCTCCTTTCACCCTAAAATTTCCGTTTCTAAAATCTGCGGTGGTTCTGGAATAGAGACTTTGTACCAACTGTTTCAGAAATTTTGTTCTTGATATCACCTGATCCCTTCTAATGGAAATGACATTTTTTTGAAATTCAATGGGATTTCCAATTCCGTATAAACAAGATACAGAGGCTACTACGATAACATCCCTGCGTCCAGAGAGTAGGGAAGAGGTTGTGCTTAAACGGAGCTTTTCGATATCCTCATTAATGGATAAATCTTTCTCAATATAAAGTCCGCTGGTAGGAATATAGGCTTCAGGCTGGTAATAATCGTAATAGGATACAAAGTATTCAACCGCATTGTTGGGAAAGAACTGTTTGAATTCAGAGTAAAGCTGTGCCGCCAAGGTTTTATTGTGAGCCAAAACCAAGGTGGGCCGCTGTACGCTTTCCACCACATTGGCAACCGTAAATGTTTTTCCTGATCCCGTTACGCCAAGAAGTGTTTGGTGCGGTTCATTTTCATGGAGGCCCTTGACTAATTCTGCAATAGCCTGGGGTTGATCGCCCGTTGGTTTAAAATCTGAAACAACTTGAAATTTCATCCCATAAAAATACTAAAGGGATACACCAAAATGAAGCAAAACGTGGTATTATCTTTTAAGCGCGAAGTACCCTTGTATTTCTCGATTTGTATTGTCAACAGCCCTGAACCAGTAACTCCCTGAAGGTAAAGGACGGCCACCAAAATTTCCATCCCATCCTAGGGAATTTTGAGAGATTTCTTGAAGAAACATACCATATCGATTGAAGATTCGAATAGATTGGAAAACAATGGTTTCTGAACCTCTAGGTTGAATAAATTGCCAAAAATCGTTGACACTGTCTCCGTTGGGGGTAAAGAATTTTGGGAACCCCTCAACTGTCAGGTCTTGGGAAAAAGTTTCTTCAACGATACCGCAACCATTTTTATCCCTAACATAAAAGGTATGAGTTCCAGGTGTTACATTGAATACATTGCTATTTTGATATGGCCCATTGATGTCATCCACGGCATATTCGTAATCCCCTCCTCCGGAGGGATTGACGGTCACCCGTATATTCTGTCCGGAATCTTGACTATCTAGACTATTTATGGTAGCAACTTCCGAAGAAACTACTTCGAACAGCTTGGTTGATGGGCATTCAATGAGTTGTCCGGATTGGGCGACATTTGTATAAGCCTCATATCGGTACATGCCATTTTCACTGAGGTCAACATCGGCGGTGGATGAGATTAAACTCTCATTCCCAAATGGATCAATTTGATACCACCGATATCCATCTGCTACATCTGTTGAAGTAAAGGTTTGCGGGACTTGATTTGAACATAATGAAATGGTATCTGGGAAAGTGATTTCGGGGTTCAAGGATACAAATTCTCCCGTTGTTGTGTCCAAATATGGTCCACAACCCAATAAGGTTGAAAAACTTTCTTGTCCGCATCCAATTGCATCCCCGGCCGAGTTGAAAGGGACAATGGTAATAAAAAATGTTCTGTTGGGCTCAAATTCCAAAACGAATGTAGAATTTGTTGGAAAAGAGGTGTTATCCAAGACATCGGCTACGCCTGGAGATGATCCAATGGTTACCCGATATCCTGTGGCTCCTGGTACTGGGAACCACTCAAGCAATGGGGTAAGAGGCACATTTGTATCACCATTTGATGGACTCATAAGGTTTGTGCATCCAGGTATGGTCGCCAATGCACCAGTAGTAAAACTGGTTTCCATGCAGCCCGATGCAGACCCATTTTCATTCGTCGGAAATATGGAGACGTAAATCAGTGTATTTGCAGGAAATTCACCCGGAGGATTATAAGATAGTACATTTCCTACTGGAGTCAATGGAAGGATGTCACTGCCCCCCGGAGTTGTTCCTAATTGGACGGAATACCCGGTAGCTTTTGGAGCATAATTCCAAACGAGGTTTGAAAACACGCTAACATTGGTGGCACCATCAACTGGGGTTCTTATGGAAGTGCAGTTCGGTGGACTTGTCACATCTTCCGTGGTAAAGGATTGGTTTGAGCAGATAATGTCGGGATTACTATCAAAAAGAAAATCCAGAATAATAGTAACGTGAATTTGTGTGTTCTCTGGCAATCCCAAAGGTGGTGTAAAGGATGTGGAATTCCCAACTGAACGCTCAAGAATTTCCGCTCCTCCAGGAGTAAGCCCTAACCGTATGCGATAGGCGGGAACTCCGGGGACCGATTCCCAGGCAATCATGGTCTCTACTGGCACATTACTAGCTCCATCCAAAGGACTTAATAAGTCTGGACATTGCTGCGCAGTTCCAACGGCGGTAACGCAGAGGACGGTTATGAGAAGCAATTTTTTTAACATTTGATCAAAATCAAACATTTTAAGTTAATCAATTTTTTTATGGTATTATCGTTTTAAGGCAAAATGACCTTTAAAAATTCGTCCATCTTCCAAGGCTACCTTAAACCAATAATCGGCAGCGGGAAGGATACTATTGTTATATGTTCCATTCCATCCGCCGGTTCTAGGACTTATTTGTGCCATTAATCTTCCATATCTATTGTAAATGGAAATAATACTTTCTGGTTGAAATTGTGTATCGATACCAATAATTTGCCATGTATCGTTGACGTTGTCGCCATTAGGTGTGAAAAATTTGGGATAACCAATCACGGAAACAATTTCTTGTGACACTCCACAGCCATTTTTATCTCGAACAAAAACGGTAACAAAACCAGGGTCAACATTTTCAAATATTGGTGAATCTTGATAACTGAGCTCATCGTTTATGGCGTATTCGTAATTACCATCCCCAGAGACTAAAATCTCTAGTTTATTGTTGTCGGAAATGTCTTCAACCAAAACATCTTCTATCATGGCCCTGTTTGAAGGATTCACGATAAAACTAACCTCGTTCATACAATCAAAAGTACCTTCATTGGTCACATAGCGATATCCAGCTTCAAGAACATAATCACCAATTTCAGAAATTTCCGTGGTTTGCTGTGCGCTGACCTCTTGCCTACTACCACCATCGTTTTTATACCATCTATACACATCAAAACCCGCCGGTGCTTCCAAAAAAATAGAAGGTCCGTCTGTACACCATAGAACTTCTTCTTCAAAAGTGAACAAAGGTGTTGGATTGACAATAAGGTTTATGACATCAATATCCTCACAAACATTGGAATTTTCTATTCGTGCGTATATCGAGGTGGATTCAGTTCTATAATTTCCATTGATGGGCATTTGCTCCAATGAAGCATCTTCCAATGAGGTGTAAAGAACTACGTCATTGTTGGGGTACTCTTGATTTAATAATGCATCAAGGTCAAAAGTTCCATCCAATAACAAGTCCTCTGGGTCTTCATCACAGACGTAATAATTTCGCTCGTCGTTAGGGCTGAACACAACAGACCTTACTTGCAATTCCAAAGTAGATGAATCTTCACAACCATTGTCATCGACAATTTTATAATAGATGGTCTGATTAAACGGATTTGTATTGATAAAGCCTTTTGGGTTGCTAATCGGATTGTCAGTATTTAGATTGGCAGCTGTTTCGTAGAAAGAATAGGTATAGTCTTCTGAGGTTATTGCTTGTTCCAGATTGAATGGTGCTATGCCATCGGTTGAGTTGGTAGAAGAAGCGTCACATTGTATCAATACTTCCGGAGATGCTTGTGGTAGCGGGTTGACAGAGATAAAAGCCTCACCAATTATGGGACATTCCCCAGGGTCCGCTAGAATCACCTCTAGACTATACCGACCTGAATCGGCTACTCCCGCTGGGTCCACGGTAAGGGTATTGGTCGAATTGGCTATAGGGTTACCGTCTTTTTCCCAATTGTAAGTGGCATTTGGAATACTTTCAGCGGCAAGTGTGAATTGTTCCCCTTCACATATACTAAGTGACGAGCCACTAGACCCATCAGAATTTTGTATAATATCTACTCGGTCAAAAAAAGACTGGATAAAAGGAGGAAGGCCTTGAGTGGCATTTCTTCCGTTCAAAGAAACTGCATTGTGAATGTAATTGGCTGCTGCACCCAACTCATTCGGACTTTCTATGACTCCTAAAAAAGGAGTTCCCCTAAGATAATTTTCTGCTATAGTTCTGTAAATCTTCCCATTTTGTGCCATCTGAAGGGCTCCTCGGTATATTGATCGTCTGTCTATTTCAATTTCGGAAGCAGCTATATCCGCAGCCGTTAAATCGTATTGCACCAATGAAGATGAATGTCCTCCTTCTTGACCGGCGGGGGCGTTATTGGAGGTGTGCGCATATAAGAACCGCAAATTGGATGAAAATTCAATTCCATAGGCAAATTTGTTGGGAGCGGTTACCAAAATGCGTTCTTGATTGGACAACATACCAGTGTTGACATCAAAATCATATAAGTATAGACCAGAAGAGGAGTTGGCACTTGCCAAAGTACTCGCATCGGCAGAAAATTTAAGATATCCCCTTGGGTCCTGGACATTGAGGGTGTTAAATGTACTTGCCACTGAAGCTGTGTTTACTCCAGTTGCTGTTATTTCAAAAGCATAATAAGTGTCAAAACGGTCATCAGCATTATTTTCTTTTCCCAAGGCTACTACCCAAATGGATTTATCAAAGCAATCCTTTACCACAGCTGCTATTTTTTCCGAGCAATCTCGTAAGAGGTTGACATTCTTTTCAATAATGGCTCCATCACCATTATTCAAGGTGAGGTCTACGGTTGAATAATTCAACCCTCTGTCTGGGTCTCCCTCAAATGTCGAAGTATCAACTGTGAAAATGTAAAGAATGTCTGGATCGTTAGGTTTTTCTACTATTATGGCCGATTGCGTGCTAGATGGGTCCCCAAACAAACCACTACCATTTTGCATGATATTATGGTTCCTATCAAAAACACGAATTCCGTCTGTATATAGGATAAGATTACCAGCTGCATCGGAAATAGAAGCACAACCTTCAAAGGTGCTGATTCGTCCATTGTTCAGAGCTGTCACGGTACCATCGTTATTAAAACTGACACCGGCACCATTTCCAAAGTACCAATTAGCGGTCTGTCCTTGACCGAAAAGGGCATAGGAAGACAAGCAAAGAATTAATATGAAGCAATTTCTATATAGCATTCTGCGATTTACAGCACCTCACAAGATACTACAAATCGCGCTTTTTCAATAATGCATAGGATAAATAGACAAAAAGTGCCGTCCAGAAGAACACGATTAAAAACTCGTACCAGTATACATGGTAATCAAATTTCATGTTTTCCCCTATTTGCTCTCCAATATTTTGAACCGCAGAAAGTCTTGTGAAAGGTTCCTTTATTAAATTGGTCATGGACTGAAGGGGAAAGAAATCCTTAACCAACTTGGCATTGTCCCAGCTCATTATTTTCCAACCCAATAAACCAAAAATAAGTTGTTCCAAAACGGCCCATATAATAAGAAAGCCAAGAGCGAAAGCCGATCTTTTGACCAAAATTCCAAGAAAGAGACAAAAAGAAAAGAATCCAACCAATTTTATAAAAAAGGCCAACAAAAATTCCATATCGGAAAATATGATTGACAATTCATTATAGTCTGAATAGATTAACCCCAAAATCATGGACACCAAAAAAACGAACACGGTGGAAATCAACGCAAACGAGATGACGGTCAAAAATTTGGAAAGGATGAATTCCTTTTTGGAGAGCCCATCGATTAGGTTTTGTTTGATGGTTTTATTGCTGTATTCGTTGGCCATCATAGAAACGATTACAATGGCTAGAAAAAGCTTGAAAATCGCGGTCATAAAGGTGTTGAAGTGCCAGATATAAGGAAAATTAAAGATTCCTTGATCGGCGAGATGGAATTGTACCGGGCCAATATCAAACTTAATGGCAGCGACCAAAGCGATAGATGTCAACAAAATAAAATACGAGCTGATCAATATTTTACTTGCTCTGTTATTCCAAAGTTTTATAAATTCTATTTGTAGTAAGCGTACCATTTCTTAGTTGTTCTTGGTCAAGGTTAAAAATTGTTCTTCAAGACTTTCTTTGCGTTTTACAAGGTGTGACAGCACCATCCCCTTATCAAACAGCATTTTGTTTAACTCCTCCGCATTCATTTCCTCTTTCAAAAAGGCAGTCATAGTGCCATTCTCTTGAGTTATTTTTCCAAAACTTGCATTCTTCTCAAGAAGCTTGTGCAACTTTTCCATATCGGAAGTTCGCAACTCGAAAAAACCATGGCTTGACAACATTTCGTCCACAGGACCAGAGTATAGTTTTTCGCCTTTTCTAAGAATAACTACATGAGAGCAGACTTTTTCTACCTCGTCCAACAGGTGTGATGCAAGAAGAATAGTGGTACCGTGACCGGCAATTTTTTTGATGATTTGTCTAATCTGATGAATTCCTTGCGGGTCTAGACCATTGGTGGGTTCATCCAAAATCAAAATTTCAGGGTCATTGAGCAGTGCTGAAGCTATTGCCAAACGTTGTTTCATCCCCAAGGAATAGGTTCTGAATTTGCTGTTTCGCCTGTCCCATAAACCAACAAGTTCAAGTTTCTCTTCAATCTTTTCAGAAGGGACCTCCTTGATTTTACAGACCAGTTTCAAGTTTTGGATTGCGGTCATGTACGGATAAAAATTGGGCCTTTCAATAATGGCTCCAACCTTTTTTAGTGCATCGTGCGTGGTAGTGGTTCCATTGAACCAACTAAATTCTCCTGCGGTTCTGTTAACCACATTTAAGATAATGCCCAAAGTGGTGGATTTACCACTTCCATTGGGGCCTAAAATGCCATAGACATTTCCTTTTTCAATAGTGAAGGATAAATCCTTTACGGCGGTGAGATAACCAAACTTTTTTGTCAGATTGCTTACGGTCAGTATAGTTTCCAAGCTGGAATCGTTTTTTGATTTGTTTATAGTAACTTGACGAGGTATTCTAGAATTTGTTACAAAATAGGGAAAGAATGTCTGATGAAAAGTTGATGTCAAAGAAAAAACCGGCATATCCAGTCAATAAAAAATTGGATGGATATCTGGAGCGATACAATCGAAAAATTGAGATTCCTATTTTTTACGATGATTTGCTTCGTTTTGCGGGTTCTGTTGTCGTATATGATGCTGAAGGCGATGACACGCTTTGGGTTCGGGCTTACTATTCCGATTTTGATCGAGAGGAAATCGATTTGAGTTTAAAAAAAGTCTATTCCATTTTACATTCTGATGGGGGTAATCGCATTTTGGAATACTTGAACATTGATGCTGTTGATTATTGCACCTTTGGAAATTCCAAACCTTTCCGAATCAAGGTAAGGAACATTCTCAATGATAACTACACTTATTTCTATGTAAAAAAAGCGGATGCATCAAGGGTCTATGGGCTTGAATTGGAACATATGTTGTCACCATATAACCTTAACTTCTTGGTTTACGGAGATACGCTGATTGAGGAACATATTGCCGGAATTCCTGGAGATGTCTTTATTGAAGATATGCTGCCCAAATGCACGGAACCTGAAAAAGCGCAATTGGCCAAAGAGTTTGTAAAGTTCAATGAACGCTGCATGATTCGGTTACTGGGCGATATGCGTTCTTACAATTATGTGATTGTGCCCACACACGACTTTGACCATGTGGTTTATAAGATACGTGCAATAGACTTTGATCAACAATGTTTTGAAGGGAAACTCAAGGTTTATCGTCCTCAGTTCTTTAAAGAAAACTTTCAAATGGTTGAACTGGTTCGGGGAAAACTGCAAAAACACTCGGTTGACCAATACAAAATTGAAGAGCGTTCTATCGTAGCCAAACGGATTATGAGTTCCGGAGATCGGATTGAACGACTCTTGGATGCCTGTTTGGACGATGAGATTTCACTAGATGAAAATATTACCAAACTGAAGCTTGAGATTTATGACCTGACCAAGGATATGGATTTTAAAAAGAGTACCACCATGGGCGAAGTATTATCTCTGGCCCTTGATTTTGTAAAGCGCAATTACCAGGATGTAAGCATGAGGCAAATCTTGGATGGTAAATCCTAGCTTTTCTGCTCTTTGTTGAAATACACCAAATAATAATACATCTGGCGCTCTTCATCCCAGCCTTTTTCTACAAATTTTTGTGCGGATTCAGGATTTATAAAATCCATTTTAATCTGGATATTAGTATCCAAATTGATGACATTCTTTATTTTTTTTCTAGCATCTGATACGGCCTTGTTTGCAATATCGAAGTTGGAAACGTCTTCAATACTAAATTTTGGCCCTTTTTCAACCTTATAATGCTTAAACTCTGGTATAAGCTCTGGGTTTTCCATTACTTCATTTAAAAACGAAGTTTCCTCAAACGCATCATTTTTAGCGAAATGATTTACCGCACGGTTCATGAACAGCACCTCCTGTTGCTTGTCTTCCGCAGGTAAAACAACGTCTTTGGCAAAATTCTGACAGAACTTTAAATAATTTTTGGTGTAGAAATTCTCATCAGTCAATGGAGCAATCTCCAAAAAGTTC
Organism: Flagellimonas rhodophyticola; assembly: GCF_049332665.1. Lineage (NCBI taxonomy): Bacteria > Pseudomonadati > Bacteroidota > Flavobacteriia > Flavobacteriales > Flavobacteriaceae > Flagellimonas > Flagellimonas rhodophyticola. Next base: position 3,234,443 of record NZ_CP186326.1, on the reverse strand, counting down.
TCAAGCCAATATTTAGCATCGTATCGATTGCTATCAACGGAAAGTACCTTGTATCCCTCTTCTTTTTCCACATTGAAAACAATGCATCCTTTATCCAGTTTGTTGATGTTGATTCCCTGTTGAATTAAAATTTCAAGGTTTTGCCCTTGTTCTTCAAATTGAAGAAAATCATGTTTCAGTTCACTTTTGAAAATTCCAACCGCATCTGTTTTTTGATTGTCAATGACCATATCGGAAAAATGGACAATATAGACTTCACCGCTTTTAATATGAGGATGATTGGACTGCTCATAGAGTTTAGTGGTAATTTTCTTCGAAACATCATGGGCCTTAGAATTATCTGTAAATAATTCGGACACCGATGCAAAAATCTCATTGAACTCTAAATCCACTTCATGTGCAAACTTGAAATAGTTTTCTTCCTTCTCGCGAAATGGTTTAAAAAAATACTCCTTGAGCAACCCGGCCATCTCATCATTCAATGAAAAAGGTTCGGAGGATAGAAAAATGGGTTCGTTCTTGCTTTTGTTTCCCACACGATGAAGGGATACACTTTCGATTTGGGCAGAATATAGATTTAACATCTTTTGGTAAAGGGTTTATGAAATTTAGGTTGCAAAGTAAGGGTTAGGAAATGCTTTGGATTTTTCTTTGAGTTTTTTAGTTCCAATTTTCATCAAAATCCAAATCATCGTAACTATCCAGGGAATCACCAAAGTCCACTTCGGACTGGGATTCGAATTTTTTTTCTGGAGGAGAATCAGGAAGTTCACCAAAACTAAACAAAAGGTTAGGGTATGACCTTCCGTTTTCCTTTTCAACAATATCGGCCAGTTCCACAAAAAAGGTCCACATGCTTAAAAAGTCATATACATAAATCAATTTTGGAGTTTGCTCGGTCAGCACATCCTCCAAAGAGGTCTCGTTCATTAACCTAACATTCGACCCCGTATCGCTCATATCAAAAAGTGCAATTTCCTCATCCTGGGTCCATTCTTCATCACAGGTATAAAAAGAAGCCATTTCACTGCCACCAAATCCGAAAGCCTGGGTAATGGCATCGTGGAACTCTTCCAGGGTATTGGAAGCTTCTATTTCGATATCTCTAAAGATATCTTCCTCAGTATCAAGAATTATCCTGATTTTATAAATCATTCACTAAAAATTAAAGTGGAGGACAAAGTTAAGACAAATACTTTTTCATTTGGTGAATCTATGCAAGGTAAAAGTCATGGCGGCCAGTAAAAAAAATGCTAATACTTGATGGGCAACACCCAACCAAAGGGGAACGGCATAAATCAAGGTCAGTACACCTAACAAAAATTGCAGCCCTACCAGAATCAGCAATGATAGTATTCCCTTGCTTTGCAATGGAGTCAAGTTCATTTTTTTGGTACGATACCAAAGGAAAACGATTAGACCGACTACGATATAGGCCATATAACGGTGCACGAATTGCACTCCGCTTTTTCCCTCAAAAAAGTTTCTGATTACCGGCTGTTGTTCTATATAAACGGTTTGGTGTATCAATTTTCCTTCGCTCATCATCGGCCAGTGGTTATGAATGAATCCGGCATCTAGTCCAGCTACGAAGGCCCCCCAAATAATTTGAAGTACCAAAACTACCCATGTAACTCGGATCAAATTTCTGATTTTTACCTGAACTTCTTTTCTTGAGGGATACCTTAAATCGAGCGCTACCCACAAGCTGTAGGCAAAGGTTAGAAAAGCGGTAGTCAGATGTGCAGCTAACCTATAATGGGAAACATCTGGACGGTCAACAAGTCCACTTTTTACCATATACCAACCTAAAAACCCCTGAAATCCACCTAAAAAAAGTAATACAAGACATTTTTTTATCGTGGATTTGTCCAACTTTTTACGAACCAAAAAGAAAAGAAAGGGGATTATAAAAACAACGCCTATCAACCGCCCAATAACACGGTGTAACCATTCCCAAAAATAGATGCTTTTAAAATCCTCGATCGTGAAGTGGTAATTCAGTTTTTGATACTCAGGATATTGTTTGTAAAGCTCAAAAGCGTCTTCCCATTGCTGTTGATTCATTGGAGGCAATGTTCCGGTAATCAGTTTGTAATCAGAAATGGAAAGCCCTGAATGCGTCAATCTGGTGATTCCCCCAACCACAACCATAATGAAAATAAGAGCACATCCGGTCAATAGCCAATAGATGACATATTTGTTACTTTTCATCCGATATTTGATTTAGGTTCATTTCTTTACCTTTTTGAAGCATAAAATTATAAGCTGCTTCATATTCATTTGGGATTTCTCCTTCTAAAATAGCTTCCTTTATGGCATCTTTAATGATTCCGATTTCTTTGGAGGGTGTTAAATTGAAGGTTTTCATGATTTCCTCTCCCGATACCGGAGGTTGAAAATTACGCACCTGATCTTTTTCTTCAACTTCAATGATTTTTTGTCTAACAATCTTAAAGTTGTTCTTGTATTTCCGTTGCTTATTTGGATTTTTAGTAGTGATGTCGGCTTCACAAAGGGTCATCAAATCGTCCACATAATCACCGGCATCAAACACCAGTCGACGAACAGCTGAATCGGTAACAAATTCTTCAGACAGTACAATGGGTCTTGAACTCATCAGGACCATTTTTTGAACGAATTTCATTTTATCATTCAATGGCATTCGCAATCTCTTGAAGAGTTTGTAAACCATTTTAGCACCTACAAATTCGTGCGCATGGAATGTCCAGCCAAGTTTTTTATGAAAGCGTTTGGTAGGCGCCTTGCCAATATCGTGAAGCAAAGCGGCCCATCTTAACCAAAGATTATCGGTGTTTTCCGAAATATTATCAACTACCTCGAGGGTATGCCAAAAATTATCCTTGTGTCTTTGCCCTTCGATTTCCTCTATCCCTTGGAGTGCGGTAAGTTCGGGAAGAATTAAGGGCAACAAACCAGTTTGATGCATCAATTTGAGACCTACAGAAGGTTTCTCACTCATTAAAATTTTATGCAACTCATCTACAATTCGTTCTTTGGAAACAATTTTGATGCGTTCCTTGTTTTCTATTATTGCTTGATGAGAGTGTGGTTCTATTTCGAACTTCAATTGGGCAGCAAATCGAATGGCTCTCATCATTCGAAGTGGGTCATCTGAATAAGTCACATTCGGGTCCAACGGAGTGCGGATAGTTTTCAGAGCTAAATCCTTTCTTCCGCCGAAGGGGTCCAACAATTGTCCAAAGTTGGATGAATTCAAGGCCAAGGCCATGGCATTGATGGTAAAATCACGACGGTTTTGGTCGTCTTGCAAGGTTCCATCTTCAACAATGGGTTTTCTGCTGTTGCGCTGGTAGCTTTCTTTTCTGGCACCAACAAACTCCAATTCCAAATCTTCGTGTTTGATCATGGCTGTGCCAAAATTCTTAAAAACAGAAACTTGAGGGTTTCCCTTTAGTTTGGAAGCCACCTTTGTGGCCAGCTCAATTCCACTTCCAATGGCAACAACATCAATATCTTTTGGTGTGCTACGATTTAAGAAATAGTCTCGCACAAATCCACCTATCACATAGCAGTCCACACCCAGTTCATCTGCGGTTTCTCCTATAAGTTTGAATATGGGATGGTGTAGTACTTTTTTATGGAATTCTTCCCTCATTACTCCCGAATTACCTTCACTTGTCCATCATTTCCCAATTTTATTATGGATGATGGGGAAGGGTTTTTGTTCTCGTCGGGCAAATTTACCACATAGTCCACTCCTTTTAAAATTTCCGGAGCGATCTCTTTAAATTGTTTTGGTGTTGGCATTCCGGAAACATTCGCGGAGGTAGAAACAATGGGTTTTCCAAATTTGTTGATCAGGTATTGGCAAAATTTATCTGAAGCTACCCTAATGGCAAGGGTGTTATCTTCGGCAATGAGATTTTTGGCTATGCCTTTAGGTTGGTCAAAAACGATGGTAATTGGTTTTTCGGCCAAATCAATAAGATCGTATGCCACATCCGGAACCTCTTCTATATGACGTTCAAGCATGGCTTGGTGCGCCACCAAACAGATTAGCGCTTTACTATCCTCTCTATTTTTTAGTTGATAGACCTTTTTGACAGCTTCTGGATTGGTTGCATCACACCCTATTCCCCATACCGTATCCGTAGGGTATAGAATCAAATTGCCCTCTTGAAGTTCTTTTATGCACGTATTAATTTCTTGAGTCAACTTTCTAAACTTTTAGATTGAAATGATTGGCCAAAGCTAGCCATTGCGTCCGATTTTTGTCTTCAGAAATGTTGGTCTTTTTTAAAGAGACTTTTTGAGATCCCCATATCGGGATAGGTTCTTTACCGCTATTCTTGGCTTGGATTGACTGTGTTCCTTTTAAAAGAGCCATGGCTTTAAACCATAGATCATCAGCTTTTGGAGCTAAATCCATATATAACTTTTCATCAAAGACCTGGGAATCTAACGAATTGGCAGGATATAGCGTACCACCAGCTCCTATCGGTAGTAGTGCGTCAGCATTTTTACATGCTATTTTTCCAGATACCCAATCTTTGTAGGATAGCAAATCCCCAGCTTCGTTCCGGGTAATACATCTTGACTGGTTGGCAATAATTTTTTTTGGATTTTCTTGATGTACTTTATAGAGTTTTGACAACCAATTTTTTCGATACATCATATCGTCATCAAAAGTTACGATAGGGTCATTTGCAAAAACCTGTAGTGTTTCAACCAGTTTTCTATGCGAACTGTATGTCTCTGAATACTTTATGCTGAAAATTTCACCTTCGAGCAATGAAAGCTTCTTTGGGATTTTTTTCTCTAGGTCTTTATGAAGCCAAAGGATTATTTTTTTCGGGAGAACATCTTGATTTAGAATACTTTTAATGGTTAGATGGACTATGTTTAACCGAGATGGTATCGAAGCCACAGATGCGATAATCGGCAAACGCTCTTTTTTTTTGACCAATTTTTCTGTAGAGGTTGATGAAAGTATAATTTGTGTGTAAAGGGAGGTTGGTATTTCTTTTACTTTCATCGAATTGTTTTGAAACCTCAAAATTAAGCATATGAGATAATATTTTATATTCTATTTTTGCCAAGATGAAGTCAGCAGAAAAAGACGCTCCAAAAATATCGGTTATAGTAAGCACCTACAACTCGGAAGAATGGTTGAAAAAGGTACTATGGGGCTTTAATTGTCAGATTTTTAAGGACTTTGAGGTTGTTGTTGCAGATGATGGTTCTGGACCCAAAACTCGGGAACTATTGGAATCCATGTCGAAAGAAGTCTTTTACAAAATTGTGCATGTATGGCAGGAAGATGACGGTTTTCAAAAATCGAGAATCCTAAATAAAGCTGTAACGGCTTGTAGCGCAGATTATATTATAATGACCGACGGTGATTGTATCCCGCGAGAGGATTTTGTTGAAGTGCATTATATCAACAAAGAAGAAGGCTTTTTTATTTCTGGTGGATATTACATGCTCCCTATGAATATTTCAAAGCTGATTACACTTAAGGATATTGAGCTGCAAAATTGTTTTAAAATCCATTGGTTGAAGGAGCAAGGGGTACCCAAAACATTTAAGAACAACAAGCTTACAGCAAGCGGATTTATTTCCAAGATTTTGAATACATTCACCCCTACCAATGCCAGTTGGAACGGTCATAATTCATCCGGTTGGAAAAAGGATATCGTCAATGTGAATGGTTTTGACGAGCGTATGCAATATGGAGGACAAGATCGGGAATTGGGTGAACGATTGTTCAACTTTGGGATAAAATCAAAGCAATTGCGCTATAGTGCAGTTTGCGTGCATTTGGACCACAAAAGAGGTTACAAAACACCTGAGTCCATTGCAAAAAACCAATCAATTCGTAAGGAAACAAGAAATCAAAAATTGGTGTGGAGTCATTACGGCATTACCAAATAGTAGGTAAGCTCGTTTTTCTTTTCCAACCGCTTCAATTCACGATACCTTTCCAGCACACTTAAGGCATTCAAATAAGAGATGATAATACCTTTTTTTCCATCTAAAAAGCCCAGTCGAATGATGTAGTGATTGAAAAACTTCCAAAATGGCTTTATAATCATTAGGGCATAGTTGAACTGCTTTTCCTTGTAAAAAGACTCCTTGGCCTTTAATTGCCCGTACTTAAGCATTTTACCCTTATAATCCTCGTAGTTTTTGTAGCAATAATGCGTAAGTCTCTCATTTAAAATACAAGAAGAACCATCAACTTCCAAAGTTTCATGAACCAATTTTTTGTCCGTGAACTTTACCTTACTCTTTCTAAAAAGTCTGTGATTTTTATCGGTTTGCCATCCACTGAAATATAGTCGCTGGTTTTGAAACATGAAATTCCGATAGAACCAATACGCCTCGCAAGCATTGGGCTTATTGACAGTGTCAATAATTTCTTCCTCAAGCTTTTTACTTACAACTTCGTCAGCGTCAACAAATAAGGTCCAATCATTTGCTGACTGTCTCAATGCAAAGTTCTTTTGCGCCGTAAAGTTCTCAAAAGGGTTTTGTATTACGTTGACTTTTGGATGTTCCTTTAAATATTCAAAAGTTCCATCTGTGCTATACGAATCGACAACAAGAATTTCATCTGCAAATGAAATAGATTCGATACATTTTTCAATATAACCTATCTCATTGTAGGTGATGATCAACGCTGATATTTTTTGCTTTGGGGTGCTCAAAACAGCCATAATTATTGGTATAGGGTTTGGCGATTACAAAACTATAACAAAAAAACGGGGTAAAAATTGTCCGTGAGGTTATTTTCTTACAAAACAATTTAAAACAGAAATACCCTACTTTTCCATAAAATTTTAACAGTTTTTAATCAACCTACTTAATAGATAAGAAAGATGAAGATGGTTGCTTCCAATACTTAATAAATTCTATGAATTGCCGAAAACTGATATGATTTTGAGACAACCGGGCTCTTAGGATTAATATTTAAACCGCCACATCATGTTCACGAAGCGCATTGTTCAAAGAAGTCTTTTTGTCCGTACTTTCCTTTCTTTTTCCAATGATGAGCGCGCACGGTACTTGATATTCCCCGGCAGAGAATTTTTTGGTATAACTTCCAGGAATGACAACAGATCTAGCAGGTACCCTACCTTTAAGCTCGATAGGAGACTCTCCTGTAACATCAATAATTTTGGTTGATGCCGTAAGCACCACATTTGCCCCTAGTACCGCTTCTTTTTCAACTCTTACTCCCTCAACAACAATGCAACGCGACCCTATAAACGCATTATCTTCGATGATTACTGGTGCTGCCTGCAAGGGTTCTAAAACACCACCAATACCAACACCACCACTTAGATGCACATTTTTGCCAATCTGGGCACAGCTGCCCACGGTTGCCCAAGTATCTACCATTGTGCCTTCATCAACGTAGGCTCCAATATTCACATAACTGGGCATCAAAATAGTCCCGGGAGAGATATATGCACCATGTCTGGCGACAGCGTGTGGCACTACTCGAACACCTTTTTCTTTATATCCTCTTTTCAACGGAATCTTGTCATGATATTCAAAAATCCCCGCTTCCAGAACTTCCATTTTTTGAATAGGGAAATAGAGCACCACCGCCTTTTTGACCCATTCGTTGATTTGCCAACCATCTTCAGAAGGCTCAGCGCATCGCAATTCTCCAATATCAATAAGATTTATTACCTCCCTAATTGCATTTTGGGTTCCTTCTTCCTTCAACAATTCTCTGTTGTCCCAAGCTTTTTCAATAAGTGCTCTTAATGCTGTCATTCTATTAAAATTTTGGCAAAGATAGTCGGCAGATTATAATATTGCCCCTTATTTTAAAAGCATAACATTTTTAAGGTTATTTTTGCCAAAAATTTTGGATTGGCAAGAATTTTGGCATTGGATTATGGAAAAGTGAGGACTGGGATTGCGGTTACCGATGAACTTCAATTAATTGCCTCCGGTTTGACTACAGTTGAGACCAAAAACTTGATTTCCTTTCTGGTTGATTATCTGGACCAAGAACAGGTGGAAAAATTTGTTGTTGGACTTCCAAAGCAGATGGACAATTCACCTTCAGAATCAGAAGTATTGATTCAGCCTTTTTTGACAAAGCTCTCAGCCAAGTTTCCTGGAATTCCAATTGAAAGACAAGATGAGCGTTTTACGTCCAAAATGGCATTTCAATCCATGTTGGATAGTGGAATGAAAAAGAAAAAAAGACAGAATAAGGCATTGGTTGATGAAATTAGTGCCACTCTGATTTTACAGGCGCACCTAAATAGTATTTAACCTATGATTATACCCATTGTTGCATACGGAGACCCCGTTTTAAGGAAGGTAGCAAAAGATATTACTTCGGAGTACCCAAAACTGGAAGAGCTTATCTCCAATATGTGGGATACGATGTACAATGCCCATGGAGTTGGTTTGGCCGCACCCCAAATCGGTTTGGCCATTCGTTTGTTCTTGGTGGATACCTCACCTTTTGCCGATGATGAAGAGCTGACGGAGGAAGAACAAAATCAGCTTAAAGGATTTAAAAAGGTATTCATTAATGCCAAAATCGAGGAAGAAAACGGAAACGAATGGGATTTCAATGAAGGATGCTTAAGTATTCCTGATATCCGGGAAGATGTCAAACGAAAGCCTGAGGTCACCATAAACTATTTCGACGAAAACTTCAAAGAACACACAGAAACATTTGATGGTCTTTTGGCTCGTGTGATTCAGCACGAGTATGATCATATTCAAGGTGTGCTTTTCACGGATAAACTTTCTTCTTTAAAAAAGAGGCTTTTGAAAAGCAGGTTGGACAAGATTTCCAAAGGAAAAATCAATGTTGATTATAAAATGAGATTTCCCAATATCAAAAAAGCACGTTAAAAAAAATTGAGTTTCAATTAAAAGTATAATTTTGCCCGCATAAATTGTAAAAATGGCATTGGACAAGATATTATCAGTAGGTGGAAAACCTGGACTTTTCAAACTTTTGACACAGACAAGAGGTGGTTTTGTTGGAGAATCCTTGTTGGATGGGAAAAGGGTCACCGTCGGACTTCGTAATAATGTCAGTGTATTGTCCGAGATTGCCATTTATACGCTTGAGGAAGAAGTTCCGTTAAGGGAGGTATTCCAAAAAATCAAGGAAAAAGAAAGCGGAAAGAAAACTTCCGTAAGCCATAAAGCTGAAAAAATTCAGCTTGAAGAGTATTTCTTTGAAATTTTACCCAATTACGATGAGGACAGAGTCTATGCCAGTGATATCAAAAAGATTGTACAGTGGTACAATATCTTAGTTGAAAATAATCTTACTGACTTCTCAGCACCTGATTCGGAAGATGCTCAATCTTCCAAATCAGATGAAGAAGAGTAATTGTTCTACTCAACCCAATCTATTTGTTTAGAGGGATAATAATTGACCTTCATTCGATTTAAGAAAGGAACTTGTTTGGCCAACCTTTGCTTATAATCCTCCCAATTTCTGTTTTCCGGGTTGGACCAGCCCAATTCACTATAGCCGATAGCTCTTGGAAAGGCTAAATATTCCAATTCATCACTGTTTGAAATCGTTTCTGACCAAAGTGGGGCTTCTATACCTAAAATCTGATCTTTGGGCAATCCTTCTACATAATCCTCGGGACTCCAATTATAGCCCACATCCACCGGAATCATACCAGCCCATGTAAGCCCATATTCAGAAAGGGAATCATATTTCATGTCCAGATAGGCCTTTTTTGCTGGCGATATGATAATTTTGGAACCGCCCGAAGCTGCTTTCATGGCATTATGAGGCTCGTTCCAAAGCTGTACAATGGTAGATGGGTCAAGTTTGGCCTGTGCAATCTCGTTCCAACCGATTGCTTTTTTACCATGTTTCAATACAATTTTCTCCACTTTTTCAACAAAATAGAGATAATCACTTTTCTTGGTGACATGGCTCTCATCGCCACCAATGTGGATGTATGGAGCTGGAGTTAATTCAGCAAGTTCACCAATGACATCATCCAAAAATGCATATACCGTGTCTTTTCGTGCATGAAATGAACTGTAGCCTACTTTCATGTCGGTTCTTACTCGAGGTTTATCCGCTTTTCCTCCAGCATGTAAAAAAGGATAACTTAATGATGCTGCATTGGTATGTCCGGGCATATCAATCTCTGGGATAATGATCATGTGCCTGTCAGCGGCATACTGTACCAAACCCTTATAATCTTCTTGGGTGAAAAATCCACCTTCTCCGCCACCAACTTCACTTTGACCCCCTATTTCAGTTAGTTTGGGCCAGGACTTTATTTCCAATCGCCAACCTTGATCATCAGTAAGATGTAAATGAAGGGCATTGTATTTATAATAGGCGAGAAGATCTATAAACTTTTTTACTTCTTCTACGGTGAAAAAATGTCGTGCTACATCCAACATGGCACCACGGTATCCAAATTGGGGCCCATCAAATACTTTACCCGTGGGAATTAACCATAGCGGATGATTGGTCAAAGTATCATTGCTCTGTTCCGGAATAAGTTGTCTCAAAGTTTGAATTCCCCTAAAAGCACCAGCTGCTGTCTTCGCATTGAGGTAAATAGAGTCTTTTTTAATATAGAGTTGATAAGATTCTGGAGTTTTTAGATTGACACTATCGGATTGGTTGATGTAGATTACACGTTCGATATCCTTTTCTTCCGAAGTAGTGTTGACCGATAAATCGAACCCAAGCCTTGCGTTGACTTTTTCAGCTAGAAATTGGGCTGCCTTTTCAAATTTTGGATCGTCCAAAGAAGTAAATATCACGGTGTTTGAATCTAAAGCAAACGCACTATGCGTAGATACGGTTTTTACAGGCTTAGGAATCAAAGCAACTGCTGAAAGATCGGTTTTGGGAAAATTGATTTCCTTTTTCTTGGATTGACATGCAGTAAGTGAAATAACCACTGCTAAAATTAGGACAGCTCTTGATAACATTTCCGTTGGGTGTTTAGTTTATATAATCTTTTAGCACAGCGTACCAAAGGTCGTAGCCTTGGCGATTCATGTGCAATCCATCTTCAATAAAAAGATGGGTCTTTAATTTTCGTTTATTCAGCATGATCGACCAGACATCGGCATAGCGTACGTTTTTCATTTCTGCCGCCAATTTGCTCAGCTTCTTGTTCAGTCTTTTGTACTTTCTTTTCAGATGCCACCTTGAGATACTCGGTTTTGCCGAGATGAGAACAATTTCCATTTCTGGACTTCGAAGTTGTAGTTCTTCAACGATATCATGAATGGTACCTTCAATGGCTTTTGGTTTTCTTTTGCTACTGATATCGTTGTCACCTTCATAAATGAACACCTGTTTCGGGTTATAGTTCAAAATCAACTCATCCAGAAAACGCTCAAGATCCACCGACTGTGAACCACCGAACCCGGTATTCAGTATTTGTTTGTTAGGAAACCTTTCCTGAAGGTCTTCCCACATTCGTACACTTGAACTTCCTGTAAACACTATGGTGGGTTTTTCTGAATCCCAAGTGGTGTTCACCTTTTCCTGAATTTCTTTTACCTCGTCCTTAAAGGGTATTTCATTCTGAGCATTCAAGCTTATTGCAGTCAGAAGAAAAAGTAGTACGTATCGCATCTAGCTGTTGAAAAAATAGTTAATAGGGTTTTAAAAATAACACCAAAAACTATGATGACCTAAATTACGGTCTTTGTACTTTTAGATAAAATTTTTTAGATGAACGTAAGACAGGAGCAACTGAAAGCTTTTGATCGCCTGCTGAGCATCATGGATGAGCTTCGCGAAAAATGCCCTTGGGACAAAAAACAGACCATGGAATCACTCCGGCATTTGACCATTGAAGAAACCTACGAGTTGGGTGATGCTATTTTGGACAATGACCTCCAAGAGGTCAAAAAAGAGCTGGGAGATTTGTTGCTGCATATTGTGTTTTATGCCAAAATCGGTTCGGAAACAAATAGTTTTGATATTGCGGATGTGGCTAATGATATCTGCGAGAAATTAATCAATAGACATCCTCATATCTATGGTGATGTCAAAGTTGAAAACGAAGAACAGGTAAAGCAAAATTGGGAGAATATCAAACTCAAGGAAGGTAAAAAGAGCGTGCTTCAAGGTGTCCCTAACAGTCTTCCGGCCCTGGTTAAAGCCAATAGAGTACAAGAAAAAGTATCTGGAGTTGGTTTTGATTGGGAACAACCCGAACAGGTTTTTGAAAAGGTCAAAGAAGAACTTGCAGAGCTCCAGACCGAAATTGCGCTTGCGGATCATGATAAAATGGAATCTGAGTTCGGAGATGTTTTGTTCTCGATGGTCAATTATGCCCGTTTTTTAGATGTGAATCCGGAAAACGCACTCGAACGGACCAATAAAAAGTTCATTAAGCGATTTCAGTATCTCGAAGGAAAGGCAAAAGAAGCTGGAAAAACCTTAAAAGAAATGAGCCTAGCCGAAATGGATGTGTTTTGGGAAGAAGCAAAAACGCGATAGCGAAAAAAATCTAAATTTTAAGGTTTCACTTATCGATCTCGGCTATGGCAAGCAGGGCGGGTACGCCGTCTGCGATAGCAGCGGGCGAGTTGATGTGCTGGCATCGTTTCCGTCCGCGCTAGTAGCCAGAGCTTTTTATTTTGTTATTTTTCTTTTTTTTATCTAATGCCAAATCCAAAAGATATGGCGGACTTGGCAAACACACCCAAGCATTTAAATTTAACACTTTATGCCCTATTTGCTATAGGCATTGTTGGCAATAGTTTTAATCAATCAGTTTTTCTTTTTGAAAAAGGTATCATCATGGGTGTTTTCTTCATATAGGCTAAATATTTAGATTTAAAATTTGCCTTTAAATCTTTTTCTTCATATAAAGCTCCAATGAAGAAATACACAGTCAAAAGAACAGCGAATACTAAATGTGTTGCGGACATTACTGGTGTAAACCATAGTCCCATAATGCCACCTAAGTACAACGGATGCCTTGTATATTTATAAAACGAAACCACTTTAAATTCTAATTCAGTATATGGTTTATTTAATAGTTCTAAATAGGTTTGTCGGAGACCAAATAAATCAAAATGATTGATTAGAAAAGTACTTACAAACAAAATTACCCACCCCAAAAAAAATAAAACGTACATGGTATAAAATAGAATACTTCCTTCTTCAATTGTCCATATGTTACCACCAATTGGTTCCCAGTTCCATATGAGAACAAAGAGCAAAATACCTGCTTGTAGTACATAGGTACTTCTTTCTACGGGTCTTGGAAGAACTTTAGTAATCCAATTTTTAAATGATTTTCTAGCCATTACGCTATGCGGTACTGCAAAAAGTAATACCAGTGCAAGATTTTTTAAAAGCGCGTAATAAAATGGGACTTCAGGATTTCTGTCGATTGATATTTCCGGAATTAAATGACTTATCGATAAAATCCAAAATAATAGGGAAGCAAAACCAATACAATAACAGATAATTGAGTAGACGAACATGAATAGCTTTTTCATAATATTTAGTTGAATTAATAATGACTCAAAATTCAATTAAATAAGCGACTACAAATTTGCTGAGCTGTCCTAAAAATATTCTCTAAAGCTCAAAAGTAACCTATGAACTAGCATTTAGTTTCCTAAACTGATTTGGGGGCAACGTGTATTTTTCTTTAAAGGCTCGAATAAAATGAGATGTATTCTTGAAACCACTATCATAACAAATTTCATTGATGTTCAATTGGGTGTTAATGAGTAGCATTTTACTGTAGGTAAGTCTTCTATTAATGAGCCATTTTGATGGTGAGGTTTCAAAACACTTTTTGAAATCTCTCTTAAAACTTGAAAGACTTCGCCCCGATAGTTTTGCAAAAGCTTCGATTGGAAGATCATATTGAAAGTTAGCATTCATAATATTTTCAAGATTAGCCTTCTTTTGATTTGAAATCTCGAGCAATAAATTTTTAAATGCGCTATTGTTTTTATTAAGGGTAATATTGTAAATCAATTCTTTGAATTTTAGTTCCACAAGTTCAGCCGGAATAGCTTCATTCATTGTCAGATATTGTAAAATACTCTGTATTAAAATCTGGAACGAATTGTTGGTCTTAATTTTTAATATGCCATCTTCTGTAACTTCGTCTTGAGAAGCTCTTGATGTTAAATGATTTTGCAAAGTAAATTTTCTGATGAACTCATCATTCATAAAAAAGAGCATAACGCAATAGTCTTCTTCAAGATATTGCTTTGTAGTATACACCCCTTTTTTAACAAATAGTGTATCACCTGCAGTAAGGCCATAGGTTTGTTTAGGAGTTATCCAATCCTTACGACCGCTAATAACGTATGTGATTAAGTGAGATTTAGTCCATAGTTGAAACTTTTCAACATTTAATGGGCATTTATATTCCACCAAAAGAAAGTCATTTCCAATATGCTTATTGAATTTGGGATTCTTTTTGAAAAAATCATATACATCTATAGTCATAATCTTTCGAAAATATTCTAGTTCAATATATGTATATAAACTATTGAATTCAATATCATATTTTTTCTATTTCAATTATGTTTATAGCAGTGTTAGACTAAATTGAAATTATTGCCAACGGTTAAGATATCACTCGTTTTAATAGGCTATATCGGCCGATAAGTGAAGTTCGGGAATTTTAATGTAAGATTCAAGGGTGAATTGATGCAGATAGGTTGCGAGTTCAAGTTGAAAAATTTTCAATGTCGTTTTAAAAAAGAAGCCAAAAAACAATCCTGAAATCTATCCATTCCAGCTATCTTTACGCTTCGTAAATTTCAGCTTTGTTCAGCAGGTACACCAAAGAATTTTCATATAACCTAAGACTGGCTTATCCTGTGATTCTGGGTATGCTGGGGCATACGTTTGTTGCCTTTGCTGACAACATTATGGTCGGACAATTGGGTACGGCAGAACTTGCCGCTGTTTCTTTGGGAAACAGTTTTGTTTTTATCGCAATGTCTTTGGGTATTGGGTTTTCAACAGCAATAACGCCTTTGGTGGCTGAGGCTGATGGAGCAGGAAGCATTGCTAATGGTAAGAGTGCATTAAAGCATGGATTGGTGCTATGCACCATACTTGGGATTTCCCTCTTCGGAATCATTTTATTGTGCAAGCCCTTGATGTTTCATATGGAGCAGCCAATAGAGGTGGTGGAATTGGCTATTCCCTATCTAGATTTGGTAGCTTTCTCATTAGTGCCTCTTATTATCTTTCAAGCATTTAAACAGTTTTCGGAAGGGCTTTCGCAGACCAAATATCCCATGTATGCTACGGTGTTATCCAATATCCTGAATATTGTAATCAACTACCTATTGATTTTTGGTTCATTCGGATTTCCAAAATTGGGCATTGTTGGAGCTGCCATTGGAACCTTGGTTTCGAGGTTTGTGATGGTCGCTCATATCTGGTATTTATTAAAAGGAAAGGAAAAATTCCAACCCTACATTACCAAATTCAATTTCAGACTTATCGAGAAAAAGGTAATGCAGAAGATCATTAGTTTGGGTTTTCCATCTGCGCTTCAAATGTTCTTCGAAGTGGCCATCTTTACCGCTGCCATATGGTTGAGTGGAGTGCTCGGAAAAAATGCACAGGCTGCCAATCAGATAGCACTAAATCTTAGTAGTATGACCTTTATGGTAGGTATGGGATTGAGTGTTGCTGCAATGGTTAGGGTAGGGAATCAAAAAGGGTTACAGAATTTCAAAGATTTAAGAAGAATTGCAGAGTCCATCTTTTTTCTCACGCTATTGTTAGAAATAGTGTTTGCGGCTATCTTCCTTTTAGGACGTCATTGGCTACCCACTATATATTTGGATGTGGATGATATTGTGAACCAAATGGACAATACCGAAGTAATTATTATTGCGGCTAAATTGCTATTGGTGGCGGCCTTTTTTCAGATTTCAGATGGAATCCAGGTAGTGGTTTTAGGTGCTTTAAGAGGTCTCCAAGACGTAAAAATACCAACATTCATAACCTTTATTGCCTATTGGTTGATTGGTTTTCCGGTCAGTTACTATTTTGGGTTGTTCACCGATTTCAAGAGTACGGGTATATGGATGGGACTTCTATTGGGACTTACAGCATCAGCCGTAATGTTGTATATTCGATTTAATTATTTGACCAAGAAATTAATACAAAGCAAACAGGATTCCGAAGGAATCGAATAGATTAAAAATGGAATTACCGAAGTTTCTTTTAGGCGACAACACAGATCATCCAAGTTCAATATTCATTGTCCATACTGAATACCCTAGGTTCATCATCAACCTTGAAAATGATGAAGTAGAATGGTTGGAAGAATTTTCCAAAGAAGATGAAGCTGATTTGGCGGATGAAGCAGAAAACTTAATCGAAGCGGCAACGGCATTCTATGATAGGGAAGTTTCACGATACGATAGCTAATGCTTGAAGAACTATTACTTTGGGATAAAGAAGCCTTTTTATTTTTAAACGGGCTGGGTACAGAAACTTGGGATGGATTTTGGATGTTTATGACCAAAACCAGAAATTCAGCTCCATTGTACCTAGTACTTTTATACTTCTCCTATAAAAGTTTTGGAATGAAGGGAACCGCAGTTGTTTTGGTAAGCATCGCCTTATTGATTACCTGTACGGATCAACTATCCAATTTTTTTAAATACGGTTTAGGTAGGTTACGGCCATGCCATGACCCGGAAGTAAGCGGGATCATGCGTTTGGTCAAAAACTATTGTGGAGGACAATATGGTTATTTCTCCGCACATGCGGCCAATTCCTTCGCACCAGCTACTTTTTTTTCCATCTTATTTTACAAAAAAGTAAAATACATTGGAGATATACTCATTCTGTGGGCCTTTATTGTCGCGTATAGTAGAATATATATTGGTGTGCATTATCCCTTGGATGTAGTGACCGGAATTTTGTTTGGTGCTTTGTTCGGCTGGGTATTTGCCAAGTTGGCTATATTTGCATTCCAAAAATTGGGAGCATGATATCATCCGCCAGGTATTGGTTTTTACTTTCCCTTCTAGTTCTGGTGTATATAGCCGGAATGTTTGTTACACTTTTCGAGAATGATTCGGCCCAATTTGCTGTCATGGCCATGCGAATGGTCCAAGAGAACGACTTTTTTACCTTGATCAAAGGTACCGAGGAATATTTGGACAAGCCACATATGCACTATTGGCTAGCAGCACTTTCCTATAAAATTTTTGGCATTCATGATTGGGCATATCGAATCCCAGGGATTTTGGTTACCCTTTTGGGAGCATGGAGTTGTTTTGGGCTTGGAAAACTGCTTTATAATAACAACGTCGGCAAGTTGGCAGCCCTTGTTTTTATGACTGCCCAGACCATTGTTCTTAGTACTATTGACGTAAGAACAGATGCCGTTTTAACCGGATTCACCATATTTTCTATTTGGCAATTGGCCCTATATATTGAAAAAGCCAAACTAAAGAACATATTATGGGGCGCTTTTGGAGCAGGGCTGGCATTTTCAACCAAAGGGCAGATTGCGCTGGTTGTAATTGGTATTTCAATTTTATGTCATCTTGCATATACTAAAAAGTGGAAAACTGTTTTGAGTTGGAAGTTGATTTTGGCAATTCTGGTTTTCGGATTGACCATTGCCCCAATGCTATACGCCTATTATCTGCAATTTGACCTCCACCCCGAAAAAATTATAAGAGGAAGAGACAATAGGAGCGGAGTATTTTTCATTCTCTGGGAACAAAGTTTTGAACGAATGAGTGGCCAGGGAGTTGGGAAGAACAGTAGCGATTTCTTTTTCTTTTTTCATACCTTTTTATGGGTTTTTCTTCCATGGACCGTAATTGCCTTGCTGGCTTACTGGACGCAGGTCAAAACCTTTTGGAAAACAAAATTTGCATATAAACCCAAGTTGGAGTTTTTAACCGTGGGCTCAATTACGATCTTATTTTTCCTTATCAGTCTTGCCCAGTTTAAGCTTCCGCACTACATAAATATTCTTATCCCGCTATATTCAGTGCTAACGGCGGCTTACCTTATAAAAGTGTATGAAAAATCGAAAAAAAAGACCATAAAGGTACTTCTTGGAATACAGTATTTTATCCTGAGTCTGGTATTCATATTTACAATGCTATCGTGCTTTTATGTTTTTGATTTTAATGGGATCCAATATTACCTCATTTTACTTTTCTTGTTTGTTCTTATCGGTTATTTCTGCCTTAAACGTGAAGATTATTTTAAACGAACCATTACGTTATCTGCCTTTAGTTCAATACTATTGAACATCGTGTTGAACATACACTTTTATCCTTCGCTTTTGGCATATCAAGGTGGATCAACCATGGCTGAAAAAGTTCAAGAGCACAATGTTCCCGTAGATAATATTTACAAGATTTCTGAAAGGCATACATGGGCGCTTGATTTTTATAACCAGGACCCGGTCAATATCGTTTCGATTTCTGACTTGGAAAAAGTACCCAAAGCCTGGGTGTATGTTACCCCCGATGAGCTGCAAAAATTAAAGAATGCTGGCTACCATTGGCATGATGAAATAACGGTGGATCAGTTTCGAATCACAAGGTTGCAGTTGAAATTTCTAAACCCACTCACTCGCAGAGATAAACTCAACAAAATGCACTTGGTACATTTGGACTAATCCAAAGTTTCCAATTTTGGTTTTTTGAAGTGATAAAATATCCCGAAAAGGGAGATTAACGCGGTTATTGAGAAAAAGGTGAGACTGATTGCTACTGAAGTACTCTCAGTCAGACCTAGCCATTCAGCTCCATAGAGAAAGGTGATTTCACGACTTCCAAATCCACCAATAGTCAAAGGTATAACCGAAACAATCGATGAGATTAAAAAGGTAAACAAATATTCAACAGTCTGTAGTTCAATAGATAGTGACTTTAATATGCACAAAATGCAAACGAGTTGGGACAATTGAACAAACGCAGAGTACCCTAAAGATTTCCAATAAACCGGCAAAGCGTAAGGAAAAAATTGTTTGTTAAGCCCCAAAAATACGATTATGCTAAGTGGAATTCCGGTTGCAAAAATCCATCTGTGGGTGGCAAAAATGGGATAATCAAGCAACAGGGCTAAAACACAGATGTAAATAAAAATCAACAACATACCACTCAGCCGGTCCAGAAGCAAAACGGAAACAACTTTTTTGGTGCCTGACTTGTATTTTTTTTGAATTACATAACCTTTGTAAGCATCACCTCCAATTCCTCCAGGTAAAAAAAGGTTGTAGAACATACCTAGCAGGTACAATTTTAAGTTGCTTAGTTGGGTGATTCTGACCTCAATTTGATGAAAGTAAAGATTGAGTCGAAATGCGGCCAAAACTTTTGAAAGGACCACCAATAATATTCCAAGAATGAGATATAATGGATTGCTGTCCTTGAGTGTTTTGACAACATCCTCAAATTGAATTTTCGTAAAAATGAAGTAAATCAGCGCTACACTAACAACAATCTTGAGTGCTGTAATGAGTTTTTTACGCAGCTTTTCCGTCACCGATGGTTATTTTTTTGACACGATAAGGCCTTTTTTGTTGAGACTCATAGTAGGTTCGAATAAGCAGTTCCATCACAATTCCGATAGTGAACAACTGGATTCCTCCTAAAATGAACATCATACCAAAAATCAGTAGTGGTCGGGTACCAATATCTTCTCCAAAACCTAGCTTTACAATGAGCAGATAAATATTGATGAAGAAACCGAGTATGATCAAAAGCACTCCAAAAATTCCAAAAAGGTGAATTGGTCTTTGAAAATACTTACGAATAAAAAGCAAGAGCATCATATCGGCCACCACTTTAAAAACCCGTTCCAAACCATATTTGGAAACCCCTGCATGACGTGCATGGTGTTTTACTGGCACCTGTTTTATCTGTCCACCTTCCAAATAGGCCAGAAGCGTAATAAAACGGTGCATTTCGCCATAAAGATTTAATCCTTTGGCGATATCCTTTGTAAAAACTTTTAGGGCACAACCATTGTCTTTGATATCCAATTTGGTGACCCTGCGAACTAAGAAATTTGCAATTTTCGATGGTATTTTTTTGACCAAAGAATCTTTACGCTTTTGTCGAATTCCTGTAACTACATCATAGTCGTCGGTCACCGCATGTTGCAACATTTGAGGAATATCTGAAGGGTCGTTTTGCAAATCACCATCCATGGTGATAATGTATTCCCCTTCTGCATAGTCGATTCCAGCCGCCAAAGCCAAACTTTGACCGTAGTTCTTTTTAAGTTCTATCAAATGAACTTTGTGATCATCCATGTCCTTGACCACTGTTCTGGTCTTGTCCGTAGAAAAATCATCTACATAAATAATTTGATAGTCGTAACCCTTTAAATTCTCATGGATTTTTTCGGTCAACAAGACCACATTGTCCTCTTCGTTGTACAATGGAACCACAATGGATAGCAGGGAATCGGTGACAGTGCTCATGTGTTGGCTTATAATCTGGGCAAATTTAGTTCTTTTATTTAAGTTCCCCGGTTAGGCTTTCCAACAGTTTTTTTGCAGCATAGAATGGGGATATTTTTTGCTGTTCCACTGCTTTCAACATTTCGGCCTGGATTTTTTCGAATGCCTTTTTCTGATGAAAATGTAGTTTTAACAGCTCATCCACTGTTTGAAGAAACCAATTTTTGTTTTGATTTTTTCGGTTGTCATCAAAATATCCGTTCGTTTTCACTTGATCAACAAATCCTTCAATCATTTGCCAGATTTCAACAATACCGGTCTGCTCTAAAGCAGAACATCGAAGTACTTTGGGCAACCAGCCATTTTCTTTGGGAGGATACAAATGCAGAGCCCTTGAAAACTCGACCTCTGCTAATTTGGCTTTTTCAATGTTGCCGCCATCGGCTTTGTTTATGGCAATAGCATCGGCCATTTCCATGATGCCTCTTTTGATGCCTTGCAGCTCATCTCCTGCGCCAGAGAGCTTAAGTAGTAGAAAAAAATCGACCATACTATGGACCATGGTTTCACTTTGACCCACGCCTACAGTTTCAACTAAGATAACATTATAACCAGCAGCTTCACATAGAATTATGCTCTCCCGCGTCTTTCGGGCTACACCACCCAACGAATCTCCCGAAGGGGAAGGTCGTATAAATGCATTAGGGTCTTTGGCTAGCATTTGCATTCGAGTTTTATCCCCTAAAATGCTCCCTTTACTTAAGGTGCTCGTAGGGTCAACCGCCAGGACAGCCACTTTTTCCCCCAATTGGGTCAATGTAGAACCGAAGACTTCGATAAATGAGCTTTTCCCTACTCCAGGAACCCCCGTAATTCCAATTCGTATGCTATTGTTCTTTTTGGAAAGACATTGCTCAATCAAGATGTTGGCTTTTTGAAAATGTTCAGGTTTTGAACTTTCCAAAAGGGTTATTGCTTTGGCCAGATGCGCTTTGTCTCCTTCAAAAATTCCTTGTAACAATTGCTCAGCAGAGATATCCTGCTTTCGAATCTTTTTTATTTTAGAAATATGGGAAGAAATATGTTGCTCTTTTGCCAAGGTGGTACTGCTATGATAACCACTAAGGTATAAAGTTTTCATCGTAAGATGTTAAAAAAGGCTCAAATTGAAACAATTTTGCAACACGCACTTTTTTATATCGTCCTTAACTTGAACAACTATAATACCAAACACCAAAACCGACCATGTTTCAGATTGAACTGGTAGAAAAATGCAAAGTCAACGACCGCCAAGCGCAATTAAAGCTTTACAGGCAATATTGCGATGGTATGTATGGTGTGGCCATCCGTTTTCTGAAAAATCCGGATGATGCAGAAGATGTACTGCAAGAAGCTTTTATTAAAGCTTTTCAGCGAATAGACCAATTTAAAGGTGAGGTTACGTTTGGTGCTTGGTTAAAAAGAATTGTCATCAATGGAAGTATCGATTTTTTAAAGTCGAAACATCAAAAGACAGTTGAATTGAATGAGGGGCATATTCACCTTGTAGATGATGACGATTGGACGGTTGAGGATGGGATTTCAATTGAGGAAATTAAGAATGCTGTTGAAAACCTCCCGGAAAAATATAGATATGTAGTACAGTTGTTTTTGATGGAGGGGTATGATCATAATGAAATTTCAGGAATATTGGAGATTTCGGAGACCGCATCAAGAACCAGATTGTTGAGAGGTAAAACGAAGTTAAAAGAAACATTAAAGGATAGGACATATGGCACAGGATCTTAGAGAATTGTTCGCTAAAGAAAGGGAGCTCCGAAAAGATAAGATGAAGGACGGTCATGAAGCTCGATTTTTATCCAGATTGGAGGAAGATTTACCAAATGCAGAAGCAGTGGTTGAATCACCACTTCAATCTAAAAGAAAATCTAGCTCGTTCTTCTGGCTAAGGGTTGCAGCGTCGGTAGTCGTGCTATTGGGTTTGGCAATTTATTTCTTCTCTAGTAAGGAGGCCGTCGAGGAGCGCAAAACCACTATTGCTGATACTGAGAACACACAAGTGCAACGCAATGGTATTTCGTTGGGAGACCTTTCACCCGATTTGAAAAAAGTAGAGAGCTATTATGTAACCAATATTAACCTGGAGCTTTCAGATTTAGAATTTACCGGAGAAAACAAGGCTATTATTGATAGCTATATGTTGAGACTTTCCGAATTGGATAAAGAGTATAACAAGCTGACAGTGGAACTCAATGATATTGGACCCAATGATGATACCATAAATGCCCTGATCCAAAACCTGCAGTTGCGATTGCAATTATTACAAAAATTAAAATCAAAGTTGAATCAATTAAAATCATCAAAAAATGAACAGGAACCCGCAAATATTGTTTAACGTTTTCCTATTTGGCCTAATGGGAGTCATATGTCAGGCCCAGGAAAAATCAAAAACGTACAAAGAGACATTTAATGTTGACTCGGAAACGGTTTTGAATATTGATACCAGTCATGCTGATATTGAATTTGAGACCTGGGACAAAAACCAAGTGGAAATTACCGCTGTGGTAGAACTCGAAGGTGCCTCTGAAGAGGAAGCCAAGACTTATTTTGAAAAAGATGTTATCAGGATTTTAGGAAACAGCAAGGAAATTGATATTAAAACCATCGGCAACAGTTTTAGCGTACTTTCTGGCAATTCCTTTGACCACGATTTTGATTTCGTGGTCCCCGATGTTTCCTTTGTTGAACCGCTATTGGAGAGTTTCGAAATTCCAGAGCTTCCAGAAATGCCCGAAGTGATTGTAATTCCCGAAATGCCCGCATTACCACCTATTCCGCATCTAAACTTTGATTATGAGGCGTATAAAAAAGATGGCGATAAATACATGAAGGAGTGGAAAAAAGACTTTGATAAAAAGTTTGATGAAGATTATAAAGAGCGCTTTGAAGAGTGGAGTGAAAAAATGGAAAAGATGACCGAAGAACGCAGGGAGCAAAGAGAAAAACTTTTGGAACAACGCGAAAAGATGAGGGAGGAAGCCCGTGCTGTAAGAGATGAAGCTAGAGCCATGAGGGATAAAGCCCGTGCACAGCGCAATGAACTTCGAAATGAAAGAAATAGGGAACGAGGGAAGTACAGAGCAGAAAGAGTTTTCAGACTACAAAGTGGTGATGATTCCAATATTTTTTACTTTTCTTCTGATGGGGAAGGAAAAAAGTATAAGGTTAAAAAATATATCAAGATTAAAATGCCAAAATCCGTTAAACTAAAAATGAATGTTAGACACGGAGAGGTAAAATTGGCATCCAACGCCAACAACATTAAAGCAAGCTTGTCTTATGCAAGCTTGCTTGCTTCCACCATTGATGGGGATAGAACTGATATCCGAGCTTCATATTCTCCGGTTGTAGTACAAAACTGGAACTATGGACAATTGAAAACTGATTATTCCGATCACGTAAAATTAAATGAAGTCGGTGTACTTACGTTGCACTCTGTTTCCTCGAATGTTACCATAGATCATTTGAGGGATAAGATTTATGTAACAAACAATCTGGGAGCACTAGAAATAAACTCAGTGTCCAATACATTTTCTGATGTGGATATTACTGTGGAGAATGGCGAAGTAGATTTTGCTATACCTTCCGTACCGTTCTCTATTTATGTAAAGGAAACCAGTTCTGATGTTACCTTTCCTAAGGTTCTTGCTATTGGATCATCTAAAAATTACAATACCAGCGTACATAAAGGCTATCATATCAATAATAAGAATGGGAAGACCGTCAATATAAACTCAAAGTATAGTGAGGTCGCATTAAAAGAATAGTGTGATAATATTCTTTCCTTGATTCTTCTTCACCAGCCTACGCTTAGCAAAAAGTCTTCAGCAAACGTCCATCACACTTTAGCGTGATTCTTCTTTTAAATATGATTTGAAATTTGCCTTAAACCGATTCAATCTCGGGATTGAAACATTTCTGATATAGGAATTATTAGGATTTCTTCGTTCATAATCTTGGTGATAGTCCTCGGCCTGATAAAAAACATCGAATTCCACAACTTGGGTTACTATAGGCCTTCCGTATACATTTTGAGACTCTAAAAGAGCAATATAATCCGTTATGGTTTTCTCTTCAGCATCGTTTTTGTAAAAAGCAATGGAGCGATATTGTGCGCCACGGTCAGGGCCTTGTCTATTTAAGGAAGTAGGGTCATGGGAGCCAAAGAATACTTGAACCAATTGTGTAAAAGAAATTACTTCAGGGTCATAAAAGACCTCGACAGCTTCTGCATGTCCTGTTTTTCCATAAGCTACTTGTTCATATGTAGGGTTCTTTTCAGGCCCTCCGGAATAACCAGAGTATACTTCTTTAACCCCTTTGACACTTTCAAAGATTGCCTCAACACACCAGAAACACCCACTGGCAAAATAAGCAGTTTCATATTCCTGAAGTTTTTCAGGGGAAATAACAACTTTTTCAACGGTTTTGTGCTCCGCTATCGTTGGCTGATTTTTATTTGGAGTCTTGGACTGACATCCTAAAGATGACGATAGAATCAAAAGTATAAATAAGGTTCTCACAGATATGTTTTTAGACTTTGTCGTACCCTAATATAATCTATTACGAAGTGTAGATATGTTTTTAGGGCTTGCAATTTTTGCGTGTCATGATTTTCAGTATCAATTTTCATCCTATTTGACGTAAAAATATAAAAACCCAGTGGTGTTTGGTCATTAACAGTGTCGACGTCCTTATCAAAAAATCGGACCAAATGCATGTACTGTATCCTCTGTTATTACTGAGAGTATCGACGAAATGCACATGGAATCGATAGCGTGTTTTTTCTGCTCAAAACGTTTATCGAGGATAAAATACACTTCAGCCGAAAAAAGTTCCGACACCGAAAAAAAATGGGCGTTAAGCGAGATAAATCCGGGTCAGGGGTCATGTGAAAGTAGATTTACAATGTAAAAACAACCCAAGTCATGAAAGCAATTTTAACCCTTATCGCAGTAATCTTCTTCGGAACTTTAGCAATGGCGCAAGACGCTTCTAAAGAAGTGAAAATTGAAACTACAACTGTTGGTGTTGAATTGGATATTACCATCCAAGAAGAGACTGAAAAAGAAACTAAGGTTGCTAGACTGTACAGATTTAAAAACTCTCGAGTTAAAAAAGAACTTTCTTTCAGAACTAAAAGAAACAAATCTAAATTGGCATAATAATGATATTGGGAATTGCCATACCACTTGCATTATTCTTTAGCACGGCTTTTGTTATCGCATCGATTGCTTTCTCAATGCGTAAGAGACGAAATCCAAGAGATTGATACAAGATTTTCGGACAATATTGTTTTTACATCCCAAACCTTAACTTAACCCCAAACCTTTTACACTATGCAAACTATTCTAATCCCGGTTGCTTTATTTTGTAGTTTAATTTTTGTTTCTGTTGCTGTACTGTTTTCTTTACATCTTGCAAAAGTGCCTTCGCGTCGTAAATAATCCCATCTTTAATGGTATAGGTAACACCACCAACGCGAACAACTTCATTATCTTCGGTTAGTTTGATGGCTCCGGTGCCGTAAAGTACCTTAAGGTTTTTTAACGGATTTTCGGATACGACAACAAAATCGGCAAGCTTACCTACGGCTACTGTACCAATTTTATCATCCATACCTAAGGCCTCAGCACCATTTAAGGTAGCAGAACGGATTATTTCCAGGGGATGAAAACCTGCTTCACGCAGTAACTCCATTTCACGGATATAGGCAAAACCATACAACTGGAATATAAATCCAGAATCTGACCCTGTGGTAACTCTGCCTCCTCTGTTCTTGTATTCATTTACAAAAGTCATCCATAGTTTATAATTTTCTCGCCAGGCTACTTCCTGCTCGGTGCCCCAATCATGCCAGTAGGATCCATGTGAGATTTTACTAGGCTGATAGAAATCCCATAAAGAAGGCAAGGTATAGTCCTCATGCCATTCGGCTCTTCGAGCTCTGTGTAAATCCCGACTTGCTTCATAAATATTCAAAGTGGGGTCTAAGGTGAAGTCAAGACTAATCAGTTCATCCATCACCTTGTTCCAATGCTCAGAATAAGGTTTGGCGGCTTGTTTCCATAGTTTACCCGCTTCTTCAAAGCGATGTTGCTCATTTTGATAGTTGTAATCCAAGGGATAGTCTTGAACTGTTTTGTCTTCAAATAAAGCTTCAGGAAGCCCATACCAGTGTTCCATGCTGGTCAACCCAGCTCGTGCTGAATGTAAGACGTTCCAACGTGCAACATCCAATTGGGCGTGATGACAGGCGGAACGTAGTCCGAGTTTTTTGTTCTCTTCCAAAGCCGCTGCCATAATTTCGGGGGCTGCCCCAAAGAACTTTATACCATCTGCTCCCCGTTCTGCATTGGCTCGCACCCATTTCCTTGCTTGTTCGGGAGTGCTGATTGGAGCATCGTTCAACGGATTAAACCCGCTTGACTTTTGCCCGAAGGCAGTATAGGCCAATATTCTTGGCGCAACAATTTCATTTTTGGAACTTTTTTGTTTTAAATCTAACGTCCAGTCCACGCCACGTCCGGCAGGTTCTCTGACAGTGGTAATTCCATGGGCCATCCATAGTTTGAAGACATAGTCGTAATCCGCGCCTTGCGCAATACCGCCGATATGGCCATGCATATCCACAAAGCCCGGCAGAAGATACATACCCTCGCAGTTCAATTCTTTGCCTCCAGGCTTGAGTTGAGGTCTTTTAGACTCATCAATTTTGACCCCAGGATAGCCTACCACTTGAATCTTTGTGATTTTGTTGTCCTCCACAACGATGTCAACGGGGCCTCTTGGAGGGGCGCCATTTCCGTTGATCAGTGTCACTCCTCTAATTATAAGTTGGGAAAATGGCCCTTCGCTAAGATTTTCTTGTGCCAAGCCAGAACCTAATTGGAACAGGGCAACAAGTAAAAACAGTTTTTTCATAATAGTTGTTATTCTGGAATTCTAATTTTATCTCCTAAAAACAGAGCGTTCAGGAATAACCTGTTGGTTCCATACCACGACCCTCTAAAATTGGGATTATCTGCAAAAAGCACTACTCGACCACCTCCTAGTTTGCTAACAATCAACGACGCAGAGAGTTTCAGGTTTTCTTCCATGTTCTTTTTGGTAACAAAGCCATCAATATGTGGGTCTTTGGAATACTTGGCTACTGTGGCATAGGCATTTTTACTTGGAGCAAGCCATACTGTGTTGTTTTTGTATACTGGAATGGAAGTATCATGATATCCAAAGGCTAGGGGATGAGTGACATCTAAATCAACTTCAAGAATAACACCGCCAACTCTTTCCTTGCCCAAATTCTCCGAGGCATCAACATAAGGTTTTCTTTGGGTGATTTCTGTAGAATCCTTTTCTTTTTTGGTCAACTTTTCCTTGACCAATTTTTTATCGATAGCCCATTTAGATGCCGTTCCTATGGTAATCAAAGTGTTGCCTTTACTCACCCAAGATTTAATTTTTTCTTGCTGTTTTTTGTTGAAGTCATAACTCCCAGAAACCATTACCAATGTGTTGTATTTATCCAGATTGGCCCTGCTTAGATTTCTCATTGGAATTTTGGTAATGGGCATATGCACTCGTGTATCCAACAAATGCCAAACTTCCCCAGCTTCATAAGAACGAACACCATTCCCAATAATCATGGCCGCTTTAGGCTTTTTAATTGGAGAAACATACCTGCTTCCCAAATCGATACCTTTAATACTATAGCCAGAGTTGGTCGCATAAATAGGCACCTGGAATTTTTGTTGAGCTTCTTGAATTCTTTTATATATCTCGTCGGGACTCTTCTTTTGAAGACTAACAGGAACTACTAGGGCTCCATAGTTGAAACTTTTATTCCCAGCGTTGGTTTTGGCCGTAAAGGGCTTAAAAGAGCTTGAAACGACCAGTCCTTTGGATTGTAAATAGTTTAAAGTGGCAACCGCATTGTAATCGTCATAATCGATAATGTATGCATAGTTTGATTTCAGAACCGTTTCAGGATTCGCTAGATTCTTGACCGTTGTGATTTTCTCTCCAAGATTCAACGAGGTGACCGGTCTGTATTTCATATTATAGAAATTGGCCACGGACCAAGCTGAGGCATCATAATAGACACTGTCCCTGAATTTTTCATAGGTCTCGAACATGGTCTGAACCATCCGGTACTGTGGTTGTCTTGTGGGTACAACAAAACCGTTTCCGGATTTAAATACTTCAATTTTGTGCAATAACAATTTGTCGATAAACGCTTTTACACGATTGGGGTCGTGATCATCTTTAAAGGAATAACCTCTGATTCTACTTTTGGAAGCATTTCCCAAGGCACTTTTAAAGAAATCTTGCTGATATTTTCTCAACAGCGCCTTATTTTCAATGGCAGCCTTAACAGTGGTGATACTTGATAAATATTGATTTCGAATAGTGAAAGGAAAGGTGATTTCCCCAAATTCGGTAGTCTGTTTATGACCTCGCGAACTTGCCTGCTCAAACAATAGCCCCAAACCTCCTTGTAAATCTGGGTAGGAGGATCCATAACCAGGATATGTGCCATCAAACACCTCTTTGGTAAAATAAAACGAACCAATGCTGTCCAGGGCTTTCGAAAAGTAATCTCCAAATAAATTGTTCAAATCAATATAGTTCTCCTTTGGCATTATAGGATTCAATGACCCATTGTCTTTCATGGGTTCAAAGAAATAGGAGCTTTGTGAGCCCATTTCATGAAAGTCCGTCACCACGTTTGGATACCAATCGTGATACCAGCTAAGTTTGCCACGACTTTCCGGATTTATTGCCAAAAGCCAATCCCGATTAAGGTCAAACCAGTAATGGTTGGTTCTTCCTCGTGGCCAATATTCATTATGTTCGGCATCTTGCGGATCCGCTACCAACGGGTTTCCTTGGTACATATTTGCCCAATGGGTGTGTCTGTCCCTGCCATCTGGATTAATGGTGGGATCAATAAAAATGACACCCTTGTTCAAATAATTCAGGATTTCAGGATGGTTGGATGCGGTCAAGGTGTATGCTGTGAGCAATGCCGCCTCTGAACTGGAAGGTTCATTACCATGAACATTATATCCCAAATTGATAAATATGGGAATTTCATCATAATTGGTTGGATTTTGTGAGGGATCTGTGAATTTCAGATGCTCGGCTTTTAACTGGTCCAGATTCTTAAGGTTTTCGGGAGTGGTGATGGTAAGAATGACCAATTTTCTTCCTTCATGTGTTTGTCCGTATTCATGTATGCTGGCTCTATCTGAAAGTTCAGAAAGTTTGGTGAGATAACTTACAATCAGATCATGACGTGTATGCTTATCACCTATACCATGGCCCAAAAACTCTTGGGGCGATGGGATACTGGTATTAAAAGGGTGAAATTTTTTAAAGAAATAGTCTTGTGCGGAAACGGGAGCACTTATAATCAGTGCTGCCAAAAGCAGTTTTTTGAGCATTTGATGAAGAATTTGTTAGTCGGTTAAAGATAGGAAAAGCTTTAGCCGATTGTATTGAAATCATCTACAATTTCTTCAAATTCTATGCGATAATAGGTTCCTTTTTTAGAAAGGTCCCTCGCTAAAGTTCCTTTTAGCTGACGTGTAAGATTATAAATAAGCTTAAGTCCTAGGGATTTTGCGTTTTTTGGATCAAAATTTTCGGAATAACCTACACCGTTATCGCCAAGATATAATTCGTAACGGTTGTTGGATAATTTTTTAAGGGATAAGGAGATTATACCCCCTTGGTCGTCCATTATACCATACTTAAGAGCATTGGTAATCGTTTCATTAATAATTAAGCCTAGCGGGATAACCGTATCGATACTAAGCTTATTTTCTTCAATGTTCAAATCAACCTTGACGTTACTACCAGTACCTTTCACTGATCGTAGTAAATATTCTATGAGTTCTTTTACATAGGGTTTAAGTTCTATTTTGGACAAATAATCATCTCTTTTGTACAACATTTCATGAACCATTGCCATGGAAACCACCCTGTTTTGGCTACTTCTGATGATACCGCTTATCTTTTCATCTTCGATTGTCCTAGATTGAAGACTCAATAAACTGGATACTGTTTGTAAATTGTTTTTTACCCTATGATGAACTTCTTTTAATAGGGTTTCTTTTTCCCCTATGCGTTCTTGTATTTCGTTTCGGGATTTATACAATCGCATATGCGCTTGCAATAAATTTTTTCCCACGACCCCTCCTAACAAGTAAACGGCGAAAACGGTACTTAAAAAAGCAAACCAACTTCTAGATGCTTCTGGAACTGTATTTTCTGATATTCTAAAATCCCCAAGGTCATATAAAAACAGCATGGCAATAACAGCCAGATTTAGAATAAGATAAATTTGACCATATACCATGGTGGTGACATAACCCGTAAAAACAACAATGGCCAAAATAAAAATGAACGGACTTTGAATACCGCCACTATACACTGTTACTATGATGGCTCCAACCATAGAAATAATTGAAGTAAAGTTATAGGTAAGTGCTATGTTTTTATGTTTGGTATATAGGAAAGTGTTAGTAATATTAATAATTGCATATCCAAAGAAAGCATATGGAATTATACCTTTTATATCAAGAAAAAAATGGCATACCAACCCAAACAAAATAGCAAAAATGGCCGAGCTGTAATTTACTTTGAGCACCAGATCTAATTTTTGTTGTAAACGATATTTGTCGTTATAAGGCATTTTCATGAACTGCGCTCTGATGTTGTGCTTCTCTGCTACAAGAAAAAGGTTGAAAATTGTGTAGCACAAGTAATTAATATGGGGTGTTTGTGCTGTAAATCTAATTATGTTTTTTATATAAAAAAAGTGACAGCTATAAATAACTGTCACTTAGGTTGTCTGCCATAAAGCAAATTACTCCTCTACAAGCACCCACTCGCCTTTATCAATAAGTGGTTCGGCTTGTTTGTATTTAACAGTTTTGCTTTCGCCTGACATGATATTTTTTATGGTAACCCTGTCATTCCTACCAATTTTCGGTTTTTCACGAACTATGGTTTCGGTTACCTGAGGCCTTCTTCCTTGGGTCTGACCTACGGCCCTGTTTTGAGCGGCCAATTCATCACTATTTGGAATTTCTTCCTTAGAAGTCTGCAAATTTTCCTTTGGTCTTCGAACGTTCCCCGCTTCTTGAATAGGATTGGTATTCTCGGAAGGTAATTCTCCTTTAAACAGGAATGAAATGATTTCCTTGTTTACCTTATCGATCATTTCCTTGAATAATTCAAAGGCTTCGAACTTATAGATCAAAAGCGGGTCCTTTTGCTCATGTACCGCCAATTGCACCGATTGTTTCAATTCATCCATTTTTCGCAGATGCGTCTTCCACGAATCATCTATGATGGCTAAGGAAATATTTTTCTCAAAATCGGTAATTAATTGTGTTCCATTACTGCTGTATGCAGCCTCCAAGTTGGTAACGACATTTAGGGTTTTGATTCCATCCGTAAAGGGAACTACAATACGTTCGAATTTATTGGATTGATCTTCGTATACTTTTTTGATGACAGGGAAGGCCACGGTGGCACTCCGCTCCATTTTTTGCTGATAGAAATCGTATGCTCCTTTGTAAACTGTATTAGCAATTTCTTGAAAACTCAACCTTTTAAACTCTTCCTCATTGACCGGAGAGGTTATCGAGAAATATTTAATGAGTTCAAACTCGAAGTTTTTGAAATCATCTGCCATTTTATTAGTCTCTGCAATGACTTCACAAGTATCGTAGATCATATTGGCAACATCCACCTTCAAACGCTCACCTTGTAAGGCGTGACGTCTCCTTTTGTATACCACCTCGCGCTGGGCGTTCATGACATCATCATATTCCAACAGACGCTTACGAATGCCAAAGTTGTTTTCCTCTACTTTCTTTTGGGCACGCTCAATGGATTTTGTCATCATCGAATGCTGAATGACTTCACCTTCTTCAAGTCCCATACGGTCCATCATTTTGGCCACACGGTCAGATCCGAACAAACGCATTAGGTTATCTTCTAAAGAAACATAGAACTGGGAGCTTCCTACATCTCCCTGACGTCCAGAACGTCCACGTAGCTGCCTGTCAACGCGTCTTGAATCGTGCCTCTCAGTTCCTACAATAGCTAGACCGCCAGCAGCTTTTACTTCATCACTTAATTTAATATCTGTTCCACGACCTGCCATGTTGGTAGCAATGGTAACAATGCCGCCTTTACCGGCTTCAGCCACGATGTCAGCTTCTTTTTTATGCAATTTGGCGTTCAATACGTTATGTGGAACTTTACGAACGCTAAGCAATTTTGAAAGCAATTCTGATATTTCCACTGAGGTGGTACCTATTAGAACCGGTCTGCCTGCGTTGGAAAGCTCTGTAACTTCTTCAATAATTGCGTTATATTTTTCCCGCTTGGTCTTGTATATCAAATCATGACGGTCATCTCTTGCGATTGGACGGTTGGTTGGAATTTCCATCACATCCAGCTTATAAATTTCCCAGAATTCGCCAGCTTCAGTAACCGCTGTACCGGTCATCCCAGCCAACTTGTTATACATTCTAAAGTAATTCTGAAGGGTAATGGTAGCAAAGGTTTGAGTCATGGCCTCAATCTTCACATTTTCCTTCGCCTCAATGGCCTGGTGCAATCCGTCCGAATAGCGACGTCCGTCCATGATACGACCAGTTTGCTCATCAACAATCATTACTTTGTTGTCCATCACCACATATTCCACATCCTTTTCAAACAGTGTATAGGCTTTAAGCAACTGGCTCATGGTATGGATGCGTTCACTTTTTACAGCGAAATCTTTAAAAAGTTCTTCCTTGAGTTCAGCTTCTTTTTCGATTTCCAGTTCTTGCTCTTCAATCTTTGCAATTTCACCGCCAATGTCGGGCATCACAAAGAAATCCTTATCCTGGTCACCAGAAATGTAATCGACTCCTTTGTCAGTCAATTCAATCTGATTGTTTTTTTCATCAATGGTAAACAATAGGTCGGCATCTACCTTGGGCATCTCCCGATTATTGTCTTGCATATAGAAGTTCTCCGTTTTTTGAAGCAGCTGTTTTACGCCTTCTTCACTTAAAAACTTGATTAAGGCCTTGTTTTTGGGCAAACCTCTGTGTACACGTAATAAAAGGAAACCGCCTTCTTTGGTATCTCCTTCTTTAATCAGCTTTTTAGCTTCTGCCAAAACCCCAGTCAAATGTTGACGTTGTTTTTGAACGATGTCACCAACTTTGGGTTTTAATTCGTTGAATTCGTGTCTATCTCCTTCAGGAACTGGTCCTGATATGATTAAAGGCGTTCGTGCATCATCAATAAGTACAGAATCGACCTCATCTACAATGGCATAATGATGTGGTGGCTGTACCAAATCACCTGGAGTATGTGCCATATTATCCCGCAGATAATCAAAACCAAATTCGTTGTTGGTTCCGTAGGTGATATCAGCATTGTAAGCAGCTCTTCTTCCATCTGAATTAGGCTGATGCTTATCAATACAGTCTACAGAAAGTCCATGGAATTCAAAAATAGGCGCCATCCAAGCACTATCCCTTTTGGCCAAATAGTCGTTTACCGTAACCAAATGGGCTCCTTTTCCTGGCAATGCGTTAAGATAGAGTGGGAGTGTGGCTACCAAGGTCTTTCCTTCTCCTGTGTGCATTTCGGCTATCTTACCTTGATGCAGTGTGATTCCACCGATCAATTGTACATCGTAATGGATCATATCCCAAGTAACTTCCTTTCCCGCGGCGTCCCAAGAATTCTTCCATACGGCACTATCACCTTCCAAGGTCACATAATCTTTTGAACCCGAAAGCGAACGGTCAAATTCCGTTGCAGTAACAGAAAGGGTCTCATTCTCGGTAAATCGTTTTGCTGTTTCCTTTACCACCGCGAAGGCTTCCGGAAGGATTGTGTTTAACGTATTTTCGGAAATTTTATATGCTTCTTCATTGAGCTTATCAATTTCGGTATAGATCTCCTCATTTCGATCTATATCTGTCGAATTTTGGATTTCTTCCTGAAGCTTGGCTATTTGGTCGTTGATCTCCTGACAATCCTCTTGGATCTTCGCCTTAAAAGCAACTGTTTTCTGTCTTAGTTCGTCATTGGTGAGTCCTTCAAGCTGTTGTTCAAAGGATTTTATTTCATTTACCAAAGGTTGTAATGCCTTTACGTCTTTTTCAGATTTATCACCTACAAAAACCTTTAGTACGGAATTAATAAAGCTCATGAATAATTTTTCTTTTGGATTGCAAAAGCCGTTCCATTGTAAAGAGTGGTCGAAATCCTTTTGCTAGGCTGCCAAAATTACATAAAAAAAAGCCTCAAATGAGACTTTTAATAAGTGTTTGTGTTTTTGTATATCTAATACTCGTCCTCATTCCAGAGGTAATCTTCCTCGGTGGGATAGTCGGGCCATATTTCCTCGATGGACTCGTAAATTTCGCCACCTTCCTCTTCCATGGATTGTAAATTTTCTACAACTTCCAAAGGAGCTCCAGTACGGATGGCATAATCTATTAATTCGTCTTTGGTGGCTGGCCAAGGCGCATCACTTAAATATGAAGCTAATTCTAATGTCCAGTACATAGTAACGGTTTGATTTTAAATTTTTTGCAAAAATAATTTTTAAACCCAATTTGTCAAGCAAAATCGGAATTATTTGAAAAATATTTTCTGCATGTTACTCTGTAACGCAGAAAAAAGCAATTTATTAGTCTAATTTTTCAGGAATCCATTTCACTTCTTGGGCCCGCAAATCCTTTGACAACTTTCGTGCCAATACAAAAAGGTAGTCGGAAAGTCTATTTATATAGGAAAGTAGATTGTTTGGCAGGGGCTCATTTTCGTTGAGGTATGATGCCATGCGTTCTGCTCTGCGACAAACAGTTCGGGCAATATGACAGTATGACACTGTGGTGTGTCCACCTGGAAGAATAAAATGGGTCATTTCGGGGAGTTCTTCATTCATTTGGTCCATTTCGTTCTCCAACAAAGTAATGTCATCATCAGAAATTCTGGGAATCTTTAATCGATTTTCTTTTTTTGGTTCAGTAGCTAAAATAGCACCCACGGTGAACAATTTGTTTTGGATAAGAGCCAATGTCTCTTTTGAGTGCTCATCTATCTCTTGGTCTCGTATTAAACCTAAAAAAGAGTTGAGCTCATCAATAGTACCATAGCTTTCTATACGGATGTGGTGTTTGGCGACTCTCTTTCCCGTAAATAATGCCGTGGTCCCTTTATCCCCTGTTTTGGTGTAGATTTTCATACTTCTCTAGGAATCAACTTGTGAATTGGCAATTGCAGATACGCACTGATCATTGGTTATTTTCATGTTTTCTTTTGCCATCCATAAATTTTCGGGACTTTCGTTCCCGTCTGCCTCGCTTGTTCTTGAAAAGTACTGCCAAGTAAATAATGGCCAAAATCCCGAGAAGATAATAGATTACATTGCCTTGCATACACGAATTCTTTGTCTAAAATTACCTTTTTAAATCCGGATGGTAAAATGTTCTTTTTCTTGTTCTTTACGTAAAAAAAGTACTCCACAGTGATACATATCAAGGCTAACCGTTATGTTGGGAATACGAATCAAGCGTTTCCATATGTTCTCTTTTTCTTGGTTGGAATGGATGCCATCCACAAGTAACATACTGTTGTTATGCAGCGTTTTGATTGAAAGAACATGACGGACGGCATTTTGATCTAAGTCATTTATGAATAATAGATCCGTTGTCTGCTCATTGAATTTCAATTTGGGATAACTGTTTAAGATGGTGCTTTTCAATTTAGGATTGTCATAAATCTGGAGGTGCCTAAAATCAAAATAATCGATGCTTTTTAGGAGTACGTTGATGGTTTTTTGTGCATGTAATCTTTTCTTGGTGTAAAGGCATTTGGTGACAAAAGAAAACACAAACGGGGAGTGCACCCCATGTTGATTGGTAGATTTTAAAAGAAAATTGAAATATGATTTTAATTTGAAGAACATGAAATACTCCTAAAGTCTTGACGCGGACATTTTGTTAACCTTCCAATATAGCCGATAATTCAAACCAACGTTCCGTCTTTTCTTCCAAGGTGTTGGAAATCTCTTTGAGTTCAATGGATAATTGGTTGATTTCTTCCCCGGATAGATCGGCATCGGTGAATTTGTTTTGGAGCGCTTCTTTCTGCTGCTCTAATTTTTGTATTTCCTTCTCAAGCTTGTTATGTTCCTTTTGTTCTGCATAGGACAACTTTCTAGAATCGTCTTTTTCTTTCCAATTGCTTTTTACAACTTTTTCCGAGTTGCTTTTGGCTTCACGTTCGGCAATTACCCTGCTATCCTCATATGCACGATAATCGGAATAATTTCCCGGAAAGTTGTCAACTACTCCATTTCCTTTAAAAACAAATAGGTGATCCACAATTTTGTCCATAAAATAACGATCGTGGGACACTACTATTAAGCATCCAGGAAAATCAAGTAAAAAACTTTCCAAAACATTTAAAGTGACAATATCGAGATCGTTTGTTGGCTCATCCAATATCAGAAAATTGGGATTCTGGATAAGAACCGTGCACAAATACAGTCGTTTTCGCTCTCCTCCGCTTAGTTTTTCTACAAAATCGTACTGCTTTTTTCGGTCAAATAGAAATCGTTCCAACAGTTGTTGGGCAGATATTTGCTTTCCCTTTTTCAATGGAATGTAATCGCCATATTCCCGAATGACCTCAATAACCTTTTGCCCTTCTTTAACCGGGATTCCTTTTTGGGTATAATATCCAAACTTTAAAGTGTCCCCTATAACTACTTTACCGCCATCTATAGATTCTTTTTGTGTGATGATATTAAGAAAGGTAGACTTTCCAGTGCCGTTTTGCCCTATAATACCTGCACGCTCACCTTTGGTGAAGTTGTAATCGAATTTTTCTAAAATTATTTTATCCCCATAAGATTTTGAAACGTTGTGAAGTTCTAAAATTTTACTCCCCAAACGTTCCATGTTCAATTCGAGTTGAATCTGATGATCAGACCTTCTTTGATGCGCCTTTTTCTTGATTTCATTGAAATCATCGATTCGAGACTTGGATTTGGTTGTTCTGGCCTTGGGTTGTCTTCGCATCCAATCCAATTCCTTTTTAAAAAGAAGTTTGGATTTATGTTGTTCCACTTCCTCACGCTCCATTCTGGCGTCCTTTTCCCTTAGATAATATGAATAGTTGCCCTTGTAGCTATATAATTGGTTATTGTCGAGTTCAATAATCTCATTACAAACCCTTTCTAGAAAATAACGATCGTGGGTGACCATGAAAAGTGTAATGTTTTCTTTGGCAAAGTAGGCTTCGAGCCATTCTATCATTTCAAGGTCCAAATGGTTGGTCGGCTCATCCAAAATGAGCAAGTCGGGTTTGTTCAATAAGGCATTGGCCAATGCCAACCGTTTTTTTTGTCCGCCAGAAAGCTTGCCCACTTTCAAATCCAATTGATCCAGATGTAGTTTGAACAGGATTTGTTTGTACTGTGTTTCAAAATCCCAGGCATTGTGGCGTTCCATAGCTTCAAATGCCTTTTGGTATTGCTCCGATTCATCTGGATTTAGAACCGCTTTTTCGTAATCGGAGATAACTTTTAAAATGGCATTTTCTGAACTGAAAATAGTCTCCTCCACCGTCAAATTTGGGTTCAAGTTGGGTTCTTGTTCCAAAAAGGCAATTTGAATGCCTTTGCGACTGGTTATTTGACCTGTTTCAGAGGTGTCTTTACCCGAAATAATGTTAAGAATAGAGGTTTTTCCACTACCGTTTTTAGCAACAAGAGCTATCTTTTGGTCCTTATTGATTCCAAAAGAGATATTGGAAAAAAGTACCAGCTCTCCGTACGATTTTGAGATGTTTTCAACGGTCAACAGATTCATAGGGACAAGTTACTACCCAGGTCTAGACCTTGGCAAATTTTAGTAAAAAAACATATCTAAGGGCCAACGTAAGCAATAGGAGTATCAAAAGTGGGGAAAAGCTTTGAATATTGAAAATCCATACTATCAATGTCAACAAGAGCAGGCCGATAGCTATCCAAAGGTATTTAGTGAACCAATCGGGCAACTTACTTTGGAATATATAAATGAAGGCGATTGCAAAATTGAACGGAAAAGCCCACAAGAGGTTAAAATTGTTGGGTGTTGAGGTGTGATCGGCCCCAAACCAAATCAGTGCTAGTACAACCCCAATAAAACCAGTGATAAAAAAGAGGGAAAAATCCAACCACCTGCTTCGCGAGCCATGTTTATAATCCAGATAGGTAATTGTGGCAGTGAACAAAAACAGTAGTGTGAACCAAAATAGTGGGGAAAGAGGAAAAAAACTGTTCACATCAAACTCTTCATAATCCAATATTGTCCGTTCCCTTTGTACCAAAGGTTTCCCATTTTTGGTAGTATGGTTCAATTGTCGCATGGCATAATACGGCAGAAATGTATGCTCTTTTACTGTTGCCTTTCTATCAACCACTGACCCAAAGGCGACATCAATCCCAAAAGATGACCAAGAATTGGTTTTCAAGTTTTGGCGTACCAATTCCCTGAAAGTATATTGTTTGTCCAAGTACGAACCGTCAAAAACAATCTCATCACCAAACTGCTGTTTTAATATATCTCCGGCGATGCTAGAGCAATTATTAAGCAATGGGTCGTATAGATAATCCCTATTTTGAGGCAAATAGTTATGCTCTAAAAAAGCAAATAACTTGTTTTTCTCCTCCAAGTTTAAATTCAGGATTTGTTCTTTTACCCACCTTCTTTCCATTTCGTAGGCAAAAAGAAATCTGTCGAACCTGCTTCTTGACAATGAATAAATCAGCCTACCCTTAACAAAATTCAAGATGAAATTGGGCCTGTTGAAGTCATAAGTGCCATAATTATAAACAACGTCAATGCCCAACGTGGAGTCTTGAACACGAAAGGAGCTGTGGCCGAAGGCAGTAAGTAAATTATCACCCCTGGCACAGGTAAGGAAACTTATTTGGGATTTTTCGCTAAGCTGTGGAGTTTGCGATATAGCTTGTTGAGCAAACGCAAGGAGCAGAACGCAAAAGAAAACCCTATACCTCATTTTTGATTTTATCTGGGCAAATATCAGAATAAATCGCACATGATGAAGGATGAAAATAAAACACTTTGTTTTTTCGCTTATTTTTACCAAAACCTGAACGCATGAAGCGACATATTCCGAATTTTATTACCCTTTTAAATCTTTTTAGTGGATGCATTGCAGTCGTATTTGCTGTATTGAACAAATTGGAACTGGCCGCACTTTTTGTGTGTATCGGAATATTTTTTGATTTTTTGGATGGATTTGCTGCGCGCTTACTGAAGGTGAAAAGCGAAATAGGTGTTCAGCTTGATTCTTTGGCTGATATGGTTACTAGCGGACTGGTACCGGGGATTGTAATGTTTCAATTATTGAATATGTCGGAATCTGGAGGTTGGAATTTAGGTTTTTTCGGTCATGAAACCGATATGACCGCGCTTCCGTTTTTTGGATTTGTGATTACTCTGGCTTCGGCATATCGTTTGGCCAAATTTAATGTGGACGAAAACCAAGTTTCATCCTTTAAAGGACTTCCAACACCAGCAAACGCTCTTTTGATTTTATCCTTGCCTCTGATTTTATTGTTTCATCAAAATGACGCTTTGAACTCTCTAATTTTGAACGAGTGGTTTTTAATCGGAATGACAATTTTGAGTGCGTATCTGCTTAATTCCAAAATTGAACTTTTTGCTTTGAAATTTGATAACTGGAGTTTTAAAGACAATGCGGTTCGCTATCTTTTTTTAATTGGCAGTGTAGTTCTTTTGAGTACCCTCCAATTTTTGGCCTTGCCACTTATTGTGTTGCTGTATATCGTAAGTTCACTGCTTACTTCTGACACTAAAAAGGACTAGAAGTCCAATTTCTTTTTTCGGAGTTCAAAGTTTTGACCCAAGTATACTTTTCGAACCATTTCATCTTGTGCTAATTCTTCAGGAACGCCAGCTTTAAGAATTCCTCCTTCGAACATTAGGTAAGAACGTTCGGTGATGGCCAGAGTTTCTTGAACATTGTGGTCGGTAATCAGTATACCGATGTTCTTGTTTTTGAGTTGAGCGACAATACGCTGAATATCTTCCACTGCTACGGGGTCCACTCCGGCAAAAGGTTCATCTAACAAAATGAATTTAGGGTCAGTGGCCAAGGCACGTGCAATTTCAGTTCTACGGCGTTCTCCACCTGATAATAGATCTCCCCTGTTTTTTCGAATATGTCCGAGACCAAACTCATCAATCAAGGATTCCATTTTCATGTGCTGTTCTTTTTTGCTCAAGTTGGTGAGCTGTAACACACTTAAAATGTTCTTCTCAATACTGAGTTTTCTGAAAACGGAAGCTTCCTGGGCCAAATATCCAATTCCATTTTGAGCTCTTTTGTACATGGGAAATGTTGTAATCTCCATGTCATTCAGAAAAATCTGGCCACCATTAGGTTTGATTAAGCCCACAATCATGTAAAAAGAAGTGGTTTTACCTGCACCATTGGGTCCTAGCAATCCAACAATTTCTCCTTGGTTTACCTCGAGGGAAATGCCCTTTACAACCTTTCGGCCCCTATAGGCCTTCATTATATTTTCAGCTCTAAGCTTCATATGAATTCGCCAAAACTACGGATATTCTCAATTTGGGTCATTGACTTTGGGATTTTTTTATGCCTCATTTTCTTCCAAAGCTTCCCAGTACTCAAAAGCTCTGCGCAGGTGAGGAATTACAATTGTTCCTCCTATCAGGGTGGCAATACTTAAAGTCTCCATGACTTGTTCTTTGGTTGCTCCTTGTTCCTTTGAGCTTTCCAAGTGATATTTTACACAGTCATCACATCGCATTACTGCTGATGCTACCAGACCTAGTAATTCTTTGGTCTTGACATCAAGAGCACCTTCCATAAAGGCATTGGTGTCGAGATTAAAAATACGCTTGATGAGCTTGTTATTTTCGGCCAATAATTTGTCGTTCATTTTGGCACGATAGGTATTGAACTCTTCTACTTTATTTGGCATTTTTCTTCTCTTTTTTGGCTTCTCTTTTCACTACAATTTTAGAAATGTAAATACTGGCTTGGTACAATATCAATACAGGGATTGCCACTAGAATTTGACTCGTCACATCAGGTGGGGTAATAACCGCACACAAAATCAAAACGATTACCAATGCTATTTTTCTGTACTTCTTTAAAATTTCAGGTGTTACCAAACCTACTTTGGTCAAGAAGTAAATGATAATAGGTAATTCAAACATGATTCCACAAGCAATCACTGAAGTTCTAACGTTAGCTATAAACGAACCGATGTCAATTTCATTGAGGACTTCCTTACTCACTTGATAAGTGCCCAAAAAATTAATGGACAATGGGGCAACTACATAATAACCAAAAAGCACTCCCAAAAAGAAAAGTGATGAGGCAGCAACAATAAAACCTCTTGAGTGTTTTCGTTCTTTTTCATGTAGACCAGGGCTAATAAATTTCCATAATTCCCATAAAACATAAGGAAATGCGACAATGAATCCGGCCCAAATGGATGTCCAAATATGGGCAGAGAATTGCCCGGCCATGGTTCTATTTTGTAAGGTAAAAGGTAGGGAATCGGCACAAAATTCAGAATCGACGCCAAAGAAAGTAGCTATTTTACAAAAGAAACGATAGGTCGGAAAATCCATCCTTTTGGGGCCAAAAAGGATTGTATCAAAAATGAAGTCCTTCATCACAAAAGCCGCGCAGGCGACTATGACTATCGCAATTATTGATCTAATCAGATGCCATCGAAGCTCTTCCAAATGGTCCAAAAAGGACATTTCGTTAGGGTTGTTGTCAATCGTTTTTGCCATTATAAAATACCCTCGTTTATAAGGTTATGAATATGGACAACTCCTGCATATGAATCGTTATCGAAAGCCAAAAGCTGGGTTATGCCATTGTCCTGCAATATTTTAAGTGCTTTTACAGCCAAAGTATCAGTAGTTACAGATTTTGGGTTTTCGGTCATGATATCCTTAGCAGTTAGATCGCCAATGTTATCATATTTGCTCAACATTC
This sequence comes from Flagellimonas rhodophyticola, assembly GCF_049332665.1. Taxonomy (NCBI): domain Bacteria; kingdom Pseudomonadati; phylum Bacteroidota; class Flavobacteriia; order Flavobacteriales; family Flavobacteriaceae; genus Flagellimonas; species Flagellimonas rhodophyticola. Next base: position 3,191,844 of record NZ_CP186326.1, on the reverse strand, counting down.
TTCGAATGTCACCATCTGTTACTATTCCTACTACTTTGTTATTTTCTATGACTGCGGTTACACCGAGCATTTTTTCTGAAATTTCAACAATAACATCCTTTACTCCAGAATCTATTGCCACCTGGGGTTTTTGATTGTTGACTACGATATCTTCAACTCTCAGGTATAATTTTTTACCCAACGAACCACCTGGGTGGTATTTTGCAAAGTCAGCACTGCTGAATCCCCTGAGTTCCAAAAGGCAAATAGCCAAGGCATCTCCCATAGCCATTTGAGCGGAAGTACTTGTTGTCGGAGCCAAATTATTTGGACAGGCCTCTTTTTCAACATAAGTACTTAAAACATAATCAGCTTGTTTTGCCAATATGGAATCCATACTTCCTGTCATTCCGATTAGCTTGTTCTTCCCAATTTTTATTAAAGGCAAGAGTGCTTTGATTTCAGGGGTATTTCCACTCTTTGAAATGCAGACCACCACATCATCTTCTTGCACAGTACCAAGATCACCATGAATTGCATCCGCAGCATGCATAAAAACAGCGGGAGTTCCTGTGGAATTCAATGTTGCCACAATTTTTGAGGCTATTATTGCACTTTTTCCAACTCCAGATACCACAACTCGACCTTTGGATGCTAAAATGTACTGAACAGCCTCGGCAAACTGGTCATCGAGCTGGTCAATTAGATTTTCAATGGCCTTGCTTTCAGTTTCCAAGGTCCTTTTTGCAATGGATAGAATAGATTGGGTATTGCTCAACGTAATTAATGGATTATCTAAGTTGTATTCCTAAAAGAATGTCTTATATTTAAGTTTACAAAACTAAACAAACTATCTCTTACAAACCATTTATGGAAGTTAGAAAGCATTTTCCATAAAATGGATATTCAAATTTAAAAATTTCGCAACCTTCTACTTGGGTTGCCAGGTTAAAATGAAAAAACGGAAATGGGTTTGACGAACACCGATTTGCACTCCTCACTTAAAAAATACTTTGGTTTTTCTCAGTTTAAGGGGCTTCAAGAAAAAGTAATTCATAATGTACTTGCCGACAACGATACGTTTGTTATAATGCCCACTGGAGGTGGGAAATCTTTATGTTACCAGTTGCCAGCAATCATGAAAGAAGGTACAGCAATTGTGGTATCACCTTTGATTGCGCTCATGAAGAATCAAGTAGACGCCATACGCGGAGTTTCGGAACATCATGGTGTAGCACACGTATTGAATTCATCACTCACTAAAACTGAAGTCAAGCAAGTAAAAGAAGATATTACAAACGGTGTTACAAAATTACTGTACGTGGCCCCGGAATCTTTGACCAAAGAAGAAAATGTTGATTTTCTAAAAGGAGTGACACTTTCCTTTGTCGCGGTAGATGAAGCGCATTGTATTTCGGAATGGGGGCACGATTTTAGACCAGAATACCGAAACCTTAAAAGCATTATCAATAGATTGGGAGACAATATTCCAATTATCGGACTTACCGCGACGGCCACTCCAAAAGTACAAGAAGATATTATCAAAAACCTGGGAATGTCAGGGGCAAAGGTCTTTAAGGCATCATTTAACAGGCCTAATCTTTTTTATGAAGTACGGCCCAAAACCCAAAATGTTGATGCCGATATTATCCGATTTATCAAACAAAATTTGGGTAAATCGGGCATCATATATTGCCTTAGCCGTAAACGTGTAGAAGAGCTCGCTCAGGTGCTACAGGTAAATGGAATAAGTGCGGTTCCGTACCATGCCGGATTTGATGCAAAGACGCGTTCCAAATACCAGGACATGTTTTTAATGGAAGAGGTCGATGTTGTTGTGGCTACAATCGCTTTTGGAATGGGGATAGATAAGCCGGATGTCCGATTCGTAATTCATCATGATATTCCTAAAAGTATAGAAAGCTACTATCAAGAAACAGGTCGAGCCGGAAGAGATGGGGGAGAAGGGCATTGTTTGGCCTTTTATTCCTATAAAGATGTTGAAAAGCTGGAGAAGTTTATGTCGGGCAAGCCTGTGGCCGAACTAGAAATAGGAAATGCATTGCTTCAAGAAATTGTTGCCTATGCCGAAACTTCAATATCCAGAAGGAAATTCATTCTACATTATTTCGGAGAGGAGTTTGATGCCGAGAATGGAGAAGGAGCCGACATGGATGATAATACCAAGAACCCCAAACAAAAGGAAGAGGCTCAAGAACAAGTTGTAAAACTTTTGAGTGTGGTTCGAGATACCAAAGAAAAATTTAAGACCAAAGAGATTGTAAAAGTATTGGTAGGGCAGGTGAATGCTATGATTTCATCTCATAAAACCAATGAAAAAGAATTCTTCGGTATTGGATCAGAAAAAGATGAGGCCTACTGGATGGCTTTAACTCGTCAGGTTTTGGTAGCAGGATTACTTAAAAAAGAGATTGAACAATATGGAATATTGCATGTAACGGAAGTTGGAAAAGCGTTTTTGGAAAACCCAGTTTCGTTTTTAATGACCAAAGATCATGTATATAGCAAAGAGAATGATGATGCCATTGTCACCGCTGCTAAATCACGCGGAGGAGGTGCTGATGATAATTTGTTGAAGTTGTTGCGTGACCTTCGCAAGCGGGAAGCCCAAAAGATGGAGGTTCCACCCTTTGTTGTTTTTCAGGACCCTTCTTTGGATGATATGGCGTTAAAATACCCTATCACAATTGAGGAACTTCTAAATATACATGGTGTTGGAGAAGGGAAGGCCAAAAAGTATGGAAAACCGTTTGTAGACCTAATCGCCAAATATGTAGAAGAAAATGATGTGGTACGACCAGATGACCTAGTGGTTAAAAGTACTGGTGCCAACTCTGGATTAAAACTTTACGTTATCCAGAATATAGATAGGAAATTGCCTTTAGATGATATTGCCTCTGCAAAAGGATTGGAGCTTTCAGCTTTGATCAAAGAAATGGAACAAATCGTATTCAGTGGTACAAAACTCAACATAGCCTATTGGATAGATGAAATTCTTGATGAAGATCAACAAGAGGAAATTCATGATTACTTTTTAGAAGCAGAAACGGACTCTATAGACGAAGCTATTGATGAATTTGATGGAGATTATGAGGACGAAGAACTCCGGCTCTATCGGCTAAAATTTATTAGCGAAGTAGCCAATTAAGGTGCCAAATACTCAAAAGGATAAAACCTAAGATTCCTTAGTAGCATGAATAACAGCACTATTATCAAAATCACCATAGGGGTATACCTATAGCTTAAAAGACTACGTCCTTTGACGATTCCAGATTTTACAGTTAGATGTTGTAGAATGACAAAAACAGAAGGGAACAGCAATACATTATGGCTAAACGCCTCTAAAAATCGAAGATGCAATAAATCATGAATGGCCCTTTGAGTTCCGCAACCGGAGCAATAAATACCTGCATAATTGTAAAACGGACACTTAGGGAAAAGTAATCCATTTTCTGGATTGAATGAAAAATAAAGGAGTATTGCCAAAAATGACAATACCCCCAATATTATTACCAAGTACTTTTTCTTAGTAGTTGCCTCCATTGGCCATGGCGCCCAAAAATGCAAATCCAAAAATTGCTATGTATACAATCCACACAACTAGGGCTATTCCAGCTCCAATAAGTGCCCACATTTTAGCATTCTTAGATGCTATTTGTGCTTCTTCATATTCTCCACGAGCATATGCCTCGTTTACCTTAGATGCGTAAATGATACTAGCTATTCCTGTTGCTAAACAACAAAAAACAGTACTTAATATAGCCAAAACCAAGTGATTATTTGGTTTTGGTGGCATGTTCGAATTGTTTTCCATTTAGAAAATTTTGATGGTTAATTATATTGCTCCATGGCTTCTGTATAAGCCGCTTTAAATTCCTCGATAAATTCAGAAAATCCACCAGCGTTAAAAATGATGTATATCCATCTGATTACCATCAACAAGCTCAAGATCAACGCAATCAACGAAATGATTTTCCCTGTCTTGATTTGTCCATAATTATCATACTCATCTGGATTTTCCTTGTATATTTTTTCAGATTTTCTGGCAAGAAAAAAGCCTACACCAGAAGAAATGGCTCCAAAAATCCCTGTGCAGCAGCAAAGAAATCCAAAAATTCCCAGTACAATACTGAGTACGCCATTTGGTAATTTTTTTTGTTCCATGTTAGTTGAATTATTGTAAGAGTTTATAAAAATAGTTTATCAAAATGGTTGAAGCACTCAAAATACCAAGAACTATTATGGTAATATTTCCAAATTTAAACTTTCCAAAATTGTTAACGAGTATAAATAGGAATAACAGTACCAAGGGGTAAATTGCAGGGTACATTTTAAATGCTCCCAAAAAATCCCCTTCAAAAAGTAGGAGTACCGAGCGTTGCAATCCGCAACCGGGACAATCCATTCCAAACAATCTTTTACTAAAACATGGGAGCATCAGCTCTTTTGCGTCAAGTAAAAAAGGAATAAATTGCGGGTTCATGGCAGTGGTTATCGACGAGAAAAATACTACTATTTTTGCGATTCATATAAAACTTTCTTAAAAAAATAAAAAGGATTCCCAAGTGCAAATATTTAAGATTGGTGATAGGGTAGAAGTGTTGGATGAGGCTATTTCAGGCTCTATTGATGCTATTGATGGAAATCAGATTACCATAATGACCGAGGAGGGATTTCCATTAAAATATACTTCTGAAGAATTGGTTTTGACGGGTCAACGAATCCAAGTAACCAATTTTGAGGTCTCAAAAATAAAATCTGAAAAGGAGCTGCCGAAAAAAAAGATAGCTGTTGGAAAAAAGCCAAAACAAAGAAACGCACCCAAATTAGAAGTTGACCTTCATATAAACCAACTCGTGAAGTCGGCTAAGGGACTTAGTAATTTTGATATTCTTAATCTTCAATTGGAAACAGCCAAAAGACAACTGGATTTTGCGATAAAGAAGCGAATTCAGAAAGTAGTTTTTATCCATGGGGTAGGTGAAGGAGTGCTCAAGACTGAACTGCTCTATCTCTTTAATAGATATGAAAATCTAAAATGGTATGATGCGGATTATCAAAAATATGGACTAGGTGCTACCGAAGTCTATATCTTTCAGAGAAATTGATTTCCGTTAAGGTACCACTGTTGTTACCTCACCAAATTCATCTATGGTCAAATTCGTAATGCGTTCACCGTTTTCTGCCACGAATGAAACCCCACTCAACACTATGGTGTGCACAAAGTTGGTGCCATCTGAATCTGCCACCGTAACAATAGTTACAACGCCATCCTGAGCTTCTATTTCCTGTGCCACGGTAGGAGTCGCCGGTGGTACATCATCACAGAAATAACTACTTGTAACGTTTTCTGAAAAATTACGATAGATGAGCGTGGATTGCCCCGGGATTGTGCTTTCCGTGGTTATGGTTTCGCCAACTACACCATTATTCAGTGCGCCACTTTGTAAATCCAGGATTAGCGATTCCGTTGTATTAATTTTGAACAATATGTTGTTTGAATCAGTGACAGGGTCCGAGCAAAACTGTAGTGTTGCTTCATTAAAGTCAATGGTCTCTACTTGAAGGTCTCCATCACTGCAAGATAGTGCGGCACAAACCAGTAGAAAGGGGATGAAAAATTTTCTCATTTGCCAAATTTAAAGGAATTCCATTTTAATACAGTAAACCAAACAATACTTTAAAAGAAATTAACTTTATTTGGCCTATTTTTGGACGTTGAAAAATGATAGCTAAGTCATGCAAAAAGTGTATTTGGACAATGCGGCAACTACCCAGGTGAGGGAAGAGGTAATTGCCAAAATGCAAGAAGCGCTTGCCCTTTATTACGGAAACCCTTCATCCACCCATAGCTTTGGCAGGTCTGCAAAGACTGCCGTTGAGCAGGCTAGGAAAACAATTGCCAAAATCTTAAATGCCCATCCGTCAGAGATTATTTTTACCTCCGGAGGAACAGAAGCAGACAATATGATTTTGCGTTGTGCAGTTCGTGACCTTGGGGTGAAAACCATAATAACATCCAAAATAGAACATCACGCTGTACTTCATACGGCTGAGGAATTGGAGAAAGAATACAAAATCTCTTTGCGATTTGTGGATTTGGATGACAATGGGAATCCAATAATGGAGCATCTTCAGGAATTATTAAAGGCTGATGATTCAAAAAAACTTGTGAGTCTGATGCATGTGAACAATGAGATTGGAAACATTGTTGATATCCAAGCAATTGGAGAACTATGCAAAGAAAACGGTGCACTTTTCCATTCTGATACGGTACAGTCAGTAGGGCATTATCCTTGGGATGTACAAAATACGGCTATAGACTTTTTTACAGCAGCGGCCCATAAATTTCATGGTCCAAAGGGTATTGGTTTTGCCTTTATCAGAAAGAATTCCGGATTGAAACCCATGATTTTTGGAGGCTCGCAAGAACGAGGTTATAGAGCTGGGACCGAACCTTTTCATAACATTGTTGGATTAGAAGAGGCTTTCATTAAATCATATGAACATTTAGACGAAGAAATAGAATTTGTAAAAGGTTTAAAGCGCCACTTTATAGAAAAAATAGTAAAAGAAATACCAGAAGTACGTTTTAATGGCTTTTCCGGAGATATGGATAAAAGTACATACACCTTGGTCAATGTTCGCTTGCCATTTGACAAGCAAAAGGCGTTGATGCTACTTTTCCATTTAGATATGAAAGGAATCGCATGCTCCAAAGGCAGTGCCTGTCAGTCAGGAAGCAATATGGGGTCGCATGTTCTCAATGGTATTTTAGACGGTGAAGAGTTAGAAAAACCTTCATTAAGATTTTCCTTTTCCATGTATAATACAAAAGAAGAAATAGATTACACGATAGGTGTGCTCAAAGAATTTGCGGAGAGCTAATTTTTGTTCTTACGCTGTTTTTTTTCTTTGTCGTATGGAAATTTACGGGAAGCCAATTTCATCATCTTGTCAATCATTTCAGTGGTGTTTTTCCCGGTTTTTTTGGTGATACTTTTTTCGTATTTCCAGAGGAGCTTACCAGAATCTCCATCACTGACCTTTACTCCAATTCTACCGTAGTTGGCATCTCCACTAAAATAGTCCAAAAGACTAAAATTTGTGGGCACACCCTTAGATAATAAAATATTTAGGTTCAAGTTACCACTGATTATACCATCTACTTTAAGGATTTTGCAAAGCTGTTTTATGGTATAAATGTCCAAGTTGTCGTAACTAACTCCATTTTGGGCAAGAATTGCATTTGTGTCTTCAATATTTTGAAATTCAACATTGAACTTTTTTCTTTTCTTTCGTTTCGAAAAATAGGTCTCAAGAGCATTTTGAACGGCATAACCTTCTTTTTGGGCTAAGTTCTTTAGTTCATTTTGATCTACATTTTTCTTAAGGTCCAAATTGGTGATAAAAGGGACTATGGCCAGCAGTTCATGATGGGCGCTAAGCTCATCGAACCTTCGGTTTTCATAGATATTTTTTTGGGCATTTCCGATAGTGAACATCAAAAACGCTACAATAAACAAGTGTGTTCTCATCAATTTCATTTAAAAACGCATTCCAAATCTTACATTGAGCACTCGGCTGGTCAGAAAATTGGGAACTGCAAACTGCGTCTGCGTATCTACATCGCGCACCCATGTATTTGTGATGGAATTTTGATTGTTGAACATATTAAAAATCTCAAAACCAAAACTGAATTCCTTAAAACTATGTAACCAGTGACCTTCGGGATGCTTGTTTTTGCTGTCGGCAAAAATATAGGAAATTCCCATATCTGCCCTTCTATAATCTCTTAATCTATTCTGAAAATCGTAAGGATTCGCATTATTTGGTGAACCCCCGGGAACACCGGTGTTATAAACCAAGTTAAGATGGAGCTTTAAATTGGGGATGGTCGGCACATAATCTTGAAATAGCACTGCTAGTTTAAAACGTTGATCCGTGGGCCTTGAAATATACCCTTGGTCAGCAATGTTTTCCTCTGTTTTTAAGTAGCCAAGACTCACCCAAGACTCAGCGCCAGGAACAAATGTACCTGTTAATCTAAAATCCATTCCATAAGCATAGGCTATTGCATTATTTTGGGCGGCGTAGCGAATACGAACATCTTCCACGGTGTAGGTGTTTACATTGTCCAAATCTTTGTAGTAAGCTTCACCAGTCAAAATAAAAGGACGATTCCATAAATTGAAGCTGAATTCACTACCCATTACATAATGAATGGATTTTTGAGCCTCGACACTTGGATTTATCATACCTGTTATAGCTCTTAATTCTCTATACAAAGGTGGTTGTTGGTAACTACCAACCGCAAACCGAAATAAAAGATCCTCTTGCCAATTAGGTTTAATGGAAAACTGGGCGCGGGGGCTGAACAAAGTTTGAACGTTAGAGTCGAAACCCGCTCCGCTTAAAACCCAATGCTGTGCACGGATACCAAGGTTTACATAAATATCGTTGTAGCCCCACTGCGAGTGTTGACTGTACTGGGCAAAACCAGAAAATCGATTGGTTTTGGCAAAATTTGTTGCTTGCACTCCTTCGAAAGCAATAAGATCTCCGGTAAAAGGCTCTTCTGGCTGGTTGTTGATTACGGGTGGACTTGAAGGCCGAATAAAAAAACCTGCAGAATCTATAAACTCCGACTCCCTCAATTGATCTCGAAAATCTTCATGGGTAAATTTTACACCCCATTCTAAAGATTTTCCATTTTTCTTGAGCTTGCCCCGATGGGCTAGATTAAAGATTAAAGCATCCAATTGATTTCTTGCCCGATTGAATTGCGAACCCACCCCACGCGATGAGGTGACTCCACCAAGATTGTCACCACCTAAATTCGTGTCGACTTCTGCCAATTCGTAGGAAGCGATAACATCTGAAAATTCTTCTTCTTGGGTATGATAAATTGAAGCGGTGGTATTAAGTTTTAGGTGATCATTTACCAAAAAGTCGGCTTTGAGGCCGCCCATGGCATTGACATACTTGCTATTCTCCTCACCTTCATAAAAAACCAAAAGCGCCCTAGGACTGTTTATGGTTCCAAAATTGGTCTGGCGGGTCAACGGTTGGTTTTCGTAATCGTTAATAGCATAGTTTCCTAAAAAACTCAAATGGAATTTTTTGGAAAATCTGTAGGTCAAATAGCTTTGCGCATCCACAAACTTTGGGTTGAAGTTGCTCTGGGTCTGCTGGCTATTTACCAAAAAACTATTGTTCCGGTAACGTACGCCTGAAATGCTACTGAACTTCTTGTTTTTTGAAATGGTTTCGAGGGTCGTGCCTGCTCCTAAAAGACTTCCTTCCATTCGAATACCAAAATCCACTGGGGTTTTGTAAGTGATGTCAAGTACAGAAGAGAGCTTGTCCCCATATTTGGCCTGAAATCCTCCGGATGAAAAACCTACTTGTGAAATCATATGGCTGTTCAGAAAACTTAGCCCTTCCTGCTGTGCGGAACGCACCAAGAACGGTCGATATACCTCAATGCCGTTTACATAGACCAGATTTTCATCAAAATTACCACCGCGAACATTGTATTGTGTGCTGAGTTCGTTATTGAATGATACACCAGGGAGGAGTTTAAGTATGTTTTCAACCCCGGCATTAGCTCCAGGAATATTTCGTATAATTTCAGGTTCTACCGTAGTTATGCCTTCTAAAACTTTGTCACCCGTCGGTGTTACTTCAACCCCGGCCACCTGAATTACATCCGTTTTCATCACCGGATTGAATTCAAACGTTTCGTTTGTGTTCAAGATTAAGTCTTGAAGAACAACATTTTCATGTCCCAAATGTGAAAAAGTGATGCTGTTTTTGGCGTCCGCAATAAGTTCAAGAAGGTAGTATCCGTTGGAGTCTGTAACGGTTCCCGTGTTTCCTGATACAATATTTACCGACGGAATAGGATTGTTGTTTTCATCCAGAACGGTACCCAACATGGTCGCGGTTTGACCTTGGGCAAGAAAAACCCATAAAATCGCTAGTGGAACAAGAAGGCGTTTTACATGGATCACATTGTCATTTTCTGAAAAAAGTACTCTTAAAGGTACTGGAATTACCCACATTATCAGTAACGACCACTTTTAGATCGCATTGCGTTTCATTTAATATTTTGTCGTCAAAATTATAAATGATCGTCTTAGTCTTTGGCTCATACTCCATCAAAATCCATTCCCCATTCAAAGTGGCATTGTAGGTGCTGATACCACTTAAGTCATCGGAAATCTCCAAACTTAGGTAGCTATAATTGCTAAGCCATTGTTTTTCTTTAAAATTTTTAGCCTTGACTGTTGGTGATACCGTGTCCTTTGCTAAAGTGTACATGCCAAAGGAACGCGTTCGGGTAGTGAACGATCCATCCCTTTTAAAGGTTCTTGAATGAATGGGCATCTTTTTATCATTCAAACGGGCAATGAATAGTTGTTTCCGTTCTTCAAACGAATATTTGGAAACATCAAAACTTATGGTAAAATTTCGATGGGCAGCTACACTTTTATCATGGATGGAAATAGTATCAGCCCCTTTTTTTAGGTCAATGTAGAAATCCTCATAAAAAGTGTTGGCCGGAAAATAAACCTTGGCAGCACCCAAGTCAAAGTTGTTGGGTTTATCTGCAATCACAAAATCTTTGGTAGAATTATCTTTCTTTTTTATTTTGACCTCCTCTCTAACCCCTTCAACTGGAATAACAAGTTTTGTCAAATTCCCTTTAATATCGGAAATATGAATTTCCACGTTATAGGATAATCCTTCCTTTACTGTAATTTTTCCATTGTTGTGCAGGGTTTTATAAATTCCCAGTCTATTGTAGGGTTCCTTGAAGCATTTTTGGATGCGTTGCCTAAATTTTCCAAAATGGGCATAATCAATTAGCGTATTAATGTATCGTGACTCACCAAAAGAAAAAGTTTCAAAATCATATTCCGAATAAATCTTTCCATTGACAATTTGTTTAACGGCATAGACTCCATTTTTATTCGCTGCCATATCTTGCCTATCAAAACCATTGAAACCAAAACCTATAACACCGATAGCTTTGATTTTGTCTGCTAGGAAGGTGCCGTCTGGTTGTTTCGTATAGTTCAATTGAATCTTTTTAGCGCTTTGATTGATTGCTGCATCACTAGAGAGCGGATAAGCAAATAATCCAACCAATGACGGATCGGTGGCGTCTCTAACCTCATAGCCATATAGCAATGGATTTGTAGGCTTTTCAGTAACACTATTTCGAATTTCAAAATGAAGATGTGGGCCAGAGGAACCACCGGTATTTCCGGAATAGGCAATTATGCTACCTTTCGCAACCTTCAATTCGCCAAAATCAGGGAATGTCTCTACCTCATATGATTGTTTTTTATACTGTAACTTTTTAATATAGTCTTCAATTTCTGGACCGAATTTGCGTAAATGCGCGTATACTGAAGTATATCCGTTGGGATGCGCGATATAAAGTGCTTTGCCATATCCCCAATGAGATACTTTTATTCTAGACACCGTACCATCGGCAATAGCGATTATCGGAAGGCCTTGCCTTCCTTGGGTTTTGATGTCAATACCGGCATGAAAATGATTGGATCGAAGTTCTCCGAAAGTTCCGGCTAAAACCAATGGAATTTCCATAGGGGAACGAAAAGTTTCTTGAGGGTATTTTTCTTGGGCGGTTAAGAATAGAGAAACGAAAGAAAGAACTCCAAAAAAATATGGGCGCATACTGTGGTTTATAATTACTTACGAAAGTAACCAATGTTTTGATTAGTCAAAAGCAATAAAAGTGCCAGAAATTACCTCAAGAATAAATCTTAAAAGTATTGCGAGGTATGGCAAGGTTGGTTAACTTTGTGTTATACGCATTGATGTTTGCATATGGGCGAACTGGTTGAAATTGTAGATTCTTTAGAAAATAAAGTAAGCAAATTGTTGCACAAGTTAGAATTGTTGCACAAGGCTAATGCTAAGTTGAAAGAAGAAGTAAACCTTGCAAAAGAGGAGAACCAATTGCAACAGAACGTCGCATCAGAATGGGAAGAAAAATACAATTCCCTTAAAATGGCAAACTCGATGCTGGGTGGTAATACGAATAAAACAGAAGCTAAACTCAAGATAAATACGTTGATTCGCGAACTTGACGTTTGCATCGCAAAACTTGCAGATTAGCTTGTAACTAAATATGGAGGAAAAGCTCAAAATAAAGCTTTCCATTGCGGATAGGGTATATCCATTAACAATAGACCCTAAACAAGAGGAAGGATTAAGAAAAGCAGCCAAAAATATTGATAATTTGGCCAAAAAATTTGAGCAGAATTACGCAGTAAGGGACAAGCAAGATGTACTTGCAATGTGTGCCTTGCAGTTTGCCTCCAAAATCGAACAAGGAGGAATTGATAAGTCTGAAAACACCACGGCGGCACTGGAGCGGCTCAAGGCATTGAATGATTTAGTACATTCCAAACTGGGAGAATAAGTTCTTTTAAATAAAATATTGTTACTGCCCACATTGGTAATAAATTTTGACAAACTCAACACTATTATATTTGAAAAGGGTGAGTTTAAGTTGTAAAAGCAGGCCCTACCTGTATAGGGATCCTTGAGCAGCTTGTTAGCCCTAAACCTGTAATTTGGAGTTTGTACAAAACTTCGCCCAATGTGGGCTTTTTTTATAACCAAACACAATCAACATGGATAACACTATCATAATTGTTGTAGCTGCAGTCGTAGGATTGGTAATAGGATTTGCTATTGCTAAAATGTTAGAGAAGGGAAAGGCCACAAAAACCATTTCCAATGCTAAAAGAGAAGCTACTGATATCATAAAAGAGGCGAAGAAGGAAGGGGAAAGCATAAAAAAAGATAAAATATTCCAAGCCAAGGAGAAGTTTTTGGAGCTCAAGGCCGAGCACGAAAAAGTCATTATCAACAAGGATAAAAAAATATCGGAAGCTGAGAAACGAACAAGAGATAAAGAATCACAGATCAGCAACGAACTTTCTAAAGGAAAAAAACTGAATGAACAGTTAGAGGGAAGAATCAAGGAAGTATCATATAAGAGTGAAATTCTTGAGAAAAAACAGTCAGAGTTAGAGAAATTACATAAGAGTCAAGTGCAACAGCTTGAGGTGATTTCAGGGCTCTCTGCGGAAGACGCAAAGAGTCAACTGTTGGAATCGCTAAAAGAAACTGCCAAAACGGACGCCATGGCTTATCTTCAAAGTACTTTGGAAGAAGCCAAGCTTACCGCACAACAAGAAGCCCGAAAAATTATTATCAACACCATTCAACGTATTGGTACGGAGGAAGCAGTGGAAAACTGCGTTTCGGTATTCAATTTGGAATCTGATGATGTAAAAGGACGAATTATAGGTCGGGAAGGACGAAATATCAGGGCCCTGGAATCGGCTACAGGAGTTGAGATTATCGTGGATGATACACCGGAGGCGATTATCCTTTCTTGTTTTGATTCTGTCAGAAGAGAGGTTGCCCGACTGTCATTACATCGATTGGTAACGGATGGAAGAATTCATCCAGCTCGTATTGAAGAAATCGTTAAGAAGACTGAAAAGCAAATCAATGAAGAAATTGCTGAAATCGGAAAAAGAACGGTAATCGATCTAGGGATTCATGGACTTCACCCAGAATTGATTAAAGCTGTGGGTCGAATGAAATATCGTTCCTCTTACGGGCAAAACTTACTGCAGCATTCCAGAGAAGTTGCCAAACTTTGTGGGGTTATGGCAGCAGAACTAGGTTTGAACCCAAAATTGGCAAAACGTGCAGGTCTCTTGCACGATATTGGAAAAGTTCCGATGACCGAAGTCGAAGTGGAGACACCTCATGCCATCTTAGGAATGCAATGGGCTCAAAAATACGGTGAGAAAAAAGAGGTGTGCAATGCTATTGGTGCCCACCACGATGAAGTAGAAATGACCACCTTGATTTCGCCAATTGTACAGGTGTGCGATGCCATTAGTGGTGCGCGACCAGGTGCTCGCCGACAGGTGTTGGATTCTTACATCCAAAGACTGAAAGATTTGGAAGATATCGCTTTTGGTTTCAATGGTGTGCAAAAAGCATATGCCATTCAGGCGGGAAGGGAATTGCGTGTGATTGTTGAAAGTGAAAAAGTAAGCGATGACAAAGCGGCTGAACTTTCATTTGAGATTTCACAGAAAATCCAAACTGATATGACTTATCCAGGTCAGGTAAGGGTAACGGTGATAAGGGAGACCCGTTCCGTCAATGTGGCAAAGTAACGCTGATAATTATCATATTTTTCTAAGAGGAACTAAGGTAATTTCATGGGTAGATATTAAAACCTATCCAAATGAAAAAGAACATACCTGTTTCCAAAATAATGACCAAGGATTTGGTCACTTTGACCGTCAACGATGATCTTACGACGGCTGAAAAGTACTTTAAGCAATATGGAATAAGACATATCCCCATCGTCTCCGGAAATAGCATTTTGGGGATGCTTAGTTTAACGGATTTGTTAAGAATCAGCTTTGCTGACGCAGTAGACGAAACCGAGGACAGCGTAGATACTATGGTGTATAATATGTTCACCATATCTCAAGTCATGGCCAGAGATGTCATAAGCGTTTCACCAACAACCACAATCAGGGAAGTAGCTCAATTTCTTGCTCAAAAAGAATTTCATGCGCTACCAATTGCAGAAGATGGTAAATTGGTGGGGATAGTAACAACAACAGATTTAATCAATTATTTGTTGGAACAATATTGATTGACTTTGGGCTCGATAGGAAGGCCAGTGCTTAACTATTATAAAGAAAGGACTTACTCTTCTTCGTTGCTCTTAGCTTCCTCTTCCTTATTACGATTGTTTTTAAGGATATTGAGTTTTTTCAACTTAGCCTGCCAAGTTTCCAATGATTCCCTATGGCGGTCAATGTTTTTGACGACATCCTTTACTAAAGGATTATCCTCAGAAGCATTGGAGAAAAATTGGAGATTGTTTTCCAACTGTCTGATTTCGGACTTGCTCTCGTCTATTTTTTTGCGGATAAAGGCTCTTTCGTTATTAATGGCAAAATCATCGTCGGCTTTTACAAGCTGTTGCATTTTATCGCCATACTTTAGAAGTTCCGACTGTTGTCTGCTTACTCCTAATTTTTTAAAGAGGGCATCCACAATCTTGTTGAACTTGCCGTTGATATGCTTTTTTCTGTACGGGATACGACCATATTGTTTCCATTCTTCCAGGAATTTTTTTAACGTCTCAATATCTTTTTCTTGGTCCCCGCTTAGCTGAAAGGCTTTCAAACGCTCCAAACAGGCGCTTTTCTTTTCTAAATTTTCGTACTCTTCTTTTTGGGAATCATTTTTATCCGAATGTAAGCGGTCGAAGTAATGATTGCATGCACTTTTGAATTCGTTCCAGATTTTATCTGAATATTTGCGAGGCACATGACCTATTTTCTTCCATTCGCTTTGTATACGCTTCATCTCAGGGGTAGCCATATCCCAATCCTCGCTATCCTTTAGGGCAATTGCAAGACCCAAAAGCGCTTTTTTCTTTTCAAGATTGTCAAGCTGGTCCTTTTTCTGGTTTTTATAGAAAGAATTCTTGTTTCTATTAAAGTTTCTGACCGCTTCTTTAAAGGCACTCCACGTCTCTTCGTTCACCTTTTGCGGAACTTTTCCGGCTTTGAAGAATGCTTCTCGAAGTACTTCTATTTCCTTTATCTGTTGCTGAAGTGCTCTATGGTTGCTTGAAACATTTTCCGCGATGCTGGTAATTGAAGCAATAATCTCATGCTTTTTTTCCAGATTTTTCTCGTAATCTTTTTCTAATTCCTGAAAATGTTCTTGCCTACGGTTGTGCATCGCCTTGGTGGCATTGCTAAAGCGTTCCCATACTTCTTCCCGTTGCTCTTTACCCACAGGACCAATATCCTCTTTCCAAATTTTATGCAACATTTGGAGTTCGCGAAAGGCTTTGTTGATATCTGGTTCCTTTGCTAGCGCTTCCGCCTTTTCAACCAATTTCAGCTTTTCTTCTAGGTTGTGCTTAAAATCAAGATCCCGAAGTTCCCTGTTTAGGTGAAGAAAATCGTAGAAAATCTCCATATGATGATGGTAAGTGCGCCATACATCATTGTAGTTTTTTCGAGGAACAGGACCGGCATTCCGCCAGTTTTCCTGCAGTTCTTTAAAATTTTTATATGTCGTGTTGATATCTTCTTCAACATTCACAAGCCCCTTGAGCTGTTCAATGATATCAAGTCTTTTTTCTAGATTGCTCTTGAGGTTTTGTTCTAGTTGCTTGTAGTATTGATCTCTTTTTTCTCGAAATTCAGAGTAAACCTCGTTAAACTGCCGCTTGGCAACTGAGTTATATCTAAAATCTATTTCATTTCCGCCGTTGGCGACAAATTCTTCCTTTTTATGTTCTAAAAATTCTTGAAATTTTTGGTCAAACTCATATTTGATGGAGCTGACATGTTTGCTTATGGCCTGAATCTTTTCATTTTTCACCAAGCGCTGCAACTCGCCCACAAGATTCTCCATTGACATGGCGTGGTAATCCAACATTGGAATATGATGTCTCTTTTCATTTTCCACATCTTCCGCATCCTCCGCATTCGATTCTTCAATTTCCTCTATATGGTCATCGGCCTCCTCTTCTTCGTTTGAAGTAGTGCTTTCTTGAGTTTCATCAGAGACGTCAGCCTCAGGTTTTGAATCCTCTTTTTCCTTATCTGTTATTACTGGCTCTTCGGATGTTGTTGGTTCAGAATTGGGGTTTTCTTTCGCTGTTGTTTCTACGTTATCCGCTATATGCTCAGTACCACCTTCAGTTTCCTGAAGTTTTTGCTCCTTTTCCTGCATCAGTAGTTGCTTTTCCTATGATTGACGATAATTATAGCCAAGTTAACAACTATATTATCCACTACCAAAGGTATTAATTCTTCTTTTGGGGGAGTTTTGTTACATATGAATCAAATGGATACAGCTTGGAAAGGGAGTTTTTTTATGAATCATTCCAGATTTGCCAAGCCTTTTCAGCTTGAAATTTGAGCATATCCAAACCGTTACAAATGGCAGTGTTTTTTGTTTCACCCTCTTTTAAAAAAGCGCTTTTCTCAGGATTGTAGATTAAATCAAACAAAAGATGTTCATTACTTAAAAATTGATACGGGATAGGTGGTTTTTCGTTAATATTGGGGTGTGTGCCAAGGGGAGTACAGTTAATGATGAGTTGATTTGATGTGATGATTCTTTCATCAAGCTCTGCATACGAAAGTTGCTTTTCTTTTTTTGTTCTTGAAACATAGGTGTGGTCAATCTCCAGTTGCTCTAATACAAATCGTATTGCTTTTGATGCACCACCTGTTCCTAAAATCAAGGCTTTCGTATGATGGGGCTTTAAAAAGGGTTCCAATGATTTTTGGAATCCATAAGCATCCGTGTTGTAACCAATGAGCCCATTTTGGGTGATTTTTACGGTGTTTACAGCACCTATTTCTTTTGCAATGGGGTCCAAAGCGGATAAAAACGGAATTACTTCTTCCTTATATGGAATTGTGACATTAAAACCCTTTGGGTCTTGTTCCTTCAAGATAGTTTCTAAGTCAGAAATTTCGGGAATATCATAATTTTCGTAGCTATAATCCGAAAGACCTAATTCTTCAAACTTTGAAGTAAAATATCTTTGGGAAAAGGAATATGAAATTTCCTTACCTAGAAGCCCGAATCTGTTTTTTTTCTTTCCTGTTTTTTCCATACCAATCCAAAGCCAATAATACCAAAATTCCTAGAACCACAAAAAGTACCGCCCACCAAGTTTCGGCAATGGCCAAATTTGGAAAATAGCGTTCGTAGTTAAGCACAATTTTATCTCCATTGCTATCGATCAAAGTGGTGCCTACTTCATCCAATTTAAAAATAGTCCTTTTCCAAGGCCAAACGACGCCTAGTGAACCTGTTATAAAACCTAAAATTACAGCGGTTGAGATTTCTTTAAAGTGTTTGAGTACATAACTCAACAAATGTGAAAAGGTGACCAACCCCGTTGCCGAACCCAATGTGAAAACAGCTAATATTTTAAGGGTTTCCATTCTTTTTTCGTTGTTGACAAAGCCAAAATCTCCTGCAAACACTTCAGAAAGCGTATCGTAAAGCGCATTTACCGAATCGACAAGCAAAAGGACGTAATTTCCTAAAAGGATAAGAATGAATGATCCCGAAAGTCCAGGTAAGGTCATACCGGAAACGCTTATAATCCCGCAAAAGAAGATAAATATCAAATTATCGTTCTGGGTAGCCGGACTTAAAAAACTAATGGAAATACCTATGATTAACCCGATTATGCCCGCTGGAACAGTTTTTTTATTCCAGTGGTGAAAGTCTTTCGCGATATAGTAGATAGACCCCAAAATCATTCCGAAGAAACCTGCCCAGACAAAAAGTTCTTTTTGAGCCAGAAAATAATCCAATACCCTTGATATACTGAAATAGCTAACCAGCATACCAAAAATCAATAGAAGCAAAAATTGCCCATTGGTATATCGATAAAAACTCTTGAACCTCCCGTTAAAAAGGAGCTTAAAGGCTTTGGAATTTATTTTTTGAAGGGAATAAATGAATTCTTCATAAAACCCACCCACAAAAGCAACGATTCCTCCAGAAACACCAGGAACCTTGTTGGCGGCTCCCATACAAAGTCCTTTTATCACCAAAAAAAAATTATCCAGAAGTGTTCTAGGCTGATGCATTTGAAAATAGGGTGTTCTTATTTTTTGGAAGCAACTTTTTCCAAGATAAAAATAAGCGAAAAACCTATCAATGCTAAGATTACGGCAAGTATTAATTGATTGTCACCTTCAAAGGCTGAGGGCCAAACGTTTATGTCATCGACAACTACGGTTTTATCACCAAAGGTTTTGGTTTCCAATACCTTTTTCCAGGGCCAAACTTGATTAATTGAACCAATTATTAGTCCCGTAAGGACGGCAAAGGTCTGGAAGTGATATTTACTGAGCAACCATTTTAAAATTTTTGAAAAACTAAGCAAACCAATTACAGCTCCAGATACAAAAATTAGAACTTTTTTTACATCAAAATCGGCAATAGCGGTACTTAAAGTACTATATGCACCTAATAATATTAAAATGAAGGTTCCCGAGATTCCGGGAAGAATCATTGCACATATGGCAATTGCTGCACAAAAGAAAAAGTAAGTCAAATTCCCGTTTGCTTCTGCCGTAGGCAATGTGGTCAAAAAATATCCAAATCCAATTCCAATAACTAAAAATAGTATCAAAATGGGAGTCCATTTAGGAATTTGCTTGCCCATATACCAAATACTGGCTACAATAAGACCAAGAAAAAAAGACCAAATCAATATTGGATGATACTCCAGTAAGTATTTGGCTAATTTCATGAAGGAGACATAACTTGCTAAAACTCCTATTCCCAGTGCTAGAACAAAATTTGCGTTGGCTTTGTTCCAAAAAGCTTTAAACTTTCCTTGAAAAAGCAACTTAAATAACTCCAAATTAATGTTACTGATTGTTCCAACAAGCTCTTCGTAAATTCCAGAAACAAGTGCAATTGTTCCGCCAGAAACACCGGGAACGGCATCTGCTGCACCCATGGCCATTCCTTTTAGTGTGATGAGCACATAATCTTTAAATTGGCGTACTTTCATAAATTGGGTAATGGAATAGAGGGTTTAAGTGGAAGCCTTTTTAATTTCAGAGACCAAAGTTTGCAGCCATTTTACTTTATTGAACTCAGGAAATTCATTTTCGAATATTTGTAATTTATCAATATCGAGTTGCATGGCCTCTGCCAGTT
Source organism: Flagellimonas rhodophyticola (assembly GCF_049332665.1). NCBI lineage: Bacteria > Pseudomonadati > Bacteroidota > Flavobacteriia > Flavobacteriales > Flavobacteriaceae > Flagellimonas > Flagellimonas rhodophyticola. The sequence continues at coordinate 3,172,026 of NZ_CP186326.1, read as the reverse complement.
TTTCCTTAGCACTTAGCACTTCACCACTTTTGAGATACATACCCGCCAACTTAAACACCAGTTCAGCACTTTCCGGATAAAACTCCAGCCCTTGAACTAAAACCTGTATAGAGGAGCTAAAATCTCCTGTGTTTTTGAGAACATCGGCCCAGTTGTTCCAGGTGTCAAATTCGTAGTTACCCAAATCAACCGTTTGTTTATAGGCAAAATCAGCCTCGTCAAAATTCTTGAGAGCAGCATAAATTTTAGCACTTCGTTTCCAATAGGTTGGATTTTCACCATCTATGTTTATGGCCTTATTGATATAATAGAGTGCTTTCTCATAGTTGCCCAGCTTGTAATGGAAATCAGTTATAGCTAGCCATCCTTTGTCCAAAAGAGGGTCTTCGTGCACAGTATTGTAATAGTAATATTTTGCCAAATCATTATTGCCCAATTTTTCATGACACCGGCCAATTCTTAAATAGGCGTGTGATGTTGGATCCTCAATAGATATGGTGGTCTCGTAGTTTTCGATGGCCTCATTGTATCTACCCAATTTTTCCAGGACCTTACCTTTTTCAAAATAGGCGCCGATGAAAGAATCATCGGAAATTATAGCAAAATCAAAAGCGGTCAAAGCTTCTTGGTACATGTTGATGATGTAGTACATTTTGCCTAACTGATGCCAAGCCACTTCACAATAGGGGCTATCTTCCAAATAGTCGTTGAGATAGTGAATGGCGCCGTCAAAATCCTCTAAGAATTCAAAACAATACACAACATTGTATAAAGAGGAATAGTCACTTTGGTCAAACTCAACACATTTCATAAAACTGCGTTTGGCCAGTTCAAAATCATCCATAAAAAGGTACTCCATACCTAACAATGAGTGAACATCAAAACTATCTTCGGCAAGGTTCAGTGCCTCTAAAAGCAGATTTATAGCACCAGGATGGTTGTCTTGTTTAGATTGAATATTGGCGCGTTGAATATAGATTTCTTCGTTGTTGGAGTCAATGTTCTGGAGTTGGTCCAACATTTTTTCAGCCTCGTCATATTTATCCTCAAAAACCATTACTTCGACCTGTAATAACTTTAATTCCAAAGAGTTGGGGTGTTGTTCCAGTCCAATTTGGATGGCCTTTTTACCCAGAGAAACCTTTCCGTTATTAAGATAGTGGTGAATAATTTCCTCAAAGTCCTCCGCGTCAAAGAAATACACGTCATCTGTTTTGAGCATGGACTCAAATTTGCTGATGGACTTGTCAGGATTTTCGTTAGAATCTAACGCCATAGGAACGTGTTTGGTTTAACTATGGACTTAAAATTAGCCGTTTGTGGGCATCATTAAGTCGTTGTCAGGGGTATGTTATCAACAATTTAGTTAACAGGGATAGGCTTGTATGCGTCTAAAACACTGATAATTCGCTCACACCCATCAGTAATTTCTTTTTCAGAAATTGTCAAAGGTGGCGATATTCTAACCGCTTTTGGTTCAAAAAGCAACCAGAAAAGTATAAGTCTTTCCTTAGCTGCTTCCAGTACCAAATAATTGGCAATTTCCGGTTTCTCAAAGAGCAACGCAAGCATCAACCCTTTACCCCTTATTTCCTTAATCAAAGGATGTACCAAACGGGTTCGGAAAAGTTTTTCTTTTATAGAGGTGTGTTCAATTATCTGACTTTCAGTGATTTCCTCCAAAGTAGCCAAACTGGCAGCAGCAATTACTGGATTACCGCCAAAAGTGGTGATGTGACCAAGTTTTGGACTTACTTGAAGGGAATCCATCATTTTCTTGGAAGCAACGAATGCTCCAACTGGAAGACCTGAAGCCATTCCCTTACCAATGACCAATATATCTGGGACACAATTGTAGTGTTCAAAAGCGAAAAGTTTTCCAGTTCTTCCAAAACCCGGTTGTATCTCATCAAGAATCAGAAGGGCACCAACCTCATCGCAGCGTTTTCTTACCTTTTCAAGGTACCCGTCTGAAGGAAGAATAAAACCAGCTCCCCCTTGAATAGTTTCAAGAATTACCGCGGCTGTTCTGTCAGTGATTTTTTCAAGATCAGATGCCAAGTTGAACTGAATAAAGCTCACATCTGGAATTAATGGTCTAAAAGCACTTTTCCGCTCCTCATAGCCCATCAAACTCAAACTGCCCATGGTATTCCCGTGATAGGCATGGTTTGCTGAGATTAACTGGGAACGCCCGGTTACTCTGCGAGCCAATTTGATGGCCCCTTCAATGGCTTCGGTACCAGAGTTGACCAAATAGGTGGTTTCTAAGTTTGGTGGCAGTAGAGAGGCAAGTAGTTTGGTATAGGCCACGGCTGGTCCTTGGATATATTCGCCATATACCATAACATGCATATACTTTTCCGCCTGTTCTTTTATGGCATTGACCACTTTGGGATGGCCATGTCCCAAGCTGCACGCAGAGACTCCGGCAACAAAATCCAGGTGAGCGTTCCCTTCCGTGTCATGGATATAACTTCCTTCTGCATGCGAAATCTCCAAACCAAGGGGATGTGGAGTGGTCTGAGCTTGATATTTAAGGAAGTCTTCTTTTGACATGAGGGTTATTGCACTTTTTTAACCTCGGGCTTTTTTGGTTTGGTAGCTTGGGTATTGGGAGTTTTAATCACCGTTCCACCACCTTTTTTCTGCCGCTCTTGTTCTTCAGCATCGATGTCAATGGGATTGTCAATTCCGCGAATTTTCACCAATTCGATATTGTTGTCGTCCTCATCAAAAATGTCCTCTTTGGTAAGAATGCGCTCATCGCCACGCCATACGAAGCCTTTTAACTTTCGACTTTCTACCGGAAGGTCAGTCTCCGGAAAAATATCTCCATCTGGATTGATGAAAAAGGTAATATCTTCAATATCGTTGTTGGCCATTTCCAGTCGAATTTTGCTGCAAATCGTCTTATCAATTCCTACCAGCTCATCATCATCATTATATACATAGTAGATTACCTCTGTATTCTTGATTAAATCAATGATTTTAAGTTCATTTTCAATGAATTTTCCAAAGAGGTCTTTTCCCTTGGCTTGATTATATCCCTTTTTTCCAATGGTGTCAAATGAAATAATGAAAGCATTTTCAAGCACTTTTAGAGAGTCCAATTTATCCGTTTTCTTGTCGGATATTAAATGGATACTATCTCCAGTTATCTGGTTCTCCACATTCCAAATGATAGGGTCGGTAATTAGTTCTGTAACACCGGTTGCTTCACTAAAATGAATGGAATCGCATTTCCCACTTAGGTCCGTTTTGTAAAATTTTGCATTACGGAAAGCCCTAATTATTCTTTCCTCAGGTTTACCGGTGGCCATTAGCGTATCTCCATGCATATAGAGCGAATCTTGCTGCACAAGACTTATGGTAACTGCTCTTTTTGTGGCAAAAACGGAGTCATTTTCTTTGAAAACTTCAGCATAATGTGCCCTTATAACCCCATTATTGATAGTATCGGTGATTTTTATGTTGTTAGTAGCGGAAGCGAAAGAGGTCACTTTGTCAAAATATAGACTGTCGCCTTCAATAATCTTGTTGTCATAATTGATGGTGGTGTTTTTAACCCCATAACCCTGCTCAATTTTCGTATCGTAAAACCCACGCTCGCAGTAAATCTGATAGTCCTCACCAACTATAGTTGAAGGTCCGTACATATATGCATTCTTCGAAATCCTATAGTAATCGAGTTGTTCTGAATCTATGATATACTCGGGATTGTCGATATGTACTTTTTTTCGGAACTGCACTTTTTTAAGTTCCATAAAATAATTACCGATGATACTGGTAAGGACATTGGCGGAATCGACCACTTTTCCACCTGAACGGTAATAGGATAACTGATTTTCCCGATCAAAATACAACGTGTCTGTTGTCAAGGTCATTTGTCCATCCGTTAGATCGACGTTTTCCCAAGCTTTGGCCAGTTTGGTATTACCGTCATAATCGATTTTACCACTGTTCATTTCGATAGAATCCCCTTGCTGCAGGCGAATGTTCCCAATGGCTCTTAAACGATTTTCTGCAGAATAAAAAATGGCAATGTCACACCACAGGTCGGCACCCTGGTGTTCGAACTGGACTTGACGCTCATCGTCCTTACTGAATATGGAAGCTCCTGGATATTTTTCCTCATTTTTGGTGAAATTGGCCCCATACACAATGTTAATCTGTCTTCCTTCTGTTGGAGCAGGAGCATCTTGCCCAAATGTTATAAAAAAGGACAGGGCAATTATGAAAAAAGAAACGATCTTCAATCCATCAAATTTTGCCCAAAAGTAGGGTTTTTGGCCAAAGTATGCATAGGCATTTAGAAAGCTTTAATATGAAAACCACATACCTCGACCTAGGATAGTCTTTGAATTTATTTTCTAAGTTGGAAAAGAATATCCATAATTTCAATATTTGGAGCTTCAGTGATTTCATAAGCTCCCGGAATACTAGCTGCTAATTCGGATATTCGATAGGCATTTAACGATTCCTGGGAATCCCAGATATAAATTCCTCCATATTGCCCAGGTTGGTCAAGTTTTACATAGTATTTCTGCAAAAGACCTTTAAGAGCTTGAAACTGTGGTTCTCGTTCTTTAGCTCTTTTTAATAATTCTGCTTCCGGCAGCAGAGATTTTAGTTTGATTACTTGAATTATCATAATATTTTGTTTAAAAGTTGGTTGTTTTTTGCAAATGGGTGATTTAATCAGATGAGCGGTTGAAATCCGCCATACGCCATTCTGGTCGCATCAAAAATAACTTGGGATGAATCTATTAATGGGGCTATTAGGTCCACCATTCTTGGGTCTGCAGAGACCTGTTCGTTCGCAAGGTCTCGAGCTTCCCGTGAATCGAAAACAACCCAACCAAAAATGATAACCTCATCCTTTTTGGCATCAATAGCATGAAGAAAAGAACGTGTTCCTTCCAATTTTAAATCGTCACCAACGTATTCAAAGTATTCTAGTGCGCCATGTTCCTTCCAAATCTTTGCAACCTCTATAGCCGCCTGTTTGTATTGGTTGAGGTGATTCTTTGGTATGGGAAGTACAAATCCATCGATATAATTGCTGCTATTTTCCATTGTTTAAGTTGTTTGATATTCACATTGTTATAAAGATTTATTCTACAGGAATATACAAATCCACAATGAATTTGTTCTCAGGATGTTCCCTAAAATCATTGTGATAAATTTCAAAGGGATTTTCTGGGCTTTTCTTATATCCATTTTCGTTCATCCATACAAAAAGGCCTGTCCATGCTTTTTCAAATTCGTTTGGAGTTATCTCAAAACGCCCTACGATACATTTGGATTTGTTAATGGTTAATCGGTTGATTTCACCATCAGTTTCAAAAGGCTTTTTCGTAAGTAAAAATATACTCATGCGGACTTTGTCCAGAGCAGTAACTTTAGCACTATCATAGAATACCCTTCCAAGCCTGGCTTCTGGATCTTGTAATAAATCTTTTGGTGTGGCCCAGTGAATAATTTTTTCAAAAGCAGTTTCAACACCATTCATTCCAATATGGGTTACTCCGGCTGCGTTCAATTCAGGGATTTCTTTGATTTCGATTTTTGCATGCATTTCTATCCAGTTTTTAAGATTGTTGATGATGCAAATGTATTTTTCGCTATCGGGATAGTTTTGACCATTCTTGCTATTCAGTTGACGAATCTTGCTAAACCTATTTGGGTTTTGTTTTCGAAACTCCGTGGGGCTGACATTATAATATTTTCTAAAAGCTCTTGTATAGGCTGAAACTTGACTGAAGCCGAATTTGTGCGCTATTTCAGTTGTAGGGATGGTTTTATGAAGTAAATCCAACGCTGATTTCTCTATTCTTCGCCGAGTTACATATTGATTTAAGGTTTCACCGGTGATAAATTTGAACACACGATGAAAATGGTATGGTGAGAAAAAAGCAACTTCAGAAATAGTGTTCAACGATAAATCGCCGTGCAGGTTTTCATCAATATATTCAAAAACCCTATTGATACGATTCTTATAATCTGTTGTTATTTCTCTATTACCTGTCATATTTCGCTAAGCTCTCAGCGATTCTTACTTTGTAAAATCGTCTACTTCGTTATAGATTTCCACGGAAACCCGCTCACCCAAATCATGCATGGAGCCCATTTGACTATGATTGCCTTCGTGCCAAAATTGTTTCCAATCATTAAAAGAATCCCATCTAGCAATGGTCATTATTGCAGTGGAATCTTCATGGTTTTGTAACATGAAACTACCTCTTGCCCCTTTAACCTCTTCGTGAATCTTATTTGTGGTTTTTTTCCATGTCTCAATAAAAAGCTCCAATTTTTCTGGAGCTACTTTCCAGCTATATAGTATTCGTACCATTATTATGATTTTGGGAACTTTTCATTTTTTGCTAACCATGGGTTGTCCTTGCTAAATACAATTACTTCCTAGTGCTCCAAATTTCATAAATAGGGTCTCCTTTGCTGGATAAACCAGAGTGGTGCCATTTTCCATCAATCAACTCATAATTAAATTCTAAGCTCAATCCAGCTTTTGAATCGTCCCTTGAAAAGAATTCGATGTTTTCGGCATATTTACCATTTAAAGTGGTGTACGTTCCCCCTCCGGTCCCCATGAACTGTTTTGTTTCTGTATTGTACGCTATCCATTGAAATCGGGTCCCGGATAAAATTTTCATGGTTTTTCTTGGTCTATTGGTATCGCGCACTTGGGTTTTACCATCTCTAATTCTGCCGGACATTAACCAAGCACCTTGCAATTTACCAGGTGTTCCATTATCCAATCTGGTTAATTTCATTTCCGAACCAGCAATCTGAATGGTATTTTCAGTAATAATTACCTCGAAACTTACTTCAGAATCTACGCGTGAAGGATTATCAGTGTCAAATTCTACTTTCTCGGTCATCATATCACCTTCTAATTTCCATGTGCCACCGTTGGAATGAACAAATTTTCCTGATGTTGCATTGTATATGCTGATTACTTGATAGCCATCGGCAAAAATAACCACGTTTTTGAGTTTGTCCCCATTCTCAGAAGTTGAATAGCCCTCCCAGGCGCCGATAATACTCTGAGCTTTAATTCCGAACGATAGGAAAGTACAAATAAGCAATGCTGTTATCTTTTTCATAAACTGATGTTTTTTAGAACGACTACTGATAAGTTTGTTTAAATAAATAAATTTACTCTTCGGGTAATCATAAAATGATTTTATGTACTTTAAATGTACGGAAGTTGATTTTGTTTAACCCTACAAACCTATTAGTACACTTTTTTTTGTATTTGCTTAAACAAAGTGACCCCCGACTAACTTGGAATTAAATTCTGTGATTAAACCAGGGCACATTCTATTATGTATTGCACTTACCCTATGTAGTATAGGGTTTACCCAAGAACTCCCCCCCACACAAAATTTTTCACCTTCTGAATATGGTGCGGAAAGTCAAAACTGGGCGATATCTCAAAGCATCGACAAAAAAATCTATGTAGCCAATAACAACGGACTGCTTGAGTTTAATGGCGCTTCGTGGACCTTATATCCTTCACCAAATGAATCCATTATTAGATCTGTAAAGGTAATTGGTTCAAGAATTTACACCGGATGTTACAAGGAGTTCGGCTTTTGGAAACAGGATAATAAAGGAACTCTGGAATACACTAGTTTATCTAAACAAATTAAAGCAGGCCTACTTCAAGATGAGGAGTTTTGGGGAATTCTTGAACAAGGAGAATATGTTGTTTTTCAATCACATAATCGTATTTATGTGTTTAATGTTGGAGATAATTCAGTAAATATTATTGAATCGGATGCTTTTCTGCCGAAAATATTTAGAGTTGGTCAAACCATATATTTTCAAAAAATAGGCCAGGGGATTTTTAAAATCGAGAACGGAAAGGGTGTTTTGGTTTATGGTTCAACTCAGCTGAAGGATGACGAGATAATAAATATGTTCCAAAAGAATGGAGAAATACTTGTCCTTACCAAGAACAATGGCTTTTATTCAATAGATGATAATGGACCTGTTAAATGGGAAACAGGGGTAGATGATTTGCTTTCCGAAATTAGTCTTTATAGCGGTTTACAGTTAAGCGATGGAGGGTTTGCATTGGGTACGATATCCAATGGATTAATGCTTACTGATGCAGATGGCACATTAATCGATCATGTTGATCAAACCAAAAGCTTACAAAACAATACAGTGCTATCATTATATGAAGATGTTGATAGCAATATCTGGATGGGACTGGATGTTGGAATAAGTTTCGTCAACAGTGGCTCACCATTTCGCATATATCCAGATAGTGGAGGACTGGTGGGAAGCGTCTATGCTTCGGCCATAAAAGATGGGAATTTGTATTTGGGCACTAATCAAGGGCTTTTTTACAAGACTATAGCAGGTCAATCTGAATTTAAGTTTATAGAAGGTACGCATGGACAAGTATGGTCGCTGGAGGTAATTGACGGAATCTTGTTTTGTGGCCACCACAATGGAACATATACGGTAGAAAAGGACCGGTTGAATAGAATTTCGGATGTTCAGGGAACTTGGAAGATAGGAGAGATAGCGGACAAGCCCAATCTGTTGTTGCAAGGCAACTATGATGGATTATATGTGCTGGAAAGAACGAATAATTCATGGCAGTTAAGAAATAAGATTAAGGGATTTGAACACTCCTCGCGGCATTTCGAGGTATTTGAAGATGAAGTTTTTGTAAATCATGAATATAAAGGTGTGTTTAAACTTCAATTGAGCAAAGACCTTTTGGAATTGAAAAAGATGGAGATGGATACCTTGATAAAAGGTTCGAACTCTGGCATTGTAAAGTATAAAGGGGACCTTTTATATGCCTACAGAAAAGGAATATTCAAATACGATTGGAACAAAAAAAGGTTTATAAAAGATGGCATATTGAGCAAGTTATATGTGGAGGACGAATATGTTTCAGGTAAAATGGTTTTGGACAAAAAGAATGGACATTTATGGACATTTTCTAATTCCAGTATTGGTTTTGTCCCCGGTGGGGGCTTAGGAAGTACCCCGAGCATAAAGCAAATTCCACTGACAGAGGATATGCGAAACGGCATAATCAGCTATGAAAGTGCTACCGCGCTGGATGAAGACCGATACCTATTCGGAGCTCGGTCCGGGTATCTTACAATCAATATTCACGATTTTAAGGAAAATGAGTTCAATGTCAATATTGCGAATATAAAAGGGGGAGGGAAAGACCGCAGTGAAACAGAAAAGAGCCTTATCGAACAAAACTTGAAAGGGGACTTTCAAAATTCAGAAAACAACCTGGAATTCTCGTATTATGTGCCTACGTATAACAAATATATCAAGCCACAGTATCAATATATGATGGTAGGCATATATCCCAATTGGAGTGATTGGAGCGATAATTCATCGGTAACCTTTGAAAACCTGCCCCCAGGAGACTATACCTTCAGAGTACGGGCTAAGATAGGTGAGGATATGTCCAATAATAGCGCATCATATAGTTTTAAGATTGCACGGCCTTGGTATAGTTCCAATCTGTTTTTAATCATCTATTTAATAGCGGTAATTTTGGGTTCAATTACCATTCATACTGCATATAGACGTTATTATCATAAACGCCAAGAAAAACTTATTGAGAAAAACCAACGGGAGATGGCGCTAGCCAACGCCAAAAATGAGAAGGAGATTATCAAACTCAAAAACCAACAATTAAAAGAAGAATTTAAGAGCAAGAGTAATGAACTGGCAGCCTCTACCATGAGTATCATTAAAAAGAATGAATTGCTCTCAAAAGTGAAAGAACAGTTGGCCACTAGTGTTGAAAATAAGGAGTCGGTTAAGTCAATAATCACAATTATTGATAAAAACTTAAAACAAAATGATGATTGGGAATTGTTTAAAGAAGCATTCAATAATGCAGACAGAAAGTTTTTAAAGAAATTGAAAAACTCACACCCAAGTTTATCTCCCAATGATATAAGACTGTGTGCTTACCTCCGCCTTAATTTATCCTCCAAAGAGATAGCTCCAATGTTCAATATTTCCCCTCGAAGTGTAGAGATAAAACGCTATAGATTGCGAAAAAAAATGAATTTGTCCCACGATGACAATTTGGTAGATTACATTCTCAAGCTTTAAAAAGCAACACTGCTTTCCATTTACCTCAACATTACCTATACAACTAGAAAATTTCCAGAAAATCATAAAGTCTTCATAGGCTTGCAATCCCTTTAAAAATGGGGATTTTGAGAATAATTCAAAAAATACATCAAATTATTGCCATGTATATTTTTTGTTGAGGTATTTATTATGGACTTCCTATTTTTTTAGGATATGTTTAACCATCCGAAAAATCTAAAATCGTAACCGCTTCAATGTTTTTCGATTTCGGTACGGATCAAATTAAACTAAACTCTACTATGAAAAACTATCTATTCAGATTATTACTTTTCTTGGTTGCCGTGGGTGCTTATGCACAAGCAGACAAAGTTTCTGTTGTTAGCAATGAGGAAGGAATGAAATTGGTCGTCAATGGCGAGGATTTCATGATCAACGGTATGAACTGGGATTACATTCCCATTGGAACCAATACCGTAAACGCAAATTTTTGGAAAAAGTCCGATGATGTTATTAAGGCAGGACTTGACCATGAGATGTCACTTCTCAAGAACATGGGAGTCAATGTTATTCGTCAATATACTGGCGTTCCTGCAAAATGGATACAGTATATCTACGAAAACTACGGAATCTACACCATGCTCAACCATTCTTTTGGCCGATATGGGCTGACATTGGATGGTGTATGGACTCCAGTAACCATTTATGATGATGAAAAAACCGCTGAGTTTTTAATGTCAGAAATGGAGGAGTTGGTAAATGGGTATAAGAATACCCCTGGACTACTATTGTATTTATTGGGTAACGAGAACAACTATGGCCTCTTTTGGGCCGGAGCGGAAACCGAGGATTTCCCAGATGATGAAGGAAGAATTCAATTTATTGGTGAGAGTCGAGGACGTCCTATGTATAGGTTAATGAACGAGGCTGCTAAAAAAATGAAAGCAATGGACCCTTCCCATCCAGTGGCAATTTGTAATGGAGATGTATTGTTCATTGATATTGTAGCGGAAGAATGTAAAGACGTGGATATCTATGGAACCAACACCTATCGAGGAGTATCCTTCGGTGATATGTTTCAAGTGGTTAAGGACAAACTGAATAAGCCGGTGATGTTTACAGAATTTGGTGCAGATGCTTTCAACGCAGTTGAAAACAAGGAAGACCAATTTTCCCAGGCTTATTATATGGTGGGTAACTGGAAGGAAATCTATGAAAATGCGGCAGGACTGGGAAAAGTAGAAAACTCAATTGGAGGTTTTACATTTCAGTTTAGTGATGGCTGGTGGAAATTTGGCTTTGATGACCGAAAAAATGCGGATGTCCATGACAATAATGCATCTTGGTCAAATGGCGGATATGCGAGAGATTTAGGCTCCCCAGGAGCTAATAACATGAATGAAGAGTGGTTTGGAATATGTGCCAAAGGGGCAACAAACCCACGTGGGCTTTATGAGCTCTATCCAAGAGCCGCCTATTATGCCCTGAAAGAAGCGCATCAACTCAACCCATATGCTGAAGGCATCGACCATGCCTTTGTAGAAAACCATTTCGACAATATTGAATTAATGGAAGCGGTGCTCAAGGCACGTGGCGATAAAGCCGCATTGCGCGGGGAGCAAAGTAACTTACTGCGTATAAGCAATCTTCAGGCAAAGTTCTCCACATTCAGCACAGGAGGCAGTTTAATTACCACACCTGACAATGCTGATCTAGATGACCCAAATACATTTCCAAACCAACTAGGGTTTGATCATATGCAATCCTATTTTGTTGGTATTGAAGGTAACCCTGCTCCCAATATGCGCGCAGAGGTGAATTTCAATATTCTTGGAAATGTTGCTCAGAATCCAATCAATGAAATCTTTTATGAGAATCGTGCAAGGCCTATCACGATAAGTTCGCCTCAAGGCGATGTTGTGCTTGATGACAACAATAGGTTGGCCGTATACCAAGCCGAATTCGAATGGAAGGCAAAAGAATTTGACCTTAGAGGTTTTTATAGAACCGGTCACTACCATTGGGGCTACGAGGGTGATTTCTTTGGATTGTATCCAGAAGCCAACTATGGGCCGAACTTGGATATCTACAATGGTCAGATTCTTGGAGTTGAAATCGACGGCAAAGGGGTCTTAAAAGGATTACAAGCGGCCATTGGACCACAATTGTGGTGGGGAGCCAACCCTACAATGCTCTTTAAATACAAAAAGCACATTGGAAAGTTTGACGTTACAGGGATTTACCACCGTGATTTTAAAACTGAGCTTGTCTTTGACGAAAGTGGACGACGGGTGCTGGATGCAAACCAAGTACGAAGTGGTGTGATCCCCTTTTGGCCAACCGAAAGAGCAACCTTGGGCATTGAAAGGGAGTTTGGCAAATTTGGCCTTCATGTCGGCGGTATTTGGGCTGGAAACCCTTTGAATGGAAGTACGTTCCAAGATGTAAGAGGTACTCCCGGTGACTATGTAGTTTTTGAAGATGTTGTAAACTCAGATGACAACTGGGGTGGCAAGGTAAAGCTTACGTATGAAGGTGGTAAGTTCAATTGGTACGGTCAAGGAGCAGTTATGGGACTTGTCGCGAATGGCGGCGCGGACCAGACCTTGACATTTACAGGTTGGAAGTTAAAAGATACCGGAAGCGGAAACCAAGCAAATTTCTTGACTGGATTTACCGTAGCTGCAGGAAATTTCCAAATTGCGCCCAACTTTCTCTATCAAAAACCATTGGTAGACCCAATGCCTAATGATGTAAATGCACCTGGACGCTTAAGAAACAATATTGATGATCCCTTTTCCGTCCGTGGCAACAGAGAGACCACTGCAGGTGAGATTCTATTGACCTTCGACCCGACTCCGGGTACTTGGATGTACGAATGGGACAACGACAGGGCGGAGGATGCCAAATTCGCTATGAATCTTGGATTTGTGTATCGTCATCTTCCTACAACCATTGATTCGCATATTGGTTTTAACGCTGACAGGACCTTCTTTGCTTTCCCAAATTCCATTCCCGCTGAAGATTTGTGGGAAATCCACTCCAGAATGGTTTCTAAAGTGCATTCAGACTTGGGAATCATTGGAAGCTTCTACTATGGAAATGGACAGGCAAACGGTGATAGTGAAAGATTAATCAAACGTTTTGGAGGGGATATTAGAGCCATTTATAAGAACATGAAATTCCGGACCCATGTCAAAGTGAACGATTGGGGACCTTTTGATTACCACAGGGATTTCAACCTGACGTATCCATTACAATTAATGTTGGATATATCAACCACTTTAGGTAAACCAGATTGGTTTATTCTTCCAAGTACTCAGGTGGGAATCCGGGGTACCTGGAGGTCGTTAGATCAATTTTCCCCAAGATACTTGCCAAATCAGGCTATTGAATTTGCCCCAGAACCAATTATAAGTCCAGTTGGATTTGATAATGGTAGCGAGTGGGAGATTATGACATACATACATATCAATATTGGCAAATAAAAAGACTATTAAAATGAAAAATAAGAATATAATCAGCTTACCATCCATACTTTTTCTCTGCCTAGGTATTGTATTAAGCAGTTGTGAAAGAGATTTTTCGGATGAAGTACAATTTGCTACATTCCCTGCAAATGGCGATGTTTTTGTAGATGCCTTTTCAGCAGGATTAGATTATTTCCCTTTTGTGGATGCCGGTGCAGACCCCGAAGCATTTTCGGTTGAAACCAATGATGTTTTTGCTGGGGATGCCTCTATGAGGTTCGATGTTCCTGCATTTGGAAACGGTTTCGTGGGTGCTGCCTTCAACACGACGGTTACTAGAGACCTTTCAGGTTTTGATGCACTTACGTTCTATGCCAAAGCCTCCCAGGCTGCAAGCATTAATGCCATTGGATTTGGTATTTCGGCCGAGACCAGTAATCAATTTCAAGTGACACTTAACAATTTGGGAGTCAGCACGCGCTGGCAGAAATATGTGATTCCAATCCCTGACCCTTCCAAACTAACAAGCGAAACCGGTCTTTTCTGGTTGGCTGAAGGAGCATCTTTTGAGGGAGATGAAGGGGGTTATGTATTATGGTTGGATGAAATCAGGTTTGAAAAGTTGGGCACTGTTGCCCAGCCAAGCCCTGCCATTTTTGATGGTGTGGATGTAACTGTACAAGCGTTTACCGGATCAACTATTCCAGTTTTAGGGCTTACCCAAACCTATAATTTGGACAATGGCGTGAATCAAACGGTTTCCGCCGCACCCTCTTACTTCGACTTTTCTTCATCAGATATTGGAGTGGCCGTGGTAAACGAATTGGGGCAGATCTCAGTATTGGGATCAGGTACTTCAACCATTACGGCATTGTTAGGTAATGTTCGGGCGGAAGGGTCTATAGAGGTGACCTCAAGTGGATCCTTGCAAGCGGCACCAACCCCGACAAGGCCAGCGGCCAATGTAAAATCGATTTTCAGTGATGCTTATACGAGTGATACAAGCAGCAATTTCTCACCTGGCTTCGGTGGGTCCACTACGGAAACCTCGGTGACTTCAACTGAAAATGGGAATGTTTTGGCATACGCCAACAATAATTTCACTGGAATCATTTTCGATAATACCGTTGATGCTTCAGGACTTACATTCCTGCATGTTGATGTATATGTGCAAGACGCCGGAACTGAGGTTGGAATTCAAATTAGGGACGTAGGCGCAAACCAGGAGATAGAAACAGATGTCAACACCGGATTTCCAATTGGTGATGACAGAGACAAAAGATTTGACCTGACTGGTTTGACCGTGGGACAATGGACATCATTTGAAATACCTCTAGATGGAGATATTGCAACCCAAAAGAACAACCTAGGTGCACTAATCCTAGTTGGAGGTCCGAATTTCATATTTGACAACATTTATTTCTACACCGAGTAAACAGGTGTTAATCAATAGCAAAAAATAGGGTTATGAACATAAAGTTTAAAAGCATAAAAATAATGAGACCAGCTTTTCTGAAATGCCTTGTCGTTGCATGGATAAGTTTCATTTTAGGATGTTCCACTGACGAGACTCAGACAGTGGCAACGTTTACAAACTTGGTCATGGAAGATAACTTCGATACCGAAGGTGCTCCGGATGGACAAATTTGGGGATTTGATATAGGAACAGGTGAAAATGGATGGGGAAATCAAGAACTCCAATACTACACCGACCGTCCTGAGAATGTAAAAGTGGATAACGGGGTTTTGCTTATAACAGCTCGGCAAGAGGCATTCGAAGGATCGCAGTATACCTCTTCACGATTGTTGACAAAGGATAAGTTCGAGCAACAATATGGTCGCTTCGAAGCACGCATTCGTTTGCCCTATGGGCAAGGAATTTGGCCTGCCTTTTGGATGCTTGGTGCCGATATTGATGAAAATCCGTGGCCCGGAGCCGGTGAGATTGACATTATGGAATATCGCGGTCAGAATCCAACAGTGCTCATTGGAAGTGTGCACGGGCCAGGGTATTCTGGCGGCCAAGCCATTTCCAAGGAATATATTTTGGAAGGTGATCGATTTGATACCGGTTTCCATGTCTTTGGAATCGAATGGGGTCCTGAATACATCAATTACTACGTGGATGATGTACTGTACAATCAGATTACCCCAGAAGACGTAACTGGAACCTGGGTCTTTAATAAACCTTTTTACATTCTGATGAATCTTGCTGTTGGAGGAACCTTTGTAGGCAGCCCAAATGCCGAAACAGAATTCCCCCAAACCATGATTGTCGATTACGTTCGGGTATATGAAAACTAATAAACTAACTACTTTAAATTATACTAAAATGAAACTATTATTGAACAGAGCTAAAATCATTTTCTTGATGGTTTTGGCAATATCCTATCTAGGATGTGAAGAGGATGACGAGGGAAATGCGCTTCCAGAAGTATTAGCTGGGTTTACCCAATTAATTGACGAGAATACCGGAACCGTTTCCTTTATCAATACCTCGGAAAATTCCGATTCATACGAATGGGATTTTGGGGATGGGACATCTTCTACAGAAATCGACCCGATTAAGATGTATGCAACAGGAACCTATTCGGTAAGCCTTACGGCCTCAAATGATGCCGGGGCATCCGATACCTTTGAAGATGAATTGGTCATCGTGGTTCCCGAAGCAGTAATGTTGCCAATTACCTTTGATGGTGCTAATGTTGATTATAGCCCAAATGCATTTGGAGGAACTAGTTTTGAAGTAGTGGATAATCCTGCTCCAGGAGGTTCTAATGATGCAACTTCAAATGTTGGTGCTATTACGAATAGTGGAGCTGAATTTGAAGGAATCTTTTTCGATTTGGGAGAAGATATTGATTTAACAACGAACAAGACTATCCAAATGAACTTCTGGGCAGATGCCCCAGTTGATGTTTTGGTAAAGCTTGAAGAAGGAACAGGTGCCGATACTGAGTTGGTAGCTAGCCATGGAGGTACAGGATGGGAACTAATTTCATTCGATTTCACTTCCTCCGATAGCTTCCCAAGATTAACAATGTTTGTTGATGGTCCTGGAACTACCGCAGGCACGTTCTATATGGATGATGTTGAGCAGGTTGAAACCATGACTGGTGGTGGAGATGCTCCAACAGAAGCTGCACCCGCTCCTCCAACACGAGATGCTGGGGATGTAATCTCTCTTTTCAGTAATGCCTACACAGATATCACCGTCGACACCTTCTATGCTGGCTTCAGTGCTGGTGGTGGAGTAAGTGATATGCAAGTGGCAGGTGATGATGTGAAAGTTTATTCAGACCTTGACTTTGCGGGAATCGAGACTATTGCCACAAGTGTTGATCTCTCTGAGATGACTAACTTCCATATCGATGTTTGGACTGCTACCGAGTTTGACCTGATTACTGGTGTGGTAGATTTTGCTGGCGATGGCTTTGGCAGCGGCAACGATACCAGAGGTGATGAGCGTACGACGCTAACTGCAGGTTCATGGACCTCTGTTGATGTTTCCATTGCAGATCTTCAAACAGCAGGCTTAACAGCAACCCCGACCGATTTCAGCCAATTGATATTGGATGTGGTTGACGTTGTAGGAACTATTTATGTGGACAACATCTATTTTTATAAAGAAGCAGTAGGCGGCGGCGATACCCCAACAGAAGCTGCACCGACACCACCTGTAAGGGATGCCGGGGACGTGATCTCTCTTTTCAGTAATGCCTACACGGATATCACTGTCGATACCTTCTATGCTGGTTTCAGCGCAGGAGGCGGACTGACCGACGTGCAGGTGGCTGGAGATGATACAAAACTATACACCGACCTTGACTTTGCAGGAATCGAGACCATTGCCACAAGTGTTGATCTCTCTGAGATGACTAACTTCCATATCGATGTTTGGACTGCTACCGAGTTTGACCTGATTACTGGTGTGGTAGATTTCGCTGGCGATGGTTTTGGCAGCGGCAACGATACCAGGGGTGATGAGCGTACAACGCTAGCTGCAGGTTCCTGGACCTCTGTTGATGTTTCCATTACGGACCTTCAGTCGGCAGGCCTAACAGCGACCCCGACCGATTTCAGCCAATTGATATTGGATGTGGTTGACGTTGTAGGAACTATTTATGTGGACAATATCTATTTTTATAAAGAAGCAGTAGGCGGCGGCGATACCCCAACAGAAGCTGCACCGACACCACCTGTAAGGGATGCCGGGGACGTGATCTCTCTTTTCAGTAATGCCTACACGGATATCACTGTCGATACCTTCTATGCTGGTTTCAGCGCAGGAGGCGGACTGACCGACGTGCAGGTGGCTGGAGATGATACAAAACTATACACCGACCTTGACTTTACAGGAATCGAGACCATTGCAACAAGCGTTGATCTCTCAACGATGACGAATTTCCATATTGATGTATGGACGGCGACAGGGTTTGATTTCATTACTGGTGTGGTAGATTTCGCTGGCGATGGTTTTGGCAGCGGCAACGATACCAGGGGTGACGAGCGTACGACACTTGCAGCTGGTTCCTGGACCTCTGTAGATGTTTCCATTGCGGACCTTCAGTCTGC
The DNA here is from genome assembly GCF_049332665.1 of Flagellimonas rhodophyticola. Classification (NCBI taxonomy): domain Bacteria; kingdom Pseudomonadati; phylum Bacteroidota; class Flavobacteriia; order Flavobacteriales; family Flavobacteriaceae; genus Flagellimonas; species Flagellimonas rhodophyticola. The sequence continues at coordinate 3,153,865 of NZ_CP186326.1, read as the reverse complement.
AGGTCTAACAGCGACCCCCACCGATTTCAGCCAATTGATATTGGATGTGGTGGATGTGATAGGCACGGTATACGTGGACAACATCTATTTCTATAACGATGGCTCCGGCGGTGGAGGCGACACCCCAACAGTGGCTGCACCGACACCACCTGTAAGGGATGCCGGGGACGTGATCTCTCTTTTCAGTAATGCCTATACGGATATCACTGTCGATACCTTCTATGCTGGTTTCAGCGCGGGCGGCGGACTGACCGACGTGCAGGTAGCTGGAGATGATACAAAACTATACACCGATCTTGATTTTGCAGGTATAGAGACCATTGCAACTAGTGTAGACCTATCATCGATGACGAATTTCCATATCGATGTATGGACAGCTACCGGGTTTGATTTCATTACCGGGGTTGTTGACTTTGCCGGCGATGGCTTTGGCAGCGGCAACGATACCAGGGGTGACGAGCGTACGACACTTGCAGCTGGTTCCTGGACCTCTGTAGATGTTTCCATTGCGGACCTTCAGTCTGCAGGTCTAACAGCGACCCCCACCGATTTCAGCCAATTGATATTGGATGTGGTGGATGTGATAGGCACGGTATACGTGGACAACATCTATTTCTATAACGATGGCTCCGGCGGTGGAGGCGACACCCCAACAGTGGCTGCACCGACACCACCTGTAAGGGATGCCGGTGACGTGATCTCTCTTTTCAGTAATGCCTACACGGATATCACTGTCGATACCTTCTATGCTGGTTTCAGCGCGGGAGGCGGACAGACGGACGTTCAGGTAGCCGGTGACGATGTTAAACTATACACCGATCTTGACTTTGCCGGAATCGAGACCATCGCTACAAGCGTTGATCTCTCAACGATGACGAATTTCCATATCGATGTATGGACGGCGACAGGGTTTGATTTCATCACCGGGGTTGTTGACTTTGCCGGCGATGGCTTTGGCAGCGGCAACGATACCAGGGGTGACGAGCGTACGACACTTGCAGCTGGTTCCTGGACCTCTGTAGATGTTTCCATTGCGGACCTTCAGTCTGCAGGTCTAACAGCGACCCCCACCGATTTCAGCCAATTGATATTGGATGTGGTGGATGTGATAGGTACGGTATACGTGGACAACATTTATTTCTATAACGATGGCTCCGGCGGTGGAGGTGGAGGCAGTTGCCCTGCACCACCAATGGGTGAATTATTATCAAATGGTGGATTTGAAGCAAATTCTGGAGACGCAGCTTGCTGGCAACTTAACGCTGGAGGCGGAGCAGTTACAGTAATTGACACAGATGCCAACACGGGAACATATTCAGCTAGATTGGTCACTGGTCCAGCACAAGTTCCAAACTTGAAACAAGAACGATTTGCAATGAGTATTGCTGGTAATCAAGGAGTTCAGGTTACTTTCAGATATAAAATCAACACACCCTTTGTGGATGGCGCTATACTGCAAGTATTGGCATTCTCAGAGTTTACTACAAATCCAGCTGTAGCGCATGACTTAGGTAATGCTACTGATGTAAGTACAACTGGAGTTTGGCAAACGTACACAGGTACATTTACTACAGATGCCAGTATAGAAGAAGGTATCTCGCTGCTTATACAAGCCACTTGTGGTGGAGCAGGTACCTGTGCCGGTGAAGTTCTTATAGATGACGTTGTTGTAACGGAAATCTAAATAGGAAGTTACTGCTTCTTGAATACTCAAGAAGATTTTGAAAATTGGTTGTTGAATGGGTCAGAAATTATTTTCGGCCTGTTCAACCTACCAAACAGAAATATTAAAACCCAAAAACAACCATATTTTGCTACCCAACCAACAACCAGTTAAAATGAACAAGTCTTACACAGTGCTTATTAGTTTGATAGTGGCACTTGGGGGCTTTTTACTTGGTTTTGACAGCGCCGTAATATCCGGGGCCGTTAAAGGCATTACCCTTTATTTTAATATGACAGATGCCATGCTTGGATTTTCCGTTGGTTGCGTCATATTTGGGGCAATGGCAGGAAATCTATTGGCTGGACCATTGGCGGATAAATTCGGTAGAAAAAAGGTTTTAATTGTCGTTGCAGCGCTTTTCACCATTTCAGCGACTTGGTCAGCATTTGCAACGGGATACTTAGAATTCATAATTGCAAGGATTATTGGCGGTATTGGAATTGGAGGCGCCATTTTAATAGCGCCGATTTACATTGCTGAAATTGCTCCTCCAAAATTACGGGGAAGCTTAGTCTCGTTTAATCAATTGAATATTGTAATCGGGATTTCTGTAGCTTATTTTTCCAACTATTTTTTAGTGAATTATGGAGAAGAAAGCTGGAGATGGATGCTTGGTGTTGAGGCCATCCCAGCAATAATTTATTTTGTGTCACTTTTTACAGTTCCTAGAAGCCCAAGATGGTTGATTCTGAAACTTAACAAAGTAAAGCTCGCTCGTAAGATTTTGCAGAAAATAGGAGGAGAAGAGTATGCAGAAGTAACTGTCGCAGAAATACAAAGAGGTCAAGAGAAAAAGGAAAAAAAAGGGAAGTTTTCCGATTTGTTCAAAAGTAAGTATGCCACCATAATGATTATTGCATTGGGTGTAGCTTTCTTTCAGCAGATAACTGGAATAAATGCCATTTTCTACTATGCCCCAACAATTTTTGAACAAGCCGGAGGAAGTACAGATTCTTCCTTTTTACAGGCAATAGTAGTAGGACTTACAAACTTGATGTTTACCCTTGTAGCTATTTGGTTGATAGATAGATTAGGTCGTAAACCGTTGCTGCTTTTAGGAACAGGATTTATGACCATTGCTTTGCTATTGGCTGCGCTGGCATTTAATAATGCCACCTATAGCTTTACCGATGATGCTCTGAAAAGAGTTAGCGATCCTCAAACTCATGAAGCATTGAAAACTATTGAGGGTGAATCCTTTAATAGTCAGTCTGACTTATTCCTAAAAGTAAATGAGGTGCTCAATGAAGAGCAATTTTTAAATTTCAAGAGAAACGAAATAACTAACTTTATTGATATAGAGGCAACGTTGGTTTTAATCGCTATCTTGTTATATGTGGCGGCTTTTGCAATTTCCTTAGGGCCAGTAATGTGGACTTTAATCTCAGAAATATTCCCTAACAAAATTAAAGGAATTGCTATATCGGTAGTCGGTTTTTTTAATTCTTTGGTGAGTTTCTCAGTTACACAGATTTTCCCTTGGGAACTTTCCAATTTAGGTCCTACCATAACATTTGCAATATATGCCCTACTATCCTTGTTGGCTTTCTTTTTTGTGTACAGATACGTCATTGAAACCAAGGGAAAAACCTTGGAAGAAGTAGAAGAATTGTTGATTAGGACTTAATATTTGAAGAATAATAATTAAGATGATTGAAGAATCTATAATGCAGGAAATTTCAGGAAATGATATCAAAGAAATGGAGCAGGTTAAAATAGGCAACGAGTACTATTTTAAAATTTCCAACAGCGATAATCTTCGCCCATTTTTCATGAGTATAGTGAGTGACTCAGATCACTGGATGTTCATTTCAAGCAATGGTGGTCTATCGGCCGGCAGGAAGAATGCTGAATATGCCCTCTTCCCATACTACACCGATGATAAAATTACCGAGTCTATTGAGACAACCGGCTGTAAAACCTTGTTTAGAGTTGGTAAAGGTGAGAAATCCCAACTTTGGGAACCGTTTTCTGATAGACTACAAGGTGTATACTGGGTAACTAGAAATCTGTATAAAAATGTACATGGAAATAAGATTATTTTCGAAGAGATCAACCATCATTTAGAGTTGACATTCCGATATCAATGGAGCTCTAGTGATGCTTATGGATTTGTTAGACATTGTACCTTGGTCAATAATGGGTATAGTGAGGTAAACATATCCATTTTAGATGGCCTACAAAATATTGTGCCCTGCGGAGTTGGAAGTGACCTTCAAAACAGACAGAGTAATTTGGTCGACGCATACAAGCGCAGTGAGCTAGACGTAGACTCCGGTTTGGGTATTTATGCACTAAGCGCAATAATCGTGGATAAAGCAGAACCAAGTGAAGCCCTTAAGGCCAATATTGTATGGTCACTTGGTTTTGAAAATGCCGTTCACTTGTTGTCATCATTACAATTGTCAAATTTCAGAAAAGGAATTCCACTCACTCCGGAAATGGACGTCAAGGCTGAAAAAGGAGCATATTTTGTACATGCTGCTTTAGGCATACCTCCAAAAGAAGAAAAGAAATGGATGTTTGTGGCCAACCTCAATCAAAACCATTCATCCATTGTTGGAATCTCGAATGGCATTAAACAAGATAAGCAACTTCAACAAAAAGTTGAGGAAGATATTGAACTAGGAACCAGTCGACTGATCCAGTTGGGAGCAGCCTCCGATGGTATACAAATGACAGCGGATGGACTTCGTGATACCCGGCATTTTTCCAACACCCTCTTTAATATAATGCGTGGAGGAATTTTTGATAACAATTATGAAGTTGAAAAATGGGATTTTTCCAATTATATTTCAAAAGCAAATAAAGAGGTTTTTCAAAAGTTTAAGGATGACATTCAAAGTCTCCCAAATACATTTACATTATCCCATTTAGGGGAATTGGCGGATAAAAGTGGAGATAAAGATTTTGGCCGTCTCTGTTCCGAATATATGCCCTTGAAATTTAGTAGAAGGCACGGTGATCCAAGTAGACCATGGAACCGTTTTTCCATCAACACAAAAAATGAAAACGACGGATCTAAAATTCTGGATTACGAAGGGAATTGGAGAGATATTTTCCAAAATTGGGAGGCACTTGCACATTCTTATCCCCAGTTTATCGAGAGTATGATCAATAAATTCTTGAATGCCACAACTTTTGATGGATACAACCCTTATAGGGTTACCAAAGATGGTTTCGATTGGGAAATTATTGAACCGGATGACCCTTGGTCTTACATTGGTTATTGGGGAGATCATCAGATTATCTATTTACTCAAATTCTTGGAATTTATGCAGGACCATAATCCAGGAAAAATGGAGCGTTATTTCGTCCAAGACCAGTATGTTTATGCCAATGTGCCCTATCGTATAAAAAATTACGAGAATACGTTAAAGAACCCCAAGGACACCATAGAGTTTGATCATAAACTCGATGCAAAGATTCGAGATAGAAGAGATGCAATTGGTGCTGATGGAGGATTACTTCAAGATAAAAACGGCAGTATTTACCGAGTAAATTTCATGGAGAAAATACTCGCGACCGTACTCTCCAAGTTATCGAACTTTATTCCGGAAGGTGGTATCTGGATGAATACCCAGCGTCCCGAGTGGAATGATGCCAACAATGCACTTGTGGGCAACGGAGTTTCGATGGTGACACTGTATTATCTCAGACGTTTTTTGAATTTTTTCAAAGGAGTATTGGATGCTTCTAAATTGAATGAAGTTGCGATATCGAAAGAAACTACCGAGCTTTTTAATGAGATATGGGAAACACTTGATAAGCATAAAAATCTGTTGTCAAACTCTATTGATGACCAATCTCGCAAGCGAATAATGGATGGTCTTGGCGGTGCTGGAAGCACTTTTAGAGAACAGATTTACGACAGCGCATTCTCTGGCGAGAAGGAGGCGGTTTCAATGAACGATTTGAAGCAATTTATTGATGTCAGTATCCAATATTTAGAACATTCTATAAGAGCCAATAAGAGAGGAGACCAGTTGTACCACGCATATAACTTAATGACCGTTGAGAACAGCAAGGAAGTATCCATATCCTATCTCAGTGAAATGCTGGAAGGTCAGGTAGCCGTATTGAGTTCGGGTTATCTATCATCCTTGGAAGCACTTGAAGCCTTGGATGGATTAAAAAATAGCAAGCTGTTTAGAGATGACCAATACAGTTATTTATTGTATCCTAATAAAGAATTGCCTTCATTTTCAGAACGAAACAATGTGCCCAAGGAAGCTGTTGTGACCTTAAAACTATTTGAGGAAATGTTAGCGGAAGGCTATTCAAGAATTATTGAGAAAGATGACAATGGGGCATACCATTTCAATGGAAATTTTAAAAATGCCGGCGACCTTAAAACGGCTTTGGAAGAGCTGTCCCGAACACAATATGCAAAATTGGCGATAGCGGAAAAGGAGAACATTCTTCAAGTATTTGAAGATGTCTTCAATCATAAATCCTTTACTGGAAGATCGGGAACCTTCTACGGATATGAAGGATTGGGCTCAATATATTGGCATATGGTTTCCAAACTGTTGCTTGCTGTTGAGGAATGCTGTTTAAAGGCAATAGAAACGAAGGAAAATGAAGAGGTTGTAGGTAGGCTATTGGAACATTTTTATGAAATCAATGAGGGCATAGGCGTTCACAAACCGCCATCCTTGTATGGAGCATTTCCAACAGACCCTTATTCACATACCCCAGCAGGTAAAGGAGCCCAGCAACCGGGAATGACAGGGCAGGTTAAAGAAGACATACTAAGCCGGTTCGGAGAGCTTGGAGTCTTTGTTAAAGAAGGAAAACTTCATTTCAACCCATGTCTATTGCGAAAAAACGAATTTTTGAATGCATCCAAAACCTTTGAGTTTGTAGATGTGGAAGGTAACGCAAAACAACTGGAACTTAACCGAGGATCCCTTTGTTATACCTATTGCCAAGTACCTATTGTTTATGTGTTATCGGAAGAAGAAAAGCTAGAAGTGATGTATAACAATCATACTACTTCCAGCTTTGATTCCCATTGGTTAGACAAAGAAACTAGTGATAAGTTATTTAAAAGAACTGGAGAGATTGGCCATATTCAGGTCAATGTTAAAACCAAAAATCTAAGATGAAAAAAAAGGAGCACTATGAAATCAGTTATGAAATTTACTATGGTTGCAACGGTTTTGATCCTTTGCATCTCCTGTAAAGACAAAGAGAAGAACAGTGAAGAAAATAAATCCCAAATACAAAAAGAAGTGACAGCTAAGGACATATTAGGCAATCCAGATTATTTGGCTATTTCCTACGGAGGATACCGAGAGGTTACCCGTGAAATACAACCTACCCTAGAAGAACTCAAGGAAGATATGAGAATACTATCGGCCATGGGTATTAAAATTGTAAGAACCTATAATGTGCAACTGCAACAAGCTTCCAATGTATTGAAGGCCATTGCAGAGTTACAACAAGAAGACCCAGAATTTGAAATGTATGTTATGCTGGGCGCCTGGATAGACTGCAAGAATGCATGGACCGAATTGGAACCAGATCACAATATTGAAAGTGAAAATAATGAAGCTGAAATTGCTAGGGCGGTCGCTTTGGCCAACCAGTATCCTGAAATTGTGAAAATTCTGGCTGTTGGTAATGAAGCTATGGTAAGATGGGCCACAAGCTATTATGTGCAGCCTGGAGTAATCCTAAAATGGGTTACGCATCTTCAGGAACTTAAGAAAAATGGAGAATTGTCCAAAGATCTTTGGATTACTAGCTCTGACGATTTTTCCTCTTGGGGAGGAGGAGATTCAAGTTATCACACCGAAGACTTGGAAAAATTGGTGAACGCGGTGGATTACATTTCCATGCACACCTATGCTTATCATAATTCCCATTATAACCCAGAATTTTGGTTGGTTCCCGATGAAGAAGAAGAACTTTCAGATAAAGAAAAAATTGATGCCGCCATGTTAAGGTCAAAAGCTTTTGCCATGGCTCAATATGATTCGGTAACCAACTATGTTAAGAGTTTGGGCATGGACAAACCTATACATATCGGCGAGACAGGTTGGGCAACCGTATCAAGCGGTCATTATGGCCCAAAAGGATCCAGAGCTACCGATGAGTATAAAGAGGCTTTGTACCATAAGCATTTACGCGAATGGACCAATAGTGCTGGAATTTCCTGTTTTTATTTTGAAGCTTTCAATGAGAAATGGAAAGATGCACGCAATCAAAGTGGCTCTGAAAATCATTTTGGATTGTTCACTTTGGACGGACAGGCAAAGTATGCGCTTTGGGATTTGGTGGACCAAGGAACCTTTAAAGGTTTAACTCGAAATGGAAACACAATTACCAAAACCTATGATGGTGATAAAGAAGCTTTAATGAAAGATGTTTTAGCTCCACCATTGAAAAAGGATCATGTGGTAACACATTAAGATCTGTGATGTTATAATCCCGTGTAATGGGGAAAAGAATAGAGAATGTTCAATAAAAGTATTTACTTCTTTCTAACGGTGACAATGTTAAGTTCCTGCGCAAAAAAAGAGTTGACTATGGAGGTCTATGAGACGTCCGCTTCAGGAAACGCATTGACTGTAATGACCGATTTCCCTAAAGGGGAGGTTGTTTCCGAAATCAGGTTATTACCCGATCAGAGATTTCAGCGCATCACTGGGTTTGGAGGCTCGTTTACAGAAGCCTCTGCTTCCCTATTGAACAAATTGAGCGAAGAGAATCGAACAAAAATCATCGATGCTTATTTCGGCGAGAGTGGAGCTCAATATTCCCTGACCCGCACACATATGAATTCCTGTGACTTTTCATTAAGTAACTATTCTTATGCCCCAATAGAAGGGGATTTACAATTGGAACATTTTTCTATCCAAGAAGATCAGGATGATATTATTCCTTTCATAAAAGAGGCCATGGCTACTTCAAAAGATGGGTTTAAAATATTGGCTTCCCCATGGACAGCCCCACCTTGGATGAAGGATAATAACGATTGGAGAGGGGGCAAACTTTTACCTGAATTCTATGATACTTGGGCCTTGTTTTTCTCAAAATATATAGATGCCTACAAGAGTGAAGGAATAGATATTTGGGGTTTTACCGTAGAGAACGAACCTTTGGGCAATGACAATAACTGGGAAAGCATGCATTTCTCTCCTGCTGAAATGACCCAATTCGTACAAAACCATTTAGGACCGAAACTGGAAGAAGACGGTAAAGGTGATGTCAAAATTCTGGGTTACGATCAAAACCGAGAACATCTTCAAGAATGGGTTGACGAAATGTTTAAGGACGAAGCAAGCTCCAAGTACTTTAACGGAACTGCTATTCATTGGTACGCAAGTACCTATGAGATATTTCCGGAAGCGCTGCAATATGCCCATGAAAAAGCACCAAACAAATATCTTATTCAATCTGAAGCTTGCGTAGATGCGCAAGTGCCAAAATGGAAGGATGACACTTGGTATTGGTCCAAAGAAGCGACAGATTGGGGTTGGGATTGGGCGCCGGAAGACCAAAAATACCTGCACCCAAAATACGTTCCCGTATATCGATATGCCAGAGACATTATTGGCTGTTTAAACAATTGGGTAGATGGCTGGATAGATTGGAATATGGTGTTGGATACAAAGGGTGGTCCAAATTGGTTTAAAAACTGGTGTGTTGCTCCGGTAATTGTGGACCCTGAAAAGGATGAGGTGTATTTTACGCCGCTCTACTATACCATGGCCCATTTCAGTAAATATATAAGACCTGGTGCGGTTAGGATTGGTTTTGAGAACTCTAATGAAGAGCTTCAAATGACAGCTGCTCAAAACCCAGATGGATCCATTGCAGTTGTCCTATTGAATCAAAACCAAAAACCTATAGACATCAATATTGCTCTCGGAGAATTTTCGAAGAACATACAGATAGGCTCTAAGGCCATTCAGACCCTAGTTGTACCAGCAACGAAGGAAAAAGAACCAACTAGTACTAACTAAAACAATTATTATGTCAAACGTAAAAACCATCAAAACAGATAGGGTCCCTTTGGGCCAAAAAGCCGCTTTTGGAGCAGGACATTTGGTTTTGAACCTATATCCAGGAGCTTTGGGATTCTTTATGTTCTTCTTGCTTACGGCTTTTGGCATGGATCCATTTTTGGCAGGACTTTTAGGTGGACTACCACGTTTTTTTGATGCCATTACCGACCCTATTATGGGATTTATCTCGGACAATACGAGTTCAAAATGGGGTAGAAGAAGACCTTACATTTTTGTTGGAGGCATTTTAAGTGCCATAACTTTTGTTCTACTTTGGCAACTGGATGAGAACAATTCTTCTGACTATAATTTTTGGTACTTCTTAATTATGTCTATGGTTTTTCTTATTGGAAACACCATGTTTGCGACACCTTTGGTTGGTTTAGGATACGAAATGACTTCTGATTATAACGAGCGTACGCGTTTAATGGCATTTTCGCAAACAGTTGGACTCTTAGCTTGGGTTATTGTGCCGTGGTTTTGGGTAATAATCGCCGATCCAGATGTTTTTAGCAATCAAGCCGAAGGAGTAAGGACAATGGCAATGTATGTCGGAATCGCTTGTTTGCTGCTAGGACTTTTACCAGCTATTTTTTGTAGAGGTATAGATGCTTCTCATATGGGAGATAGAAAAAAACTAACTCTTACCTCAGTATTCAGTAATTTGAAAGATTTGTTTACAAGTATAAAAGAAGCTGTTAAGAATAAACCTTTTATGAAATTATGCGGCGCTACTTTTTTAATATTCAACGGTTACCAAATAGTGGCATCTTTTAGTTTCTTTATTTTCGTTTTTTACATTTTTAATGGAAGCTATGAAGCTACTTCCACATGGCCGGCTTGGTTTAGTTCTGTTGGAGCATTGGTTTCGGCATTTTTAGTCATTCCAATTGTATCAAAAATGGCCACCAAATGGGGTAAGAAGAAAGCGTTTATTATTTCAACGGCCCTTTCTATTGTTGGATATGCTATGAAGTGGTGGGCATTTACACCCGAAAACATTTGGCTTTCTTTTGTTCCAATACCATTAATGTCATTTGGCTTGGGAAGCTTGTTCACATTAATGATGAGTATGACTGCCGATGTTTGTGATTTAGATGAACTTGTTAACGGAATGCCAAGGAAGGAAGGAACTTTTGGAGCATTGTACTGGTGGGTAGTAAAACTTGGACAAGGATTAGCCTTGGTTTTGGGAGGTCTGGTTTTAAAAGTAATTGGATTTGATGGTAATGCGGCTACCCAGACGGTAGACACGATGACCAAATTAAGAATAGCAGATATAGTTATCCCTGTAGTAACCGCAGCTATAGCTATTTGGGTTATGTGGAAATATAGTTTATCCGAAGAAAGGGCTAAGGATATTAAAGCTCAGTTGGAAGAAAGAAGAGGAGTATTATAACAATGTTGCATTGTTAAGTGAATATATAACTAAAAAAATAATAAGATGTCAACAAAACTGGTAATACTAATAATAGGTGTTTTATTTATCTTAATTGCGCTGATTGCAAGTAAAAAAGGTGGTTCCAAGCTTGGAATACCTTTAGGAATTCTTGGAGTTTTAATGATGATTTATGGTAGTTATTCATCAGATTTGGTCAATTACAACACTCAAATGGAACAAGTTTCTATAGGTAAAAAGTTGAAAATTGACGGTCCTGTAGATGCTGTAAAAGTTGTCTCTCCAATCGATAAAGATTCTGTGGATTGTCGCATTTTGACCATGGGTGTTTATCCAGAATCACATAAGAAAGATATTTGGGTAATCATTAGACCCACAGACGATAGATATTATCCACAATCCGATCATACAAACACATCTTACAAAAGAGATGGTCAATGGCAGGTAGTTACCCGTTTTGGGGGCGACAAGGGCGAGGCCTATGATTTGATTATTTATGAAGCAGATGCCGCTGCCTCCTCATTTTTTAGCACAACAATAGAAAAATGGAAGGAAGATGATGATTATCCCGGCTTACAGTTGGCAGAAATGCCTGCCGGAGCCACAGAAGTAGATCGCCTTGTGATTTATACCAATAAAAACTGTAGAGGAGTTTTTTAGTTTTTGGCAAAATGCATATCCATCAGTAGGAACTTAAATTGATACAATAACCTTTTTATGACTCAAGCAACTAACATGCAAAGTGTTCCAATTGGCCAAAAGTTGGCTTTTGGAGTAGGGATGCTAGCAAACCAGATGTTTCCTGCGGCACTGCAGATTTTCATGATGGTTTTGGTAAAAGGCTTAGGCTTTCCTCCTTTGCTTTGGGGAATAATATTCTTTGCGCCCAGAATTTTTGATGCTTTTACTGACCCAATTATGGGTTTTATTTCAGATAATACGAGATCGAAATGGGGCAGGAGAAGACACTACGTTTTTGCTGGAAGCATAATTATGGGTATTGCCTTTATTGCAATGTGGCAATTATATCCTGAAAATGGCTTGCTGTATAATTTCACCTATTTCATGGTGTTTTCTTTCATTTTCTATCTCGGACTTACCATATTTAGCGTGCCTTATGTTGCTATGGGTTACGAAATGAGTGACGATTTTCATGAGAGGACAAACATAATGGCCGTAGCACAGATGATAGGTCAGTGGGCTTGGGTAATAGTACCTTGGTTTTGGATTATTTTATATGATCCAGAAATGTTTGAAAGTGTTCCAGCAGCAACTAGAAAATTATCCTATTACGTCGCCGCGTTTTGCACGGTCTTAGCCTTGGTGCCAGCACTATTTATTAAGAGTGAATCTACTTTAGATAGAGTTGACTTTACGCCAATAAATAAAAACAATATTTCTAATAATCTGAAGAAAATTTTAGCAAGTTTTAAAGAGGCTTTTCGAATTCCACAGTTTAAAATTTTGTGTTCGGCTACCTTTTTAATTTACAATTCATTCATGACTATTTCAGCATTTTCGTTTTTTATAATTGTTTCTTACATGTTTAACGGAGATGCAGGTGCCGCGGGGATATGGCCAACTTTGCATGGAAGTGTGGGTGCTTTAGTAACCACATTTTTGGTAATTCCAGTAATTGATGCTATCTCAAAAAAAATGGGTAAGAAAAAAACATTTATGTTATCACAAGGAATTTCAATAATTGGATATATTTTATTTTGGTTTCTATTTATTCCGGGTAAACCTTATATGTTTTTGATTGCTTTACCTTTCTTTTCATTTGGTATTGGCGGTTTGTTTACTTTGATGATGTCAATGACTGCAGACGTAATTGATTTAGATGAACTCAATACAGGGCAACGTAGAGAAGGGATTTTTGGTGCAATTTATTGGTGGATGGTTAAATTTGGATTTGCCATTGCAGGGCTTTTAAGTGGTTTGTTTATGGCTTGGGTAGGATACACTCCTGACGCTCCTACACAACCAGATGGTGCTATTACCGGGATGAGATTATTTTATACTTTTTTTCCAATACTTGGAACTTTAGGTGCTATGCTAATCATGCGTAAATACGATATTACGGAAGAACGTGCCAATGCAGTCGTAGTCGAACTGGAAAAAAGAAGAAATGAAACCACTTAAAATTTAGTGGATTACAGAACAATGAATTAAGAACAACAATTGAAGAATAATTATGTCATATAAAGCAGAACGATTTCTTAATCTAGCTTCATTGGATTATGCTGGAAAAAGTGAAAAAGAACTAATGAAGTTGTGTAAGCAGGTTCTTGAGGATGGCATGCACGGACTTTGTTTCAGTCCATATACGGAAGGGCAGCAACCAGGAGACCAGATTTCAGAAGAGCAGATTCACCGCCGCATGAAAATCATCAAACCCTACACTGAATGGATTAGGTCTTTTTCATGCACAGATGGGAATGAGGCAATTCCAAGAATAGCCAAAGAATATGGAATCAAGACTATGGTGGGGGCTTGGTTGGGGGATAACCCCGAAATCAATGAAAGGGAAATTGCAGGATTGATTAAACTGGCCAATGAAGGATATGTGGATATCGCTGCCGTAGGGAACGAGGTGATGTACCGCGGCGATCTTACCGAAGATGAATTGCTCGATTTTATACACTTGGTCAAGGATGCCATTCCTGAGACCACGGTAGGATATGTAGACGCTTATTATGAGTTTAGAGAACGCCCTCGTATTACCGAGGCTTGCGATGTTATCTTGGCCAATTGTTATCCATTTTGGGAAGGTTGCGATTTGGACTATTCCTTACTTTATATGAAAGATATGTTCCGACAGGCACAACGCGCTGGAAATGGTAAAAAGGTCATTATTTCTGAAACAGGTTGGCCGAGTCAAGGAACAAATTTGGAGGGTGCGTTCCCTTCCTTTGAAAACTTCATGAAATATTTTATGAATACCCAAAAATGGTCTGAAGAAGAGGATATTGAAATATTCTTTTTCTCTTCCTTCGACGAGTCATGGAAAGTTGGTTCAGAAGGCGATGTTGGAGCTTATTGGGGACTTTGGGACAAAGATGAAAAACTAAAATTTTAAAAAGACTAAGCCAACCTCATGGTAAGGTTGCAAACTATTTCCATTTATTAGATTGTTTATTTTTTGGAGCTTAATGGAAGATTGGGGTGAAATTTCACCCCAGTTCCATTTTATATAGGGTGGTTTTGTTTACTCTTTCCACCAGTTGGATACGTCATTGGCTAACTCTTCCAGAATTATAGGTTCTCCTATTTCAGGAGTTAATATGGGAACTTGCAGTTCTTCGGCCTTTATGGCAGCCCGCTCAATCGGATCGGTCCAAGAGTGTAACGCCAATTTAAATGCACCCCAATGTATCGGCATAAAAATCTTGGATTTTAAATCAATACTCGCTTGCACTGTTTCTTCTGGAAACATATGGATCTCGGGCCACATTTTATTGTATTGCCCGCATTCGAGCATGGCAAAATCAAAAGGACCATAGGTGTCGCCAATTTCTTTAAAGTGGGTTGAATAACCACTGTCACCACTGAAGAAGATATTTTCTGTTTGTGATTTGATTACCCACGAACTCCATAACGTACTCTGTCCATTATTCAATTTTCTTCCAGAGAAATGTTGGGCTGGAGTACAAACAAATTGAAGGTCTTGATAGTAAACCTCTTGCCACCAGTCCAGTTCGGTGATAGATTCTTTCGCCACTCCCCATGCTTCAAGATGTACCCCAACACCTAAAGGCACATAGAAAAGTTTTACTTTGTTTTTTAGCTTTTTAATCGATTCATAATCCAAATGATCATAATGATCATGGGAAATAAGAACTGCATCTATTTCTGGTAATTTTTCAATCGCAATGGGCAAATTCTCATAAAATCGATTGGCTCCCAGCAAAGGATGAGGTGCCGGGACTTCCCCGAACATGGGGTCAATCAGAATATTTTTTCCATCCATTTGCAATAAAAAAGCAGAGTGTCCAAACCAAATTAGTCTTGAGGTTCCCATGTAATTGGCAAGCTCAAGGGAATCTATCTGATGTATCGATAATGCCTTGTTGGGTCTACCCTTTTCTACCTTTTCAAAGAAAAATTTTCGTGCAATTTTCAGGGTTTCGGAGAAACTTTGGTTTTTAGGTACATCCTTCACATTTTTAAAAACCCCTTCGGAGAATTGTTCGGAGGACAGATATTGGTTTTTTCTTTTTTCAGAGACATCTCCGCCCAAGCTGGGATAAAAGTTTACAAAAATGAGATAGAAGATGACCAATATTCCTATTAGGGCCAAAATGGTAAGTAACATTCGCTTTATAAATTTTAAAAGTGTTTTCAAATTTCAAAAAAGTTAGTATTTGGATGCCAAAACATAGGTTTCAGGTATATCAAAGCGCCCTGGCTCTAAATTCATTGGACCAGTATTGGCCAATAGACTTCATCAATATATAGATTGTTTTTTAAAAGTGGTTTTTGACACAATTCAATAGTAATGGTAAAAGAAATAATCAAAAGTAAAAGATCAAAAAGATCAAATTGTTTAACTTACATTTTTCAAGTTTGCGGGTATTGCTAATACTATGAAATTAACGTGCCCTACTAAAATGGTAAAGAATGAAGCGAAGAAGTTTTGTGAATGCAATGGCAGCAACATCTGCGGTGGGAATTGTTCCAGGTATGTTGATGGGACAAAGTAAGAATCAAGCCATATATAAAGATTTTAACCTGAAATATGCCCCACATTTAGGAATGTTTAAAAACCATGCTGGTGCTGATCCCATTGATCAGTTAAACTTTATGGCAGATCAGGGATTTACTGCTTTTGAAGATAACGAGATGAAAGGCAGAACTTTAAATCTTCAGGAAAAAATGGCCTCCACAATGTCAAAGAAAGGCATTTCAATGGGGGTGTTTGTAGCTCACAAAATATACTGGCAAAAACCCAATCTTGCCAGTGGAGACCAAGGCATGCGTGATGAGTTTCTTACGCAAATTAAAGAATCGGTAGAAGTTGCGAAAAGGGTAAACGCCAAATGGATGACTGTTGTGCCAGGTCATGTTGATTTAAGGCTGAACATGGGTTATCAAACCGCAAATGTTGTGGAATCTCTAAAAAGAGCTTCCGATATTTTAGAACCGCATGGTCTTGTTATGGTGTTGGAACCTTTAAACTTCAGAGATCACCCCGGTCTTTTTCTGGCAGAGAGCCCACAAGCCTATGAAATTTGCAAAGCGGTGGATTCACCTTCCTGCAAAATACTTTTTGATATTTATCATCAACAAATCCAAGAAGGAAACCTTATTCCAAACATTGAAGCTTGTTGGGATGAAATCGCCTATTTTCAAATAGGAGACAATCCTGGTCGAAATGAGCCCACTTCAGGCGAGATCAACTATAAGAACGTCTTCAAATTTATCCATAGTAAAAATTTCAAGGGTATTCTTGGTATGGAACATGGAAATTCCGTTCAGGGTAAAGAAGGTGAGAAAAGGGTTATTGAAGCCTATAGTGAGGTGGATAACTTTCTTTGATATCATTCTTTAAGTAACCGTGCCGAAATAGTCGATGAATAGCTCCTTTGGTGGAGCTAGTCAAAATCTAATGTCATTGATTAAATGGTTTTCAAGATGATTTTTTGAATTCTTAGAAACACATAATCCACTTGCTGGATTGATGCGGCAGAAGGTGTTGAACAATTTTATTCCTCTTATGGCTATATCAAAAAGAATGACCAATATCCGGGAATGTACAAAGAAATAAAAACATAGGGTGAGGGTATTTTGCATTCAACTTCTTGACTTATATAAATAAGAGATGTCCCATTCAATTAGCACTTAAAACGCTGTACTCCCTTTGATAAATAACTCGGTTTCGAAAGAACAATTTTCGGAGGTGAATTCAAATGGGTCATTCATTGTCGAGAATACCTCATTGATTAATTAACCCATACCTAAGGTTAATTTCGATTGTATGTTTACCAAAGAATTCCAGATAGGCGATTCATATCATGAAATAACCTCCCAAAAAGACGAGATAGGATATTTGCTTTATAGTGTTCATCCGTGTATATCTTAATTTTAAGAGGTTTCCGTTGCGCCAAGGGGTTTTGAGGTTGAGCCTCTTGGTTGTAACGGTTTTATATCTTATATAAGCATAAATTAACTTGGCCTACAATAATGAATTAAAGAGCTATTCCCCAATAGCTCTTTTTTTTTGGATGTTGGTAAATGATGATAACCCAAATGTAAGTTTCTGCACAAAAAACCTACTTTTGTAGAACTAATATTCAAGCGTAGATTTTTTATTATGTCAGAAGAGATAGAAAGAATAAAGACATTGATCATAGGGTCAGGCCCAGCGGGATACACAGCTGCAATTTATGCGTCCAGAGCTGACTTAAAACCTGTGATGTACACTGGTATGGAACCTGGGGGTCAGTTGACCACAACAACTGAAGTCGATAATTTTCCAGGATATCCAGAAGGTATTGATGGACCAACAATGATGGTGCAATTACAACAACAGGCAGAACGCTTTGGAACTGAAGTCCGTATTGGAATGGTTACGGCTGTTGACTTTAGCGATGAGGTGGGTGGTATTCATAAGATCACCGTTGACGATAGCAAGCAAATTGAAGCAGAAACGGTTATCATATCAACAGGGGCTACGGCGAAATATCTTAATATTCCAAGTGAGCAGCGTTTGAGAGGTGGTGGAGTTTCAGCTTGTGCCGTTTGTGACGGATTCTTCTATAAAGGCCAGGATGTCGCCATAGTTGGAGCTGGAGATACTGCTGCAGAAGAAGCTTCTTATTTAGCCAATATTTGTTCAAAAGTTACCATGTTGGTTCGTAAGGATTATATGAGAGCCTCCAAGGCCATGCAACATAGAGTAAACAGTTTGGATAATATTGAAATCCGTTACAATACCGAGGTCGATGAGGTATTGGGAGATCAAGTTGTTGAAGGTTTACGAATGGTGAACAACCAAACAGGGGAGAAGGAAGATATTGCCATTACTGGACTTTTCATAGCGATTGGACATAAACCAAATACAGACATTTTCAAAGGACAACTGGATATGGACGACACAGGGTATGTTATCACTGAGGGAAAATCCACAAAAACCAATAAGCCCGGAGTTTTTGCAAGCGGAGATGTTCAGGATAAAGAATACCGTCAAGCAGTTACAGCTGCTGGCACCGGTTGTATGGCTGCATTGGATGCCGAGCGTTATTTGGCCTCTGTTGAGAGTGAAGAAGCTGTAGTTTCTTAAGAGACCATGCGATATAAAATTAAAAAAGGCACCCTATAGGGTGCCTTTTTTAATGGAGTGCTAATTCAATCTATGCGTTTATAATTTTCTGAAAAAGTTCGGTTACCCTCTTCATCAAAACTGATTTGACTATAGGTGTCATTGGTCATTTCCAATTCGAACCTGAAGACCCTTAGCGTATCTAGGGCTGACATCATTGGCGCAGAACCATATTCCAGTGTCTCTATAAGTGAATCTGCAGTAATTCTGTAAGTTCCATAACCAAACCAGTCCAAAGAATCTTTGGGGGCATGTCTGCTCCACATGATTTTGCCATTGTAGTACATTTTTACCTGTCGATAGCCTTCGACTGTTGGAACAGTGTCCGAAATATTGACACCGTCATCATAATTATAAAAACTCTGTAGTTCCCAAGTTCCCTCAATTGAGTGCATTGATTCTGGCATTGGAGAGGCGAATTTTGTGGCAGAGATCAAAATTAGCATCAACAAGACCAATCCAAATAGTTTTTTCATGGTAGTATGTATTTAGAGTTATCGTTTTCTTTCACTAATAAGATACGATTTTTTTTGTTAAATGTTTAATCCACAGACACTTTAATGCGCAATTGGTAATGGTTAAACCTGGGCAAAAAAAAGACCTGGGGTTGCCAGGTCTTTTAATTTCCCTAAAGGGATATATTGATTATTTAGTCTAGTATTTATGAACGCTTCCAGAAACCGACTTTTTTGTTTCTACGCTTGCTTCTCCAGAATAGCGAATGTCAGCTCCACTACTTGCATCAGCAATCAAGGAGTCCGAAACATTAACGGAAATATCGGCTCCACTGCTGGCATCAGCATTACATTTTTTGGTATCCAGCTCACGAGCTCTAATATCCGCACCGCTACTGGCATCGGCATAAAGCATATCGGTTTTACCTGAAACCTTAATACTGGCTCCGCTGCTGGCATCTGCAGATATTTCAGAGGCGGTAAGTTCCACTTGAAGATTAGAACCACTGCTGGCATCAAGTTCAATTTTTTCTGCCTCAATAACATTTTGTACTATAAGGTCAGCCCCGCTAGAGCATTTAAGAGCGGTTACCTCAGGAAGAGTTACATATATCTTCTTGGTCGCTCTTCCAATGTTTTCGATGGCGTGGATACGTAGTTTTCCATCTTTGATATCAGTTCCGATAAGGTCGATGATATTTTCATCAGCTTCAACTGAAATTTTAAACTCCGTGTCTTGTGTCACAAATACATCTAGACCTTCGGAAGCAGAAACTACAGTGAAATCCTCCGTAACCTTTCGGCTTTCCTCCACTATTTCACCATTTCCTTTTTTACCGTTGCCAAAATTGACATCCATAATACAGGAGGAGGCGAATATGGCCAAAATAAATGCGATTGCTATTCTTGCTAGTGTTGTCATGATTGTTGTTTTAATGATTGATTAAAATTCGTGTTTAAATTGTTTTTTATATAGTATAGGTTTCTGAACTGTCGAAATACGTTGCTCAGTTGTTATTATCTTCTGATTTTATTTCAATCCCATCTTCATCAATTTTCATTTTGAAACTGTCCGCTCCATCTTCGACATCGATGTTGATACCATTTTTGTCAATGATAACCCTATCACGTCCTTCTCTTTCATCTCTTTCTTCTGATTTCAATTCTTCCGGACAATCTAGACATTTCAGTTCTCCATCTTCTCCCATTGCCCAAGTATATTCGACGATTCCACTTCTGTAAAGGTCTCTGTCATTTCGTATACCTCTACCAATGTAACTTTCTGTAGATTCTTCAAAGGATACTACCTTTCCTTCTGGAATATAAATGGTTGTAGTTACCTCTTGATTCCGTGCTTTGTTTGACGGGGCAGTTGTCAAAAATTCGTCAAGAATAACTTCATTAGGAGTAAGTTCATAATAATAGTTTATTTGCTTTGCTCTCTCGCGGGCTGCGGCAGAAGTGTTTCCATGAGAATCTTTACGGATGTTGAGCTTTACATGACCATCATCTGACTTTCTAATCTTGATATCCACATCATCCGAGATAAGCAGTCGATTATCATTGTCATCGTAGGTGTAGGTCATTCTTCCAAAATGAATGTTTTCCATCCCATAATCGTATTCAGAATCTTTCATTTTAATGGTCAAGGTATCTGATTGATTTGCCATCACAATTTGATCTTTAACATTAACGCTACCCACATTGGCAAACTCAGCTGCTTGTCTTACACCAAGTGCAAACAAAATCCCATTGGAAATCAACCATAGCCCAAGGAGTGAGAACTTTGCAATATTTCCAATCGATTTCAAGTTGGTCACCAAAATTTTCAGACCTAGGTATAGCAGGAAGAAAAATGGAATTCCCAATGCAAAGAATAAAAGTATGGACACTAGCCAAACGGGTGCTCCTGTGGTATTTACAATTTCGTAGAAATCAACACCAGGGAAATGCACAGCATCGAACAGACCAACCGTGAACATCGCAACGAATATGCCAATAAGACTTGCTGCACCGATTATGATCAAAAGAATTCCAATGAACTTGCCAAATATTTTGAATAAGAACATGATAATTTCACCAATGGTGTCAAAAAAGGTCTTGGAGCCGCTTTTTACCTTGTTGCCCACTTTTTCGTAGTCAACACTTTTAATACTGTCTGCAACATCATCAAACCCCTCTTTTACTTTACGTTCTATATTGCTGATGTTGACGGGCTCTCCCGACATATCCAATTTTTGGGAGGTGGTTGCAGCTTCGGGCACTAAAATCCAAAGTAGGATGTAAGCGATAAGTCCGAAACCGGTGAATACTGCCAATAGGATAAAGATTAATCGAATCCAAAGAGCATCCAGTCCTAAATAATGTTCTAACCCTGCACTTACGCCGCCAATGTACTTGTGGTCCATGTCGCGGTATAACTTTTTAGACCTTCTTGTGGTGCGGGTTTGAGTCGTTCTGGGTTCGTCTTCGAAGATATCCTCGTCAACCATATAATCTTCTGGTTGCCCCATGACGTTGATTACCTCGTCAACTTCTTTTTCTGTAATCACCTGTCGCTCGTTCTCCATTTTTTCCAAAAAGAGTTCTGCTATCCTAGCTTCGATATCTGCAATGATTTCATCGCTGCCCGGAGTGCCGGCAAATGATCGTTTTAAGGATTCCAAATAGCGTTTAAGCTTGTTAAAAGCAATATCGTCTATATGGAAGAGCGTGTTCGCTAAATTTATATTTACTGTCTTGTTCATTTCTTGATTTATTTTGTGTTGGTTACCAGATTAACTGCGCTTCTTAGTTCATCCCAGGTGCCGTTGAGTTCATTTAAGAATAAACGCCCCGTTTCGGTAAGTGCATAATATTTTCGCGGTGGGCCAGAAGTGGACTCTTCCCAACGGTAATTGAGTAATCCAGCGTTCTTTAGCCTAGTAAGCAGAGGGTAAATGGTACCTTCCACTACAAGCATCTTTGCGTCTTTTAGGGCTCCAAGAATCTCTGAGGCGTATTTATCCTTATCCTTTAATATGGAAAGAATGCAATACTCGAGAACCCCTTTGCGCATTTGTGCTTTTGTGTTTTCTATATTCATAATTGCATAGTTCTATTTAATTAACTGTTCGTTTTTGTTTCCCTTTGCTCCCCTGTGATGAGCAGGGGAGTGGAAACGGTTTTTTGATTGATTGATTGATGATTGATTGATGCTACTTCGTTTTTTGATTGATGATTAAACTCCGTTAGGTATTTTATTTGATGAATTTGATTGTGAATGGATACTTAAAGGTTTCCCCTTCATTGGTTTTTATTGTGGCCAATATGGTGTACACTATGTTAATTACCACCAGTGCAAACTGAAGCAATCCTGAAATGCCGACTGGCCAGAAAAAGCGTCCAAACCTGAAATCATCGCTACTAATGTGAATGTTCAAATTGTTCAGGTCGCTTAGCTTGTGAAAATTAAAAAAGCCCCAGTCAAACAAATCGGGTAAAAAGCCAACAAAAAAAGGAACACTTATTATTCCAACAACTATGGAGTATAACAATAGGCTAATTTGAAAATTGAGCGCCTGCTTTCCGTTATGATCCACAAATTGATATTCTTTTTTATTTGCGGTCCATAATATCAACGGTAGAATAAAATTCCCAAAAGGAATAAAGTATTTTGAAAAGGTTGATGCGTGTATGATCGCAGACAAATTTCTTTCGTGTTTGGTTACTGTTGTTGCCATTTTTAATTGATGATTTTTAACTGCAAAAAGGGTTAACCTATTAGCTTACCATGCAAATATATATCCAAAAGATGGTACTATGCAAAACAAAGTACTAAATATTAACATTTATTTAACATTCTAAAAATGTAATTATTTTAGGTATTTTTAGCAAAGATAAAAACCCATTATGGCTATCAAACCCAGTAAATTCAATACATTCACCTTTTTTAAACTCCCTGCTGCTTGGTGGTGTGGAGTTCGATTAAGACATATAGATGCTCAAAAAGCAGTGACAACGGTAAAACATAGATGGTTTAATCAGAACCCATTTAATTCCATGTTTTGGGCGGTTCAGGGCATGGCAGCAGAGCTAAGTACGGGGGCAATGGTCATCACCCAAATCAAAAATAGCGGCAAAAGAATATCAATGCTCGTGGCAAATAACAATGCTACATTTACTAAAAAAGCTCTAGGAAGAATAACCTTTACTTGTGAAGATGGTCATTTGATCAATGAGGCCATTCAAAAAACGATTGAAACAGGGGAGGGGCAAACCTTTTGGATGAAATCCACAGGTGTAAACCAGGACGGGGTTGCAGTCTCTACCTTTAATTTTGAATGGACGGTAAGAATTAAGTAATCCTTTACTAGCAGTGAGTGAATTGTCATTATTTTTTTTTAAAACCTTTGCCAAATAAGACGTAAACTTCATATCTTAGGGGAATTACTATTTTTTAGTAATTTCACCATTAACAGTAATTAAATAGAAAACTAAACACACATGGGAAAATTTGAAATTAAAACCACTAATTCTGGCAAAACAATGTTCAATCTTAAGGCTGGAAATGGTCAGGTGATTCTAACCAGTGAACAGTACAATAGCAAAGCTGCATGTGAAAATGGTATCGAATCCGTAAAGACCAACTCTCAGAGCGATGATCGTTTTGAGCGTAAAACGGCTAAAGACGGTAGCCCTTACTTCAACCTAAAAGCTTCTAATGGACAGGTTATTGGTAAGAGTGAAATGTATACATCCACTTCAGCCATGGAAAATGGTATTGCATCGGTAAAAAAGAATGCCCCTGATGCAGCTGTAGAGGATAACTCTTAACTATACAGCAAAGGCATAACCTCATACAGGTATAACAAAAAAAGCGGTCAAATTTGACCGCTTTTTTTATGTTGAATTTTGAAACAGAACCTAACTCAATCTCCTGACAAGTATCATCAAAAAACTAGAGCCGGTTAGACTAAAAGTACTTCTGTACAAACACCAAATAAAGGATTACTATACTACCTACTTCAATAAAAAACCAAATCAAACTTGATATAGTTGTTTTTTTATTGAGTACCCGGTAATTTTTTGCTTCTGCCTTATAATGTTCAGATTTCCCAATATCTGAAAATTTGTATTTCTTGGAAAGTTCATCAAATTCTTTGGCAAATGCTGTTAAATCTTTTGAATTCAGTGTGATTTTCATCAACTTATATCCCCAAATGAAAACAAGCAGCAATACAAAAAAAGCAACCATAGAATTCTTATAACAAAAGAACTGGAAAGATAGTAAATGATAATGGCAGATCTGATTAAAACAATTAAAATCAAACCGCTTTATAGCTTACTTTTTATAGGGATAAGCCAACTATATGGTGCATTTGTAATCTATAGACTGGGTGTATTGACCATAAAAGAAGTATGGATTAACCAAGTATGTACGATAGCAGTCATTGCTCTAATAGGATGGTCTGCTTATCTGATATATTCCTTTTCCAAGTATTACCGGCTGAAAGACAATAAGATTATTTTGGAGGAAACCAGCGTTTCCCTTTTCGGAATCGAAATCAACTATGGGGATATAAAGGACTTCGGCATAGATACATCAGATTCTGTCCTGTCCGTAAACATACATCTTGAGTATTTGGATGAACCGATTCCCATAGTTTCAAAATTCATGAAATTAAAGGAATTCCATTTTCTTTTGAAAACCTTGATCGAAAAAACCAATGAAAATCATATATAAAGTTTCTTTTACAAATTGACTGTAACAAAACCCATATAAATGGATACTAACAAGATGTACTAATATTAATTAAAGCTACAAAATCAATCAAATCAAAGACTTTTATGAACGCACACGAAATAGACTATAAAATTTACGGGGAAGAGATGCAATATGTGGAGATCGAGCTCGACCCTCAGGAAGCTGTTGTGGCCGAAGCCGGCAGCTTTATGATGATGGACACCGATATTAAAATGGATACCATTTTTGGCGATGGCTCTGGCCAAGATTCCGGTGTTTTGGGAAAATTATTCTCAGCAGGTAAACGTCTGCTAACAGGTGAGAGTTTATTTATGACCGCTTTCCTTAATGTAGGACAAGGAAAAAAGAAGGCGAGCTTCGCATCGCCTTATCCTGGTAAAATACTACCTATTGACCTTTCTGAAAAAGGAGGAAAGTTTATTTGTCAAAAAGATGCTTTTTTATGCGCTGCCAAAGGAGTATCTGTTGGTATCGAATTTTCTAAACGCCTAGGACGAGGTTTGTTCGGAGGTGAAGGCTTTATCATGCAAAAATTAGAAGGAGACGGGCTGGCTTTTGTCCATGCTGGAGGAACCATGGCAAAAAAGGAATTGGGACCTGGTGAAGTTTTAAAAGTGGATACAGGTTGTATCGTCGGTTTTTCCCAAACCGTTGACTACGATATTGAGTTTGTAGGTGGAATAAAGAACACGGTATTTGGTGGTGAAGGACTCTTTTTTGCAACACTTCGTGGACCAGGAACCGTATATGTGCAGTCATTACCCTTTAGTCGATTGGCAGGCCGAGTATTGGCAGCTGCTCCAAGAGGAGGCAAGGATAAAGGAGAGGGCAGCATTTTGGGAACTTTGGGTGACATCGCCATGGGAGATAATAAATTCTAAGGCAAAAGTACAGGTGCTAAATGCAAAAAATATCCTCTTGAGGAGACTTTAGAGGTGTTTTTGTTAAGTTCGTAGCATGAACTTTAACGAGCTTTTCGACTTTCTTTCACAACTTCAAAAAAACAACAACAAAGAATGGATGGATGCCAATCGAAAGTTGTATAAGACACTTCGACAGGAATTTATTCTGTGGTTGGATGATTTGGACTTGACTATGGCCAATCTGCATGAGGATTATTACCCAACACCAGGTAAAAGGGGTATCAACAGAATTAATAACAACCTGATGTTCCATCCAAACAAACCTATTTACAAAGACCATTTTGGAGCTGGTTTGGACAAGGCCCCAAAATCAGCTGACTTTTATATTGAAATAGGTTTAAAACAATGCCTGTTGGCGGGTGGTTTCTGGCGCCCCGAACCTAAAATCTTACGTAGCATTCGTGAGGGTATCGATTACAATGGCGAAGAGTTACAAGAAATTCTGAACAAACCTTCTTTTATAAAACGCTTTGGTGGACTCTATGAAGATGAAAAATTGACCAATGCTCCTAAGGGGTTCACCAATGACCACCCACATATTCACTTACTTCGTAACAAGACTTTTGGGGTGGAATGCCAATTGGACAAGAAAGAAGTCTTTCAACCCGATTTTAAGGAAAAGATTAAACTAGTTTATTTGGAAATGCTTCCATTTAGGCAATATTTGAACAATGCGGCATCGGTATAATCAGTTTATCAGCAGTTGACATTTAAACGAACCCGATTTTTTAATCAACCAGTAACCATAAACCATGAAATACGGAAACGTTAGAAACATTAGAAAAGAACTACTGTCGGATAATTGGTATTCCCTGAACAAAGTCTCCTTTGAATACCAAAGAGAAGATGGGGAATGGGAAGAACAAGCTAGAGAGGCCTATGACCGTGGCAATGGGGCTGTTATTTTACTTTATAATAAAGAAAAGGAAACTGTTGTGCTGACGAGACAATTTCGAATGCCTACCTATTTAAATGGTAATGGGGACGGAATGATGATTGAGGCGTGCGCTGGAATATTGGAAAAAGGAAACGCTGAAGAGACCATCAAAATGGAAGTTGAGGAAGAGACGGGGTATAAGATTGATAAAGTCGTAAAGGTATTTGAATCATATATGTCCCCAGGGTCAGTTACTGAAATCTTGTATTTTTTTATTGGCCATTATCAAGAAGACATGAGGGTGAGTGAAGGAGGTGGAGCTGCTGAGGAAACTGAAAATATTGAAGTTTTGGAAATGCCCTTTACAGAATCCATTAAAATGATGAATAGCGGAGAAATTCGAGATGCCAAAACAATTATGTTATTACAATTCGCCTTAATAAACAAGTTATTCGATTAGGGTTTTTACGACCAATACCATATGAGTTTTGCAAAAATTGCTATGGGAGGTGGATGTCATTGGTGCACCGAAGCCGTTTTTTTATCCTTAAATGGAGTCGACCAAGTTGAACAGGGTTTTGTATCTCCTCACGCTTTGGACGCATCATTTTCAGAAGCAGTGGTTATTACGTATGACACGGCAATAATTTCTATGAAAGATTTGATTGAGGTACACCTGCATACCCATAAGAGCACCTCCGAGCATTCATTTAGACATAAATATCGTTCAGCAATTTATGTGTACTCTAAGGAGGATTTTGAAAACGCATCAAATATTTTGATAGCCCTAAATCCGAATTTTGAAAATCAGATTATAACTAAGGTAGAATACTTCCATCAATTTAGGCCTTCAGAAGAACGTTTTCATAACTACTATTATGAGAACCCAGAAAAACCTTTTTGTGAAACCTATATTTCACCAAAACTCAAGACTATATTGACCAAGTTTGGAAAATTGGCAAATACGGAGAAAATTAGTGCTTCTCGTGAATCGATTTAAGTATGGAGTACATCTGAAGTCGGACATCCCGACTTGGAATTTGAAAATGATTGTTCATAAAACTGAAAATCAAAACCTTTCCGGATTTCGTTTTTAGGTAACCACTTAGGTTATAAGTGTTTCCAAATGAACCCGATTTAGCAAAAATAAAGTGTTCTGTCGTTGGGTTTTCCCATGCTGAAACAGTTCCAGAAGCATCCCAATTTGGAAATAGCGTGAATAATCGCGTTGTACCCATCTCTTGATGTAACTTTTGCAAAATTTGCACGAAGGACTTTGGGGTGAACAAATTGTATCTAGACAATCCCGAACCATCAACCCACCGTGGCGGATGTTCTAAAAAAGAAAGCTCATTTTCCAGAATGGTATCTATAGTCCTTGAAATACTCAACGTATCGGAAAGTGTAGAAGAAGCCGTCATCAGAATCTGTTCCGCAAGAAAGTTGTCGCTTTCATGCATCATTCGTTTATATATTGAATCCGAAGAAATTCCATAGAGCACCTTATTTGGCATTTCCGGGACGTTTTCGAGTAGCGTAATCTCTTTTTGCAAAGCGGACTCTAGTAGATCTTGGGTCAGTTTTTTATGCACAATAAAGGGAACCTGAATAGTATCCCTTTGTTTTGAACTTATGAAGAATTGATTGTCAAATTCATTTCTACTTGTGACGGAATCCTTTATGTAGGTGCTATCCAAAAAAAATAGGGGGGATGCTTCTAATCCATCAATATTTGATATAGAAACCACATTCCCATAAATGGGAAGTGAGCTCCGCTCAGCAGAATAGTAATAGGGATAATCCTCCCAAGCCCATCCAGGCCCAAATCTACCTTCATTAAAATTGTTGAGGTAAATGGCAATGTTCTTTTTTTGCCTTAAAAAATCAATGGCCGTACTATCCTTAAAATATGGATGCAACCAGGAAGGGTCTCCAGTGGGGATAATATAAATCGAATCATTTTTTGTAGCATATTTTAAGGTAGGAAAGCGTTCTGGAATGAGTTTTAGACCTGCAAAGAGCGTAACAATTTTCGTGTTGCTTGCAGGAATAAAATACCTATCACTATGGGTACTGTATAAAACTTTATTGGTTTTGGCATCCTGCACGAGAACTCCATGGAAGGAATTTTGAAAAGTGTCTCCACTTAACTCTTTGTCAAATTTGGAAAGGCGGGAAGAAGAACAACCAAAAAGAAAGAAAAATCCTCCTAACATTATGAGTGTTAGATTCTTAACTGCTTGATTATAGGTTAGGTACATTTTGTAGTTTGTCGAATTTAACACGAAATTATTGAATTTTTAACCCCATTTTGGTGAAACACAGGTCGATTTTTCGTAATTTGCTGTACAACCTTTAATTCAAAATAATCAAATTTCTATGCCGAGAGCAATGTTAGATTACACCAAAACTGTGCTTCAAAAAGTTAGTTTTGATGCTAAACTCTTTACCAAAGAATTGAAGAAAGCCGTTTCAAGGTTATTACCAAATGAAATCGAAGAACTTAAAATCTGGTTGCAACAATTTATAATTGACAAACCAGAATTACAACCCACTTTGTTATTAATAAAAAATTAAAGAAAGCCGCTGATGCGGCTTTTTTTTTAAAAGTTCCCGTTAGTTTTTTCCAAGAGGGCTTATTATTTCAACATCCTGAAATGCAATCGCTCCCCTCACAATACTGGAGATTACCTCTTTTAATGCTTCTGTGATCTGTATTTTGAGTTCGCTTTTATGGTAAATAAGACTTATTTCCCGCGCCGGCGATGGTTTTTTAAACTCTTTTAAATGTCGTTTTTTCTTCTGGTCAAGTTCTAAGGTGTTCAAATAGGGCAATAATGTCATTCCCATACCTTCATCTGACAGGCTCACCAAGGTTTCGAAGCTTCCACTTTCAATTTTAAAATGCTCTTGATTCATGTTTCGCGGAGACTGACAAAGATTAATAACCCCGTCCCTAAAACAATGCCCATCCTGAAGCAACAAGATATCACCAACCTGCAAGTCTTCCGTAATGAGCTGTTCCTTTGGGGACAGCCTATGATTTTCCGGAACATACCCCACGAAAGGTTCATAATAAAGTGGCCGTTCTTTAATGAACTCAATTTCGAGCGGAGTTGCCGCTATACCGGCATCTAAATGTCCGTCCAAAATATTTCTAATCAAGGCATCGGTGGGTTGCTCTTTGATGATCAGGTTCACTTTCGGATATTTTTTAATAAAAGCGCCCAAAAACATGGGTAACAATGTTGGCATCACCGTTGGAATAATCCCTATAGTGTAATCGCCCCCAATGTACCCTTTGTCCTGATCCACAATATCTTTGATACGTTCTGCCTCGGCCACTATGTTTTTGGCCTGGGCTACAATTTTTTTTCCTACTTCGGTAATGGATATGGGCTTTTTGCTCCGATCAAAGATTAGAATGTCCAATTCATCCTCAAGCTTTTGCACCTGCATGCTAAGTGTGGGTTGGGTGACAAAACTTTTTTCTGCAGCAAGAGTGAAATTTTTGTATTCAGCGACTGCCAAAACATATTGTAATTGGGTTATGGTCATTAATCATAGGTTTGAGAAATAAAAATATAAAAAACCATCAATTATATTTATGATTGATATGAAAAAGACCAAAATATTGTGAACACCTTACGGCATAACTCTTTCTAGAAAGGTATGTCGATTAATTTCCAAATCTTTATATTTATTTTCTACTGAATTACCAAAAGTTGGCAATGGCCCATACCGAACTAAATAATCTAGTGGATTTTCTAAAAAAGGTCCCTTTTTTTTCCGAAGTAGATAAGACTTCACTACTACAATTGTGCAAGGATGCCCAAACGGAGGAATACGATAAAAATGATTGTATTATCGAAAAGGGAGCCATTGGAGATGGTATGTATGTCATATTGGACGGCGAAGTAAAGGTGCATGACCAAAACCATTTGTATAGTACCTTGGTTCCAAAGGATTGTTTCGGTGAATATGCCTTAATAGATGAAGAACCAAGGTCAGCTTCTGTTACGGCCTTGAAGGATACATCAGTGCTCAAAATTCAACCTAAATCGTTTGTTGACCTTATCGCTGTGGACAGAGGTTTCACAAAAGGCGTTCTATCCGTTTTGATTAGAAGGCATCGAGAACTTGATATTATTCAAGAAAGTTTAGCGGTTTCAAAAAAGCAAATCGAATTGTCCAATTCGAAGATGATGGGCTTGATAGATGGAGCAATGGATGCCATCATTATGTTTGACACCAACTTTAAAATTGTATTGGCCAACACTTCGGCAAATGCCATTTTGGAAAACGAAGATGTAATAAAACGTAATGTGCTTTTCTTTTTGGATGAAGAAAGTGCAGATATATTGGAGACCTTGGTTAGGTCACATCAGGATGGTAAAAATGATGGAATGAACACCTATCTCCCATCAGAAGTAAAGGTAATAGGTTCCAACGAAACAGAAACCCTGAATGAAGGTACTATAAGTACCTACGGCACAGGAAATGATATGTTTTACACTTTAATTCTAAGAAATATTAATGATAGGGTTTTGGCGGAGCGAAAAATCAGTTCACTTACAAACCAGACCAAATATTTGGAGGAAGAAATAAAACAGTTGACAAACGATTACGGAATAATTGCTCAAGACCGAACCATGGCCAAAGTATTGGATTTGGTTGAACAGGTTGCAAGTACAGAGGCTACAGTTTTGATTCAGGGAGAAACAGGAACGGGAAAAGAACTGGTGGCCAGGGCAATTCATAATGCAAGTGATAGAAGTGAAAAACCTTTAATACGAATCAATTGTGGTGCAATTCCGGCGAATTTAATTGAAAGCGAGTTGTTCGGTCATGAAAAAGGGGCATTTACCGGAGCTACAACCAGCAGAAAAGGAAGGTTTTTATTGGCGGATAAAGGAACAATATTTTTGGATGAGATTGGGGAACTTCCCTTGGATTTACAACCTAAGCTACTCCGTATAATTCAGGAAGGAGAGTTTGACCCCGTTGGAAGCTCAGAAACGCTAAAGGTTGATGTTCGGATTATAGCTGCCACCCATAGGGATTTGTTGGAATTTTCAAAAACCGGAAAATTTAGGGAAGATTTGTATTACCGATTGAATGTATTTCCAATAGTTGTACCTGCATTAAAGGATAGGGGAGATGATGTTTGCTTAATTGCGGATAGAATGGTAAAACAGTTTTCTAAAAAAATGAACAAATACATTGAGCCTTTATCCAAAGATCAGAAACAATTGTTCATGGAATACGATTGGCCAGGGAATGTTAGGGAGCTTCAAAACTTGATTGAACGCGCAATCATTGTTTCTACAAACGGTAAAGTGAACTGGCAATCCATAATTCCGCTTACCCCTTCGGGTGGCTCTACAGAAGAAAGTACTGAATCGAACCGTATTCTTACTTCAAAAGAAATGGTTGAGATAGAAAAAGAGAATATTTTAAAGGCTTTGCGGCAAACCCAATGGAAAATATCCGGGGAAAATGGTGCAGCGGCCCTTCTACAACTGCGCCCTACTACCTTAACTTCCAAGATTAAGGCACTTGGCATCGTTCGTCCTGTATAATTCACGAAATTTCATAAATACACTTACGACATTTCGTTAAATTACGAAATATCGTCACTCTGAATTCACTCAAAATACTATGTAAATCATTGATTTTTAAATAGTTATGTTTTTTGGCACGCCAACTGCATTAATAAAGGCAAAACGAAAAATTAATCTTTTAAAAATTAAAACAATGATTACAACAGCAAACATTAAAAACGGAGTAAACGTAGATCAACTGGTAGACACCATCAATCACGTGCAAGAAGATCCTTCTTTGGCAAAATTTGAATTTAGAGCTAAAACCAACTGGATAGACGGCGGTCACTGTGTAACAAGTATCAAAGACTGGTATGGTGTTGGTGCTGAGCACACGGAAAGAAGTAAAGATGCTTTCACTATGGAAGCTGACCATGTGGAGCCCCTTTTAGGTAAAGATTTGGCACCTAATCCGGGAGAGATTGTATTGCATGCCTTAGGTTCTTGCTTAACTGGAGCAATGGTATACCATGCTGCTGCTAATGGAATCGACATTGAGGGTATGGAAGCCTCTTTGGAAGGTGGTGTTGATTTACACGGTTTCCTTGGTTTGGATCCTGAAGTAAGAAAAGGGTACGACGGAATCAAGGTGAAGTTCAAAGTAAAATCTGATGCTTCTGATGAACAATTGAGAGCTTTATCGCAATTCTCTCCAGTATTTGACATGCTTACTAATCCAACTCCAGTTTCCATAGAGTTCGAAAAGTAAAACTTGAAATAAGCCGCCCTATATAGGGCGGCTTATTCCTTCTTTCCTTCCTTCAATTTTCCAAACCTCCAAAAATGAAAACTCAGCAGCACAACATATTAAATGGCAACCAGGCCGCAGCCCATATTGCCTACAAACTTAATGAGGTGTGTGCTATTTATCCCATCACACCTGCATCTGAAATGTCAGAATTGGTTGAGGAGTGGAGTGCTGAGCAACAAGAAAATATTTTTGGTAATGTTCCTGAAGTATTTGAAATGCAGAGCGAAGTCGGTGTTGCCGGAGCAATGCACGGAGCATTACAAACCGGAGCCTTATCAACTACTTTCACAGCTTCCCAGGGGCTTTTGTTGATGATGCCAAACATGTATAAAATAGCTGGCGAACTGACGCCCAACGTTATTCATGTAGCTACAAGATCTATTGCAACCCATGCTTTGTCCGTTTTCGGAGACCACAGCGATATTATGGCGGTACGAAGCACTGGTTATGCCTTTTTAGGATCTTCCTCGGTACAGGAAGTCATGGACATGGCATTGATTTCACAAACCGCTTCATTGGAATCCAGAATTCCATTTGTACATTTTTTTGACGGTTTTAGAACTTCTCACGAATCAAACAAAATAGAAGTGGTTACCGATCAGGCCATAAGAACCATGGTCGATGAAAAACTTATTAGCGCTCACAGAAAAAGAGCCCTTAACCCAAACACACCTGTTATTAGAGGTACTTCACAAGGAGCAGATGTATTTTTTCAGAGTAGGGAAGCAGTAAATTCATATTACAACAACTGCCCGGTAATTGTTCAGAATCATATGGACAAGTTTTTTGAACTGACGGGAAGACAATATAAACTCTTCGATTATATAGGTCACCCGGATGCAGAGCATATTATCGTTGCTATGGCATCAGCTACGGAAACTATAGAGGAGACCATCAAAAAATTCAATGCCAATGGTGAACGTATTGGTTTGATCAAGGTAAGGTTGTTTCGACCGTTTAGCATTGAGCATTTGGTGAATATCATACCATCAACCTGTAAGAACATTGCGGTATTGGACCGAACCAAGGAGCCAGGGGCGGCAGGAGAACCACTTTATTTGGATGTGGTTCAAGCCTTATTTCAGGCTGCGGATAAATTTGAAAAACTTCCCAAAGTTGTTGGTGGACGTTATGGGTTGAGTTCCAAAGAGTTCACACCTGCAATGGTTAAAGCTGTCGTGGATAATATGCAATCGACAACACCAAAGAACAACTTCACCATAGGAATTGAAGATGATGTGACCCACACCAGCCTGAAATATGACAAAGAATTTCGAATTGACAATCAATATCAGCAAACAGCGTTTTACCAGACAAAAACTGAGCAGACCAGTAAACATTTCAGTAGGTATTTGAGGTTGTGCGGTAGTGAATCAGACATTTTTGTTCAAGGTTATATCGAATGTGATTATAAAAAGTCAAACTCAAAAAGTGTCGCACATTTACGATTGGCACCAAATAAAATCAAAGCACCGTATTTGATTTCTGAAGCGGATTTTATGGTATGTGATTCCATATCATTTTTAGATGAACATTCTGTATTGGAAAACATCAAACTTCATGGGAAGATTTTGGTGAATTCGGAACTGACACCGGACCAATTCTGGAAGAAACTTTCTTATGGACTGCAAACAAGCATACAAGCCAAAAATTTGGAGTTGTTCGTGGTGAATTTGAAAGAATTACCCAGATTCATGGACATAGGAGAACATTCAATCTCAATGTTCCATGTTTGTCATTTGGCATTGACTAACAAACTATGGGACAATGCTGACTTGGAATTCGTTAAAAAACATATTGTAAAAGTTGATACTTCAATATTTTCATCGGAAACGCCTTTGGAGCAAGATGATACTTTTTCAAAAACGCTATTGGGGCAATTGTTGGCGCAAAAAGGAAATGAAATTCCTGTAAGTGCATTGCCTTCGGATGGAACATATCAAAGTAATACATCAAGATTCAATGTAAGGGATGTGATCTCAGAATTGCCGATTTGGGATACGGATTTATGCACGCAATGCGGTGCTTGCAGCATGGCCTGTCCACAAGGGACGTTGCGGATAAAAGCATATGCCGATGACTATAGTGGCCAAGCACCTAAACACTTCCAATCTGTTGAATTTGCAACGCATATGGATGGCTTTGATTTACTTAATTATACCATTCAAGTTAACCCTGACCACTGTACTTCATGTAACAACTGCGTAGATGCCTGTCCTGCCAAAGCGTTGATAATGTCTAATAACCAAGAGAAAATTGAGCAGGAAAAAGAGAACTGGGATTTTTTTGAAACCATTCCTGAGTTTGACAGAACAAAAATTGATGTTACTCAAATAAGTCAGCAACAATTGCAAGAACCTCTTTTTAAATATGCCATGGGTGTTGATGGTTGTGGAGAGGCCCCTTACCTAAAACTAGCATCACAATTGTTCGGAGAT
This sequence comes from Flagellimonas rhodophyticola, assembly GCF_049332665.1. Taxonomy (NCBI): domain Bacteria; kingdom Pseudomonadati; phylum Bacteroidota; class Flavobacteriia; order Flavobacteriales; family Flavobacteriaceae; genus Flagellimonas; species Flagellimonas rhodophyticola. The sequence continues at coordinate 3,118,608 of NZ_CP186326.1, read as the reverse complement.
AGAATGGTAATTGCCAATGCAACCGGAGCAAGCTCCATTTTTGGCGGAGCCTTACCAACCACACCATGGTCTAATGACCAAATGGGAAGGGGTCCTGCATGGTCCAATTCACTGTTTGAAGATAATGCGGAATTCGGTTTAGGTTTTCGACTATCGCTAGATCAGCAGGAAGCTCAGACCAGAAACTTACTAAAGAAAATGAAGCATCATCTTGACGCCGAATTGGTTGAGAGCATTGTAAAAGCGAAACAAAACACTGAAGCCGAAATTGCTTTGCAAAGAACTCGTATTGAAAAGTTGAATACACTACTGGGTTCTTTGAACTCATCAGAAGCTGTGAATTTAAAGCAAAACCTCGACAGTTTGGTGAAAAAAAGTGTATGGATAGTTGGGGGAGATGGATGGGCTTATGATATTGGTTACGGTGGACTTGACCATGTATTGGCCTCTGGTAAGAATGTAAATATTTTGGTGTTAGACAATGAGGTGTATTCCAATACTGGAGGACAGATGTCCAAGGCAACACCTTTTGGTGCCTCCGCCAAGTTTGCCGCCAAGGGAAAACAAAAACAAAAGAAAGATTTAGGCTTTTTAGCAATGAACTATGATGATGTGTACGTTGCATCAGTAGCTATTGGAGCTGATCGAGAGCAGACTTTAAAGGCATTTATTGAAGCAGAAAAACATGATGGACCATCCTTAATCATAGCGTATTGTCATAGCCCTGCTCATGGGATTGATATGAAAAATCCTTCGCAGTACCACAAAGCTGCCGTTGCAGCAGGACAGTGGTTGTTGTATAGAAATGATCCGTCCCGAAGAGCTAAAGGATTAAACTCTTTGCAACTAGACTCAGAAGGCCCAACCCTTCCTATTTCGGAATACTTTAGAATGGAAAAACGATTTGGAATTCTTTTTGAAAAGGAAATGGACACCTTTACTGAGATTATTGAACAAGCTCAATCTAATATCAACCAACGGTATTCAAATTATAAGTGGCGCGAAATTATGGGTTGCGCAACCTTCAATACCGGTGTAGAAAGAAAACTATCGGAAAAGTTGGTCAGTGACTATATATCAAATTGAGCATATGTTTGTTTTTGACAAAGTCCATAGCTTTTCCAAGGGAATAGAAAGTTTATTTTTCGTGCATAACGGTCATCGAAAGCCAGTTTTCCGGCACACCTTCCGACAGGTATTTGTTAGCTTTTGAAATAAAATATTGGGTGATGGTATCTTTAGGGTTCTTCAGTAAGATTTTTTCAAAGACGGTAAGAGCTTCTGTAAATTTTTGATTAAAATATAGATCAACGCCTTTGTCATAATCTGGTTTTGTTTCCAATTTTAGGGTAATACTTTCTACGCTATCACCATCAATGCATTCGTAAATGCCGATGGCTTTTTGCTTTCCTTTCACCCTTACTTTACCCAAGAATCTAAAATTAAAACCATCCGAATCTGTCATGGAATTTAGGGTGTCTTCACTTATTATGATGTTAGCACCAAAATGTTTGGTCACACCTTCAACCCGCGAAGCACTATTTACCGTATCGGATATTACAGCAGGGTCATTTCTTTGGGTATCACCAATAATACCCATAATTAACTGGCCGGTATGAAGTCCCATACCAACGGAAATTGGGACATACCCTTTTTCCTTGATTCGTCTTTTATTATAGAGAGCTAAGGTCCGTTGCATTTCAATAGCTGCATCCAAAGCACTTTCTGAAGTATGCGTAAATAGCGCCATGATTCCATCGCCCAAGTATTGATTTACAAAACCATGGTTTTCCTTGATAATTGGACCCATACGACCCACATAGGCGTTCACAAATTTGAAATTTTGTTCAGGAGTCATGCTTTCCGCAAGCGTTGTGTAATCTCGTATATCAGAAAACAATACGGTGACATTTTTTTCAATGTGGTCACCCAACCTCACATCTGTGATGGATTGCTTGCCTACGGATTGGACAAATTCCGAAGGAACAAATCTAGAAGTGGCCCTGTGGATGGTATTTAAATTGATGTGCGTTTTGATTCGGCTTAATAACTCATTCTTGGAAATCGGTTTGGTCAAATAATCGTTGGCACCTGCATTGAAACCAACTACCAATTCGTTTACGGTATTTTTGGCTGTCAGTAAAATTACAGGAAGCTCACTAGCGATATATTTTTCTCTGATTTTCTCACAAACTTCATAACCAGAAATTCCAGGCATCATAACATCAAGCAATACCAGATTGTATAAATTCTCGCTATCCAATTCCTTTAAGGCTTCTTTCCCAGAACTGACTTCGGTAATTTCGTAACCTGCAACCGTTAAATGATTTTCAAGCACCCTTCTGTTGACCGGCTCATCGTCCACAATCAAAATTTTGGGTATTTCTTGACCATGTTTCTTGGATACTCCGGGTAATGGCAAATCTTTTTGAGGTGTTGACCGAGATTGTACAAAATCTGTTGAGACAAACCCTTTGGATTCAAAGTCTTTGCGATCAGTTTTGCTCAAGGGAAGCGTAAATGAAAAAATAGAACCTTTTCCCTTTTCAGAAGTCACCACAATGGAGCCTCCATGCAGTTCGACCAATTGTTTGGTCACTGAAAGACCAAGTCCTGTACCACCATATTCTCTTTGTGTAGAACCATCGGCTTGTTCAAATGAGTTAAAAATGGTTTCAAATTTGCCTTCTGGGATTCCGATACCTGTATCCGTAACAGAAATGCTCAACATATTGTTCTTAACTTCTGATAACAAGGTTACATAACCCTTTTGAGTAAACTTTATAGCATTCCCGATTAAGTTATGCATGATTTGCTGCAATCTATTTTCGTCAGCATCTACCAGAGGAACATCTTTTGGGATTGAATTGATGAGCTTCAATTTTTTATCCTGGACCAAGGGATTTGATAGGCGCATTACAATCGTGGATAGCGCATGAATATCCACCGGACGGATGGAGAGTTCAATGTCTTTATTCTTAAGTTTTGAAAAGTCCAAGATGTCATTAACAAGATGGGAAAGTCGCATGCCGCTATTGGCAATCATGTCCAAATTTTCCATGGCAGCTTTCGGAAGCTTTCCTGCTATCCCATCTTTTAGAGATTCTGTCAATCCGATGATACCTACCAATGGTGTTCGTAATTCGTGGGAGGTATTGGCGAGAAATTCATCTTTAAGTTTATCTATCTTTTCAAGCTCAACTACACGTTGTTTTTCAATTTCGGTTCGTTTTCGTTCTTCAGCGAGCATTCTTTTCTTTTCTTCATCGGCATGTCTTGCTCTTTGGTTGTGTCGATATCTGTTGAAGGCGAAGTAAGCAAACAGCAAAATGACCAATGCCGCACCAATGATAATATTGCGAATGGTGGTTTGCTGTTCAAGCCGAAGCCCGGTAATTTCAGCATCCTTTTCTAGGGCAGCGATGGCACTTTGTTTTTTTTCAGTTTCAAAACGAACCTGCAACTCTTCGACCTGCTTGAATTTGGATTCATTGAACAAGCTATCCTTTGCCTCAATGAATTTGTTTTTGAATTCCAATGATCTCTGATAATCTCCGGTTTGCTCGTAGAGTTGTGAAAGCGCAGCATAATTATCTTTAAGTACGGCTTTGGCTTTTATTTCCTCTGCAATCTCAATGGCATTGTTAAGGCTCCTTTCTGCTCTTGCAAATTGCTTTAATTTGAGATTAATAACCCCAATCTGTGAATGGCTCAAGGCCAGTTCGCGTTTTAACCCAAGTTTTTCGCGCAACACAAGCGCCTGATTATGGTATTCTAAGGCATCTGCAAATTTTTCCTGAAAACCATATACTTTTCCAAGCGCTTCGTAGTCATATGCCATGCCCCAATCGCTCTGTGTCTCCTGATCTAGAGCCAATGCACGACCCAAATATTCCAGAGCCAGATCATACTGTTCCATTTGCATATGGGTGTCACCAATGTTAAAAAGGCAATTGGCAATTTCGGTTTTATCACCAATTTCAGTGAAGAGTTTAAGAGCCCGGTTATAGGAATCCATGGCATCTAGCATTTTGCCATTGTTCTTTAAGATTTCTCCCATTGCATTCAGGGTAGTGGCTACACTAAATGAATCATCCAGTTCTTCATAAATTTTGAGAATTGAATAATAGATTTCCAGACTTTTATCAAAATTGCCCAGATCATCTAATATGACGGCTTTTTGATATAGACCATTGGCCAAGGCAAAGGATTCCTTTTTCGTTTGATGGAAGTCAAGATACGTGTCAATAAAACGTAATGCTTCAGCATAGTTGCCCTTTTGTCTTTCCAATACGGCATACTGATAGTTAGCTAATGAAATGCCCCAAGGTAAATTTGCTCTTTCGCTTATGTAATTGAAGCTGTCAATATGTTTTTTTGCCAATTCGGCGCTGCTTCGATGGTTGAGGTATTGCCAAGAAATATCTTTTAAAATCTTAACTCGGGCAGAATCACTTTGGGCACTTGGATAAATACCCTGTAGACTATCGATTACAGAGTTTTGCGCTTTTAACGAAACAATCGAAAAGCACACAAGTAGAATTGTGTGTACTGAGGTTTTTATGATATTGGTTTAAAGTGGTTGATATGGCTATTTAAATGTAATGTTTAAAGCGTAAAGCACAAAATAAAAGAGATTTCCCCTGGACCATATTCTACTTATTTGATGGCTGATTTATCATTTAAGACCCAAGGTTCAATTCATCATTAAAATTCTACAATTGGGTATCACGGATTGGTATACATAAGACTGTTAAGGCAATTTTGGGGTATCAAACAACGAACAGTCATGAAAAACCAGATTCTTTTATTTATTACAATCTTAATCGCAGGAGCAGTATCTTCCCAAACCACAGTATCCGGCACCGTAACCGATGCCAAAAACAATCCGATAAGCGGGGCCAACGTCTATTTAGAGGGTACGTATGACGGTGCTTCGACCACTGAAAATGGAACTTTTAACTTTGAAACCACGGAAACAGGTACCCAAACCTTGGTTATTTCCATGTTGTCTTATGACCCCCACTATGAGATAGGAGATGTTACATATTTTAAAGATATTCAGATACAACTGGTTGAATCGATAAATGCATTGACAGGGGTTACCTTAACTGCCGGAACTTTTGAGGCAGGCGACAATTCCAAAGTTTCAGTTTTAAAGCCATTGGATATTGTTACCACAGCAGGGGCGGCAGGGGATTTTGTTGCGGCTCTGCAAACCTTACCTGGAACAACTACCGTAAATGAAGACGGAAGACTTTTTGTAAGAGGTGGTTCGGCCGATGAAACACAGGTGTTCATAGATGGACTTCGAGTTTTTCAACCCTTTAACGCATCCGCAAACAATACACCTACAAGAGGCAGGTTTTCTCCGTTTCTTTTTAAAGGAATCACCTTTAGTACTGGGGGATATTCTGCGGAGTACGGACAGGCCTTATCCAGCGTACTTCTTTTGAATACAACCGACGTGCCTGACCAAGAAAAGACGGATATTTCAATAATGTCTGTCGGTGGGGGATTGGGTCATACAGAGATATGGGGTGATCAATCGTTGAGTTTGAACACTTCCTATATCAACCTTTCACCGTACGAAGCTTTGATTCCTTCTGATCAAGGGGTAAGATGGAATAGTCCATACGAGTCTATTTCGGGGGAAGCTGTTTTCAGGAGCAAGGGAGAGAAGAGCATGTTTAAACTATACACAGGATTCAATCATGCAGATTTGGACATTGCTCAAGAGGATATCAATTTTGATGATTTCATACAGTTTAGATTAAAGAATAACAACCTTTATTTTAACTCCTCATATAAATATTTTTTCGGAAACGATTGGAGCTTAACCACCGGAGCTGCCATTTCGTGGGATACGAACGATGTCGGTATACAGCAAGACGTTGTAGAAGCTAAAGAGACAGCAACCCACGTAAAGGCTAAAGTTCGAAAAAACTTCAGCAATCGATTTAATCTTACCATTGGTTCTGAATTATTCAATACCAATTTTGAGGAAACCTTTTCGGCAAATGATGGCTTTACCTTTGAAAGTGACTACGATGATCAGCTGTGGGCAGGTTTTGCGGAGACGGATATCTTCTTGAGCAATAAGTTTGCAATGAAACTTGGGATTAGGGGAGAACACAGTTCTTTTATGCAGGATTTTACGATTTCACCACGAGTATCGCTTGCCTATAAGCCTGGTGACAAAGGTCAATTTTCACTTGCTTATGGAGATTTTTATCAGAACCCTATATCTAATGTGGCCAAGTTTGGAGCACCTCTTTCATCTGAAAAAACCTCACATTACATTCTAAATTACCAATACGTAGGTGATGGCAAGACGTTTAGAGCAGAAGGGTACTACAAAGATTATGACAATCTGGTAAAATACGATACTCAGCTTCCGCAGTTCAACTCAGCTTTTTCCAATCTAGGGAGTGGTTATGCGGCTGGGTTCGATGTTTTTTGGAGAGACAATAAAAGCATCAACAACTTAGACTATTGGATTTCATATTCCTATTTGGACACGGAACGTGATTATCAGAATTTTATGGAACGTGCAACACCTAATTTTGCACCTAAACACAATTTCTCTTTGGTGACCAAATACTGGGTGAACAAGCTGCGTTCGCAGGTCGGAGTTTCATATTCTTACGGTTCAGGAAGACCCTATGATAATCCGAACACTCCGGAATTTTTGGCAGAAAAGACCAAATCCTTCAATAACCTCAGTGTAAATTGGGCCTACTTGATTGATCAGCAAAAGATTCTATACTTTTCGGTGAACAATATATTGAGTTTTAACAATGTAAGCGACTATCAATACGCAAACACACCGAATGTCGATGGAATCTTTGACAGAAGGGCAATTACGCCCCCTGCTGATAGTTTCTTTTTTGTAGGGTTCTTTTGGACCATTAGTAACGATGGCAAGAGCAATCAATTGGATAACTTATAGTACTGATTTCCTATTGCTGCATTTTCAAATAGTAATCGGCAGAATGCTTTCCTGACCCGTACACTAGGAAAAATATACAGGCTAGCAGGGTCAGCGTTGCCAAAATAAGGTTTGTGGTATTCATTTCCCCTAGGAAATTTGTTAATACCGCACCGATTAAGATTGGTAACTGGGCCGCTGCTGCCCATCGCGTTAGCAAACCAACCACGATCAAAAAACCGCCGACAAAATGTGCTGGGGTTATGTAATGCAAAAGAATCATTCCTCCCGGCATCTCTTGAAAGGGTCTGACCATTATGGCCATTTGTTCATGATTCGTCATAAATTCCACTCCCTTGTAAAAAAGAAAGATTCCAAGGGCAATTCGCACTAAATCCAATGGATAATAGGTATGGGCATTAGCCCATTTGTTCAAATTCTTAACTGTTCCCATGACGTTGGAATTTTAAAGGTGAATTCTTTAATATACTCATTTTTAACGAGATAGGAAAGTCAAAGTATAAGGTTTGAACAAGATAGACCGACAGAAATGTAGTGTCTAGTAGATAGTTTCAAAAATGATTCAGATCAAGCGACATTTGAATATCGCTTCGCTCATAAGGAGAAGTAACACCTGTTATTTCCTTAAAACCCAGTTTTTTATATAAGGCAATTGCCGGACCCAAAACGCTGTTGGTTTCCAGATATAACTTAGTGGCACCCGTAGTTTGGGCTTTTTGGATAATATGTTCACCCAAAAGCTTGCCAATGCCTTTGCCTTGAGCTTTGGGCGAAACCCCCATTTTGGCTAGTTCAAAATCGAAGCCTTCGTGACTACTTTTCATTAGAGCGCAAACACCAACAGCTTCATCATTGAGCAAAGCCACAGCAATGTATCCACCTTTATCCAAAATGTATTCTTTTGGATTGCCGAGAGAGATACGATCCATCTCTTCAATTTTAAAATATTGGTTAATCCATTCCTCGTTCAACGCTTTGAAAGCCTCGAAGTATTTTTCCGAACAACTGACGATTTTTATATGCTCACTCATAACATTCTTACACGATATAGGCAGATACAAAAATACTAGGAAATTGGTTTTAAATTTTGGCAAACTAGAAGAGGCTCAAAATCAGCTACATAAGAAAATTGAATGTTTGTCGTTACATATAAGCATCAGTCGACAAATAACCATGCAGTTCAACGATTAAATTGGTTTTTTGTCGACAAAAAACGTATAATTACAAGAACAATTAATAATAAAACTCTTACAAGTTCCCAAATCTTGCAATGAGACCAGACAATAAAACCAAACAAATCCCAACCGGGATAATGAACCTACTTAGAACCCCAGGCCATGGCTATAAAACTACCCCTACATTTAAAAAATATCCCTATAGGTCGCAATAAACGGCTCTTTCTATTGATGATACCATTACTTTTCTGCGGTGCAATGAATGCGCAGGAAGATAACCCCTATGTAAGCTATGATGTGCCGTTCCAGAATCTATTAAAGTTCAATAGGTTTCTGATTAACCCTACATTTTCTGCCGTTAGGGAGGATAAATCCTATGTGAATCTCTTTCATCGCAGCCAAGGTTCCGACTTTAACGATAACAACCAGAATTACTTTTTAAGTTATAGTGGAAGAATTAACGATCGCGTTGGACTGGGATTAAGTCTGTATAATCAGCAAGAAGGTGTTATCTCTAATTTGGGGGTGATGGCTAACTATTCCCATGGTATTCAACTAGGTCAAAAAAGTAGCTTGAGCTTTGGTGTAAACATTCCATATTACGTTAGCAGTTTTGACCCGGATAGAGCGGTAACCTTGGAAGAGGACCCTCTGTTAAATGATGCATCCCAAAACTCCATAATTTCTTTTCAACCGGGATTGAATGTTTCATTTGGGAAGTTTGATTTTGGTGTATTTGCTCAAAATTTGGTGGATTACAATATAAAATCCGGTAAGTCTTTGACCGATTTCAATGAGAAAACTTTTTCTGGCCATGTTCAATTTGCCCATGAATTTAAAAATGGCGCTGGTATTTTTCAGGATGGAAGGCTATTACCTTTGGCAAGAGCCCGTTTTCAGGCAGAACAAGATCCAATATTTGGTGGAGGATTGATTCTTGATTTACCCAAACTAGGTTGGATTCAAGGAGGTTATGATCAGCTCTATGGTGCTTCAGCCGGAACAGGATTCAATTTGAACAGAAGATTGTCCTTCGGTTACAATTTCGAAAAGAACATCAATAACAATTTTGCCAATTTAGGAGTGACCCATGAGGTTTCTATTGCGTTTTCATTTGTGCCCACTATGTCACGGAATACCTTGGCATCAAATGAAGAAGGTTCAACCAGAAAGCCTATTGAAGGTACTTTTGTTGCCGATATCAAAAAAGAGAAGAAAAAGTCAAAGAAAAGTAAACTGGACACAGAAACCACTCTTAGGCCAACCAATAAGGAAGATTTGGCTTTTTGGGAGGAACAAGTAAAGCAATTGAAGGAGAATCAAGAAGATAGCTACGCTATTATTGATGAATTGCTCTTTAAAATGGACTCTTTGGAAAAGTCCAAAGATCAGGAAATGGAGAAACGTTTCGAAATGGTCATGCGCATGGTCAAAAGACAAACAGACAATAGGCGGCCTGACCTAGAGGAAAAAGCGCAGAAAATTTATTTAGCCAAAAATTCCTCAGACTTAGATTCTATTTACAATGCTACGGTCCAAACCCAAGTTGCTGAAAATACTGCTGTAAAACCTAAAACCAACAGGACAGCAAAACTTAAAATAAGCACACCGGCTAAAAAAAGCGAGTTCAAGGGTTATAATTCCGTGAAGCAATCACAAGTGGTTGCCAATACCGCTGCAAAACCTAAAACAAAGGCTGCTAGTAAAAAAGGAGCGTTTACCGGCGGCGCCTATAAGCCCGTTGAAAAATTCATTAGCCTGGATGGTGTAAGTAAAGGTCATTACATTGTAGCCAACGTTTTTAAAAATGAACGTTACCTAAAGAGTTTTATGGCCAATTTGAAAGCCAAGGGCCTTAACGCGAAATATTTTACGAACCCTGATAATGGATTGAACTATGTGTACTTGGCCAAATACCAGGAAAATGAGGACGCCTACGCAGCCTATCGCTCTAAGATGAAGGGTTCTTATAAAGATGAAATCTGGATTATGCATGTGAACAATTCCCGATACTCTGGATGGGCTGACACTAAGTTTCAGGATAATGAATAGGAAATTTGTTTAATATTAATTGCCTTCGATTTTTTTGGCAATTAATTTGCTTCCAGAGTCTTTCCGTTCCGAGAGTTCGGAAACAATTTTAGCATGATCTTGTGGTCGGGTCTGTGACAGTTTATAGGCTGCTTGAATTTCGGTAATCTCAATACTGAACCCAACTACCCCTTTGACCTGCCGTAGGGTTTTCTGTGACATATCATGAAGTGATATGGGGTTTTTGGAACCCTTCTCATACTTGTTTACCAATTTATGGAGAGATTCCATCGTTTCTTCTTCACTCAAAACCTTTAATTTACCGTAAACATGCACTGCTATATAGTCCCAAGTTGGCACCTCTTCTTCTTGGTACCATGAAGAGGAAACATAAGCGTGAGGTCCATTGAAAATGCATAAAACCTCTTTGGACATTTCAAATGCTTTCCATTGTGGATTGGCCTTGGAGATATGTCCCTCCAAAACATCTTTTCCTTGGTCATCTGTATCGAGCTCTAATGGAATATGTGTGGCCCATGGTTTACCATCAACTTGGTTAACCAGAATACCGAAACTGTTTTCTTTTAAAAATGTTTTGACCTCGTCAACACTTTCGTTTTTGTAGTAATGTGGAATATACAAAGGTGAAATTTTTCAGTTAGCGTATTTTTTTACGACGTCAGAAACATCATCATATCTTTTCCACGTTTTTGGACGTTCATAGTCCAAACCTGACTTCATAACTTTTGCGGTTGGGTACTGTTCCTTTATCCGTCCCCAAGTGGTATCTTCCCAATACGTGTCTTCCAGTTTTTGAAGCTTAACATCTTTAAGTGAACCTGATACCGCTTTATCAATCAGGGGCCACCAAAGACTTTCAGTCTCCCTATCCCATAGCACAAAACCGTCCAATCCATCCCATACTTGTGGGTCAAAATAGGTATATCCGCTGAGTGCGAAAGTAAAAACCTTATCTGCGTAGGTTCTTTTATAAATTGCTCCCAAGTCTGCCAAAATACAATAGGCAGCGAACACAGGTTCACCATCCAACATATCATTGACCACTTCGTGGCGAGTTAAATCAGCAACAGAGTATGCTTTGATATCATTTCCTTTTTTGGCTAGTAAAAAACGGCTTTCCGGGGTCCAGCTCGAATCTGCTTCTTGAACGGTTTGAAACTCTGGCTTTAGCAAGGCAGGGAAACGCTCACGACCAATGCCATAATGAAACTGTGCAGGTTCCAGGTCAAGATTATCTATGATAAAATGTTCAGCCTCACTTTCACCTCCATATAACATTTTGGCACCATTTTTATCAAAAAATTTACCATTTTCCAATGCGCTTGGTCTTTGGGAATATCCCGAAATAGTACACAATACGAATAGGAAAGTTAATCCAATTGATTTCATGACTAGTTTTTAAATATGTTTTGAAAGTTACAAAATTGAGATTAAGCAAAACTTGGCCATTCATTAGAATAGCGAACAAAAAAAAGCGGGAATTTAATTCCCGCTTGTTATTTTAAAAATCTCTCAAAAGTTTTATTCTATCACCTCTTTTACCAATTGAAAATCTTGAATGGTTTTATTGGCCACCGCTATTTCCACATCAACGGTATCACTTTTGATATAGCCCTCCAATTCAGCAAATACCTTATAAGAACCGGCTTCCAATCCCATGATGGTATAATTGCCATCTGCATCGCTAAAACCTGATGTATTTAGGGTGTCAGCTGCTAAAACAGATATCTGGGCACCTTCAAGAGCAACCTGCATCTCTTCTTCCAAGGTGTTAACGTTTCCTGTAAGGCTTCCAGCGGTTGAAAGGTTACTCACCTTAATCACTGGTTTGAAGTTAAAGCCATTAATACCATCAATATTCTTTATGTTACCTTTTGCGACAAAGGAGCGGCTTACATCAAAGTCTAACAACAAGTCTGCAGATAACCCTCCGGCAACGGTGATTCCCGGCTTAATAAATACTTTAATACCTGTTTGTTCTCCACTTGGAACTTTTAAGTCGAAGGTTCGGCCATCCGTCAAAACTACGTTGACCCCTTTTACATAGATTCGTAAGAGATCATATGTGCCCACAGGAACGTCTATGCTTGCCAACTGTTCTGTAACTCCGTTTGTAAGTTCCAAAAGGTTTACATTCATTTCTTCTTCCATCAAGGTAATAAAAGGAGAACCTTCACTGTCATCATCCATATCGCTATCGGTGTTTTCATCCATATCACCATCTTCACTATCCTTGTTTCTGGCTTCTAACTTAAATACCGTGACATTGGCCTCCGCTACCATATCAAATGGAAAAGGAGCATCTGTTAATTGTACGGTTAGTTTACCCGTTCCATCAGTATTGGAATTGCTATCATCTGAACAATTTATAAAAGTGAGCGCAAAGGCCATGAGTAGACCCAGAAAGAATTTAATTTTCATATTTGAGGTTTTTGAAAACAGGGTGAGTACCCTTGAAGTTAATGTTTAGTGTTACCCTCAAAAATGCAAATCTCCGCTTTTAAAATCTTTGATAATTCAAGGTTTTCGATGAAATGCACTGATTTGTAAGCTTTTACCTTCAGTTTGTTATATAGTGACGGTCAGAAGCTTTAATAATGTTCACGAACAAAAAACCCAATACCAGTTTTATTGAGATAAATTTCAAATAAAAATATTTAAAACTTGATCGTTCTGATTATTGAACTTTTTTTGAACTGACTGAAAATATTGGTGGCTGTCATATTTGTTTGGATATTTTGACATTGGACATAAAAAACAGGGGACAAACTTTGCCCCCTGGTATAATTAAAAAATGCGAATTATTGCCTTGCAGCGGACTGAACGGAACCATCCGTTCCATTAAGGTCGGCCCTAAAAGCCCATAATTCTTGGAAATCTCCATGGGTGGTATCTCCAAACTCCTTTAAAAATTCCATAAAAGTTCCTTCACCATGAACTTCCTCATACCATTGCGGAAATTTATCTTCCTCGGACATCAATGAACTGTAATGCAAAAATCCCAAAGCCGAAGATTCGAACTTTGGGATTACCAACCTAAACAAAAACTACTCAAACGTAAAACTACTGGCTACTTTTTCTGAAACCCTGAAATAGCCATAGGGTGTATTCTCTGGATTGTCCACATTTATGCAATTACCTACCAACGCCACAGGAGTGGCACTAAAGGCATCTCCTGCACTTTCAAACTGTTCGACCAACAAGCGGAGGTAATTGTGATAATCTTCCGAAATTCCCAATAAAACAATGTCCACAGTGTCACCAGGTTCGAATTCCTGGATATTCTCCTCTTCATCCTCAAGTTTTTCGTAGTAAAAAGTCACTTCATTACCATCCACAAATTCGTCCTTGATGTAAAAAAGTTCTGGTAGTAAGTCTTCCCTACTTTGAAATCTGAGAAAATAATAGTTCTCAATATCAACTGGGTCTACAAAGGAAACATTGACTTCAAGGGCTTCATCATCCTCACCATCTTCCCTGGTTTGTGTTATACTGGAGATATTACTTACTGCAAGCATTGTCTCCGTGGCGGTGTATTGTTCTCCTTCATATAAGACTTCCAAGGTATACGAATTTCCAATGACGGGAATGAATGAAGATGTGGTATAGCGACCGTCGTTCTGATCTTGAAAGTTAAAAACGACACCACTATTGTTGTTTCGAACTTGGACGGATGCACCTGTTACGGCCGAATTGTTCTGACTTTCAAAAAAAGGTGTAGAAGTACTTAATAAAATGGTTTGTTGGTTTCCGGATGTGCCCTTTTCCCAATCAATTGAGGCCTCAATTGTTAATCGAATAGGCCCTTCGGGAACATCGACTTCAATAACATCTGTGCAGGAAGCTATACCGGATAATAAGATGCTGAATAAGATTTTATATATGTGTTTCATTGTTTTAAAATTTAAAGTTGTAGGTGATTGATGGAACAATGCCGAAGATTGCGGTTCGGGTTGCTTCATTGGCTCCGGTTTCAAAATTTTGTCCAAACGAAATACTCGCCGCATTTTTTCGATTGAAAACATTATAGATGCCAAACACCCATTCCCCTTTCCATTTTTTGTCAGGTCTTTTATTTGGTCTATAAGTGGCCGAAACATCTAATCTATGGTAAGCGGGCAACCTGTCGGCATTGCGATCAGAATAGGACGCAATGGATATACCTTCGTATTGATATTGGCCATTGGGATAGGTTACCGGCCTTCCGGTTTGGAAAATGGCATTGGCCCCAAAACTCCATTTTTCATTGAATTGATAAGCTCCGGTAACAGAAATGTCATGGGTGCGATCATGGGGAGTATTGTACCAATCACCATTATTGATTCCTGGGCCACCGGCATTTCCACCAAAAGTTCTTTGTTCTGATTTGGAGAGTGTATAGGAGATCCAACCAGTGAAAGGGCCTTCATTCTTTCTGAACAATAGTTCAAGTCCGTATGCTCGGGATTCACCATTTAAAATCTCTCGCTCAATGTTGTTGTTGCCTATCAGGTCCGAACCATCGATATAATCAATTCTGTTATCTACTGTCTTGTAATAGGCTTCCACCTCCATGGAGTACATTTTGTCTTTGAAGTTTCTGAAATATCCCAATGCATATTGATCGGACAATTGAGGTTTGATATACTTTCCACTGGGAGTCCAAACATCTAGAGGAGTAACCGAAGAGGTGTTGGATAGTAAATGAATGTATTGCGCAGCTCTGGAATAACCCAATTTGATGGATGAATAGTCGTTGAGTTGATAGGCTAGTGCAAGGCGTGGCTCAAAATTGCTGAATGTTTCTATGCTCTCACTTTTCTTATAAACAGTTTCGCCAATGGGGTCTGTTCGTTGATAAAATCGAAGGGTAGGATTGTAAATTAGCGGTTGGTCATTCGCGTACTCAGACAACGGTTGTCCTCCCATCCTGTTAAAATGGCTAAATCGTAGTCCATATTGTGCGGTTAAATTGTCGGTCAATTTGTGTTCCGCATTAATGTAGGCGGCACTTTCTAAAGCTCGTTTTTTATCAAGTTGTAGTTCGTTTATGGAAGAGTTAGGACCAGTAGGTTTGATTTGCCCTGGGTCAAACTCATATTTTATAGTACTAATACCAAAATCGAGCTTAAATGCATCACTGAAGTAATATTTCAGATCGTATTTGGCATTATAATTTTTGATGGATGAAATCCAGTCAAATTCGAAATCCTCTATACCCAGTTCATAATCATATTTACTGTAAATAAGGGATAAGTTTGAGAACAAACGGTCGTTGAAAATATGGTTCCACCTTAAATTTCCTGAGGCATTACCGTAGCTGCTGCTAAATGAGCCATCGAAATCAAAAACATCCCTTCCAAAGTATCCAGAAAGAAATAGCTTGTTGTTGTCATTTAAACGATAATTGGTCTTTAGGTTGAGGTCATAAAAACTCACACTGTTCTTTTCCCCGGCTAGTTTCAACAATAGATGGGCATACGAGCCTCTACCAGCCACAAGAAATGAACCTCTGTCGTTGAACATGGGTCCTTCAGCGGCTAGCCTGCTGGAGATTACGCCAATACCGCCTGTTAATGCAAAATTCTTACTGTTTCCATCTTTCTGCCTAACATCCAATACAGAGGATACCCTGCCACCAAATTTTGCTGGAATACCACCCTTATACAATTTTAGGTCCTTTACGGCATCCGCATTGAAAACCGAAAAGAATCCGAGCATATGTGAGGTGTTATAAATAATGGCCTCATCCAAGAGTACAAGGTTTTGGTCCACTGCTCCACCGCGAACATGAAAGCCGCTAGATCCTTCGCCATTATTGGTGACCCCTGGTAAAATTTGAAGTGACTTAATTACATCTACTTCACCCAAGACTACGGGCATCTGTTTTACCGTTTTTATGTTGAGCTTGGAAACACTCATTTCAGGTTTTCGCAGAATAGCACGCTCTGGTTCTTCGGCAGTAACCTCAACTTCATCCAACTGCGTGGAGGATTCTGCAATTTCCACATCAATTTTTTGATTTTTATCCAGGACAAGCTGCATCGATATTTCTTTATATCCTAAATGTGAAAAGACAAGGGTGTAAGACCCTTCAGGGGCTGTTATGGAATAGAAACCGTATTCATTGGTTATGGCTCCAATGGTGGTTCCTTTTAAAAATATGGAAGTGCCAAAAAGTGTTTCACCATTGATTTGATCCTTCACATTTCCACTTACCGTATAGCTGTTTTGAGCGCTTAGCGTAATTGAACTCAGTAAAAGACATAGGCCAATGAGTAAACGTATGGGACTACGCTTTTTTTTGTTTTTCTTCATCTGTTTTTTGATTTAAGTTTAGATGTAATCGTTTTTTGATTTTATTCTCCCTAAGGACATGGGAAAAAAACAAGGGTTGCACCAAACCAAAAAGAAATCTAGTTTGAATGATTTTTTAACTTAAAATTAGAATTGATGACCAAGACCTTAACTCAAAAGTGATCAAACTATAGGTGTTCATATTGACAGACGCGTCATTGAGCTAAGAATCTCAGGGAACAAGAAAAGTTTGCATAAATTGATCTTGCGTAAGACTAAAAAATGAGTAAAATGAACAAATTTCTTCTATTCGCCGGAGTCGGTTTACTATTGATTTCCTGCAAGACCAAAAATTCGGAAAGTCCTGCTTCAGTTGAGAAAAAGAATAAGATTCCGGTATACGCTTGGACGGGCGGTCCTGGTGAGGCAACAGATGCAGAATTATCTGCGCAATTTGAAGACTTTAAGAAAAAAGGAATTGATGGACTTATGTATAATGGAGGGCATGACCCTGAAACATATAAACGAGTTGGAAAACTGGTGAAAGCTGCTGGAATGGAATTTCACACCTGGATTCCTACCATGGTCCAAGGGGAGAATGCTAAAATAGAAAAAGAATGGTATGCTGTTAACAGGGATGGGGAATCAGCTTTCGAAAAACCGGCCTATGTTCCCTACTATAAATTTTTGTGCCCAAGCAAAGAAGGAACATACAATTTCTTAGCTGAACTGTACGGAAGCGTTGCTGATGTTGCGGAAGTTGATGGAATTCATTTGGATTATATCCGTTTTCCCGATGTTATTCTGGCCCGAGGTTTATGGGATAAATATGGACTGGTCATGGACAAAGAATATGCACCTTATGACTACTGTTATTGTGATGATTGTACTTCCGATTTCAAAGCGAAGAGCGGCATCGACATCAAAGAAGTTGAGGATGCTACGCAAGTACCCGAATGGAAGCAGTTTAGATATGACCTTATTACCAATATGGTGAGCAGATTGGCAGAAGTAGCGCACACCAAAGGCAAAAAAATTAATGCTGCCGTTTTTCCGGGACCTTCTATCGCCAAAAAATTAGTGAGACAGGAGTGGAATAAATGGAATTTGGATGCCGTTTATCCCATGAATTACAATGACTTTTATTTGGAAGGACCAGAATGGGTGGGTGAGATTGTTAAAGAAGAAGTTGGGGCCATCAAAAATGGAATTCCCGTATATAGCGGATTGTTCATTTGCCCCAAACCAGAAAAAAAGGGTGATGAGAAAGATCCAGAAAATCATGGGTTGTTGCCCGAGGAGATTGGAGAAGCCATTGCGGGGTCTATGTTAAACGGCGCTACGGGAATATGCCTTTTTACACCTGGAAGAATGACGGATGCCCATTGGGCGGCTTTTGAAGAAGCGATTTATAAAGATTATAGCAACCAATAACCAATATTTATATATTTAGGAGTCCGGCTTTTCAAAAGAATTGCCGGACTTTTTGTTTCGATATGACAACTCAGTTGTAAAAATCTACAGTTGGGTAATAGTTTTTAGTCAAATATGCTGTTCTAAAGCACTTTTGCTGCATAAATAATTAAAAAACGAACAGTCATGAAAAAACTAATTCTTCTTATTTTAATTGCATGTGTTGGAACGGTTAACGCCCAGGATAAATATACCAAGGGCATGGAAAAAGCCTTTCAGTTATGGGGGGAACAGAAACCTATGGAAGCGGCAAACCTCTTTGAACGCATAGCCATGGCAGAACAAGACAATTGGTTGCCTCATTATTATGTGGCCCAAATAAACACGATTTACTCGTTCGGGGTAACCGATTTGGAACAACTTTCCAAACAGTTGGAAAAGGCAAAAGAGTTTACTGATTTGGCGAAAGCGATTTCACCCGACAATCCTGAATTACTGGTTCAAGAGGCCATGATCAATACGGCATGGATTGCTTTTGATGGCGCAACATATGGGATGACCTTATCCGGCAAAAACACCCAACTGTATCAAAAGGCTTTGGAATTAGCTCCAGATAACCCACGTGTGATATTCTCAAAAGCGGAGTGGGATATGGGGGCTGCTAGATATTTTGGTAATGATATTGCACCATATTGTAAAGATATCGAAAGAGCCTTGGAACTTTTTGCTAATTTTAACAACGATACTCCGTTCTATCCTTCTTGGGGAAAAGACAGGGCAGAACAGGTCTTAGCACAATGTAAGTCATAAGTATGCGTAACTTTATCAAGGTTGTCAAGGTTTCTTTATTGATAACGGCATTTGTCGCCATCCTAAGCATTTTTGTCTTTGGGGATGGCGACTATTCTTTTGATAGTGTTGTAAGAGACATCATCATTAGCTTTATTTTTTCGTTTGGTTTAACAGTTGTCAACTCTTACTACTATGATGGGATGGACATTCGTTATTCTTGGGAGAAAGACCCAAAAAAACGACTGTGGATAGGTGCTATAGGTTCCTTTTTTCTTACCATTATTACCTTTGGAATACTGCGTTATTTGGTTCATTTCTATTACCAAGGTTTGTCCATCACGGAATTCCTAAGAGAAGAAACGGTGGATTCATACATTATAGCTATTGTTATTACCATCATTGCTTCCCTTTTTACGCATGCCTTTTATTTTTATCGGGCACTTCAAAAAAAGGAGGTCAAAAAGCAAAAAATTATTGCGGGAACAGCCTCTGCAAGATTTGATGCTTTAAAAAATCAGCTGGATCCTCATTTTCTCTTCAACAGTCTAAACGTATTGACCAGTTTGATTGAAGAGGACCCAACTCAAGCACAAAAATTCACCACCTCACTATCCAAAGTATATCGATACGTACTTGAACAGAAAAACAAGGACCTTGTAACTGTTGATGAGGAACTCAATTTTGCGCGTACCTATGTAAGACTTTTGAAAATGCGATTTGAAGACAGTATTGTTTTTGAAATCCCAGATAATTGTAGTGTCCCAGACGCCAAAATAGTCCCATTATCACTGCAGCTGTTATTGGAAAATGCAGTAAAGCATAATATCGTTACCGCAGGCAAACCTCTGCATTTAAAAGTCATTGAACAAGATGGGATGTTGATTGTGCGCAATAATCTGCAAGAAAAGCAGGTCGTTAAAAAAAGTAGTGGAGTTGGACTTCAAAACATTAAACAACGGTACGGTATTCTCACTGATCGTGAAGTTTTTATAACCAAAACTAAATCAGAATTCAGTGTGGGGCTTCCAATCCTTACAGAGCAAATCTCGGTAATGGAAACTCAACAAAGCTTTATTGAGGAGAAACGTTATTTAAAGGCCAAAGAAAGGGTGAAGGGTATAAAGGAGTTCTACTCCAATTTAACAGCTTATTGTATTGTAATTCCCTTTTTATGGTGGCTCAACTTAAGAACCACTGATTTTTTATGGGCCTTTTTCCCTACTTTGGGTTGGGGCTTTGGCGTACTCGCGCATGGAATGGAGGCCTTCGGTTACAACCCACTTTGGGGTAAGCGTTGGGAGGAGCGTAAGATTCAGGAACTGATGGACCAAGATGATTTTTAATACCATTTTGACATTTCAATACAGTTCATCCAGGTAAAACAACAGTTCGCGAATCCATTTTTTTACTACCCCTTATTTATATGGAATTTTGAGGTGTAATAATAAATACATCTAAAAACAAAACATATGAAAACTCAAGACGAATACAGATACGAAAGAGCTAAAGAGAAGGTAAAAGAGCTAAAAGGCTTCTACAATAATTTAGTGACTTATTGTTTGGTGATTCCCTTTCTAGTCTACATAAATTACCAAACCACAAGTTTTATCTGGGCTATATTCCCTGCTCTGGGCTGGGGTTTTGGATTGGTGCTTCATTGGATGCACGTAACTGGTTATAATCCCATTCTTGGGAAAAACTGGGAAGCCCGCAAAATTGAAGAATTGATGCAGGACGATAAATTTTAACGAATACTTATATTTAATAATTTGCAACACCAACCAAAATGGAACAATCAAAAAAAGAAAGTAAGTATATAAGGGCAAAAGGAAGAGTTGATGAGTTAAAGAAGTTTTATGCCAACCTATGGTCCTATATCATGGTGATATCTGCCCTAGCGATTATCAACTATGTTGTAAACGATTTTCGATACATGTGGTTTTTATGGGCCGCTTTCGGATGGGGTATCGGAATTGTATTTCATGCTTTATGCACCTTCAATCTCAATCCGTTTTTTGGAAAGAGTTGGGAAGAACGCAAGATAAAGGAGTTGATGAATGAAGATGAGAACACAAAAAAATGGAGATAATTATGGAAAATTTTAATAAAGACAAGTACAAACGAGCTAAAAAACAGGTTGAGGAAATGAAGGGATTTTACATCCACTTATCCATATATACTCTTATTAACGCTGTTATATTGGTTAATATTTATAGAAATACGGATGATTTTTGGCAGTGGCCTCATTTTGTAACATTGGTAGGCTGGGGCATAGGGCTGTTGTTCCATGCATCCAAAGTCTTTGGATTTAATCTTTTATTTGGGAGAGATTGGGAGGAGCGACAAATCCAGAAATACATCGATAAGGATAAAAAAGAAATGGACAAGTTCAAATAATGAGAAAGACAGTTAGAATTAATGTAAGTTTATTTAAGCTGCCGTCATGATGGATATCCAAAAATACGAACGCGCCAAGAAAAGGGTCAAAGAGCTAAAGGGCTTCTACAATCACCTTAAGATTTTCGTAATAATCAACGGGATATTTTATCTCTTTAAAAGCGGATGGTTGCATCCTTTTATGCCAGAATGGTTTCCTAAGGAGACCTATTATTTTGATTGGATCCACAGTAATTTTGCCATTTGGGGACTAATAATTGTAATCCATGCCCTAATTCTTAACAGAAATAAAGTACCCTTTCTTAAAAACTGGGAAGAAAGGCAGATTCGGAAATACATGGATGAAGAGGAAGAAGAGCAAAAAAAATACCGATAATAATAAATTACCTAATAAATGCACGCTATAATCATAGAAGACGAAAAACCTGCCGCAAGAAGATTGAACAGGTTACTTTCCGAATTGGATGTTGAGGTATCAATAATGCTTCACTCAGTTGAAGAATCGATTGAATGGTTTCAGAACAATCAACATCCCGATTTGATTTTTTTGGACATCCAATTATCGGACGGTCTTTCGTTTGAAATTTTCGATATCATCGAGGTAAAAAGTGCAATCATTTTTACTACGGCTTATGACGAATATGCACTCCAAGCATTCAAGTTAAATAGCATCGATTATTTGTTGAAACCTATTGACGATGATGAGCTTGAAATAGCAGTAAAAAAGTATCAAAACTTTAAACCCGAAAACCAAAAAATAGCAGTCGATTTTAATGACATAAAAAAGCTGTTGGTAAACCCTTTGGAAAGGGAATACAAAAAACGATTTACGGTGAAGGTGGGGCAGCATCTTAAGATCATAAATGCAGATGATGTGGAATGTTTTTATAGCGAGAACAAAGGCACATATGCAGCAACTTTGGATGGCAGGAATTATTTGTTGGATACTACCCTTGAGCAGTTGGAGGAGGAGTTGTCTCCAAAAACTTTTTTTAGAATAAGCAGAAAGTTTTATGTGAACGTCAATCACATCAATGACATCATTTCGTATACGAATTCCCGACTTCAAATTAAGCTGAACCGCTTTAATGAGCAAGAAATCATAGTAAGTAGGGAGCGTGTGAAAGACTTTAAGTTATGGTTGGAATAATTATATTTAAAAATCTGAATACCAATTTAATAAAGTCATTACAAATCAATTATAAGTTTTTCTTATAGTGGCTTTTTAGCCTAAAATCAAAGAAATTTAGTCTACTCTGTTATCATCGAAAGCGGAAGGTAGCAATTTAGGAATTAACTTGATGAAAATAGGCAATAATACAGCTCCACCTGGAAGCATAAAAATAGCCAACGAGGGAATGGTCTTAAAAATATCCAACAATTGATTTTGAATTTTTTTCCTTTCATCCGCATTCAATTCCTTGGTTGCGGACTTGGATAAAAGTGAAACTAATTCCTTGCTTTCTGCCAATTCCTTTTTTAATCTTTTGCTGTTTCTTAAAATTAATTTTCCAACATTTTTGGACATTCCTTCGTAGAATTGAACAGCGACATTTTTGTCATTTAAATACCCAATTTTCGACTTGTTTTTTTTGAAGAAAAACTGAACGAAATCCATGGCCGAATCGACCTCTTTTTTGGACCTTTCCAAATCCCTTCCAAGATGAAAAATATACTCGGATTCTGCGTGATCGATTTGCTTGTCTTCCCACAAGGTCAAACATGCCATATCCAAAAAATAATCTTTCTCACAGTCAGTGAAATTGTATTGCAACAAATCATGATAATTACCTTCATAATTTGCATCATCTAAATTTAAATAGGTGAGTGACGAACCCAAAAGCTGAATAAGTTTGGCATCTTCTTTTTGGACTTCTTTGGAATTTAAAGCTTGATATGCAATATTGATGGTAACATATTCCAAAAGTTGGGCATGCTCTATCAAAGATCGTTGACCTAAAAGATAAATTCTGAAGATAAGAACATCAACATACAGAAGTGAATTGGTAAGACTGTTGCCAAAAGCACGATTGAACGCGTTTCCACCTAGATAAATTCGAGAATCTATGAGCTTTTCAAGTTGGGATTCTGTATGACTCCCCGTCAAAATCTTATTGAGAAACGAAATTTTACCTACCTCTAACGATTGGTAATACCCGAAAACCGTATTTACAAAAAGTTCGAAATCACTTTCTTGCTTATCGAATTGATAAGTATAGTATAGAGCGGTAAGCAGATTAATTTTTGCTACTTCATCCTCGGTTAATTGATGCTCAACACTGATGAATGGCGGGATATCAATATGAATTCCATAAACAAACCCGTTTCTTTTGAGTTCTTGGTAAAGGCTTTCAAAATTTGGAAAGGCATCGGGTACACTTTTTACAAGATGCCCAAATTTATTGATCCAACCAGAAGCAGAAGGGTTCATTAGGTTAATGTTTACGTTTCAAAATAAAACAAATTATAGGACTTCCCTTAGGTATTTAATGGTATTTGTCAGGATTCTATTTTCTCCGGCGCAGTAACTTCATTTTCATCAGGTTGTAAAATCTCGATACCTTTTTGAATTACAAGGTTAGTGGGAATGCTAATCCTTCTACCATCATCTGTGCGCATAAAAAGGTAAAAACCACTAATGTCCTCAACTTTTCCCGTCCAGTCGAAATCGCTATCCATAACTCTAATACGGTCTCCAAGTCGCAGGGGGTGACTAAAAAATAGAATCACACTGGCCGTTAAGTTAGAGAGAATGGACCATTGGGCAACGAACCCTATCCCAACTATGGCCAATACAGAAGAGATGAATACCGAAAACTGTTGAAGATTGATACCCCATATGAAACCAAGTAAAATAATACCGAGTCCGTAAAAAAACAGATTACTTA
The DNA here is from genome assembly GCF_049332665.1 of Flagellimonas rhodophyticola. NCBI lineage: Bacteria > Pseudomonadati > Bacteroidota > Flavobacteriia > Flavobacteriales > Flavobacteriaceae > Flagellimonas > Flagellimonas rhodophyticola. Next base: position 3,094,663 of record NZ_CP186326.1, on the reverse strand, counting down.
AATAAAAAATAATCTTTCGGCTATTTAGGTCGATTGCACTAGTTCTTCCGAACCGACGAATCGCATGTTTACTTAATAAATTAAGACCAAAAATGACGACCGTTAGAATTAAGGTAATCAAGATTTCCTGTTTAAAAGACATTATATCAACCATGGATGCTCGTTTAGGTCTTGCAAATTACCCATTTCTCGTTGTAGCGAAAAAAGAGGACTGATTTCCAATGATAACCAATGTAAATGAAATTTTGGAATCAAAAAAGAAGGACAATGATAAAGATCATATTCTCTGAATTACCCTAGAGGTAGTTTTGACAAATTTTAAAACACAGCACAATGAAAAAACTAGTTATTTGTTCAATCATGCTACTTTTTGGTATGTCGACCTTTATCATGGCCCAGGAATCGGCTGATACTAACGAAAGTCCTTGGCAGTTTAGACTGCGTGGAATAGTAGTAACCCCAGATGAGAGTGCAGATATTGAAGCAATTGGAGGTGACGCCTCAATTTCAACAACCATTGTTCCTGAATTTGATATTTCATATTTCTTCGATGAAAATTGGTCTTTAGAACTGATTTTAGCAACTACCAAACATAATGTTGAAGCAGTGGGAACATCTGCCGGGGATATTGATCTAGGACATGTATGGTTGCTTCCTCCGACCTTGACTGGACAATACCATTTTACAGGTGGAGACTTTATTCCATATGTGGGAGCAGGACTTAACCTAACATTGTTTTATGGTGTTGACGAGGGACCTGTTGCAGATGATGTGGACTACGATACCTCCGTTGGCTATGCTCTGCAGGCCGGGTTTGATTTTATGTTGAATGACAAATGGTTCTTAAATGCGGATGTTAAAAAATTATTTCTTAGCACAGATGCCACGGTAAACGCTACCACTGCACTTGGAGCAACAGTCGGAGCAGATGTAGATATAAACCCATGGATTATTGGTTTTGGGGTAGGGGTTAAATTGTAATTTTTGAGTATTGATTTTAGTTGATTAAAGGAGCGACTTGGGTAACCAGGTCGTTCTTTTTTATCAATATCTAGAAACTCTCCAGCTAAAAAGGCGATTTCACTTTTAAGCGAAACCCGTAAACTTTTAATTTTCCTTGAAGGAAATCAAGGTCCACAGCTTTTTTGAAGCCCAGTCTTTCATACATTTTCCAGGCCACTTTCATGAATTCTGTGGTGTGGATTATAACGTTTTTATGGTTTTTCTCTTTGGCTTTCTGTATACATGCTAAACTTAGAGCCTTACCTACTCCTAAACCTCTGCCATTCGGATGAACAGCCAAAAGCCTAAAACCAGATGCATTTTTTTCAGAAGGAGCTGCCCCTCCCGAACCATAGTAGTTCATATTTCCGAAATACAGTACTCCTCCTATAATTTCACCTTTTGCGGTTACGGCAACCAAAAGTTCTACTTCAGGTTTTTTGGTGAAGTCCCCAATGTTTTTAAGGGTTTGATAATATGCAGGTTGTTCAGTCTCATTTGGAAATCCTTCAAGTCCTGCATATACCTCAACCATTAGTTGCCCAATACGCCAGTGTTCAGTGGGCTTGGCATTGCGAATAACAAACGCTTGTTCAGAGTCAATTTGTCCATAACGATTTTGATAACGTGCTGCGAAGCTCTGTTCATTCAATTTTTGTTCCAAGACAGTAAGCTTTTGTAAAAAATCTTCATCTACAAACTCTTGAAGTACCTCTTGTATTTTGAGCCATTCTTTTTCGAAATCTGGCAGGGCCTTTTCTCCCTTGTTCGATATCTTGATCAGTGTTTTTCTTCCATCAAGTAGGTCCTTGTAAGTTTCCAAATAACCTTCATCCTTCATTTTTCTGGTAATCTTAATTATGGCAGGATGGGAGAACCCCAAAGCATTGGCTATTTCGGTTACGGTCAACTCACCTTTTTCCTTCAACAAAAGAAAAATGACGTGCCAATTTGGCTCTAATTTTATTTTTAGGTTTGAATAGTGTCCAAAGGTGCTTGAAACTATTTTCTCGTTCAGTCTTTTGATGCGAGCTGTAAACCCCAAATGTTTCAATCCTGGTAGGAAATCGTTTTGCATATTCATTTATGTAACTAGTTACATAAATATATTAAATTTAATATAGAAATAGGAGGGTAAAGGGCTTTAGAGATGTTGATCAACAAGAATTACGTTACCATCAGGGTCAACCACGGTAAAACTTCCAGGACCTGAAGCGTTTTCATCGGTTTCAGAGGTCAACGCAATTCCACTGGATTTTAAATGCTTTTGTATAGTTCGTACATCATCAAATTCTGGTAAAGCTTCCGCATTTTCATTCCAACCGGGATTAAAAGTAAGTATGTTGTTTTCAAACATTCCTTGGAAAATTCCAATGAGGGCATTGCCATTCTTTAAAATAAAGTAGTTGTGATTCTGGCTTCCGGCGAATACGGTAAAACCGAGTTTCTCATAGAATGCCTTTGAAGTTTCAAGGTTCTTTACTGCAAGACTGATAGAAAAAGCTCCTAGTTTCATAGCTGCAAACGAAGTTTTGAAGATGAAAAAAAAGAGCCACCTAAAAAGGTGGCTCCCCGTATTTATTGAATTATCCCGGTGCAAGCCACTCTTGCTCCAGCTGCCCCACTGGGCTGGGAAGTGAAATCATCCACACCTTGGTGGACGATAACAGCTTTGCCCAAAATATTCTTTGTTTCATCATCACAACCAATGCACCACTCTGCAGTTGCGAAATCCACTTCCGCATTTCCTTCGGCGTCTGCTACAAAATTTCCGATATCACCTTTGTGGTAACCTCCCTCGTCACCCCATTTGGCATGAGGCTGAAAAGTTGGATTCCAGTGTCCACCGGTAGATTTTCCATCAGCAGATGAACAATCGGCTTTCTCATGAATGTGAATCGCATGTTCTCCTTCAGAAAGACCAGATAGGTTGGCCTTCATAATTACATTCCCATTTTCTTCGGAAAATGTTACCTCTCCAGCCACATCACTATCACTTTTGGCTTCCATTGCAAACTTTATGGACTTTACGGCAACAATTTCTTCCTTTACCTCTTCCACTGCTTCTTCAGTACTCACATCTGCCTCTTTTTTGGCTTGTTTACAGCTAAAGCCTACAAATAGAATTACAGCGAGCGCCAGTGTATGTATTTTTTTCATGGTATTTGTTTTAGGTTTTGGTCCAAGTTACTCAATATTTGGGCACATGGCAATAGTTTTGTTTTGCAATTGCACTATGAATTCTATCGATGAAAGGTTAATAAACACCGATGAAATACTATTTTTAAGTTAATCTCGTTATAACAAAAGCACTTTAATCAACAATAAAACATAGAAGTTCGTGAGTACCCTGGTTCAACAACCGACCGATTACATAAATTTTCTTATCTATTGTAAGAAGAGAAAATCTTTTTGTAAAGGGTATCACCAATCGAAAAAAGCTTGGCTAAACGGGCAAATTGGGTATAACGACTATGTTAGGGCACTGCGAAAAATTCATAATGCAGCTCTGGAGCTAGAACTACGCTACTTTGATATTTTATATATGCGACAATAGTTCGCATATTTCCTATTCCAATAATTTAGTGATGACTTGGGTTTGACTGTGCAAAGTTTTATGCACTGGACATTTATCCGCAATCTGCATTATCCGCGCTTTCTGTTTTTCGTCCAAACTACCCGTTAATTTGATTTCTCGGTGAAAGGTGTCGATTTTGGCAGTATCACTTTCACAATTTTCACAGTCTTCCATGTGGGATTTGCTGTATGAAGTATGTACTTCAACATTGTCGACCATCCATCCTTTGCGTCTGGCATACATTTGAATGGTCATTACCGTACACGCTGATAAACCAGCCGAAACCAATTCATACGGTGAGGGCCCAAAGTCATTTCCACCGAAACTTTCTGGTTCATCGGCTATCATGTAATGCTTGCCGACTTTCATTTGGGTGGTAAATCCGTCCGCACCGTCCAAGCTAGCCACCACCTGATGTTTGGTTTTTAAACGATTTTCTTTTTTTCCACTTTCAACCAGATATCTTTTGGCCCAATTTGCAATGACTTCACCAACATAAATTGAATCTTCTTTTCTGGAGAGTAAATGGTCAGCTCCGTCCAATGATACAAAACTCTTAGGATGATGTGCTGCGATATATATTTCCTCAGCATTCCTTATGCCCACAGTATCATCTTGGGGCGAATGCATTATCAATAGCGGTTTTCTTAATGCCTTGGCAGTTTCAGGCAATGATTTTGTTTCAAGGTCATCTAAAAACTGTTTTTTTATGGTAAAATCCCTTCCGCTAAGATTGATAACGGCCTTACCTTCAGATTGAATTTCTTCAATCCCACTTTTCAAAAGGTGTTTTACATGAACAGGATTTGATGGCGCCCCAACAGTTGCAACAGCCTTTATTGAAGGAATTTCACTAGCTGCAAAAATAGAGGCAGATCCACCCAAGGAATGCCCTATGATTAGTGCAGGAGCCGTATAATTATCAGAAAGGAATCGCGCCGCAGCTACTAAATCTTCGACATTTCCAGAGAAATTGGTATCGGCGAAATCACCTTCACTTTCACCGAGCCCGGTAAAATCGAATCGTAGTACGCCAAAGCCGTTCGAAGTCAATCCTTTGCTTATGTTTTTTACCGCTAATAAATTTTTGTTGCAGGTAAAGCAGTGTGCAAATACCGCAAAATTATGGGGATAGTTATCGGCAGGAAGCTCTAAACGACCTACCAATTCCTGACCTTGGGCATTCTTGAAGGTAACCTTTTGAAGACTCATTTTTCTAGAAATGTTTGTAGTTGACCAAATTGACAATTACTGGTCTTTGGTCTTCTTTTTAAATACACCTCTTAGGTCGGGATTGTAGAAGAAACCTGTCTGTAAACGGTCAAAAACTGCGCTACTGAACTGATTTCTCAAATATCCAAACTGAACGCTACTGTTATTGGTGATGTGGACTCCCAAAGCTGCGTACAATCTATTTTGACCGAATAAATTGTCTTGAAGATTAATAAAAAGCTCGTCATAAAAGTTCAAGAAAAAAGTATCGGTTAGCGGTAAGGTGACCTGAATACGGTATCGGGCCCGATGCTGGGTGTCCGTATTATCCCCAAAATCCAAAAAACGCTGCTCCAGTCGATAGCGATGTTCAAAAAGAAATTCCCAAACTTTATTCTTTAGAATAAATTGCTGAAAAATACGATGTTCCTTGGTGTTGGTCTCACCCGGAAATTCCAAAAAACTGGTGTCTGTTGATATATATCCATAACCCCCAGTAGCAATGGCATTAGGATTGATATGATAATTTAACCCCGTTCTCAGTAATAATTGATTAAAATTGGAGGTGGTTTCATAAAATCGAAACTGCGCTTCGGTATGAATACTAAAGCGTTCTGCTACTTTATTGGTTCCGAAATACATATACCAAGCACCAAATTCATCTTCTCCTGGCTGCTGGGCATTAAGCGTTAATATCGAGGTCATTAAAACCCCTAGAAATAGTGTTTTCTTCATTACTCTATGGTAAAAGTTGATATTTCTTTAAATGGTGATACGTCCAAAGCTTCGATGGATTCTTGGTAAGCCTTCCAGTCCTTGGTGAAAAATGCGTTGGTCGCATCCAAGGCTGATTGGAGTTCTTCACCAGCGAACTTTATCAATCTTTGTTCGGTGGCAGTCACACCGGTTTTTCTTGTGCCTACGTAAAACCTCGCTGCGTTCAATCGTTGCGTCACAGAAATTTCTGGATTACGGGTTATCCCTTGTCTTTTATCTTCTTTGCCTAGGTAACGTGCAACAACCGAATCTATTTGTTTGATGATTTCTTTCGAAGCATCAATCTGCTCTTTATATTTTTCCTTGTCCAAATCTTTTAGCTCTTTTTGGTACTTACTTGCCAGATTCTTGCTTTGTACCAGTTGTTTTACAGCATCAGAAGCGGTTTGGGTGTATTGTTCTAGTTTTTTACCAGCAGTATAAACCTCGTTTAAAGAAGCTTCGGAAGTATTGATGCGAGGGTCTGTTTTGACAGTTACTTTTGTGGAATCCAAAGCTTTTCCATATTGAACCTTGACTTTGTAAGTCCCTGGTTTCACAGTGATACCACCAGATTCGGTTTTACTCTTGTTGATTTTCCTTGATGGAGTGTCCGGACCTTTCTCATCAAGATCCCAATAGATTCTGTGGAAACCTGGTTTTTTAGGGGTCTTATGTTTTAAAGTTCTAATCAGTCGATTTCCGTCATAGAATGTAAAGAAAATGGAATCCTTTGTCACTTTGGTTTTTTCTTCCCCTGCTTCCTCAGATTTTTCATCTTTGTTTTCCTCATCTTCGGTTTTCACCTCTTCCTTCCCTTCTTTCAGATAATAGGTAATCATTGCGCCCGATTTTCTGTTTTCCCCATTGTAAAGAGCATCACCTCCAAACCTACTGCCAGTAGCTTGTTGGTATGCGGCTAAATAAGCATCTGGACTATTAAAAAGACTGATGTCTTTATGTAAAACGGATGGGTTTGAAGCTAGAGTCCTTAACGGGCGAATATCATCCAAAACCCAAGCGGCTCTACCAAAAGTGCCAATGACCAAGTCATTCTCACGAGTTTGAATGGCTAAATCCTTAGTTGAAACGGTTGGAAAACCCTCTGTCCATTTTTGCCATTTACCTCCTGCATTTAAAGAAAGATAAAGCCCATCATCTGTTCCCAAAAACATGAGATTTGGGTTTTCAGAATCTTCTACAATGGACAAAGCATAGCTTTCGACATCAGAAGCATCAACAATTCTTGTCCAGGTTTTGCCATAATCTTTGGTGCGATAAACGTATGGCTCATAATTAAATCTTCGATAATCATTGGCCACCAATAATGCTTCACCTTTATTAGTTTTAGAAGCTTTTATTTGAGGAATCCAGCTTCCATTGGGTAATCCTTTTAGATTTTTGGTTACCTCGGTCCAACTTCCGCCACCATTTTGGGTAATATGGACACGTCCGTCGTCTGTGCCGACCCAAAGCATGTCTTTTTCAACCGGTGATGGCTCAATGACCAGAATGGTACAATAGTTTTCAGCCCCTGTGGCATCCATGGTAAGACCTCCACTTTCATGTTGCTTTTGTTTTTCCTTGTCGTTGGTTGTTAGATCAGGAGAAATAACTTCCCAAGTAAGTCCCTTATTGGTTGATTTATGTACAAACTGACTTCCAAAATAAACGGTACTATTGTTGAATGGGTCCTGGCCTATGCCTGCATTCCAATTAAAACGCAGTTTGGTCTTTTCATCTGGGGGCGTAGGTCTTACGATGTAGTTGTTTCCCGTTTTCCAATCGTATCGAGACACAAATCCCTGTTGACTCATTGCATATCCGAATTGATTGTTATCCAGATCGGGAACCACATCAAAACCATCCCCAAATGCAATTTCTTGCCAGTAACTGTTTCGGATGCCCTGCGCACGCCAAACGTATGCAGGTCCTCTCCAAGAGCCATTATCTTGCATTCCACCATAAACGTTATAGGGGTATTCATTGTCAATATTAATATGATAGAACTGCGCCACAGGAAGGTTACCTATGAAACGCCATGTTTTCCCTCCATCTTTGGTAATGTTCAACCCACCATCGTTTCCATCAATCATAAACTGGCCATTTTCAGGATGGATCCACCATGCATGGTGATCTGGGTGTACGCCATTGTCAACTTGATATGCCGGCATTAATTGTGTGAAATTCTTTCCTCCATCTTCAGAAACATTTACATACGTAAAAATGGAATAGACACGATTTTCATTTTCGGGGTCAGCATATATTTCCGAATAATAAAATGGACGATTTCCAATGTCATTTTTGTCATTGATTTTCCTCCATTTAAAACCTCCGTCTTCCGATTTATATAAAGCATTTTTCTTTGCTTCGATGAGTGCATAAATGATATTTGGTTTGTTTTTGGCGATGGCAACACCAATACGACCCAATTCTCCTTTTGGAAGACCATCTTCCTCGGATAATTTTTTCCAATTGTTTCCACCGTCATGTGTAATATACAGTCCACTTCCAGCGCCTCCTGACTTAAAAAACCATGGGTCACGTTTATGCTCCCACATTGCAGCAATCAGTTTATTGGGATTTGAGGGATCCATTACTAAATCGGCAATCCCGGTCTTATTATTTACAAAAAGAATCTTATTCCATGTTTTTCCACCATCTGTGGTTTTATATACACCACGTTCGGGATGGATTCCCCAGGGAGAACCAATCGCGCCTACGTAAACAATATCTGGATTTGTTGGGTCAATGATAACTCTATGAATATGCCTTGTTTTTTCAAGACCCATAGACTTCCATGTTTTTCCACCATCCAAAGATTTATAAATGCCGTAACCTCCGTTGAGACTGTTTCTGGGGTTTCCTTCCCCGGTTCCGGCCCAAATTACTGATGGATTAGATTGTTGGATGGCAACTGCACCGATTGAAGCAGTAACTTCTTTGTCAAAAATGGGCTCCCATTTGATGCCTCCGGATGTAGATTTCCAAAGTCCGCCGGAAGCTGTTCCCACATACATGATATCAGGGTTTGAATGTACCACATCTATGGAAGTAACCCGACCGCTCATGCCTGCAGGGCCTATGTTCCGTGGCTTCATATCCTGGACCAAATCCATTGTAAATTCTTGTGAAAATGTAAAGAAAGATGCAAACAGCATCAATAGGGTAAAGCAATGTTTCATTTGAGTTGAATTAGTCGTCTAAAGATACCAAAAACGGTAAGTGGAATTCTTAAGGAGTTGTTAATGGATTGCCATTAGTTTTTGGCTGCTCTTTCTGCAATTACTTTTAACCTTTTTTCAATATCGCTACTAGAAATCCATAAGCCACGGGCCATAACCCCATCAACCTTAGTATAACTTTTTAGGTCGTCCAATGGATTTCCGGATAGAAGGACCAAATCTGCTTCGGTGCCCTCCTTAACCTCTCCGAACGTGCTTTCCATCTCAAAAAAGATAGCGGGATTGATGGTGGCAGATTGTAAGATTTCCAAGGGTTGCATACCTGCCCCTGCCATTCCTTGCATTTCATGTTGGACGGAAAATCCTGGGACGTTGAACAGTTGCGGAGCATCTGAGCCCAAAAGGATTCCATGACCATTATCTTGAAGCTTCTTGATGAGACTTTTTCGGATGGCGTCAAATTGTTCCCATTGTGAAACACTAAAACCAGAGTTTTCCAAAGTCTGTGTTTTGACTCTTCTCCAATTCTCTAATGTAGATTTTGGCATATATTTCATTTCAGGTTCTGCCAACAGGCTGTCGACATTGACCGGTGCGAACCATCTTTCGAACAGACTTTGGGTGGGTACTATCCAGACCTTATTATCTTTTGATAATTGTACTAATTCGTCAATTTTCGTGGTATCCGCCAAAGGAGTGAAATTGTAACCAAAAAAACCATTGGATGTTGGGTCGACATTTTCGGCTTCGGGGACCAATCCCTCCAAAAAACCATCAACGTGGTCAATGGTTGCAAATTTACTCTCAAGCGCATGGCGGATGCCCACATCCACAGGCACATGCCCAGCAAATCGGATTCCAACTTCATTGGCGGTTTTAACCAATTGATTAAATACATTCCGCTGAATTCCCGGATGAATTTTTAAAAAATCATAACCCTCTTTTTGAAAAGCTATAACCTTGTTAATGGCTTCTTCTTCTGTTTGTACCGAATTTCCATTTAGCGAGGGACTGGAGGTAAATATTCTTGGCCCTAAAATTGTTCTGTTCTGCACTTTTTTTCTGAGTACTAAATGGTCAGGATGCCCTAGCATTCCACGAATTGTTGTGATACCTTGGGACAAATATAAAAACAAGACATCTTCAAGCCGCTCATTTGAAGTAGGGGGTTGTGGAATGTGTGCATGCATTTCAGTCATCCCTGGGATAACAAACTTTCCTTGAGCATCAATAACCGTTTTATATTCTGAAAGATCATCAATTTTTGATGCATTGATTTTCTTTATTTTCCCGGAATCAATAAAAATATTTTGACCCATTTTGACCTGCCCAGTGCGGACATCAACAATATTGGCTTTGGAAATAAGAATCAGTGAAGGACTAATCTCTTCTGCTTGCTTTTTTTCCTGACATGAACTTCCAAATGCACAAACAAATAGTAAAAGGGTAATTTTTTTAATTGTAGTTTTCATAATTAATGTATTTCTGATGCCTTCAAAAGATGAGCGATTTGCTGTTTGGTAAATAGCTTACCACCTTTGAGTACTGCATGTATTTTTTGAGTGTTTTCAATATTTTCCAACGGATTGGCATCCAAAAAGACAAGGTCGGCTATTTTGCCTTCAGAAATACCGCCAAAATCATCACTTTTTTTCAAAAACTTGGCTCCGTTTGGGGTTGATGTTCGTAAGGCATCCAAAGGAGAAATTCCATTTTCAACCATTTCTTTTAATTCTTGATGCAAAGAAACCCCTGGATATGTATAGGAGTTATAGGCACCACTATCGGATCCTGCTAAAAGGCTTACATCAGCATCGTGAAGTGCCTTGGTAAGTTGACCAAAAAAGGCATCGATTTTTTTTCGGTCTGCCCTTGTTTTTTCAGAGGCATTTAAAGCTCTGTCGATTCGTCCTTGATAGGTCTGGATAATTCCTTTCCCCATATATTTTAGATAGGCATCGTTGCGGTGGTCTATTTCATCCAAATAACTTAAGGTCTTGCCGATATGTAAGGTAGGCACCACAAAGACTTGCTGTTCTTTTAACTTTTGAAACGTTCTTTGGGCGGTGCTATCCGCATAATTGTCCTGAAGTGCAGGCATGGCTTGCCAAAACCCAATTTCTTTTGCTTTAAGTTTTTCAGTGATTTCTATTTCATTGGAGGCACATCCTTTCATAATATAATACAGATGTTCCACTGCATCTATTCCTGCATCGATGGTTTCGTCAAGTGTCACCGTAAAAGGAACATGTCCTGATGTTGTTAAACCTCGGGCCTCTGCTTCTACTATGGTTTTTAAATAATGTTCTCCGGAAATTCTACTATCATACAGTTTCACAAAATCTACTTGGAGCTTCTCCAAAGAGTCCAAGGCTTTAATAATATCATCTTCCTTTTCTACTTCTAAAGAACCAGCCCAAGTAGCGTTGGGGCCATCTATTTTAGGTCCGGAGGAGAATATAGATGGACCTACTAGGTTTCCCTCGGCAATTTTTTCTTTCCATTCTAACACAGAAGTAGTAAGGTCACCGCCGGCATCCCTTACCGTTGTAATTCCGTTAGCAATAAAAAGATTTAATAAATTCTTGTTGTTCGAAATAAGAGAATCTCCTCCACGCAGATGGATATGATTGTCCCAAAAACCTGGAAGAAGGTATTTGCCAGTGGCATCTATTTTGTTTTTGGCATCATAGTTAGTGATCTCACCTGTGTTTGTAAGTGAACTTATCCGTCCTTTGTTGATATAAACATCCTGTAATTTGATTTCACCGGTCTCTAAGTGGATTACATTGGCATTTGCAATGAGCATATCCACCGATTGCTTTGATTCTTTATCTTGGCATCCAACCAAGAATAATAGCGATGTTACTAGACAATAACTGATTTTGATGTAATCTTTCATCTGCTTCCAGGATTTCTAGATTTGATATTGCCCTCACATAGCTGAATAATTTCTTTTATCCTTTTCTGACGGGTCTCTTCTCTTTTGGCTTGATGCAACCAATATAGATAGCTTTTTCGTTGCCCATGAGTGAAGTTTTTAAAGTTCATAAGGGCTATCTTGTTCGAGTCAAATGCTTTTTGGAGGTCTTGTGGAACAATACCGTTCTCAACATGATCCAGAGCAGTCCAAGAACCGTTCTTTTTGGCTACATTGATTATGGCAAGTCCACTTTTATGCATTAATCCATTCTTGATAAGTTCCTTGATATGGTTTTTATTGACCTTGCTCCAAACACTTTTAGGTTTTCTAGGGCAGAAGTATTGTCTTCGTTTACCATCTCCAAGACTTTTTACGGTACTATCGATCCATCCGTAGCATAAGGCAACGCGCACTGCGTCTTCCCAGCGCATACTATCCATTTCATGATCTACTTTATAGAAAATAAGGTAGATTCCGTCCGAAACTGTGTGGTTTTCATGAAGCCAGTCCCTCCATTCGGCATCATTTTTAAAATAATGTTCGGGATATTTATCCAACCTACATTTTTTGAGTTTCTATATAAAAATTGATATCGAATTCCATATTAGTGCCATTTATGGTTTGGGTTTTCCATTCAGAATTAGGGAATATCCAATGTTCTTTTTCATTGACAAAGACACGGATAGGCATGTCAAAATCATTCACAACATTTACATATCGATACTTCAAGGTAGTACCAGAAAGCGAATATTCCAACTTTGGAATCATAGTAGTTCTCAAATATTGATTGAAAAATGCTGACAAATCCTTCCCAGTTTTTTCACTGATGTAGTTTTCAACTTGTTCCGTGGTAACTGTCTGATGGTAAAATTCGGTATTTAGGCCTCGAAGTACCTTCCTCCATAACTCATCGTCTTCAATGAGTTGCCTCAAGGTATGCAACATATTTGAACCTTTATAATACATATCTCCAGAACCTTTTTTGTTCACATTATAGTGACCAATTATAGGTCGGTCGTTTTGGATATTGTCACGCGTACCTATGACGTATTCTGCGGAAGCTTTTTTTCCAAAGTGATAATCCAGATACAGATTCTCGGAGTATGCCGTAAAACTTTCATGTATCCACATATCTGCGATATCCTTGTAAGTGATATTGTTGGCAAACCATTCGTGCCCGCCTTCATGTATAATAATGAAATCGAACTTAAGTCCCCAACCTGATCTGGATAAATCCTTACCCAAATAGCCATTACGGTACTGATTTCCATAGGTGACCGAACTTTGATGTTCCATACCCAAATAAGGCACTTCTACCAGCTTGAAACTATCCTCGTAAAACGGATAGGGGCCAAACCAATGTTCAAAGGCTTCCAACATCATTGCGGTCTGCTTGAATTGCTCTTTGGCCTTTTTTAAATTGTTGCGCAGCACATAATAGTCCAGGTCTAGTTCTCCTTTTTCACCTTGAAATTTTTCACCAAAATGAACGTAATCACCAATATTTACGTTTACGCAGTAGTTGTTAATGGGGTTAGATACGAACCATGTATATATCTTGTCCTCTTTATTTTCATCTACTCTTCTAAGCCTTCCGTTTGAAACATTCATTAAGCTTTTTGGAACAGCTACACTGATACGCATACTGTCTACTTCGTCATACATATGGTCTTTATTGGGCCACCAAACGCTTGCGCCCAGTCCTTGACAGGAGGTTGCCGCAAATGGATTCCCTTTTTTATCCCTATCCCAAGAAAAACCACCATCCCAAGGAGCACGGAGCGCTCTTTTAGGTTTGCCAGAATACTTGACAACAATATGATTGAACGTTCCAGGTACTTGCTTTTTTTTCAATTTCACAAAATGTGCTGCTCCTTCTGAAGTGAAGTCGAGTTCTTTTCCATCTTGTGAAATGGATGCTATTTGCAAAGGTTTTTGCAAATCGACCTGAAGTACATCAGCTTTCTCCAAAACCTTGTATCGAATGACATTATAGCCCTCAATAGTTTCATTTTCAGGGTCCACTTTAATATTCAAATCGTAATAATTCAAATCCCACCACGCGCGTTCAGGTGTAATGCTGCCCCTAAGGGTGTCTTGTCTAGTGAAATTTTGCGCAATGGAAAAATGTACTGCGCATATGAACAGAAAAAATGTGAGGTAATGCTTCATGTTGCTATCAAAACTTTAGGCCTTACTCGAGGTAATTCGTTTTATCTAAAAATTTTATTGGGAAAAGTCACCGGGCTTTCATGCCCATCTTTTCCCACGGATGCGACTCCGAAAAAGAAATTGTCAATAACAATGCCATTTAAAGTGAATTCCGAAACATCTCCCACAAATTTTGAATTGTCCCAGGTTGGGGATGTGGTATCACGCCAATAAATTCTATAACCAACGGCACCCTCGACCTTATTCCATTTTAATTTGGCTGAGGGTTCAACAATTCCGCCAATTTCAACCGTGGATGGTGAAGGCGGAGCCCAGGCTATCGAAGCTAGATTAATCGCGTTGACCGCAGTCAGTTTTTTAGCATATTCAAAATTCACATGCTCCAGCACATCGCCATAGGCAATTCCGTTTTCTACCCGGATGTCCTGATGTTGTTGGGTATAATTTTCATGAGCCTCCATAATTCTGATTCCCGGAAAGCCAGCATCATTGAAAGGCCTGTGATGTCCTCCTCTACCAAAACGATCTAAACGGTAGATCATCATAGGGTTCATTTCTGGCATATACGTTTTGGTGGTTTTGTGAACATATCTCGCCAATTGACGAGAAATTCCATCAACTTCCCCACCATAGAAACGTCGAGCCCTTCTTTGGTCTTCAGTTTCTGTAGGCGGAACGGGTTCTGAAAAAATTCGAAAATCACGGTTGCTGACCACGCCGTCTACTCCAGTGATGTTCCCAATCATATCATTATTGAGTATTCCGATGATTTCCCAACCTTGCTCCTTGGCATGAGCAGCTAAACCTTTTCCACCGAAAAGACCTTGCTCTTCCCCTGAGAGACCTACATAAATAATACTGTTTTCAAATTGATATTTGGACAACACTCTGGCCGCTTCTATGGTACCGGCCATACCACTCGCATTATCGTTGGCTCCTGGAGAGTCAGAAGTAAAATTATTAGGATTGCTTACTCGAGAATCAATATCCCCGCTCATGATTATAAAACGGTTCGGAAATTTTGTTCCCCTTTGTATTGCAACTACGTTCACTATCCAGACATCCTTAATAATTCTTGAGCCCTCACCTTCTTTTACTAGGTTTTTTTGATAAAATACTTCCAGACATCCATCACATTGGGAAGAGGTTTTTTCAAATTCTGATTTTATCCACCTTCTTGCTGCACCAATTCCTCGAGTTTGTGAAATGGTATCACTCAATGTATGTCGTGTTCCGAAATTTGCCAAAGTTGTGACATCATTTTGAATTCGCTCCGCAGATACGTTGTTTATAATTTCATACAATCTTGAATCTGCCTGGGAAAAAATAGATGTGACAGAAAATAACACTAATAACAAAGTGAAAAATGGCTTCATAAACTTGAATTAAATTTTTTTAAAGAAGTTTATGAAAGTACTAAAAATAGATAAAAGGATAGGACCAAATTATCTAACAATTCAGAATTTATTGTAATAGATAGGACCGAGGTATCATTGAATAAAAGTCACCTTCGCAATTTTACCATTTTCGACTTCATAAATGGCAACAGCGCTTAAACTTGACTGATTAATGGTAACAAATTCTTCATCAATCACCTTGTTGCCAATAACGATGCGATTTTTGATTTCACAATGGAGATTTGGAGTTGCCTCAAAAAAATCTTGATACGATTTTTTCATGCGGGACTTGTCTTTTTGAAAAAGTTCTTTTGGAAATTCAAACAATTGAATATCATCAGAATAGGTATCCATAAATGCATCAATATCCCTTGCGTTGTAGGCTTCCAATTGGGATTTCACTACGGATTCGGAATCTTTGGTTTCTCTATCTGGAAAAATAAACCGCATAGACTTTATGAGTCCATTTTCCACCTCATAGATGGCCACCTGATGTCCTTTACGCCCGTCTACCAGCGTAATTTCTTCGTCTATTACTGTATTTCCAATTTGAATTCGATTAACCACCTCTACCTTGGCCTCTTTGGTGTTCTGGTAGAAACGATCGTAGTTTTCGGTCATTTTTTGCCTTCCAGTATACATCATTTCATCAGGAAAACGTTGTACCAGCACATTTTCTGAATAGCAGGAAACAAAACCAAGTAAATCTCGATTATTGAAGGTTTGTACTTGTCTGTCAATTAACTTTCGAATAGATTCCTCTGCTACAAACGCCAATCTGGTTCGATTTTCATTTACGGCAATCCTACTGATATTATTGATTTCCTCCTGTTGAAATTGCATTACAGAGGTCCATTCATTTCCATTTTCCGTATTGAATTTCATTAATGATTTCCCTACACCGGTCAAAATTGTTGTGCCGTTTAACCAGCAGATGTCTTCACTCTTGTCTGGAATATTAGCTATATGTGTTACAACTCCGGAATTCGGATCAAGTGATTTTATTTGCCAAGGCGATGTGGACTTGCTTACATAGCTTAAGAGTTCGGTGTTTGGAATTTTAGAGAGTGAACGTCCAATATTTCTTTGTAATGTGCGGTGAGTACCATTCGTAACATTGCTCATGACCAAATCCAATCGGTCACTCACCAGAACAGAGGAAATTAAGGTGCTGTCATTGTACCACAGGTGATAACCGACCTTTAACTTATCAAAAATGGGAGTAGGCTCACCGGTTTTCAAATCGTATTCGTAAAGAAGCTGAAGTCCGTCCAAATCAAGCCGGATGGCAGAAACTGCATTCTTTCTCGGAATTTTTAGCGGCGAATATTCACTTCCTGTTGGCGTGTTCGAAATCCAAGATGAAGTACTGCCCGCTTCAATATTGAATCTTCTGATGTCAGTTTGGTCTGCCCTTGTAGAAGAGAAAAGAACTGTGTTGTTATCTAAAAAAGAAGGCTGATTGTCATAGCCTTCATTGTTCGAAATGTTCTTGGGGTTGGTCAAAACTGGATTTCCCGATTCCATGGATAAATCGAACAGATAAACGTCCGTGTTTACCTGCCCATACATTGAAACAGTGAGCAGGAATACAATCAATAACTTGGGGTTCATTATGTTGCTAATCGTTTTAAAAGTGTTCTTACGCGTTTGGTATTTTCAACATGATACTTCGCCTGGGTTTTCTTTATTCCGACTTTGATTGTTACCGCCGAGTCAGGTAGTTCTTCAAACATAAATTCATCGGTCCAATCATCGCCAATTGCCAGAACGAAATCGTAATCATCCTCACCTAATATACGAACAGAAGCCCTGCCTTTGTTCACATTGCTGCTTTTAATTTCAACTACTTTGTTCCCGTTTAAGACACTAATATCATCATTACCGATGAGGCTTGTCAAAACGGTGTTGAGTTCGGTTGCTCTTTTTTGACCAAAGTCCGGATCGGTACTTCGATAATGCCATGCCAAGGAATAATTTTTTTCTTCAATAAAGGACCCCGGAGTACGATCAACAAAAGATTCCAGAACGGGCTTGATTTTTTCCATCCAATCATCCTTAACTTTTTCCAAAAGCTTGAATTCCGCGCCATCCCTTGAAATCCATACCCCGTGCTCCACGATCATATTGTACTTTTTATGCAGAAACCAGCGGGTAAATGTTTGTTTGTCCCTACCACTGATCAGGTAGAGCGTGGTGTTTTTCTGATTTTGAAGCTTGTCCAAAAGTTGGTACAATTCGTCATCAGGTGATGCTTTTTGTGGGTCTTTGTGAAATCCAGTTAGCGTGCCGTCATAATCCAAAAACAATAGCCTTTTTTTAGCATCGGTATAGCTTTGACCCACTTTATCTAGAATAGAATCCGACATTTTTTTGGATTTATGTGTGGATTCTCCCTCACTTTTTCGATTGAGCGCCCCCATAAATTCATTGGCCCAAACTTCAACATTATAGCGTTCCAATCGATTTTGAAGAAACATATTACGAGCCACCTGCTCTTCTTTGGGCATGGTAATCGCTTTTTTCAAGGTATCGGCCTGCTGTTCAAAATTGTTTGGATTGATTAAAAGGGCCTCATTCATTTCATAAGCTGAGCCCGCCATTTCACTGAGAATTAACACTCCGGTTTTGTCTATTCGAGTAGCAATATACTCTTTGGCTACGAGGTTCATTCCATCCCTAAGCGGTGTCAACCAAGCAATATCACTAGAGGTATAAAGGTCAATTAAGTTTTCAAAGGGAAGTGATCTGTAGAAATACCAAATAGGAGTCCAGTTAACCGTGGACAATTCTCCGTTGATTCTACCGACCAGTTCATCAACCTCCTTTTTAAGTAGTTGATATTGAGGTACGTTGGAGCGGGACGGTACCGCCAATATGATCAAACGCACTTTTTCTTTGTACTCGGGATATTTGTTTAAAAAGTATTCGAATGCATTAATTCGTTTTGCGATGCCTTTGCTATAATCCAGTCGATCAATGGATAAAATAAGTTTGGTGTCAGGAGCTGCAGCTTTGTGATTATCTAATTTTATTTGGAGGTCACTGCGCTTCTCATTAATGTTTTTTTGATTGGCAACAGCTGCATCCTTAAATTTTTTATAATCAATACCCATAGGGAAAGAATCGACTTTAATGACTCGATGATCTAGGTAGATATCATTAAAGCTTACATCCAGCCCTAAAAGTCTTCGTACTGAGCTTAAAAAATGACGTTCGTAATCATAGGTATGGAAGCCAATCAGGTCAGCTCCCAACAACCCCTCCAACACTTCTTCACGCCAGGGTAATGTCCTAAAAATTTCATAGGAAGGAAAAGGGATATGCAAAAAGAAGCCGATTGAAGTATTAGGCCTTTTTTCTCGAACCATTTGGGGCACCAACATCAATTGATAATCGTGCACCCATATGGTATCACCTTCATTCGAATGTTCGATAATCGCATCGGCAAATTTCTGATTTACTGCTTTATAGGTGTTCCAAAAATCAAGCTCAAACTCTGTGTATTCCAGAAAATAATGAAAAAGAGGCCAGATTGTGCGATTGCTGAACCCAAAATAAAACCCCTCCATTTCTTTGGTAGTAAGTTTAACTTTGGCACATCCATGTTGCTCTAAAGCTTTGTCTATTTTCTTTTCCAAAGAAGGTGGAGTTTCTTCTTCTGTCAAACCAGACCACCCAATCCATAGGCTCTCACCACCGCTATGAACGGATTTCATGCCCGTAGCTAACCCTCCAACACTTGGAATTGCATTTAGACCGCCATCACTTATTTGTAACTGTACTGGTAGTCTATTGGAAATAATTATAGTTTTACTCATGAAAGGTGATTTTAGGACAAAAATGTAATAAAATTCCTATTTTTTCGATTTATAAGAAGGTAAAAACCTACAATAACCAACAGAAATTCAAATCCTTACTATGGATAACCTAAATTACGGAATAATTGGAAACTGCCGAAGTGCTGCATTAATTTCAGATACTGGTTCCTTGGAATGGTGCTGTTTGCCACAATTCGATTCAACCTCCGTCTTTGCCAAGATTTTGGATGATAAAAATGGGGGCAGTTTTGAAATCCTTACAAAATACAACTACGAGATACATCAGCAGTATTATAGAAATACCGCCATTCTGGTGACAAGATATTCAGATGGCGAAAATACTTTTGAAGTTCATGATTTTATGCCAAGGTATCATAAGCTCACCGGGAAATATAATGCTCCACCAGAGATTGTCAGGTATGTGAAGCATATTTCGGGGGCCCCTAAATTTAGCGTTCGGTATGATCCTAAACTTGAGTATGCCCAGGGGCAGACCACTCATCATATCAAAAAGAATTTTGTTGTTAGTTTAACGAACAAACAAAAGTTTGACACTCTGTTCATGTATACCTCTTTTAATAAAAGACAGGTTTTGGAAGGGGAGGAAATAACTATAAAAGAGGACGGGTATTTTTCAGTTTGTTACAATGAAAAAATCTTTAGACCGACTACGGAAAAAATATCCCTGGAGCTCGAGCGTACGAAAATCTATTGGCTTGATTGGGTGGATAGAACACCTACTTATAAGCAGTTTAATGCTGAGATAATGCGTAGCGCTATTACGCTTAAGTTGCTCACTTATGATAAAACGGGTGCAGTGTTGGCCGCTGCAACCACATCTTTACCTGAAACCATTGGTGAGGTCCGCAATTGGGACTACAGGTTTTGCTGGATTAGGGATGCCTCCATGGTAATAAAGGTAATGTCTGAATTGGGACATAAAAATTCCGCCAGAAGATATTTGCAGTTCATTATTGATTTGATGCCGGATAAAGATGAGAAACTGCAGATAATGTATGGTATTAACCGTGAAAAAACGCTTACGGAAAAGACCTTGGAACATTTAGATGGATATAGAGGTTCAAAACCTGTCAGAATAGGAAATGCGGCCTACAAACAAAAACAAAATGATATTTATGGTATTTTGATGGATGTTATCTACGAACAACTGGTGCGTTTTGAAAATGATATTGAGAATGGAGAAGATCTTTGGAGTATCACCAAGGGAATTGTTTGGATTGTGAACAAGCATTGGAGAGAACCGGATAAAGGAATATGGGAATTCCGAGGTGAGGATAGGCATTTTACCTTTTCCAAGGTGTTGTGCTGGGTTGCTATAGACAGAGCGATTAAAGTGGCAAAAATCTTCGGAAAAGAACGTAAACTTGAACAATGGACCACCCTTGAACAAGAGATAAAACACGATATCCATGAGCACGCTTGGAATCCTGATGTGAATGCTTTTGTGCAATCCTATGGGTCAACTCATTTAGATGCTTCTGTTTTACTTATGGAGTCTTACGGGTTTATTCATGCCAAAGACCCCAAGTTTGTAAGCACGGTTAGGGCGATTGAAGAGGATTTGAACAATGATGGATTACTATACAGATACAAAAATGAAGATGATTTTGGGCTTCCTTCGTCCTCTTTCACCATATGTACTTTCTGGTTCATTAATAGCCTGTTCAAAATTGGTGAAGAGGATAAAGCTTTAGCTTATTTTGAGCGTTTGTTGGGGTATAGTAACCATTTGGGGCTGTTCAGTGAAGACATTGACTTTAAGAGCAAGCGTTTATTGGGTAACTTCCCTCAGGCGTATTCACATTTGGCATTAATTGAGTGTGCGATTAATTTCTCCCGAAAGAAAAGCGAGGAAAAAATTCTCGAATCAATTAGTTGATTTGATTTGACAGGAGTCTTTCAGCAGCAACGTTGACTTTTTCCAGGAGACTTTTTAAGTGTTCAATTGTTGTGAAAGGGTTCATCAACGTGGTTCTTAGATAATGAATGCCATTCAATTTGGTCTGAACCAAATAGAATTCCCCATCTTCCAATAGCTGTTGTCGGATGGTCTGATTTAAAACATTTGATTCGGTCAAGGATAGACCTGGCATTACGTACCTGAAGCACAAAATATTGGACATGGGTTCCACAGCAAGTTCAAAATCATCATTCTTTTTAAGGGTGCTGGCGAATTCCTTAGCTAAATCATATTGACGAGTGACATAGACATCAAAGGCCTTTTCGCCATATAGTTTAAGGAGGATAAACCAGTGCATGCACATCATATTTTTAGTGCATTCAAAAGTTCTACGCCCACTGTTGTACCATTCATCCTCTTCAGTTTCATTCAGCAAATAGTCGGCTTTTTGACTAAAGGTGTGATTGGAATGTGTTTTGTTTTTAAACAACAAAGCTGTTGTGATTGTAGGCATCATTAGCATCTTATGCCCATCAATTACCATGGAATCTGATTTTTCGGCCCCTTTGAGTAAATACGTATATTTTTTTGAAAAAATAGCCGCTCCGCCATGGGCACCATCCACATGAAACCAAAGGTTATAGCGTTCTGCGAATTTTTGTATTGCCTCCAAATTGTCATAAGCTCCAGTGGCAGTTGACGGTGCGCTACCAACAATGGCAAAAACTTGTATGCCTTTAGCTGTACTTTTTTGATAGTACTCTTCCAGTTTTTCGATATCCATTGCGAAGTCGGCAGTGGTAGGAACTTTAATGATGCCCTTTTCACCCAACCCCATGATTTTGGCCGCTCTATCCACGCAATAATGTGCTTCTTCACAGACCATTATTCCAAGCGGATTGGTATATCCTTCATTCCAGACATCCTGCTTAACCTTTGCTTTTCGAGCTGATAGCAAGGCGGTCAGATTGGCCAAGGTCCCTCCAGAAGTTAAAAAGCCTCCGGAATCTGAACCATATCCGACAGTGGAACATAGTTTTTCCGTAACAATTCGCTCAATAGCATTAGGAGACATCCCCATTTCGTAGACCGCCATTCCATTGTTCAACAAGTTGCTTAGCATACCAGTCAACAATGTGATTGGCGCAGTAACTCCAACCTGATGGCCCACATATTTTGGGTTGTGGGTATGGGTTGTCCTTTTTAAAATCTCAGAAAAGAAGTCCTCTTCATTACCATTTTTCAAAAAATCTTTCCAAAAAGCCAATTCCTTTTCAGGTTGGTTCCATGTTAGGGTTTTTTGTTTATTTCCGGATAGAGAATCCTCGAGATGTTTGGTAACTAACGCAAGCAACTGCTCACTTTTATCTTGAAAATTTTCTGAATTGTAGAGTTCTTGTAAAACGGATTCCTTCATAATACAAAGTTACTTTGTTTTTTACTCAGATTTCCAGATGAACCTTCCATTACTTAAGTTAAAAAAAAGCATAAAAAAACCGCTCTTTTACAGAGCGGTTTCCAAAATCAGCTTTGTTTAAGCATTATTTGAATTAGTCAAAGGTATACCCATTATCCGCGGCTACTGTATCCGCAATTTGTGTACGAAGTGCTACGACGTTGGGTTGATTTGTATATTTCGTAAAACGTTTTAGTCCCATAAGCATCATGCGTTGTTCATCGCCTTCAGCGAAGCTTACGATGGCTTCTTTTCCTTTTTGATTGATAATATCAACCGCTCTGTACAAATATAATTTAGACATCGCAATTTGAGCGGATTGAGAATCTTCGCCATATCTTTTAGCATTTTTCTCGGTGCGCAATATAGTAGATTCTGCCAAATAAACCTGTATCAAAATATCTGAAGCAGACATCAACAACATCTGATGTTCTTCCAAGCTTGGGCCAAATTTTTGCACGGCACTACCGGCAATCATTAAAAAGACTTTTTTCAATCTCGAAACCAGGTCCTTTTCTTCAGAGAAGAGCTCAGAAAAATCGGGAGTATCGAATGAAGGAATACCCATCAATTCTTCACCGACGGCGGTGGCAGGGCCTAAAAGGTCAACATGACCTTTCATTGCTTTTTTGACAAGCATGCCAACGGCCAACATTCTATTGATTTCATTGGTTCCTTCATAAATCCTTGAAATACGAGCATCTCTCCATGCTGATTCCATTGGAGTATCGGCACTGAAGCCCATTCCTCCAAATATTTGGATTCCCTCATCGGTGGTATGCTGCACATGTTCAGAAACTGCGACTTTAAGAATAGAGCATTCTATTGCATATTCCTCTACACCTTTGAGTTCTGCCTCTTGATGTGAGTTGCCATCGGCTTCCCGAATTGCAATCCTATCCTCAATATTTTTTGCAGCTCTGTAACAGGCAGACTCATCCGCATATGCGTTGGTTGCCATATCTGCTATTTTCGCCTTGATAGCACCAAAGTTGATGATAGGTGTCTTAAACTGAATACGCTCGTTTGCATATTTGGTGGCCTCAGAAAGCACACGTCTTTGCGCTTCTAAACAAGCCGCCGCCAGTTTGATTCGACCTACATTAAGGGCGTTCATTGCGATTTTGAATCCATTGCCTCTTTCTGATAGCATATTTTCAACGGGCACTTTGGTTTCATTGAAAAAGACCTGTCGGGTAGAGGAGGAGTGAATCCCTAATTTCTTTTCCTCATCACCTAAAGTAATCCCATTGTCAGGGTCATTTTCGACGATAAAGCCAGTTATGTTCTTATCATCTTCGATTCGTGCGAAAACGATAAAAAGATTACAGAAACCTGCATTGGAAATCCACATTTTTTGACCAGTGATGCTATAATGTTTCCCATCTTTTGATAGGACAGCTTTGGTTTTTCCTGAGTTTGCATCGGAACCAGCACCGGGTTCTGTCAAGCAGTATGCACCAAACCACTCACCTGAGGCTAATTTGGGAACATATTTTTGTTTTTGCTCTTCGGTTCCATAGAGGGTAATCGGCATGGTACCAATACCTGTATGCGCACCAAAAGCGGTACTGAAAGAACCGGTAGCTCCAGAAATGTAATCGCATACCAACATGGTCGAGACAAACCCCATTCCCATACCTCCATAAGCTTCGGGAACGGCAACACTCAAAAGTCCAAGTTCACCAGCTTTTCGCATGGTTTCTTCGGTGTATGCGTAATCTTTTTTCTCAAATCGTTCCCAATGGGCCCAAAGTTCTCTGTCAACAAATTCCTTGGTGCTCTCCCGCATCATTTTTTGTTCCTCTGAAAGGTCTTCCAGAGTAAATACGTCTTCACATTTGGTCTCTTTCACCAAGAACTGCCCACCTCGTAGGATTTCTTTATTTAGGGTCTCAGTACTCATAGCTTTATTATTTGTTTCTTTCTCTTAATTCAAAAATTCATAAATACCTGCGGCTCCTTGGCCGGTTCCAACACACATGGTTACCATACCATATTTACCCTTCATTTCTCTTTTACGCATCTCATCAAAAAGTTGCACAGATAACTTGGCACCTGTACATCCAAGAGGGTGTCCTAGTGCTATTGCACCACCGTTTACGTTGATAATATCTGGGTTCAAATCCAGTTCTCGCATTACCGCTAAAGATTGTGAAGCAAAAGCTTCATTCAATTCTATCAGTTCTACATCATTTTGCTTTAAACCAGCTTGTTTTAATGCTTTTGGAATGGCTTTTACTGGTCCAATTCCCATAATACGGGGTTCTACTCCAGCAGCAGCGTAATTAACTAGGCGTGCTATGGGTTCAAGGTTCAATTCTTTGACCATCTCTTCGCTCATAACCATTACAAAGGCTGCACCATCACTCATTTGGGATGAATTTCCTGCAGTTACACTTCCACCTGCTGCAAAAACGGGGCGGAGTTTGTTTAAGGTAGGAATATTGGTTCCTTTTCTAGGTCCTTCGTCTTTATTTACTGTATAATTCTTGGTTTCCTTTTTCCCAGCTTCGTTCACAAAGGTGTGCTCTACATCAATGGGTACAATTTGGTCTTGGAATCGATTTTCCTCCTGCGCTTTTAAAGCCTTCATGTGGGAGCTATAGGCAAATACGTCTTGATCTTCTCTTGATACATTAAACTGTTTTGCCACGGCTTCTGCGGTAAGACCCATACCCCAGTAGTAATCTTCGTTGCCTTCTTTGGCGGTTGCATAGTCCGGAGTGGGTTTATAACCTCCCATAGGGATGTAGCTCATGCTCTCAGAACCACCGGCGATAATACAATCAGCCATTCCAGATTGAATTTTTGCCGTTGCAATACCTATAGTTTCCAATCCTGACGCACAATATCGGTTAACGGTGACTCCTGGGACATCATCGATATTTAATCCCATTAAGGAAATTAATCGCGCCATGTTCAATCCCTGCTCTGCTTCTGGCATTGCATTTCCTACGATGACGTCATCGATTCTTTTCTTATCAAGACCGGGGAGTTCTTTCATCATATGTTCAATGGTCTCCGCAGCCAATTCGTCGGGTCTTTTGAATCGAAATAGGCCTCGAGGTGCTTTGCCAACTGCTGTTCTATATGCTTTTACGATGTATGCTGTTTTCATCTTAATTTCTTAAAGGTTTTCCTGTTTTCAACATGTGCTGGATACGTTCTAAAGTTTTTCTTTCGGTACATAATGAAAGAAATGCTTCGCGTTCCAAATCCAATAGATATTGTTCACTTACATAACTGGCTTCGGATAAATCCCCACCTGCCATAACGTAGGCAAGCTTATCAGCAATTTTCTTGTCATGTTCGGAAATGTAATGTCCAGCTTCCATTGAATCTGTTCCCACTAGAAACATGCCCAAAGCTTGTTTTCCAAGCACTTTTACATCGGATCGCTTAGGAGGCATGGTGTATCCTGCTTCGGCCATCAATTTTGCATATGCCTTGGCCGTAGCTATTTGTCGGTCTTTATTGACAACCACTACATCTTTTCCTTTTTGAAGAATTCCCAAATCATATGCTTCATATGCCGATGTTGACACTTTCGCCATTCCAATGGTTAAGAAATATTCTTGTAGTACGTTCAGCTCCACATCGTTTTTCCTAAAGGTATCTGATGCTCTCAAGGCCATTTCCTTAGACCCTCCGCCACCTGGAATAACTCCGACTCCAAATTCGACTAAACCGATATAAGTTTCAGCAGCTGCCACAATTTTATCAGCGTGCAGGGAAAGTTCACAACCACCGCCTAAACACATCCCATGCGGAGCAGAGATGGTTGGAATGGATGAGTAGCGCATGCGCATCATGGTATCCTGGAAATACTTGATGGCCATATTCAATTCATCATATTCTTGCTCAACGGCCATCATAAAGATCATTCCAATATTGGCCCCTACTGAGAAGTTTGCGGCTTGATTACCAACGACCAATCCTTGGAAATCTTTTTCGGCGATGTCAACAGCCTTGTTCAAACCAGCTAACACATCTCCTCCAATGGTATTCATCTTGGATTGGAACTCAACATTTAAGATTCCATCGCCCAAATCCTCAATAACAACACCACTATTTTTAAAGACCTCATTCGATTTTCTTATGTTGTCTAAAATGATAAATGCATCCTGACCTGGAACTTTTTCCATGGCTTTCTTTGGAATGTCATAGAAATAGGTGGCACCATCTTTAACAGAATAGAATGTATCGATTCCGGCTTCTTTCATTTCTGTCACCCATGAGGCAGCTTCCAAGCTTTCCGCTTTGATGAACTCTAGACCTTTTTCCAATCCAACCGCATCCCATATTTGGAAGGGCCCATGTTCCCACCCGAAACCAGCTTTCATGGCATCGTCTATTTTATAGAGCTCATCTGAAATTTCAGGAATTCGATGTGAGACATATGCGAAAAGAGCTCCGAAGCTTTTTCTATAAAACTCACCAGCCTTATCCTTACCGCCGGTTAATACTGAAAAGCGGTCAACTACTTTATCAATCGTCTTGGTCAATTCCAAAGTGGCAAACTTGGCGCTCTTTTTTGAGCGATAGTCCATAGTGTCCAAATCCAAGGTTAGGATTTCACTTTTCCCACTTTCGTCCTTAACTTTTTTGTAAAAACCCTGTCCTGATTTACTGCCCAACCATTTATTGTCTACCATGGTTTTGATGAAATCTGGTAATTGGAATAGCTCCAATCGTTCATCGTCCTTACAATTTTCATGGATTCCGTTGGCTACATGAACCAAAGTATCCAATCCGACTACATCCACTGTACGGAATGTTGCAGATTTTGGTCTGCCAATAACAGGGCCGGTAAGTTTATCCACCTCTTCAACCGTCATACCCAAATCCTTCACTGCGTGAAAAAGACTTTGAATACTGAAAATACCAATTCGATTTCCGATGAATGCAGGTGTATCTTTTGCAACAACTGAGGTTTTTCCCAAGAACTGTTCGCCATATCCATTTAAAAAGTCCAAAACTTCATTGGAAGTTTTTGGTCCAGGAATGATTTCGAAAAGTTTTAGATATCTGGCAGGATTAAAAAAGTGTGTGCCACAGAAATGTTTTTGAAAGTCGTCACTTCTTCCTTCACTCATGAAATTGATAGGTATTCCAGAAGTATTTGAAGTGATTAGCGTGCCTGGTTTCCTGTGTTTTTCCAAATTTTCGAAAACCTGCTTCTTGATATCAAGACGTTCTACCACGACCTCAATAATCCAATCTACATCGCCAACTTTTGAAATGTCATCTTCAAGATTACCTGTTACTATTCTATCTGCAAATTTCTTGTGATAGATAGGAGAGGGCTTGGATTTAAGGGCCGCTACCAAGGAGTCATTGACCAAACGGTTTCGAACTACCTTGTTTTCCAAAGTCAATCCTTTTGCTTTTTCCTTGTCATTGAGCTCCCTTGGAACTATGTCCAATAGCAAAACCTCGACACCAATATTGGCAAAATGACATGCTATGCCACTACCCATGATACCAGAACCTATTACGGCAACTTTATTGATATGCCTTTTCATTTATGAACTAGAATTAATTAGTTGTTTTTGTATAAATTTTCTTTTCAATAATCAGCTTATTGATGATTTCAGCGGTTCTAAAAAAACTTAGCAGGTCATCTTCCGTTACATTCTCCTTAACCACATCGTTGAACCTTAGTACCACATCTTTTGAATCTTTTCTTTTTTCCAATCCTAACGCAGTCAAATGAATAAGTACACCCCTTCCATCTTTTGGATTAGGTTTTCTTTGGATGTAACCTCTTTCTTCGATACTTTTTAGAATTCGAGATAGACTTGTCGCCTCCATTCCCATTTTAGGACCTAAAGCGGTACTGGGCGTTCCTTTTTTGGGATCAATACTCAAGAGTGTGAAACCAATGGCCATGGTAAGCCCATAATGCTTGGCTTCTTCGTTATACATTTTACTTACGGCTTGCCATGTGGCCCTTAATGCATAATCGATGGTCAACTCTTTCATAAATCTGGATTGGTGACCAAATATACAAAAATTTATTATGCATGCATAATAAATATAGACAATTGTAGTATTATAAAAAAGAGGGTGCAAATAAGTTTTCGCACCCTCTTAAGTTAAGTTGTTAAGTGTTGACTTCCATTAGCGACCATATATGCTATTATAAAGGTCAATGTATTTTTCCCGAATGATTTTTCTTCGGAGTTTCATGGTCGGTGTCATATGCCCATCGTCTATGCTCCAAACATCTGGTGTAAGTCTAAATTGTTTTACTTTTTCCCATTTGGCAAAATCTTCATTGGCTAAATCAATTTCTTCCTGGATACGGGCAATTACCCTTTCATTTAGAATGATATCAGAGTTTTCTCCTAAAGTGATATCATGTCTGTTTGCCCATTCGTATAGAAATTCAAAGTTGGGTTGAATCAAAGCGGCAGGCATTTTTTCACCTTCGCCCACAACCATAATCTGTTCTACGAAGCGCGATTGTTTAAATCGGTTTTCCAAAAGTTGGGGAGCCACATATTTTCCTCCTGAAGTCTTGAACATTTCCTTTTTACGATCGGTAATTTTCAAGAATCCTTCGGAATCTATTTCACCGATATCACCGGTATGGAAATATCCATCCTTTAGTACTTCTGAAGTTTTTTCAGGGTCTTTGTAATACCCCATCATTACTTGAGGGCCTTTGATACAGATTTCGCCATCTTCCGCGATTTTAACTTCGGTTCTTTCAATGGGTTTTCCAACTGTGCCAATTTTAAAAC
Source organism: Flagellimonas rhodophyticola (assembly GCF_049332665.1). Classification (NCBI taxonomy): domain Bacteria; kingdom Pseudomonadati; phylum Bacteroidota; class Flavobacteriia; order Flavobacteriales; family Flavobacteriaceae; genus Flagellimonas; species Flagellimonas rhodophyticola. The sequence continues at coordinate 3,065,488 of NZ_CP186326.1, read as the reverse complement.
CACTATCTCGCATATCGTTGACTGAAACTACCGGGGAAGTTTCGGTTAGACCATAACCTTCCATCACGCCCATTTCGGCAGCGTTAAAAATGCGAGCCAATCGAGGTTGTAATGCGGCGCTACCAGATGCAATTAGTTTTAGATTGCCTCCTAAACCTTCTTTCCACTTGCTGAAAATCAGTTTTCTGGCCAAGGCCAATTTCTTTTCGTACCACCAGCCATTCTTTCCATAGGGTTCATATTTCAATCCTATTTCAACGGCCCAAAAGAAAAGCTTTTGTTTTATTCCGGTTAGTTCTGTGCCTTTAGCAATGATTTTGTCGTATACTTTTTCCAATAATCTGGGAACAGCTGTCATAACATGAGGAGCTGTTTCTTTAAGATTATCACTTATGGTTTCCAAAGACTCTGCATAATATATTGTTACTCCTCGGTATTGATATAGATAGATAAGCATGCGCTCGTAAACATGGCAAAGGGGTAAAAAGCTTAAAGACTTTGTTTCGCCATCCACAATGGGGAATCGTTTTGAACTCTCTATTGCATTACTTACTAAATTATCATGGGAAAGCATAACACCTTTGGGTCTTCCGGTGGTACCCGAAGTATAAATTAAGGTCGCCAAATCTTCAGGGGTTACCGCTGCTTTTAATTTTTCAACCTCGTCTTGGGTGGATTCATCGGCTCCAAGTTCCAAGACTTCCTTCCAATTTTTACAATTTCCCAATGAATCAAAGGAATATACATCCTTTAATTTCTTCAGTTTTGGAGTAACCTCGAGTACTTTCTCTAACACCTCTGTGCACGAAACAAAACAATATTTGGCTTCTGAATGATTAAGTACATATTCATAATCTGCTGATGAAATCGTGGGATAAATGGGAACATTTTGGGCTCCAATCTGTAATATTCCAATGTCCATAATATTCCATTCAGTCCGATTGGACATGGATATAACGGCCACTTTATCATTAGGCTCCACACCCAATTTTAATAGTGCTCGGCTAATGGCATTAGCCTGGTCAATATAGTCCTTTGTGGAAGTACCGACCCATTGTCCATCGTACTTGGTGACCAGCGCTTTCTCAAGCGGGAATTTTTCTAACTGATAATATGGAAAATCGAATAAGCGGGTAACTTTTTGCATAGTAAGTTTCTGTAAAGTAATTGCAAAATAGGGAAAGGAAGCGGGATTTTAAAATGGAAAATTCAACAAAGTCTAATGCAAATTGACAAAAAAACATTTTAAGAGCACAAGTTTTTAATCAAACACGCATCTAAATCTAAAACTATCCTGGCCGTGCCTATGTAGAAAACTACTTTTTGTATCAACTTAAAACCCCCCACTATGAAAAGTGTTTTCAATATTACAATTTTAGCTTTTGTGGTAATTCAGATTTCCTGTTCAAATGATTATTCAGAAGAAATGATCGATTTACCGGATGCTTCCCAAAATGATGATTTAGACAATGACCCGGATGACACGGATGACCAGGGAGACAACGTAGGGACAATTTCCGGGGAAGATCTTGATATTCTTAATTTGACTCTTGATATACCCTCAACGTACTACAATTATGATGTTCAGCTCCCCAATTTTTTCCTGGACAATGAACTGAGTGATGAGGATAACACCCCAAACAATAACCCTGTAACAGAAGCTGGGGCAACCCTTGGCAGGGTTTTATTTTATGATGTTCGCTTGTCTGCCAATAACACGGTCTCTTGTGCTTCATGCCATGTGCAGCAAAATGGATTTTCCGACCCCAATCGACTAAGTATTGGTTTCGAAGGAGGTCTTACGGGCAGGAACTCAATGGGACTTAGCAATGCCCGATTTTATGAAAATGGGCGTTTTTTTTGGGATGAGCGCGCAGCGAGTTTGGAAGAACAAGTCTTGCAACCCATTCAAGACGCTGTTGAGATGGGCCTGACCCTGGATGAACTGGAAACAAAGGTTGGTAGTGAAGCATATTATGAGGTTCTTTTTAGATTGGCCTTTGGTGATAGTGAAATCACCAGCAATCGCATTTCATTGGCGTTGGCCCAATTTGTAAGATCTATGGTTTCATATCAGTCCAGATTTGACGAAGGATTGGCCCAAGTAAATAACCCAAACAACAACTTCCCCAATTTTACAGCCTCAGAAAACAGGGGAAAACAATTGTTTATGAGCAATCAAACCAATTGTGCTCAATGCCATGATACCAATGTGCAAGTAGGGGATAGGGCAAGAAATAATGGTTTGGATGCAACTCTAACAGATTTAGGTGTGGGCGGTATTACCGGGAACAACAACCAAAATGGTGAATTCAAGGTACCGTCTTTAAGGAATATTGCACTTACTGCACCCTATATGCATGACGGTAGGTTTGAAACTCTTATGGATGTTGTTGAACACTATAATAGTGGTGTGCAAAATAGTGATGACCTCGATAATAGACTTCAAGTACAGGGCGGCACTGTTAGGAGGTTGAATCTTTCAGAAGCGGATAAACAAGCCTTGGTTGATTTTATGAATACGTTGACGGATGAGACTTTTATCACAGATGATAAATTTTCAAATCCATTTATTGATCAATTAGAGTAGGTTGGCGGAAGGTGTTCCTGAGGCTAATTTGCCTTGGGGACGTCTTCCAAATTAAAATAAATTTTCAACCCATTTTCTCGCGCAACTCGAACATCTTCATCGGCGCCTTTGGATTCTCCCTCTATTCTTAGTACCGCATCGCATTTCAATAGCATCCTATGGGCGGCAGGGTATTGTATTTCCTCCCAAACCTTATCTCCAGGCTCTTTGGCTCCTGCAAGTTTTAATAAAGGTAGTGCCAACCATTCGCCGATTATGGGCATATGCCCCATTCTAAAGAGTGGAAGTGCCATGGATTCCAAACGTTCCAGGTTTTCTTGCATTAGTTTTGGGTCATTGTTGGTTCCACTTCGATAGGGTCCTGCAATCAAGATCATCATAGTTACTTGTTTTGTATAAAGAAAAACAAAAACAAAATCAGAAAAAATAAGTAGTTTAAGCGGAAGGAATTTTACTTTTCGTTTTTGATCATACTTAAGAACTCGGGAGTGATTCCAAGATAGGATGCGATTTGCTTTTGATTGACTCTTTCGGCTATAGCAGGGTACTTTTTAATAAATAGCAGGTATTTGTCACGAGCGGTCAAGGAGAGGTTTTCAAGCCCTCTTTGCTGCTCCCTGATGTATGCATTTTGAAGAAGAATTCTAAAAAAGCGTTCAAATTTGGGTATCTCCGTCAGAAAACGGTCAAAATGGTTTTTGGTCAAAGTCAGTACTGTGGTTGGTTCAAGAGCTTCGATAGTCAGTGCACTTTTATCAACATTGGTAAAAGCATACATGTCCGTAACCCACCAGTCCTTGATTGCAAACATGATGGTGGTTTCCTTGCCTTCAGGGTTTAAAAAATATGCTCGAAGAATTCCTTCATTTACAAAGTAAATGGCATCGCAAAAACTATCTTGATGCAAGAGCACCTGACCTTTTTCCAACTTTTTTTCAATCAATGAAGAGGTGAAGACCTGCTTTTCTTCTGGGGTCAATGCAACATGCTTTGAAATATTCCGCAAAATGGTATCAAAACACATTAATCAAGAATTTGGATTAAGATGTAACTTCATTCCTTCATGTGAAGCAATAAAACCAAGCGATTGATAAAACGCCAATGCTTCAGGTCTTTTTTTATCTGTGGTCAACTGTACTACATGGGCACCTTTCAACTTAGATTGCTCGATGGCCCATTGAAATAAAATTTTGCCAATTCCTTTTCCGCGATACGCTTCATGCACACGAACGGCTTCGATTTGAGCTCTAATGCCTCCTTGGTAGGTTAGATATTGAATAAAGCTTAGTTGTAATGTTCCAATGACCCTTCCAGATTCGTCTTCAATTACCACCAATTCTTGGTTTGGGTCAGCATCTATATTTTCAAAAGCTATAATGTATTTTTCTGGTAGCGGTACTTTATAATCCTCGCGAAGCTTGCCCAATTTATCATTGGCAATCATTTGCACAATTAGGGAAACATCTTCTTTTTTAGCTTTTCGAATCTGCAAGATTACGAAGTGATTCTAGACTTTATAAATTTAAATTGTCCGTTATGGTTGGACTCGTGCTCACAAACATGAAACCATTTACAGTAATTGTTGGTAGGGCCCCAGGGAAATTCGTTGTCGACGGCCATGAGCCAATCATCATCACGCTTGGCAAATTCTGATAAGGTGAATTCTCTAACCTTGGTCATTTCTTCTAAATAATAATCCAAAGGTTTTCCTTTAATTTCTTTTCTTGCTTTTTCACCTAAACCTGATGCTACAGACCATTTATCTGAATCTTCTTTTGACCAATCACCCCAGGTTTTGCCTTCAAATGTATGAATTTGATAAAAGCGTTCGGTAGCAGCCAAATGCATTAACATGGCACCAATACTATTGGCATTATCATCTACCAAATAATCCAAGTCGGATACGCTCATATCCTGCACTGGTCTTAAGATTACAAATCGCATCCAATTCATCATGGAAACCAAAGTTCCTAGCTGTGGAGTATAGCCCTCCTTAGGTCCAAAGATGTTTAAATCGCTATCCTGGGTAAAACTTGGCAATGGTTTTAGATGTGGCGCTGCCATTAGGCCGGTTGTTCCCAGTGCTCCCATCGTTAATAAAGAAGACTTTTTAATGAAGCTTCTTCTGTTTACTCCTTGTTGATTTTCCATGATTGTTTACGGTTGATTAGAATCTGTAAATTACGAATTCTTTTCTACCCACTTTCTTGCATTAACAAAAGCTTCTAACCATGGTGAAACGGCATCATTTCTATCCGCTGGATAGTGTGCCCAGTTCCAAGGGAATGTGGAACGCTCAATATGGGGCATGGTCACCAAATGACGCCCTGTTTTGTCACAAAGCATCGCTGTATTGTAATCACTTCCATTCGGATTTGCCGGATATGCATCATAACCGTATTTGGCAACGATATCATATTCTTTCTCGGCATGCGGAAGGCTAAATTTCCCTTCACCATGTGAAATCCAAACGCCCAATGTTGACCCGGCCAAGGAGGAAAGCATTACTGAATTGTTTTCCTCTATTTTAACAGATGTGAAATTACTTTCGTGTTTTCCAGAATCATTATAGGTCATTCTACCATGAGTTTCATGGTCTGGATTTATCAAATCCAATTCCATGAATAATTGGCATCCATTGCAAATTCCAACAGAAAGCGTATCGGGCCTTGCAAAGAAATCATTAATGACCTTGTTTGCACGTTCATTGTATTTAATGGCACCTGCCCAACCTTTTGCACTTCCTAGAACATCCGAATTGGAGAAACCGCCCACGGCACCTAAAAACTGAATGTCCTCCAAAGTTTCCCTTCCGGAAATTAAGTCTGTCATATGGACATCCTTAACGTCAAACCCGGCCAGATACATAGCGTTCGCCATTTCTCGTTCTGAGTTGCTGCCTTTTTCTCTTAAGATGGCAGCTTTTGGACGCGCAACGGTCGATTCAGACCTAGGAGTTAACGTACCGTCAAAATCTGAAGGGAATTTATAGTTTAAGGCTTGGTTTTTATAGTTGTCATAACGGTCTTGCGCCAGATTGTTTGCCGTTTGCTTTTGATCCAACAAATAGGAAGTCTTAAACCAAGTATCACGAAGTGATGCTACATTCAATCCAATTTCAATTCCATGGTTTTTGATGTTGAGATTTCCTTCAGGAGTAACAGATCCGATTTTTTTGAAATCAACTCCAGCCTTAGTTAAAACTTTTTCAATGGAGTCATCTTGCGATTGGAAAACGATTCCTGCATTTTCTGAAAATAGCAATTTGATTGTATCGGCTTCATTTAACGAGCTTAAATCGAGACTGGCCCCTAGGTTATTATCCGCAAAGCACATTTCCAATAAAGTTGTTATCAGTCCGCCAGAGGCCACATCATGTCCAGCAAGAATCATATCATCCCTAATGAGTTCTTGTATACTATTAAAAACCAGTTTCAGGTATGAGGCATCTGAAACGGTTGGCGCTTCTTGGCCTATTGTGTTCAAAATCTGACCAAACGAGGAACCGCCTAGTTTAAAATCGTCCTTTGAAATATTGATGTAATAAATTGCGCCTCCATTTTTTTGAAATACTGGCTCAACAATCTTGGTGATGTCATTACAGTTTGCTGCAGCAGATATGATAACCGTTCCAGGAGAGATTACATCTCCATCCTTGTACTTTTGTTTCATGGAAAGCGAGTCCTTACCAGTAGGCACATTGATTCCCAAATCAATGGAGAAGTTGGAAACCGCTTCAACAGCTTCGTATAATCTCGCATCTTCTCCCTCATTTTTGCAAGGCCACATCCAGTTAGCGGATAAGGAAACGGAGTGCAGTCCATCCTTAAGTGGTGCCCATACAAGGTTGGTAAGTGCTTCAGCAATACTATTTTTGCTTCCAGCAGAGGGGTCTATTAATCCTGAAATAGGAGAGTGCCCAATACTGGTGGCGACACCCTCTTTTCCTTTAAAATCCAAAGCCATTACTCCACAATTGTTCAAAGGCAATTGCAGTGGACCTGCACATTGTTGTTTGGCTACATGACCTCCGACACAACGGTCTACCTTGTTGGTAAGCCAATCTTTGCAGGCTACAGCTTCCAATTGTAAGACGTGTTCCAAGTAGTCATGAAAGTGTTCTAAAGAATAGGACGCCGTATCATAATTTCTGGTCACGGTGCTATCCTCCATTATCGTTTTTGGCGAACTCCCGAACATATCGGATAGTTCCAAATCCATTGGCTTATCGCCTGTTTTTTCAGAAGCGAATGTAAATCGATGGTCACCCGTTACAGAACCCACGTCGTACATTGGAGATCTCTCCCTTGCCGCAACCCGGTCTAGAAGTTCCAGGTCTTTTTCACTAATAACCAACCCCATACGTTCTTGGGATTCGTTACCAATAAGCTCTTTTGCTGAAAGAGTTGGATCTCCAACAGGAAGTTTATCTGTGTTGATAACACCACCGGTTTCTTCCACCAATTCGGATAAACAGTTTAGATGACCTCCTGCACCATGATCATGTATAGAAACGATGGGATTATCATGACTTTCCAAAAGGCCACGAATGGCGTTGGATGCCCGTTTTTGCATTTCTGGATTGGAACGTTGAACGGCATTCAACTCAATAGCAGAGCTAAACTCCCCAGTGTCCGCGCTAGAAACTGCAGCACCTCCCATACCGATTCTATAGTTGTCGCCACCTAAGATGACAATTTTATCTCCTTTTTTCGGAGTATCTTTTAGAGCTTGGTCAGCTTTTCCATAGCCTATTCCACCAGCGAGCATGATTACCTTATCAAAACCTAATCGGCGGGCCTCTTCCTGATGTTCAAAAGTAAGTACTGAGCCAGAAATTAGAGGTTGTCCAAATTTGTTTCCGAAATCAGAAGCTCCATTGGAAGCTTTGATTAAAATATCCATTGGGGTTTGATACAGCCATTCTCGTTCCTGCATTCCATTTTCCCAAGGACGGTTTTCCTCTAGGCGAGAATAGGAAGTCATATAAACAGCTGTTCCTGCGAGGGGCAAAGAACCTTTTCCCCCAGCCAACCTATCACGGATTTCTCCACCAGAACCTGTAGCGGCGCCGTTAAAAGGTTCAACCGTAGTTGGGAAATTATGTGTTTCCGCTTTTAATGAAAGCACGGAGTCAAAATCTTTTTCTTCGTAAAAATCAGGTACGTCAGCACTTTTTGGGGCAAACTGTACTGCTTTGGGTCCTTTGATAAAAGCTACATTGTCCTTATAAGCAGAAACAATATCGTTTGGATTTTTTTCCGACGTCTTTTTAATCAATTTAAACAGCGAACTGGACTTCTCTTCCCCATCAATCACAAAAGTGCCATTGAAGATTTTATGCCTGCAATGTTCAGAATTTACTTGACTGAAACCAAAAACCTCAGAATCAGTAAGTTTTCTTCCTAATTTTTCTGACAAACTTTCTAAGTATTCAACCTCATCCGCATTAAGAGCCAGCCCCTCTTGCTGATTATAGGCAGCAATGTCTTTTATTTCTAAAATAGGTTCAGGTACAATATCGACAGTGAAAATGTCTTGGTTCAACCCCGGATACTTTTGATAAAGCATGGGGTCGTGGTCTTGATAATCCTCATTCACCGAGTGGAATTCTTCTATTCGAAGGATTCCGACAACACCCATATTCTGTGTAATTTCGGTGGCATTGGTGCTCCAGGGAGTAACCATGGCGGCGCGTGGACCAATAAAAAAGGCGTCAAGAGACGCCGAGTTTATCTTAGGTTGGTTGCCGAACAACCATGTCAATTTTTTTATGTCTTCTGGAGCAATTTCTTGTGCAGTTTGGACAGCAAACACTTTTGTTGCGACGTCCCCAAAGAAATGAATCATATCAGCTTAATTGTTGAACAGATTAAGAAAATGCAAATTTACGAGTTTAGCTTGAATTTTGGTCTATAGAAAATGAGAGTTGTTAACTTCAAAGTGTTGATAGTTTATCAATCCACCGACCCTCCTTTGTTATGCTCTCATAAATGAGGTTTTGGGTTTAATTATTGACAAAAAAAGCCCCAAAAGGGACTTTCTCAAGATAAATTATTTTAATCCTAAACAAACATTCCGCCCGAGGCTTCGATTCGTTGTCCATTTACCCATCTCGCATCATTAGTACACAGAAAGGCAACTACACTTCCAATATCATCGCTTTCTCCAACACGACCTAACGCAGTAAGGGAGGCAATCATATCTACTATTTGCGGGGCCTGTTCAAAACGTTCTTTGTTGAAATCGGTGTTTATGGCCCCAGGGGCAATTGTATTGGCCTTTATTTTTCGTTCACCCAATTCCTTTGCCAAATAGCGCGTAAAAACTTCTATTGCTCCTTTCATGACTGCATAGGCAGCATATCCCGGGAAAGAAAAACGTGCTAATCCACTGGAAATATTTATGATTCCACCACCATCGTTAAGGGTGTCCAATAAGGTTTGCGTTAAAAAAAATACACCTTTTAAATGTACATTCAACAAATCATCAAAACCATCTTCAGTTGTTTCCGCAATTGAGGCATTGTGCCCGAAACCGGCATTGTTAATCAAGTAATCAATTTTGTTGGTATTCCATTGGTCATTGAGCTCTTGTGTTAGTTGCTTTTTAAAAGTATTGAAAGTGGCTACTTTCGTAGTATCTAGGTGTAGTGCGATACATTTACCTCCTAACATTGTAATTTGGTTTACGGTATCCAAGGCTGCCGTCTCGTTGGAATTGTAGGAGATGACAACATTCAATCCCTTTTTTACAATACTAAGCGCCATGTCTTTACCCAATCCACGACTGCCGCCAGTTATTAATGCAATTTTTGTAGTATTCATGTGTTTTCGATTTTAATTTATGAACACTGCAAAATTCACTGCTAGTACACTGATTAACTTGTTAGTATCAATGAATTAGTTGCAAAAATCAAACAATTACTGCTTTTCTGAATGTAAGAGGAGACAGAGAGGTGTGTTTCTTGAAGAAATTTGAAAAATGGGCAGTTTCTTCAAAGCCAAGAGAATGTCCAATTTCAGAAATGTTCCATTGGGTATGTCGGACAAGAATTTTTGATTCTTGAACAATTCTTTCAGCAATGAGTGTGGAAGTACTTTTTTGCAGGGAATCTTTCAAAGCCCGGTTTAAATGGTTGATATGAACACCCAATTGTTGTGCAAAATCTGCTGGTGACCGTAATTGCATTTGCTGATTTGGACTTTCTATGGGAAATTGCCTTTCCAATAGTTCCGAAAATAAAGAGGAGATTCGTTCGCTGGCATTAGAATGTAGATTGGAAGCTAGGTTGGCCGGTTGCAATTTCATCGCAGCATGAATCAATTCAAAAACCAAATTTCTAAGAATATCATATTTGTAGGCATAATCAGAACCAATTTCAAGGAACATGCGTTTGTAAACTGGCGCAAAGGAATCAACTTGGTCATCAGTCAACCGAAAAACAGGACGTCCTCCTGGTTGAAAAACCGGGTAACTTTGCAAATTTCCAAATTGGTGAAAGAAGGCTTCAGTAAACACACAGAAATAACCAGTCAATTGCTCTTCGATTTGCTCCCAATTATAGGGTATTTGGGGATTGGAAAATACTAAGACATGTTTGTCCACATTTACAATTTTGTCCGCATAATGAACTTTACTTTTCCCGGTAACTAAACTAATTTTAAAATAGTCCCTCCGATTAAACGGCATTGGTTTTGCCTTAGGGCCAGCAAATTCATCCAACTTGAATACATTGAAATGCCCTATTCCCGATTTCAAACTTTCGGGGACTTGATTTCCGGATTCTGAATAAAAATTTTCTAGAGTCTTTTTCTTTTGCATGCAATAAATTTATGAAAATCAAATAATACCTTTCTGGAGGCACTTGTATCTTTTGAAAGAATGACTATTCGTTTTTATATCAGATTAAGCAATCGAACCTTGTAGATTCCTTTCCAATATTTAGTATTTTAGAAGGATTGTTAGCTAATTCAAAATCCAACCCAATGAAAAGAAATTATTCCATTCGAACTGGTTTACTTGTTGCATTACTTTTTTCAATGTGTATACCATTGGTCAACGCCCAGAAGAAATATTCCAAATCTAAAATCGCCAAATTGAAGGCTGAGGTTGCAGCCCTTGTGGAAGCGGATAAAAAACAAGCCCAGGTCATGGTGGATAAGATATTCAGTTTTGCTGAATTAGGTTTCCAGGAAGTGGAAAGTTCTAAATATCTAACCGGTATTCTTAATGACAATGGATTTACTATTGAACATTCGATTTCAGGAATTCCTACAGCTTGGTTCGCGACTTGGAACAATGGTGAAGGTCCTGTAATTGCCATTGGGAGTGATGTAGATTGTATACCAAAAGCATCGCAGTATCCTGGAGTTGCTTATCATAAACCAATGGTAGATGGCGCACCTGGTCATGGTGAAGGACATAATTCAGGCATTCCTCTGAACATTTCTGCAGTCCTTGCAGTGAAAAAAATTATGGAGCGTGAACAAATTGGAGGTACACTTGTTGTTTGGCCAGGGATTGCTGAGGAGTTGGTTGCGGCAAAGGCCTGGTATGTCCGAGATGGTCTTTTTGATAAAATTGATATGTGCATTTTCACACATGTGAGTAATAATTTGAGCGTAAGCTACGGACCTGCGCGTGGCACTGGGCTTATTTCCGTTGAATATTCGTTTGAAGGTGAAGCTGCCCATTCTGCTGGTTCTCCGTGGCGGGGTAGAAGTGCTCTGGATGCTGCTGAGCTTATGAATATTGGTTGGAACTATAAGAGAGAACATTTACACCCCTTACGTCGTTCCCATTCTATCTTTACGGATGCAGGTGACCAACCCAATGTGGTGCCTTCAAAGGCCTCTATTTGGTTTTACTTCAGGGATATTAAGTACGATGGCATTATGGAAATGTATGCTACTGCCAATGATATGGCGAAAGGAGCAGCGCTGATGACTGGTACAACCATGAAATCCAAAGTTTTAGGGGCTGCATGGCCAAGACATTTTAATAAAGTAATTGCTGAAACCATGTATGCGAACATCAAAAAAGTAGGACTTCCCAAATGGTCGGAAGCAGACCAAACACTGGCTAAAGCAGTGCAAACCGAAGTAAACTCTAAAAAAACAGAAGGATTGGCGGTTAAGTTGGATACCATTGGTTTACCTGTGGTGGATCCCATAAGCGGGGGATCTGACGATATTGGTGATATTTCTTGGAAAGTTCCCACTGTCACCATGCGGTTTCCATCAAATATTCCAGGTCTTCAAGGCCACCATTGGAGTAATGCCATTGCTATGGCTACACCAATTGCTCATAAAGGAGTGGTGGCTGGTGCCAAAGCGGAGGCGATGACGCTTATTGACTTTTTACTCAGACCTGAATTGCTGAAACAAGCTTGGGATTATTTCAATAATGAGCAGACGAAGGAAACCAAGTTTGAGCCCATGATTTCTGAAGACGACATGCCACCTATTTATCTGAACAAAGACAAACAAGACCAGTTTAGAACAGCACTTGAAAAATTTTACTATGATGAAACCAAATACGATTCGTATTTGGAGCAGTTAGGTGTGGAATATCCGACCTTAAAGAAGTAGATGGCTATTTATTTCTTTTTAAAAGTGCCATGTAAAACCCGTCATAGCCGCTTTTAGAAGCGTAAATGTTTTGATCCTGAACAAACTCAAAGTCTTTTCCATTTTCGGATGCTAAAAAGGAGTGAACTTGATCGGAATTTTCTTGGGGCAGTATAGAACAAGTGGCATAAACCATTTGACCACCTTTTTTAACCATTCTGCTATAGTTTTGAAGAATATCTTGTTGTACGCCCATAATTCGGTCCACAAATTCAGGTTCTAATTTCCATTTAGAATCTGGGTTTCTTCGTATAACTCCTAAACCAGAGCATGGGGCATCCAGCAAAAGTCGGTCAGCACTATTGTGCAATTTTTTGATCACTTTAGTTGAATCGATTACACGAGTTTCGACATTATGGACTCCGTTTCTTCTTGTTCGCTTCTTTAACTTCTTTAGTTTACTTTCATAGATGTCCAAAGCTATGAGCTGTCCTTTATTGTTCATTTGGGATGCTAAATGCAAGGTTTTTCCCCCTGCACCGGCGCAGGCATCTACAACGCGTTGGCCTGGTTTTACTTCCAAAAATGGCGCTACCAATTGTGATGAAGCATCTTGTACCTCAAAAAAACCATTTTTAAAAGCCTCAGTTGTGAAAACATTTTTACGTTCCTTCAACTTTAAAGCATCAGGATGGTCTTCAACTTCAATAGTCTCAATTTCGTTCTTGGCAAGTAAAGCTTGAAGTTGATTTTTTTGGATTTTTAAAGTATTGACCCTCAGAATTACTTCGGCTTGCTTATTCAATGCAGCAATTTCCTTGGTCCAAAGTTTATCTCCCAAAGATTTTTCTCCTAGTTGGTCGAGCCAATCGGGAATAGATTCCCTGAATTTTCTGATTTTTGATAGTTCATCAAACTTTCCTTTGATACGGCGCTCCGGAGTTTCCTCCAATTGCTTCCAATCTGGTAATCGGATACCTCTAAGTACACACCAAACGGCAAACATGCGAAACAAATGTTGTCGTGAATACGGTTCGTTAACCTCGGCTATTTCGGCATACAAGCGTTTCCAACGCACAATATCATAGGTGGTTTCCGCGATAAAACCTCTATCACGAGCTCCCCAGCGTTTATCGTACCGAAGTACTTTTTCAATGACTTTATCCGCATATTCTTTTTCATTGAAAATAAGATGTAGTGCATCAATAACCGCAAAAACCAGATTTCTATGTAAACGCATTCGAAAAAATTAAGGATTGCAAAGGTATGGTTTCTAATACGATCTGTCTGATACAAAAGAATGGAGTTTTATCTGAAAATTAACCTTTTAGGTTTCCAGAATAACCTCTTAATTACTAGCTTTATATGGCTCGATTTTTGATGCTATTTATGCATGTTCAACAAACAATCTATTGCGTTATGAAAAATTTACTACTACTATTTCTAATTGTCCCATTCTTTGCTTTATCACAGGAAAATCCGTTGCACATCCATGGAACAATAAGCGAAGGTTCAAAAACACTAAGTGAGGTAAGTGTGCAGGTAAAAGGAACTTCAGAAAGCACGGAGACTGATGCGGAAGGAAGATATAATATTCAGGCTCAACCTGGGGATGTCATTGTATTTAATCGCTTGGGAATGGAACCCGTTGAGATTATTACAGAAGATGTCACATCCTTGCTGAATATTGATATGAAACCCAAAACAGAACGTTTAGAAGAGGTAATAGTAAGAAAACGAGGAACAAAGTCGCAAAAAGATTTAGAAAAAGAATTTGCTTCCAATAAAAAATTGATACGAACGTATTACGGTATTCTTGATGCGGATAGGGTAGGTTTTACTATGCGTGTTATGAATGGGGATGACTTTAGTCTTGGATTTGTCAATGTATTGGACATACTGCAGGCAAGGCTTCCGGGTATTTACTTTTTATCCGATCCGTCAGCGGTTGGATTCAGGAAAGCCTACTTAAATAGGACCAGAACTTTAAATGGTAATGTTCCGCTTTTATTTGAAATTGATGGAGTGCCAACTACCGACCTTCCTTTTATACCGGTTACTGAAATTGATCGACTTGCTTTGATTTCAGGAACTGGAGGTACTTTACGTTACGGAACCCGAGGTGCCGGTGGGGTAGTTGTAATAAATACAAAAAGAGGAGAAGCACTGCGTAAAAAATCTGCTGCTGCCAAATTAGGCATTCGATTATTCAATGATACCGATGTAGTGGACTACAATGAATCCGAACTGTTTGGAGAATTCACCAATATAAACACTTTGGAAGATGCCTTAAGCAGATTGGAAATTTTAAAGTCTTCATCGGAAACATCAGGGTATTCGTATCTCCAAGCATACACCTATTTCCAAAAGAGATGGCCACAGCAATCAGCAAAGGAAGAAGTTCTAGAACTGCTTTTGAACAAACATGGTAACAATCCGGTTATTATGAAGTCACTGGCCTACGTTCTGGAGGATTCTAAGCAATATGATTCCGCTCTGGATGTCTATCAACAGCTATTTAAGATTAGACCGAATTATGAGCAATCCTATAGAGATGTTGCCAACGCATATCAGCAAACAGGAGATGCTAAAACCGCATTGCGATTTTATATGAATAAAGAAGGTTTCCCAAGATTTGATAAGGAGACTTCGGAAAATAGGGAGGGTATCGATTTTATAATGCTCACGGAATTGAATGCACTATTGAAAAATAACGTTGCCGAACTTGGGATGGAAAACCAAAAGAACACGATTGGAAAAGTGCCAAATGGAACCCGACTGCTGTTTGAATGGTCGCACGGAGAGGCTGAGTTCGAAGTACAGTTTGTAAACCCTAAAAAAAGATACTTTACCTGGACCCATGAGAACACTTCGGATAAAGAAAGAATACAAGATGAGAAGTTACGGGGATATTCATCCGAGCAATTTTTTCTGGACAGTGATTTACAGGGAAATTGGCAGGTCAACCTTAAATATTTTGGAAACAAGACAACAGTGCCAACATATTTAAAGGTGACCTTATGGACAAATTTTGGAACAGCTTTTGAGAATAGGATGATGAAACTATTTCGACTAGAAAACAAAGAAGATAATTATAAGCTGGCCTCATTCATGAATAGTCCTTTAGAAGCCGAGTTCGAAGGAAAATAAAAAAAGAGCGGTATTTACCGCTCTTTTTGACTAACAACTAACCTAAACCAACTAAACATTCACGACCACATAGTGTCTGCCGGTTTTTTTATACCAAATACCTCGGTATTTGTATAATTTTCTTCCGTTGACTACAACCACTTTTCGTGCTCTTGGCAATCTTCTAACTTTTACACCTCTTGGGGCTGCACATACAATGTATTTTTTTCCTCGGGCCTTATACCAGACTCCATCTGCAAAGTAGAAATTGGTCTTTTTATGGACGATAACCTTTGGTTTAGTGACCTTGGCGACCACGGTACCGTGTTTTGGATAAACACGGACTACTGTACTTTGCGCGCTTGCGGCCAACATACTTCCCAATAATGCTATGGTGAACAACATTGTTTTTAAATTTTTCATAACGTAGATTTTTATGGTTTATAGTTCTTTGACCATGGATTTGCCCTAAGGTTTAATGAAAAAAGGAGCCAATTGGCTCCTTTTAGTGTATTTTGTCGAAATAAGGGCTATCCGCCACCTCTTCGTTTGCGCATTTGTTGCAATAGCCGCTTTTTAAAGTCTTCTTCGGCTTTTAAGAGTAATAATGTCTTTTTGGGTGAAATAACCGTCCTTATCTCGGAAATAAAGTCTTGCTGTGCTAAATACTTTTCTTTTTGAATAGCCATGAACTTATCCAAGAGCGTCGAAGATTCCGAACTGGATAAATCCTGTAGCATGCTTATTTGAGACCTGAGTTCTATTCGTTCTCTTCGTCGAATCGCTTCCAATGCCTCCTCGTATTCGTTATAAACGGGCCAAAAAGCTTGTGCTTCCTTTGAAGTGAGCCCAACTCTTTCGGTAATAAAGGCCACTTTTAGGGTTTTAATGCGATCTCTGGCGGGACCTTGGGCATAAAACCAAGAAGTCCCCATGAAACACAACAGCAGTATGAGTAGCTTTTTATTCATAATCATCGTAATCTAAATTTAAATCTTCAATATCCTCAACATTTTCATCTAAATATTCCAAGATGTTATCTTCTTCCAATTGATTTTCCAACACATCATCTATGCTAAGTTCATCAATCACTACAACTTCGGCTAATTCGTATGAACTTAAGTCTAGCTCCGTATTTTCAAAATACGCGTCTATTTCGGCCGAAGCCAAATCTTCAAACGTTACGGGGGTAGTTGTTTTCCAGTTAAGCCCAAAAATTAGGAGAAACACAGCAGCAATTGCAGCTGCGCTGTAGTAGAATTTTTTATAAGATTTTAGTTGAATGACCTTGGGTTCCTTAAAGTCAAGCTTGGACAATACTTTTTCTGGAAGATGCTCAAAATACCCTTCGGGTGTGGTAAAACCATCCGATTTTGGAATTATGGAGTCTTCCATTTCACCTTCTTGCTGTTTGATTTTATCCATGAGCCGGTCATGAAAACTATCAAAATAGCCCTCCGGGGTCTTAAAATTATTTTCCTTGTCCTTTCCCATCTTTTTTGGTTAGACAATCAAACCCAATAAAGGTTTAATCTGCCTTAAGATACGTTTCAATTTTCTTTACTGCCAAATGGTAGGAAGCTTTTAGGGCTCCAACCGATGTCTCCAATACTTCAGAAATTTCGTCATACTTCATTTCCTGAAAATATTTCATAGTGAATACTAATTTTTGTTTATCTGGAAGTGTCGCCATTGCCTGTTGCAATTTTAGTTGGATTTCGCTTCCTTCAAAATACACATCCGATTGCAAATTTTCAATCATTGTGGTTTTAAGTTCCTCATCACTTATGCCTAACTTTTTTGATTTTTGTTTCAAAAAGGTCAGTGATTCATTGGTGGCTATCCGATACATCCATGAATATAGCTTACTATCGCCTTTAAAACCCTCAATGTTGCGGTATACCTTGATAAAAGTATTTTGCAGCACATCATCTGCATCATCATGATTCAAAACAATTCTTCGAATATGCCAATACAAACGCTCTTTGTAAGTATTGACCAATACCTCAAAGGCTCGCGCTTGACTTTCTTTTTGTTTTAGCTCGTTGACTAAGGTTTCCTCAGCAATCAAATGTTTCTACATTTTGGTGCTATGACTAAGGTAATAGAAAAAGGTTTAATGTGCTTATGAAATAGGGGATAGGTTAAGAACCCAATGATTGCATTTCGACCAATTTTTTATAACCTTTTTTGGATTTCATCAATTCGTCATGAGTGCCTTGCTCCACAATCTTCCCTTTATTCAAAACTACAATGGAATCGGCATTTTGAATTGTGGACAGACGATGCGCAATAACGATGGAGGTACGGTTTTGCATCATCTTTTCCAGCGCATCCTGAACCAAACGTTCACTTTCGGTATCTAAGGCAGAAGTGGCTTCGTCCAAAATCATTATGGGAGGGTTTTTAAGGACTGCCCTGGCAATGGAAAGTCGCTGTTTTTGCCCTCCACTAAGTTTATTTCCGCTATCACCTATATTGGTGTTATAGCCCTTGGGAAGTTCCATGATAAAATCATGTGCGTTGGCTACTTTAGCTGCATCAATAATCTCATCATCTGTGGCATTTTCCTTTCCTAATCCGATATTGTTTTTAACGGTGTCGTTGAACAAAATGGAGTCTTGGGTGACCAATCCCATTAAACCACGAAGTGATTTTTTCCTTATAGCTTTGATATTGGTGCCATCAATAGAAATTTCACCTTCATCAACATCATAAAAGCGGGTCACCAAATTGGCAATAGTACTTTTTCCACTTCCTGATTGCCCTACCAAGGCTACAGTATGTCCTTTTTTAACTTCTAAATTGAAATTTTCAAGCACATAATCATCTTCATATTTAAAAGAAACATCTTTGATAGAGATATCCGATGATAAATCACCCTTTTCGATGGCGTTTTCGGCGTCCGAGATGGGATTTTCCGTATCCAAAACATCAAAAATACGTTCGGCGGATGCATTCCCTTTTTTGATATTATAATTGACCGTGGTAATGGCCTTCACTGGATTGATAATGGTATAAAAGAGCCCGATATAACCCATAAACTCCTGAGGAGAAAGGGTGCTTTGATTTCCCAAAACCAAACTTCCTCCATACCATAGAACAGTAATCACAACAGTTACTCCTAAAAATTCGCTGAAAGGAGAGGCAAGACCTTTGCGTTGCAAAACGGAAATCATAATTTTTTTGAACCTGGAAGTCGATTCGGTAAATCTTTCCGTTAACCTGTCCTCGGCATTAAACCCTTTGATAATTTTTAATCCTCCCAATGTCTCTTCAATAAAGGATAGAAAAACTCCTGTTTCCTTTTGAGCTTCAAGGGACTGTGACTTCAGCTTCTTTCCAACGATAGAAATTAAGAATCCAGCGATGGGAAGAAATATAAATACAAATAGGGTCAACTGAGCACTTATGGCTAGCATCGAAATCAAGACAATTACAATAGTAATTGGTTCTCTTGCAAGTGCTTCTAGTGAATTGATAATCGAATTCTCTACTTCCTTAACGTCGGAGGTCATCCTTGCCAATAAATCTCCTTTTCGAGCTTCAGAAAAGTAACCCAAAGGCAAATCCAGAGTCTTTATATACAATTTGTCTTGAATGTCCTTGACCATGCCTGTTCTTAGATAAGCCAGAACATACATGGCGGCATAGCGAAACAGGTTTTTTAAAAAGAAAATCACAATACTTGCTATACAAATAAAGACCAGCGCCGCTAAGGGTCCGTCACCCTCAACTTTGACGGTCAGAAAATGGTTCAAAGAACCTTCGAGGTATTCTTTTAAGTTGCCCATACCTTCATAAACCGGAGCTTTTTCAACCTTTTCTTGGGTGCCAAAAAGTATTCCAAGTGTTGGGATAAATATGATTATCGATAACACATTGAAAATCGAATAAAGGATATTAAATAGAATATTCAGAAAACCATATTTACGATAGGGTACCGCAAAACGGAGAATCTTTTTAAAGTAATTCATTCAGCTACAAGTTCAATTCGGAAAGGATACCCTTAATCTTGGTATCCAGCTGCGAATTTACGGATTTAAAATCTGCTGCTTTCACCAATTTGGTGTTTGTGGTAATGTAAAATTTCACCTTTGGTTCGGTTCCGCTTGGTCTTGCCGCTATGCGGGTACCATCCTCGGTTTCGTAGATCAATACATTGGATTTAGGCAAGTCAATCGCTTTTTCTTCACCCGTTTGCACATTTTTCGAGATGGAAGTGTTGTAATCTTCTATCCAAACAACTTTGGAACCTTGCACCGATTCTACGGGGTTTTCCTTGAAATCGATTAACATTTGTTTGATTTCCTCGGCGCCGCTAATCCCTTTTTTGGTCAATGAAACCAAATGTTCCTTGTAAAAGCCAAAGCTTACGTAGCTATCGATTAATTCTTTGTAAAAAGAACTCCCATTGGTTTTTGCATCTGCAGCAACCTCGCAAGCCAATAGGGTAGAGGTGACGGCATCTTTATCGCGCACGAAATCACCTACCATATAACCAAAACTTTCCTCGCCCCCACCAATAAAGGTTGAATTTGGAAAATCCTTGATCATTTGGCCTATCCACTTAAATCCTGTTAAGGCTGTTTTGAATTCCACACCATAGGCTTTGGCCATTTGCTCTACCATTGGGGTAGAAACAATAGTGGTAGCAATGAATTCGTTTCCTTGAAATCCTTTTTTCTTGTACTGATCCAAGAGAAATTTGGTCATCAACACCATGGTTTGGTTACCATTTAACAATTCCATTTCCCCATCTAAATTCCGCACAGCTATTCCCAGGCGGTCACTGTCGGGGTCTGTACCTACCACCATATCGGCTCCAATTTCTTCCGCTTTCTTGATGGCGATTTTTAATGCTTCGGGTTCTTCTGGATTTGGAGATTCAACTGTGGGAAATGCTCCATCCGGTTTTGCCTGCTCTTCTATAATGGTAACATTATTATAGCCTGCTCTCTTTAGTACTTCTGGTATTGCCGTAATTGAGGTACCGTGTAATGAGGTGAAAACTATTTTAAAATCATCTTTCCCTTTTGCGCCGAAACTGCCTTTATTTACTGAGGCCTCGAAAAAGGCTTCGTCCACGTCTTTATCAATCAATTGAACAAGACTTTCATCGGCATCAAACTTAATATCTTCAAAGGAAAGGGAATTGATTTCCGCAATAATCTCGCCATCCTCAGGCGGAACAATTTGCCCTCCGTCGGTCCAATATACCTTATATCCATTGTATTCTGGTGGATTGTGAGATGCAGTCAATACAATTCCTGCATGACAGTTCAAATGTCGCACTGCGAATGACAACTCTGGAGTTGTTCTGAGCTCGGAAAACAAGAAAACTTTGATTCCGTTTGCGGCAAAAACATTAGAAACCGTTTTGGCCAGCGTATCGGAGTTATGGCGGCAATCGTACGCAATTACGACCTTAATATCTTCTCCGGAATATGTTCTTTTCAAATAGTTACTAAGTCCTTGTGTATTTTTTCCGAGTGTGTATTTATTTATCCTATTGGTTCCCACGCCCATAACTCCTCGCATTCCCCCAGTTCCAAATTCCAAGTCCTTATAAAATCGTTCTTTAAGTTCTTCGGGATCGTTGGCGATTAAGTGTTGAATTTCCTTTTTGGTTGCTTCATCAAAAAAATCAGTAAGCCAAGTATGTGCGTTTGATGTAATGGAATCCATGGATATTTTTGTTTTAATAGGAATAAAATTACAAAGAATCTGTATTTAAGATTTGCTTAAACGTTTATTTTATCGGAGATGGTATATCGGGTGTCATTTTTTCGTGACCTAACAATAATTTCACCCAAAAAACCAGCTAGGAACAATTGCGACCCAATGAGCATTGCCGTTAGCGCTATATAAAATTGGGGGCGATCAGTGATTAACCTTCCTGTTTTATTGATATATAGTTTATCCACTCCAAGATAGATAGAGAATCCAAAGCCAACAATAAACATGAGTACTCCAAGTGCGCCAAACAAATGCATAGGTTGACGGCCAAACTTTGAAACGAACCATATGGTAATCAAATCCAAAAAGCCATTTATAAAACGTTCGGCTCCGAACTTGGTGCTTCCATATTTTCTGGCCTGATGCTGGACTACTTTCTCTGTGATTTTGGAAAAGCCTGCATTTTTGGCTAAAACCGGGATATACCTATGCATATCTCCAGATACTTCTATGCTTTTTACAACATCATTCTTGTATGCTTTTAATCCACAATTAAAGTCGTGCAGTTTTAACCCAGATGTTCTTCGTGCCGCCCAATTGAAGAGTTTGGATGGAATGTTCTTCGTGATGATGGAATCATATCGCTTTTTTTTCCATCCGGAAACCACATGATTTCCACCTTCATTGACTAACTTGTATAATTCGGGTATTTCTTCAGGGTTATCTTGAAGATCGGCATCCATGGTGATCACTACGTCACCTTGTGCCGCCTTAAAACCAGCATGAAGGGCTTGTGATTTCCCAAAGTTCTTTAAAAACCGAATGCCTTTTACATGACTATTGGAGCTTGCAAGTTCCTGAATTGTTTCCCATGAACCGTCAATACTGCCGTCATCAATAAAAATTATCTCATATAAAAAATGATTGGACTGCATAACCTGTGCAATCCAATCATGAAGTTCTTTTAGTGATTCTTGTTCGTTAAGTAAGGGAATTACAATGGAAATCTGCATTGTTCAATTCTGGAATTCCCTTCAAAAATAGTATTTTTTGGTTTAGTAGGCAGGTTTATCCTTCTTGAGAATAAGACCGGTTATTAGTCCGATTACCAATCCTAACAAACAACTTATGATTAAACCTATAGGGTAGCGCAACCATGACATTTTCTTTTGCATTGCAACTCCCTGTTCCCATTGTTCCTCTGTCATGCTGGGGTTCTTTTCAAAAGCATCGGGTTTAGCCAACGCAATTGCCTTATCCATAAAATCAGGTTCGATAAAGTTGATAAGAACATATTGATACAAAAGAGACAGAATGGTTGAGACCAAAGCAATCCCGACGGCCAACTTTACGGCTTCTCCAAGTTTTAGATAGCCACCATTTGCTTTTTTGTAAGCCAAAGTGCCCAAAACAATAACCACAATTGTAAGTACTGTTGAAATAACAATTACCGAAGTGTTCATTTCATAATGCATGCCTTGGGTATAGAGCATTACCCCGAATACAATAGAAATTAGACCTAAAATAAGTCCATAGTTAAGGGAAAACTTCCCTATTTTTGGTTGATTTTCTTCCATTTTGTTTATTTTTTAGTGTTGATTGTAGCTCGTTAGTTAAGTTCCAGATCAATTTGTTACATATAAAAATAGATTTTTTCTTTTTTGTTGATTTTAAGTTGGCAATATCCAAGAAATCATTAAATTTGCACCTCGAAAATTCTGAGATCAAGCATTTAAGACGATGAGAAAAGGTATACACCCAGAAAATTATAGATTGGTAGCTTTTAAAGATATGTCCAACGACGATGTGTTTATTACAAAGTCTACTGCCGAAGCTAAAGAAACCATTACAGTTGATGGTGTTGAATATCCTTTGGTAAAGTTGGAAATTTCAAGAACTTCACATCCATACTATACTGGTAAGACCAAATTGGTTGATACAGCCGGTAGAATTGATAAGTTCAAGAACAAGTATAAAAAGTTCGGTAAAGAAGAGAAGAAAGAGGAATAAGCCTCTTTTACAACAATATTTGACGCCTCTGGTTATTAATCAGGGGCGTTTTTTATTTTTGCACCATTAAAACATGACCATGAACTATATCCTTTCTGACGGATCGCAAAGAAAAGCATTGTTGCCTTTTACATTTACCAGACCTGTTGCGGAGATTAGAATTGGAATTTTGACCATTCGAGAAAAATGGGAAAAGTACCTTAATACTTCGGTAAGTTTCAAAACAGAGGACTATTTATCTGAAAAGTATACTCTTGTAGAGGCAACTGAAAATGTTATCATTATTGCTTCTTTTCTGCCAAATGCCGAACTGGTCGAATCAATAACTGCATTAAAGCAGAACGAAGCCATCTTCATTGGTGATAAGTTGGTCGCCTACTTTAGCTCTAGTCCTAAAGAAGAGGTGGATTTATCCGAATACAAGCGTATCGACTTGGATAAAGAGCCATTTACTGTGGATTATACGTGGGATATATTTTCAAAAAATGGAGAAGCCTTGCAGGCTGATTTTGATTTGATTACCCAAGGACGAAAAAGTGCTCCGATTTCAAATACCAATAAATTGATATGCCCTGAGAATATCTTTTTGGAAGAAGGAGCGGTAGTTGAACATAGTATTTTGAATGCAACAGAAGGACCTATTTACCTAGATAAAGGCGCTGAAATATGGGAAGGCTGCATGGTACGGGGAGCGCTGGCCCTTTGCGAAAAAGCAGTTGTGAAAATGGGCGCCAAAATATATGGTCCCACAACAGTTGGGCCGCATGGAAAAATATGCGGAGAAGTCAGTAATTCGGTGATTTTTGGATACTCGAGCAAGGGGCATGATGGATATCTTGGGAATGCTGTTTTGGGAGAGTGGTGCAATATTGGGGCAGACTCCAACAATTCCAACCTAAAAAATAATTACGCCAAAGTTCGTATCTGGAACTACGCGACAGAAAAGTTTGACCATACTGGCTTACAGTTTTGTGGACTTATGATGGGCGATCATAGTAAAACGGCCATCAATACAATGTTCAATACGGGAACAGTAATCGGGGTTAACTCAAACATATATGTACCGGGATTTCCAAGAAATTTTGTACCTAGCTTTAGTTGGGGTGGGGCATCTGGTTTTACAGAATATCTTCCCAAACGAGCGTTCGAAGCGGCAAAGGTGATGATGGCGAGAAGAGGTGTTGAATTTGATGAAAAAGAGGCCCGGATTCTGGAGCATGTTTTTGAAGAGACTAAAAAGTGGCGGAATTATTAGCCCGTGTGTTGGTTTTGTTTTTGGCATACGCGTTTAGCTAGGTTATCCAACTATCCATTACTCAAATCAATTTTGTAAATTTGCAGCCCAAAATTTAACGCAGGTCAATGCACAAAAAAGTTGCCTTTTATACACTGGGTTGCAAGCTCAATTTCTCAGAAACTTCTACGATAGCACGAAGTTTTGAAAAAGAGGATTTTGAGCGCGTTGATTTTGATGAAAAGGCCGATGTTTATGTAATCAATACCTGCTCGGTCACAGAGAACGCGGATAAGCGTTTTAAGACCATTGTAAAACAGGCTCAGAAGGCCAATCCCGAAGCTTTTGTAACTGCGGTTGGCTGTTATGCTCAGCTAAAACCTGAAGAACTGGCCGCTGTTGATGGCGTTGACTTGGTGTTAGGAGCCACCGAAAAATTTAAGATTACAGATTACCTCAATGATTTAACAAAAAATGACAAAGGGGAGGTGCATTCTTGTGAAATTGAAGAGGCCGATTTTTATGTTGGAAGTTATGCCATTGGAGATCGCACTCGAGCCTTTTTAAAGGTTCAAGACGGATGCGACTATAAATGTACCTATTGCACTATTCCATTGGCTCGAGGTATATCCCGAAGTGATACCTTGGAGAATGTACTTCGAAATGCAACGGAGATTTCATCAAAAGGAATCAAGGAAATTGTACTTACTGGGGTCAATATTGGTGATTATGGAAAGGGGGAGTTTGGAAATAAAAAGCATGAGCATACCTTTTTTGAGCTGGTCAAAGCTTTAGACAAGGTTGAAGGAATCCATAGATTACGCATTTCTTCCATCGAGCCCAATCTGCTTAAAAATGAAACCATTGATTTTGTTGCTCAAAGCAATTCCTTCGTGCCTCATTTTCATGTGCCTTTGCAAAGCGGAAGTGATACGATTCTGAAATTGATGCGACGTAGGTATCTTTCCAATCTATATGTTGATAGGGTAAAACGGATTAAAGAGGTCATGCCTCATGCCTGCATTGGAGTAGATGTTATTGCTGGCTTTCCTGGCGAGACTGATGAACATTTTTTGGAAACCTATCATTTTTTAAATGATTTGGATATTTCCTATCTGCATGTTTTTACTTATTCGGAAAGAGATAATACGTTGGCTGCCGAAATGGAAAATCCGGTTCCCAAAAACATTAGGAGCAAGCGAAGTAAAATGCTAAGAGGATTATCGGTTAAAAAGAGAAGGGCTTTTTATGAAAGCCAATTGGGAAGTATGAGAACCGTCTTGTTCGAAGGAGAAAACAAATCTGGTTATATCCATGGCTTCACGGAGAATTATGTCAAAGTTAAAACTCCTTGGAATCCCAAATTAGTGAATACATTGCATCGAGTGGAACTTACTGAAATTGATGAGGATGGATTGGTCCGTTTCAATTTTGTATTGGAAAAGATATTGGCATAAAAAAACCTCTCGGAAAGAGAGGTCTTTAAACTTACACCTTACATATAAATTAGATGCGTATCCCAACGGGAAGCATCTCTTTGTATTGTCTGTTTTTTCTTAGAAAACCTGCAATGTGTGGGCTAGTAGGAACAACCCTTAGGTTTTTTTCTTGTATCTCGTGAAGCACAGCTTTAATAAAAGTTTCTTTAAAACCGTCTTGTGTAATTTCTTCGGGGATAACCAATTTGGTTAAAAAAACTTTACGTTCTTGAGAAGAGTATTCAATCTTGGCTAAATGCCCATCAACCTTAGTTTCATACTGACGCAAGAAACTATTGTCATTGATTTTCATTTCTGTCATATAGTTTTGTTTTTATTTGACATCGTGCAAATTGCATAATTGCAATTACAGATTACCTTCCTTATGCATTTTGGGGCGGTGATAAAAAAAGGGTTACAAAATTACTTAAAAAATTGCTAAATTCCTAGCCAAATCGATATTAGGTCAGAAATGCCCGACAACAAAACCCATGTTTACCTCATGCCCGGAATGGCTGCCAATCCCTCTATTTTTGATGGGATTGCATTACCTTCGACTCATTTTGAAACCCATAAGCTTGCATGGTTTGTTCCGGACAAGGGTATGACCCTATCAGCTTATGCAAAAAAAATGTGTTCAAAGATACGCCACGAAAACCCTGTACTTCTTGGAGTTTCGTTTGGAGGCCTTTTAGTGCAAGAAATGGCGAGACACATTAAAACATCTAAGGTGGTTATAGTGTCTAGCGTAAAACATAGTTCTGAACTTCCCAAGCGTATGCTGTTTGCCAAGTACACCAAGGCACATAAGTTGCTGCCAACTGGTTTGGTCAACAACGTTGAACTTTTGGCCAAATACGCTTTTGGCGAAACTGTGACCAAGCGTTTAGAGCTTTATGAAAAGTATCTTTCCGTTCGAGATAAAAGCTATATAGATTGGTCCTTGGACAAAATAGTAAACTGGAAGCAGACAATTGTACCAGAAAACCTAGTGCATATCCATGGAGAAAAAGATGCCGTTTTTCCTATGGTAAATATTAAAGATTGTATCCCCGTCAGAAATGGTACCCATACCATGATCATACATCGTGCAAAATGGTTCAATGAGCGCTTACCGGCAATTATTTTGGGAGAAGAGAGTTGTATATAGTATATCTTTACGAAAGAAATAAAAAATCAGCATGAAATATATAAAGAACATCTTGGCAGGTATCGGATTAGCAGTGGTAATTGGTAGCTTAATTTTTGCCGTCCAATCAAGCGATATAGACCAGCCGGAAAAGCCAGATACAGAAGCTATCGACAAGAATGTTTCCAGAGGTTACCAAATTAGCGCTATAGAAATCCCACAAGATTTAAATTTTGCAGGTGAAGCAGTTCCTTTGGAAGACCCAGAAATATTAGAAAGGGTAGATCGTGAGTTCTTGGTGAACACCTATTGGCAATCTAATGCTCTTTTGTTAATGAAGCGCGCTCATAAATACTTTCCCGTTATTGAGCCCATTTTAGCCAAGAACGGAGTCCCTGACGACTTTAAATATCTTGCTGTAGCCGAAAGTGGATTGCAAAATGTGGTTTCTCCCGCAGGAGCAAGAGGGTTTTGGCAAATCATGAAAACCACCGGAAGGGAATACGGACTGGAAGTAAATTCCAACGTTGATGAACGTTACCATGTTGAGAAGGCAACGCAAGTGGCCTGTGATTACCTTAAAAAGTGGAAGAGTCGTTTTGGCAGTTGGACCTTGACAGCTGCTGCGTACAACGCTGGTCCTGCAGGTATTCGAAAATATATGAATATTCAAAAAGCTGATGATTACTATGATTTATTGTTGGGAGAGGAGACAGGACGTTATGTCTTTCGGATAATGGCAATAAAGGAGATTGTCTCTAATCCAGATAAATATGGTTTTAATGTTGAAAAAGAAGATTTCTATAATGCAGTGCCTACATTTTCGGTAGAAGTGGATTCGGCAGTTGCCAGTTGGGCGGACTTTGCCAAACTCTATGAAATCAACTATAAGATTCTAAAAAGACATAATCCATGGTTGCGCGAGCCTCATTTGAACAACAGTTCAGGTAAAAAATATGTGGTGGAGATTCCGAATAAGGGATATTATCGTAACTCCGGTGCCGGAAGATAGTTATTGTTGTTACAAAGGTGGGTGCTTTTTCAGCCCCTTTTAAGTGCTGAGGAGTTTGTCAATAGTTCGTAGAAATGGTTGACGCTTTTTTACTTTCTTTCAACATAGATATCTGTCCACATTGATCTCCATATTTTCCAGGAGTTATCAGATTGTCTTCTATAAATGGTTGTACTTATTCCATTTTGAACCATTCCAAAATTGATGGAATCCTTTTTATATGTCCAATCTAAAAGAGATGTATGGGTTGAAATGGCCAATGTATCCATTACGTCCAAGCTGACTATTTCAGTGACATAATTGTTTATGGTTGTTTTTGAACTATCATTGGGAAACCAAAATTTTCTAATTTCTGATTTCCCCTCAATGGGTTGAAGTGTATTAGGTTGAATTCTTGAATCTTCTACCAAAAGCTCCATAATTCCTTCTTCATCGGATGCTAACCAACCATTCACGTAAGCTTTATGGATTTTTCTAATTTCCAATTCAGCAACATCAGTTGGTTTTTTAGTTTGTTTATCACCGCATGCAGCTGTGGCCAACAATATAAATGATAAGAGAAATAGTTTTTGTTGATAACAAAATTTCATCAATTCGGTTTTTAATAATGCGCTAATAGATTTAAACTATTGATTTTTCAAAAGCTTGAATCTACTACATAAGCTTAATGTTGAAAAGTGAAGTTCGGAATTTTAACCACACACCTAGTGTTAATTTTTGAATTTATGTCCTAAAGGGCAATTGTAGGTTAGTTGGCCTTAATTGAACAGTAAAGAATACTTCCGCAATTTCAATAATAGCAAATAGTTTTATTTGAGGAAACCCCAAATCTCGTTAAATATGAATTCTAAATCGTTTGCCGAAAAGTCTCCGTGTTTTTTGCCCTCTATGGTAACCAGTTTATTTTTTACTCCAGATGCTTCCAACTTTTCATGGAGTAAAGTAGCCTGTTCGTATTCCACGTTGATATCTTTATTTCCATGAAAACTGATTATTGGTGGAGTCTTCTGTTGTGAAATGTGATTTATAGGGGAGGTAAACTCTAGGTACCGGTTTCTGTCGCCTTCCCATTTTTTTAGAATAAGATCTGTATATCCTTCATCATTCCAGAATGCTATGGCACTTTTTGTTTCTGTAATTCCATACCAATTAATTATACCTTTAATCGCGCCCTTTCTCTTGCTTAAATGATGTCCGTCCAACTCAAATTCATTGATCATCCCGGCAAGTAATGCTAAATGACCACCAGCAGATTCTCCTGATAAATAAATTTGATCTGTGTCGAATTTGTAGGTCGAGGAATTCTCATTGACCCAGTTTATTGCATCAATACAGTCATTTACACAACCGATTAAATTTGTCTCCTGAAGCAATCTGTAATCTACATTTACAACACACCAACCTTTTTCAAGATATGGTAAAAACGCTAGTGACCGCGATATTCTATCTCCACTTACCCAGCCACCTCCATGAAAATAAATAAGGGTTGGTTTAGTTTGATCTGACAGCTCTTCCCAGGGTTCCTTGCCCAATTTTTTCGCAGGATAATAGACGTCCAGCTGTTTTTCTAAGGAATCTATTGTTTTATAGGTAATCTGTGATATTATTGAAATATCTTCCATCACTTTATATATACTTTTCATGTCCTTTTTTTTATTGCAGGATGTAAATAATGTAACTAAACTAATGGTATAAAGGAGTTTCTTCATTTTTTTGTTTAGAGTCCGAGATGGTTGATGCAGTTCCTCAACTACATATGAATTTGCCAACGATCCAATTCTACATCTGGTTAACTGTTGGTTTTTTTAAGCTTATATTGATAAGGGTTACTTCCAGGACTTTCTTTTTTCAGTTTGGGCAGGCGTTCGAATTTACCGGTGGCCAACATTTTTTTTTGAAAACGGCTGCGGTCTATTTTTTCACGAAAGATAGCTTGGTGAAGATGATGCAGCTCTGGCATAGTAAATGTCTCAGACAAAAGGTTATGCGTGTGTAGTTCGTTCTTACTGTCCTCCTTTAAACGATTCCGGGCTTTATCAACTATTTCCTTGTGGTCCATCCAAAATTTCGGGAGATCATCCATCGAAAACCAGGATGCGGCTTCGTCGAACTCTCCGGGTACCGGATGGGTATTGTCAATGTCTACTAAAGAATAATAGGCTAAGGTCACAAAACGATCATTTATCCAATAATCCTCTCGCCACGGTAAACCATTTTTATCAAAATACTGTTTGAATTCTTGAACAAATCGACGATTCGAGGCTCCAAAAACGGATAAAAATTTAAAATGAGGGTCTTTGAGGCCCGTTCGCTCTTCTAAAATTCGGATTACGGCCTCATCAACAGATTCCTTTTTATTGATATACCCTCCTGGCAAGGTCCACTTTTGTCCTATTTTCAGCAATAAACATTTTAATTCGCCTTCTTGATATCCGATGATTACAAGGTCAATAGATAAATTGGGAAGAAAATGATCTGTACCGTTTTCTAATAGTTTTTGAATTTCCATTACTACAAAAATATCGTTTGAGACGATAAGTCACAAATTAAATTATTACATTTGTGTCAAATAGTCACAATTAATATAATCATGAAGAAAAAAATATTCCTTTCGCTCAAAATTTTGGGCATAATAATTATTTTGATTGCGCTCACCGCATTTTTCTTGTTTCGTTATTTCAGCAAAACATTTCTAAGTTTTGAAAAAGACTACGCCGAAAATACCCAGTTCAATGAGTTGACTATTGAAGGACGTACTTTTTTGGACCGCAACAATAACGGCGAATTAGATGTATATGAGGACGACCGAAGACAAATCAAAGAAAGGGTTGCTGATGTGCTTTCAAAAATGACCTTGGAAGAAAAAATCCACCTATTAAAGGGTAGTGGCATCGCATCTGCAATGGGGCAGAGTGAACCCGGAGGCATCCCGGGAGCAGTTGGCACAATTGTTCCAACACCGCGACTTGGTATTCCCACGGTATACCTTTCAGACGGGCCTGCTGGTCTACGGATTTTACCCACCCGAGAAGGTGAAGACCGAACATATTATTGTACAGCTTTTCCAATTGCCACCCTTTTGGCTTCTTCTTGGAATGAAGATTTGATTTATGAGGTGGGCAATGCTATGGGTAAAGAAGCTCAAGAATACGGAATTGATGTGATCTTGGGGCCTGGCGCCAATATTCATCGCCACCCACTTTGCGGTCGTAATTTTGAATACTTTTCAGAAGACCCTTTACTCTCAGGTTATATGGGCGCTGCTATTGTTAACGGTATTGAAAGCAACGGTGTAGGAACTTCGGTAAAACATTTCGTCGCTAACAACCAGGAAACGGAACGATTTCTTAATGACGTCATTATTTCAGATAGAGCCTTAAGAGAAATTTATTTAAAAAGCTTTCAGCACGTCGTGGAACGAGCGCAGCCTTGGACCATTATGTCTTCGTATAACAAGGTGAACGGAACATATACTTCAGAAAGCAAACAATTACTGACCGATGTTTTACGTGATGATTGGGGATTTGAAGGTTTGGTCATGACGGACTGGTTTGGTGGAAAGAACCCATCGGCCCAGATAACGGCGGGGAACGACTTATTGGAACCTGGAACAAAAAGACAATGGAAGGCTTTAACAGAAGCAGCGGAAAATGGAAGTCTTTCCATGGACAATATTGATAGGGCAGTAGAGCGTATTTTGACATTGATTTTCAAAACAAGAAAAATGCAGGATTATGATTATCAAGAAAATCCTGATTTAAAAGCCCATGCCCAAATTACCCGCCAATCAGCATCTGAAGGTATGGTTTTACTTAAAAATAACGGTGCGCTGCCGCTTACCAATGTTACAAATGTTGCTTTGCTGGGAGTAACATCTTATGAGTTTATTGCAGGTGGGACCGGCTCTGGAGATGTAAACGAGGCCTACACAGTTTCTTTGGAAGAAGGATTGATGAATGCCGGGTTTGACATCAATAAAGATGGAAAAGCAGCGTTCGCAGAACATAAATTCTCCAATAGTGAAGGTTTTAAAAAACCTGAGGGGATGGATGCTGTTTTTAGTCCATATTCTCCTCCCGAGCTCAAATATTCCAAAGAACAACTGAATCACATAGTGAATACCTCCGATATTGGTATTCTCACCATAGGAAGAAATGCCGGTGAAGGAGGGGACCGGGTAGAAAAGGATGACTTTCTTTTGACAGAAACAGAGCAGGAAATGATCGATTTAATTGCCAAAACCTATAATGAAGCAGGTAAAAAGCTTGTGGTAGTTCTCAATATTGGCGGGGTTATAGAGACTGCTTCCTGGAGTGCAAAACCGGATGCCATTTTGTTGGCTTGGCAAGGCGGACAGGAAGGCGGAAATTCTGTTGTGGATATTCTTAGCGGAAGGGCAAACCCCAGCGGAAAATTGCCGATGACCTTTCCTGTGAAATTATCGGATCATGCCTCCAATGCCAATTTTCCTAAAAATCCTGAAATGATGACCATTCAAGGAATGATGAAAGATTTAATTTTTCCTCCAAAGGAAAAACCAGAATCGGAATGGGTGCGCGATGAAGATTATACCCATTACGACGAAGGGATATACGTAGGCTACCGTTATTTTGATAAAAAAGGTACGGATGTTTCCTACCCTTTTGGTTATGGTTTGAGTTATACCAATTTTGAATATGGGGACGTAGAAGTTGAATTGGAAAACGACACCATCAATGTTGCGGTTGTCATAAAAAATATAGGTGCATTTCCTGGTAAAGAAGTTGTGCAGGTTTATACAGGGAAACAGGACTCTAGAGTTGACCGCCCTACCAAAGAACTAAAGGCCTTTGCCAAAACTCAGCTTTTACATCCAGAATCATTGGATAGCATTTCAATCCAAATTCCAATAAAGGAATTGAGCTTTTGGGATGAAGAAAAGAGCGACTGGAGCTTGGAAAAAGGGAGCTATAGCATCCAAATTGGAGCATCATCAAGAGATATCAAAGCAGAAACCAGTATAAGTTTGGAGTAGTTTACAAAAGTTAATGAAGATGCATGCAGTTAGATTTTCTTCATCTGCTGCTGCATCATCCTGATTTGTTCCGTTAGCATGTTGTTCTTATCCAACTTTTTTGCCTCTTGTAACAAGGTAGTGGCTTCGCGCTTTCTGCGTTTCTGCATAGCAATACCTGCAAGGCTTAATTTCGCCATGGCCACATCATAATCCATAGTAAGGCCTAGTTTCAGTGCTTTTTTAAAGTATTTTTCAGCCTGGGTGAGGTTTTTTTGCGAATAAATGATACCATGCAAATAGTTGTAATACCCTTGTTGCTTTTTGATTAGGGCAGCTTCAGGATTTTTTATTTTACCCAACCACTTTTGGGTGCCCTCCATATCTTGTTTTCGCATGCGCAGGAAAGCCATTAGAATCAATTCATTTCTGAAATAGAGAAAAATAAACACAAGGGAAAGTAAAATCAGAGCTATGCCGTTACCTATATAACCTTCTGCAAACTGATATCCGGAGTAGCCAAGAATTAAGGCAGCGATTACAATTTTTATATTTTTATGAAACATATTTCATTAAGATTTTGAGTCGATTTTAAGAGGAGGCTAAAGTACTAAAAACAATTTGAAATATTTTCTCCTTGCATTTGCCAAAGTAAAAACTCTTCGTATATTTGCGCCCAGAATTTCAGAAGGTCCTCATGACTTTTTTATAATCCGTTAGAAATGAAAAGAACATATCAGCCGTCCAAAAGGAAAAGAAGGAACAAACATGGTTTTAGAGAGCGCATGGCGACTGCCAATGGCAGAAAGGTTCTTGCGAGAAGGAGAGCAAAGGGAAGAAAAAAACTAACAGTTTCATCAGAACCACGTCATAAAAAATAATGACTGTAAATAACTTTTTAATAAAGGTGCTACTTTTTCAAGTTTAGCACCTTTTTTTTGACCTAATTTTGAAAAATTTGAAAACGAGTAACCCTATTTAGAATGCCAAAAAGAGACGATCTTAAATCCATTTTGATTATTGGTTCTGGCCCTATTATTATTGGCCAGGCATGTGAGTTTGACTATTCTGGTTCCCAGGCACTTCGTTCCCTGCGTGAGGATGGAATTGAAACTATTCTAATCAATAGTAACCCTGCCACAATTATGACAGATCCCGTTATGGCAGACCATGTCTATCTTAAACCACTCACAACGAAATCCATCATCGAGATTTTAAAAAAACACCCCAATATAGATGCTGTTTTACCAACAATGGGAGGACAAACTGCTTTGAATCTTTGTATTGAGGCTGATGAAAAAGGAATTTGGGAAGATTTTGATGTGGAAATCATTGGAGTTGATATCGATGCTATCAATATTACCGAGGATAGGGAGAAGTTTAGGGAATTGATGCTTAAAATTGGTGTGGGAATGGCGCCTCAGGCAACAGCCACCTCATTTTTAAAAGGAAAGGAAATTGCCCAAGAATTTGGATTTCCGTTAGTGATTAGAGCTTCATTCACACTTGGTGGAGCAGGGGCTTCGATTGTTTATGATCCAAAGGATTTTGATGGGTTATTGAGTCATGGTCTTGAAGTATCCCCCATACATGAAGTGATGATTGATAAGGCACTCATGGGATGGAAAGAATATGAACTGGAATTGCTTCGCGATAAAAATGACAACGTTGTTATCATTTGTGCTATTGAGAATATGGACCCAATGGGTATTCATACCGGAGATTCCATAACGGTTGCACCAGCAATGACACTTTCAGATCGTACATACCAACGCATGCGGAACATGGCCATCCATATGATGCGCAGTATTGGTGATTTTGCTGGAGGTTGTAACGTTCAATTTGCGGTAAGTCCAGATGAAGAAGAGGAGATTATTGCCATCGAAATAAACCCAAGGGTTTCGCGTTCATCCGCATTAGCTTCAAAAGCAACTGGGTATCCTATTGCAAAAATTGCGGCAAAACTGGCAATTGGTTATTCGTTGGATGAATTGGAAAATCAAATTACAAAATCCACTTCGGCGCTATTTGAGCCCACCTTGGATTACGTAATCGTAAAAATCCCAAGATGGAATTTTGACAAGTTTGAAGGTTCGGATAGAACGCTAGGACTTCAAATGAAATCTGTAGGTGAGGTGATGGGAATTGGACGATCGTTCCAAGAAGCACTTCATAAAGCCACACAATCTTTGGAAATCAAACGTAACGGATTAGGAGCGGATGGAAAAGGATACAAAGATTATGATACCATAATACAAAAACTAAAAGTGCCCAGTTGGGACAGAGTTTTTGTGCTTTATGATGCCATTCAATTGGGCATCCCATTGTCTACGATTCATGATATTACCAAAATTGACATGTGGTTCTTAAAGCAATACGAAGAATTGCATTTCTTGGAACAGGAAATTTCAAAACATACGGTAGAAAATCTTTCAAAATCACTCTTGCTTGAAGCTAAACAGAAAGGGTTTGCGGACAGACAGATTGCGCATATGTTGGATTGCTATGAGAGCGAAGTGCATACCAAACGTACCGAACTTGGAATAAACCGAGTCTATAAACTTGTTGATACATGCGCTGCCGAGTTCAAGGCGATGACACCATATTATTATTCCACTTTCGAGGAAGAAATAGAAACTGCTGATGGAAAACGCTTTGTGGCCAATGATAGTGAGGTTACGGATAGGAAGAAAATCGTGGTATTAGGATCTGGCCCAAACAGAATAGGACAGGGGATAGAATTTGATTATTGCTGCGTACATGGAGTTTTAGCAGCTGCAGAATGTGGCTATGAAACTATTATGATCAATTGTAATCCAGAAACGGTGTCCACGGATTTTGACACGGCTGACAAGCTCTACTTTGAACCTGTTTTTTGGGAACATATCTATGATATAATTCTTCATGAAAAGCCAGAAGGGGTGATTGTTCAGTTAGGAGGACAAACGGCATTGAAGCTGGCAGAAAAATTGGATAAATATGGCATCAACATCATCGGGACCAGCTTTGAATCCTTGGATTTGGCTGAAGACCGAGGTAGTTTCTCAACATTATTGAAAGAAAATAACATTCCCTATCCAAGATTTGGCGTTGCCGAAACTGCAGATGAGGCTTTGACCCTTGCAGATGAGCTTAACTTCCCCCTTTTAGTAAGACCGTCATATGTGCTAGGAGGGCAAGGAATGAAAATTGTAATCAATAAGGAAGAACTAGAATCTCATGTAGTGGATTTGCTAAGAAGTATTCCAAACAACAAATTATTGCTGGATAATTACCTCGACGGCGCTATTGAAGCAGAAGCAGATGCTATTTGTGATGGAGAAGACATTTACATCATTGGTATCATGGAGCACATTGAACCTTGTGGTATACATTCCGGGGATTCCAATTCAACATTACCACCCTTCAATTTAGGAGAATTTGTAATGCAGCAGATTAAGGATCATACTAAAAAAATAGCATTGGCCTTAAATACTGTTGGATTGATCAATATACAGTTTGCTATCAAGGACGACACGGTATACATCATAGAAGCCAATCCAAGGGCCTCACGTACAGTTCCGTTTATAGCGAAAGCTTATGGGGAACCCTATGTGAATTATGCCACAAAGGTTATGTTGGGTGAAAAGAAAATCAAGGATTTTGACTTTAAGCCACATCTGGACGGATATGCGATAAAACAACCAGTATTCTCATTCAATAAATTTCCAAATGTCAATAAAAACCTTGGACCAGAAATGAAGAGTACAGGTGAAAGTATCCTGTTTATCGATAGTCTAAAAGACGATGACTTTTATAACCTATACTCCCGTAGAAAAATGTATTTGAGTAAGTAGTACCTTGCTCAATCTGCAATTTGGATGGCATCACAGGTACCCACAAAAGGAATACCATTGGTGCCAAAGGCGTAGGTAATTAGCCCAACATATACATTTGAACCAAAGACAGGAGCTGTACCTGGCAAATTACCGGTTTCATTGTATAAGATCCATTCATCTGCGATTGCCCCATATTCCGAATTGGGATTTTGCCAATATATGGTTATTGTTTCGTCTTGATTTCCAACTACGCGGATATCCGCACGACCGTCGGGTACCACATTGGCACCAATATCGTTGACAGAAGAATCACCATTAACGGTGTTTTTACCTTCTATAGTGAAGTAGGTGTTGCCTCTGTGACCAACAACAACGTGGGCTGAATTAATGGAGTTCAAGTTTTCAACATGTATTTGGACCCCAGAAAATATATAGAGTGAATTTTCAGGTGTTGGTGGAGTTTGAGAATCTGTCAACGTACCAATTCCAATATTTCTGGCTATAAACTCAAAAGGGAATGTCAGCAATTTTGCATCTAATCTTCCCTGGTCATCGTTAAAATGTAAAGTTTTGTTATCGGTATTGTCGGTGAGTTCGGCTCTATATCTTCCACCTTCACGCTCAACTTCAGGCAACGCAGTTTCATTATTGGTAACAAAATCTACCAAAGGACCTGTACCGTCAAAACTATCCGTGACAAAGGAATCACTTGGAGCGTCCTCACCACCTGAACCAGTATCTTCTTGGGGCTGTTCTCCAGCACCTTCGTCATCTAAAAAAGGTTCTACTGCATCTGTAGAGCAAGCGATAAAGGAAAAGAGCAACAAACCGAATATAAGTTGTAAAAGTGTTTTCATAAGTAGGTAAATTTCTGATATATAACGAAATAGGAGGTGCTGAAGTATACCGTTTATCGAAAACCAAAAAGTCGATATGAAGACATACCGACTTTTTTAGATGCTATTCAATTATGAGTTCTTTGCCAGATTTTAAGTAATTCTAGGTAACCACATTCCCATAGTGGCAGCAAAAGTACCTAAAGCTGTAATTACTGTGAATGCAAATATGGTTACGGCTGTGAGTATTTTTATCACACTCTTTTTTTTACGTTGGGCGATGAAATATAATTCAACAACAGCAAGGGGAATCAAATATTGACCAAACCCTAGAAAAACCAAAAAAGGACCACGGAATGTTTCAGGATCAAAACCTACCGGACTTTTATGAATAAAGAGCCAACACATAAGTCCTACCCTAAAAAACCATACGCCTGCCA
Organism: Flagellimonas rhodophyticola; assembly: GCF_049332665.1. Lineage (NCBI taxonomy): Bacteria > Pseudomonadati > Bacteroidota > Flavobacteriia > Flavobacteriales > Flavobacteriaceae > Flagellimonas > Flagellimonas rhodophyticola. The sequence goes on along the minus strand of NZ_CP186326.1, from coordinate 3,027,568 downwards.
TGACCAGGAATAGCCGTAGGGCCCATTTCCGATGTTCACCAAACTTGCGGTTAACGGCATTCTGGAGGGCTAAATATGCAAATAACAAAATGAAAATCCCATTTACGCTCACACTAATATCCCCAACAAGGCCGGAAATGGTTCCCTTGGTTACAACCATATAAATTCCGCTCATGCTTATTAATACGGCTGCTCCCAGATAAAACCTACCATTCCAGCGGTGAAATTTCGGTGCATACTTTCGTAATTGTGGAATAAATTGAATTGGTCCGCCGACCATTACAATTATGGCAAAAATCAAATGAATGGCAACGGCTAGGTTTCCCATGGAATCTCCCTCAATATACCCATGGGGCAATACCCTGTTCCATCTCATAAAATCGCCATCCATTGCCGCTCCACCGTAAAAAGCAGCTACGTAAAAGGCAAAAATCCACATGCCTAGCACTGCAATTATAAACCAGAATTGTGCGGAGAAATTTAAAAGCGAGGCGGGCCAGTTCTTATTAGAGAGATTAGGCCCAGTTGTTTTTAAACTAGAAGTCATAACGTTTGTTTTTTGATTAATGAAAGATGCTTTTACTTGATACTGTGATTAGGATTGATGGGATTTTTGGCAAAACCTTTGGCAATTAACCATCCAGTTAATACAATCATATGAATCCCGTTCTGACTGAAAAAGTGAAAACTGACGTTCAAATCAAAGATGTTGAGCCAGCAGGCTATAAATACAATTGAGATTGCAATCATGCCCCACCCAGATAAGAATCTGGGTACAAGTCTATTTTTAAACAAAAAATAATAGAAGATAAAAGCGGCGGTGGCATAGAGCATGATACCAAAAAAATGCGCCCAAAAATAATCTTCAACTTTAAGCCTGCCTGCTATCATGAAATACTCCGCATTGACAACCTGAGCATTCACAAATTCTTGACTTAGCGATAATAGCGAGAGGTGGCTAATGTTACTGAAGATTATAATTGCAGAATAGATAATCCAAATTCCAAAGAAACCTATGGCCAACCTGCGATTGAATTTTTTTATTTGTTTGAATATTATTGTGGCAATAACCACCCATAGTGCACTGGTTAGAATATCTAATAATATTGCTACGCGCATTTCCAAAGCATTTTCAAAAATTTGAGATAAGAAATCTGGGGAGTTGGTCAAAGAGATTGATAAACCTCTAAGAATTACAGAAGGTATTCCAGCTGAGATCGTTAGAAAAAGTAAGAAACCAATGGTTCTTCCGGTTTTTTGATTTGTTTCCATTTTGTTTGTTTTGATTGATGACTGTTTTAGTGATTGTATATTTTTCTTACACTGTCCTCGAAGAGGGATAAGTGAGCTATTTCAGATTTTCCTTTATCCAGATTAATTGTCAATAGTTGCAATGCGTTTTTTGTTTTATAGTAAGCTAGTATGGCCTGCTTTTCTTCATGCTGCCTGCGACTGTAATTGAGAAATAATATGAACAGGAAGAGCCCAATAATTGGGACCAGCCAGGTCATGGAGCCGTTTTGACCCTGGATTAAATTAAATTTCATGATGATTCGTTTTTAATTGATGATGATTGATGAAATGGTCAGATTGGCGAGGTCTTAAACCGAAAGAAAGTTCTGATATAGTTGTTGAAGACATATCCCCATGGAATGACGATAATATCAATAATGACAGCTATGATGCAGATTTGATAAAACGATTCGGCTTCCGGTGTCACATTTCCTGCTGCTTCCATAGGAAGATATACAGCTAGGGCCCAAGTAGCTTTATATGCGAGCTGCAAAAAAAGAAGGGGTAACATTTTAATGGGATAGCGCACTCCCAATCCCATTAAGGTGGCGTAAGTGGCCCAAAAGCTAAATGTTACACCTGTAATGTAATCGATGGGCTCTTCAGGATATAAAAGATACTCCCAGGCTTCAAAAGCGAGTCCAACAAAGGTTAACAAATAGAGCGCTCGCATAAGTATCAACCTAAATTTAGGAGGTCTTTGTGGTTTTTGAGGCGTACTATCGATTGCGGTAGATTTCATAATTGTTCGTTTTTTGATTGATGATTGATGATTGGTTATTGATTAACTACATAAGTTCGTTTTTTGATCATTGTTTTGTATTTGAGATATGGTCAATTTTTTCAATTTCTCCTTTTAGGGTTACAGCTCCATCCGTATTATTGATATAACTGACAAAATCATAGGACAGATTCAAGGTCCCCGAACTTTCGTCATTAAATTCCAGATGCAGATTTTCACCTGTTATTGGAGTGTTGGCTTCAAAATGCACTTTGTTGTTTAGTTCAAGACTTGTTAGTAATGGAGCATTTATTTGGATGACAATGCTGTCTTTCTTCTTTAATTTTTTTGAGGCTTCGATAATCAGTTTCCTATTGACTACTGTTGTACCGATTGAATCGATGATATAGTTGGGGGCATTTACGATTACTTTTGATTCATCACTTTGAAGAAAAATTATCCTTATTCGATTTGAAGCGTTTATTGCATCAAATGGGGCAACCACTCTAGTTTCTGTAATAACTTCAACCGGAATTTCATTGGCCTTAGCTTTTTTTATATTGCTGTGGACGACTATTTGGAAGACCAGCGAAAAAAAGAGGGCTATGCCCAACGCACCTAGCAGTATTAGATTACTCTTCTTCATTTTTTTGTTGGTTGTATACGTTCTTTAATTCATCAAATGAGATATTCAATAAGCTCAGTTTCTTAAAAACATCGGGCAACATCTGCTCCATAAATTCTTTTCGTTTTATGCTGAGCACTTTGGTATAACCATCGCTCGAAACAAAATATCCTATGCCCCTTTTATTATGGATTACCCCAAGATCCTGTAAATGGTTAAAAGCCCTGATGGCGGTATTCGGATTTACTTCTACCATAACAGCAACTTCACGTACAGAGGGAATGCGTTCTTCTTCTTCCCAGCGTTTTTTTAGGATGTTTTCGTAGAAAAAGTCCACGATTTGCAAATAAATGGGCTTGCTGTTGTCAAATTCCATCCTAAACCTCCTTTTCCTTCATTTTAAAATATGCAACTATCAATAGTAATGGGCCAAGGAGTATACCATAAAACCATCTTCCTAAACTTGAAAAATCCAATGAGGTGGCATCAAATGCTTCTGACACTATTGGGTCACCGGAGAACAGACCGTAATCATGATTGAATATTCCAAATAGGAAGAAATTGAAAAGCATGAATCCCAAAACCAAAATGCCTAAGGATAACAATGTTTTTCCAATTCTATTTTTTCTAAAAGCGATAGCACCTACCAGAAAAAGTGGCTGAACCAAAAAGTAAACTTTTAATACATTCCAATATTGAATAGAAAAAAGGGAAGGAACATCAAAATCCACGCCCCGAATCACAACTCCAAACAACAAAGCTAAAATTCCGGTCATAACAGCAAGAACAGAATATACTACTGTATAGATGACTGTAACGGTAAGCCACTTAGCAATTAGTCTTTCAGGAATTGATATTGGTATCGTCAGGTACAATTGGTTAGCAGAAGTATTGTTGAATTCCTTAAAAATTACAAAGGTGAACAATACCCCCATGGGAATGTAAATTAACCCGAATACGCCAAAAAACTCATCCATTGACAATTGCTGGTCCCACATCATGTTTAAAGCACAGAAAAGAAAAACCAACACAACACCAACAAGCAGTCCAACCACGAACGTACTTTTATATATCGTAATGTCACGACGAATGAACTGTCCAACTCTTAATAAACTAAACTCTTTCATTCTGCTGCGTTTGGTTCATAACTTCCTTTATTTTGTCGGGTGCACCCAAGATTCCGTTAAACAGCAATTCAAGGTCTACCTCTGTTTCATTTTTGTCCAAACGAGGAACAATTGCCTTTCCTCCAAAAGAAGATTCGGAATAAATAGGCTCCATGGTGTCGTTGGATGGTTGTTTTCCAAACCACAGTCCATCAGAGACTTTGTCCAGGGATTGGTCAAAAGCAATCCGCCCATTGTCCAAAACCACAACATGATTGATTAAACTGTGCAAGTCTCTTACTTGATGTGTGGAAATTACAATACACTTATTTTCATCAACTACTGAGGCCATGACCTTTCTAAACTGGCTTTTGGAGGGAATATCCAGGCCATTAGTAGGCTCATCCATAAGCAGAAGTTTTGTATTGGTTGCTATTCCAAAGGCAATGAGCACTTTTTTCTTTTGCCCAAAGGACAATTTTGAGATGATATTGTTGGGAGAAAGCTGAAACTCCTCTATAAGTTGATAAAATTGTGTTTTGGAAAATAGGGGATAAAAACAGGATTGCACTTTTTCAAATGACCGAATGGATAAAGCAGGAAGCTCAAAATCCTCAGGAACTAAAAATATATGTTGAAGTGACTGTACGTCTCTTTTTCTCATCTCATATCCGTCAAGCGAACAACTACCATGCTTAGGAAATAACAATCCGCTCATGATTTTCAGTAGAGTGCTTTTGCCTTCCCCGTTCTTTCCAAAGAGTCCGTAGATGTTTCCTGCGGTAAAATCCAGATTTATGGATTGAAGCACAGAACGGCTTTTGGGATAATTAAAATTCAAATGTTTAACAGTTAACATTTATAGTGTATTAGATAACTAGAACACTACAAATGTAAAAAAATATTTTTAACCTCCAAATTTTTAAGAAAACGATAGCATCCTGCGAGCTTCACAGGTTGCTTAACTGGAAAGAATTTTGTCTTAGGGTTTTAGTTCGAAGTTCAGGATTAATGACTTATTAATCTTCCCACTCCGTATGAAAAACCCCTTCGCGATCCAAACGTTCGTAGGTATGCGAACCGAAATAATCCCGCTGAGCCTGAATTACATTCAAAGGTAATCTGCTGCTCGTATAAGCATCAAAATAAGTTAGGGCATTGGAAAGTCCTGGCAATGGAATGCCATTTGTGGCGCCATAAGCTACCAACTCTCTGGTGGAATCGACAGTCTCCTTAACTTTTTCAACAAAAGAAGGCGATAGCAGTAGATTTTGAAGTGTACTATCCGCATTAAAAGCTTCGGTGATGTCTGCCAACAGAGCGGCGCGTATGATACAACCAGCACGCCAGATTTTGGCAATTTCCCCCAGTTCCAGTTCATACCCATATTCCTTAGATGCATCTGCAAGTTGGTGCATTCCCTGTGCGTAGGTGATGATAAATGAAAAATAAAGTGCTTGTTCTGCTTTGCTTACCAAAGAATCTTTCACCACAGATTCAGGGGTAGGTCTGTCATAGATCTCATCAGCCTTTACACGTTCTTCTTTTAAAGCAGAAATTTCACGCATGCTAACAGCAATATCAATGGTAGGTACGGGAATTCCCAAATCCATTGCATTTTGGGAGGTCCACTTACCGGTTCCTTTTTGCTTGGCCTTGTCTAAAATTTTATCTACCAAATGCCCATCGCCCAAATTGTCTTTTTGGGCAAAGATTTCTGAAGTAATTTCAACCAAGAAAGACTGTAATCGGCCGGCATTCCATTCAGCGTAGGTGTTATGAAGTTCTTCATTGGTAAGTCCACCGGCCTTTTTCAGAAGGTCATAGATTTCCGAAGTCAATTGCATTAACCCATATTCAATGCCATTATGGACCATTTTCACGTAGTTTCCTGCCGATTTTGGGCCTAAGTAGGCCACACAAGGTTCTCCTTTATATTTGGCGGCAACTGCCTCAAATACTGGTTTAACATGTTGATACGCATCCCTTGAACCTCCTGGCATTATACTCGGACCTTTTCGGGCACCTTTGGCACCTCCTGATACTCCAGCTCCAAAGAAATTGATGCCCTTCTCCTTTAAATAGGCTTCACGTCGGTCGGTATCCGTAAAGAATGAATTTCCCCCATCTATTATGATGTCACCTTCATCCAAATGAGGAAGCAGACCTTCAATAACGGCATCTACAATCTTTCCGGCTGGAACAAGCAACATAATCTTACGGGGTGTGCTTAAGGAATTCACAAAAGTAACTGCTTCGGTTGAGGCATTCACACGATTGGTATCACCACCTTCTGTAATAAGTGCGTTTACTTTTTCCTTATCCAAATCATTACCAAAGGCGGTAAAGCCATTATCTGCAACGTTCAGGATAAAATTACGTCCCATTACTCCAAGTCCCACAAGACCAAAATCATACGTATCTGCCATGCTCTTTATTTTTATGGCTTGCGTTCAATGTAAGCCATATGTTCATTTTCGAACCTAAAATAGCGTTATATTCGTTATGCTCAAAACTAAATGGAAGCTCTAAAAGGTTTTTCACAAAAATGACATTTGGGCGACTTTTTTCTGAATAATCCAAACTGGTTTTACCGAAACACTATGAAAAAGACCGATAATCAAATGCTCATTATTTTTGGAGCTTCAGGGGACCTGACTGCCAGAAAACTGATTCCAGCTTTGTTCAATTTGTATGTAGCGAGACAATTGCCCAAAAATTTTGTGGTTTTGGGGGCAAGTCGGAGCGATATGACCGACGAGGAATTTCGGAATAAAGTAGTGGGCCAAAGTCCGTATTTGGAGAAAAAACTGGAGGATTTAAAGGAAAACTATATCAAGGGTTTTACAGATCGCATTTTTTATGAGGATTTGGGAAGTGATTATACAGCTGAATATTCAGGTTTAGCTAAACGCATTGAAACCTTGAACCAAGAAAATGGAACAGAGAATAATTATATGTTCTATTTTTCTACGCCACCCAGTCTATACGAACCAATTGCAAAAAATTTGGCCGATGTTGGATTAAACAGCCAAGATAAAGGTTGGAAAAGATTGATTGTGGAAAAGCCCTTTGGCTATAGCTTGAATAGTGCAAAATCTCTTAACAATGGACTTCAACAATACTTTAAAGAACCACAGATATACCGAATAGATCACTATTTAGGAAAAGAAACCGTACAAAATCTGTTAGTGACCCGTTTTTCAAACAGTATTTTTGAACCCCTATGGAACCGGAATTACATCCATCATGTGGAGATTACCAATGCGGAAAGTGTTGGAGTGGAAAAACGCGGGGGATATTACGATAAATCTGGCGCCTTGCGGGATATGTTCCAAAATCATTTAATGCAAATCGTCTCTTTGGTTGTTATGGAGCCGCCAATTGGTGACCAGCCCGAAGAGATTCGAAATGAAAAGGTAAAAGCATTGAAATCTTTGCGCATTATGCGTGATGACAAAACTCTTTTTGACAATACTATTCGAGCACAGTATGTAGCTTCCGAAATCCATGGTGAAAAAGTGAAAGGATATCGCGAAGAGGACGGGGTTAACCCAAATTCAACTACAGAAACTTATGCAGCGGTGAAATTTTTTGTGGACAATTGGCGCTGGCATGGTGTACCATTTTATGTGAGAACTGCTAAGCGTATGCCTACCAAGGTTACCGAGGTCATCATACATTTTAAAACACCCCACCATCAAATTTTTAAGGATTCAGGGGTGAATAGCAAAGACAACAAACTGATTATTCGTATTCAACCTGATGAGGGAGTCCTCGTCAAGTTTGGAGTAAAAGTGCCAGGTCAAGGATTTAAGGTGGAACGGGCCAATTTAGATTTTTACTATTCCAGTTTGGCACAAACTTATGTGATGGAAGCTTACGAAAGGCTGTTGCTCGATGCGATGCAGGGTGATGCTACTTTGTATGCAAGAGCGGATGAGGTTGAAGCGGCTTGGGAGTTTGTAGACCCTATTTTGGATTATTGGAAAAATGGAAAAGATGTACGTATGTATGGTTACGCAGCAGGAGTTTGGGGCCCGGAAAATTCAGATGAACTCATAGATGATTTGGGATATTGGAGAAATCCAGGGGAGAATTTAGCAGATGACCCAGGGTATTGTGTGATATGTTAAACGTTGGATGAAAGGTTAAGGGTTGAAAGTGATTGTAAACTAAAAGTAAAAGCTTGGAATTTGAAAACCTGAGATTTGAGATAGAATATGGAATTAAGAATATATAAAGACAAAAAGGAAGTAGCCGAGCAGTTTTCTGCCTATTTTGCTGAAATCGCCAAAGACAAATCTGAGTTTCATGTGGCCTTGTCAGGTGGAAGCACCCCTAAAATTGTGTTTGATGTATTGGCTGCAGATTTCGGAAATAAAATTGATTGGGGCAAGATTCATTTTTATTGGGGGGACGAACGTTGTGTGCCTCCAACGGATGACCAGAGCAACTACAAAATGACCGCAGCGCATCTATTCTCAAAAATAACCGTTCCCGAAGAGAATATTCATCGGGTTTTGGGTGAAGCGGAACCTGATAGGGAAGCTATGCGATATGCTAACCTGCTCGAAATTAATTTGGATAGAGTAGAGGGGATTCCGCAATTCGATTTGGTCATTTTGGGTATGGGTGATGATGGACATACGGCTTCTATTTTTCCTCATGAAATTGAACTTTGGGATACTCAAGACCATTGCGTGGTGGCAACACATCCTGAATCAGGTCAAAAAAGGGTTTCGATTAATGGAAAGGTCATTAATACAGCCAAAGAAGTAGCTTTATTAGTGACTGGAGAAAGTAAAGCAGAAAAAGTAAAGACAATTCAGGAAAAGACAGAAGGTTATAAGGCTTACCCCGCATCTTTAGTAAATCCAAGTTCGGGAAACTTAATTTGGTTTATGGATAAAGAAGCCTCGAAAACCCTAGATTAACCTAAATCTAGCTTTGCATTTTCATTCTGTATAGCTTCCAAATAATCCTCCACTTTAAATTTCGCAGCTTCAAATTTAGTATCACGTGAGCTTGCTGACGCCTTGCGTTCCACGCTACGTGCAAAACGCCTGACCGCCTGCTTGTCATTTAAAATCAAACCAGGTACTGGAAGGTTTTTACCATTTTCGCCTTTGGCAACCATAGTGAAATAAGAAGAATTACAGTGTTTTTTTTGTCCAGAAGTGACATTTTGAGATTCAACCCGAACTCCAACTACCATCGAGGTACGTCCGGTATAATTGATGGATGCTTTTAGCGTAACCAGTTCACCAACTTCTATAGGATTAAGAAAATCTACCCGATTCACCGAAGCGGTCACGCAATATGCTTGCGAGTGTTTTGAAGCACAAGCGAATGCAATCTGGTCCATCAAACTCAATATATGTCCGCCATGTACCTTACCTCCGAAATTAGAATGAGAGGGAAGCATCAATTCAGTTATCGAAACGCGGGATTCCCGTGAGGTTTTGAACTTTTTCATCTAGAGCTCAAGTTTAGGTTCTTCAAAATCGTCTTCCTGTGCTCGTTTTAAAACTGGTTCTGGAATTGATTTTTTGGCTTTGGCCCCCATTTTTTTGAGCTTTTCTATACTTGTAACAATGTTGCCACGACCTTCTACCAATTTGTTCATAGCACCACGATATTCAGTTTTTGCTTCGTCCATTTTTTTGCCCACTTTGGTCAAATCAGTGACAAACCCTTCAAACTTGTCGTATAAAGCCCCAGCTTGACGGGCAATTTCGATGGCGTTTTTTTGCTGCTTCTCATTGCTCCACATGGTATCAATGGTGCGGAGCGTTGCCAATAGGGTGGAAGGGGTAACAATTACGATATTTTGCTCAAAGGCCTTATTGTAAAGTGAATTGTCATTATTTATAGCTACTGCAAATGCTGGTTCTATAGGAACGAACAACAGTACAAAGTCAGGGCTTTCCATTTCGTACAAATCCTCATACTTTTTGGCCGAAAGCTGCTCCACATGTTTTTTAAGCGAATTGATATGGTCTTTCAGATGCTTTTCCCTTTGTTCTTCATCCGCATTCGTATATCGCTCATAGTCGGTTAGTGAAACCTTTGAATCCACCACCATCTTTTTACCGTCTGGAAGGTGAATGATGACATCGGGCATCACCCTAGCCCCATCTTCCAGGGTAAAACTTTGCTGTACACTATACTCACGATCTTTTTCCAACCCCGACTTTTCAAGGACACGTTCTAAGACCAATTCTCCCCAATTCCCTTGCATTTTACTATCGCCTTTCAAAGCTTTTGTAAGATTTTCGGCCTCTTGGGTAATCTTTAAGTTTTGGTTTTGCAGGTTGAGTAATTGCTCTTTTAAGGCGGAATGTATACTGATGTTTTCTTTTTGCGTAGCCTCTACTTTTTTCTCAAACAGTTGAATCTTCTCCTGTAGCGGAGTTAAAATTTGTTTGATGTTCTTCTGATTCTGTTCTGTGAACTTGGTGCTCTTCTCATCAAGGATTTTATTGGCCAGATTTTCAAATTCTTTCGTGAATTTTTCTTGAAGCTTTTCAACTTCTTCTTTCTGTTCGGTATTGATGCGTTGCAGGTTTTCCAAATCGGCTTGATAGCGCACTAATTGATTGCTTTGCTGTTCCTTTTCGACATGCAATTGTTTTTTCTCTTCATCATTTGAAAGCAATTTATCATTGAGAGATTTGACAGTGCTATTTAGTTGTTGTTCTCTTTCTTCCCAAACACTCTCGTTGGATTTCGTCTTTAATTTTTGGATATACATGCCCAAAAACAAGCCGATTAATGTGGTAATAACCCCAACAAGCAAAATTGTCAATTCGCTACTCATAAAATTCAAATATTCGGATAAAGATAGTGGATTCCTGCTTTCGCAGAAATGACATTTTAAGTTACTTATTCACTTTAAAAGAACCTGTTTTGGCATCAAATTGAACCATTTCAGAAGGGAATAGTTGGTCAAAATGATTTTGCTCAATCAACTCTTTGGGTGTTCCAATAGGATTTGCCTTGCCATCAAGCATTAAAATTTTATCACAGAGTTGAATGGCCAAATCAATTTCATGCGTAGTGAAAAGGATAGTTTTCCTTTTGGTATGCGCCAACTGTTGCAGCAATTTCAAAATCTGCACCTTATGATAAAGGTCTAAATGGGTTGTAGGTTCGTCCAAAAGAATCAAAGGAGTGTCCTGGGCCATGGCACGCGCAATCAATACCCGTTGTAATTGTCCGTCGCTCAACTCGTGGCATTTGTTGTTTCGTAAATCTTTCAATAGAAATGATGACAAACTTTCTTCGACCTGTTGTTTGTCTTCTTTGGTTAAAGTACCAATCCAGTTCGTATATGGCTGTCTACCTAGTGCAATCAATTCCTGCACGGTCAAATTTTTGGAAGCTGGCTGTTCAGTGAGCACAAAACTCAGGATTTTGGCCAATTCAAAAGAAGAATTTAGTTCCAACGCCTTTCCTTCAATTGCAATTTCACCCGACAATTTAGGTTGAAGTTTACCAAGTGTACGGAGCAGTGTTGATTTTCCAATTCCATTTACACCTACAATGCCACATAGTTGACCGGGTTCTATAGCGAAGTTGATGTTGTCCGCAACAGTTTTATTTTTATAACCTACGGTTAGGTTTTTAACAGTGATGTTATGTTTCTTCAGTTCGGACATTAAAACAGCATTTTACGTTTTCTGACCAACAACCAAATGACCACGGGTGCTCCTACTAAAGAGGTAATAGCATTTATTGGCAACACATTGGCTGAATTAGGCAATTGGGCTATAGTATCACACAACAACATTAAGATGGAGCCATAGAGGAATACAGCAGGAATCAATATGCGATGTTCCATAGTGTCAAAAATCTGTCGGGTAAGATGCGGTACCGCTAAGCCGATAAAAGCAATGGGTCCTGCAAATGCAGTTATCCCTCCAGCGAGTATTCCTGTTGCGATAATAATAATCAATCTTGATTTTTTTAAAGATACCCCCAAGCTTTGGGCGTAGTTTTCTCCTAATAAAAAGGCGTTCAATTTTTTAATGGATAGGACACTCAAAAACAATCCAAGTAAAACAACTCCCCCTAACAGCGTCACTTGCTGACCTGAGAGATTTCCAACGCTTCCAAATGACCAAAAAATATAGCGTTGCAAATCCTCCGCACTGGAAAAATACGCCAATACACTCACCAGAGCTGCGGTGATGCTACCGAACATCAAACCGATAATAAGTAACGCCATGGTATCTTTAACTCTATTTGCAACAAGCATAACCACCATCAGCACTAAAAAGCTACCTAAACTTGCTGCAACAGCCATGGAGATATCGTTGATAAAGGTAAAGGATGAAACTCCTGCAATTAGTGTAGCTCCCATTAAAACCAAAGCGGCACCTAAACTAGCTCCTGAACTGATTCCCAATACAAAAGGTCCTGCCAAAGGGTTTCGAAATAAGGTTTGCATTAGCAAACCGCTGATGGACAGTCCGCCTCCGACCAAAACAGCCGTAAAAGCTTTTGGAATTCGATAATTCCAGATAATGTAGTTCCAAGAATCTATTTCCGTGGTAGACCCAAGTAGAACAGAGAGCAAGGCATCAAATGGGATTTGAACAGATCCAGAACTAATATTCAGTAACCATGCGAAACATAAGGCTAATGAAATTAGCACAAAGGAAATACGATATGACTTCAGTGAATGCATTTAGTGCAGCGGCATGTAAAAATGGGGTTGGTAGTCGGTCAAAAGCTCTGGATGCAGAATCGAAATCAAGTCTTTTAAAACAAGATCTGGACGCTGTGGTGCCAATTCATAAAACAACAGTCCGCCAGTAGCCCCTTTTTTAACCGCATTGGAGAATACCTTTTTGGCTGCAAAAGCTTCAAACTGTTCGTAATGAGCGTTGGCCTGTTGCAGTTCCTCATAGCTGGAATGCAATGACGGATTGAACCAAAAATCGGCTTGCTTACCTTTTTCTAAAACGGCTTCCAGACTCAATCCTATACTTCCTGTATTGTCTGTATCAGCCCATAAGTAATTGGCATTGGCATCTTTTAGAAATTGAGCCATCCAACTGTTTCCACCGGTCACATACCAAACATCTTTATATAACCCACCGGTAAGTACCGTCGGTTTTTGGGTTACTTTTTTGGTTAAAAGCTTGGCTTCTTTATAGGAAGTTTCAATATTCCTGAAAATACTGTCGGCTTCCGCTTCTTTATGAAAGAAAGGGGCAAAAAATTTAATCCATTCTGCTTTACCCAAAGGAGTCTGTTCTGTCCAATCCCCATTATAAACAATAGGAATCCCAGAACGTTCTATAGTTTCATAGGCCTTATTGGTATCGTTGATGCCAAAACCCATGATGACTTCTGGATTCAATTCCAAAACTACTTCAGTATTTATGCTCTCATTGGTGCCCAACTCTTTGATTTGTCCATCTTGAATACGTTTTCTGGTGGCTGGAGATGAAATTAAATCCGTATTGGGAAAGCCAGAAACAACATGTAGAACACCCAATGATTCCAATGCAGGAATATGTGTAGTCGAAGTGATTACCATATTTTGCACCGGAGTCGCTATAATAGCATCATAAGCATCTCTGGGAATAGTAATGGAGGCTAACTTATTTCTTGGAATCAGAGCATAAGTAAAGTCGGTTTTCGCTCCTGGCCACGGAGAGGTAACTTGGATAACTGTAATAGCTCCATTCTGCTCAATAGTAAAGCCAGTCGCATGGCTTAGGTGGGATTGTGTCGAAGATTGTTCAACCGGGAGTGATTTCTTTTTTTCTGCACAAGACGAAAGCAAAGCGAGGAACAAAGCCCCAAAAATAAGGGTGGATAGGATTTTTTTTGACATGCATCAAATGTAAGATTATTTAACTTTTTCAAAAAAAGATTAAACAGAATGATTACTTTCGTTCCGAATTTTGGTTTGTGCGAAGCTTTTTTCGCATGATTAAAAGGGAATCCGGTGCGAATCCGGAACTGTTCCCGCAACTGTAAGCTGAGCCAAATTGGCGTTGATGTTTTTGGAATATCGATAACGAGGAGGTGCTTGCCGCAACTTCAAAACCACTGTCCTTTGGACGGGAAGGTAGTGTGCAAGACGCAAGTCAGGAGACCTGCCAAATTCAAACAAACATTGTTAAACTTTCGGGATAAAGGTTTACGTATGGGACAGCATACTATTCTCCCGTTTATTCACTTAAACGAAATGAAAAAAAATTATCTATTGTTATGTGCCGCTCTTGCAGCGGGTCAGGGCCTATTTGCGCAGGAATCGCAACAAGACTCTGTCAAAGTGCAGCAACTGCAAGAAGTGGTTGTGAGTGACTCCCGGTTTCAGTTGAAACGGGAAAATTCAGGTAAAACGGTTATAAAGATTTCTACTGACGAACTGGAAAGGAATCAAGGAAAGACTATCACTGAAATCATCAATACGAAAAGTGGTATTGAAATTACCGGTAGTCGTGGGCGCGATGGCTCAGTATTCGGTGTTTTTGTTCGAGGAGGAAGAGGCCGACAAGCGTTGGTCATCATTGACGGGGTTCGAGTTTCGGACCCATCTTCATTTTCTCAAGAATATGATTTAAGATTACTCTCCGCAGCTGATGTCGAATCCATTGAAATTATTAAAGGGGCGGCCAGTACACTTTACGGAACCAATGCAGCTACGGCTGTAATCAACATTACAACAAAGAAGAGTTCAAGGGAGAAGATCGCGGCGAATGTGCAATCAACAATCGGGACTAATCAAACTGCGGATGACCAAAATTATAACTTGGCGAGTTTCGGCAATGCAGTTTCGGTAAATGGTACGCTTAACAAATTCTCGTACAACGCAGCTTTTTCCAATAGATATTCAAGTGGACTTTCGGCAGCGGTTACACCAGAAAATGAGGAAGATACATTTTCACATTTTAGCACAAATCTAAAGCTTGGATATCAGTTCTCGGACAATTTTGAAGTATCGATTTTTGGGAATCAAACCAAATATGACACTGAATTTGATGCTTCGTTGGCAGAAGCTCCCAATCGCGCTAAAGTACGCCAGGATAGAGTAGGAATTTCGTCATCCTTCAAATATAACAAGGGTTCTATTCATATAAATTCGGCCTATACCGATTACGAAACCGATTCTGAGAGCACGTTTGGTGAGAGTATTTCCGATGGAAAGAATCTAGTTCTTGATTTTTACAATAAATATGTATTTGATGGTAAATGGCACACCATTTTAGGGGTAAACTATATTAAAGACGAGGCTGTTTTTAGCAGTGAAGCTGATTTTACCATTCTAGATCCTTACGCCAATGTGGTGTATGTATCCGATTTCGGATTCAATTTGAATACCGGGGTTCGATTCAATACCCATTCAGAATATGGGAATCATTTGGTGTATAATGTTAACCCGTCTTATGCTTTGACAACTGACAATGGGTATATAAAGTTGTTGGGGTCTTATGCCACATCTTATATCACTCCAAATTTGATTCAATTGTTTGGTGATTTTGGGGCTAATCCTGATTTGGAACCTGAGGAAAACAGAACTATCGAAGGTGGTGTTGAATACTTCGTGAATGATAAGGTCCGTTTAAGTGCGCTGTACTTTGACCGAAATGAGAAAAACACCATCGGTTTTGATCAAAACTTCACCAGTATAAATGTAGCCAACGAAATAGATGCCAATGGAGTGGAAGTTGAGGCATCATGGAAACCTTCACAAGATTTTACGGTTGACGCTAATTATACGTTCACTGAACGTAAAGGCGATAACGCCATCCGAATCCCAAAACATAAGATGAATTTAGCATTGAACTATCAAGTCTGTGAAACTACTGGTGTTTCAATAAGCTACGCCTATACGGGTGAACGATTTGATACTGATTTTAGCACCTTTACCGATGTAGCTTTGGATACCTTTTCATTGGTGAATTTCTATGTGGAACACGAATTGAAACCTAACAAGTTGAAGGTTTTCTTAAATGCCAATAACCTGTTGAATGAAGAATATGTTGAAGTAATTGGCTTCACAACCCAAGGAAGAAATGTAAACGCAGGGTTTAGTTTGACCTTATAATTCAATAACTTGATGCCATGCTAAGGGTGTGTTCATTTTTACCGGCTGTGACCCAAATGCTCTACGATATGGGATTCGAAGAGCATTTGCATGGCATCACTTTTGAATGTCCAGAACAAGCTTTAAGGGAGAAAAAGCCAGTAGTACGCTGCGTACTGGAGGGTAAAAACTTATCTAGTATTGAGATAGATGCCCTTTTTTCAGCGAGTAAACATCAGGGGAAGGATTTGTACTATGTGGATGAACAGCTTTTGGAAGAAATAGCTCCCGATATCATCTTTACGCAGGATATGTGTGATATCTGCCAAATAGACACCGCATGCACTGCCGCTGCAGTAGCCAATTTGGAAAAACAACCAGAATTGATTTCCATTAGTCCTGAATCTTTGGAAGATGTTTTTCAATCTGCAGTAACCATTGCCAAAGCTTTGGGTAGGGAAGAGGTTGCCTATGCTTATTTGACTAGATTGCATAAACGGATTGATGCGGTTGTGGATAAGTTAAGAGTGGCCAAAGCATTACCTAAACGTATTATGCTAATGGAATGGCTGGATCCTATTTTTAATTGTGGACACTGGATTCCCCATCAGATTGCATATGCAGGTGGTGTAGATATGCTTTCCAATCCTTCAGGGGATAGTATTGTGACCCAATGGGAAAAAATTGTGAAATACAATCCAGAAGTTTTGGTGATTGCTCCCTGTGGGTTTACCGTAGAGCGAACCTTGGAGGAATTAGATATACTTACAGAAAAGGTCGGTTGGAACAGTCTTAAAGCCGTTCAAGATAATGCTGTTTTTATAGCTGACTTTGATATGTTTACACAATCCTCGGCCAATACGTTAGTCAACGGAATTGAGGTGCTAGCAGGTCTTTTTCACCCGGAAGTTTTCCAGGTTCCGGAAAAGCTATCTAAAAAATATAGACATGTCGACATGGCCAAAGTGGTAAAAGGATAAACCATAAGAAATACAAAAAAAGAAAGCGACCTTTTGGGCCGCTTTTATAGTTGTTTTAGGATTGTTTTTATTGGTTCAAACGCAAGGGTTTATCCAAATACATCATATCCTTTGTAGAAGTCTCAATTCTAGAACTTGTGAACATTTTAGCGGGCATTTGCACAGCAAAGCTTTGTTTGGTGGTAACACCCGTAATTTCTTGAATAGCTCTTGCGAGCAAAGGCTCATTCACATCACCAAGTATACCTAAATTTTCCAAATCTTCCTCTAGGACAATATCCGGTGCTAAACCATCTGTATAATCAAAAAATCCATCTGCATTTTCATTTCTTCCTACCAAAGGTTGAATTCCCCAACTGTTATTGGGATTGATTTGATCCTCGCGATCACTATCATAAATAAATCCATTGTCTCGATCATCAACCAAGGTGATGGAGAACTCATTTTTTCCACGTGTGGTCTCTCCAATGTGCACTACATCGACATAAGGAGCTAAACCATTCATGACCAATTCGCTGGCAGAAGCCGAACCATTCGTGGCCAGAATGTAGACCTTGTTCAAGTTCAAAGAATTAACCGCACTTGTACCGGTGGTATTTGCAAAATAGTCTTCCAATTGCGCCGTGCTCAACTGAGCCTGTATTTTACTGTTCCAACGTTGACGGATGTAAAGCTTATCCGTGTCAGTGCTATGAACCATACTTGCCAAAAGGCGAGAAGTATTTACAGAACCTCCAGGATTGTATCTCATGTCGAGTACTAATTCTGTGGCTCCATCAGCTACAAATTGACCGAAAGCGGCGTTAAGCTGCTCATCAAAATTTCTTAAAAAGCGGTTGTACATCAAGTAAGCTATCTTGGTCCCGTTGACTTCCAAAGTTTCGGCTACAAGAATTGGATCTTCTACCTGATTTTCAATCTTTGTCAAACTAACTTCCGTACTATTATCCGTAATGGTGCCACCAGCTATGTCAGCCAGTCCCAATGTATATGTATCATTACTGCCAAACAATAAATCTCTATAATTGCTAATAGTCAATTGTTGTCCATCTACCCGGGTGAAAATATCTCCACGTTGTATAGATTTGGTAGATGCATCGGAATTAGGAACTATATATTGAACATATCCAAACAAATCATTGCTTCCAGAAAATTGTACAAGCCCAAATTCGAGGCCGTTGCTTTTTGAAACTCCGGATAAATTGCTGACCAGTTCGGTATAGTCATCGTTTAGAAAACTAAAACGATCTTCATTGAACAAAAGCACATCAAAAAAGAAGTCCGAAGGGTTTTCCGTTGCGGCCAAAAAAGCGGTGTATTCTTCATCATTGGCAAATCGGTCGTCGGCCAAATCCGGAACCTCAGCCTGCCAAAAATACCATAGATTCATGGCGCCCCACATAAAGTTTTGTGCTTGGAGCTCCTCTAGTGTGGTAGTAGGCGGGTCTGGATTAGGATTTTGGATGCCATTGTCATCATCACTGGAACAAGCAATAAATAACAAGGCAGCAAGGGGGAAAAGTAATTTTTTCATAGCTAAATTTTAATAAGAACCATCAATTATCATTCCATATAAACAGGAAAACATAGTATTTATGTGGTATAATTTTCTAAATTCTTACAAATTGAACTCACAAAATAGATACATATCAGGAGAATACAAACTTTTTGTAACAAAATTCGATATGTGTCGTCGTGATAATATAAGCGGAGAAATTTAGGCTTATAACAACTAAGACAACCAAATGAAACAGGCTGAATTTTTAAATGTGGTTATGCCCTTTAAGGACAAGCTATACCGACTTGCTAAGCGGTTATTGGTCTCGAGGGAAGAAGCAGAAGATGCCACGCAAGAAATTTTGCTAAAACTCTGGTCAAAGAACGAAAGCATGGAGGAATATAAAAATGTTGAGGCCTTTGCGATGACGATGACCAAGAATTTCTGTTTGGACCGATTAAAATCCAAGCAGGCGGGTAACCTAAAATTGGTGCACAGCAATTATAGCGATGAAAGCACTTCATTACAAGGACAGCTCGAAGCAGAAGATAGTGTTCGGTGGATGGAACGGATTATGGAGGAGCTTCCAGAACAACAAAAAATGGTTTTACAATTAAGAGATGTAGAACAATATGAGTTCGAAGAAATATGTGATCTTTTAGATATGAAACCAACGGCAGTTAGAGTAGCACTGTCAAGAGCAAGAAAAACAGTACGACAAGAATTAGTAAAAAAACATAGCTATGGAATTGGATAACATAGAAAAATTATTGGAAAAGTATTTTGAGGCAACCACTACGGTGGCCGAAGAAAAAACATTGCAAGCTTATTTTTCCCAAGAAAGTGTGGCAACACATCTAGAGCAATATAAGCCCATGTTCAACTTCTTTTCCAACGCCAAGGAAGAACGGTATACCAAGCAGGTACCATTAAAACCTAGAAAAAACTATTACAAGTGGATTTCCGTTGCGGCCGTAGCAGTTTTATCCTTTGGCATCTATTTTGGTAATGAATACCAAGAAAAAAGACAGGCAGAGTATGCCTATCAAGAAACCAAAAAGGCTTTTGAACTTTTAGCCGAGAATTTTGGGAAGGGCACAGGAAAAGTAGCCTATTTGCAGGAGTTCGAAGTTGCAAAACAGAAAATTTATAACAATAATTAAATCGTAAATAATGAAAAGGAATATTTTAATCATTTTAATAGCCGTACTGCCTCTTTCAGGGTTTTCACAATCGCTATTCGATAAGTTCGAAGATTTGGATGACGTGACCTCAGTTGTGGTGAACAAAAGCATGTTCAACCTGTTGGCGAAGATAGATGTTGAGGTTGATGACCAAGAGGCACAGGACTTTATGGATATTGCCAGCAGTCTTAAAAGTTTGAAGGTATTTACCACCGACAACAAAGCGATTGGCGATGATATGAAATCATCCGTGAACAGATATCTAAAATCTTCTACAATGGAAGAGCTAATGCGTGTAAAGGATAAAGACGCAAATGTGAAGTTTTACATCAAGCAAGGTAAGGACGATGACCATGTTAGCGAGTTGTTGATGTTCGTTACAGGATTGAAAGAAGTAGAAGCTGATGGTAGAAAATTCGAGACGGTATTGCTTTCACTTACTGGTGACATTGATTTGAACAAGATCAATTCGTTGACCAATAAGATGAACTTGCCTCAAGAGTTGAACAAGGCAGGTAAAAAACAATAAAAAAGGGTTGTTAGTTGGCAGAGCTTAAATGTTCTGTCAACTGATAACTAAATCAATCAATCAAAAAACATCAAAATGAAAAAAGTAGTTATAATGGTATTGATGGGAATGCTTCCCTTCATAGGAAGTTCCCAGTCAATATTCGATAAGTTTGAGGACTCCGATAGAATTGGGACGGTTACCATAAATAAGGGAATGTTGAATCTGGTTGCTAAAATGATGGAGTATGATGATGACGAGGATAGTCGGGAGTTTGCCGAAATTGCAAGAGGAATCAATAACATCAAAGTTTTTATGTCTGAAGATGATGGAGCATCGGCTGACATGGCCGCAACCATGAAGCAGTATGTAAGATCATCAAGATTGGAAGAGTTGATGAAAGTGAAGGACGGAGATACCAACCTTAAGTTTTATATCAAGAATGGGAAAAATGGGGATAGGGTAGAAGAGTTATTAATGTTCGTAACCGGAATTGATGATAAAGAACATGGGAGCAAACATCACAAGTTTGAAACCGTTCTGTTGACCATGACAGGGGACATTGACTTGACCAAAGTAGGTTCGTTGACCAAAAAGATGAAGCTTCACAAAGGTTTAGATCACTTGGATAAAGAATAACAGCAATCAAAAAATCACAGATGAAAAATATATTTAAAACGTTAACGATAGCAGGGGCCATACTTTTGGCCTCCTGCTCATCACAGCAAAGTCTACAAGAGTATTATGTGGACAATTCGGAAAATCCCAATTTTATTGTTGTAGATGTTCCTGCTAGCATCTTAAAAATGGATGGGGCGGATTTGACAGACACACAGCAAGAGGCTATAGAGTCCTTGCGAAAGTTCAATCTTTTGGCGTTCAAAAAGAATGCCGACAATGCTGCAGAATACAAAATTGAAAAGGAAAAGGTAAAGGAGATTCTAAAGGATGACGAGTTTGTGGAACTGATGAAAATCAACTCTTCCTACGGAAAGGGCGTCATTAAGTACCTGGGTGATGAGAATGCCATTGATGAGGTCATTATCTATGGCGACAGCAAGGATAAAGGCTTTGCCTTGGTTCGGGTTTTGGGTAAGGATATGAACCCAGCACATATCGTTCAACTTATGCAGGCCATTCAAAAATCGGACTACAAGGGTGAGGGACTTGGAGAAATCGGAGAGTTTTTGAAAGGATAACCAACATTAAAATCAAAAAACGGAATCGGGGTAACTTTTAGTTACCCTTTTTTTGTGTATAAAACTTTCCGCCCATGGATTTTATGTGACCTTCTTTTTATCTTAGTGTCTCACTCACAGAAAGAACACTAACAAAACAAGCATACAACTATGGAGAAAGCACAAGAATGGATGAATTACGGACTAGATCTAGCCAAAGAATTTGGTCCAAAATTACTCACCGCAATACTCATTTACATTATCGGTTCATGGGTTATTAAAAAAATCGCAAAGGCCACAAGAAATGTGATGTCCAAAAGCAAGTATGACGAATCGCTACAGAGGTTTTTACTTAACTTGATCACCTGGGCTCTTAAAGTATTCTTGATCATCATCGTAATATCAAGACTCGGAGTTGACGTTACCACTTTTGCCGCCGTAATTGCTGCAGCTGGTTTAGCTATTGGATTGGCCTTACAAGGATCCCTTTCAAATTTTGCTGGAGGTGTGTTATTGATGATTTTTAAGCCCTATCGCATCGGGGACCTTATAGAAGCCCAAGGTGTTTTGGGTGTTGTTAAAGAAATTGAGATTTTCACCACCAAGCTGACCACTCCAGAAAACAAACTGGCAATTATCCCCAATGGAGCCATGGCCAATGGAAATATTGTAAACTATACTGCAGAGGGTAAGATTCGTGTGGATACCGTTATTGGCGTAGGTTATGGTGAGGATATTAAGAAGACCAAAGATGTGTTAATGAATGTACTTACCTCCAATCCACAAGTGCTGGCGGATCCAGCACCTTCAGTAAATGTGATGGAGTTGGCGGATAGCTCGGTAAACTTTGCAGTGCGTCCATTCTGCAAACCTGAAGATTATTGGGATGTCTATTTTGCAACCTATGAAAATTGTAAGCTGGCATTGGATAACGCCGGAATTGAAATTCCATACCCACACCAGGTCGAAATCCACAAAGAAGGATAATTTAGAATAAGATGTCACATCGAGCGCGGTCGAGGTATAAATTTACTTGGCTGCGCTCGAATTGTATCAGATAGTACCATCACGATCAATCCACAATACTACAGGTTTAAAAAAGCCTTACAAGAATAGTAGAAGAACAAAGTAGACTTTTGAAAAAGGATTCACCAACATTAAGCTTTCGTAACCTTCTTGCGAAAGCTTTCTAATTTATAAATCAATCATAGTTTTTTATAAAAGATTCAATAGGTGATTTAAGTATTCATCAAATTACCCTATGCATCGGCAATGGAGATGCTCTAAACCACAATTTATTCTAGTTGGACTGGGTAAATGGAAGTTGCGTATAGAAAATGCTCGGTCCTCCAGTGAGTAAAAAGCAATAACTAACTTTTATAGAAAAGACATGAAAAAACTTATTTTAATCCTGTTCGCCGTATTAATGGTAAATAATATCCAATCTCAGGATAACATTAAAAAGAATCCTGTTGTCCAAGATTTAGACTTTCTTATTGGAACATGGGAAGTTGAATTTGATTGGTATAATACTCATAATCCGGGATCCGAATCAGAGTTTTCGGAAAAAGGAACAATGGTTTGTTATTATGACTTAGACTATCGGGGCACCAAGAAATTTATTTTTTGCAAATTTAGCCTTCATACCGACAAAGGCAGACTTAAAGGAAGATATAGAGAAACGCTGGAGGTTATTCAATGGAGTAAATTCTCCAACGCATTCGAAAAAACCGGTGTTTTTAGCAATTGGCCTGCAACAGGAACTGGAACATTTATTTTTGATCCTCTAAAAAGAACGTTCTATTACGAAGGAGAACTGGGGGTTCAAGATGGAATGATTGAGAAAATGGTGGAAACCTACCAATTTAATGAAGACTATACAGCGTTTGAAAAAAGGAACATTGCTAACTTTTCCGATATGCCAATAACCGAGTTTAATCTGACCATGACTTGTAAGGCAAAAAAACGAACGACTGAGGGAAAGTAAGATGACGGAAATGTACCGAATATAACAAACATCAACCTTTAAAATTCTTAAACTAAGAAACAGCTTCCTTAAATCCGTGGCCGATTCCCATCAATTTGCGCTTGAATCTTAAACTAAATTTCCCGAACTTCACTTATCGTTAGATATAAATCATTAAAACGATTCATATCCTTTTAGTTGTAGGTCATAAACTAAATTATGTAATGGAATATTCTGATTTACTAAATACTCTTGCGCAAATATCTTTAGGAACTCTAGGTTTTACAGGAGTTGTTGTTGCCTTAAAACATAGTGCAGATGATTGGGATAATTATGAAAAAATACGTTTTCAAGCTTTAGTTACTACTACTTTGACAGCTCTAGTGGGTTCTTTATTACCACAGATAATTAGTATAGCTACTGAGGACAATTTTCAAATCTGGAGGCTAGCAAACTTAGGTATTGGATTAATGCATATTGCAAACTTTGGTTCAATTATTTACACTGCTGTCAAACATAAAATTAAACCAGAATATAGAGGATTCAAAGATATTTTGGATACAATAATTGGTCCAGCTCTGATAATATTACATTTTGTAGCTGCACTAGGTTACATTCCATGGCTCAAACTATTGCTTGTTATTGGGATCTTACAACAGCTGTATATTGGAATTAGTAACTTTCTAGTATTCATTAGTTGGAAAAAAAGTTAATATAAACCGTTTACATCCTACAACAACGTGTACAAACAATGGCCGCCAAAGGGCAGTACTAAAAGACATGCCCCTGTTCGTACACCAGACCGATAAGTGCAATCCCAAAAATGCACGACCATTTTAGCTTAGGTTTTTAAACCAAATCTTCCGAACTTCACTTATTTACAATTTCTTTTTATCCCATAAATGGTCATAATTGCAGGCTAGCAAACTAAATGCGAAAAAGTACTTTAATAGCTCATATAAAAACAAACATTACCCTTTCCGAAGAAGAGGCATCTGAAATCCTAGTTTTTTTCGATTCTCACACCTATAGAAAAAAAGAAACCTTACTTCCTGCAGACAAACTATGCGACAAACTATTTTTTGTAGAAAAAGGATGCCTGCAATTGTATTTTACAGATAGTTTGGGGAACCACAAGACCACACAATTTGCAATGGAGAATTGGTGGTTGACTGATTTTTTAGCATTCCAAAAACAAATACCATCAAATTTTTATATTGAAACGGTTGAGAAATCTAAGGTTTTGTCCATTTCCTTTTCCAAACATCAGGAACTCTTGGATAAACACCCCAAAATGGAAAAATACTTTCGAACTATTTACGAAACCGCATATGGGGCAGCCCTAATGCGTATAAAATTCATGAACAGTCTTTCCAAAGAGGAAATGTTTTGCATGTTTCAAAATAGTTTTCCTGAATTTGTGCAGCGTGTGCCACAATATCTTTTGGCAAGTTTTCTTGGTTTAACTCCCGAATATTTAAGCGAAATCAAGAAAAAACAGTTTTCTTAAACCAGCTTAATTTTTTTGATAAGGACGCTTTCTACCTTTGTTTTTGGTAAATAAAAGGTGTGAAATTACACCTCAACGGAGTAAAATAATAAATAGGAGAAAAGCATGAATGGTGTCAAAATAATCGCAGCAATACTTTTTACAACACTTATCGCAAGTTGTAACTCAGAGAAATCAAAAAACGAACCTAAGGCGGAGAATGTCAACGAGATTGGTAAAGCGTCTGATACGATGACAAAACATTTAAAACCGTTTAATCCGGAATTGCCGACAATAGGACTTTTAATGTTCAGCGGTGTTTTACAAGGCGAGGTTGTGGCAACGTCAGATGTTTTTGGGAAGCCAAACCAAAACATGGAACAGCTTTTTAATGTCATCACCATAGCAGAGACCTTAAACCCCATCACTACAGAAGAGGGAATGCATTTTGTTCCCGATTTCACCTTCGAGAATTGCCCAAAACTAACGGCTTTGTTTGTTCCCAGTGGTTACGATATGTACGCACAAATTCATAATAAAAAAATGGTCGACTTTGTCAGAAAGAAAAATGAAGAGACCAAATACATTGTTAGTAATTGTGCTGGTGCTCAGCTCATTGGGGCATCTGGTATTGCAGATGGACATAAAATCGTCACGTATATAGGGGGTGGAAAACAATTGCAGAAAGATTATCCCAATCTAAAAGTTCAAAACGATAGTCTGGTAACCTTTGTTGAGGATGGGAAGTTTAGTTCATCCAATGGTAACCTCACAAGCTATATTTCCGCATTGAATTTGTTGGAAAAAATGACCAGTGTTGAACACAGAGAATTTGTGGAAAGCTATCTATACATTGACCGCCTTAAAAATTGGGAAAGGTAAGACTCTATCAAACAAGACAGATTACTGCTATTCGATTGAATGGTTAAACTCCAGTATAATTTGCTGGAGTTATTTTCTTAAGCTCCTCTTTTATGACTTCTGCAACCTCAAGGGTATCAATAAAGTCTGAAATGGAATTTTGTGTAATCTTTTCGTTGGTTCGGGTCAAACCCTTTAGGGCTTCATAAGGATTGGGATAGCCTTCGCGTCTTAGTATTGTCTGAATTGCTTCAGCCACAACCGCCCAGTTATTCTCAAGATCCTGTTCAAACTTTTCCGCATTCAGTACCAATTTATTCAATCCTTTAAGGGTTGATAGAAAGGCTACTTGTGTATGCCCAAAAGGAACGCCTACGTTCCTAAGAACGGTACTATCTGTAAGGTCTCGTTGCAATCTGGAAACGGGAAGTTTCGCTGATAGATGTTCGAAAATAGCATTGGCCAAGCCTAAATTCCCTTCGGAATTCTCAAAATCAATAGGATTCACTTTATGGGGCATGGCTGAAGACCCAACTTCACCTTTTTTGATTTTCTGCTTGAAATAATCCATCGATATATAGGTCCAGATATCCCTGTTTAAATCGATATAGATGGTATTGATGCGTTTCAAGCAATCGAACAAGGCTGCCATGTGGTCGTAATGCTCAATTTGCGTGGTAGGGAAAGAATGGTATAGTCCTAACTTCTCCTGCACGAATTGCTGCCCAAAGGCTTTCCAATCAATGGATGGATAAGCCACCTTGTGGGCGTTGTAATTTCCGGTTGCTCCACCAAATTTTGCAGCACTCGGAATATCATTCAGTAAGTTGAACTGTTCTTTCAATCGTTCCACGAAAACATCAATTTCTTTACCCAATCGAGTAGGGGATGCGGGTTGGCCGTGGGTACGCGCCAACATAGGAATATCTGCCCATTCGGATGCCAGGGTTTTTAGTTTTTCAAAAACCTCAAAGTAAAGCGGTACATAAACATCGTTCATGGCCTCTTTGATGGACAATGGAATGGCGGTATTGTTAATGTCTTGAGAAGTCAATCCAAAATGGATAAACTCCTTGTATTTTTCCAAACCAAGCGCATCAAATTTTTGTTTGATAAAGTACTCAACAGCTTTTACATCGTGATTGGTAGTTTTCTCAATGTCCTTGATGACTGTAGCATCTTCGGCCGAAAAATCCTGATAGATTTTCTGAAGCTCAGAAAATAGGGCGTTGTCAAAGTCTGCCAATTGTGGTAACGGAACCTCACAAAGTGCGATAAAGTATTCTATTTCGACCTGAACGCGATACTTGATCAGAGCTTCTTCCGAAAAATAGTTTCCTAAGGCTTCAGTTTTGTTTCTATATCTACCATCGATGGGCGAGATGGCATTCAATTGGTTTAAAGACATTGACCGGTTTTTATGAAAGCGCAAAGATACTTATTAGTTAAGGAGTTTAAAAGCCAAGCTTGCGCAACTTTGCTAGGGTTTTGGATGCGCGGGATTTGTATCCGGCGCTGTCTCGGTGATGCTGCTGTTCCAAGACCATTTTAAGTTCTGGATGAACCCAATCGAAATACATGCCTAGATAATACAAACTGGTCATGGCGAAAACTTTTGAAGCTACCTTGTGAGATCCTATAAGCCAGTCAAAACAGACTGTCAGTATGCGTTCCAATTGTTCTGGAGTAATGTTTTGGACAAAAGCAGGGTCTTTGGTTTTGAAATAGGCTTCCATGCACATTTCGCAAGTATGGGCCATGGGCCGAATAATGGATTCTGATTTTAACTGGGAAAGACCTTGAGTGAATTTTTCGAAATGTGGTAGAAGGTATTCGAGTTTTTTCCGCATCAAATGGTCAAAGACCCAACTTGCATTAAAAGAATCGGTGTTGTCTTGGTCAAAGACTTCTTGAAGTAATCGTTCGGTCAATTCTGGAAGTTCTTTCAATTGATCAACCAATTGATTGATTTTTGGCTTGGAAAGTCGACCTGAATTTAGGGCGATATGTAATTCTTTTGCTGTCAAAATAACCTCAATAGTTGATTCACCAAAGCAGGTACACCTTCTGAAGCCGTTTTAGCAATAACTTCGATATTGCTGTAATCGGAAGGATTTATATTCGGTTTGGGGTCTATAAAATAAATAGGAGTTTCCTGGGGTGCATAATGAATTAAACTTGCTGCGGGATATACTTGCATTGAAGTGCCTATGATAATTACGATATCGGCTTGTTGCGTGATGTAAGCAGCAGTTTCTAACAGAGGAACCATCTCGCCAAACCAAACAATATGCGGTCGTAGTTGATGTCCATTCTCGTCGAAATCTCCTAGTAACAGGTCTTTTTTCCATTCCAGGACATGATTTTCGTTCGCCATACTTCGAACTTTAAACAATTCACCATGCAAATGAACCACCTGTGAGCTTCCTGCTTGTTCATGCAAGTTATCCACATTTTGGGTAATGATGTTTACATCAAAATGTTCCTCCAAAAGAACTAAAGCCTTATGACCTTCGTTAGGGGAAACTTCGAGCAACTGTCTTCTTCGCTGATTGTAAAATTCCAATACCAACTCCGGATTTTTGGCAAAACCTTGGGGAGAGGCCACTTCCATAACATCATGACCCTCCCAAAGACCATGGGCATCCCTAAAGGTTTTCAGTCCACTTTCGGCGCTCATTCCTGCGCCTGTAAGTACAACAACTTTTTGTTTGCTCATAAAAGCTAAAATAAGAAATTCAATTTTCGTTATTTTGGTATGTATGTTTGACCATGAATTGTTCACATATCTTGAAGGATTTCTTACCGAAGAACGGAAACAGCGTTTTTTGGAAGTGCTTCAAAATAGGACCAAATTTCTTACGGTTGCCATCGAAGACGTATTCCAATTACACAACACGAGCGCGGTAATTCGAAGTTGTGACGCTTTTGGCATTCAGGAAGCGCATGTAATCGAAGACCGGTTTGGCCAACGTTTAGACAAGAACATTGCGATGGGAGCTGAGCAATGGGTGGATGTAAATCGATATCAGACTACCGCAGAGTGCCTGAATCATCTAAAAGCTAAAGGCTACCAAATCATTGCCACAACACCCCATAATGATTCAAAATACTTGGGTGATTTCAATTTAGAATCAAAAACTGCATTTTTTTTTGGAACAGAAAAGGAGGGATTAAGTGATGAGGTTATGGCCCAGGCTGATGGCTTTTTGAAAATACCTATGATAGGGTTTTCTGAAAGTTTGAATATTTCTGTTTCCGCGGCAATCATTATTCAGCAATTGATGGAACGACTTCGACAATCAAATATCTTCTGGCAACTTTCTGAGGCTGAGATTCTTGAAAAACGACTGGATTGGACTAAAAAATCCATCAAAAATGTGGAAGGTATTATCGAGAGATACCTTTCAAAATGAAGTTTTTTGTACATTAGAAGACAACCAATTTTTAGATCAAATGATGACACTACTTTACATTTTAGCAGGAATTGTTTTATTGATTCTGATTTTGGCCATGATAGCGCCAAAAAGTTACAACGTATCCCGTTCTATAGAAATAGCAAAACCAAAGAATGAGGTTTTTGAAAATCTACGTTTTTTGAAAAATCAGGATGCATGGTCCCCTTGGAATAAAAAGGACCCAAATATGGAAAAGAAATTTACCGGAACCGATGGTGAAGTCGGAGCAACAAGTTATTGGAACGGAAACAAAGATGTTGGAGAAGGAGAACAAGAGCTCACTAAAATTGTAGATGGTGAGCGTATTGAATCTGAACTTCGATTCTTAAAGCCCTGGAAATCTACTTCGGATGCTTATCTGGTAACCGAAGATACGGGATCAGGAAATACAAAAGTTACATGGGGATTCTCAGGAAAAAATAAGTTTCCAACAAGTATTTTCATGTTGTTCATGAACATGGATAAGGCTGTTGGAGGCGATTTTGAAGAAGGATTGGCCAGCTTAAAAGCGGTATTAGAGCAATAGCTATGGAACAAAATATGGTAGGCTGGTTTGAGATTCCAGTGACGGATATGGACCGGGCCAAAACCTTTTATGATGAGGTTTTTCAGATAGAAGTTCAAGTACAAGATTTTGGAGGTACTTTAATGGGGTGGTTCCCTTGGGCAGAAGAAAAGCCGGGTGCTAATGGTTCTCTTATCCAACAAGAGAGCTACAAACCTAGTGTCACAGACGGTGTACTCATATATTTTGCGAGTACCGATGTACAAAATGAATTGGACCGCGTTGAAAGTGCCGGAGGTAAAATTCTAAGACCTAAAACTCAAATTAGCCCTGAGGTTGGTTATATGGGTGTGTTTTCAGATTCCGAAGGCAACAGGATTGCGTTGCATTCGAGAGAATGATTATTCTACCAATTCCAATAAGGCGATATCAAAGTCATTTTCGAGAATGACTTTTCCTTTATTTACCATTACCTCAGTTTCAGAATAAGTGTCGTACAATTTAGTGCCGTCACCAAAGAATCCCTTTACCCAAAGGGATTTTTTACCTTTAGGTAAGTCCAGTCCGATTACAACCTTATCTTTATAATCTCCATCCATGTAAGTTCTTGAAAACACATAGGGTGATTTACCCAATCTCTTGTGTCGTCCAGCTCCAACGGCCGGGTGGTCTCTTCTAAATTGCCCTAATTTTTGCCAGTGCTTATGTATTTTTTGGGTTTGAGGCAGACTATCCAACTCCTCCCAGTTCATATAAGAGCGTAAGGTGGCATCTCCTTCTGTTCCTTCAATGATTAGGCTTCTGGCAGTTTCATCTCCATAATACACTTGTGAAGCTCCAGGGGTTAACAATAATACATTCGCGGTATAAAAGGGTCTTTTGCGTTCTTTGTCAAATGGACTTCCATCATCATGTGATGTAAGGTAATTCAGTACACTCTTTCCTTTTAGTTTGGTGTTGAGTAATTTGTTGTATTTTTTGAATATGGTCTCATAGTTCTTATGGGCATCGGTTTTTAAATCGAAATTGATCAGACTTTTAAAGCCGTAATCAAAAAAATCTACCTTTTTATCTCCAAAGTCGAACTCACGCCCTCCTGAAATCCCATAATTATAAACTTCACCTACCATATAAAAAGCATTGTCATCCAATACATGTTCTGGATTTTTTTTCTTCCAGGTATCAAAAGCGTATGTAGCCTCAGCGTATAAATCTGTCCATGCATTTTCATTCACGTGTTTTACCGTATCCACACGAAAACCATCCACACCAAAATCATTGATGTAATCGGTAAGCCATTTGATGATATAAAAACGAGGAGCCCTTGGATACCCTGTTCTTTCAAAGAATAATTGAAGTTCATCCAGCTCTTGACTTAATCTGCCTTCTTCTTTCCATTTGGCCAAAAGAGCGTCCGGAAGCTCAACCGGTTCATCGGATTCAGTTAAAATATCAGGAAGGTTCTCTACCAATGTGCAGGCAGTAGTGTTTTCGTATGTGGTAAATTCACATTTAGGTCCAGTTCTTACCCATTCTTCAGGCCATACTGGGTCTTGTTCCGTAACAGGTCCGGTATGGTTTAAAACGACATCCAATAAAATTCGGATTCCTTTGGAATGTGCGGTTTTAACCAATTTTTCCAAATCTTTCCGGGTGCCAAAATTAGGATCAATGGCTGTCCAATCTTTCGCCCAATATCCATGATAACCATAGGTGTTTCCGGTGCCTTCATCGGTTGCTCCATGCACTTGTTCAACAATTGGGGTAAACCATATAGCGTTGATCCCAAGGTCCGTGAAGTATCCTTCTTCCAGTTTTTGTGTGATACCTGACAAATCCCCACCTTCAAACCCTCGTAGGACAGCAGTTTCTTCGTTTCTATCAAAATAGATATTGGACTCTGAAGTTCCCTTGTTGAAGCGGTCGGTTAAAAGAAAATAAATGTTTGCACCTTCCCAAACAAAAGGGACCTCTTTGGTTTCTATTTTATTTTCAGCAACTTGAACATCTACTTCCGGCTTTTTTTGAACTTCTTTACAACCCAAAACAAAAGACAATAGGGACATTATAGCAAGTAGTTTTTTCATTTATTGGGATTTTGCCTAAAGCTATAAAATGAATACGGAAATATAAAATTTATTTACCCTTTCAAAATATTGGAATACTAATCGGGAAGCCCCGATTTTAACCCCTGTTCAATACTTTGTATTCTTCATAACAACTGGAAATTGCATCAAGAATTTGAAGGTCATTGGCCGTATTGATAAAGGATTTAGAGTAGTTACAGTTGTTAAGGATATCTTGAATATCCACTTTTTCCAATTGCAATAGCTCAGTAAGGGTTTCTCTATCGAATTTGGAAGCCAAGAGGTTTCTAATATCGTCATCTTCCTTCATCTGTCGCAATTTTCGCATCTGCCTTGGTTTTTTACCGAAGAGATTACGCAATAGATCTGCTGGATTCAGTATTGCGCCCAAAACCTTTGTAACAGCGCTAGGATTTTTATTACCTGCTTCATAACTCTTGGAAAGTCCAGATATGCTGTATTGATAAGCATTGTTTATCGGAAGATTTTTTACATCAATTTCAAGGTAACCGGTTAACTGGTAGGGTCTTACAATGACTTCTTCCAAGGCATAGGCCAGTTCTGTCAATGCTATTTCGGTGCCCTCAAACTTAAACATGTCATTGGTGACTCGGACTTTCTGCGATTTAAAACCTAAATAAGAAAGATATAGGGTATCGTTTACAGCTGCATTGATGCTAAACTTTCCATCTTGGTTGGTAATCGTACCCACAACCTTGTTTAGGTTGATGATGTGCACACTTTCCAAAGGAAAACTGGTTTGAGCATTGACAACCGTTGCCTTCAGTTCACCTTCTACAAGAGTTTCATTGTCGTCCTGGGAAAAACCAATGGTGGAAACTAGGGCAAATAGTATAAGTAACTTTCTTCTCATGCAATCTTTGTAGGTATAAAAGTACTAAACAAACAAAAATAATCATGGATGTACCCCTATTTAATATAGAATTAACTAATAAAAACCGGGTCTTTTTTTACCACCTCTGCGGCCTGAACCACCTTTTTTACCACCTCTAAAGGATTTACTATCGCCTCCATTTCTGTATCCGCCATCTCCACCTTTGCGGTGTCCTCTCTTTCTATCACGTTTTTTACCTTTTCTAGCTCCTCCAGGGTCTTTGGAAACTTCTACATTGATAAAACGACCCTTTACTTTAAATTCAGTAAAGGTTTGCAGAATGAACTCGGTATGTTGAGCGTCTGAGTTGAAGAATGAAAAGCTATCCTTGGTATCGACATTAAAAATGTCTTCTTTTTCCAAGTTTAGTGTGTCACGAAGGAAATCTTTTAAAGACATCCAGTCATAACCATCACGTTCACCTACATTGATAAAGTAGCGAACTGATCCATTTGATGGTGCATCACCACCTTTTGAACCTCTTTCACTTCTTTCACCTCTATCCCCATCTCCCTCAGATGAATTTAAATCCCTGGTTTTACTATAATAATTATAGAATCGGGTAAATTCAACCGAAACAATTTTTTTGATTAGTTCTTCTCTGTCCAAACCATCGAGCACATCATTGATGGCAGGTAGATAATTGTCAATCTCCGTATTGACTTCGGTTTCTTTGATTCTGTTTGCCAAATGATACAGTTGAATTTCACAAATCTCAATTCCGGTAGGAATCTTTTTGGATATAAAATTCTGTTGTATCTTCTTTTCAATGGCTTTTATTTTCCGTGTTTCGGAACGTGTAACAATAACCATTGAAATACCAGATTTACCCGCTCTACCAGTTCGTCCACTTCTGTGGGTATAGGTTTCAATTTCATCAGGTAGCTGATAATTAATAACGTGTGTAATATCATCCACGTCAATTCCACGTGCAGCAACATCCGTCGCCACAAGCATCTGAACTTGCTTTTTTCGGAAAGCATTCATTACCAAATCACGTTGGTTCTGACTCAAATCACCATGTAATGCTCCGGCATTGTAGCCGTCCTCAATAAGTTTTTCAGCTACTCTCTGTGTATCTCGTTTTGTTCTGCAGAAAACAACGGAGAAAATCCCAGGATTTGCATCTGCCAATCTTTTTAGGGCAGGATATCGGTCACGACCGCCTACTTGATAATATTCATGTTGTACGGTTGAAGCTCCGGCATTTTTTGCTCCAACTGTTATTTCAACAGGTTTATGCATGAATTTTTTAGCAATCGAAGCTACTTCCTTCGGCATGGTTGCAGAGAATAACCACGTAAATTTTTCATCTGGCGTATTGGAAAGAATATCCTTGATATCCTCAAAAAAGCCCATGTTCAGCATTTCATCAGCTTCATCTAGCACACAGTAATCGATTTTGGAAATGTCGACCATACCGCGTCCGATCATATCCTTCATCCTTCCAGGAGTTGCGACCACGATTTGTGCACCACGCTTAATTTGTCTGGCTTGCTCCGTGATACTTGCACCTCCATAAATGGCGACCGTGTTTAGACCTTTGATGTATTTGGAATACAGTTTTAGCTCATTGGTAATTTGTAAACAAAGTTCACGAGTAGGAGAAAGGATTAGTCCTTGGGTGGTTCTGCTTTCTGACTGTATTTTCTGGATCATTGGAAAACCGAAAGCTGCTGTTTTTCCAGTTCCTGTTTGTGCCAAGGCGACCAAATCGGTTTCCTTTTCCAATAAAATTGGGATTGATTTTTCTTGTACTTCAGATGGAGTTTCAAATCCAAGATCGGATATAGCATCCAATAGGGGTTTGTCTAACCCCAGGGTTTCAAATTTTGTCATTTTGGTATATACCTAAATCGCAAATATGTTGTGTTGCATAGAGCGATTGTATAATACCCTTTTGAGCCCCTCGCAACACCATGCCCATACCGGCGGCGTTAATAAAGGCGCAAAGGTACACTTATTTAATGATCTGTAATTAAATGATTTGACCTTTAAGAAATTCGACAAGTTTTTGTACTGCTTTTGCGCGATGACTAACTGAATTTTTGACTTCAAGCGGTAGTTCTCCAAATGTTTGGTCAAACCCTTCAGGCTTAAATATAGGGTCATAACCAAAACCGTCTGTGCCGAATTCTTTTTCCAATATGGAACCATTTACGACACCCTCAAAAACATGACTTTGGCCATTGAAATTAAAATGAATCACGGTTTTAAAGTGGGCATCTCTTTGACTTTTGCCTTTGAGATCGTTCAATAGCTTTGCCATATTATCTTTGGCATTTTTCTGATTTCCTGCGTATCTGGCGGAGTATACGCCTGGGGCACCACCAAGAGCATCAACCAGAAGCCCTGTGTCATCTGAAAAACAATCAAAACCAAAGTTTTTGGTAACGTGATCAGCTTTTATTTTGGCGTTTTCTTCTAGAGTCTTCCCCGTTTCCGGGATTTCTTCCACACAACCAATATCTTCTAGAGAGAGAATCTGGAAATTTTCAGACAACAGATTTCTGACTTCATTCAATTTATTTTGGTTGTGTGTGGCAAAAACGATTTTCAAGATGGGCTTTTTAGATACAGCGCTAAAAGTAGTAATTTCGAATCTCAACATATTGTATTTACATGAAGATTTTACCACCCTTGGTCATGCTTGTTTTTGGATGTTTGATGTATTTACTTGCTAAATTTTTACCTGTTGGAGCTTTCGATTTTTTCGGGAGGAGAGAGCTGTCGACCGTACTCTTTGCAATGGCTGTTGCAATAGTTTTTTTGGGCATATTCCAGTTTCGCAGGGCCAAAACAACGACAAATCCCATTGATTTAACAAAAACCAAAAAATTAGTGACCAATGGTATTTTCAAATATTCTCGAAATCCGATGTATTTGGGAATGCTTCTTATTCTGTTGGGCTTTGGACTGAGATTGGGAAACGCCTTTAACACGCTACTGGCGGCAGGCTTTGTGTATTACATGAACCATTTTCAGATAAAACATGAAGAAAAGGCATTGAATATCCTCTTCGGAAAAGAATATAGCGTTTATTGCAAGGCCACAAGACGCTGGTTTTAAATTTAGATCATGATGAAGTATTTCTCTTTTTTGTTAATGTTATTGGCCTTTATCGAAGTGCAGGGTCAAGTTGATTATATGACTTCTTTTGATGAAAATCAGATTGCCTTTACTGATGAGGGCAGTGGTTTTCCGGTTTTATTGGTGCATGGTTTTATCAACGATGGCAGCATGTGGGAAAGATCTTTGTTAAAACAACAGCTGTTGAACCAGGGCTACAGGGTAATTGTTCCTGATTTAAGGGGAAATGGAAAATCTGATAAACCAGAAACTGAAGCGGCCTATCAAAATGATGCAGAAGTACAAGATCTAATCCTATTGATTAAACACTTGAAGATTCAGGAATTGCATGCTGTGGGGTATTCGCGTGGTAGTATTGTTCTCGCCAAACTTCTGTCACAAAATAACCGCATTAAAAAAGCAGTTTTGGGAGGAATGGGGGTTGACTTCACTGATTCGCAATGGGATAGAAGGATAATGTTCATGAATGCTTTTAATGGCAAAATCACAGAGGAGACCAAAGGAGCTGTGGATTATGCAAGTTCGATAGATGCAAATCTTTGGATATTGCATTTGCTGCAAAAGTATCAGCCGGTCACCAGTTTGTCCCAGTTGAAAAAGATTACTGCTCAGGTGTTGGTGATTGCCGGCGATGAGGATTTAGATAATGGAAACCCTGAAGAGCTGAAAAATGAGATTCCTAAAAGTGCATTGAAAATAGTACCGGGCAACCATAACGAGACGTACAAAACGGCACCATTTTCAGAGGCCATTCTGCAGTTTTTGGAATAAAAATCAACATTTTGAAACATTTTGGACGCGATTTTTGATATATCCGCATTTATAGGTGCATTTTAGGTGCATCGAATTCTCTGGATGAATTTTATGTTTAATTTTACGCCTTAATTTTTGAAGCAATTCATGATAGAGGTGGGACGCAAATACGTTTTTGATTTTGACAGTACCCTGACTAGGGTCGAAGCATTGGATGTTTTAGCAGAAATGACCCTTCAAGGGAAATCCAACAAAGAGGAGATTATTCAAGAAATCCAGGATATTACGAATCTTGGTATCGATGGAGACATTTCATTTACAGAATCTTTGGAAAGAAGAATACGACTTCTGAATGCTCATCGGAATGATTTGGATGGCTTGGTAAGTGAATTGCGTCAAAAGATTTCAAAATCAATAGCATCCAATAAGGAGTTCTTTCAGAAATTTTCTGACGATATTTATGTAATTTCATGTGGTTTCAAAGAGTTTATTGACCCCATAGTTGAAGAATATAACATTCCATCCGATAGGGTTTATGCCAATACCTTCAAGTTTGATGGCGACGGCAATATTGTCGGATTCGATGAGGCAAATGTTTTGGCTTCGCACAACGGGAAGATAGAATGTCTTAAAAACCTTGATTTAGACGGTGAAGTGCAGGTCATAGGGGATGGGTACAGTGATTATGTAATGCGCGAAGCTGGAATCGCCGATAAGTTTTTCGCCTATACTGAAAATGTACACCGTGAAAAAGCCACCAACAATGCGGATCATGTGACTCCGAACTTAGATGAATTTTTATTTGTGAACGATTTACCTCGAAATATATCTTACCCAAAAAATAGAATCAAGATTCTGTTGTTGGAGAATGTGCATCCCGCAGCGTTCGACAATTTGTCTGAAGATGGTTTTTCCGTGGAATTGGTAAAGCACAGTTTACCAGAAGAAGAGCTCATTGAAAAAATAAAAGGCGTCCATGTACTCGGAATTCGCTCCAAGACCCAAGTGACACAAAAAGTGTTGGATGCGGCCAATAAACTACTGGTCGTGGGAGCTTTTTGTATTGGAACTACCCAAATAGATCTCGAAGCAGCCAAAAAGAAGGGTGTTGTGGTGTTCAATGCACCTTATAGCAATACTCGTTCGGTAGTTGAGTTGGCTATAGGACAGATTATTATGCTTATGCGTAATGTGTTCACTCGAAGTACAGAAATCCATAAGGGAGAATGGAACAAAACAGCCATTAATTCTAAAGAGGTCCGAGGTAAAAACCTGGGTATTGTTGGCTATGGAAATATCGGAAAACAACTTTCTGTGTTGGCCGAAGCCATGGGCATGCGGGTTTATTATTACGATGTTTCTGATAAATTGGCTTTAGGAAATGCCATTAAATGTTCCAGTCTCGAGGATTTACTTTCAGTTTCTGATGTGGTTACACTTCATGTAGATGACAATAAGGCCAATAGAAATTTTATTGGCGAGCGTGAAATCAATCAAATGAGGGACGGTGCTATAATGATCAACCTTTCCCGTGGATTTGTAGTGGATATTGAATCGCTCACCAATGCACTGAAAAGCGGGAAATTAGGAGGTGCTGCCGTAGATGTTTACCCTTCAGAGCCAAGAAGTAACGGAAATTTTGAAACTTCTTTGCAAGGAATTCCAAATGTAATTTTAACTCCCCATGTAGGTGGGAGCACGGAAGAAGCGCAGCGTGACATAGCCGATTTTGTTCCTAATAAAATAATGGACTATATCAACTCTGGAAACACGGTGGATGCTGTTAACTTTCCGAACATCCGACTTCCAAAACAAAATAATGCACATAGATTCTTGCATATCCATAAAAATGTTCCTGGGATTATGGCTGAAATCAACAAGGTTTTGGCAAAATATGAAATGAATATTACCGGGCAATACCTATCCACCGACAGTGAGGTGGGCTATGTGATCACCGATTTGGATAAGGAATACAACAAGGAAGTGGTCAAGGCCCTTAAGAATGTCGAAAACACTATCAAGTTCAGGGTATTGTATTAAAACTTCAGATCCGAGTGAATACAAATTGACATTTCACCGTTCCAAAACTTTGTTTCACAACATTTCTACACGCCTTAGTATTTTTTTGAACTAAATTGTAGGCTAATTCTTACCATTTGTAGCCTATAATGAAAATTAGAAAGTTCAAGCCATTTCAAAAAGGATTCAGGGCCTATTACTTATTGGTCATTTCCATTGTTGTACTTACCATTACTATTCAGTCCATGACGCAATATTCGTTAAGAAAACAACGAAATGCAGCCATGATTGTAAACTTGGCCGGTAAACAGCGTATGTTGAGTCAGCGTATTTTGAATGAGCTGTATTCTTGTAGGTATCACAATTGCGATTATGCAGAATTAAAACTGGTACTGACCAAACTATATCAGATGAACAATTTCCTGCAACATGGAAATGAAAGTCTAAAAATTGAACCTTTGGAAGATGAGGAGATTTTGAAAGAGTTTGCTCGACTGGAACCTTATGTGTTATGGTTACGTAGTGAGTTAAACAACTATAAAAAGTACAAAACTGTTTCGTTCAATGATGTTCGGTTTAGGGTAGATCGTTTTCTGGTAATAATGGATGGTATTGTGACAAAATTCCAAAAAAAGGCAGAGAAAGACCTAAAAACCATGATGGTGATAGAGCTTGAATTGGCCATATTCTCAATTGTTATTATAATCTTTGAAATATTCTTTATTGTAAATCCCATTATCGGCAAAATTCTTGACCAAAAGAAGAAGCTTACAGAAATCGCTTGGCATCAATCCCATGTGTTTAGCTCACATATGAAGAATATTACGGACCTCCAATACGTTTTAAAAGTAGAAAAAGACCCGGAAAGACAGCGAGAGATTTACGGTTTTATAACGGAAGAATTAGATAATTTAAAAAGTGTGTCCCGCAATATGGAAAAATCTCTTGAAGAAACCATTGATGAACCCAAGCCACATCATGTCGTTATCAAGAAAGTTGAAGATTTTTTGGAAAAGTACGGTCTTGTTTCCAATCAAAAGACCACTATTGATGATGGTAAGGTTCATTCCTGAGAATCGTAAACCCTCTATATAATTGTTCTATCAAAAATAATCGCACCATTTGATGTGAAAATGTCATTTTGGAAAGACTTAGCTGTCCATTGGCTCTGTTGTAAACGGCCTCACTAAAGCCATAAGGCCCTCCAATAACCAAAATAAGATTTTTGATTCCACTGTTCATTTTCTTTTGAAGAAACTGTGAAAAACCCAAAGAGGTTAATTGCTTCCCCTTTTCATCCATCACTATTAGAATATCTGAAGAATGTAACTGCTTCAGGATAAGCTCCCCTTCCTTTTCTTTTTGAAGTTTTTCTGAAAGATTTTTGCTGTTTTTAAGGTCGGGAATCACCTCAAATTCGAACTTTACATAATGTGCCAATCGTTTTTCATACATGGAAATAAGTTGGGTTAGTTCCTTACTATCTGTCTTTCCAATGGCTATTATGGTAATCTGCATATCCAAAAGTAATTTTTTCCAATCAAACAAAGGTATATGACCATGTATCGAGAGCAATGTTTTTATTATTTTCGTCAAAACCCCAATTT
Organism: Flagellimonas rhodophyticola; assembly: GCF_049332665.1. Lineage (NCBI taxonomy): Bacteria > Pseudomonadati > Bacteroidota > Flavobacteriia > Flavobacteriales > Flavobacteriaceae > Flagellimonas > Flagellimonas rhodophyticola. The sequence goes on along the minus strand of NZ_CP186326.1, from coordinate 2,987,693 downwards.
GATGATTACCCAAGATCAATTCCAGAAAGAAATAGATTTGATTATTGCCAACGCCATTCGGGAAGATGTTGGTGATGGTGACCATAGTTCTTTGGCCTGTATTCCCAGTTCAGCAACCGGAAAAGCGAAATTATTGGTCAAAGATGAAGGTATTATTGCTGGAATAGTCTTCGCTAAGCAAGTTTTTGATTATGTTGATCCTAAACTAGAGGTCGAGGTGCTAATACAAGATGGTTCCCAAGTAAAGTATGGAGATATTGTCTTTTATCTTGAGGGTAGTTCACAGAGTATTTTAAAGGCAGAACGACTGGTGCTGAATGCTATGCAACGAATGAGTGCTATAGCAACAAAGACAAAAAGCTATGTGGATTTACTTGAGGGCACAAACACCAAAATTTTGGATACGCGCAAGACGACCCCAGGGATTCGAGCTTTGGAGAAATGGGCTGTTACCATTGGAGGAGGGGAGAACCATAGGTTCGCACTCTACGACATGATCATGCTCAAAGACAACCATATTGATTTTGCCGGTGGAATTACAAAAGCCATTCAAAAAACCCAGCAATATTTGGTTGAAACAGACCGAGATTTAAAGATTATTGTTGAAGCAAGGAATTTGGTGGAGGTTGATGAAATATTGGAATCGGAAAATGTGTACCGAATTCTTTTGGATAACTTTGATTATGATGACACGAAACAAGCTGTAAAAATGATAGGTAATCAATGTCTTACCGAATCGTCTGGAGGAATCAATGAAAATACAATTCGAGCCTATGCGGAATGCGGGGTTGATTACATTTCTTCAGGTGCTTTGACCCATTCTGTCCACAACATGGATCTAAGTCTAAAAGCAGTATAATGTCCGTAGCGATAGAGGAAAAATTGGAAAAAATCCCAGTGGTCAATTGGTTAGTCCGCTTACTTAAAAATATTAAGTTAAAGGCTTTCGAAGGACTATCCTTTTATGACCTGTTGGAAATGTATGTTCTCGGTATTGTAAAAGGTGCCGTTTCCACAAGGGCAAGTGCCATTGCTTTCAGTCTTTTTATGGCATTATTTCCTCTAATGATATTCTTGGTAACTCTGGTTCCTTGGATTATTCCCTTCGCAAGTGTGGGAAATGAGAATTTTGATGCCCAATTCCTGCTGTTTTTGGAGTCTTTTCTACCCACGGCTACTGGCGATTATTTTACTGAGATATACCAACAAATCAAGGATCAGAAAAGTGGTGGAATCTTATCATCAGCATTTATGGTTTCCATATTTCTTGTTGCCAATGGGGTAAATGCCATTTTTGGAGGTTTTGAACACTCGTATCATGTAGAACTCACCAGAAATTTTTTCAGACAATACGCCTATGCTTTAATGGTCGGGCTGATTTTGTCAATTCTGTTGATTTTGGGAGCTGTGGTCTTTGTGTATTTTGAATTCTATATTGTTGAATATACCAGCGAGTATTTTGGAAAAACCTTGGGGTATGATGTGGAAAAGAGCGATAGCGTTGGAATCCAGGTTACTAAAATCATATTCTTCACCCTTCTTTCATATCTTACGACTGCCATTCTTTATTATTTTGGAACTGCCGAAGGAAGAAAGGCTAGATTCTTTTCTGCAGGAGCCCTGATGACCACCTTACTGTTCATTTTAACCTCGTATCTTTTTGGGGTATACGTCGAAAAGTTTGCCCGTTATAATGAATTATACGGAGCTTTGGGAGGTTTATTGATCCTAATGGTTTTTATTTGGTTGAATTCAAATATACTGTTGCTCGGATTTGAACTTAATGCAACACTTAACTCTTTAAAGAAGAAACATGAAAAAAAGCGAGAAAATCAATAAATACCTACTCATTGTTTTCTTGCTGTTGTCCCAAATTACTTGGTCGCAATCAGTGTTTGGAAAATGGAAAACAATAGATGACCGAAACGGAATCACCAAAGCCATTGTTGAAGTGTATGAAGAAAACGGACTATTGCAAGCCAAAGTTCTCAAAGTTGTCGAAAAAGGGAAGGAAAATGCCCTATGCGTCAAGTGTAAGGGAGACCTCAAGGATAAACCAGTGAATGGGATGAAGATTATGGATGACTTCAAAATGAACAATAAAGGAGAATATAAGGGAAATAGACTTTTTGATCCCGAACAGGCAATGACTTTTAGAGGTAAGGTTTGGCTGGATCCTGAAGACCCAAACAAGTTAAAAGTTAGAGGTTACTTGGCTTTTCTTTACAGAACCCAAACCTGGCATAGAGTGCAAGAGGAGTTATGATATGAGCTATTTTTTAGACATTGTACTTCCTATTCCTCTTGAAAGACTTTTTACTTACAGAATTAGTCCACAAGAAGCAGAATTTATTCAAAAAGGTATGCGGGTGGCGGTACCCTTTGGTAAATCGAAAATATATACTGCACTCGCATATGATGTCCACCAAAATGCTCCTGAAGCATACGAGGCCAAAGAAATATATCAAGTTCTAGACGAAAAACCTTTGGTGAATCCTTTTCAGTTTAAGCATTGGGAGTGGATTGCACAATATTATATGTGCACGCTCGGAGAAGTAGTCCGTAGTGCCCTGCCGAGTGCCTTTTTGTTAGAAAGTGAAACCTTGATTTTACTCAATAAAAATAAAGAGGTAAACGACCTTGAACTAAAAGATGATGAGTTTTTGGTGTATGAGGCCTTACAGCACCAATCTGCATTGAAAATTGCCGAAATCAGCGGTATTGTAGACAGGAAAAATGTACTTCCATTAGTCAGTAGATTGGTTCAAAAAGGTGTAATTCTTCAGAAGGAGGAGCTCTACGAACAATATAAACCTAAAATGGTCAGATATGTCAAACTATCAAATGAGTTTGACAATGAGGCCAAACTGGAAGCATTGTTGAACGACCTATCTCGTGCACCAAAGCAAAGTCAGGTGGTTTTGGCCCTATTTCAAATACAGGCTTCCTCGAAAAAACCAATTGCGATTACCGATTTAGAGAAAGAAAGTGGCAGTTCAAAAGCAGTTATTAAGACTTTGATTGATAAGTCAATCCTGGAAGAATACCACATTCGTAAGGACCGTGTTGAACATAATGAAAATCAAGTAGAAAAGAATATTCAATTGAATCCGCTTCAACAAGAAGCTTTCGAATCCATCATTACAACATTTGCAGACAATAAAACTGCCTTGTTGCATGGGGTTACCTCCTCAGGAAAGACCGAAGTGTACATCAAGCAAATTGAGAAATGTCTAGGTCAGAAAAAACAAGCATTGTATCTACTGCCTGAAATAGCACTTACTTCGCAGCTTATAAGCAGACTTCGACAATATTTTGGGAATAAAGTCTCCGTCTATCATTCCAAATACAGTATTCATGAGCGGGTTGAGGTTTGGAACAATGTTTTGAATCAAAAGGAAAAGGCGCAAATCGTAATTGGAGCGAGATCTTCCCTGTTTTTACCTTTTGCCAATTTAGGGTTGATTGTTGTGGATGAGGAACATGAAAGCTCATTCAAACAATTTGACCCAGCACCGCGATACCATGCTCGGGACGCGGCCATAGTACTTGCTTCATACCATAAAGCAAACTGCATTTTGGGTTCTGCCACTCCTAGCATTGAAAGTATGGGCAATGTGAGAAAAGGAAAATATGGCTATGCCAGTATCAATAGTAGGTATGGAAATGTGCTTTTGCCTGATATCAACTTGGTGGATATTAAAGAGGCAACCCGAAAAAAAAGAATGAAAGGGCATTTCTCTGAAACTCTATTCAAAGCTATCGAAGAAACTTTGGAAGAGGGTGAACAGGTTATTCTTTTTCAAAATCGAAGAGGTTTTTCACCCATTGTAGAATGTACCACATGCGGAAATGTTACCCAATGTCCAAATTGTGATGTGAGTCTTACCTATCATCAACATAACAATCAGTTGCGGTGTCATTATTGCGGATATCATATGGCATTACAAAACAGTTGTGGTGCTTGCGGAAGCTTTACTTTGGATAAGAAAGGATTTGGAACAGAACAGATTCAGGAAGAACTGAAGGAATTGTTCCCTGAAGCCAAAGTAGGCCGTATGGACTTAGATACAACACGCGGAAAATATGCCTATGAAAAGATTATTACTGCTTTTGAGCAACAAGAGATGGATATCTTGGTGGGTACACAGATGGTCACCAAAGGATTAGATTTCAGAAATGTAAGCCTGGTAGGTATTATGAATGCCGATTCCTTGTTAAATTTTCCTGACTATCGAGCACACGAGCGGAGCTTTCAAATGTTGACTCAGGTTGCCGGTAGGGCAGGCCGGACTAAGAAAAGAGGTAAGGTGCTGATACAGACATACAATCCATATCATCAAATATTACAGCAGGTCACCACCAACGAATACGATAAAATGTTTAACGAGCAATTGTATGAACGGGAGCAGTTCAAGTACCCGCCGGTAGTTCGAATTATAAAACTGACCCTAAAGGATAAAGATTTCAATAAACTGAATGAAGCAGCCCAATGGTTTGCTGGTTCACTTCAAAATGTTTTGAAACAACAAGTTTTGGGGCCGGAGTATCCCCCGGTGGCGAGAATACGCAGAGATTATTTGAAGAATATCGTAGTAAAGATTCCCAGAAACCAATCTATGGCCCAAACAAAAAATAGCATTAAAAGAATTGAAAAATCTTTTAATGCTATTTCCAAGTATAAAAGTGTAAGACTGGTCTACAATGTGGACCACATATAAATGCTATCTATACATTTGCTAGCGCTTCGGCCAGCTCAGTCTTTTTGTTTCTACTCAATGGAATCTGTCTACCGCTGACCTCAACATTTTTACTGTTGAACTTTTCGATTTTCTCAAGATTCACAATATAAGATTTATGGATTCGCAAGAACTTCTCTGCAGGAAGTTGCTTTTCAAAAGCTTTCATTGTAGAAAGAATAACAATATTGGCTTCGTCAGTAACCAATTTGATATAGTCTCCTAAAGCCTCAATCCATTTAATGTCGTTTAATATAACCTTACGTTTTTTAAGGTTACTCTTTACAAAAATGTGCTCCTCATCTTCATCAACCCTATTGATTTGCTCATATTTTGCAACTGCCCTTTTAACAGAGGCCTCAAATCGGGCCAAAGTAATGGGTTTGTGTAGGTAATCTGTTACATCGTAATCGAATGCCTTAAGGGCATAATCCGGTTTACCAGTGATTAAAATTACCTGTGGAGGGTTGTCAAGGGCCTCCAAAAGATCAAATCCACTGATGATTGGCATTTCAACATCCAAGAAAATCAAATCGATTTCATGGTTCTTAAGTCCGTTTTTGGCTTCAATAGCATTACTGTACTCTGCTACCAAGGCAAGATGAGGGTGATTGTTGACCAACTTGGCAACGGCCATGCGCTGCATTGAGGAGTCGTCTACAATTATACTTTTTAATTTCATAGAAAGGGGTGATTTGTAGGGTTTTAAATCATCGGCAAATTACACAAAAATGACGTTTAACTGCAACAAAAGATGTAAACATGGTCTATTTTGTTGTGTATATTACCATATACGATACGTAGGTTTAAAAGGTTCACTAATGTTAATAACTCATAGCTTTAAACGAAGATTTTTGTCTTTTCTTGCGGAGGTTAACATTTATCACTAATTTTGCGCTCCTTTAAAATAATAATGTATGAACCATTACGAAACTGTTTTCATTTTGAATCCCGTTCTATCTGAGGCCCAGATAGAGGAAACAGTCAAGAAGTTTGAAGATTTCTTGATTAAGAATGGTGGCAAAATGGTCTCCAAGGAAAACTGGGGACTTAAAAAATTGGCCTATCCCATTCAGCACAAAAAAAGTGGCTTTTACCACTTGTTTGAATTTACCACCCCAGGTGAGGTTATTGAACCTTATGAAGTGGAATTTAGAAGAGATGAACGTGTTATGCGTTTTTTGACCGTTAAATTGGACAAGCATGCAATTGCTTGGGCAGAGAAAAGAAGAACTAAATTAAAAGCAAACGCATAGGGCTATGTCATCAATAGAGCAACAAGCAAAATCAAAAAAAGATGGGGAAATCAGGTATTTGACCCCATTGAACATTGAGACCAACAAGCAAAAGAAATATTGCAGGTTCAAAAAATCCGGAATCAAGTATATTGATTACAAAGACCCAGACTTTTTGATGAAATTGGTAAACGAGCAAGGTAAGTTGCTTCCAAGAAGACTTACCGGAACCTCATTAAAGTATCAAAGAAAAGTGGCCCAAGCCGTTAAACGAGCTCGTCACTTAGCCTTAATGCCGTACGTTGGCGATATGTTGAAATAAAAAATACTGAAGAATGGAACTTATTTTAAAAGAAGATATACAGGATTTAGGATTTAAGGACGATATCGTAACAGTGAAGAACGGTTATGGAAGAAATTACCTTATTCCTAAAGGATTGGCTGATTTGGCGACACCTTCTGCAAAAAAAGTGTTGGCCGAGAACTTAAAGCAAAGAGCCCATAAAGAGAAAAAGATTGTTGACGAGGCCAATAAATTGGCTGAAGCGTTAAAGCAATTGGAGATCCGTATCCCAGCTAAAGTTGGTACTGGTGACAAATTGTTCGGTTCTGTGAGCAGCATCGATTTGGCTGCGGCTTTGGATAAAGCTGGTCATCAAATCGAAAGAAAATTCATCAATATTAAAGGAGGGACCATAAAAAGAGTTGGTCCATACAACGCTTCAATCAGACTTCATAGAGAAGTAATTGTTGAGTTTCCTTTTGAGGTAACTGCCGAGTCCAAATAGTAGGAAAAATCGGTTAATAACTTGTAAAGAGCTATGCACGCATAGCTCTTTTTTTTGTTTATGTTTGTAGATACTCACAAAATTAACTCACTCATTATGAAGAAACTTTTACCCCTGGGAATACTTTTCTTGATGGTATTCACATCTACTTTTGCGCAAGTAACCACATCCAATATTAGAGGAGCGGTTGTTGATGACCAACAGGTCCCACTTTTGGGAGCTAATGTTGTAGCGGTACATACCCCTACGGGCACGAGATATGGAGCAATTACAAATGAAGAAGGACGGTATAACCTGCTAAATTTAAGAGTAGGGGGACCTTACGAGGTTACTATTTCTTACGTAGGTTTTAAAAATAATGTCAAAAACGACATTTTTCTCTCGCTAGGAAAAACATTTAACCATAATGTAGGTCTACTTTCAGATAGTCAGGCTCTGGATGAGGTTGTCGTGGTATCAGACCAGACTGGAACTTTCGGTAGCGATAGAACAGGAGCTGAAACCAGTGTTGGGAGGAGGGAATTAACAAGACTTCCAACAATTTCCAGGTCTACAAACGATTTTACCCGATTGGAACCCACAGCCAGCGCTGGATCTTTTGGTGGAAGAAATGATCAATTCAATAACTTTTCATTGGATGGAGCCATTTTCAACAATCCCTTTGGGTTGGATGCCGCTCAACCAGGAGGGCAGACCAATTCAAATCCGATTTCAATCGATGCAATTGATCAAATTCAAGTAACAACAGCACCTTATGATGTTACTCAATCTGGATTTACCGGAGCTTCGGTAAATGCGGTGACCAAAAGTGGTACCAACGAGTTTTATGCTTCAGTTTATGGGTTTTTCAGAAATGAAAGCCTCACCGGAGGTAAAGTAAAAGGTGAAGACGTGTTTAAAGCCGACCTGAGCCAATCTCAATATGGGGTAAGTATAGGAGGTCCCATAATCAAGAATAAACTTTTCTTCTTCGCGAACTTTGAAAAAGATGATCGTACCGATTTGGGGTCCAATGGCTTCGTCCCCAATAGAGGGGGAGGCGGGATCAACGAATCACGAGTGCTCGCTTCCGATTTTCAATTGGTATCGGACATCTTAAGTCAAGTTTCCATCGGAAATGGAGAGTTTTACAACCCTGGAAGGTTCGAAGGTTTCAATTATGACCAAGAATCTACCAAAGGAATCTTCAAATTAGATTGGAACATTAATGACAACAACAGACTGGCTGTTATATACAATTTCTTAAATGCCTCCAAAGAACTGCCAGCTCACCCTACGGCATTGGGCTTTAGAGGGCCTAATTTATCTACCTTACAGTTCGAAAATGCCGGATACGAAATCAACAATCAGATTCGGTCAGTACAAATTGAATTAAACTCTACGCTTTCTGATGAAGCCACAAACAAATTACAAGTAGGCTACACCCATTTTGATGATTTTAGGAGTCCACTTTCTACTCCTGCACCGACGATTACCCTGTTGGATGAAAATGGAGCATCCAACTATATAATTGCAGGGCACGAGCCTTTTTCCATTAATAATAATCTAGATCAGAAGGTTTTTCAATTGACAAACAATCTTAATTTCTTTAAAGGTGACCACACCTTTACTATAGGATTCTCTTTTGAGAAATTCCAGTTTGATAACTCCTTTAATCTTGGGGTTTATGGAGCACAAGGTGTTTTCTTCCCATCAGGTTCCATTGCTGACTTTAGAAATCTGGATGCAGCTGGTGAAGCTGCCCTCGTAGGTGTTTATCAAGGTCAGTTTAATGCTGCCATTGCTGCTAACAATGCTTTAAATGCTGCTGGACAAGGAAACCTAGGTGGATGGGCATTGGCAGAAACCAATGTGGGCCAGATGGCGTTTTATGCTCAGGATGAATGGAATGCAACCGAAAACTTTAAGTTGACCTATGGTATTCGTGTAGACCGCCCTCTATATTTTGATTCCGCTGCAAAAGCGCAGGACGTAATCGAGAGAGCACCTGCCGTAGTTGCAGATATTCCTTATGTAAACCCTAACAATGGAGAAACCGTATTAATTGATAATACCCAGTTGCCAACAAACGATTGGTTGATTTCCCCCCGTGTTGGTTTTAATTGGGATGTTGCTGAAGCAAACGACCTACAGATTCGAGGTGGTTCCGGTATTTTTACGGGCCGTTTCCCATTTGTATGGTTAGGCAACCAAATAGCCAACCCAAATGTATTTTTCCTTACCGCCGTAGATCCAGACTTCCAATGGCCACAAGTATGGAGAACAAGTTTGGGTGCTGATAAGCGTTTGGAAAACGGGCTGATTTTGACTGCTGATTTTTCCTATTCTAAGGATATAAATGGTCCCCATGTACAAAACTGGGGTTTATTACCTCCTTCGCAAACATTACAGGGTGTTGATAATAGACCTGTTTACGCAGCTTCTGATTTAATCAACAACGCATATGTATTCTCGAATTCAGATGAAGGAAGAATCTGGAATGCTGTATTCAAGGGACAAAAAACTTGGGATAATGGATTATATGCAAGTTTGGCCTATAGCTATTTAAATTCAAAAGATGTAAATTCCATCGAGGCAGAAATCACTAGTGATGCATTCGCGGCTAATGCCATTGTCAATGATGCCAACGCCGATGTACTGTCTTATTCACGATATGGGGATACACATCGATTTATAGGTGTGATTTCCAAAGTCTTTAAAACCGGAACAACGGTTTCTACATTCTTTGAGTATGCTCAAGGAGGACGATTCAATTACATTTATGGAGGAGATATCAATAGAGATGGTTCTAGCATCAACGATTTATTGTATATCCCAACTGCTGCGGAGGTAGGCCAAATGAATTTTGCTGAGCCAGGAGATGCTGCAGCGTTTGAAGCCTTTATTCAGCAAGATGATTATTTGAGTGATAACCGAGGGTCTTATGCCGAACGATATGGAGCCTTGGCCCCTTGGAGAGGTCGTTGGGACCTTAAAGTGTTGCAAGACATTAAAATCGCTAATAAAAACACCATTCAATTAAGTTTGGATGTATTGAATGTGGGTAACCTAATCAGTTCGGATTGGGGAATTGTTGAAATTCCGACCAACCAACAAGTTTTAGGGGTTAGTATTGATGACAACAACAATCCAACATTTAGTTTTGATGAAAGTTTGACTGAAACCTTTAGCTCGGATACAAGTCTGTTGTCTAGATGGCAAGCCCAATTTGGAGTTCGCTATATTTTCAACTAAGAGTACATAATTTATATGAAAAAAGGCCACGCTTATGCGTGGCCTTTTTTATTTTTGCCGGATTAAATGAATATGACCCAATGAAGTACGCAAGGTTGACACAACAGCAGTTGGAAGAGCTACATCCGGAGTTTATCAACTTTTTGGCCACCCAGTCCATAACAGCAGATGAATGGGCAACCATTAAAGAAGAGAAGCCACAAGTTGCTGAAGAAGAAATTGACGTGTTCAGCGATTTGGTTTGGGAAGGGGTACTTTCCAAGGTGGAGTATTTGGAAAACATTTCTGAACTGCACATGCACTTGTTCCATTTGACCGAAAAGGAGATGAAACTATTTTCCGTTAAGGTTATGAATCCAAAAATCGATTTGCGTACCGAAGAAGGCTTTGGTTGGTTCAAGCGAAACTTTCAATCAGATTTTGTGGAATACTTGGCCGCTTCCAAGGCTTATTCTGACGATAGGAACAAGGATAAATTCGATTTGATCAAACAAGGAGCTGTCATCACCAAAGGTGAACTCTACCAATGGTTTGATAAAATAATGGAATAGTATCAGTATTCAGAAGTCCGATATCTGATGTCTGTCCAAACAGTTTATATTTGCAGCAGAATAGAATTAGATGCCACAAAAACCATCCATTCCCAAGGGGACGCGTGATTTTTCACCAACTGAAGTTGCTAAACGCAACTATATCATACAAACCATAAAAAAGCATTTTGAGGTTTATGGTTTTCAACCGATAGAGACACCGTCTTTTGAAAATTCGGACACTTTATTGGGTAAATATGGAGAGGAAGGAGACCGTTTAATTTTTAAGATTCTCAATTCAGGAGATTTTATTTCCAAGGTTGATGATGTGACCTATAGTTCAAAGAGATCTTCGTCCTTAACTCCAAAAATATCCGAAAAGGCACTCAGATATGATCTCACAGTTCCTTTTGCTCGTTATGTGGTAATGCACCAAAATGAGATTGACTTTCCCTTTAAGCGGTACCAAATACAACCTGTTTGGAGGGCGGATCGTCCGCAAAAAGGTCGTTTTAGAGAGTTCTACCAATGTGATGCGGATGTAGTGGGGGCGAACGCACTGTTACAAGAAGTGGAGTTTGTGCAATTGTATGATGCCGTTTTTACCGATTTAGGATTGAAAGGAACCACGATAAAACTGAATAACAGAAAAGTATTATCCGGAATTGCTGAGGTGATTGGAGCAAAGCATTTATTGGTTGATTTCACTGTAGCGCTCGATAAACTTGACAAAATTGGAGCAGAAAAGGTAAAAGAAGAGATGATGGCCAAAGGCATTTCCGAACAAGCTGTAAAAAAGGCTGAACCTTTGTTTTCGATGTCAGGTTCAGCCGCTGATCAACTTGAACAACTAAAATCCCTTTTATCCCAATCTGAAATCGGGATACAAGGAATAACCGAATTGCAAGAAATTGTCGAGACAGTTGGTGCAATGGGTTTAAAATCTGCTTCACTTCAATTAGATGTGACCTTGGCTCGGGGGCTCAACTATTATACTGGTGCCATTTATGAAGTAAGTGCTCCAGAGGGAGTGAGCATGGGCTCCATTGGTGGTGGCGGTCGCTATGATGACCTTACAGGTATTTTTGGATTGCCAAATGTAAGCGGTGTGGGTATTTCATTTGGACTGGACCGTATCTACCTGGTTTTAGAGGAGCTTGGATTGTTCCCAGAGACCTTGGATAAATCGATAGATGTGCTATGCATCAACTTTGGGAAGGAAGAAAGCTTAGCTTCCCTCAGATTGGTTGGCAACCTTCGAGAAAACGGTATAAAAGCTGAGGTATATCCTTCTGCTTCCAAAATGCAAAAGCAAATGAAATATGCCAACAATCGCCAGGTGCCCTACGTGGTAATGATTGGTGACCAAGAACTTTCAAAAGGTGAGTTTGTGGTTAAAAATATGGCTAGCGGAACACAGCAAACCTATTTGTTGGATAAGCCTGAAGAGTTTGTATCAAGTCTTTAGTTTTTTGGAAATAGCGTCCAATACCTCCAAATAATAGGATTTCTTATGTGGAACAAATCCGTCCATTCGGTTTTGTGCAACCCTTTCTTTAAAATCCTTTATAGAAACCAACTTCAAATTATCGACTTCGCTTTCTTGAAGAATTAAGCCATCTATTGATGTTTTTAACTCGCAGATATAGGTATGATGGAATTCGCAATCCTTTAAGATGGATGAATGCTGGTGAACGGACTTAAAAATTCCAATTTTTTCCAGAGAGGGTGGTTTAACGGAAAGGCCTATTTCTTCTTCAACTTCTCGAACCGCTGCTAGGGTAATTTCTTCTCCAGCACCAATATGTCCGGCTACGGAGACATCCCATAGTGATGGAAAAGTATCCTTATCCTTTGACCGCTGCTGAAACAAAAGCTGTTCTTTATCTGTGTAAAACCAAACATGAACCGTTGAATGGAATAGTCCTTTGAAATGCGCTTCTGATTTTAAACAAGTACGACCTGTTGGATTTCCGGATGCATCCAAAATGTCGACTAGCTCATCCATAAAAGTTATACCTTAATCAAAATAACTGAAGGTTTCCCCAGCTTTTATTGTAAGTAATGTTTCGTAAATCAATCGAATAACGTTCTCCACATCATCTCTATGCACTGTTTCAACAGTAGTATGCATGTAGCGTAGCGGTAAAGAAATCAAAGCGGAAGCTACTCCACCGTTACTGTACGCAAAGGCATCGGTATCAGTTCCGGTATATCTGGATGATGCCAATCTTTGGAAAGGTATTTTCTTGGCTTCCGCAGTTTCAATGATGCGTTCACGAAGTTTGTTTTGTACTGCAGGAGCATATGAAATAACCGGTCCTGAGCCAATGGAAGTTTCGCCTTCTTTCTTTTTGTCGATCATTGGAGTGGTGGTATCATGACATACATCCGTGACGATGGCAACATTCGGTTTTATGGTCTGGGTGATCATTTCGGCTCCTCTCAAGCCAATTTCCTCTTGAACTGAGTTCGTAATGTATAGTCCAAAGGGTAATTTTTTCTTGTTTTCGTGTAACAATCGAGCAACTTCAGCAATCATAAATCCGCCAGCTCGATTGTCCAAAGCGCGACAAACAAACTTGTCCTTGTTCAACACTTGAAACTCATCGGGATAGGTAATTACGCAACCCACATGAACTCCCATTTTTTCTACTTCCTCTTTGTCCTTAGCTCCTATATCTATAAAAATATTGTCAAGTTTTGGAGGTTCTTCTTTTGCTCTATTTCTGGTATGGATAGCAGGCCATCCGAAAACACCTTTTACAACACCATTTTTAGTATGGATGTTCACCCATTTTGATGGAGCAATTTGATGATCACTACCACCATTTCTAATAACATAAAGTAATCCATTATCAGTGATATAGTTGACATACCACGAAATTTCATCGGAATGGCCTTCAATAACAACTTTGTAAGGTGCGTCTGGATTCACAACCGCAACTGCCGTCCCATAAGTATCCGTAATAAAATCGTCTACATAAGGTTTCAGATATTCCATCCAAATCTTCTGACCTTCCCATTCGTAACCTGTTGGTGAGGCATTATTTAGATATTTTTCAAAGAATTTAAGCGATTTAGCAGTAATGATTTTTGATGCAGCCATGAAAATGATTTAGTCCACAAACATAACAATATTCACTTTTATTTAATAGCAGTGTTATGGGTTTATCCTTAATTTTGGCTAAATTTTAGAGTGTCCCGAATGTTGAGATATTATACTGTGCTGTTTTTAATGCTGATAGGTGTCAGTGGGTTTTCCCAAGAGACGGAGAAAGATTCTGTGCAGGATTATTACGTTCGCTTCGAAGGCGATTCCATTTTGTATAGTTCCATTGCCTTGGATGAAGTTTACTTATTTGGCAATCTGGAATTCGAGAATAGAAAGGAGAAGCTCCGATATTATATTCTTCGTCGTAAAACCCTAAAGGTTTATCCCTACGCCAAACTGGCGGCTGAACGATTGGAGGAGATGAATGATAGCCTTGTTAAAATTAAGAAGAGGCGTCATCGAAAAAAATACACCAAGACCGTTCAAAAATATGTTGAAGGAGAATTTTCAGACGAACTAAAAAAACTAACAAGGACCGAAGGACAAATCCTTATAAAGTTGATATATCGGCAAACAGGAAAAACGGCTTTTGATTTGGTCAAGGAACTTCGGAATGGTTGGCGCGCATTTTGGTACAACACTACGGCCAAAGCCTTTAAAATCAGTATTAAAGAAGAATTTCATCCAGAAAGAATTCATGAAGATTATCTCATAGAAGATATTTTGCAGCGCGCTTTCGCCTCCAATAAACTACAGCGACAAGAATCTGTTTTGGATTATGACTATGCTCAACTGAGTAATAAATGGAAGAAGCCTCCTGCCGAAAAAAACTAATCTTTGTTTTTCTTACCGAAAAGGGCGTCCATTACAATATTGACGGATTTGAATCCCATATAAATAGCCAATAGCCCCAATATTGACCCTAGTATTAACACGGGAATGTACAAAGGATTTTCTTCATTTTTGAAGGCTTGGCTTAAAATAGCTGGACTTAAGAACATAAGAATAGCCGTATAACCAAAAGATTTAATTCCCTTTGCCAAAAGTTGTTTGTCTGTTCCCATTGACTTCAAAAGTAGCAAGAATACTTTATATTTAGAGAGCATCTTTAAATTTCATCATGGAATTGCTCACACTTTTTATAGCCATACTTTTTATCATAATCGCCACGGTCAGGTTTAAAATGAATCCTGTACTGTCACTTACTCTTGCTGCAGTTTTTTCTGGACTTATGTTGGGTATGGATTCCACGAAAATTGTCTCCACCCTAGGTGAGGGGTTTGGAAAAACACTTTCCGGTATTGGTTTAGTGATAGCCTTCGGAACCATAATCGGGGTGTTTTTGGAAAAAACAGGGAGTACCAAAATACTTGCTAATTCCATTTTATCACTTATTGGGTTAAAACGCTCTCCTTTGGCACTAAATTTAGCTGGGTTTGTAATTTCCATACCTGTGTTCTGCGATTCTGGCTTTGTGATTTTATCCTCATTAAATAAAGCTTTGAGCAAGAAATCTGGGGTACCTGTGATGGTTTTTGCCATCGCATTGGCAACAGGTCTGTACTCGGCCCATGTTTTTGTTCCCCCCACGCCAGGACCTTTGGCAGCGGCAGCCGTGTTGGAAGCTGATTTGGGATTGGTAATGATTCTAGGTCTTGCCACGGCAATACCTGTTTCCTTGGCAGGATACTTTTGGGCACGATACATTGGTAAATCTTTGAAAGAACAGGAGAAAAAGGAGCATGCGGTTACCGAAGAAGATACAGAGGTTCCAAACATTAAACCTATCCTTGCTTTTTTGCCGTTGCTGGCCCCCGTATTGTTAATAGCGTTGAAATCGATAGCGGATTATCCAACACACCCGTTTGGTGAAGGAATTGTTTTTAAAGTTCTTGGGTTTATTGGGAGCCCAATAATTGCCTTGCTCATAGGCGTTTTTTTCGCTTTTCCATTGGCTAGGGGTGTCAAGTCGAAAGAGCGCAATACTTGGGTTTCAAGCGCTTTAAAGCAAGCAGGAGCCATTGTTTTGATCACAGGTGCTGGAGGTGCTTTTGGTGCTATTTTACGATCCATGGATATAGCGTCGATTTTCGATATTGGCGAAGCCTCAGGAACTACGGGTTTGTTAATTTGTTTTGCCATAGCGGCAGTTTTAAAAACCGCCCAGGGGTCATCTACTGTGTCCATTATTACCACCGCAGCCATAATAGCCCCGTTACTGGGTACTTTTGGATTGGAATCTCTGACTGATAAAGCTTTGAGTGTATTGGCAGTTGGGGCAGGCGCAATGACCGTTTCCCATATTAACGACAGTTATTTTTGGGTGGTATCCCAGTTTTCAAATATGGATATGAAAACGGCATTACGAGGACATACCGTTGCAACTTTTTTTCAGGGATTGACAGGTTTATTGGTAATTATTGTCCTTCATGCATTGTTGTAGTTATTCAATGATCAAAGTTTGCTTGAATTCTTCCACAATTGCGAAATAACCCAGAGCAAATGAGTCAGGTCGTTCCACATTATCAAAAATTTCGATATTATCGAGACCAGTGACATCGAAGACGTTACCTCGAACTGTGGCAGCAGGAGTTTCAAAAATACCGCCGTCGTCCTCTGTTTGCTCGATAAGTAAGTCCATGTAGTTAAAAAACTGTTGGTCAGCGCCCAATAGGCTTACTTCCAACGCTTCCCCTGGCTCCAATTCCTTTTCAGAAAAATAAGAGAATTCAAATTCCTGTCCATCAAAAAACTGATCATCCAGGGTTAGAAATTCTCCATCACCAAAATCAAAAACATAATAATTTTCCATTTCTGGGATATCCGTAATGGTAATTTTTACTTCCGTATCGTCTTCATCAAACAAAGTTTCAGTCCCTTGCTCCAAATTGTCAATGGCAATTGTAGGTGAATACATAGTTCGACCTGCATACCTCTTCCCTTTGTGCTGAACAATTAGGAAAAAAATGGTATTTGTGTTCAAAAACTCCGTTCTAATCCTTTCGTCCACATCGTTGCCAACAGTGTCTGGTTCGTATATGCCAGTACCTGGCTCAAATTCTTTAAGAATGGAGGTTCCCAAACTGAAATTCCCTGGAAAGTCTGGATCTTCTTCTCCGGCCAGTATTACTGCACTCTCCAGTTGTGTTACTGTGTTTTCGCCAAAAAAACCTGAAGATTCCGTCACCTTTATCCGAACAGGTACAAATTCTAGATTTGGGTCAACTTTGACAATACCATTTATCACAAGTCTAGGTTCCGGTTCGGGGAGCTCAACATCTATGACATCTTCACAAGACTGGAGGATAAGCAGAAAGAGACCAAATTTGGCAATGGACAATATTTTTGTTGTTAAGGGTCTCAAATTTTGGGTGTTAGGATTATTCAATTTGAACAGTTTGCTTAAATTCTTCAACTACAGCAAAATACCCCAAGGGAAAATCTTCGGGACGGTTTACATTGTCAAAAAGCAAATTGTTATCCAATCCGGTAACGTCGAAAACATTACCTCTTACAGTCGCTGCAGGAGTTTCGAACACACCTCCGTCATTTAGGGTTTGCTCCACCAACAGATCCATATAGTTGAAGAACTGCTGATCGGCACCCAAAATACTGATTTCAACTTGCTGACCGGCTTCTAGATCTTTTTGATAGAAATAAGAAAATTCAAATTCTTGTCCATCAATAAATTGATCATCCAGCGCCAAAAATTCACCAAAACCAAAATCAAAAACGTAATAGTTGTCAATGTCCTCAACATCCGAAATGGTAATTTTGATTTCTGTATCATCCTCATCGAAAAGGGTTTCATTGCCTTGAACTAGATTGTCAAAAGGAACTGTTTTGGAATATGGCGTTCTTGCTACGAATCGTCTTCCTTTATGCTCCACGATAAGGATAAATACTGTGCCTGGTAAAAGTGATGAAGTCTGGATTCGCTGATCGGCGTCAAATGTAGGGTCAGGAATATAAATGCCTGAACCCGGTGCAGATTCTGCCAAAGAAGAAGTGGCTATATTATCTAGAAGCTCTGGAGCATCAGGGTTTGGCTGGCCATAGATAATTATTGCGCTTTCCAGAGAGGTCACCGGAGTTTCCTCAAAAAAATTGTTGGTTTCTGTAACCCTAATTTCAACGGGGACAAACTGCTGACTTTCATCAACTCTTAAAAGCCCGTTCACAATTAAACGTGCTTCCGTGGTTGGGACTTCAACATCAATTACATCTTCGCACCCTGATAATGCGAACAACAATCCAATGATCAAATACTTGTATCGCATATTAAAACTTAAAATTATAGGTTATCGCCGGAATAATCCCAAATATCGAGGTTCTTATGGCCTCATTTCTTCCTGTATCTTGATTCTGTCTAAAATTGATCGACGCTGCATTTTGCCTATTGTAGAGATTGTAAATGCTAAAAACCCACTCGGACTGAAAATTACCATTTCGTCTTTTTTTGTTTTTGAGTATGGCGGACACATCAAAACGATGGTAGTCCGGTAGTCGAGTTTGATTCCGTAAGCCAAAAAAGGGCACTACAAGACCCTGGAAATCGAATTGGCCGATGGGATAATTGGTAGGTTGGCCTGTTTGATAGATAAAATTTGCATTGAAATTCCATCTATCGTTAAGGTCATAACTGCCGTAAAGAGCTATGTCATGAGTTTTATCAAATGGAGTACTGTACCATTCTCCAAAGTTGATACCAGTCTCTAAATTGGATCGGCCATTATCAAAGGTTGGGGTTCGGCCAGGGGTACGTTGTTCAGAACGGGATAGGGTATAAGCTAACCAACCTTGGAATCGTCCTTCATTTTTTCGCAATAGGAATTCTAATCCGTAGGCCCTTGCCTCACCATTTAGAATAACTTGCTCTATGGCATCATTTGCTATCAAATCGGCTCCATCAATATAATCGATTCTGTTTTGAATGTCCTTGTAGAACCCTTCAATTTCAAGGCTATATTCTCCATCATTGATGTTCCTGAAATATCCCAATGCGTACTGGTCGAGTAATTGTGGCTCCACAAAAGGACCACTTGGCGTCCATACGTCCAAAGGTGTGGGAGAGCTTGTGTTGGATAACAAATGTAAATATTGCGCTAAGCGTGTGTAGCTTGCCTTGATGGAGTTATCTTCATTCATTGCGTAAGCCACCGAAACCCTGGGCTCCAGGTTCACAAAGGTTGAGAGGTTTTGTCCTCTTCCTGGATTAATGGTGTCAATGGGAACTGCTTCTTGGTATACCAATTGAAAAGGGTCAAAAACCACGGGCTGGTCATTTTCATAAACGAACAGTTCATCTTGCCCAAGTCGATTGAAAAGACTGACTCTTAGACCATAGTTTACACTGAGTTTTTCTGTGATTTTTTGCTCAACATCCACATAGGCAGCAGCTTCATTGGCGTATTTTTTTGTTAGTTGTTCCTCGACAATTCCCGAATCTGGACTATTCGGCTTTATTTTCCCCGGGTTAAACACGTAATAGATGTTATTTAACCCATAATTTACCTGGAACTTGTCACTAATATAGTGCTTGAGGTCGTACTTAAGGTTAAAGTTCTGAATTCCTGAATCCCACTCAAAACCAACAAAGTCCAATTCCAGGCCATAAAAATAGTCTGAGTAAATCAGTGACAGATTAGAGAATAACTTATCTGAAAATAAATGGTTCCATCTAAAGTTTCCAACTGCGTTACCATATGTATTTACAAAACTGTCGTTGATGCTGAATAAATCCCTTCCAAAGTATCCTGACACGTAGATATTGTTTCTATCATTGATTTTATGGTTGAACTTGGTATTCAGGTCAAAGAAATAGGCCTTGTTATCAACATCGAAGAGTGGTAAGAACAAATGCGCATAGGATGCTCTTCCGCCCACTAAAAAAGCGGTTCTATCCTTGGTTATGGGTCCTTCAATGAGTATTCTACTTGCAACAGCTCCAATACCTCCATTTACTTTCAAATCCTTGCTGTTTCCTTCTTTTTGAAATATCTCTAGGACAGAGGAAACCCTTCCGCCATACCTGGCCGGTATACCTCCTTTGAATAATTTCACATCCTTAATGGCGTCGGGATTGAACACGGAGAAGAATCCAAACAAGTGAGAGGAATTAAATATAGTGGCTTCATCCAGTAAAATCAGATTCTGGTCAGCCGACCCTCCACGAACGTTGAATCCTGAGGAAGCTTCTCCAGCGCTAGTGACCCCAGGTAAGAGCAGGAGGGATTTTATGACATCAGCCTCACCCAACACTACGGGAATCTGTTTTATGGTTTGAACCGCAAGTGTGTTTACGCTCATTTGCGGCTTTCTAATGTCCAGTTGTTTTGACTCATCGGTAACCACCACTTCCTCCAATTCTTCAGCCTGCTGATTTAAGTTGAAGTCTTTTTTTTGATTTCTATTAAGGTTGATGGTTTCCTTAATGTCCTGATACCCTAAGTAACTAATAGTTACATCATAGGTTCCCTTTGGAAGCGTGATGGAATAGAAGCCATATTCATTTGTAGTTACCCCAGTTTGCAAACTTGGAAACGCGATGGTAACACCAATCAAAGTTTCGTTACTGCTTGCTTCGGAAATGGTTCCGCTCAGTGTATATTTTTGTTGTGCTTGAAGTAGGCTGTGATTTAGAAATAGAATTAGGAGAGCAATGAGTAATCTTTTGGACATAGCAACTATTTGTTTAAAGTTACATATTGGGTATGACAAATAAAAATGTAAATAGAAACCTTATTTGACAGTAAGCAATTTTGTGTCAAATTCGCCTATTGCAAAGTATCCGAATGGATTATCTCCTGGGTTTGTGACATTCACAATATTTCCGCGAATGTTGGATGGCGGTACTGAGAATGGGCCATCCCCGGTGTCTTCACCAGATTGAACCAAGGCTAAATTGGCATAGTTTGCAAAATCTTTATCAATACCAAAGATGGTAATGGCAAGTACATCTCCTGGAACCACATCTTCATAGAAATAAGAAAAAGTTAGTTGGCTATCCTGAAAAAAATCATCGTCAACGACTAAAAAGTTGCTGAACCCAAAGGAAAATAAGTAATGATTTCTCACTTCAGGGATATCGGTAAAGGATACCAGGACTTCAGTTTCATCCTCTTCAAACAAAAATCCGTCGCCTTGCTCCACACTATCGATTTTTGGTGAAGGGTACATTTGTTGTGTTGCGGAATACACCTGGTTATCATAGTTGACCACCAAGGTATATGGTCTGTTAAATTGGAATTCTGGAAAATTGACACCGAACACGCCTGGTTGACTTTCCGTTAGATTAAAAGATTGTCCGGTTTCATCGTCAACTATGATTACACTAGCACCAATTGCTGGGGGGACTTCTTCGGCTAGGAATGGAGCAGTCAAGGTAAGTTTTACCCGTCCTGAGATTATTGGACTTCCATTGCTTTCATTGTAACCAATTAAGGCGTCGATTACCAATTTGGAATCGGATGTGGGCAAGTCCAAACTGATTGCGTCTTCACAACCAATATTCGCCAATAGAAAAAGAATTACAAAGAGGAACTGCCTCAAACTAATGATTTATAAATAATGATAGTCTAAAATAGACAATCATCATTTCAAAAAAGGGACAGTTTAACAGTTTCTTAAACTAGTGAGACCTAGGCTATTGTTTCTAAAATGGTATTCAAAGTGTTACTAGGACGCATAGCGTTTGAAGCTTTTGAGGCCTCCGGCAAGTAGTAGCCACCAATCTCAACCGAACTTCCTTGAGCTTCGATGAGCTCTTTGGCAATTTGCTCTTCATTTGCTTTTAGCGCATCAAATACTTTTCCGAAAATGGATTTGAGTGAAGTATCTGCATCCTGATGGGCCAGGTGCTCTGCCCAATAGAGTGCTAGATAAAAATGGCTTCCTCGAGTATCTAATTCATTCACTTTTCTTGAAGGGGACTTGTCATTATCCAAGAACTTTTCAGTTGCCTTATCCAATGCATCGGCCAAGACCGCGGCTTTTTGATTTTGATTTTTCTCCCCAAAATGTTCTAAGGAAACACCAAGAGCCAAAAATTCACCCAACGAATCCCAACGAAGGTGGCCTTCTTCCAAAAATTGCTCTACATGTTTTGGAGCTGACCCTCCAGCACCAGTTTCGAAAAGCCCTCCACCGTTCATTAAAGGAACAATGGATAACATTTTAGCACTAGTGCCAACTTCCAGTATCGGAAATAAATCGGTTAGGTAATCACGAAGCACATTACCTGAAACTGAAATGGTATCTTTTCCTTGCTTTATGCGTTCCAACGTAAACTTAGTAGCTTCAATAGGGGATAGGATCCGAATATCCAATCCTTCAGTATTGTGATCTTTCAAGTATTCTGTGACCTTGACGATCAGTTCTCTGTCGTGCGCGCGCTCTTCATTCAACCAAAAAACAGCTGGAGTGTCGGTTGCTCTTGCACGTGTTACTGCTAGCTTTACCCAATCTTGAATAGGAGCATCCTTAACCTGGCACATTCTCCAAATATCGCCTTCTTCAACATTGTGTTCAATCAACGTTTGGTTTGAACTATTGCTTACTACTCGAACACTTCCAGCGTTTGAAATCTCAAAAGTCTTGTCATGAGAGCCATACTCCTCCGCTTTTTGAGCCATAAGACCAACATTAGGTACGGTTCCCATCGTGGTTGGGTCGAAAGCACCATGTTCTTTGCAGAAATCGATTGTAGCTTGATAAATTCCTGCATAGCTGCTATCAGGAATAACCGCTTTTGTATCTTGAAGTTCACCATTTTTGTCCCACATCTTGCCAGAATTTCTAATCATCGCTGGCATGGAAGCATCTATGATGACATCACTGGGAACGTGAAGGTTGGTAATACCTTTATCTGAATTTACCATGGCTAGGTCAGGTCCATTTTCGATGCCCTGAGCTATGGCCTTTTTGATTTCTGACTTTTCAGAATCGGGCAACTCCTCCAATTTATCCAGAAGAGTTTCCAGTCCATTGTTGGCATTGACACCTATTTTTTCCAAGGTTTCTCCATGAGTATTGAACAAATCTGAAAAATATGCTTGTAAAGCGTGCCCGAAAATGATAGGGTCGGAAACTTTCATCATTGTAGCCTTAAAGTGGAGCGAAAGCAATAAGCCTTGCTCTTTGGCATCTGCAACTTCACTCTGAAGAAAGTCTACAAGCGCTCGCTTGCTCATTACGGTGGCATCAATAATTTCATCCTGTTGAAGGGCAACCTTATCTTTTAAAATGGTAGTGTTTCCATTTTCATCCACTAATTCGATTCGAATGTCATCCGCATTTTCAAGAGTAGTAGACAATTCGTTACTTCTAAAATCACCCTTTGACATCGTTGCAACATGCGTTTTGGAATCTGGGTTCCATGCTCCCATACTATGCGGATTCTTTTTGGCATAGTTCTTAATGGCTTTGGGTGCTCTTCTATCTGAGTTCCCTTCACGAAGCACTGGGTTTACCGCACTCCCTTTAATCTTGTCGTACTTTGATTTTATGGTTTTTTCTTCCTCATTTTTTGGTTCATCTGGATAATCAGGCAGATTGAACCCTTTTTGTTGCAATTCTTCAATGGCTTCTTTCAGCTGAGGTATTGAAGCGCTTATGTTCGGAAGTTTGATGATGTTTGCCTCTGGAGTTTTGGCCAATTCTCCGAGTAGGGCCAAATCATCTGATACTTGTTGCTCTTTTTCCAAATACTCAGGAAAAACCGCTAGTATTCTTGCTGCAAGGGAAATGTCTTTTGTTTCAATCGCAATATTAGCCGTATTGGTGAATGCTTTTACAATAGGCAAAAAGGAAAGTGTTGCCAAGGCAGGAGCCTCATCGGTCTTCGTGTAAAAAATCTTAGCCATTAAGGTATTTTTTTAGAGCGGTGCAAATATACGACTTATGCCCATTTTGATACTAGGGTATATTGCTAAAAAAAGAGATGGTTTTTTGAGGAAATACCAAAAACAAAAGCCATATCTATGTTTGCACATTGATATGGCTTTCTGAAAAGGGCTATAAGACATCATTTTGTGTTGCCACAAAATCGCAACCATTGATTGCGTCCGTTACCCCTTTGACGTTTACTCAACACTATGTCCTTAATTTTTCAACTAAACAACATCTTGCAAAGTGTCTAATGGATTCCTGAGTTTTATCAAAACGGAAAATTGCTCTTCCGTCCGCACATAAAACTCATTATTTCTTCTTCAGTTCTGCCGAAACTTCCCTGGATTCGAAATTCCTTTTGTGATTAGTAGTGTTACCAATTAAAAAGGGAGTCATTAGTTTAAAGAACGTCAACTTTAAATTCAAAACATAAATTTGATATAATCTCCTCTACATTTCTTTGACTAAATTATAATAAACTCCCAGATTTCCAAATTTTGTAAGGGATTAAAAATCAACATGATATGAACCATGGTTATTAACAATTGTTCATAAAAAAAGCACCCTGTAGAGGGTGCTTTTTTTATGATATGGATCGATGAACTATCCTCTAATCTCTTTAATACGGGCTTTCTTACCAGTAAGGCCTCTAAAGTAGAAGATTCTAGATCTACGAACTTTACCTTTCTTGTTCACCTCAACTCTTTGGAGTGCCGGCATATTGATTGGAAAAATTCTTTCTACTCCTACGGTACCTGACATTTTACGAATTGTAAACGTTTCAGTTGACCCTGTTCCTCTTCGTTGTATAACTACACCTTTGAAGAACTGAGTTCTAGTTTTTTCACCTTCCTTGATTTCATAGTACACAGTGATTGTGTCACCAGATGAAAACTTTGGAAATTCTTTTTTTGGAACAAATTCGTCTTCGACAAATTTTATTAAGGATTCCATTGTATTGTTTTTTAAGTTTTTACAAGATTAACTTTCACGGTTTTCGTCAGAGGTTAATTTTGAGATTGCAAAAATAGTGCAATATTTAGAATTGACAAGGTAATTTTTACTTTTTAGAACTGCTATTGAAAGTCTTCCAACTTTTTGACATGGTTTGTAGCGAAGAGTATGAGTCCAATGGCAAATAAGACGTAGGGTAGAGGTCCTATTAATGCAAAAATCTTGCTCCAAGTTAATACCGAATCTACACCAGCTTGGGCTGCAATAATATTTCCAGAAAAATTGAGTATTGTTACTACTAAGGCTAAAATGCTTGCAATAAGCATAAGCACCGTAGCGCTATTCTTTTTTTTGCTGATCAAGATGATACAAGCGATAATTACTACTATTTGACCCAATACTCCCAGCAAGGATCCAATAGCATAAATAAATGTTTGTGAATTGTCCATATTATTTCAATAAATCAGGTCGTCTTTTTATAGTCCTTTCTATAGCTTGTTCTTCCCGCCATTTTTCAATTTTTGGAAAATCTCCAGTCAACAAGATTGGAGGTACTTCCATGCCCTTATAATCGGAAGGCCTTGTATAAACCGGAGGGGCCAATAAATTGTCTTGAAAGGTATCTGTGAGAGCTGAAGTTTCATCATTTAATACCCCAGGTAACAATCGTATTATTGAATCACACAACACTGCCGCTGCAAGCTCGCCTCCTGAAAGCACATAATCTCCTATAGAAATTTCACGCGTTACAAACAAATCCCGAACTCGCTGATCTACCCCTTTGTAATGACCACAAAGAATAATCAGGTTTTTTTTGAGGGAAATCTCATTTGCTGCAGCCTGGTTTAAAGTATCTCCATCTGGGGTCATATAGATAATCTCGTCATATTCCCGCTCCTTTTTCAGTTGTGAGATACATTTGTCGATGGGCTCTATCATAAGCACCATCCCGGCACCACCTCCAAATTGATAATCATCCACTTGTTTGTAGTTTCCTTTGGAATAATCCCTCAGGTTATGAAAATGAACTTCAACAAGACCTTTTTCTATAGCACGTTTGAGTATGGATGCTTCAAATGGGCTCTTCAATAGTTCAGGTAAAACGGTGATAATGTCTATCCGCATGAATAAGGAGGTTTATTCCAATACTTAAGTATTAGACCAAAAGTAATGAAGATATGATTCATCCTTGACCCATCCCAACCGTTCATACAGTTTTTGAGCAGGATTGGACACTGCAGTTTCCAAGGCCAAACCTTTATACCCAGCTTTTTTACAGTATTCTTTGGCCTCATTCAATAATGCTTCTCCAACTCCTTTTTTTCTTGATTCGGAAATCACAAAAAGGTCATTCAATATGTATATGGGTTGCATAGATACTGATGAAAACGTCGTGTAGAGCTGTGTAAACCCTATTGGTTTTCCATTATCCATCGCTAAAAGCAGCAATGTTTCATTCCGGAGAAATCGCTCTTTTAAGAAAATACGGGCAGCATCGCAGTCTGAATTTTGCTCATAAAATACGCGGTAGGCATCAAAAAGGGGAACAATGAGTTCCAAATCATCCAGTGAAGCTTTTTTGATTTCCATACTTTGTGTGTTGCAATTAAGCAACAGAGTTCATTAGAATAATTAAAGGTAGGAATGGAAAAATACCATCCTCGCCCGGGTCCTTTAATTACTTGTTTTTCTGCCTATTCAGTTCATCTTGCAATTGACGGCTGATTTTTTGCTCGCGTTCCAAAGAACGTCTTCGATGTTGCTCGTATTCTTTTTCTAAATCAGCAAGAGCGGTCTTCGCTTGATGCGTAAGAAAATTACTGTTTCGGTATTTGTATATGAAAAAGAGCAAGAACAACATTAGACCAAGAATAATGCCCCAAAGAATGAGTTTATATGTGCCCTTGCTAACCAATGCACCAAAAAATGACATGCTGTCTTTTTCCTCGGTTACATTCTTTAGATTAGTTGTGGTTTCCTGTAATTTGGAATTTAGATCTTCTATTTCAGCCTTGTTGCTTGTAATTGTCGATGATAAGTCTTTTATAGTAGCGTTGGCGGTATTTATGGAATCGAAAATATTCCCTTTTATTCTATAAAGATCTCCAACCTTAACTACTTCATAGCGGATACCATTGGCACGGTAGTTACCGGACTTTCGTTCCAATTCTTGAAATTGACCTACCAAGGTTTCATCTTTAGTAGGTTGAGTATCTTGCTGTGCGCTGGCAGTGCAGAATATGGTTAGTAGGGCCAGGGTAAAAAGAATTCTTAAACATTTCATGGTCAATGCGTGTTTTATTTTGATTAAGGGTAGGGCGAAATTACGCCAATAAACTAAAAATCAAAAGAAATTCATGAATACTCAGCAGTTACAACCGTAAATTTGATGCTAATAATAGGTATACCTTCTAACCTTGGCAATATACTTGGCCAGTCTGATGACTTGATGTGAATATCCATATTCATTATCATACCATATATATAGCACTATACTTTTTCCATCTGCAGAAACTAAAGTGGCTTTACTGTCATAAATAGAAGGAGCAGAAGCTCCAACAATATCAGAGGAAACCAATTCATTACTCAAGGAATATTTTATTTGTTCAACCAAGTCGCCTTCCAATGCATACTTTTTAAGTATGGTATTGATACTATCCTTTGAGGTCTTGTTCTTTACTTCAAGGTTCAAAATAACTAAAGAACCATTAGGTACGGGAACCCGAATCGCATTTGAGGTCAGTTTGCCCTTGAGTGAAGGAAGAGCTTTGGCTACTGCGGCACCAGCACCAGTTTCAGTGATAACCATGTTGAGAGCCGCCGCACGACCGCGACGGTATTTTTTGTGCATGTTATCCACAAGATTTTGGTCATTGGTATAGGCGTGTATAGTTTCCAAATGCCCCTTTTTTATTCCCAGAGAATCTTCGATTACCTTTAAAATGGGTGTAATGGCATTTGTAGTACAAGAAGCGGCCGAGTAGATTTTTGTCTTATCTGGGTCAAACTCGGTGTGATTTACACCGTGTACAATATTTGGAACTTCCTTACCGGGGGCTGTCAGCAATACTTTACTAGCTCCTTTAGCTTCTAGATGTCTTTCTAGAGCGGTTTTATCTCTAAATGCACCTGTATTGTCAATTATCAATGCATTGTATATACCATATTGGGTATAGTCAATAGATTCTGGTTTGTCCGCAGTAATGAATCTTACCGTGGTGCCGTTTACCAATAGGGCGTTGTTTTTTACGTCGATATCCACAGTACCTAGAAACTGACCATGGACAGAATCTGTTTTTAGCAAAGCAGCCCTTTTTTCTAGAATCTCCTCATTAACTTCACCTCTTACAACAATAGCTCTTAACCTTAGTTGACTTCCTCTTCCGGTTTTGGCCATTAACTCGCGGGCTACCAATCTCCCAATTCTACCAAATCCATAAAGAACAACATCTTTTGGTTTTATCTCTTTGGAGGAGCTTGCATCTTTCAATTTTTCTACCACAAATGCCTTCACATTTAAATGGTTATTATCATCTGAATGATACTCATAGGTCAACTTACCAATATCAAGTTTGGCGGGAGGAAGGTTAATATCGTTTATTGCCCTTAGAATCTCAACAGAATCGAATATGGAGATCGGTTTTTGTACAAATTCACCTGCATATTCATGTAAATTGATAATGTCACTGACATTTTTGTCAATTATTTGATTTTTAAAAAGCACAACTTCTATGGCCTTATCGTACCATAGGTCACTAATAATTTTAATAAACTCTGTGGTAGCTTTTCTTCTGTCTGCTTGGAATGCAAGTTCCTTTTCGTAAGACTTAATGTCACTCATGGATTTTGGTTGAAGTTGTCTTTTAAATTTTCGGCAAAATTATATATTTCAAACGTTTTCGTAAAGGAAATTTTAAATAAAAAAGGCGTCCTTTATCAGACGCCCTTTTTAAACTTATTTTTCTAATGTACTATTGGAGAATTAGTCGTTCTTTTTCTCCCTTTTCATTAATCATGGTGAAACTGGTTCTACCGTATTTTGAAATTTCCCCAAAATGCTCCTTGGCGTCGTCGATATCATCTATTTCATTATCGCCTACCGCAATTATGATTTTGTTTTCAAGTCCATATCTTTCATATCCTTGAGGTACATCAACAATTTTTACACCTTTTTTTGTACCATAGGTTCTTTTGTCTTTTTCTGATAAGTTTTTGACAGTAAACCCGGTAGCCGGAAGAATTGTGGTCTGGTCTTTTTTCAAAGTCACCTTTCTTGTTAACCTATTTCCGTCTCGTTCCACAGTAACATCAATGACATCCCCAGGTCGTTTGGAACGTAAATAACCTGTTAATTCAGAAAATTTACGAACACTAATGTCGTCCACTTGCTTAATCACATCACCTTCCTTCAAGCCGGCCGCTTCAGCTCCAGAATCTTCTGTAATTTGGGAAATATAGACACCTTCAATCTCATTTAGTCCAAGCTCGGTAGCGCTTTGCGGATTTAAATCACCGCCTCTAATTCCAAGTAACCCTCTTTGCACATTGCCAAACTCCATAATGTCTTCAACAACTTTTTTGGCAATATTACTGGGTACTGCAAAAGAATATCCTACATAAGACCCAGTTTGAGAGGTAATTGCAGTATTTATCCCAATGAGGTCACCATTGGTGTTGACCAATGCACCGCCGCTATTGCCTGGGTTTACCGCTGCGTCTGTTTGAATAAACGATTGCTGGCCTAGGGTCAACGACCGTGCCTTCGCACTGATAATTCCTGCTGTTACCGTAGAAGTAAGACTAAAAGGGTTTCCAACTGCGAGCACCCATTCCCCAACTCTTGAGTTATCTGAATCACCAAAGGCCAAATAGGGTAGAGGCCTATCTACTTCAATTTTTAAAAGTGCAATGTCCGATTCCGCGTCAGCTCCAATGACCTCTGCTTTGTATGTTTTTTTGTTGTTCAGGGATACTTCTAGTTGACTGGCATTGGCAATCACGTGATTGTTGGTTACGATAAACCCATCGGGTGAAATGATCACTCCAGAACCGGTTCCGATTTGCGGGGTTTGTTTGCGTTCAAAACCATAAAAGAAATCAGCAAGATTATTGCTGCCTTTGCTGATGCTCAAATTTTTAACATGGACCACCGCGTTTACGGTTTTCTCTGCTGCAATGGTAAAGTCCACTTCATTGATTCCGGCACCCAGTGCAGAAGTGGGCGCGGTACTGGTTCTTAAAAATGGGGTTTCGTGGGCATTGTCCACTAAAGTGTATGTGTCTTTTTCAAAAAATAATTTATAGGCTCCTAATGTTATTGCTCCCGCGAAAAGGGATACGAGGAACAAACTGGCTATTTTCTTCATATTTCAATAATAATTTAACATTCTGATTAAACAAAATTAAATGTATTCGTCTTTTACTTGGTCGGTTTAACTCGTTTTTAACTACAAAATTTTCCTTAAAGAATACCCTATATTTGTTCCTTTGTAAGCAATTATGGTACTAGAATTTTTCAAATATCAAGGAACGGGCAATGATTTTGTTGTGATAGACAACCGCCAACTTGTATTTCCCAAAAGCGATACCAAATTGATTATAAAACTATGTGATCGAAGATTTGGCATAGGAGCGGACGGTTTGATTCTTATAGAAAATGATGAAAATTCAGATTTTAATATGATCTACTATAATTCCGACGCAAGCCAAAGTCTTTGCGGTAACGGAGGAAGATGTGCTGTTGCCTTTGCGCATTATCTGGGCATGATAGACAGGGAAACCACTTTTACCGCAATCGATGGACTCCATAACGCTACTATTGAAGGGGATGAGGTAAAGTTGAAAATGGGGAATGTTGCAGAGATAAAGGAAAAACCTACCTATACCTTTTTGGATACCGGTTCACCACATCATGTGCAGTTGGTGGATAATTTGGAGGAGATGGATGTTAAGACGGTTGGTGCCAAGCTTCGCTACGGTATGTACGGAAAGTCAGGAAGTAACATCAATTTTGTATCGCAAGGTGATAATGGTTCCTTTAATGCTCGAACGTATGAGCGCGGTGTTGAGAATGAGACCCTATCCTGTGGCACGGGTGTAACCGCAGTAGCTATCGCCATGCATAAAATGGGAAAGACCGCTTCTGATAAGGTGAAAATTAATATGCCGGGAGGAAATTTATCGGTCAGTTTTGAGCAAGAAAATGGTTTGTACACCAATGTTTTTTTAAAAGGCCCCGCCAAGCAAGTATATAAAGGAGAGGTAACATGGTAGACTTAAAAGGAAAGCATGTTTATTTAAGGGCCCTAGAACCAAAGGACCTCGAGTTTCTTTATCAGCTTGAAAATGACACCTCTATTTGGGAAATAAGTGGAACGCTAAAACCCTATTCTAAAAAAGTACTCAGACTTTATCTGGAGAATGCGCACCGTGATATTTACGAGGTAAAACAACTACGCTTGTGCATTTGTGATATGAACCATGTTTGTATAGGCCTTATCGACCTATTTGATTTTGACCCTAAAAATAAAAGAGCAGGAATGGGAATTGTCATTGTAAAACCAGAGGATAGAAACAAAGGTAGGGGAGCTGAAGCTCTTTCTTTATTGTGTAATTATGCTTTTACAATTCTAGATTTGCACCAACTGTATGCCAATATCCTGGAAGAAAACGAAAACAGTATCCATTTATTTGAAAAATTGGGTTTTGAAAAAATTGGACTCAAAAAAGAATGGATAAGAACTAGCAATGGTTTCAAGAACGAAATATTGCTTCAAAAAATTAATTCAAGTGTATCTTAAGAAAATGCTTTGGGCGGTAGCCATTTTAGGTCTTTTAATATGTGGATTTGTGGTCTATCAAATCTATTCTGCCATTTTTAGCCCCAACACCCAGTTCAATAACAATGAAGCCTACGTGTATATTAATTCCGGCGCTTCAATTGCAGATGTAAAGCAAAGCCTTGAACCCTTGCTTAAGGATATTTCATCCTTTGAATCTGTAGCAGATCGTAAAGGATATTCCAATAATATAAAAGGTGGGAAGTATGCCATTAAAAAGGGCATGAGCAACAATGATATCATAAATACACTTCGCATCGGAAACATTCCGATAAAAGTGTCTTTCAATAATCAAGAACGCTTGGAAACTTTGGCAGGAAGAATTTCCCTTCAGATTGAGGCCGACAGTCTTGCCTTGTTAACTGCTTTCAATGACACTTCATTTCTAGAAGCTTCCGGATTTGATACGGATACCAAATTATGTATGTATCTCCCTAATACCTATGAATTTTTCTGGGATACAAATGCCGAGGAATTTCGAGATAGAATGCTAAAGGAGTATAAAAAGTATTGGAATGAAAGCAGGCTGGAAAAAGCAGAAAAACTAAACCTTTCTCCAACCGAAGTCATGTCTTTGGCCGCCGTTGTCCAAAAGGAAACGGCTAAAGCAGATGAAAGGCCAAGAGTAGCTGGTGTATATCTTAATAGAGTAAGACAACGAATTCCCCTTCAAGCTGACCCAACGGTAATTTACGCCATTAAAAAAGAAACAGGTAACTATGATACCATAATTAAACGTGTATTGTATAGGGATTTGGAAATGGAATCTCATTATAATACCTATAAATATCCAGGAGTGCCCCCCGGTCCTATAACCATGCCCGATATTTCGTCTATTGAAGCAGTTTTAAACCCGGAAAAGCACGATTATCTCTTTTTTGTAGCTGATGTTTCCAACTTTGGATACCACATTTTTGCCAAGACACTTGCGCAACATAACCGAAATAAGGTGCAATACGTCAAATGGCTCAATGCTAAGAAAGTATATAGATAATACCTTTTAGCGTTAATTTTCAGCGATTTAACGTAATTCGAACCGTATTTAAGAAAATCTTAGGAGCTTTGAACTTGTTAATCTAATGTCTCCCCCTATATTTGCCGGCCAAATTTGATTTCATTGTAATTCGGCAATGAGACATTAAAAATTTGAGTTATGAAAAGATGGATAAGTTTTGTTTTGCATCTTGCCATGATTGTGATTTTAACCAGCTTCGGTTCATACACCGCAGCGAAGCATGTGGATTACCAAATCCCTGACTCGTTAAAAGCTGCGACCAATGATGAGGCTTTTGTGCTTCCATATGCGGAAGTTACAGAAAGTACCTTGGTCAATCCTCCCTACTTAGGAAATGCGTACAATGGTTTTAAAGAAGCTCTTGCGTTTAAAGAATCGCAAGGAAGGTACAATGTGGTCAACACATTTGGTTACCTAGGAAAATACCAATTTGGATTGGGTACTCTAAATCTTATGGGCGTATATGATGCCAACTCTTTTTTGAACAACCCCAAACTTCAGGAAAGAACGTTCGAGACCAATATTGCACGAAACAAGTGGATATTGCGACGTGACATCAAGCGTTTTAATGGAAAAAAGATTAGAGGTGTCGTAATTACAGAATCCGGTATTTTGGCTGCTGCACATTTAGCAGGGGCCGGGAATGTAAAGAAATATCTGCGTTCTTATGGAAAGAATGATGTGGCTGATGCCTATGGAAGTAGCATATCATACTACATGGGCAAGTTTGCTGGATTTGATATTTCAAGCATTCAACAAAAAAGAAACGCTAAAGTTTAATAAATAAGTATTTTCGATTTGGATAGAGGCCCAGAATTCATTCTGGGCTTTTTTTATGCCTGGATGATAAAAATAGTAGGTCGCTTGTTCAGGTCAAGCGTAATTTCATTCCACTCATGCACACTTTTAGTCTGAATAAATTCAGTTGGCAAGGTAATATCGCTTGCTATACAAAGACGAGTGCTTTTATGCAGCGTTTTCGTAAGCTCTTTCAATAACTTATCGTTTCGGTACGGAGTTTCCATAAATATCTGGGACTGACCTTTTTCTTTAGAAAGTCGTTCCAGGTTTTTGATCATTGCTTTTCTTTCCGAAGTGTCAATGGGCAAATACCCATTGAAAGCAAAATTTTGCCCGTTCATTCCACTGGACATCATGGCCATTAAAATGGAAGAAGGACCAATCAAGGGAACAACCTGAATCCTTTTTTCGTGGGCTACTTTAACTACTGATGCACCTGGGTCGGCAATTCCTGGGCAACCCGCTTCAGAAAGAATTCCAATATTATGCCCTGATATGCAGGGGTCCAAATAAGTAGGAATAATTGCTGGGTCGGTAAATTTGTTCAAGGTTTCAATATGAAGGCTTGGTTGAGCCTTGCTAGGGCTTATTCTTTTGATAAACCTTCTGGCAGTTTTCTCATTTTCCACAATATAGTGGTCAATGTTTTCAATTGCTCTTTTAATGGAGATGGGCAGCACTTCCAGAGGGGCATTATCGCCCAACGCTGTAGGTATCAAATAAACTTTTCCAGAAACAAGACTTGGTTTAACCTCTTCCATTCAATTCAATCTTTTTGCAACGACCTGACATGCAAGGTCGACCATTTGATAGACTTTTTCAAATCCATCTTCACCTCCGTAGTAAGGATCGGGGACTTCGCTCAATCCCAAATCCACTTCATCCAACAATAGTTTCACCTTTCTTTCATCTACTTTACCGTTGGCAAGCTTAATGATATTGGAGAAATTGCTTTTGTCCATCGCATATATATAATCAAAATCGCGAAAATCCGTTTTGGAGAACTTCCTGCATTTTTGAGTGCTGATATCAATCCCATACTTGTTGGCCACGGCTATCGACCTCTCATCAGGAGGATTGCCAACATGGTAGCCCGCGGTTCCTGCTGAATCGACAAAAACTTGACTGGGGTCAACTTTGGATTTTAAAATACCTTCCGCCAAAGGAGACCTGCATATGTTTCCAAGGCAGACCATCAAAACTTTGGTTTTCATGAAATAAAATTAGGAGAATTTCTTGTTCAGGTCTTCAATATACTTTCTGAACTGCTTATCGGTTTCTGCTAGGTTGTCCACGGTTTTACAGGCGTGCAATACGGTTGCATGGTCTCGTTTTCCAATCTGGGAACCTATGCTTGCCAAAGATGCCTTCGTGAATTTTTTAGCGAAGAACATAGCGAGCTGACGGGCCTGAACTATGTGTCTTTTTCTTGTTTTGGATTGAAGGGTGGCCACATCCATTTCAAAATAATCGGAGACCACTTTTTGGATGTAATCAATAGAAACTTCCCTCTTGGTATTCTTGACAAATTTTTCGACCACCTGCTGAGCCAACTCCAAGGTAACCTCGCGTTTGTTGAAAGAAGACTGTGCAATCAAAGAGATTATGGCCCCTTCCAATTCTCGAATATTGGTTTTAATGTTCTTTGCCACATGGTCAATAATGTCCTCTGGCATCTCCACCCCGTCGCGGTACAATTTGTTCTTTAAAATGGAAACCCTTGTCTCGTAATCTGGACTTTGCAGTTCAGCTGATAATCCCCATTTAAACCTGGACAATAAACGTTGCTCAATATCTTGCATATCAACAGGGGCTTTGTCCGAAGTCAGGATTACCTGTTTTCCGTTTTGATGCAAGTGATTAAAGATGTGGAAGAATACGTCCTGTGTTCCGGATTTACCAGATAAGAATTGCACATCATCAATAATGAGCACGTCGATAAGTTGGTAAAAGTGGATAAAATCGTTTCTAGTATTCTTTTTTACAGATTCAATGTATTGTTGGGTGAATTTCTCCGCAGAAATATAAAGTACAGTCTTCTCAGGATACTTATCCTTGATTTCTACACCAATTGCGTGAGCCAAATGTGTTTTTCCCAATCCAACGCCTCCGAAAACCAACAATGGATTGAAGGAAGTCCCTCCTGGTTTATTGGCTACTGCCATACCTGCTGAACGTGCCAATCTGTTTGAGTCACCTTCTAAGAAGTTCTCAAAATTATAGTTTGGATTCAACTGGGATTCAATCTTTATATTTCGGATACCCGGAATTACAAACGGGTTTTTAAGCTCTGGACTTTTAGATGTAATTGGAACATCCAATTCTTGTGGACCAACTGCTGTTCGGTTGGCACTAGGAATCTGTTCTGTAAACGGTTCCTTGTTACCATACTTGTTTTCCATCTTAATGATGTAGATAAGCTTGGCGTTGTTGCCCAACTCTTTGGTCAAGGCAACTTTTAGAAGTTTCACATAATGCTCTTCTAGCCATTCGTAAAAAAACTTACTGGGAACTTGAATGCTTAGTGCATTGTCTGTTAACTTGATAGGCTTGATAGGTTCAAACCAAGTTTTGAATGCCTGCGGTTGGATATTATCCTGGATAAAAGCCAAACAGTTGTTCCATACGGAATTTGCAGTAACACTCATAAAAGTCTTTCCTTAGTTTTGTTGGTTAGCTTTAAGCTTTTGGTTCAAACATCTGAGGGGAATCAGATGCTTTTTGACAGCGACAAATATGTGAACAAATCTTTGAAAAAAAAAATGATTTTAGGGTTGAATATTCTGTTTTTTTTTCGCATGTTTCTTTAAGAATAACCAAGACAATAAATATATAATTTTTCGACAACTATATGAACCAAAATTCCTTTTCTTTTCGTGTTAGATATGCTGAAACTGACCAGATGGGTGTGGTGCACCATGGCAACTACGCACAATATTTAGAAATGGGAAGGATAGAGTGGTTAAGAAGCATTGGAACCTCTTATAGAGAGATGGAAGAAAATGGAATCATACTCCCTGTAATTTCCTTACAAATTGATTATAAAAAATCCGCATTGTTCGACGACCTACTTACAGTAGAGACCACAATTAAAAAACCCCCGTTAGTTAAGATTGAATTTGATTATAAAATATATAATGAATCAAATGAGCTGTTGGCCATTGCAAAGACCGTTTTGGCATTCATGGACAAGGAAACGAATAGACCGATAAAATGTCCCGACCATATTTTGGAAAAAATAGACTTCAACTGATTTTTTACAAAAACCATACTTATTCCGCTTTCGAACTTAAAACCTTGGGTTTTATCCTAGCCTTTTGATGTTGACATGTTGCGTTTCATCAAAAACTTGAGCTGTTTGTTCTGCTTCACTTTCACGGACCGAAATAATCAACTCGCATCGTAACTCCATTTTTTGGGAAACCAGATTTATGCCTTTTTGTTTGATGGCTCTCATTACCCTGTCCATTTGTGGGTAATCAAAACTCAACTCAAATTGAACTTCTATTGTTTTTTCAATAATAGAAGCACTTTCAAGGGCCATTTGTGCTGCGGTTCGATAGGCTTGGATCAAACCACCTACTCCGAGTTTCGTGCCTCCAAAGATTCGGGTAACCGCAACAAGTACATTGGTGACCTCAAAAGACTGAATTTGTCCATAGATAGGCATTCCAGCAGAATTGTTGGGTTCCCCATCATCGTTGGCCCTGTACTTCGGTTGTTTTGTGCCCAATTGCCATGCATAGCAGACATGGTTGGCGGTATGATGCTCTTTTCGCAAAGATTCAATAATAGGTTTCACCTCCAATTCGTTGGAAATTGGAAAAGCATAACCAAAAAATTTACTCTTCCTATCCTTAAAAAGAATTTCAGGAGATGGTTTTAAAAGCGTTTTGTACCGGTCTTTGTCCATTAGAAGAGAGCCACAAGTATAATGCTAACCACAGCCAGAGCTATACCTCCCCAGTTTTTGGAGCTCATTTTTTCCTTGAATAACACAATACCCAAAAGTGTTGTAAGCATTACAATTGCCACATTATTTAAGGTGAATATGGCAGCGCTGTCCATTCCTCCATGTTGAAGAGCTCTTACCAGCAGGAAAATCGAGAAAAAATTGGGAACACCTAATAAAATTCCACCCACAACATTCTTAAAATTTACCTTCAATGGAGTTTTGACCGCCTTTATCCCAATAAAACAAAATCCCGAAATTGCGGCAAACCCGAAAAGCATGGCCGAAAAAATAGAAACCTCTTCTGGCTCCAAATGCTCGGTTTCAAAGTATTTAATACTTGCGTCTATAATTCCAGAGCCTAAAAAGACGAGCAAGGGTAAAATCAGTGATTTTTTGGAGATTTCCATACCATCATCTTTCATGGAAGCGAAATAGACCGCTGCCAACGCCAGAAATATCCCAGCAATCTGAAAGCCTGACAGCCTTTCTTGATAGAGGACTACTCCTAGAACAACAGGTATCACCAACGACATTTTTGTAGCTACTGATGCGACGGAAACCCCGGCCACTTGCGCTGTTTTGGCCATTAAATTGAATACTAGGATAAAAAAGATTCCCAAAGCAATGGCACCCAAAAACCATGACTTTTGAGTGATTTCCGCAAAATTAAACTCATTGTCCGAAATTAAAAGACCTACGGTGCATGCCACCACATAATTCACAACAATGGCATATAATGTTTGGACCTTATATACATCGAAAAGCTTAAAAATCACAAACAAGAAACTTGTACACAGTACACTTAAAACTAAATAGATCATTTATAAATGGGACTTTAACTGGGTTATATCTTCTTTTCCAACTTGTAAGTTCCATACATTGATTCCTAAGATTGAAGCCGTGTCGGTATTTTCTTTGGTATCATCAATAAATAAGGTTTCAGAAGCGACAAGATTGTCGGCTTTGAGCACAAACTCAAAAATTTCGGCATCGGGTTTGCGCATTCCCATTTCATAGGATAGGTGGAAAGTTTCAAAAGCGCTTTTAAACCGGTTGAATTTTTCATCTCCCATTTCCTGTTTTACATATTCAATGTGAATATCGTTGGTATTGCTTAGGAGAAAGAGGCGATAATCACCTTCTTTGGCTAAATTTTCAACAAATTCCAGCCTCGAATCCGGAAAATTTTTAAGAATGGCATTCCAAGCATCGATCAATTCTTTTTCGCTGGCTCTAGGGAAATGGTGGGATACTTTTTCAAGAAACTGAGGTGAACTTATCGATCCCTTTTCATATTCCTTAAAAAGGATGTCCAGTTCTAGTGTAAGATGTTCAAATCCGAATTTCTCCATAGCCTTGCCCGTGGCCGGTTTATCCAAATCGATGAAAATGTCCCCAAAATCAAAAATAATGTTCTTAATCATTAGTATAAGTTGCTAAGGTGTCTGATAAAATTGTGATAAGTTCCATGGGTTTCCCTGAAAGTTCAGGAGCTTTAATCCCTGTTCCAAAATGAGATGCTCCTGTAAACACCCTCGCTTCATCCCAAAGATTTTCTTGAATGAAAGTTTCCAGTGTTTGGGAACCACCTTCAATCAAAACACTGTTAATGGAATGCCTGTACAGCACTTCGCAAACCTCTGAACCTAAAGGTTTCGTAAAATCGATTACTTCGTAATCAATACCTTCTAGATACAGCGATGACTCGAATGTCTCTGTTAGTACTATTGTTTTTACACTTTTGTCAAACACATGAAATACTTCGGGTATTTTCAGTTCACGGTCTAGAACTACGCGGATTGGGTGTTTCCCATGCCAATTCCGGACAGTAAGTTTGGGATTGTCCTCCAAAACCGTATTGGTACCCACCAAAATGGCTTGTTCCTCGCTTCTCCACCGATGAACCAATTGTTTCGAGTGTGGATTTGTAATCCAAAAAGGCTGCGGATTGTCTTTTCTTAATGATTTATTCGGAGCAATAAATCCATCTTGAGTTTCAGCCCATTTAAGAATGATATAGGGTCTTTTTCTCTCATGAAAAGTTAGAAATCGCCTATGATGCTTTCTACATAATTCGTCTAATACCCCAACAATAACCTTGCATCCTGAAGTTTCGAGTTTTTGGATTCCTTTTCCGGCAACTTTGCTATGGGGGTCTTGAAGTCCAATTACAACGTGTTGAATCTTATGTTTGGCAATCAAATTGGCACAGGGAGGTGTCTTTCCATGATGGGAACAAGGCTCCAGAGTTACATATAAAGTAGATTTTGGAAGCAGTGATTTGTCTTCCACCGAATCAATGGCATTTACCTCGGCATGATTTCCTCCATATGGGCTGGTATAACCTTCCCCAATAATTTTTTCTTGATACACGATAACACTTCCAACCATCGGATTTGGTGCGGTGCGCCCAAGCCCTTTTTTGCCCAATTCAATGCACCGCAACATGTATTTTTCATGTATCTTCACCTAGCAAAAATAGGATAATAAAATACATTATGAATGATGTTGTTATTCGGGAAATAACCCCTGAAGACAATGAGCGTGTAGCGACATTGGTTCGAGAAGTTTTGTTAGAAATGGGTGTGCCCAAAGTAGGTTCCGCATATGCAGATAAGGCACTGGACGATATGTATACCGCCTATGATGTTCCAAGGGCAATCTACTATGTGGCGGAGCTGGCTGGGGAGATTATGGGATGCGCAGGAATAGCGCAACTGGAGAATTATGAGGGCAACATATGCGAACTTCAGAAAATGTATGTGTCACCTAAGGCAAGAGGAAAAGGAATCGGAGCTAAATTAATATCCATTTGTGAGGGTAAGGCAAAGGAATTCGGATTTGACCAATGTTATCTTGAAACTATGCCCTATATGGAAGCTGCTCAAAAACTCTACAACCAACAAGGCTATGAGTATCTAGATGCCAGAATTGGGGATACTGGTCATTATGCATGTCCAGTTTGGATGATTAAAAAATTATAGGTGCTACTCAAGGAAATTAAGAACATTTTTCACTTGGAACTGGACGGGATTTATCCGCCAGAAGAGGTTGACACTTTTTTTTATCTGACTATCGAACATTTCTTGAAATTGGAACGATTTATTTTGGTAATGCAACCAAACTTAGTGGTGACCAAAGAAGAAGAAACTCCACTATTTGAAACATTAGCGGCTTTAAAGAAAGAGAAACCAATACAATACATATTAGGTAGTTCACACTTTATGGGTATGGAGTTTATGGTTAATGAAGATGTTCTTATTCCAAGACCAGAAACGGAAGAATTGGTGCAATGGATTGTTGATTGTTGTGAGGTCGAACGCAGTCAAGACCTAAACATACTTGATGTTGGGACCGGAAGTGGTTGTATTGCCATAGCTTTAGCCAAGAACATTTCAAACGCC
Source organism: Flagellimonas rhodophyticola (assembly GCF_049332665.1). NCBI lineage: Bacteria > Pseudomonadati > Bacteroidota > Flavobacteriia > Flavobacteriales > Flavobacteriaceae > Flagellimonas > Flagellimonas rhodophyticola. The sequence goes on along the minus strand of NZ_CP186326.1, from coordinate 2,947,256 downwards.
AAGGTATATGCCATAGATGTATCGGAAAAAGCATTGAAGGTTGCAAACCAAAACGCGGTCTTAAATGATGCTGATGTCAACTTTCTTCAAAAAGATATTCTCGATTCTAACCCTGAATTGGGGTTAGAACTTCGGTTTGACATTATTGTTTCCAACCCACCCTATGTAAGAGAGTTGGAAAAGGACGAAATGAAGAAAAATGTCATAGAATATGAACCAGACTTGGCACTATTTGTTCCCAACAATGATGCGTTGCTATTTTATAGGAGAATAATTCAATTTGCAGATAAAAATTTAAAAGATAAAGGTATTCTGTTCTTCGAGATCAATCAATATTTAGGTAAGGAAACAAAAGTGCTTTTAGAAGAACATAATTTTTTGGAAATTGAACTTCGAAAAGACCTCTACGGAAATGATAGAATGCTAAAAGGTAAATTAAATTGATATGGACAGCATTGCGGTTTTTTGTGGAAGTAGCACAGGGAATGATCCCGAAGTGATAAAAATGGCCTTTCAATTGGGCGAACATTTGGCGATAAATGGCATCAATTTGGTTTATGGTGGAGCCAAAGTAGGATTAATGGGACAAGTGGCGGACGGAGTTCTGGTTAAAAATGGGAAGGCAATTGGTGTGATTCCTGATTTTTTAAAACGCAAGGAAATCCTTCATCCAAATATTACCCAACTGATTGTGGTGGAAACCATGCATGAAAGAAAATTGAAAATGCACGAACTGTCTAATGGTTTTATTGCGCTTCCAGGAGGTTTTGGTACTTTGGAAGAATTATTTGAAATCATAACCTGGGGACAACTTGGACTGCATCAAAAGCCAATTGGAATATTGAATACAAAAGGTTTTTTTGATGCTATGCTTCAGTTTTTGGACACTATGGTGATTAATGGATTTTTAAAACAAGAAAATCGGGATATGCTGTTGATTGATGATACTCCAGAAAGGCTTATCGCAAAAATGGAGGCATATAAACCTACGGCAGTTCCAAAGTGGATCGCAAAAGAGCAGACTTAGATGACCGTTAAAGAAAAAATTACCATTCTTAGAGATGAATTAAGGAGGCATAATTATAGCTATTATGTATTGGATAAACCTACCATCTCCGATTATGAGTTTGATGTAAAACTTAAAGAACTTCAAAAGCTGGAAGAAGAACACCCTGAGTTCTATGATGCCACATCACCGACACTTCGTGTTGGGGGAGCAGTGACCAAAAATTTTGAAACCATCCGGCATGAGCACCGCATGTATTCCTTGGATAACTCATATTCCAAAGAAGACCTTGAGGATTGGGAAAAGCGCATTCAGCGTATTCTCGGCGATGTTCCTGTGGAGTTCACTTGTGAATTAAAATATGATGGAGCATCCATCAGTCTTACCTATGAAGATGGAAAACTTATCAGGGCGGTTACTCGAGGTGATGGCTACCAAGGAGATGATGTAACCACCAATATTAAGACCATTAAGTCAGTGCCTCTGCAATTGAAAGGAGACTATCCGCCAAAATTTGATATCCGAGGAGAAATCATCCTGACCTTGGAAGGGTTTGCTAAAATGAACCAAGAGCGGATTGCCAATGGTGAAGAAGCATATATGAATCCGAGGAACACTGCTTCTGGAAGTTTAAAACTACAGGATAGTGCTTTGGTGGCGGAACGACCCTTGGAATGCTTATTATATAGCATTGTGGGTAAGAATCTCAACATCACTTCCCAGTTTGAAGTTTTGGACAAGGCTCGTTCATGGGGATTTAAAGTGCCGACGGTAGCAAAACATTGCAAAACAACTTCCGAGGTGATGCAATTTGTGGAGTACTGGGATGTACATCGACATGACTTACCTTATGAAACAGATGGAGTTGTTATTAAAGTGAACAGTCTTCGCTACCAAGAGGAACTGGGCTATACCGCCAAAGCACCACGTTGGGCCATGGCCTATAAATTTAAGGCGGAACAGGTGTCAACAGTTTTGAATGAGATTACCTATCAGGTTGGACGTACCGGAGCAATTACACCGGTGGCCAATCTTGAACCGATTTTGTTGGCTGGTACGACAGTTAAAAGAGCTTCACTGCACAATGCCGATCAGATTGAGAAGTTGGACATTCGAGAAGGGGACACTGTTTTTGTTGAAAAAGGTGGTGAGATAATACCCAAGATAATTGCAGTCGACTTTACAAAGCGCCCAACGGATTCAAATCCGACAAAATATATCGAAAACTGCCCTGAATGCGACACATTATTGATCCGAAAGGAAGGAGAAGCTCAACATTTTTGTCCTAATGACACAGGTTGTCCAACCCAAATTACTGGACGTATCCAACATTTTATATCTAGAAAAGCTATGGATATTGAGGGAATGGGAGGTGAAACGGTGGAGTTATTGTTCAAGGAAGGACTGATTGCAAACTATGCAGACCTGTATACCTTAACTAAAGAACAGGTGATGCCCTTGGAACGAATGGCAGAGAAATCTGCCGAAAACTTGGTAAAAGGAGTCGAAGCTTCCAAAGCTATTCCCTTCGAGAGAGTACTCTTCGGACTTGGTATTCGATATGTTGGTGAAACAGTGGCGAAAAAATTGGCCAAAGCATATAAGAATATTGATGCATTGCAAGAAGCATCACAGGAAGAACTTGTCGCGGTCGATGAAATCGGAGAGCGCATAGCGGAAAGTGTGGTGCAATTTTTCGCAAACCAAACCAATGTAGAAATCGTAGGAAGACTTAAATCGTACGGTTTGCAATTTTCACTTTCGGAGGAGCAATTGGAAAATCAATCAGATACTTTAAAAGGGCAGACGTTTGTGGTTTCCGGCGTATTTGAATCTATTGGTCGTACCGAATTAAAGAAACTCATTGAGGATAATGGGGGCAAAGTAGCTTCTTCCATATCGTCCAAAACTAGTTTTTTAGTGGCCGGAGCCAATATGGGGCCTAGCAAAAAAACAAAAGCCGAGGGACTTGGTGTGCCCATAATTTCAGAGCAAGATTTTTTATCCAAACTTGATTCATGATTACCAACACCACACGCCGTTTTTGGTATTTTCTGCTGACAAGTTTTGCTTTTTTGGTTCGGTACAGATACTTTAAAAGGTGGTTTTGGTTACCCCTTCTTGCAATTTTGATTGGGTTTTTATGTCCCCAACAAATAATTATCCCTGTTGATGGTGCAACTACCGATAGTTGGGATAAAAACTCGTTTTGGGCATACCCTTGGGGGAGTTCCGTCACTCATAAAGGCATAGATATTTTTGCCGAAAAGGGAACTCCGGTAATCGCATCAACGTATGGTATTGTGGTTTATACGCATGAAGGGGGCAAGGGTGGGAAATCCGTTATGGTCTTGGGTCCAAAGTGGCGATTTCATTACTATGCACATTTGGATGCTATTGACACTTTTCCTTTAAAACCTGTTAAAATAGGCTCTGTTTTAGGAACAGTTGGCAATACCGGGAATGCTGTGGGAAAACCAGATCATTTGCATTATGCCATAACTACACCGTTTCCTTACTTACATCTGAAAGATTCGGATGCAGTCCAAGGTTGGAAAAAAATGTTCTATTTGAATCCTGATACGTGGCTACGCCCTTAAATTTATGGAATGATACCCAAAACTTTTAATAATTTTCAAGATACATTGAACTCCTCGGAACCACCTGCTGCTTGGTCCTTGGCGCTACAATCTTTGTGGTGGGATGCCAAGGGCAACTGGGATGCATCGCATAACATTGCCCAAGACATGAATAGTACTATGGGAAACTGGATTCATGCCTATTTACATAGAAAAGAAGGAGATGATTGGAATGCGGGTTATTGGTACAGACAGGCTGGTAGGTCATTCCCTGAATCTACTTTTGAAGAAGAACTGCAAGAGTTGGTAGAGTCTGCTATCAATACGTAAAAATGCCGGGTAATTTACCCGGCATTCCCCTAACAGTTTAGTTTATTTGAGTTATAGCTTAAAAGGTACATTTCGTTTTGTTGTAAAACAATGGTAAAATACATGAAATGTTAAGTAAATAACAAACCTATTTCTATTTTATTCAATGTGGAGGTTCATTCAAGAAAATGAAAATCTAACCTGGTATAGTCTGGTTTTCGAATCAACTGGGATGAATCAGTCACAGGGTGCAGTTACACCGAGATGCTGACTCCATTTGCAGAAGCGTTTTTTGCTTCATCAAAGTAAAAATCAATGCGGCCTAAATTAAGACCATAAGCACCAACTTGGTTTACTAACACGGAGTTTCCTTTTTGATTGATTCGAACGTCTGGTTTGTCTAAAAAAGTATGAGTGTGCCCACCAATAATCAAATCTGTATAATGGGTTCGTTGTGCCAATTGCGTGTCAGAAGGACGATCAGGGTTTTGATAATCATATCCCAAATGGGAAAGACAGATAATTAGATCGCATTTTTCTTCTTCTTTTAGAAGACGTTCCGTGTCCAAGGCAATTTCAAAAGGATTGAGATATTCTGTTTCCTTGTAAAGTCGTTTGGTTACCAAGCCATCCAGTTTAATACCAATACCGTAGACTCCAACTTTGATTCCGTCCAAAAGGTAAGTTTGATAGGGTTTTACAAAACCGTTCATCACGGTGTTTGAAAAATCGTAATTGGCAGATAGCAATTTGAATGTGGCATTGGGAACTTGGGCCAACAAACCGTCAATTCCGTTGTCAAAATCATGGTTTCCAATGGTAGCCGCATCGTATTTGAGCTTACTCATCAGCTTAAATTCCAATTCGCCACCATAAAAATTGAAGTAGGGGGTTCCTTGAAAAATATCGCCGGCATCCAGTAGTAACGTATTAGGATTTTCGCTTCGAATCTGCTCAACCAAACTCGCTCTTCGGGCCACACCGCCTAAATTGGCATATTGTGAATGGGAGGTAGGAAAAGGGTCTATATGACTGTGAACATCATTGGTATGTAAAATGGTAATCTGTCGTGAACCCCATCCTTTGCACGAATTAAAACTCAATCCACCAAAACCAATAAGGGCTGAGGTGGCCGCGGTGTTCCGTAAAAAATCCCTACGCTTCATTTACTTTAATTGAATAAATCTGTTATCCACCGCAGCTTTTACGGTATCTATTTTTTTTAAATGATCTATAATGGCGTTACGCAAAAGATAACCAGTGTCAGTTACATTCACCATCTCATCAAAAAAACCAATGCTAGGTCCACCTTGAACCAGATAGTCAGAGGTGGCTACGTAGTAATTTCTGGTTTCATCAAATGGACTCCCTTGGATATCCACAGACTCCAGACCTCCATTTTTATTTAGAACAATTTGCATACCGGCAATGGGATGTGCCCTGGTCGCATTAACTAAGAAGTCGATAAGTTCTCTGACCGCAGCTCCATCCAATTCAACAACTGAAATATAATTCTCAAAAGGCATGATTTCAAAAGCATTTCTTGCTGAAACATTGCCTTTGGAAACGATGGTACGTATGCCACCTCTATTCAGAACAACAAAATCTAAATCTTTTCCTGTAGTTGATTTGAAAAGGGGACTGGTCTCGGCAAATACAATGTCGGCCATCAAATTCCCCAAAGAGGTATTGTGCGGGGCATCATCCAACGGAATGGTTTTGGGGGCATAGGCCAAAGCGCTATCCAAGACCTGATCAATTCGACTCTTAAATGGAGCTATATAGTCCGAAATCGAATCTACGCTGGCCAAACTAGTATCAATTTTCAGCTGTTTCCCTTGAACTTTTGTAAGCTGCCCTTTCTCTTGCTGACAGGATAGAAATAAACAAAAAGTTACAAATGCAACAAATTGTTTTAATTTTAAAATATACACGTGCTTATCTTTGTAAAGTAATCTTATGGAATAATTACCTTTGTAAAAATGCATAAAAAATATGTTTTTAAAAGGGTTCCAAGATAAATTTAAGGTTAAATCGGGTCTTAAATATTTAAAGGAGGAAATGGAAAAGCCTCCTAAAACAGTAGATAGGGAACATGGGATTACCAGTATAGGTTGCATTGTGGATGTGGATAACTTCCAGAATGCAGAGGTGTTCTACGAGCTTATAGATGAATATTCATTAAGGCCCAATGCCATAAAGATTATTGGATATAAGCGGGAATACGACAAAAATTCACCCTATGCCATCCAAATTTTTTCCGACAAAGATTTAGGTTGGAAGGGTGTTATAGAAAATGGATATGTGTTGGAGTTTTTAGGAAGGGAGTACGACATTTTGATCAACTATTATGAAGAGGATAATTTAATGATGAAACTCTTGTCAGTAAAAACTCCTGCAAGATTGAAGGTTGGTTTTGGAGCTTTAGATCCAAAAATCAATGATTTAATACTGAACACCAAACTGTCCGATTTTAAGATGTTTAAAAGTGAACTTAAAAAGTATTTGAAAGTTTTAAAAGAGTTGTGATGGAACAATTTACAGGCACTGGTGTCGCTTTGGTAACACCTTTTAACGAAGATTTTTCTGTGGATGTGAAAGCCTTAGAACTCATTGTGGAACATTGTGTGCAAGGAGGTATCGATTATTTGGTGGCGCTGGGAACAACAGCGGAATCGGCAACTTTATCGAAAGCAGATAAGCAGCTTGTTATTGATGTTATTGTTCGTGCAAATTCCGGAAGGTTGCCCTTGGTGCTGGGAATCGGAGGAAACAATACCGCTGCCGTTGTTGAAGAAGTTTCGCAAACAGATTTGTCGGATTTCGATGGAATTTTATCTGTTTCGCCTTATTATAATAGACCTACCCAAGAAGGGATATATCAGCATTTCAGAGCAGTTGCAAAAGCAACGCCTAAACCGATTATAATGTATAATGTTCCTGCTCGAACAGGAAGTAATATGTTACCAGAAACGACACTTCGTTTAGCTAGGGATTTTGAAAACATTGTTGCTATTAAGGAAGCCTGTGGTGATATGATTCAAATTGATGAAATTCTTAAGGATAAACCTGAAGACTTTATGGTAATCTCCGGAGATGATTTTACAGCACTTCCAACCGTTTTGGCAGGAGGGTCAGGTGTTATTTCGGTTTTGGGGCAAGGACTGCCCGATTCTTTTTCCAAAATGATTGAACTTGGCATTAATAATGGCTCGGATGAAGCTTATAAAATGCATCATGCCCTTCAGCCCTTAATGCAGTTAATTTTTGAAGAAGGAAATCCAGCTGGAATCAAAACGATATTTGAAACTTTGGGCATTTGTTCAGGTGTTGTAAGGTTACCTCTCGTGGAAGCAACACCCAATTTGAAGACCAGGATCGCCAATTTTTTGAAATCCTTTGACAGGGTTTATGCTTAAGAGGTGTTAAATGTTCGCCAAAACCTTGGCGGATGCACAATCTTGCTCTTATTTTCGATAAGGATATGATTTTTTATATCCGTTGATAATCACTAATTTTGCAAAATATTTTTGAGAATGAGGCCTGTATACCTACTACTTTTATTTGCATTTGTTTTTTCATCCTGTAACGAGTACCAGAAAGTACTTAAAAATGAGGATGTAAAGGCGAAATATGACTTGGCCCAAAAATATTATGACGAAGGGGATTTTAAAAGAGCCAAAAGACTTTACGAACAAATAGCACCACGTTATGTGGGCAAGCCTCAGGGAGAGCGTGTAATGTTCTTTTTTGCAAACACCTATTTCAAAACAGAAGATTATTATCTGTCTGGATATCAATTTGAACGATTTATAAAGTCATATCCACGAAGTGATAAGATTCAAGAAGCGAACTTTTTAGGAGCGAAAAGCTACTATGAGCTTTCACCTGCCTACTCGTTAGACCAAACAGATACTGATAAGGCATTGGTGAAATTACAATCCTTTATCAACACATACCCAGAATCTGAGTTCTTTGATGAAGCCAACGCAATGGCCAAAGAGCTTACCGCTAAGAAAGAGAAAAAACAACTTGAAATAGCCAAACAGTTTAACAAGTTAGGGCAGTTCAATTATCCTATTTTGGTTTCCGCCATTACTGCACTGGATAATTTTATTTCCGATAATCCTGGTTCCATTTACAGAGAGGAAGCCTTGTATTACAGAATAGAGGCCACAACGAATTTGGCCATGAACAGTGTGGAAGATAGAAGAAAAGAACGTTTGGAAGATGCACAAGCCTCTTACGACAACCTTTTGAAATACTATCCAGAAACAGAATTCAAAAAGAAAGCTGATAATTTGTCCAGCAAAATCCAAAAGGAATTGGGAGAATATTCCAATTCCAAATAAATAGTTTAAACACGCAGTCCATGCAAGATTTGAAAAATACCAAAGCACCCGTTTCTACTGTTACCCATAACAGAAATGAGTTCGATGAAAAAACAGATAACATTTACGAAGCCATTTCGATAGCTTCCAAACGTGCCATCCAAATCAATTCTGAGATTAAAAAGGAATTGTTGGAGAAGTTGGAAGAGTTTGCAACTTACAGCGATAGTTTGGAAGAGGTCTTTGAGAATAAAGAGCAGATCGAAGTTTCCAAGTTTTACGAAAAACTTCCAAAACCCCATGCTTTGGCAGTGTTAGAGTGGTTGGAAGACAAAATCTATTATAGAAACACAGAGAAAGACGCCTAAGAAATGCTTAGCGGTAAAAACATCCTTTTGGGCATTACCGGAGGAATCGCCGCGTATAAGACCACATTTCTTGTTAGGCTTTTGATAAAAGCTGGTGCTCAGGTCAAAGTAGTAATGACCCAAAGTTCCAGCTCTTTTGTTTCCCCCCTTACATTATCCACACTTTCCAAAAATCCAGTACTAATGGATTTTGTCAATGAGGAAGATGGTAGTTTATCATGGAACAACCATGTAGAACTTGGTTTGTGGGCCGATGTTATGATTGTTGCTCCTGCTACCGCGAATACACTTTCCAAAATGGCACATGGGACTTGTGATAATTTGTTGATGGCGACCTATTTATCCGCAAAATGCCCGGTTTATTTTGCTCCGGCAATGGACTTGGATATGTACAAGCACCCTTCTACCAAAATATCCTTCGAGAAACTGGAATCTTTTGGCAATACAATGATTCCGGCAGAATCCGGTGAATTGGCCAGTGGACTTCATGGTAAAGGACGTATGGCAGAACCGGAAGCGATAGTTGATTTTCTTCTTAAAGACTTAAGCAAAAATCTTCCCCTAAGCGGGAAAAAAGTCCTGATTACTGCTGGACCAACCCATGAGGCAATCGACCCAGTTCGATTTTTGGGCAATCGTTCCTCTGGAACAATGGGTTTTGAATTGGCAAAGCAAGCAGCAAGTCTTGGAGCCCATGTAGTATTGGTTTCTGGACCCACAAATTTGAGTGTTACCGAGGAGAATACTATAAACTTGGTAAGGGTAACCTCCGCACAAGATATGTTTGATGCTTGTCATGAATATTATGACGATATGGATGTTGCAATTTGCGCAGCTGCGGTTGCGGATTACCGTCCAAAACATATTGCAGCTGAAAAAATTAAAAAGAAAGAAGGGGATATGCACATTGAGTTAGAGCGCAACCCAGATATCCTATTTTCTTTGGGTGAGAAAAAGACAAATCAATTTTTGGTTGGTTTTGCCCTTGAGACGGAAAACGAACTTGAGAATGCCAAAGGAAAACTGAAGCGAAAAAATCTTGATGCCATAATCCTTAATTCGTTAAAGGACGATGGCGCTGGCTTTGGAGGAAGTACCAATAAAATCACCTTTATTGATAAGAATTTGGATATAAAAACGTTTGCTTTGAAGACGAAGCCCGAAGTAGCTTCCGATATTTGGGAAGAAATCATTGCCAGAGTCCATGCGTAATCTTTTAATTGTCGCTTTTTTTCTATCATTTTCTTATGCCATCGTTGCACAGGAAATGAATTGTACTATCACTGTAAATTCTGACCAGGTAAGTCAGACCAACCAGCAGATTTTTAAGACATTGGAACGTTCACTTAATGACTTTGTGAACAAGAATAAATGGACCAATCGCACCTATCGTGAGAATGAAAGGGTAAATGCCCGAATGTTCATTACGGTCACCCAATACGAATCTGACCGTTTCGAGGCCAATATCCAAATCCAATCTTCAAGACCGGTTTATAACACTTCATATGAAAGCCCCATCTTTAACTATAAAGATGATGTCTTTAATTTTCAATACCAAGAATTTCAACCCTTGGCCTACAATGAAAATGCATTTGAATCTAATCTTGTGGCGGTTATTTCTTATTACGTATACATTATGTTAGGTCTGGATGCAGATACCTTTTCTTTGGAAGGAGGGGACGATATGTACCGACAAGCACAAAACATTGTGACGCAAGCCCAGGGTTCGAACTCATCTGGCTGGAATCAGGAAACAGGGGAGAGAAGTCGTTTTGAGTTGGTAGACAACCTATTGAGCAATTCTTTTCGGGAATATCGCATAGCCATGTACAACTACCACAGAAAGGGATTGGATATTTTAGGAGATAACAACAGCACCGGCAAACAAATTATTGCTGGAAGTATGCGCTTATTTGAAACGCTCATTAAAAGAAGACCTAACGCCTTTTTGATTCAAACTTTCTTTGATGCAAAATCTGAAGAAATCCGGAATATCTTCTCCGATGGACCAAAAATCGATGTGGTAAAGCTCAAGGAAACCCTTAATAAAGTGGCGCCATTCTATTCCAGTACCTGGAACGAGATAAAATACTAGCCCATTTCTCCAAAGAGATTTATATTTACGGGGAAAATCTTCGACATTGCTTACAAATCTTTCAATTCGGAATTACGCCTTAATTGACGACGTGAATGTTACGTTCTCTGATGGTTTTACCACCATTACTGGTGAAACAGGGGCGGGTAAATCAATTTTGTTAGGTGGACTCTCTTTGGTCCTGGGCAAGCGTGCAGACCTTTCTTCGCTGAAAAACAAGGAACAAAAGTGCATTATAGAAGCTGAGTTTGAAGTTTCTATGTATAAGCTGAACAATTTCTTTGATCAATATGATCTGGATTATGAGGAAGTTACCATCCTGCGAAGAGAGATTTTGCCTAGTGGAAAATCAAGAGCGTTTGTAAATGATTCCCCGGTAAATCTGGATATTTTAAAGCAGTTAGGAAATCAGTTAATCGATGTGCACTCCCAACATCAAACCCTGCAACTGACCGAAAACGATTTTCAATTGAAAGTAGTAGACGCTTTAGCAGGCAACGTAGAAAATCTTGAAAAATATACCGAAAACTTAAACCAGTTTAAAACCGCTTCCGACGAACTGCAAGAATTGCTGGATTTTCAATCCAACTCTACAAAAGAGCATGATTACAATAGCTTTTTGTTGAAAGAATTGGAAGATGCATTTCTGAAGGAAGGAATGCAGGAAGAGCTCGAGGTTGAATACGGACAATTGAGCAATGTGGAGAATATTTTGGAGTTGCTCGCCAAAGGTCATCAATTGTTGAACGATGAACAAATGGGTTTGTTAGGTCGTTTCTCAGAACTTAAGCAGACTTTCCAGAATTTGTCCGAATATGGTAAGGAGTATGAAGCATTGAATGAGCGCATACAAAGCGTGGTGGTGGAGATGGATGACGTTTCCAATGAATTGGAAAATCTGAAAGATGGAGTTGAAGCGGACCCTGAGCGATTAAATGTGGTAAACGGAAGACTTCAACAGCTTTATGACCTTCAGAAGAAGCATCAGGTTGCAACTGTTGAAGAACTTATTCGGATAAAAAATCAGCTTTCTCAGCAGGTTGATACTGTTGCAAATATTGAATCCAAAATAGAAGAGAAGGAAGAAGTGGTGGCTAAAGTCAAACACCGACTTGAAAATTGTGCCGCTAAGATCAGAAAAGCAAGAAATTCAGTAATTCCAAAACTAAAGCAAATGCTTCAAGATAGTTTGCATGGTTTGGGAATGCCTTCAGCAACGTTCAATATCGAACTGAATCCCTCGAATACTTTTAAGCTTAATGGGAATGATGATTTGAGCTTTCTGTTTTCCGCTAACAAAGGTTCTGATTATGGAGAATTGAAGAAAGTGGCATCTGGGGGTGAGCTCTCTCGCATCATGCTCACAATAAAATCCATCCTAGCAAAGTACGAACAACTGCCAACCATGATGTTCGATGAAATCGATACCGGGGTCTCCGGTGAGATTTCGAATAGAATGGGAGAAATTATGCAACAAATGAGTTCTACGATGCAGGTTTTTTCGATTACACATTTACCACAAGTTGCGTCAAAAGGCAAACAGCAGTTTAAAGTTTTTAAGGAAGAAAGCACCCTGGGTACCACAACTCGAATGAAAAAATTAAATGAAGAAGAGCGAATTAGCGAATTGGCTGAAATGCTTGGAGGTAAGACTTTATCGGAATCTGCATTGGCCCATGCGAAACAATTGTTACAGTAATCTAATTGCAGTTTGAACAGTTAAAATCAAAAACCTAAAACTCGTCAAGAATAAATATCTTTGTCGGCAAAACCAACGATCTATACACTATGGCATATAATCTTTTAAAAGGTAAAAAGGGAATCATTTTTGGAGCATTGGATGAAAATTCCATTGCTTGGAAAACGGCAGAACGTGTTCACGAAGAGGGAGGCACATTTGTGCTCACCAATGCACCCATTGCAATGCGGATGGGGCAAATAAATGAACTGGCTAAGAAAACGGGCTCTGAAATTATTCCAGCAGATGCTACCAGCGAAGAAGATTTGCAAAATTTAGTCGAGAAGTCGATGGAGATTCTAGGCGGAAAATTGGATTTTGTGTTGCACTCCATCGGAATGTCGGTCAATGTTAGGAAAGGACGAGCTTACACCGATGAGAAATACGATTTCACCACCAAAGGTTGGGATGTATCCGCACTTTCGTTTCATAAAGTGATGCAAACACTTTTTAAGGCAGATGCCATGAATGAATGGGGTAGTATTGTGGCTCTTACCTATATGGCGGCACAACGTACGTTCCCTGATTATAACGATATGGCAGATAACAAAGCTTATTTGGAATCAGTTGCACGTAGTTTCGGATATTTCTTCGGAAAGGAAAAGAAGGTACGAGTGAATACGGTTTCCCAATCCCCGACTCCTACAACAGCTGGACAAGGTGTGAAAGGTTTTGGTGGATTTATCAGTTATGCTGAGAAAATGTCACCGCTAGGAAACGCCTCCGCTGCGGATTGCGCAGATTATACTATCAGCCTTTTTTCGGATTTGACTCGAAAAGTGACTATGCAGAATCTATTTCACGACGGCGGATTTTCGAACACCGGCGTAAGCCAAGAGGTTGTCGATGAGTTTAGCGAATAATCAAAAAATATAAATAAAAAAGCCATCCTTCAAAGGATGGCTTTTCTGTTTTTTAATGGAATTGAAGTTATCCATAATAGTACCCGTGTACAATAGGCCAGAAGAAATTCGGGAACTACTGGAGAGTCTTTGTTTGCAAACTACTCAGAAGGATTTTGAAATTGTGATTGTTGAAGATGGATCCAATGAAAGTTCAGAGGATGTGGTACAGAGATTCAAAAATCAATTGCAGATAGCCTATTACTTCAAACCAAATTCAGGCCCAGGTGACTCCAGAAATTTTGGAATGTCTAAGGCCAAAGGAAACTATTTTATCATTCTGGATTCAGACTGTATTCTACCCAAACAATATCTTGCTGAAGTCCATAAGGAACTTGAAACGGACTTTGTGCATTGTTTTGGAGGTCCTGATGCGGCTGATGAATCTTTTACCATCGTACAGAAGGCGATTAACTATGTAATGACTTCATTTTTTACTACTGGAGGAATTCGTGGTGGGAAAAAGTCGGTGGGCAAATTTCAGCCGAGAAGTTTTAACATGGGAATTTCCAAAGAAGCCTATGAAAAGGTAGGTGGTTTTGGAAGAATACACCCAGGTGAGGATCCAGACCTCACTTTTCGTATTTGGAAATCGGGTTACACGTCTAGATTATTTCCAAATGCATTTGTGTTCCATAAAAGACGAATAGATTGGAACAAATTCTATATTCAAGTCAATAAATTTGGGATGGTCAGACCTATTTTGAATAAATGGCACCCCGGTACCGCTAAAATAACTTATTGGTTTCCGACGATTTTTATTCTTGGTCTCAGTCTGTCTCTCGTGTTGTTACTAATGGGATTTGCTATACCAATAATCGTATATTCCGCCTATTTTTTTGTGTTATTTATTGATGCTCTGGCCAGTGCTAAAAATTTAAAAGTTGCCTTTCTTGCAATTTTCGCGGCCATAATACAGTTTACAGGATATGGGATAGGTTTTCTCAAATCGACAATGTTGCTTAATTTTAGTAGCAAGGAACCTGAAGAACTGCTTCCAAAACTGTTTTTTAAAAAACGATAGGGTGTTCAAAAAGCTTTTGACAAGAGTCAATAACAGAAAGGTGAAAGTGTTTTCACTTTTTTTGTTGTGCTCTTTTTTAGCTTGGTTTTTGAGCAACTTGTCAGAGTCCTATGAGTCAAGGGCCAATTTTTATCTCTATTACGAAAATTTACCTGATACGCTGCTATTGGGGAACAATTCTTCCAGGTCTATGGAGGCAAAAATCAAGACAAGTGGTTTTAGACATTTTTATTTCAACATATTCAATAAAAAAATTAATATAGACTTATCGCAATCTGTTTATGAAAACCAGGGGTACAAGTTGACCGAGGATGCGCTCAAAAAACAGATTGAAAGTCAGCTTTCGCAAAATATTTCACTAATAGATTTATATCGTGATGAACTTTTTGTTGATATGTACCAGGTAGCATCCAAAGAGGTCCCGGTAAAGGCAGTCTTGGACATCCAATTTCAACAAAACTACATTTTGGAAGGCGAGCCAGTTATTGAGCCACAAACGGTTTTGGTGAAAGGCCCACCAAACGAAATTGATACTTTACAACAAATAACAACGACCAAAATTGAATTGAGCAATATTGCTTCTGATTTTTCTGAAGACATTCCATTGGTGTTCCCCAAAAACATGACCAATAGTATTTTTTCAATTAGTCGGGTCAACATATCAGGCAAGGTGGTTCGGTTTTCGGAGAAGGTCTATGAGGTGCCCGTAAAAGTCTTGAACTTACCAGATGAGTATAAAATAAAGACCTTTCCGGCAACTGTGCCTGTGCTTTGCAAAGCCACAATTGAACAACTAAAGGTTATAACACCCAGTGACTTTGAAGTAGAAGGAGATTATGGTCAATTGGCAAACTCCAAAGATAACGTGCTCTTTTTGCAGATAACCCGTGAACCATCAAAAGCACATGGGGTACGATTATTGGAGAATAAGGTAAACTTCGTTTTAGAGCAAAAATGATTATTGTTGGACTTACAGGAGGGATAGGAAGTGGCAAGAGCACTGTGGCAAATATGTTCCGCGAACTTAATGTGCCTGTTTATGACTCTGATTTGGAAGCTAAAGAGTTAATGACTTCATCCCCGGTAATAAAAGAGTCTATAGTGGGTCTACTAGGCACGAAAGCATATTCCAAAGGTAAATTGAACAGACGTTTTATTGCGAACAAAGTTTTTAAAGACCCTAGCCTTTTGAAGCAATTAAATGATATTGTGCATCCTGAGGTTCGAAAGCATTTCTTGAATTGGACCAATACTCAGACCTCAAACTATGTGATTCAAGAAACCGCATTGATCTTTGAAAATAATGCTCAAGATAACTATGATTACGTATTGTTGGTGACTGCTCCAGTTCAACTTAGGCTTCAACGCGTAATGGATAGAGATAGTGTTTCCGAAAAAGAGGTTCTAGATAGGATGAAGAACCAAATGGATGATTTGGACAAAATTGAATTGGCAGATTTTTGTATTGAAAACATCCATTTGACGACTACACAAAAAGAGGTGAAAAAACTTCACCGCATGCTAGATGTGTACGCACACTAATTCAAAATTTTAACATTTTTGTTAAGGTTAGGTTAAACGGTGGAAAGCCTAAATGTTAAATTTCTAATTTTACCCCGATGAACAAGAAGCTATTCGTTCTTCTCGTCATTCTTATGAGTTTATCTCTAACAGGGATAATCTTTGTTCAAGTGTATTGGATAAGAACATCGGTTGACGACAAAGAGGAGCAATTCTCAAGAACGGTTACAGACATATTGGACAAGGTAGCAAGCAGGGTGGAGAAGAGTGAAATGAATTTTTACCTTGACCGGATAGCTTCACTGGCGGACAGTGTTGGAGAACCCAAAACAACCCAGTTCAGGAACTTTTTTTTCGTTGACAGGGATGTGAACTCTGACGAAATTCTCTTCTACTCCCATGGGATATTAGAAGAAGATTACAATATAACATCAACGTTCTTTGATAATTCGAGTGGTGAAGACAGCACCATAATAAAAAATTACACCAGTAAACGCACTAGAGCTGTGTTCAAGGAGGAGTACGGTTTGGACGGAAAGAGTTATAGCCTTACTCCAATTCAGAGAGCAGAGAAGATTGGCGGACTTTCTAGCATTGATAAAGCTGCTTTGGAAGATGTCTTTACAGAATACGCCAAGAGTCAACCAATTCATAAAAGAGTTTCAAAAACAGAATTGGAATTACTCCTGGATCAGGAACTACGGAACAGAAACATAGGTATCGATTTTGAATATGGTGTATATAGCCAAGGCTATCCAACAAAAATTAAATCGAAAAAGTTCAAGTTTTCAAAGTCTAGAATGTATGAGGCTCCGATTTTTAAAGATAGTGAGGGAAATACAAACTTCTCTTTGTTGCTGACTTTTCCAAAAGAGAAGAAGTTCATATTTGAATCTGTAATGGGAATGGCGCTGTTGTCTTTGATTTTTACCTTGGTTATAGTGATTGCTTACTCAAGCGCTATTTATCAACTTATAAAACAAAAACAGATATCCGAGATAAAAACAGACTTCATTAACAATATGACACACGAGTTCAAAACTCCGATTGCTACAATAAACTTGGCGGTTGAAGCGATACGAAATCCAAAGTCTATTGAAGATAAAGAAAAGGTGCTACGGTATTTGGGGATGATTAGAGAGGAGAACAAAAGAATGCATGCCCAGGTTGAAAATGTATTGCGGATTTCCAAATTGGAAAAAAACCAATTGGATATCAATAAAGATAGGGTAGATGCACATGATATTGTTACAGATGCCATAACCCATGTAGAACTGATTGTGAAGAACCGTGGAGGTTATATCAATGCTCATTTAGATGCTGAGAGGTCAGAGGTTTTGGCAAATGACATGCACTTTACCAATGTGGTGGTTAACATGTTGGACAACGCTATTAAGTACTCGCCAGAACCACCCAAGATTGACGTGTACACCGAAATGGTGAAGAATAGTATAATTATTAAAATACAGGACCAAGGAGCTGGAATGAGCAAGGTGGTTCTAAAAAAGGTGTTCGAGAAATTTTATAGGGAACACACAGGAGATATTCACAACGTAAAAGGCCATGGATTGGGTCTGGCGTATGTTAAACGAATTATTGAAGATCATCAGGGCGAAGTATACGCTGAAAGTGAAAAAGGAAAAGGAAGTACTTTTTATATAAAGCTTCCTTTAATATAGAAAAACAGAATTATGGAAACAGAGAAGAAGAAAATATTGTTGGTTGAGGATGACCCAAATTTTGGGATTGTGTTGAAGGATTATTTGTCCATGAACGACTTTGATGTTGTATTGGCCAAAAACGGTATGGAAGGTTTTGAGAAGTTCAAAAAAGATAATTATGACGTCTGCATTTTAGATGTTATGATGCCTTATAAAGATGGATTTACACTAGCTAGGGAAATCAGGGAAAAGAATGAAAACGTTCCAATTATATTCCTGACGGCCAAGACCATGAAAGAAGATGTTTTAAAAGGTTACAAAGCTGGAGCCGACGATTATTTGAACAAGCCCTTCGATTCTGAGGTGTTGCTCATGAAGCTTAAAGCAATACTTCAAAGAAAAGCATCTAGCACATTGGCAGACAGCAAACAATTTGAATTTGAAATTGGAAATTTCCATTTGAATTCAAAACTTCGATTCCTAAAATATATGGAGGAAGAGCCTGTAAAGCTTTCACCAAAGGAAAACGAATTATTGAGACTCCTGGCGTTGCATGAGAATGATTTAATGCCTCGAGAATTGGCACTGACAAAAATATGGAGAGATGACAACTATTTTACGTCTAGAAGTATGGACGTTTATATTGCCAAACTCAGAAAATATTTGAAGAAGGATGATGTAGTTGAAATCTTGAATATCCATGGAGAAGGATTCCGATTAGTAGTCAAAGCAGAAAATCAATAAAGATTTACCCAACTATAAATTCAACCACCTTTTAAAGGTGGTTTTTTTATACAAAAAAGTATAGTACAGAGACCGTTGCCATTCCTGTAAATGCCAAAATTGTGGTCATGATGGTCCAGGATTTGAAGGTCTGTTTTTCCGAAATACCCAAATATTGGCCCACCAACCAGAACCCACTATCATTTACATGCGAAAAAATACTGGCTCCAGATGCTATGGCAATTACCATACAAGCCAATTCTATTGGACTCAAAGAAGCATTTATCAACAAGGGAGATACCAATCCTGCCGCGGTTATCATTGCCACAGTTGAGGAACCTTGGACAATTCTTACAATCGCCGCACTGATAAAAGCAAAGGCCAAAATGGGAAATCCAGCATTGCTAAGGGAAGTTGCCAATAGCTCACCAGCACCGGTGTTGGTTAACACCTGCTTAAAAACACCGCCAGCACCTGTAAGAAGAATAATAGTTCCTGCCGGTGCCAGGGATTTGGTGGATATATCGAAAAGTTGAGCTTTTGTAAACCCTCTTTTTAATCCAAAGAAGTACCATGCCAATAGATTTGCGATTATTAAAGCAGAAAATGGATGTCCAACGAGCGCAATCGTTTTTAATACGATAGGGGACGAAATTCCCAAAGCTCCAGTAGAAGCGATGGTATTCAATAAAATCAACACAATCGGAAAAGCAATGATCCACAAGGTTTGACCTATTGGAGGTAAAGCCGAAGGGGTGGAATTTTCGATTTGCTCGGGAGCCGCAACAAAGATTTTCTTCGCGATGTGCCTTCCAAATAATAATCCGGCTATTAATGCAGTTGGAATCCCCGCTAGAAACCCTACCAATATTACCCATCCCAAGTCGGCACCTATAATATCAGCAACGGCGATTGGTCCTGGGGTAGGTGGAATAAAGGCATGTGTTATGGCCAACCCGGCCAGAAGCGGAATTGCATAGAGTAAAAGGGACTTTCCAGTTTTACGTTGCAAAGCATAGATCATCGGAACCAAAATGATAAAGGCAACATCAAAAAATACGGGAATAGCGATTAAAAAACCAGAAATTACCATAGCTGAAGGAGCCTTTTTCAAACCAAATTTTGCGACCATAAAATCAGCAATGGTTTTAGCGCCTCCGGAAGCTTCCAAAATAGCCCCAAACATAGCTCCCAATCCTACCACCGTAGCAACAAACCCGAGGGTATTGCCCATTCCTTCTTGAACGGTAGAGATGATTTCCTTGGCATCTAAACCGGCAATCAGTCCTACCGTTATACTACCGATGAGTAATGCCAAAAAAGCATGGATTCGCAGTTTCAGGATTAAAAATAAGAGTATAGCGATACCGCCCAAAACGGCGAAAATCAAATTAGTCTCTACCATTGCGTTTGGTCTAAAATTAATTGAACAATTTTTTCAGGAGGATGTGATATGGAAACATTGATAGCATCCGTTGGAGGTTCCAAAGTTTCAAATTGGGATTTTAGCAGTTCTGCTGGCATAAAATGCCCTTTTCTAAGCTCCATGCGTGATTTTATGAGTTCAAAAGAACCTTCCAGGTAAATAAAATGAACGAAACCCTCAATTTCGTTTCGCAATATCTCTCTATAACGCTCCTTTAAAGCCGAACAAGCAATTACAGCTCCTTTGGACTTTTGTTCTTTTGCCAAGGCATTCAACTTTTCGAGCCAACCTTGTCTATCATTGTCATCCAAAGGTAGTCCGGCACTCATCTTTTTTATATTCTCCTCAGGGTGGAAATCATCTCCATCATAAAAAGGAACTCCCAATGATTCGGAAACCATTGTTCCTATGGTGGACTTTCCGGTCCCGGAAACTCCCATGATAAATAAAACTTTACCAAAATCACTCATCTGACGTGTTTAAAAGATGCTGTTTAATTTTCGATGCAATTGCCTCCGGTTCATCGTCATATCCCACCCATAAAATGGAGTTGTTTTTTCGCAACCATGTGAGCTGTCTTTTTGCAAATCGCCGGGTATTCTTTTTGATTTCGGAAATTGCGAAGTCCAAAGTGAAATTACCGTCAAAATATTGAAAAAGCTCGCGATATCCAACAGTCTGTAGTGCATTTAAGTGTCGATTGGGATATAATTTTTCAGCTTCGGTTAGTAAACCAGCCTCCATCATCAAATCGACCCGATTATTGATACGTTCATAAATAACCTCCCTATCTGCATCAATTCCGACGTATAACGAATCAAACATTCTTACTGCCTTTTTTTGATTGAGGAAGGAAGAATAGGGTTGGTTTGTGGTCATACAGATTTCCAAAGCTCGAATTAGTCTATGGGGGTTTTCAATGTCTACAATTGCATAATATTCAGGGTCCTTTGATAATAATTCTTTTTGAAGGTAAGGTAGTCCTTCTTCTTTAAATTTTTGATTCAAGGTTTCGCGAAGTTGGGGTTTAACTTTGGGAAATTCGTCTAGTCCCTTGATTACTGCATCCACATATAATCCACTTCCTCCCACTATAACGGCATGATCTTTAATTTTAAAGATTTTGTCGAGGGTTGCGAGAACATCTTTTTCAAAATCACCTACGGAATAGGGTTCAAAAATGCTTTTGTGTTGAATGAAATGATGAGGAACCGTATTTAGTTCTTCTTCCGACGGAACAGCAGTGCCAATATTCATTTCTCTAAAAAACTGGCGGGAATCTGCCGAAACAACTTCGGTGTTAAAATGTTCGGCCAGTTGAATTCCCAACTTGGTTTTTCCAATGGCAGTGGGGCCAACAACTGCAATCAATGTTTTGGAAGTCATAACAATTCGCCACACTTATAGCAGTTAGTGGCATCGTCTCTATGGCCTTCGGCGGCACAGGTTGGACAGGCCTGGGTGTTGGTGTGCACTACACTCTTCTGTTTATCACCATTTTTATGTCTGGAGAATTCAACGGTAACGATACCCGTTGGAACCGCAATAATTCCATATCCTAATATCATAATGACCGTAGCCAAAAATTGTCCCAGATTAGTCTGTGGGGCAATATCTCCATACCCAACTGTGGTCAAGGTCACAATGGTCCAATAGATACTTCTGGGAATGCTCGTAAAACCGGCTTCGTCACCTTCAATAAGATACATGATAGTTCCCATAATCACAGAAAGAATAAGAACCACATAGATAAAAACAGCGATTTTTGCCCTGCTCGCTCTTAATGCAGCTTTCAGCTGGGAGGCCTCACCCATAAATTTGACCAGTTTTAAAATCCTAAAAATCCGCAATAGTCGGAATGCTCTCACCGCCAATAAGACTTGAGAGCCTGCCAGAATATAGGATAAGTAAAGCGGAATGGTAGAAACAAAATCAATAATCCCATAAAAGCTGAATACGTACTTCAAAGGCTTTTTGATACTAATCAGTCGGGCGATGTATTCCAGCGTAAAAAAAATGGTAACTACCCATTCCAATGTGAGCAAAACCCGATGGTAATTCTGGTCTACTTCCTTGATGCTCTCGAGCATCACCAAAATGACGCTTAGGACGATTAATCCAACAAGAACAATATCAAAGAATTTTCCTAATGGTGTATCGGCTTCATAAATAATTTCATGTAACCTATGTTTCCAACCGGAATGTACTTCTTGTTTTTTCAAAGGGCGGGTGTTAACTCCAAAATTTTGAGATTGTTATTTTTTCTCAAATAAGATTCGACAATAAAAGTGGTGTTTTCGTCACTTGGCATAGGGGTGATAATCGATTCTAAGATATGAATATTATTTATTTGATGATTAAGCTGTACATATCCAAAGCCCTTCAATATCCCATTTTTCACTAAGATAAAACTTTGTTCACCATGTTCCCGACCCCTGTCAAGCAAAACGATGGTCTTACCTTTAATACTGTATTTATCTAGGGCATCTTCAATT
This sequence comes from Flagellimonas rhodophyticola, assembly GCF_049332665.1. Taxonomy (NCBI): domain Bacteria; kingdom Pseudomonadati; phylum Bacteroidota; class Flavobacteriia; order Flavobacteriales; family Flavobacteriaceae; genus Flagellimonas; species Flagellimonas rhodophyticola. Next base: position 2,925,078 of record NZ_CP186326.1, on the reverse strand, counting down.
TTCTGGTTGAACTCCATTGCATTTTCCAAATCGGAGCAGCCGTCGGAACATCCATTTTTTGAATGGTCACAGGTATCTTCAAGACCTAGGGAAGAAGGACATAACTCAAACTCTTGACTAATTTTTTTCAGGAAGCTATTGGCTGAAGGAATTCCGTTGAATCCAATTTTCTGTCTTTTTTTGAACTTGTTTTTTACAATTTCCAATTCAATATGTGGGCTTCCATTTTTTGAAAAATTAATCACATGTGAAAAAAGACTTTTTTTGGTAATGTTATTATGCTTGGGTCTTGTCTTTTTCAGTTCGACATATTCTTTTAGGATGGCGAGCAATTCACTACCCGTGGGCTCAAATGAAACTTTCTTCGTTTCTTTCTGAAGCTTTCTGGCCAATTGGCCTAGGTTGGTAAAATGCTGGTTGACCCTTTTTTTGGCGTTTTTGGTCTTACCTAGAAAAATAATTTCTCCATCCTTATCATGCATATAATATACACCGGTTTCAGAAGGAAGTCCGGAAACGATATCCAATTGAGTCGGGGATAATTCGCCTTGTGATTCCTCGCGAAGCACCTCTTTGATTATGGTCTTTTGGGAATCTTTATCCAATAACAATTTAAAAAGCTTTAAGGTGGCAATTGCATCGCCATTTGCGCGATGACGGTCACTCATGGGTATACCTAATGAGCGCACTAGTTTGCCCAAACTATGTGATTCGGCATCTGGCAACAATTTTTTTGCAAGATCTACTGTACATAGTGTTTTTCTTTGGAAATCATACCCTAGACGTCGGAACTCTGTCCTTAGTATTCGATAATCAAATTGCGCGTTGTGGGCTACGAGTATGGTGCCATCGGTTATTTCAATAATACGCTTGGCCACTTCATGGAACTTTGGAGCCGTCCGCAGCATTTTATTATTGATACCCGTGAGTTTTACCACAAAAGGTTGAATTTCCCGCTCAGGATTCACCAAACTCATGAATTTGTCTACAACCTTATGTCCATCAAATTTATGGATAGCGATTTCCATAATGCCCTCTTCATTATACTTTCCTCCAGTGCTTTCAATATCGAGTATGGCGTACATGAAATGTGGTAGTATATTATGAATAGTTTCGTGCACCAAAGATACTACTTCCAATGCGTACCATGGTGCTGCCTTCTTCTATGGCAATGTTATAGTCTCCACTCATGCCCATAGACAACACCTTGATATCAGATAATTTAGTGCTCAAAAACTGGAATATAGTTTTTAAATGGGCAAATTCTTTTCGTATTTGGGACTCATTCTGGGTGTAGGTCGCCATTCCCATCACCCCAACAATTTTAATATTCTTGAGATGTTTGAACTCTTCTGAGATTATGATTTCTTCCAATTCCCTTTTATCAAGGCCAAATTTGGTCTCTTCTTCAGCAATATGCATTTGAAACAGGCATTGGATGACCCGATTATGCTTTTCTGCCTGTTTATTTATTTCCTTTAACAACCTAAAACTGTCCACACCATGAATCAAAGAGACATACTCGGCCATATATTTGACCTTGTTACGTTGCACATGACCAATCATATGCCACTCAATATCTTTTGGTAACGTTTCCCACTTTTGGGTCATTTCCTGAATTTTGTTCTCTCCAAAAACACGTTGACCAGCTTCGTAGGCTTCCAAAATGGCTTCATTGGGCTTGGTTTTGGAGACAGCTACCAAAGTTGTTTCCTCAGAAATCCTTGCTTTTAGCCCGATAAGATTGTCTTTTATGGACATACTTTTAGTAATCAAAATTTATAACTCATAAATGGTTAAACCGCTTCGCAGTTTGGGTTCAATATAAGTGCTTTTAGGGGGCATTACCAATCCCGCATCAGCAATAGCTTTAATTTCATTCATATTTATAGGAACTAAACTGAACCCAACAGCAAATTCTCCTTTGTCTATGCCATCCTTCATTTTAAGGACATTGTGTTTTCCATAGCCATAGGCAATACGTTTGTCATTTCTTAAATCTGAAATCCCCAAAATGGGCTCCAGTATGGTTTTATATAGAATTTGCGTGTCTAATTCACTGAGCGCATCTGTAAACTCATACACTCGTTTTCTCAAATAAAGGGAATAGAAATCTCCATCCAAATACATGCTAAAGTGATGTTTTCGAGTAGGTTTATATAAGCCATCATCTTTTTTTTCAATTCTGAAATAGGTGTCAAGTTGAATCAGGAATTCTTCTTTTGAATATCCATTAAGATTCTTGACCATACGATTGAACTCATAAATCTTTATATTCGATTCGGGAATCAGATAGGCCATAAAAAAATTGTATGATTCATCTCCTGAATGCGATGGATTCTTAGTTCTCATTTTTTCAGACAAAAGGTTGGAAGAAGCACTTCGATGATGTCCATCAGCAATATACAAAGCGTCCATTTTATCAAATGAACGCTGAAGACTTGCAATAACTTTTGCGTCCTCCACTTTCCAAAGTTTGTGACTTACCTTATCTGGAGTGGTAAAATCATAGTCAGGCCGTTTGACGGCCTCCTTTTCCAAAATTGAGCTAACGTTGCTATCATCTGAATATGTCATCAACACAGGTTCAGCATTGAAGCCAACCGTGTTCAAATAATCTGCAAAAAGCTTTTCCCTTCTTTGAATAGTGTCTTCATGTTTTTTGATAACATCTTTTCGATAATCCGATACACTGCAAGCACAAAAGAATCCCAGGGTTGTTAAATCCCCCTTAGTGATTTCATACAGATAAAAGCAAGGTTTATTGTCTTTCAGGAAAATATTATCTTCCAAAAACTCCATATATCGATTATGAACGAGTTTAAACCGTTCTTTTCCGGAAATACTTTTATGGAATTTAAAACCTGGATTTATGATATGAAGAAAGGAAAAAGGATTGTACTTCAGCACGGATTTGAGTTCTTCCTTTGAATATTCCTCATAAGAGCGCGAAGCAACAAATGCCGCCTTGTCCGGGGTAGGGCGAATGGCCTTGAAAGGTTGAATTAGGGCCATTGCTCTCTATTTATATTGGGCAGCAACTTTTTCCGCTTTTCTGGATTCGGAATAGTCATAAAAACCTTCACCTGATTTTACACCTAGTTTTCCTGCCATAACCATGTTGACCAATAGGGGACATGGGGCATATTTTGGATTTTTGAACCCATCGTACATGACATTCAAAATAGACAGGCATACATCCAATCCAATAAAATCAGCAAGCTGAAGCGGGCCCATAGGATGAGCCATGCCCAATTTCATTACCGTATCGATTTCGTGCACCCCTGCCACCTGATTGTAAAGTGTTTCGATGGCCTCATTGATCATGGGCATTAAAATCCTATTGGCGACAAAACCAGGATAGTCATTAACTTCTGTAGGGGTTTTACCCAACTGTTTGGACAATTCCATTATGGTTTTGGTGATTTCATCTGATGTGCTATACCCTCTAATTATTTCAACAAGTTTCATTATGGGTACAGGATTCATAAAATGCATTCCAATGACCTTATCTGGCCGATTTGTAACTGCCGCTATTTGCGTTATTGAAATGGATGAAGTGTTTGTGGCCAATATGGTATTTGCATCGCAGATTTCATCCAGATCTTTAAAAATTTGTAGTTTAATATCTAGGTTTTCCGTGGCTGCTTCTACAACTAAATCGGTCTTTTGCACACCTTCTTTTAGCTCCGTGAAAGTTGCGATATTTCCAAGGGTATTTTCCTTGTCTTTCTCCTCTATGGTGCCTTTGGCGACCATTCTATCCAGATTTTTCGATATAGTGGCTATTCCCTTATCCAAAGACGCTTGTGAAATATCGATTAGTTTTACTTGAAATCCACTTTGGGCAAAAACGTGGGCAATTCCATTACCCATTGTACCTGCTCCAATTACAGCAATTGTCTTCATCAATTTAATTTTTAAAGGATTCGATGATTTGCAAAGCCACCTTAAGGGCTTTTGCTCCCTGCTCCAAGGTCACCACTGGTTCTGTATTGTTATTAATTGCCTCTGCAAAGGTTTCCAATTCGTCCAGAATGGCATTGTTTGTTTCTATATCCGGGTTCTCAAAATAGATTTGCTTTTTCTCTCCCTCCGCGTTTTGAAGAATCATGTCAAAATCACCAGGTTTTTCTGGAGCATCTTTCATTTTAACAACCTCTACCTTCTTTTCCAGAAAATCGACAGAGATATAGGCATCACGTTGAAAGAATCTGGATTTGCGCATGTTTTTCAACGAAATTCTACTGGAAGTAAGGTTGGCGACACACCCATTTTCAAATTCAATCCTGGCATTGGCAATATCAGGGGATTTACTGATAACAGAGACACCGCTGGCATTTATATTCTTTACATCGGAGTTCACAACACTCAAAATTGCATCAATATCGTGAATCATCAAGTCCAACACAACAGGAACATCCGTGCCACGTGGATTGAATTCCGCCAAGCGATGTGTTTCGATGAACATAGGGGTTTCAATCTTGTCTTTAACGGAGAGAAATGCTGGATTGAACCGTTCTACATGTCCAACTTGCCCCTTCACGCCATGCTTTTTTGACAAACTCAATAACTCTTCAGCCTCTTCGGCAGTATTGGTAATGGGTTTTTCGATAAAGATGTGTTTGCCTTTTTCAATGGCCTTTTTTGCGCAATCAAAATGGGAAAGGGTCGGAGTAACAATGTCAACCACATCTACCGCATCCATTAATGCATTAATATTTTCAAAGTAGGAATAGCCAAATTCATCAGCTACTTTTTTAGCATTGATCTCGTCGGGGTCATAAAAGCCTACGAGTTCATATTTATTGGATTCGTTTAAGAGCCGAAGGTGGATTTTCCCTAAATGTCCGGCACCAAGAACACCTACTTTTAACATACTTCCTGTTTTTGTCAAAAATACGGATATGGGATGATTCTTCAGCAAAAATAAGAGTGCTTCTATTGATAAAATCCTTCAGAACTTTTTAAATTCGTGTACCAGACCAAATACATGAAGGATACATTGAAGCATAAGGGAATGCGCAATAAATTGGCAGAAGTACTATCTGCCAAGGGGATACAGGACAAAAAGGTTTTGGATGCCATAAAAACGATTCCCAGACATTTATTTTTAGATAGTGGTTTTGAGGACCATGCATATCAAGATAAAGCATTTCCAATAGGGGCGGAACAAACCATTTCGCAACCTTATACGGTTGCGTTTCAGACTGAATTGCTCCAGATAAAACCCAACGACAAGATTTTGGAGATTGGCACAGGCAGTGGCTATCAAACCGCCGTTTTGTTAAATCTAAAAACCAAAGTTTATACCATAGAAAGGCAGTTGGAACTTTTTAAAAAGACTAAACTCTTTTTTAATAAAATGCACTACCGACCTAAAAAGGTGATTTTTGGTGATGGGTATAAAGGACTGCCAGAAGAAGCCCCTTTTGATGGAATAATTGTAACCGCAGGCGCTCCTATGGTTCCAAAACCACTAATGTCACAGTTGAAGATAGGAGGGAGACTTGTTATCCCGGTAGGAGAAGATGAACAGGTAATGACATTATTCACCCGGAAATCTGAGAAAGAATTTGAAAAACAGGAATTGGGGGCATTTCGCTTTGTGCCCTTATTGGAAAATAAAAACTAGCGCTTAAAATCTTTCTTGATTCGAGATAGGTCACGTTTATTGTCCCGGTCCTTGATAGTTTCTCTTTTGTCGTATAATTTTTTACCCTTTGCTAGCCCGATGTTCAATTTGGCCAGGCCTCTTTCATTGATAAATAAGTTGAGGGGGATTATGGTAAGTCCTGAGGTGGTTACTTCTTTGCGTAATTTTTTTAACTCCTTTTTATTTAAAAGCAGTTTGCGTTCGGCTTTTGGTTTATGATTGTAATATCCACCATGACTGTATTCGTCTACCTGCATGTTGATGACATAAAGTTCTCCCGAATCATTGAACTCGCAGAAACTTTGGGAAATGGATGCCTTGCCCAACCGAATGGATTTTATCTCCGTACCTCCAAGCACCAATCCGGCGACATAGGTGTCCAGGATTTCATAATCAAATCGGGCGCGTTTATTCTTTATGTTGATATTTTTCTGCATTGTTGGCAAAAATAGAAACTCTTAGTAAAGAAAATTGTAATGTTACGGTGTATTTTGCGATTGTAAAGAAAAACAAGACCAATGAGAAGAGCTTTAATCGGAATTTTAACACTGACCGTTTTATCCTGCAAGGAAAAAGCCAAGGAGGTTATTACCGTTCAAGAGATTGTAAATAAGTCTATAGAAGTGAGCGGGGGAAAACAATATGCGAACAAGGGGAGCTCATTCGAATTCCGCAATAGAAAATATATATCTCAAAATGTTGACGGGAAGAAGGTATTTAAGAGAATCTTGGTTATGGACTCTGTGACCATTCTTGATATCAAAACCAATAGTGCTTTTCAGCGTTTTATGAACGACACCCTGGTGCATCTGCCGGATTCTATTTCAACCCGCTATGCGAATTCGGTTAATTCTGTGCACTATTTTGCAAGGTTGCCTTATGGCTTGAATGATAATGCGGTGAACAAGGAATTGCTTGGAGAAGAAACTGTTAAAGGAAAAGAATATTATAAAGTAAAAGTGACGTTTGATCAAGTAGGCGGAGGAGACGATTTTGATGACACCTATGTGTATTGGTTTAACAAGGAAACGTATAAACCGGATTATCTAGCTTATGATTTTCATGTGAATGGGGGTGGTCAGCGTTTTAGAGAGGCATATAATGAACGCTATGTGGATGGAATCCGCTTTGTGGACTACAACAATTATAAACCTAAAACCAAAGGTTCAGACATTATGGAAATAGGACAATTGTTTGAAAAAGATGAATTGGATTTACTTTCTAAAATAGAGCTTTCGAAAATTCACGTAACTGAAAACTAGTCCATTTTTAGTAGAATATCTGTTGCTTCGCCATCGATAATCCTCACAATAAAAAGACTACTGTTGTCGGTATCATCCATCTGATTATATTTTTCAATTCCAAGCATATTGTTTACAAAGGTTGGGGTGGTATTGCTGTGACCAACCACTAACACGTTTTTACCTTCATTTTCTAGTTTAAAAGCCGTGATATCCAAGTCCCTTGGGTCGTAATATTTAACATTGATATTCTTTTTTACCGCTACAGGAGCTGCAGTCATAGAGGTGCGCTCATAATTGGTAGAGTAAATGATGTCAATATCTATTTGGTCAAAGACTTCGGCCCATTTAACTGCCCGCATCAGCCCATCTTGGTTAAGTTCCGGATCATGGTTTTCCGGGTCAGTTCGGTCCTTTTCGGCATGTCTAATAAAGTAAAATGTAGAAATTATTGGATCGCTAATTTCATTATCTTTAGTAGAAGTATTGCAGCTGGTATTTCCAACTAGAAGTATTGCAATCGCAATGATAAGCTTGGTAATTCGCATAATTATTATTCTAAAAGTCCCCTTTTTTACATTGTAAGCACTTAAAAGTAACGTTTAATTTTGATTTTCTCGTATGCCTAAACCTCAGGTTTCTTTTGTATTTCTATTGATGACCTCACTCTTATGGGCCCAAGAAATTACTTTACCTTCAGATTTTCGGCAACACAACCTTACTCAATTTAACGCAAGTTTGTTGAACGCCACTTATGGCCTAAATTGGAACAACCCGCACTCACTGACCGTTTGGTCGCGTTGGCAATGGCAAACTTTAGATAGTGACCCAACTACTTTATTTGCGAATTATTCGCATGGAATCAATCCAAATTCATCATTTGGAATAGGGTTTTTACAGCACAATACGGGAGTTTATCTTAATACTGGGGCAAATTTAAACTATGTTCACGCGATTCATTTGGATGATATCCAATTGGTCTTTGGTATTAACATATTTGGTTTCCAACAGGAAGTGGCCGATGATGCTTTGATTCCTGACCCAAACTCTGTGGAGCCTGAAAATACCAACGATTTTATCATTGGTGCTTCACCGGCTATCCGCCTACAAGCTCATGGATTTGGTTTAGGACTTGCAGTAGAGAACGCTTTAGATTCCAATTTATCCAACAGTGATAACGACACAGATGCCATGGCATTCATCGGAACTATGAGCTATGATTTCCCGATTACAATTCTTCCTGCGCTTGGGGAAAGTTATGTGAGACCGCTGATTTATGTCAAATCCATTTCAGATGTTGATACTCAATTTGGAATAAATGGACTGCTTTCCACCTCTAAATTCTGGGTTCAGGGAGGCTATAATAATTTTTATGGTATATCAGGAGGGGCAGGAGTAACCTTTGCCAAACAATTTTCTATAGGTGGGTTGCTTGAATTCGGAACGGATGATGTTTTAAGCGATGAAGAACCCACATTGGAATTGATTGCTTCGTACCATTTTGGAAAAAGTGATGGTAGGAAAAAAGTTGTGGGATTCGATGTTGAAAAAGATGATGCCTTGGCTTTAGCTCGGATGATGGAGGAAGAGGAGGAGAGAAAACGGGAAGCTTTGGAAGAGCAAAAATTACTTGATGCTGAGAAAGCTGAGGTAAAAGCAAAGGAGGAAGAACAAAAGTTGGCCATGGATGAGCGTTTGGAACGTGAAAGGCAACAACGACTTAAAGAAACCCAACAAAAAGAGAGAGATTCGCTTGATGCAGTCCGCGAACAGCAACGCATAATGCTTATGGAACAGCGGAAAAAGGACAGCCTCGCGGCACTCCAGAATCAAAAAGTTGAGGTTAAGCCCAATGAAAAATATCAAGAAGTTACTGACGCCGCAGGTTTGGAACCAGGATTCTATTTAATTGCGAATGTATTCGGAACCAAACGTTATTTTGAAAGTTTCATGCTCAACTTAAGGAAAAGAGGACTGGAACCAAAATCGTTCTATCGCAGTCAAAACAAATTCAATTATGTGTATTTAGAACGCTATAATACCATGCAAGAGGCCAGAAATGCACGGGATAGCAAGTTTTTTGGCAAGTATGCCGACAAAACCTGGATTTTTAGGGTCAGGAGGAAATGAAGACAACCCCACTAATCCCATTTGGCTTGTTTTCTTAATTTTTTTAAATGTAGTTTTCTCAGCGACATACTGTATATATTCTCTATTCGTTTTTCATTATCAATAATGGTTCGTGAAAAAAAGAACCTTTTGTTTTTTAAATCAATAGTAGGACAAAATTCACTGACCTCCGTATTTATTCTGTTTCCTAAGTTCATGGGTTGGCTCCACTTGTTATTTTTTCTAAAACTTACATATAAATCTGCATTTCCAAACCCTCCTTCCCGGCTTGAGATAAATATTAGAAAATCCTCTTTTGGAGATATGTAAGGATTGGAATCACTGGAATCGGTATTGATACCACCTTCCAAGGGAACGGCCTTTTTATACCCATCCTTAGACCAATGACTTACATAAATATCATTGCTCTCCATTCTTCTGGTGAAATAGATGTTTTTATTTAGCGACATGGTAGCATAAAACTCATGTCGTTCTGTGTTTATAGTCGCTGCTAGTCTTGAAGGTTTTGTCCAACCAGCATCTGTCTTTTTTAATATAAACACATCATAACCTTCATCTTCGGAAATTTGGGAATTAAACAATATGGCGGTCCCATCTGGAGAAAAGGAGGGGTCAATTTCATCGTAGGCCTTATTGGAGAAAAACGCTCTTTTTGGGTCTTGCCATTTGCCATTCAAGTGTCGGGATTCGTATAGGTGTAATGAATCTCTTCCTCCATAAGCTTTAACAAATAGAAGGTTTTTACCGTCAGGGGATACACTTATCCCGAAAGACTGATCATCAGAAATTGCATTCGGTTCGAACATTTTGATTTGCCCAGAACAGATGACGGTGTGACAAAACAGTAAGAATATTAATGTTCCTTTCATTTTGTGGGTTATTGAATTTCCCTTATTCGAACCGCATTAGGACGTACTAGGCCTCCTTCACCTGCGCTGACCAAATTTTTGATAAAGGTGCCGCTGCGGTCATAAAACTTCACTTCAGAAGTACCGCCGCTACCAATCAAGAAATCTCCATTGGGAAAAAAGTCAACGCCTTCAGGCTGGTTTAAACCAGAGGATACTACATCTCCGATGAAATTGCCATCAGAATCAAATCTAACCACTTTATTACCTGTCCAATCATTTACCAGTAGGTTTCCATTTGCATCAAACCAAATGTTCGTGGGTCCTTGTATGCCGGAGGAGATGAATAACCCAAGGTCATCACCATTGGCATCAAATTTCCTTATCGAGGCATCCTCGAAGGATGATACATACAGATTACCATCAGAGTCCCAATCCAGTCCAATGCTTCTAGAAACACCAACAGAGGTAAACTGATCCACAAATGTACCATCCAACTGGTACCTTCGAACTAGCCCGTTTCCTTCCCATTGTAAAACATATAATAAATTATCGGCGCCAATCTTCATGCGTGTTGGGCCGCTTATACCGGTTGCAAAACTTCCTATTAAATTACCTGTGGATGCGTCATACCGGTTTATTTTATTCGAACTTAAGTTGGAAATCAATACCTGGCCTTGATCTTCTAGAAATAAGATATCCTGCGGCCATGCTAGGTCATCATCAATGAAGGTCATTGCATTTTGCCCATTTTCATCATATCGCACAATTTTCCATGGACCGGTCGCGAACTGGGCAGCATCGCTTACGTAAATAAAAGTTCCAGATTGTGGTTCAGAATCAACAATAGTAAAGGAGAACGTTCTTGAGACACTCCCGGCACTTGCGGTTACAACCGAGCTTCCCACTTGCAAACCAGTTACTAACCCACTGCCATTTACACTTAGATTCGTATTACTTGCTGACCAGTTAATTGTTCCGGCAATGGCTATGGTTTGCCCAAATTGATCTTTTCCAATTGCAGTCAGTATCGTGGTGTTGGTTCCAAAAAGGTCAAGTTGGCTTCCATTGGAGGAACTAATCGTAATACTTGTAAGCACAGGATTTTCGTTAGGAACATCTTCTCTGCCATCATCGCTTGAACTACAGGCATAAACGATTGAAATCAGTACAATGGAAATTATCTTTTTCATTTGGGAAACAATTTGAGATTTCATGATGAGCTTTGTTATTTTAGAGCGGTTGCTATAACAAATGAAAAGATTAAAAGGACAAGGATTATTAGTCCTTATAAAGATTTACAACAATCTGGAGGGGATATTGGTTCGTTAAAAGTGGGGCGTATTGATCAGGCAGTTTCCTTGCCGTCGGAATTGAGGTACATTTTCGGGGTTGTTCCTGTAAACTTTTTGAAAGCATTATAGAAGGAGACCCGATTATTGAAACCACAAGCATACATCACATCGGTAATGCTAAGTTTGGGGTTTTTTTGAAGCATTTTTTTGACTTCTTCTATCCTATAAGAGTTGATAAAATTGAAAAAGTTGGAATCAAAATGTTCATTAATGACTTGTGAGCAATGATGTCTCGAAATATCTAGTTTAGACGCAAGGTCATCCAACCTGAATTCGCTGTTCAAATACGGTTTGTCACTCTCCATATATTTTTCCATTTCCTCCTTTAGCTCAACCGAAAAATCTGGAGTCAATCCCGTTGTTCTATATTTAATAACAGGAATTATGCTGCTCATTGGTTTGCCATCAAATACTTCGGGCTGAACAAAGCCAAAATACGCTAACATTGAAATGAAAAAAATCATAGATGCACCAATGAGGTAGTCATGGTCGGGAGTTAAAACGCCTAAACCGCTTAGTACAAAAAATGAAGTAAAAGAAACAACGTATCCTAAATACGAAAACGATATCAATTTTAACCACACTTCTTTATTTAGACTTATGACACCCTTCATTAATTGCCAAAAAATCAAACCAAAATATAGGAACATAAGAGCTATGATTATCTTGGTTTGGTGTTGGTTGAAATAATATATGGAAAAGATGATTTTTCGATTTTGGAGAAGTTCAACTTTCGTTGAAGGCGTCATTAAATAGACCCTTGAGTAGTTGAGCAAAATTATCAGGAAAGGTATAATATGGACCAAATCTTTCCATTTGAAGCTTACTTTATAGACGACCCTTCTAATATAAAAGAACAAAATTGGCCCATAAAGTACCCATACGAGCATGTTTGTGAATAGTATACTGATACATCTTTGGGTAAACAATTCCCCGGACCAATAGAGAGTATTGTAAAAAATATTGTAACCAAAAAGAAGCACATATGTCCCCAATAATCGGTTAGCGACTTTATCTCCTCTTTTTTTTAGAAAAAGTAAGATGGCCAAAACGAAGGCCAGAAAAGAAAACAGTGAGAAGAGATATTCATAAGTATTCATCACAACCAAATAAAAGCAATTTTTCTGAGTTCACTGGCTTTATACCAACACAATGATGAAACGCGATAATTTTAAAAGGGATAATTGAGGCTAGTTCTTAATCTCTTTTTGAACCAAATGCTCTAAATAAGCTATAGTGTTTATGAGATATTTACGATCTCTGGTCATGGTTGACATCGCAATTGCTCCCTGAAGCATGGTGAAGAGTTGTTTGGCAAATTGTAAGGGAGGTACAGGCAAATGAATCTCACTTTGATTAACACCGTTTTCTAAAACAAGAGCAATCTTACCTTCAATTTCTTTAATGGTTTCTTTAACCGCTGCTACTAATAATTTATTGTTGCTCTGAGCATCTACGCCAACATTAAGAATGGGGCAACCACCGAAGGGAAGGGTGAAAACATCATATTGGCGGTAAAACCGTAATAGGGAATCTATTTTATCCATTGCTCCACCTTCAACACCCAATTTCTCATCGATTACTGCCAATAAGTGATTTTGGTTATACTGAAAGGCGGACAAAGCCAATGCCTCCTTGTTTTCAAAATTGCCGTAAATAGCCCCTTTGGTAAGACCTGTAGCCTCTGTGAGGTCACTCATACTAGTACCCACATACCCATACTTGTTAAAGATAGGCGCTACGGTTTCAATAATGTACGCAGTGGTGCGTTCTGCTTTTTTGGTCATAGTGGTTCGGGCCGGTTGGGCATGCTGGTCTCAGCTAATATATAAAAAACAGATACTGTATGGTATATTAAAAATGCAAAAGCCCTTATTTTAACACAATAAGGGCCTTCTTTTTCTAAAATTGTTATCTATTTCACCAATTCATTTTGGTTTCTGAAAACCAATTGGTTATCAAACGAGTCCAATAATATAATGCTATCAGCTTTAATCTTTCCTGCGAGGAGCTCCTTAGACAGGTTATTCAACACTTCTTTTTGGATTAAACGTTTTACAGGTCTTGCTCCAAATTGCGGATCGTATCCTTTTTCGGCCAAATATGAAATGGCTTCTTCGGTGGCATCCAATGTAATGTGTTGTTTGGAAACCATTCTTTTTAACTGCCCCAGTTGCAGGCCTACAATTTCCTTGATATTTGATTGAGTCAATGGTGTGAACATAATAATGTCATCAATCCTATTCAAAAATTCGGGACGGATGGTTTTACGCAATAATCCCATAACTTCAACACGGGCTGCATTTGCGGCACTTTCCAAATCAACAGCACCTTCAAACTTCTCTTGAATAATTGGACTTCCCATATTGCTTGTCATGATTATGATAGAATTCTTGAAGTCGGCAACTCGCCCTTTGTTATCCGTTAAGCGACCTTCATCCAATACTTGCAGGAGTATATTGAAGGTGTCAGGATGTGCCTTTTCTATCTCATCCAATAAAACCACTGAATAGGGTTTTCTCCGCACTGCCTCAGTTAATTGTCCGCCTTCATCGTAACCTACATACCCTGGAGGTGCTCCAACCAATCGACTTACGGAGTGTCGTTCTTGATATTCGCTCATATCAATTCGGGTAATGGCATTTTCATCATCAAAAAGATAGGCCGCCAATGTTTTGGCCAACTCGGTCTTACCAACACCTGTATTCCCTAAAAACAGAAATGACCCTATAGGTTTTTTCTCATCTTGGAGTCCTGCTCTGCTTCTTCGAATAGCGTCAGAAACAGCTTCTATGGCTTCTTCTTGACCTACAACCCGCTTGTGCAGCACATCTTCCAAATTCAAAAGCTTTTCACGTTCACTCTGCATCATTTTGGTCACTGGAATGCCGGTCCATTTGGCAACAACCTCCGCAATATCTTCGTTGGTTACTTCCTCCTTGATAAGGGTTCCTGAACTTTGCTGTTGTGCGAGCTCTTCTTGTAATTTCTCCAACCTTTCTTGAGATTCCTTTATTTTGCCGTAGCGTAATTCGGCCACTTTCCCATAATCTCCATTACGTTCGGCACGCTCCGCCTCAAGTTTGAAGTTTTCTATGTCCTGTTTTGTTTTTTGGATATTGTCCACAACAGTTTTTTCACTTTCCCATTGGGCAAAGATTTCATTGCGTTCTTCTTTGAGATTGGCCAGTTCTAAATTCAAAGTTTGAAGCTTGGCTTTGTCATTTTCACGTTTTATGACTTCAATCTCGATTTCCAATTGCATTATTTTTCGGTCAAGTACGTCCAATTCCTCCGGTTTTGAATTGATTTCCATACGAAGTTTGGAAGCTGCCTCATCTATTAAATCGATTGCTTTGTCTGGTAGAAAACGATTGGTGATATAACGTTGTGAAAGTTCCACTGCCGAGATAACTGCCTCATCTTTGATGCGCACTTTATGATGTGCTTCATATTTTTCTTTGATCCCACGTAAAATAGAGATAGCACTTTCAGTATCAGGCTCATCAATGATTACCTTTTGGAATCTGCGCTCCAAAGCCTTGTCCTTTTCAAAGTACTTTTGATATTCATCGAGGGTTGTTGCTCCAATAGCTCTAAGTTCACCCCTAGCCAGTGCTGGTTTAAGGATATTAGCGGCATCCATAGCTCCTTGACCACCTCCAGCACCTACAAGCGTATGGATTTCATCAATGAAAAGAACAATGTCTCCATCGGATGAGGTCACTTCTTTAATCACCGCTTTTAAGCGCTCTTCAAATTCGCCTTTGTATTTGGCGCCAGCGATAAGCGCTCCCATATCTAGGGAGTAAATAATCTTTTCTTTGAGATTTTCAGGAATATCACCTTGCACAATCCTGTGGGCCAGACCCTCCGCTATGGCCGTTTTACCAACACCAGGTTCTCCGACCAACATTGGATTGTTTTTGGTTCGCCGAGAAAGAATTTGGAGCACACGTCTAATTTCTTCATCCCGGCCGATAACGGGGTCAAGTTTGCCACTATCGGCAAGTTGATTCAGGTTTTTGGCATATTTTTCTAAGGAGTTATAGGTGTCCTCAGCACTTTGTGAAGTAACCTTACCACCTTTACGAAGTTCTTCAATGGCCGCTTTTAAATCTTTTTCGGTTACTCCCTGATCCTTGAGTATCTGGGCTATTTTACTTTTCGACTTAAAAATTGCTAAGAATAGATGTTCTAAGGAGACAAATTCATCACCTTGTTTTTTAGCAATAATGCTTGCCTCGTTTAAAGTCTTTCCCGCTTCTCTCGAAATCATAATATCTCCTCCGGATACTTTGGAAAAACTTTCCAATTCTTTCTCCAAAATCTGATTGATCATGGATATATTGACATTCAACTTTTTTAGAATGAATGGTAATACATTTTCATCCACCTCTGAAATGGCTTGGAAAATGTGCTCATTTTCTATTTGTTGATGTCCAAGCTCTTGCGCAAGCTGTTGGGCCTGCTGAATAGCTTCTTGTGATTTTATAGTGAAATTATTAAAGTTCATTTTCAATGTTTATTTGGGTAATGTCAACAACCTTACCATATGCAACGAACAGTCAAAATGTCGGTAAAGTCCTGTAAACAAGGGACATTTCGTCAGTTTGTAAGCTTTTTGTACAAGCTCGACATAACTAGTAAATTAGCAACATGGGAATATTTAATGGCCTATTTGGCAATAAAGAGCAAACACAGAGGGAGGAAAAGCAAATTCCATGGATACCTTTGGTATCGGAAGAACAGTTGGATGAGATTGCTGAAAAATCAAAATCAAGAACTCAGCTTATTTTCAAACACTCGACTACTTGTGGAATCAGCCGAATGGTTTTAAATATGTTTACCTCAACATATGCATTGGGGAAGGATATTGATATCTATTTTTTGGACCTACATGCGCATAGGAATGTTTCTAATGAGGTAGCAGTCCGATTTCAGGTGATGCACCAGTCTCCGCAATTATTAATTATCAAAAATGGAGAAACGATTTATCATACATCCCATGGCGCTATAGCAGATATCAATTTGGAAGAATATATATAAAAAAGTCCCGACCAAATCAATGGTCGGGACTTTTTGTTCAATTGAATAGATACGTTCAAATAATACCTTTTAAGTCTCTCAATACAACAACTTATTTAGTCGTTGAACTGATTCCCGGCAATAATCCGGTTCTGCGAAATAATGGACTTTAATCTTAGCTTTAAGTCCTCCCCGGCATCATATAACATCTGTTCGTTGGTAGGGAAAGGTACAGCTCTAACATCCAAAAGTGATATCAGATCAGTGCCCAAAGCTCTTTTGTCTCCTCTATAGTTGGCATATACATGCTCAAATACAAATTCACTGCTCAACGGATAAGAGTTGATTTCCTGACCACTTTCCAAATCCGTAATGCTAACTTTAGCCCCAATTTGGGCGGCCTTGAATTGTGTAAACTGGTAAAAACTACATTTCACTTTTTTGAACTTATCAACTTTTATGTCGTTTCCAAGACTGTCTTTTGCCACATTGCCGTTATTGTCTAAAACGTAGTCATAACCGTCCTTAACGAGTTTTTCTTTTATAATCTCCTTCTCGTTAACTTGTTCAGGTGAAATATTGATTTCCCTGAAATTGACATTCAAAGCATAGTCGTACCTTATATCGGCAATTGGATTTGAATGATATTCCATCCAAAAGTTATCCAATCCATATCCATTAAAGTCCAACAGCTCTTCTTCCAATCTTTCCGGGATTATCTGTTGCGTGTCGTTACCGATTTCAACCCTTACATATTCAAGCCCTTGGGTATAGGCCTCTTCCATTTTAGAAATCGTCTCTTTATAACCTGGGTTTATTTCCTGCAGGTACTTTAATTCACCATAGGCCGCTCTATAATCGGCTTTCTCCTTGGCAGAAGCCAAAAGACTGTTGGCATTGCTGTACAGATACTCAGAAAGATTATTCTTTGTAGCTACAATTCTTGAATCATAGTTTACAAAGTCGAAGGACGCATTCCTATTCTCATCATAGATAGGAAGTGGCATCAAAGGTCTAATTCTTTGCTGAATTTCTTTGAGGTGCAAATACTTGTTGTAGATGCTTTCCAAGTTTGCAGGATTTCCATCACCCTTTAAAAAGGATATTTGCTCCATTTCACGTTCTACATTCTTTGCGAATGCATCTTCTAACAGCAAAACATAGGCTTGATGTCCTTTTTTGGTTTTGTTTTCCGCTAAATTCTTGATGGCCTTATTCATGGCCGAAACATAGTTGCCGCTATTTAGGGCCTCTTGGGTTTTTTTGACCCCTCCACAGGCAGCAAGTATGATAACTGAGATAATGAGTAATGTTTTTTTCATGGCTTTTTGATTTTACTGGTTTCTAGTTGGTTTCCAACAGCCGTGCCAAAAACCTATAGATTAGTAACGAAAAAGGACAAACCGTAGTATAATATCGATGAAATGCACAAAATTGAAGTGATTTTTGGCAATTCTGTTACAAAAACATATTGTTAATTGCCATTTGATAAAATACTTCCAAGGCTTTGTTTTTTTAGAGTCTGTTTACCATTCTATTTGTAATTTTGGGACTTCTTAATTTAAAGACCAAATGCAAAGAGACCACCAGATTTTTGACCTTATAGAGAAGGAAAGAGAAAGACAAATTGAAGGAATTGAGCTAATCGCTTCTGAAAATTTCACGAGTCCACAGGTAATGGAAGCGGCAGGATCCGTTTTGACCAACAAATATGCCGAGGGATACCCTGGAAAACGTTATTATGGTGGTTGCGAGGTAGTAGATGAGGTGGAGCAGTTGGCTATAGATCGTGCCAAGGCACTTTTTGGGGCGGAGTATGCGAATGTACAGCCCCATTCAGGTTCACAGGCCAATGCGTCGGTTTATCATGCATGCCTGAAGCCAGGTGATACCATTTTAGGTTTTGACCTTTCGCACGGAGGGCATCTTACGCATGGATCACCCGTTAACTTTTCTGGTAAACTCTACAATCCAGTTTTTTATGGTGTAGATGAGGAAACAGGGACTTTGAATTATGATAAGATCCAGGAAATTGCGACTAAGGAAAAACCCAAATTAATCATAGCTGGGGCATCGGCGTATTCCAGAGATATGGATTTTAAGCGATTCAGAGAAATTGCAGATAGTGTTGATGCCATTTTACTTGCTGATATTTCGCACCCGGCCGGATTGATAGCAAAGGGTATTATGAACGACCCTATTCCGCATTGCCATATTGTTACTACCACAACCCACAAAACCTTGAGAGGGCCAAGGGGAGGATTAATATTGATGGGCAAAAACTTTGAGAATCCATTCGGCATTCGTTTGAAGAATGGCAATCTAAGAAAAATGTCCGCCTTATTGGATCTTGCTGTCTTTCCTGGTAATCAAGGTGGACCGTTGGAACATATCATCGCTGCTAAAGCTGTTGCTTTTGGTGAAGCACTTTCTGATGACTTTTTACATTATATGCTGCAAGTGAAGAAAAATGCGGATGCTATGGCTAAAGCTTTCATGAAGCGCGACTACAAAGTAATTTCTGGAGGGACGGACAATCACATGATGTTGATTGACCTCAGAAACAAGAATATTACGGGAAAGGATGCCGAAAAAGCACTGGAACTTGCTGCCATAACAGCAAACAAAAATATGGTGCCGTTTGATGACCAATCACCTTTTATCACCTCTGGAGTACGGTTTGGAACACCGGCAATTACAACAAGGGGTCTGATAGAGGAGGATATGGAAACAATAGTAGATTTTATAGATGCGGTAATCATGGACCCGGAAAATACTGAGAACATATCCCATATAAAAGCAAAGGTCAATGAGCTTATGCAGTCACGACCTTTGTTCAATACCTAAAACTAACTAAAAGGGTTCCTTGGACTTCGCCCAAGGAAAATCAAATTATCTTATTCCAACAGGAAAAAATCCTCGTTATACAATTTTTTGCGTTTGAGGTCATAAACCATAGCATTGTGGTTGACTTCGTCGTCAAAATATAATCCCCAATGATGGTAATAGTTTAAATCGACGTTTTCTTTTTCTGTGGATGGTTCAGGAACATCTTCAAAAACAGGAACGAAGATTTCATACGGCATTTCAGTCAATCCTTTGGTGAGATACACAAAGTTTTCACTGACCTTGAAAATTATAGCTCCCAATTGTTCCGGAATACTTTGCGCATAAATTCGGGTTACTATCAATGAGGTATCATTGAAATGCAAAGAAATCTCGGCGATATCTATTGCTCCTTTATTAAGGTCATAAAGGTTTTGGTATGATGAATCAAAAGGTGTCAAAGCTGTTTCACCGCTATCGTTTTGTGCAAAACCACCCCAATTTCCAGTATTGCAATAATGTAGACCTTCAGTAAGACCGTAATTGCATCTGAGCTCTACATACAAATCGGCCCTAAATTGTTTGGTGTTATATCGGCACTGGACAGAAGCTTTGGCAAAAAAGACTTTTTCCAGTGCACTTGTGAATTCTTCAAGCCCCCTAGCAAGAATGAAACTTTTAATTCCATCGAGAGGGAAATTGAAGTCGGATTTTTTTTGGAATGGCATATTCGGTAGTATTGGTATAATGTTCTCTACCAAAGTTAAAACGAATCTTTTTTTCGGGATTGAAGGAAATCCTTAAAAATTCTGGGAGTTTTCTAGTGTTTGGGCTCTTTTTTGAAGAAAAACGAAAAAAAAGGACATATTTCACCCATGCGGCTTATTCACGATAAAAAAAGAAATTTATATAAATCCCCTGTTTTTTGCAGCCAAAATCAAGGCAAGATCATTCTCGTTTTCTGTACCAAAAAGAGACTTCAATTGTCGCTTTCGGTTCTCAATGGAAGAGGGGGAAAGACGTATGAATTTCTCAAGATCTTTGTTTTTGGTGCCAATGGATAAATGATACAGAATCTTTTTATCCTTTTCATCCAAATTAATATCGTTGGACAATTTTTTTCGAATAGCTCCCAGTGCCTTTGATGAATAATAAGGTGGATTCAAAGTAACCACCTTCACAGCCTCTTCCAAAGTTTTTGGGTCGATATCTGTCTTTACCAGATAACCATCAGGGTCTACCGAAGTAAGAATACTATTGATTCGGAAATTATCAGCAAACGAAGACATAAAAACAATTTTGGTATCAGGCACCAATTGGCGCGCCAAAATCCCTAATTCTTCGCCCGAATGGGGTTGGTCTTCATTCGGCGGGTACATTTGCACATCCAAAAAGAGAATATCGTATTTAAATGAATCTACCGATTCCTCAATCAACCTTTTTCCCAGTTCAAAGGTGTTTGCGGTATCAACAATTATGCTATAGCCATCAAAGACAATACGCTCAAGAATAAACTTGTATCCGAGCATTGTCATCTCATGATCATCAATTGCTAAAATTCGTAGTGTCTTCATTTTGATTGTTTTCACGTTGCTGGTTTATACGTTCAACATCTGTCGGTATTCCTCAACCTTGGCAGGGGTGTCCAAGTTCACATATTGCGTGGGAAATGTTACGGTTACCGTGGTTCCCACACCCTTTTTACTATCGAAACTCAAAGTTCCGTTCAACTTCTCGACCCTCGAAATCACATTTCTAAGGCCTATTCCGCGCTTGCCTTTACCCGTATCAAAACCAACACCATTGTCTGCAACCACTAGTTTTAGTGTACCATTGTTGTCAACATTAAAACTAACGTCCACTTTTTGGCAACGGGCGTGCTTTACGCAATTTTGGAGTGATTCCTGTACAATTCGGTAGGCATTTATCTTTATGTCGCCGACCAGGTTGTCCCAGGCTACTTCCTCGTCAAATTCAAAAGAACATTCAATACCAGAAGATTTACCTGTGGTATTGATCAACTCCTCGATGGATACAATAAAGTTATGAATTTTTTGGTAAGATGCATCGCTAAGTTCGTGCGAAATGGTTCTAATTTCCTCCTCGACCTCACGGAGTTTTTCGATGAGTTCTGCCCGTTGTGCAATGGAAGCGTCGTCCTCTTTATCGTTTAAACCGCTAAGAATTAACCGAATGCCCAGCATTTCGCCCAATATACCATCGTGGAGTTCTTCAGAAATGCGCTTTTTCTCCAACTGTTTACCCTCCTCGAATTTACCTTGTTGGGACAGCATAAGATTGTAGATTTCTTGGTTGGACTCTTGCTGTTTTTGCTGGAATTTTAACCTATTGTTGCTCACACGTTGGGAAACTATAATATAAGATGCAATACCCAGTGCAAGCAGCGCTAGTACCGCGCCAATCCATATTTGTTTTTGGCGGGTCAGTTTCTCGTTTTGTTCAATGACCTCGTCGGTCTCCAAACGTACACGGGCAAATTTGTCCCGGATAATACGTTCTTCGTTCTTTATCTGCTCATTTAGAGCATAGTATTCGTTGGAATATTCCATTGCTTTCTCACTATCCAAATTGGTCAATAGCTTAAGTATTAGCAAATGATGGTCATTGTTGGAGGTTTCTTTGGCCAAGGACAGCGCTTCATGCGCAATTTGTACCGCGCCAACAGTGTCGTTTTGGGCGGCCAAAACTTCTGCTAAATACTGTTTTGCTCTTGCCTGGTCGAATGAGAACCCTGTGTTCTCATTAATTGCTATTGCTTCGGAAAGTAAATCTTTGGCTGTAGAATATTCTTTTTTTCCTTTGGATAAGGCATATGAAAGACTAACCAGGGCCTTTGAGTAAAGTAGGGGGTTGATGGGTTTTAAATTCGAATCATTTAATAGTTCTCTATAAGTCTCCTCGGCTTTGGCATACTCTTCATCTTTTAAAAACACATAAGCTATGTTGTTTTGAATTTCAGAAGTGGAATTAATTCTAAGGGAGCCTTGGAGCTTTTTTAAATCATTCTGGGCTTTCTTGTAGTATTCTATTGCTTTGCCAGAGTTCTTCATATTGTTAGCAATAGTTCCTAGTAAATTATTACAGTTATAAATTCGTGGATTATCCTCTAAATCATTAAAAATTCGCAGCGCTTGGGTTATGCTGACTTCCGCACCTAAATAATCTTTGAAATAGTCTTGTATCCATCCCATATTATACAATATTCTTCCTTTAAGCGATTGGGAAGTGGAATCAGTGGGTAATTCATTAAAACTTTTGTACGCTTTTTTATAATGAAAAAAAGCACTGTCCATTACCATATAGGATTTAAAAAAAGCAGCCAGATCCCAATGGGATTCTCCCAAAGCTTTAAAAATCCCTTCATTTTCGGATAACTTTTGAACCTTAAGGTTCATTTGCCGAAAACCTAATGAGTCTTCCAGTTTCTTGTAGGCCAAGGAAATTCGAGACAGGTGATCTAATCGGGTAGTATCATTGGAAAGGTTCTTGGTGTAGGATTCTGCATCGAGCAAATATTTTTTTCTTTTCACTGGGGTGAATTGTGTACTGTCACGAGCCACGTCAATAAGATTATTAATAATTCTGGATTCGGGAAGGACACGAGTATTATTGTCTTCAGAGTGTTGACTGCAACAGACGAAAAGTAAGAAAGTAAATATTAAACTCTTGTTTTTCAAGTTAGTATGGTAAAAGTAAGTGGTTATTTGTTTTCTTTTACTACAAGGTATAAAAAAGCCCCTAACCGGACAAGATCAGGGGCTACGTTTTAAATTTATCTGAAAATCATAATTCCCTATCATCGTCGACCAAGTATTTTAAGGCCGAATGATGACTCTTGACGATAAAGTTATTTACATCGTCTGGAGTAATATTTGTCACGTCTGCTTTCATTGTTGACATGCTTTCGGGGTTAGATGCGTTTGTAGAACTATCACCTTCGTTACATGACAATATATTTAGACCGACACTTAATATGATAATTGCTGAGGTTATTTTTTTCATTTAGAAAGATATCAGATTTAATATACCTTCTTAGTTTCTATCATCACTGTTATCATTGCTACTACCTGTGGTAGAATCTTGATCTTCAATGCTTTCAAATAAGGTTTCGGTTTCTGCAACATCAGTTTCAGCTTCACATGAGAACAATCCTAATGTAAATACCGCCATTGCCAAAATGCTTAATGTCTTTTTCATCTTTAAAAGTTTTAGTTAGATAAATGGGTTTATGGCAACAAGATATTTAGAGCATCAAAAGGACTGGGTACGTACACAAAAGTTTTAGTATACGTATGAATTGTATTAGAATTTTGCAGAATTTTGTAAGAATTGACCTAATTCAAGGTCTTTATGGCCGTTTTGGAGAGCATGTCCTTAAGTCCATCCACCTTCTCTTTATAGGTTTTGGTGAAGGGGAGTTCTTCTTCTTTATCATTACGAAGTGTACAGGTATGCTTACCGTAATTGATGCCAGAAACGTACCTACTGTTTATAATATAACTCTGGTGCACACGAATAAAGGCACTGGGCAGAGCTGCCTCAAATGATTTTAAGGTTTTGAATGCACTAACCACTGAACCGTCGGTCATAAAAAAGTCAGTGGCATTGTTGTCTGACTTTAAGTATAGGATTTCGTTGGTATCCAAATAGCGATAATCACTGTATGATTTTAAACAGATCGTAGATGGCATGTTCTGTTTAGGATATATCTTTCGCAGTCGCATAATGCTCTTACGGATGTCGAACTCGTTATGAGGCAAGATCCAATAATCGAAAAAACCACTTTTTATGGCGTTGTATGCGTATTTTTTAGAATTTGAATATCCTATGATAAGCGGAAGTGAGGGCATATACTGGTTAAGCTCCGTAACCATTTGAAAAAGTTCTATGCCACCTTCGTTCAGATTGATCAGCACCAAATCGGG
This sequence comes from Flagellimonas rhodophyticola, assembly GCF_049332665.1. Taxonomy (NCBI): domain Bacteria; kingdom Pseudomonadati; phylum Bacteroidota; class Flavobacteriia; order Flavobacteriales; family Flavobacteriaceae; genus Flagellimonas; species Flagellimonas rhodophyticola. Next base: position 2,901,048 of record NZ_CP186326.1, on the reverse strand, counting down.
AGTGAACTTTAGAATCGTATTCAAACCTTCCTGTGGATCTCTAGCATATCCCACACAGTTCAAATCTTCGTACTCCTGCATATGAAGTTGGAGTTGAAGTTTTGAGGCGGCACTGGAATCGATTATGGCATATGTATAATCCATTGGTAAGGTACTGGGTGCAAGATACTAACGAGATGAAAAAACCTATTGCAGATTTCCCTTAAAAAAACTATGGATTTCCCTCAAAATCAGGGGTTTTATGTGATTTTTCTCATAAAATTTTGAGAAAAATTAGTTTTCTACAACATATTCATAGGCACCAACATCGGGATTTGGTCCCCTATCAACACCTAATATATCCAAAGGAAGGGGGGTAACAATGCTTGGATTTGCAGCGTCAATTGCGGCTGAATTTTCACCTATTTGAAATTGATTTTGGAAGGGAGCTGTAAAGTTGGCGTCTTGGTTCAACAACAAGTTTTCGTATAAATTGGTATCTGAAAAATTATAGAAGGGATTATCAGCGAACTGATTGTCCGAATCATTGAATTTTAAAAGACAGTTTTGAAAATTGAAATTGAAGGCAGTATCGGAATTTCCCCATAGGCCAAGCTCTAGTCTCATGTTTCCATCAATAATACAATTAACGAAATCTGCATTTTCAAGAGCATTGGAACTTGATGGTGTGATAAGCGCATTGGAAAAGTTGTCCAAAGCAAGGGTAGGTGCGTTGCGAATACCATTGTTCCAATAATTGGCCAAGGTACAATGGGTGAAATCATACTTTCCACCGTTGTTTCCATAAAAGGAACTACTGCCCGCGCCTCCAAACACGGTGTTCTGTGCACTTATATACGATGTGATGCCCCAAAGGTTATGGCGAAGGCTATTGTAAATCTGTGAATTTCTTAGACGCAGCGTGGGACCTGAGAGCACTCCATCACCTTCGACCCGTAATCCAATGGTCGCATTTTTTAGGGTTAGATGTGTAATCCGGTTGTCGACACTACCTTCTCGAATCCATATGGTGCCCCATTGTCCTGGTTCGTCTGCGTAGGCTGGTTCAAGTCGGTCGCCTTCAAATACAACTTCGTTTTCCAATACTTCCTGGTCGTCACTTAAAAGGCCATTTATATGTAAAGAGGCACCAGAATTGACCAACAGTCCTGAATTATTATGGAAATGAACTCTTGCGCCAGCATCAATGGTCAAAGTATTCCCTTCGGGAACGGCTGCATAGCCATAAATCACATAGGGTTTTTCGTTCGTGAACTGCAATTCACTAGACTCAAGAAAAAAACCTTCCACTCGAATTTCAGCACCGTTTTCATCCAAGCCCAAAAGCAAACTTTCTTTGGTGCCGTCGGAAAGGGTGGCAGGGAATAAGAAAATCGCATCTTTGACCAGTGTGACCAATTCAACTGTTTGTTGGCCATTTGAATTTCCAAACAAAAGACCTTCGGTATACAAAAACTCGTTTTCCGGAGTCTGGGAAACGTCGAAAGTCGTTTCAATAAATACAAAAAGGCTGTCTTTGGCCAAAAGCGGAACATCGTTGAATTCCTTACCAGCTTGTCCGTCCACATTCAGGCGATAACTGCTCAACTGACCTGTTTCAAGTCCTACAAAAGGAATAAGGATATCTTCATTGCTACGGTTGTATACTTTCAGTGTATAGGTAGCGCTGCCAATATTCGTAAAAATCGTATCCAGAAAAACGGTGTCCTTTGAGAATTCGAGATTGCCGGAGCTCGCTACATAATCAAAATCCTCTCTACATGAACTTCCCAAAACGGTCAAGACCAATATGGAAACCAAGGCTAAGGATTTGATCTGGGAACAATTCATGTGTTATTGAATAGTTGTTGCACAGCTTCGGGCACACGTCTGGGCCTAAATGTAGCGGCATCCAAAAGGCACCACTCTGTTATACCTTTAACTAGGAGTGCGCCTGTTTTATTGTTTTTGATTTCGACCACTCTTTTTGATATGGGGCCTTTTGTCTCTGCGATATGCGTTTCTATTTGAATGTCATCACCAAGTTGTGCCGATTTGTGATAGGAGATTTCATGATTTCTTACTACCCAAATTAAACCTTCACGAGTTTTTATATCTGTGACGCTTAGCCAATGTTTTTTAGAAACCTCTTGTATCCATTCCACATATCTGATGTTGTTTACATGGTTGAGCTCATCAAGGTCGTTTGCCTTCACTGGGAAGACTATTGTGTAGGTTTGCATTCCTATTTTTTGCGGATTGTAACTTCAAAAAGTTTATCCCAGTTCTTGCCGGTTACAAAAAAGGTTTCCCTTTCTGGATGATACGCCACTCCGTTCAGAACCGAATTGGTTTCGTCCCACTCCGCACCTTTTTTGACCTTGTTTTTGAGGCCGCCAAAATTGATAACGCCTTCAATGGCTCCCGAGCTTGCATCGATGATCATCATGCTCTCTTTTTGATAAACATTCGCATAGATTTTTCCATCTACATATTCCAACTCATTGGCTTGATTGAAAATGGATTTATTGGTCACTGTTTCAATGTATCCTTCTTCTTCCAAAGTTGTTGGGTTCAAAAACCAGATTTTCTCTGTCCCATCACTCTTAAACAGTTTACTGCCATCATTGCAAAGGCCCCAACCTTCGCGACTTTCTCCGTAGCTGAAGTTTTTAATCTTTTCTAGATTCGAAGGATTGTATACATAGCCCAAACCACTTTGCCATGTAAGATGGTATAACTGGTTGTTGAGCAGCGTAATGCCCTCGCCAAAGACGCTATTGTCCATTTCAATTTTTTGGAGGATTTCACCAGTCTTAAAATCAACTTTTCGTACTGTTGATGCTCCTCTTTTACCGGTACTTTCAAACAATACATCATCACTAAACTCCAATCCTTGTGTATAAGCCTTTGGGTCATGTGGATAGGTGTTAATGATATCGTAGGTATATACTTCCGGAGCGTTAGCGGCTAAAAGTCTAATATTTTTAGAGATTTCAACGGACTCTTCTCCAAAATTGATCTTGGCTATCAATTTTTTGTTTCCCAACTTGGGTAGGTCTAGTGTTAGCTTTCCGTCTGACAATGGAAGTTGCCTGCCATCCATGGAATAGGTGACATTGGAAATAGCGACGTTTTTTTTGTTTTTAATGGCCACACCAACGTCTTGGTTTTGCTGAAATTTATTTTGTTTTCCTTCTAGTTGGATAGCAAAGAATTTTGCAGGGTCAGTTTCACCTCCGCATCCTAAAAAAAAGAGCAAAAAGCAAAAAGTTGAAAATAGCTTGACCATAGTTTTAAGTACGTGTTTCATCATTTATCACATTGCATCGAAATTAAGAATGAAATAGGATTGCAGCAAATTTAAAAGGTCGTATATTTGCCTTTGGCAAGTCCTACACGACCAGCTCCTGCAAAATCCCCCAGGGTGGGAACGCAGCAAGGGTATGCGGTCGTAGCGGTGCGATGTAGGTAGCTTGCCTTTTTTTGTGCCCAAAATTCTGATAATCATGTATCTTTCCGATAGTAAAATAAACCGCGGACATGGATAAAAAAGTTGTGTTGATCACTGGTGGCTCTTCTGGTTTGGGTAAGGCCATTGGGACTTATCTTGCTTCAAAAGGATTTAAAGTTTATGGCACCGCTAGAAACCCCAAAAATTACCCGGATTTTGATGCTTTTGAATTGATTCCTCTAGATGTTAAACAACCGGATAGTGTTCGTAATGCGGTTTCATCTGTAATTTCCAAAGAGGACAGGTTGGATATACTGATCAACAACGCCGGAGTTGGAATAACCGGTCCTATCGAAGAAACTCCCCATGAAGAAATCTTGAATGTCTTTGACATTAACTTTAATGGACCTGTTCATATGATGAAAGCCGTTTTGCCGCAAATGCGCAAACAAGGCGGAGGATTGATTATCAATGTGACATCTATTGCCGGTTTTATGGGGTTACCATTCCGGGGATACTATTCTGCATCAAAAGGTGCTCTGGGAATTGTTACGGAAGCTTTGCGAATGGAAACCAAGAGTTTTGGTATTTCCATTACCAATTTGGCTCCTGGCGATTTTGCCACCAATATTGCAGCTGGACGTTACCATGCTCCGGTGGTTAAAGGTTCGGCTTATGAAAAGGTATATCAAAAAAGTCTAGACCTGATGAACGAACATGTTGATGCTGGAGGGGATCCCGCAGATGTAGCGAAAAAGGTCCATGAAATAATTCAAAGTAAAAACCCTAAGATTCACCAGCCTGTGGGAGAGTTTATGCAAAGACTTTCACTACTGTTGAAACGAATTTTACCCGGTAAGGTTTATGAGAAACTTTTATTGAATCACTATAAGCTTTAAAGTGATGGCATGTTTTTTGATTCGTAGAAAAACATGGAGAAAAATAATAGATTATTCAACGTTTGCATAGCAATGTCGCTAGCATTTATGTTCTGCAGCTGCGACGAAATTTACGAATGCGTTTTTAATATCAACCCAGAAATTCATCAAAAGCAATTGCTTATTGGCGTAGTAGGGGAAAGGTATGAGGATTTTATTACTGCTGAGATTAGTAATGAGGTCAATGATAATGATTATGACTATTTCTTTGATATCATTGGAGAATTGCCTCCGGGGATTTTTTATGATGTGAACAGAAGGTCTGTCGATTTTTTTGGGAGACCTGAAGAAGCGGGCATCTATAGATTTAGGGTGGAACTTTTTGTTGAAGGCTATGATTATAATGGATATGATAGGAGCCCTACTTGCCGAGAATCTACTGTAAGGGAATTCACAATTCAAGTATTGGATTAATAGCATTCCAGATATTTTAATTGATAATAGCAATACAGGTTTCTTATTGTTGTAAATTCGCAATGAATTGTATTACAACTTAAAACAGCATAAGAAGCATGAAATTTTTTATTGATACCGCCAATCTTGACCAAATAGCCGAGGCACAACAACTAGGTGTTTTGGATGGTGTTACCACCAATCCATCTTTGATGGCCAAAGAGGGCATTACAGGAAAAGAAAACATTTTAAAACACTACGTAGATATTTGTAATATCGTTGAAGGTGATGTTTCTGCAGAAGTAGTTTCCACAGAGTTTGAGGCCATGGTCAAAGAAGGAGAGGAGTTAGCAAAGTTACATGAGCAGATTGTTGTAAAGGTTCCTATGATTAAAGATGGGATAAAGGCCTTAAAGCATTTCTCGGATAATGGAATCAGAACCAATTGTACCTTAGTATTTTCAGCAGGACAAGCGCTTTTGGCTGCAAAGGCCGGAGCAACCTATGTATCTCCTTTTTTAGGCAGATTAGATGATATTTCTACGGATGGTCTGAATCTTATCGCCGAAATCCGTCAGATTTATGATAACTATGCTTTTGAGACCCAGATATTAGCAGCTTCCATTCGACATACCATGCACGTAATCGATTGCGCCAAACTTGGTTCTGATGTAATGACAGGACCGTTATCTTCTATCACAGGATTATTGAAACACCCGCTTACAGACATTGGTTTGGAAAAATTCTTAGCGGATTATCGCAAGGGAAATTCCTAAAGCCAAAAAAATATTGAAGTTGTCAAAGCCCTGAATGTAGTTCGGGGCTTTTTTTATAAAGAAGTATAGAGATTGGCAAATGCATCGACCACCACAGTGTCTTTTGAAATAACACATTTGTTGAGGTTGTCAATAATCATGGCAACTTGGATTTCCTTAAAATTCTCGCTGTGGAATTGATTCGCTTTATCCATTCGATGTTCTTCCACCATACCATGCCATTGTTTAAAGCCAGTTTTTAAGTTGATGCCCACAAAATTATGATCGGGATACTTTTCCTTTAGTTTAGCAATACGCTTGTGTACATTCTTAAAATGACTTTTCTGCGAAGCGGACCAAAAATAGAAGACTGTTTTCTTGTTACTGCTAATTTCCTTTAGTGAAACTTTTTCGTTATCCGTATTCGTGACAAAAAGGTCTGGAAGGTCGCTATTGGGTTGTAGTTCATGGATTCCCACATATAACTCCTCTATTTCCTTCTCATGCTTATCATTTGTAGAAAGTGTGGTAAACTTATCGATAAAAGATTGACAATCTTCACTTGGGCTATGTTCTTTCAATAAATAAGCCATCGCAATATTCCTGAAAAGAATGTTTCTTAGCTCATCATGTTGCACCAGACTGTCTACCAATTTTAGCGTATGATTGTTAAAATGAAGATAGTCATATGAGGGCTTCTCTTGCATATTGCAATATTTCATGCAAGACACATAGGCTACATTGCCAAAATGGTATTTTAAATAATCTAGATAGGGTCTGAAATAGGTAAGGTCTTCGTTATTAAGATTTACCTTTTTTCTGTAGTCATAAAAATTATCCGGTAATTCAGGAATACTTTTAGTACCCTTTTTCCATTTATGCTTAAAAGGATATTTTTCCTTGTGCGCATAATTCTGAAACTCTATTGAAGCCAAAGCAACCGAGGAAAGCTTTTCTGAAAGTGGATAATCTACTTCCAAGTCCTTTAAATGTTTAATCTTTTGAGCACGTAAAGAGTCCATTTTAACATCGAAGGATTTAGGATCAAGTGCATAATAATCATAAACCAAAGGCTCTTCTTCTTCGTGGGCCAAGTACATTTCAATCAAAAAGTTATTGATTTCACTTCCACGACCCGAAAAGACCAGGGATTCATCAAACTCTTTGGTGTTCAATCTGACTAGAATGCTGTCACCTTCCTGTAGATAGAGATATTGAAGTTCTGGATTGTGGTCAAAATGGTAAAGTCCTTCTTCAATCCCCAATAAATTGAATGCAAATCGATTACCTTGATCAAGCTTTACAGAATCGATATAATTATCGTTCTTATAGAGCACAACATAATCACTCGTGGGGTTTACAATCTCTCCTCCAAAAAACACGGAAGGACACTCACGAGACTTCGTGGAGCATGCCAAAATTGAAAGAAGGGAGAGGCTGAGTAAAAGTCTTGTCATATAAAGGGAACCATCTTGTTCGACCAACAAAATTAAGGATACCTCAAAACCTTCCCTGTTAATACCGAGTTAAATGTTGCAAAAGCTTGTTAATGTGTAGTTTAATAATATGTGTTTAAATTGGAAATACGCGTTGGTTTTAGCTATTTTTGCGCAAAAATAAAAGCTGCATGTTATCAGTATCTAATTTGTCGGTCCAATTTGGAAAAAGAGTCTTGTTCGATGAGGTTAATGTGACCTTTACTCAAGGTAATTGCTACGGAATTATTGGGGCGAATGGCGCGGGAAAATCCACTTTTTTAAAGATTCTAGCGGGGCAAATAGAAGCAACTTCTGGGGCGGTTCATCTTGAACCGGGAAAAAGAATGTCCATTTTAGAACAAAACCACAATGCCCATGACGAGTTTCCAGTTTTGGAAACTGTTGTGATGGGAAACAAGCCTTTGTTTAAGATAAAGAAGGAAATTGATGCCTTATATGCCGATTATACGGATGAAAATGCAGAGAAAATAGGGGAGCTTCAAGTGCAGTTCGAGGAAATGAACGGCTGGAACGCCGACAGTGATGCTGCTGCAATGCTTTCCAATTTAGGGATTACAGAAGAATTGCATTATACCAATATGGCGGATATGGATTCCAAGTTGAAAGTAAGGGTACTTTTGGCCCAAGCACTGTTTGGAAATCCGGATGTATTGATTATGGATGAGCCTACCAACGACTTGGACTACGAGACCATTAACTGGTTGGAGAATTTTTTGGCCAACTATGACAATACTGTAATCGTGGTGTCACACGATAGACACTTTTTGGATGCCGTTTGTACCAGTATTGCTGATATTGATTTTGGGAAGATCAATCTATTTTCCGGGAACTATACATTCTGGTATCAGAGCAGTCAATTGGCGGCCCGTCAGCGTGCGCAGCAAAACAAAAAATCGGAGGAAAAAGCAAAGGAGCTCCAGGAATTTATTCAGCGATTTAGCGCCAACGTAGCTAAGAGTAAACAGGCAACTTCGAGAAAGAAGATGTTGGAAAAATTGAAGATTGAAGATATCAAACCCTCAAGCAGAAGATACCCTGCCATTATTTTTGACCGTGAACGTGAAGCAGGTGATCAAATTTTGAATGTTGAAAAGCTTTCAGCCACTTCTGACGACGGGGATTTGTTGTTTCAAGATATCAATATCAACTTAGCCAAAGGAGACAAGGTCGCCATTATTTCCAAAGATTCTAGGGCGACTACGGCTTTTTATGATATCATCAACGGAAAAACAAAAGCAGACACAGGAAGCTATCAATGGGGAATAACCACAACACAATCCTATTTGCCTGCGGATAACTCCTCATATTTTAAAGAAAACAGCAATTTGGTAGATTGGTTGCGTCAGTGGGCCAAAACCGAGGAGGAAAGAGAAGAGGTATATATTCGTGGATTCTTGGGTAAAATGTTGTTTAGTGGAGAGGAAGCCCTTAAAAAATGTACTGTGCTTTCCGGTGGAGAGAAAGTGCGTTGTATGCTTAGTAGAATGATGATGCTTCGCGCCAACGTTCTGCTATTGGATGAACCGACCAACCACTTGGACTTAGAAAGCATCACTGCGTTTAATAATTCTCTCAAGAATTTCAAAGGAACGGTTCTACTTACAACCCATGATCATGAGTTTGTACATACCGTGGCCAACAGAATTATTGAAATTACGCCCAAAGGTTGTATAGACCGCTATTTGACTTTTGACGACTATATGTCGGACAAGACGATCAAGGAGCAGCGTGAAAAAATGTATGCTGTCGCTGTCGGATAGTTTCAGGTTTTGTTATACTTATTGTTCCAAATGGCCGGATTGAAGTTCTTGCCAAGGGCGAATCCGTAAAAAATAACGACGGAAGCAATACACTTAAACATAAAGAACAAGATTATCCAGAATTCAGCGGAAGAATCATTTTTTGAAAATAACCCATTCGGGACCATTCCAGTAACCAAGTAGCTAATTAGCAAAACCAATAGCGTCAGGTTTATGATGCCTTTAAAAGGCCAGGCCATTAGTTTGCGCAATGGATGAAGGTCATTACCCCATTTGTGAATCAGGTAATAATAATCGTTTCCAATGGGCACAAAAAGAAGAGGGTCGTCCTTCGCTTCCAATCTGAATAATTTGGAGGGCGCCATAATTTTAAATCCATTTAACTTTTGCCTGTGGGCTTTTTCCAATCCCTTGATTTTAGCAATGGCAGTTTGAGGAATTTCACCCTTGAAATATCTACTATCTAAAAACCGAAGACGATAATCAATGCAGACTTGTTTAATTTGATTTAGGTGATAGATTTTACTGGTTTCAAGCAAATTAAAATCAAAAGTATTTACAATATTTATTGTCTGCTCTTTAAGTGTTTTTAGAACACGTTGCTCACGTAATGTTTCATGTTCGAGAATACGCTTGACTTGCTCTAAAATTTCCGGCTCGTTTTCCTCTCTGGATTTTAGAATCTGCAGTTTTTTCTCAATATTGGTTTTGTTCCAAAACATGCTCTGGTTTTAGGATAACTATCTCAAATTTAAGGAATTGTAACTCCATATTAAAGCCAATAAAAATCAACAAATGTTAACTAAATGTTAAATGAAATTTGACTCATCGAATAAAACCGCTATTATATCAAAAAAAGTGTATCTTATCGAAGTTTTTGGCATTTGAACGTACAAAACGCAATAAAAGACCCTAATCAACAAAAGTCCCAAAGAATAAGAACACTATGAAATCCCCATTCAAACGACTCCTACTTGGACTTTGCTTTGCCTTTACCCTAACTGTTTCAGCTCAAGAATCATCAGTGGCATTGACTAACTTGTCAGCCTCTCAAGAAGTAACGGAATCGGAACGATACAAGGTCCTTTTCGCTGCGGTAAAAGCAACTGAACTTGAAGATATACTGGATAAATCCGGTCCGTTCACAATTTTCGCTCCTTCTGATGCTGCTTTTGAACGATTTTCTAATGATAAAATGGAAGAATTAATCAATTCCAAAGACAAGAGTGAATTGAAATCTTTGTTGGGATATCATATAGTTGCAGGACAATTATCGGCATCCAAAATTTTGCGAGCGCTATGCCAAGGAAATGGAAAAACCAGCTTTACTACCATTCAGGGCAAAAAATTGATGGCACATATGGACGGTATCAATATTGTTTTAACCGACCCTATGGGCAACACCGCCAGAATTACGGTTGCTGACGTATCTCAGGAAAATGGGATTATTCATGAAATTGATAGCGTAATTCAGCCTTCGCAGATGTAATTTATCGGAGTTCCGCTCCTAATTCTTTTTGGAACCTTCCAGTTAACTTGGCCATAATCTTATCAATCTGCTTATCGGTCAATGTCTTTTTAGTATCCGATAATGTAAAGCTAACGGCATAGGATTTTTTTCCTTTAGGAAGATTTTTTCCGGTATAAACGTCAAACAAGTTGACTTTCTTCAAAAGTTGCTTTTCAGTGCCCCAAGCCAAATCGTTTATTTGTTTAAAAGCTGTTGCCTCATCTACTAAAAGTGCTAAATCCCTTGTAACTTCAGGGAATTTAGGAATTTCTTGGAATGTGGTATTCTGAGTGTCAATACAATCTAGGATGGCGTCCCAGTCGAAATCAGCATGAAAAACATCTTGTTTAATATCAAACTCCTTCAACAACGATTTAGCTACTAACCCGAAGGATACAAGCATCTTTTTGTTCAAGCTCAGACTCAAGCCTTCGGCAAAAATTGCACCTTCACAGGGATCAACTTCAACATTTTGAAGTCCCAAACGCTGAAGTACATGGTTTACAATACCTTTTATGTAAAAGAAATTGGTCGCTGAAGAATCAGCAGCCCAACTGGCGTCATTACGATTGCCGGAGATGTATATGGATAGATGTTGTTTTTCAACATTTTTGGATCCCTTTTTATGATAAGTCTTTCCGAATTCGAAAAGTTTCAAATCCGTTTTTTGACGATTATGGTTATGACTCACAGACTGAAGACCGGAAAATAACATGGAGGTTCTAAGTACTGATAAATCAGAACTTAAAGGGTTAATCATGCCGACCATATTTTTCTCAGATTCCAAGATATTCTGGGTCCCAGCCGCAACCAAACTATTGGTCATTATCTCATAAAATCCTTGAGACACCAACAAATCTCCAACCACATTTTGAATATTATGGTTTTCAAACTTTGTTGATTTTGCAATGGATGCAGTTAGCTTTTCCTTATAGTCAATGTTGTTATAACCGAAAACCCTAAGGATTTCTTCAATAACATCAACTTCGCGCTCAACATCTACTCTGTAATTTGGTATGGTGAGTCCTAAACCGGATTCGGTTACGTTGTTTACTTTGATTTCCAGAGAGGCTAAAATCCTTTTGATGGTATCTCTAGGAATCTCTTGTCCTATAAGGGAGTTGATTTTGTCAAAAGTTAGGAACACGTGACGTTCGTCAAACTTTTTAGGATATAAGTCTACTACCTCAGAACTAATATCCCCACCGGCTATCTCACGAATTAGAGCTGCAGCCCTTTTCAGAGCGTATTCGGTCATGTCAATATCGATGCCTCTTTCAAAGCGGAACGAAGCATCGGTATTCAAGCCATGTCTTTTCGCTGTTTTCCGAACGGATATCGGATTGAAATAGGCACTTTCCAAGAAAATGGAGGTGGTGTTTTCCGTGACGCCGGAAAAACTTCCGCCAAAAACCCCCGCAATACACATGGGCTTTTCAGAATCACAGATCATAAGGTCGTCTTCATGGAGTTCACGTTCAACATCATCCAAGGTGGTGAATTTGGTCCCTGCTGGCAGGGTTTTTACTTCAATTTTGTTGCCTTTAATTTTGTTGGCATCGAATGCATGTAGGGGTTGGCCTAGTTCGTGAAGCACATAGTTTGTAATGTCCACGATGTTATTTATTGGGGACAAACCAATCGCTTTTAACCTATTCTTCAGCCAATCCGGAGATGATTGAACAATAACATTGCTAATGGTAACCCCGCAATATCTTGGTGCTAGGTGACTATCTTCAACTTCAACATCTATTTTTAAAGATCTGTTGTCGATAGAAAAATTACTGGTAGATGGGGTAACCAAACCTTTTTGAATTTCAAGTTGCTCAAACCCTGCTTTCAAATCTCTTGCAACACCAAAATGACTCATAGCATCGGCTCGATTGGGTGTGAGTCCGATTTCAAAAACTTCGTCATTTTCAATTTCAAAAACTTCGGAACAAAGAGTGCCAGGTTTGAGGGCCTCACTTAATACCATTATTCCATCATGACTTTCACCTAGACCCAATTCGTCTTCGGCACAGATCATACCGTGACTTGCTTGCCCTCGAATCTTTCCTTTTTTTATCTGCCAAGATTCACCATCGCTAGTGTACAATGTGGTTCCTACCGTTGCAACTGGAACTTTTTGGCCGGCCTCCACATTGGGAGCACCACAAACAATCTGTAATGGAGCTTCACTTCCAACATCAACAGTGGTCAATTTTAATCTATCGGCATTGGGATGTTTATCACAGGTGAGCACATGTCCTACAACTACACCCTTAAGTCCTCCTTTAACTGATTCAAAATGGGAAATACCTTCAACTTCCAAGCCCAAATCTGTCAACAATTCCCCGGTTTTCTGCGAATCCCAATCAATCTGCAAAAATTGCTTTAACCAGTTGTAAGAAATTTTCATACCCCAAATTTAAAGTGGACAAATATATAACAATAGGGAAAGAGATTCAACGAAATTATGGGCGCAACGGGCAATAGTATTAGTTTTAGGTTGTATTTTAGTCAAATTGGATAAATCTATTTGTATTATGAAAAGAATTTGGCTCTTAGCGGTTACTCTATCATTATTCTTGGTTTCATGCAAAAAAAAAGAAAAAGTTGTGGTGCTGGCGGAAGGCGATTGGTGGGCCAAAATGGATGTGTCGGCAACCGACGCATTGCCAGTGACCTTTTATTTATCCAAAGATTCTATCGGTGATTATAACATAGAAATGCGCAATGCTGAAGAAAGAATCTTGATAGATGAAATCGAGTTAAATGGAGATTCAATTCGGATTAACATGCCTGTGTTTGAAGGATATGTTGTAGGCACTTTTTCAGCAAAAGAAATTCAAGGCAGTTTTATAAAAGAGAGTTTAGATAGAACTGTTCCATTTACCGCTATTTATGGAAAAAGGGATAGGTTTGAAATCACCGCTGAGCCCAATGTAGATATTTCTGGAATATGGGAAACCCATTTTGATATTGGTACTGATGAAGAATACCCAGCCATGGGAATTTTTATGCAGAATGGGAACTCGATAAAGGGCACATTCCGAACATTGACCGGAGATTACAGGTATTTGGATGGAGTAGTTGACGGAGATAGTTTAAAGCTTTCAACTTTTGATGGAACTCATGTATTCTTGTTCACCGCAAAGGTAACGGATAGTACCCTTCAAGGAGTTTTTTATTCCGGAAACCATTCCGTTGAGAAGTTCGTGGGTAAACGCAACGAGGCTTATGAACTGCCTGACCCCAATACTTTGACATATTTAAAGGAGGGCTATGATAAGTTTGACTTTTCTTTTCCTGATACCGAAGGCAATATGATCGGTATGTCGGACGACCGATTTAAGAATAAACCTGTTTTAGTTCAGATTATGGGCACATGGTGTCCCAATTGTTTGGATGAAACCCGTTTTTATGTGGATTATTTTGAGAAAAACCCCGATTTAGATGTCGAAATAGTGGCGTTGGCATTTGAGTATGCCAAGACCAAAGAAAAAGCCGAACAAGGCATTAATAGACTTGTGCAAAGAGAAAAGTTGAAGTACCCAGTGCTTTTGGCGCAATACGAGACTTCAAATAAAAGTAAAGCAAACGAAAAATTACCAATGTTGAACCACGTGTTGTCATACCCAACAACAATCTATATTGATAGGGAAGGGGAGGTAAAGAAAATACATACTGGTTTTAATGGACCCGCAACAGGGGAGCGGTATGAGGATTTTACAAAAGAATTTGATCAAACAATCCGGGAGTTGGTATCCAATGAAGAGGATAGTTCTAAATAATGGTGGATTTTCCTAAATCGATGTTTTCATCATTCATGTTGATGTCATCTTCACTGTCCACAATGTTCTCAGCTATAAAATCACCTACCTGATTTGTTCCGTATTGACTATTCGCTTCGAGATCTTGTGTGACAATTCCTTTTTTCAGCGATTTGTCCACAGCCTCTCGAACAGCCATTGCTTCCTCGAAAAGCCCAAAATGTTCCAACAACATTGCTGCTGATAAAATGGATGCGATTGGGTTGGCAATGTCTTTCCCCTTAGCTTGGGGGTATGAACCGTGAATGGGCTCAAACATGGCATTTTCATCCCCTACAGAGGCGGAAGCCAGCAGACCAATAGACCCTCCTATGACGCTACCTTCGTCCGAAATAATATCACCAAACATGTTTTCTGTCAAAATAACATCGAACTGGCTCGGATTCAATATAATCTGCATTGCAGCGTTGTCCACAAACATATATTCTAAGGCTACATCCGGGTAACTTTCTCCTATTCTGGTTACAACTTTCCGCCACAACCTAGATGATTCAAGCACATTGGCCTTATCTACCAAAGTCAACTTTTTGCTACGATTTTTAGCCGCTTTGAATGCTAAATGTGCAATTCTAGATATCTCTTTCTCAGAATATTCACATAGGTCGGATGCCACCGTACCTTCTTCATTCAAATGTTTTTTTCCAAAATAAATTCCTCCGGTCAATTCTCGATAAATGGTGAAGTCTGTACCAGAAATAATTTCCTTTTTTAAGGGGGAATTTTTGATCAATGATGGAAAAACTTTTACAGGCCTAATGTTGGTGAAGAGGCCAAGTTCTTTTCTGAGTTTTAGTAATCCCTGCTCAGGTCGCACTTCGGCATCGGGATTATTATCGTATTTGGGGTCTCCAATTGCTCCAAAAAGGACGGCATCGGCTTCCTTACAGAGTGCTAAGGTATTCGGTGGAAGAGGATTCCCTTTACGGTCAATGGCTATGGCGCCCACAAGGGCTTCTTTGTACGTAAAGTTATGGTTGAAAGTTTCTTCTACCGCTTCTAAACATTTGACTGCTTGCGCTATAACTTCCGGTCCTACACCATCACCTGGCAGCAATGCTATGTTAAGATTCATCTAATCAAGTAATTTGATGCTCCAGCATACTTGGCTAGGCAAGACTCTGCATGGAAATATCACTGGTTTCTATAATTTCATGGATATCATCATCCATGATTTCTTTTTTACGATCAGCATACTTCAGGAAATTTTGATAAACCACGTCCAATTGTAACTTGGTCAATTCATACCCCACGTTCTTCGCTCTGTATGCTAATGCCGCCCGTCCACTGCGTGCTGTCAAAACAATTGAAGATTCACTAACGCCAACATCTTTTGGATCAATAATTTCGTAGGTCTCTCTTTGTTTGATAACCCCATCTTGGTGTATACCTGAACTGTGAGCAAACGCATTAGATCCTACAATAGCCTTATTGGGTTGCACAGGCATTCCCATTTTTTGGGATACCATCTGACTCGTATCGAGCAATAATTGACTGTTGATATCCGTATCTAGGTTTAGGTAAGGGTGTTGTCGCAAAATCATTACAACTTCTTCCAGCGAGGTGTTTCCAGCACGTTCTCCAATACCGTTGATGGTACATTCTATTTGCCTAGCGCCATTAATCACTCCTGAGATAGAATTTGCAGTTGCCAACCCAAGATCATTATGGCAGTGGCACGAAAGGATAGCTTTATCAATACCCTTCACATTTTCCTTAAGATATTTCATTTTAGCACCATATTCTTCTGGCAGACAATAACCAGTTGTGTCTGGTATATTCAAAACGGTAGCACCTGCTTTGATTACGGCCTCACATACTTGGGCTAAATACTCATTGTCCGTTCTACCTGCATCTTCGGCATAGAACTCAACATCTTCAACAAATGTTTTGGCATAAGCAACGGCATCAACAGCTCTTTCAATAATCTTTTCTCGTGTTGAGTTAAATTTATGTTTGATATGAGAGTCTGAAGTACCAATACCCGTATGGATTCTTGGTCGTTTTGCTATTTTTATTGCTTCGGCAGCAACTTCAATATCTTTTTTAACGGCTCTGGTTAACCCACAGACCGTTGCATTCTTTACAAGCTTGGCAATTTCATGCACAGACTTAAAATCTCCTGGGCTCGAAATGGGAAAACCAGCTTCAATGATATCTACCCCTAGTTCATCCAAACGTTCGGCAATAATCAATTTCTGTTCGGTGTCCAATTTACAGCCGGGAACCTGCTCTCCATCGCGCAGTGTCGTATCAAAAATTTGTACCTTATCTTTAGCCATTATTTTAGTCTGTTTTGTCTAAGCTATACGAAGATAAAGTAGCAGTTTGCACGAAGCTGATGACCCCTAAATCCATTACAACGTTAAAGGGTATTTCAATAAAGGTAAGTATCTGACATACAAAAGGTTAAATTATATTTTTTACGATGACAAATGCCCACAAGGATACTTTGTTTGTGCTGATTAAATCACTTTCCAAATCGGAAAAGCGCCAGTTTAAGCTTTATGTGGGGCGACTTGGCGTGAATACGGACGCTAAATTTTTGGCACTTTTCAACCTATTGGATAAGCTAAAAAAGTACGATGAGCGTCAAATTCTGGAAAGCGGCATTGTAAAAAAAGCACAGCTATCAAACCTAAAAGCGCATTTGTACAAACAGATTTTAGTGAGTTTAAGACTCAATCCTGTTAATCAAAATATACGGGTTCAAATTCGTGAACAGCTTGATTTCGCAACTATTCTCTATCAAAAAGGATTGTACAAACAAAGTTTGAAGATCTTGGATAAAGCCAAAAACTTTGCGATTGAGAACGAGGAAAAAAATGTGGCTTATGAGATTGTTGAACTGGAAAAAATTATAGAGACCCAATATATCACCAGGAGTATCCCTGATAGGGCTGAAGAATTGGCCATTCAGGCTAAAGAACTGTCTGAACATAATGTCATGACCAGCAAGCTCTCCAATTTGTCCTTGCAATTGTATGGGATGATGTTAAAAGTGGGTTATGTGCGCAATGATGAAGATTTACAAGAGGTAAAAGATTATTTTGAAACACACCTTCCTGATTATAAGTTGGAAGAATTGGGTTTTCGAGAGAAACTCTGGCTTTATAAAGCGCATTTATGGTACAGTTTATTGACTCAGGATTTTCTTTCCTCGTACAAATACGCAAGCAAATGGGTAGATCTTTTCTATGATCACCAGGAAATGATAAACCTAAATCCAGTGTTCTTTTTGAAGGGGAACCATTATCTCTTAGAGTCTTTGTTTTTTGTCAAATACGGATCTCAGTTTAAAGGAACACTTGAAAAGCTGGAAGCTCAGGTAAATAGTTCTAGTTTTCCACAAAATGACAATATTGCTTCTCTGGCCTTCTTATATATCAACTCGAATAAGCTCAATCTTCATTTTTTAGAGGGAACCTTTGATAGGGGACTTTATCTAATCAATATTATAGAATACGGTATAAAAAAACATAAGGATAGAATTGATGAACATCATATTATGTTGCTGTACTACAAAATTGCATGCTTGTATTTTGGTAATGGCGATCATAAAAATTGCATCGTTTATCTGAAAAGAATTATTGCCAACAAGAATCTGAAAATGAGAGAAGATTTAATGTGCTTTGCAAGGGTATTGAGTCTTGTGGCGCATTATGAAGCTGGGATGGACTATCATTTGGAGGTTCAGCTTAAAAGCACCTACAAGTTTCTGTTGAAAATGAACGATTTGCACGCCGTTCAAAAAGAGATGATAAAATTCTTAAGAAGTTTGGGCGATATATACCCCAGTGAGCTGAAAAACGAATTCCAAAAGCTTTATAACGAGCTTAAAAAATACGAGCATCATCCGTATGAAAAAAGAGCTTTCCTGTATTTAGATATTCTATCTTGGTTGGAGAGTCACTTGCACAATAAACCTGTTGGTCAAATTATCCGGGAAAAAGCGCTGGCAATTACTCGTTAGCAAGCATTCCAGACAGGATCATCGGGCGGTTCTGCAATAAACGTAAGTATTTCCTTTTTTACTGGATGCTCCAAGGTTAAACTGCGGGCATGCAAGTGTATTCCTCCATTTTTATTGCTTCTTGACGCTCCATATTTCAAATCACCTTTAATAAAACAGCCCAAGGCCGCCAATTGAGCCCTGATTTGATGATGACGTCCGGTTTTAAGGTTTATTTCCAATAGGGAGTAAGAATCCAGCTTTTTGGAAATGCTATAGCTTAAGCTGGCTTTCTTGCTATCTGGAACCTCTTTGGTATGAGCATACGATTTGTTCTGCTTTGGGTTTCGCACCAACCAGTGCTCCAGAATTGCGCTTTCTTGTTGTGGAGGATTTTTAACAACGGCCCAATAGATTTTTTTTGCTTTCCCTTCAGAAAAAAGCTTGTTCAACCGAGGGAGAGCTTTAGAGGTTTTTGCAAATAACACAATTCCTGAAGTAGGACGGTCGAGTCGATGCACCACCCCCAGATACACATTGCCTGGTTTGTTGTACTTATGTTTTAAATATTCTTTTACAACCTCACTCAGAGGAGCATCTCCTGTTTTGTCCCCTTGAACTATGTCACCAGAACGCTTATTGACAACAATTAGATGGTTGTCCTCATAAATCACATCCAAATTGGATGTATTGGATTTGTCTGAAAATGGGAAATTGATAATTGTGAATTAATATTGTTCGTTTTCGTTTGGAAAGTCGCGACTCTTTACATCACCGACATATTGGGAAATGGCATTGCCCATATCTTCATATAGGTTCATGTACCTTCTCAAGAAACGGGGATTGAACTCATGCGTCATGCCCAAAAGATCATGCACAACCAAAACCTGCCCATCAACTCCATTTCCTGCTCCTATTCCGATTATGGGAATAGAAACGCTTTCTGCAACTACTTTAGCTAATTTGGCCGGGATCTTTTCTAAAACAATACCGAAGCAGCCCAGCTCTTCCAGCATTTTGGCATCTTCTTTCAGTTTTTCCGCCTCTTCTTCTTCTTTGGCTCGAACGGTGTAGGTTCCGAATTTATAAATGGATTGCGGAGTTAGCCCAAGATGACCCATCACTGGAATGCCAGCTTCCAGAATACGGGAGACGGATTGCTTTATTTCCGACCCACCTTCAACTTTTACGGCATGGGCACCGCTTTCCTTCATTATACGAATAGCGGAACGCAAAGCCTCCTTTGAATCACTCTGGTAGCTCCCAAATGGAATATCAACTATGATAAGTGCCCTTTTGGCCGCTCTAACAACAGAACTGGCATGGTAGATCATTTGATCTAGTGTGATTGGTAGCGTAGTCTCATGGCCCGCAATAACATTACTGGCGGAATCTCCAACCAAGATTACGTCCACATTGGCCGCATCAACAATTTTCGCCATGGAATAATCATATGCCGTAAGCATAGAAATTTTCTCACCGTTCTGCTTCATTTCCACCAAGGACTTAACGGTAACTCTTTTGTATTCTTTTTTGGCAACTGACATTAGAAATGTTTTAGTGGATAAATGTAAGCAGATTTGTTTAAATTGGACTGCAATCGAAAAACTTCAGATTATGAAAACTTCTATCATTTGGTGCACAATGTTATTCGGGATAATCACGATTAACGCCCAAGGTCCCAATCCGACTGAAATTGAAGACAAACAGCAAGTAAAACAAGTTATTGAAACTTTTTTTGATGGATTCCATAAGCAAGACTCCATGATTATGAAAGCCACCCTTGCAGATAAGGTTGTACTGCAAACCACTGGAAGAAACAAGGAAGGTAAAACAATGTTCAGAACGGAGGAAATCTCCAAACTGATCACCTCTATTACAAGTATTCCAGACAGCATAAGTTTTCAGGAAAAACTGACTTCTTTTTCAATTCAGGTTGACCGTACAATGGCAAATGCATGGGTGGGCTATGAATTTTGGCTCAATGACAATTTCAGCCATTGTGGAATCAACTCATTTCAGCTGATTAATTTTGATGGGGAATGGAAAATTATCTATTTAATCGATACTAGGGGAAGAGCAGGTTGTCTTGAAAATTGATTCATGGTTTATTGGCCAAGACCTTAATATCATTGGTTAGTCGAAGGATATCTTCGTCGACCGTGCCATCATAAACACCACGAATCCTTTTTTCCTTATCGACCAATACAAAATTTGGTGTGTGGATAAAATCTTGAAGCCCGCCATCTCCATAATCAACAGCGGCAAAGTAGCTTTTACGTGCTAAATTGTAGATATGTTTTTTGTCGCCAGTAGTAATGTTCCACTTGGAATCAATTACACCGTGACGGTCCGCATATTTTTTTAAAACTGGAACATTATCCATTTCAGGGGTGACCGACATAGAAAGAAACATGACATCATCATTGTTCAAGAAAGCTTCTTGCAATTTTTCCATGTTATTGGACATTATTGGACAGATACTCGGACAACGCGTAAAGAAGAAGTCAGTCACATAGATTTTATTCTCATAGTCCAACTGCGTTACCGTTTCTCCATTATGGTTGATTAGCTTAAAGTCAGCAACAACATGCTGCTTTTCCATTTGTTGAAGGCTATTGTCGACCAATTCAGGATTAAAATCTTTAGGCCCCAAAATGGGCAATTTAGTGCCACTTTGATAAATGATATAAAACGCAACCAGAAAACTAATGGTCAGCAAAACCATTAGTCCTTTGGTCCGTTTGTATTTTTTCAAAGCAGCTTTGGTCATCTTACAATACTGATGTTGTAATATTCAAATCGGCATGTTCCCAAGCCTGATCAAATTCCTCTTTTACAACTTTGGCTTCATCTGATTTCCCTTGGGCACTCAAACTGTTATATAATCCCATTAATGACCATCCATTTTGGCGTAATACCTTCAAATCCTCTCGATACACTTTTTCTGCTTCCTCATATTCTTTGGCTTTCATTAAAACGGCGCCTAGGTTTTGTCGTGTTGGGATATGCCATGCTGCTGGTTCTGTGTAAGTAAGTTCGTCTTCATAAGTCACGGCGTTGGTTAGATGTTCAATAGCTTTTGCAGAATTACCATTCAATGCAGCAAGCTCTCCAGCAACCACTTCATAGGCGATTTTCGCCGAATTGATAGATGGATTTTGTGCAGTTGCGACCAAAGTTTCCAATTCAGGATCATTTTTTAAAGCTTCGATTGCTTCCAACTCTTCTTGGGCTTCTTTGGCATTTCCTTTTCTGATGAAGGCCATTCCTCTGGCATAATGGCGTATTAAGTTGAGGTGTTTGATATCCTTATTGGGAGCAGGGATAGTCAAGATTTCATTCCATTTTCCAAATCTGGTATAGGCCAACATTGGAGTGGATGCGAAATCTTGGAGAAAAGGCATGGTTATAAACTCACCCACAGGTACTTTTTCAGCAGTTTTCTTTGCTGCATCAATCGCTACATCACTATTTCCCAATAAACTGGCTGCGGACCATAGAAAATGAATATTATGTGGATAATATCCTAAAGGATATAAGCCTTGTGAATAGCATTGTGAAATATAGTCTTCATCGGCTAAAATTGCATTTTGATTTGCTTTAACTGCATCTAAATAACGCCCTACCCGAATATAGATATGCGAAGGCATATGAACCAAATGTCCTGCTGCTGGCATAAGAGTTCCTAATTTATCAGCACTGGCAACTCCTAGGTCCGGTTTAGGCAACTCTACCATATGGATATAGTAGTGATGGGCTCCTGGATTATTTGGATTGATTTCCATTGCTTTTTCAAGCGCGGCTTTAGCTTCTGGAATATTGGGGGAAGGGTCTCCATTTTCATCCCAATAATTCCATGGGACTGTGTTCATTACGGAAGCGGCATACAGTATTTGTACATCGGCATCGTTTGGAAATTGTTCCAACACTTTGGCCATTGCATGCATATAGGCCATATTAAGTTCTGGAACGTCTTTTGTGAGGTCTTCACTATAGCGCGCTGTTAAGGCCGTAATCAGAGCCTTCTCTTTAGCTGTTGCGGTTGAAGAAAGACTTTTGGCTTTCGCCAAGGCCTCATTGGTTTTTATTTTGCGATCTTCGGGAGGCAAAGGGTCGTTTATATTTGGGCCCAGGGCATAAGCCTGGCCCCAAAATGTCATGGCCGAAGTAGGGTCTAAACGAGATGCTTCCATAAAAGACCTATGGGCCTCTGCATGATTAAACGCATAGGTGAGTCTCAGGCCCTGGTCAAAGAACATTTGTGCTCTTTCGTTGTTGGTTGTAATGGCGTAAGTCAGATTCCCCAAATTCTCAAAAAGTGGGGCAATTTGCTGCGTGGAGTCCACTACTTCCAATAAATAAGTTGTTGGTGTGCACTTGATGAAACTAAAGGACGCACGTTGTTGATTCTTTAATGTACTTTGAGACTTGTTTTTAGTCAAAAAGTGGACTGCTGTTAATAACGCTAGAACCGCAACGGCCAAGCTTAATTTGGTTTTCATAATATTCTAGTTGTCAGGTTTTCTACTTTTATATGCTGATTGGCAAATTTGTGTGGGAGAACAGAATCATTCAAAAGGCCAATGCCTTAAAAACGTATTTTCACATCAACATTTTAGAATAAATACTTTTGTGATAATTTGCTGCTAATCAAATGCTAAGGTACTAAAAGAAAGGGTACCTGAATCTGATTATTGTATAGGCGGCTTGTTTTGATGTATTTTGGGAAGTATTACGGTCGTCCTTTCCCAGTCATTAATTGAAGATAAAGTTTTTCCACCTTATCCCTGGCCCAGGGAGTTCTTCTTAAAAACTTAAGACTAGATTTGATAGAAGGGTCTTTTTTAAAACAGTTGATGTTGATTCTTTGCGCCATTTCTTCCCATCCATAATGCTCTTGCAGTAATTCTAGGATATCAACCAGTTTTACGCCATGCAATGGATTGTTGGGTTGCGATTGTTTAGGATTACCAGATGAGGCCATAAAATTACTTGATAGTTTTGTTAACAATCACTTAAAAAGACCCCAACTGCTAGACCTCCTTCTGAAGTTTCTTTGTACTTACTGTTCATGTCTTTGGCGGTTTCCCACATGGTATTGACAACTTTATCCAACGGAACCTTCGCCTCACTAGGGTCAGAATCCATAGCTAGTTCGGCAGCATTGATCGCTTTTATGGCACCCATAGCATTTCGTTCTATACAGGGCACTTGAACTAATCCTCCAATGGGGTCGCAAGTCAATCCCAAATGATGCTCCATTGCAATTTCGGCGGCCATGAGTACTTGTTCTGGGGTTCCACCCATTAATTCTGTCAACGCCCCCGCTGCCATGGCGGATGATACTCCGATTTCAGCTTGACAGCCTCCCATGGCAGCGGAAATTGTAGCGCCTTTTTTAAAGATACTTCCTATTTCTCCGGCAACAAGTAAAAATCGTTTTATGTCTTCAAAATCACCATCATGATTTTCAATAACCAAATAATACATGAGAACCGCAGGAATTACCCCGGCACTTCCATTTGTGGGTGCTGTAACCACTCTGCCCAAGGCTGCATTTACTTCATTTACAGATAGCGCAAAGCAACTTACCCACCTGATAATTTGACGAAACTTGACCTCTGTTTCCCGAATGCTGCTTAACCATTCTTGTGGGTTGGAGTAGGGATGTGAACCCTTTAATTTTTCATGCAGGTCAAACGCCCTACGTTTCACATTTAGACCACCAGGTAATGTACCTTCAGTATGACAGCCTGTATACATACATTCCAGCATGGTATTCCAAATGCGGTTGAGCTCTGAATCAATTTGAATATCCGAACGTAACGAACGTTCGTTTTCTAAAACTATTTCTGATATGGACTTGCTTTGCTCATTACAATAAAAGAGTAGTTCTTCTCCCGTTTTAATTGGATAGGGAAAGGTTTTGAATGTGGCCTTGTTTGCCTCAGAATGTGTGCGCTCTTCCTTTACCACAAAACCTCCACCAATGGAATAATAAGTTTCCGTTTGTGAACTTCCATCCTGGAAACTAGCAGTGAATTCCATGCCATTGGAATGGAACGGAAGAAATTCTCTTTTGAATTGAATATTTTCCTCCATCCCAAATGGGATTTTATGGATTCCACCAAAGTCAAGGGATTTGGTAGATTTAATATGTTCAACAATGGAATCGATATTTTCCGTAGGAACGGTTTCAGGATCAGTGCCCAAAAGACCCATGACCACAGCAATATCGGTAGCATGGCCTTTACCTGTCAAGGATAGCGAACCATATAAGTTCACGTCAATCTT
This sequence comes from Flagellimonas rhodophyticola, assembly GCF_049332665.1. NCBI lineage: Bacteria > Pseudomonadati > Bacteroidota > Flavobacteriia > Flavobacteriales > Flavobacteriaceae > Flagellimonas > Flagellimonas rhodophyticola. The sequence continues at coordinate 2,876,699 of NZ_CP186326.1, read as the reverse complement.
ATGAACGGAATCAAAAAGGTTCTGTTCTTTCAATTCCCCAATCCAGCGTTCAGCAGCTCTCCAAGGCCCCAAGGTATGCGAGCTTGAAGGCCCCACTCCAATTTTGAGCATATCAAAAACACTAATACATTCCATTAATAAGATTTAGCCTTTCAATTTGGAAAGCCAAAATAGATAAAATTGGCAATGTAGCTGGCTAAAAAAACCGAAACTAATTTAATCTTTTAGCAGATTTTGGCTGACACCTTGTCATATTCTTTGTCATGGCATAATCATTGACATTGGTAGAGCGACACTAATAATAGAATTTTCAATAGATATAACTTTAGATACGATGAGCAAAATTATAGGCATAGACTTGGGTACGACCAACTCCTGCGTCTCCGTTATGGAGGGTAACGAGCCCGTAGTAATACCGAATGCAGAAGGTAAACGCACAACACCTTCGGTAATTGCATTTGTGGAGGGTGGAGAAATAAAGGTAGGTGACCCTGCAAAAAGACAGGCAGTTACAAACCCACATAAAACCATTTATTCCATTAAAAGATTCATGGGAAATAAATTCTCTGAATCTAAAAAAGAAGCAGATCGCGTTCCTTACAAAGTAGAGAAAGGTGACAATGACACCCCAAGGGTTGACATAGATGGACGCTTATATACACCCCAAGAACTTTCAGCAATGATTCTTCAAAAAATGAAGAAAACGGCGGAGGATTACTTGGGCCAAGATGTTACACGAGCTGTAATTACGGTTCCTGCGTACTTTAATGACTCACAGCGTCAGGCTACAAAAGAAGCCGGAGAGATTGCAGGGTTGACCGTTGAAAGAATTATCAACGAACCAACTGCAGCTTCTTTGGCCTACGGAATGGACAAAAAAGATACGGATCAAAAAATTGTTGTTTTCGATTTTGGTGGAGGAACGCATGATGTTTCCATTTTGGAATTGGGCGATGGTGTTTTTGAAGTATTGGCTACAGATGGAGATACGCACTTAGGTGGTGACGATGTAGATCAAAAAATTATTGATTGGTTGGCTGAAGAATTCAAAAATGATGAACAGCTGGACCTAAGAGAAGATGCAATGGCATTGCAAAGACTTCGCGAAGCTGCAGAAAAAGCAAAGATTGAATTGTCTTCTTCTGCGCAGACCGAAATCAACTTGCCTTATGTTACTGCAACGGCCTCTGGTCCTAAGCACTTGGTAAGAACCTTGAGCAGAGCCAAGTTTGAACAATTGATAGATGACTTGGTAAAAAGAACTATAGAGCCTTGCGAGACAGCACTAAAAAATGCCGGACTTTCAAAAAGCGATATCGATGAGATTATTTTGGTTGGTGGTTCTACCCGTATTCCAGCTGTGCAAGAAGCAGTTGAGAAGTTTTTCGGAAAGAAGCCTTCCAAAGGAGTTAACCCAGATGAGGTTGTGGCCGTTGGAGCTGCGATTCAAGGTGGTGTATTGACAGGTGATGTAAAAGACGTATTGTTGTTGGATGTTACCCCACTTTCATTGGGAATCGAGACTATGGGTAGTGTGTTCACCAAATTAATTGAAGCGAACACCACAATTCCAACAAAAAAATCACAGGTTTTCTCTACAGCAGCGGATAATCAGCCTTCGGTTGAAATCCATGTATTGCAGGGAGAGCGTCCTATGGCCGCGGATAACAAAACCATTGGTAGATTCCATTTAGATGGTATTCCACCTGCGCCAAGAGGAACACCTCAAATTGAAGTGACCTTTGATATTGATGCAAATGGTATCATTAAAGTATCTGCAACCGACAAGGCTACGAACAAGACTCAGGATATTCGTATCGAAGCTTCTTCAGGTTTGACCGAGGAGGAAATCGAAAAAATGAAAGCAGAAGCTGAAGCAAATGCCGAATCGGATAAAAAAGCTAAGGAAACTGCTGATAAATTGAATGAGGCAGATGCTATGATCTTCCAAACAGAAAAACAATTGAAGGAGTTTGGGGATAAGTTGTCTGATGATAAGAAAAAGCCAATCGAAGGAGCTTTGGAAGAACTGAAGAAGGCTTATGAAACTAAGGACGTGGTTGTTATTGAGCCTGCTTTGGAGAAAATCAACGAAGCTTGGAAAGTAGCTTCTGAGGAGATGTACAAGGCCCAGGCGGATGCTGCACAAGCCAATGGGGCCGACGCTACAGCAGGTGCTGAAGATGCGGCGGGAGGAAGTGATTCTGCCGAGGGTGACAATGTTGAAGACGTAGATTTTGAAGAAGTGAAGTAATCACTGGAATTTATATAATAAAAAAAGCCCGCAACTAGCGGGCTTTTTTTTTATTTACAAATGTTTGATTTACGCGGCATTCAATTGACGTACTTCCATCTCCTGGAGTTTTTTTAAAGCCTCTGATTTGGAATTTACATTGAGCTTTACATAAATATTCTGAATGTGAAAATTTATCGCACTTGGGGTAACACAAAGCTTGTTGGCAATCATTTTATAAGTATAACCCTGGGTAAAAAGTTCTATGATTTGATTTTCTTTTTTTGAAAACCTTTCAAATGCTTTAATCTGGAAAGAGTGGATGATTTTTCTGGCCACATCGTGTTCCAAAACTACTCCGTGTTGGTGCAGTTCCTCCAGTGCATGAAAGAATCGGTTTTTGTTCAAAGGTTTGGACAAAAATCCATCGGCTCCCTTTTTAAATGCCTCTTTTATAACTTCAAAATTACATTTCGGACTTATCATCAAGACTTTTGGTGATTTGTTTTGTTCGATGAAATATTGAATTCCATCTATCCCAGAAATTCCGGGCAAATTAATCTCAGATACAACAATGTCTGGATTGGTTCTTCTTGAATTGGATATAAACTTGTGCACAGAGGTATGAATGCCTACCAATTCGTACAAAGGCTCATCCTTAAAATAAAGTTGATAAAATGGGTGTAGATTTTCATCATTGTCGATGATTACAATTTTTAATGGGTTAGTTTTCATAATTACTAGATTTGGATTATCTGATTTTGTCATTTTCGCCCTTCATTCGTTTTGTTCAAAGCAAAACGTATCCTGTCGTCCATATCCAAATAGTGAGATACAAGGGAAAAGCTGGTGTGTTTCAAAAGAATATTTTGAAACAATGATGAGCTTCACCGATGTCCTATTTGGACATGCTGATAACAATCCTTATCAGGATTAAATCAATAATAGTTTAGAAAAGGTTTCTGGAGTGCTAGAAAGGAACCCTTGATTGACAAAGGGGACTGAATCTCACACGAAGAACTGTAGCTTTTTTCATGAGTTTTAGATTTGGGGTTTAGCATTATTTCAAAAATTAAATTAAGTTTTTTTTTCTTTCAGAGGCACTTTTTGTAGTTTTTTTCGTTCAAATGCACTTTCCGATTTTCGCGAAAGATCATATGATTTAGACTATAAGTATCTGAAAAACAATGCATAAAAAAATAGGATGCCCTTGTGGAGCATCCTATTCTTGAAATCAGTCCGGATGAAATAATACAACCCTTTCTATGATAAAATGTATTTACCCTTTATTAATTTATCACAGTTCTATAAAATGTTCAGTATTTGACAAAATCAGATAATTCTCAGGTAGCGGACCAATTTGTTCCAAATCATTAGTCTTCATATGATGCACTGGTGTACTTGTTTGAAGTTCTTGCGCTTAATGCTGCACTAAAGTTTTTATCGTTGTAGGCAATTGCCGTGCCATCAACAGACTGTCTTCTATAGGATACAGTTACGTGCTCTATGGTATGATTTTGACCTCTGTTGGAAACCACATAACTTTCTCCTTTATCAATATCAAGTTGAATGGCATAATCATCTCTACTGCTATTAATATGACTTCCAAGGTTCACAGAAGGGGTAAGTCTGTTATGGGTTACCTGGGTAGCATAAAGATCTAGGCCTCCGAATCCTTCATGACCCTCAGAAGCAAAGAACAATAGGGTACCGTTATAAATATTAGGGTATAATTCGTCTTCTTTGGTATTAACCTTGGGACCAAGGTTTTTGGAAACACCCAGACTTCCGTCAGATTTGATATCGGCTACGTAGATGTCATACTTTCCATAGCTTCCCCTCATGTTGGAAGCAAAGAAAAGGCGTTTACCATCTTCAGAAACTGTAGGATGCTTGGCAGAAGCATATTTTGGACACACGTTTAGTTTGGTCACATTACCCCATTTACCGTTGATTTTTTCAGCTCGGTAAACCTCGTAAATACGTTCTTTCTTTGAAAATACTCCGTACAAGGGCTTTTGATCGTTAGATTTACTGAAATAAGCTGTTTTACCATCCAATGTTACGGACATTGAAGGGATATAGCCTTCAATAGTTGATAGATGACCACTCTTAATGGTTTCTTCCTTGTTTTCAAATTTCATAGGATTTTGGGCAGTAGTTTGGGCTATGCAAAACAATCCAATGAAAAGGGTCAAAATGTAAGTTAGCGAACGTGTCATGATGTATAGATTTGGGGGTTAATACATCACAAATTTGAAGAAAGTTTTTTGAGAATTACCTATTAATTTTTCATAGTTTTTGAATTATATCGATTAAAAACAGTATTTCATCGAATAATTTTTATTCTATTAACATATAAAAGGAGTGCATGTGTCGGTTAACGATGGTTTTATGCATTTTGACCGATAACAGAAAGCCGGTAACAGGTATTTGAGTTAAGCTGCCTAATCATGTGTTTTAGCGGAATTAGACACTAATCTATTGATTTCCTGAAGTTCTTTTGGTGTCAGATGTCTCCATTTGCCTATGGGCACATCAAGGGAAACGTTCATAATGCGAACACGTTTTAGTTTCCTGACCCTATAATCCAAGTATTCGCACATCCTTCTTATTTGTCGGTTTAAACCTTGGGTCAAAATGATTTTGAATTGATTTGTCCCTAACTGCTCTACTTCACATTTCCTGGTTACGGTATCCAATATGGGCACACCATTACGCATTTTCTTTAGAAAGTCCGGGGTAATGGGCTTATTAACGGTGACAATATATTCCTTTTCATGGTGATTTCTGGCTCGTAGTATCTTGTTTACGATATCCCCATCATTGGTCATAAATATGAGACCTTCACTTGGTTTGTCCAGTCTGCCTATTGGAAAAATCCGTTTTGGATAATTGATGAAATCGATAATATTATCCTTTTCCACCTTTGTGTCTGTAGTACACACAATTCCGACTGGTTTGTTGAATGCCAAATAGACGGGTTTGGTTTTAGGTTCAGAAATCAGCTCTCCGTCCACCCGTACTTCATCAGTTGGAGTGACTTTGGTCCCCATTTCTGGAACCTTACCGTTTATGGTAACCCTTCCCTGGTCAATAAGTTTATCCGCAGCCCTTCGAGAGCAATAACCTACCTCACTAAGGTATTTGTTGATTCTGGTTTCCTTCATAATGGAGGCATTGTTTAAAGGTAAGATTACAATGCGCCTCAAAAGTATAATTTTTGATACTTAGTTTTCCATTTCTTTGAAGAGATGAGCAAAAAGGTAATGAACAATTAAAAAGAACCCCCGCCAACGTAAATAACCAACTAAACCACATGAACATTGCATCACAACCTACAAAGAGGTTGGTGGGGGTTCTGTGTATTAGATGATGTTTTTTATCAAAGGATGCTTGATATATTGGGTTTTATGAAAACTTTGGGATTTTGGATACCTGATACTACATAGTCTTTTGGAATTACCTCAGTTTATCGGATTAGTGCTTTGTAAAAAATGCATTAAACCTTACATTGCTATTATGAATAAAAATTTCCATAGAGAAATTACACCATTATCCACGGATGATAGCTTTTTGGTCTTTGATCGGGTGAAAAAGCACTTTGACTTTCCGATTCATTTTCATCCGGAGTATGAACTTAACTTTATTTGGAACGGCAAAGGTGTACGAAGGATTGTGGGCGATAGCATGCAGGAGATTGAAAATATTGAATTAGTTCTTGTTGGCCCCAATCTTGAGCACGGTTGGCAAACGCATAATTGCAAGAATGAAAAGATTTACGAGATTACCATCCAATTTCATAACGATCTGTTTGATGAAAAACTCCTCTCAAGAAGAATCTTTAAGTCGATAAAGGAACTCTTACAACGCGCCAACCGAGGTGTTCTTTTTTCATCCAAAACGGCAAAAGAAGTTAAGACTAGGATAATGGCACTTTCCAAAATAGACAGTATGGACTATTTTATGGAACTCCTATCCTTATTGCAAGACCTAGCCACTTCAAGGAACCAGGTGCAGCTGTCAACTTATAGTTCTTCAATGAACGATGTTTTTGAAAACAGTGATCGAATAAAAACAGTTTACGATTTTATCCATCAAAATTTTGGTCGAAAAATCACCCTTGCAGAGATTTCAGAATTGGTAAATATGAGTCCTGTTACCTTTAACAGGTTCATTAAAAAGCGAACTGGACGCACTTTTATTGAGTATACCAATGAAACCCGAATCAGCTATGCTTCCAGATGGTTAATTGAATCCAACATGAACATTGCTGAAATAAGTTATAAATGCGGATTCAATAATATTGCGAACTTCAATAGAATTTTCAAAAAGATTAAAAAATGTACTCCCAGCGAATTCAAGGAAGAATTTGAAGGTATTAAAAAGGTGCTTTAATCTATTTTACGGCGGAGGAATTTAATAAAATACAAGCACGTGTTGTGTGGTATGGTGCCTTCCACATGCTCACTTTATCTTCTTGTTCATAGGGTTTGCCATTTTCATCCACTCTAAAATACCATTCCCCATTTTGATAATCCAGGATATTCTTTTTAGTAAATTCCCAAATTGACAAGGAACATGTTGTGTATTTTCGGTTTTCGGTGAGTCTGTAAGCATAGTTTAGGCCAATGAGTGCTTCAACCTGAGGCCACCAATGTCTGTCCGTGTCCAAATGACCTGATTCGGAATCCTTTTCATTTATAACACCACCATCTAGTGCTATCGCTTCCTCAATGAACGTGTCTGCTACCTTGATTGCTGTTTGCTCCACTTTCTTGAGAATTGTTTTATTTTCCAAACGTTTTGCAGCTTCAATAACCAACCATGAGGTTTCTATATCATGACCGTACGAAATGGCACTGCTTAGTAGATTCCAATCCGTATCGAAAAAAAGGTCATAATGGTTTTCCTTATTCAAAAACTTAGTTTGAAACAATTGAACGAGTTCATGAAGTGATGTGGTGAGGTCATTGTTTTCATAAATATCCGCTAGACGGGTATAGGCCTCTAGAATATGGAGGTGAGTATTCATGGTCTTTGAGGCATTCATGTCTTTTTCGCTTAACCGCATGTCCTCAATAGGAGACCAATCTCTGTTATATGCCTCAAAATACCCTCCTTTTAGCCTATCTTTTGCGGTTGTTTCAATAGTTTCGAAAAGGGAGATTGCCCACAATCTTGCCTCATTCTTTTTTGAGTAAACATAGTACTCTGAAAGCGCATAGATGGCAAACGCTTGCGCATAGATTTGCTTTCTTGAATTAATGGAGTTCCCGGCATGGTCCAATTCCCAAAAAACACCTTGGTTTATAGAGTCTTTAAAATAGGTGCATAAATAGTCGTATGCCCTATCACAAAGCTGCCTGTAACGGTCTGTTTTCAAATGATTTGAGGCTGCACTAAAAGACCATAAAATCCGGGTGTTAAGGATAATACCTTTAGGTGCATCTGGTAGTACCTTTCCTGTATGATCAATACCGCCTAAAAAACCTCCATACTTGAGGTCAACGGTGTTGGTTTCCCAATACTGTAGAATACGTTCGAGCTCATTTCCCATTTCGGTTTGGAGCTTTTTGTAAGCTTCAGTCATCTAAGCAAAAGCTTTTGTTTTTATCAATCAACTCAAGGATATTTTTCACAGAATGCGCAGAGGAAAACTTATCCTCAGGAGAATTTAGCACATAATCAACTAGTTTGTCCACGCTGGATAGAGCAACGTGCATTCTAGTATCTGAAGAGGCATAATAAACATATACTGTTCCATCTTCATCGGCTATCCAACCATTTGTAAATAGTACATTGGACACATCCCCTGTCCGCTCCCCATTCACTGGCGCCATAAAATGGCCCGCTGGCTGATGAATTACTTTGGAGATATCGTTTAAATCGGTCATGAACATATACAAAGTATAGCGCAATCCTGCTGCCGTATTTCTAACTCCATGGGCCAAGTGCAACCATCCTTTTGATGTTTTAATGGGAGCCGGTCCTTGTCCATTTTTAAGCTCATAAACCGTATGGTACTTCTTATTGTTGATGATTTTCTCATCCTCAACTACTGGATTTATCATATCCTTTACATAACCTAGACCAATTCCCCCGCCGCTTCCTACGCTAATGAAGCCATCTTGAGGTCGGGTGTATAGCGCGTATTTTCCATTGACAAATTCGGGGTGAAGTACTACATTGCGTTGTTGCCCAGAATTGGACACTAAATCTGGCAATCTTTCCCAATTCTTAAGGTCCTTCGTTCTAGCTATTCCAGCATTGGCTATAGCCGAGCTGGTATCTTCGGGTGAGACGGTAGGGTCCTTTCTTTCTGTGCAAAAAATACCGTATATCCATCCATCTTCATGTTCGGTTAACCGCATATCGTAGACATTGGTATCTGGGTTTCCTGGAATCTCCGGTATGAGGAAAGGTTTATCCCAAAATTTAAAATTATCAATCCCGTTTGGACTTTCAGCCATGGCAAAGAATGACTTTCGGTCATTTCCCTCAACTCTTAGACACAAAAGGTACACTCCGTCCCGTTTTATTGCGCCAGCATTAAACGTACTATTGAACCCAATGCGTTCCATCATAAAGGGATTAGATCTTTCATCAAGATCATAGCGCCAATGTAAGGGGATATGTTCTGGAGTTACTATGGGGAATTGATATCTGCGATAGATTCCATTTGACTTCTGAACAGGTTCGTTTTTTCTGCTTAGAAGTTTTAAATGTTCTTCTTTTATTTTTTTAAAATGGCCCTTATTATCAATCATAAAAAGCTTTTAGTCTAGTTGTTCGTTAAGTGTATTCCACCAGTATTTTTTGAGCAGCAAAGCGCATACAATGAAAATACCAAGCGCAATATACATTTCTATATTTTTTCGGAAAATGAGATACATGGGGATGATTACCAAGGTTATTTGGGCAATTGTTCCAACTACGACATTAAACATATCCCTCCCAAAATCGGTGTTTTTGGAAATGCCCGGCGACTGGACAGATGCCATTTTATGAATTGGTTTCCAAAATCCCCATGGTCTTACGTTTTTATAAAAGGAGATAAGTGTTTTATCATCCGTAGGAGGTGCTGAATATGTGCCCAAAATACTTCCTAATAAAGAAATCAATAACAATATGGGAAACAAATAAAGCTCAAGCACATTGGGAAACAGTTCTGGAATAATAGCTGCTGACACAAGGCCTGCGACCATTCCCCAGAAAAAACCTTCACCATTAAAACGCCACCAATGCCACTTTAGAATATTGGAGCCAACATAACTACCATATAGCACGGAAACAATCCATTGCAATACAGAGTTGACATCTTTTGCAAAAAAACCTAGAACAATGCTCACCAATACCACAACGATTCCTGAAAAATAGTTCATGTTCCGTAACTGCTTTGGAGTGGCGTTGGGGTTCTTATATTTTAAATAGATATCATTGACAAGATAAGCCTGGGCCGCATTTAAAGTACCAGCAAATGTTGACATAAAGGCCGCAATTAGACCTGCTAACAATAGGCCCAACAGACCGATGGGCACAAACTCAATCATTGCTGTGGGTAAAATAAGTTCGAAATCGATATTGCCGGCAGCATTCATTAAATCCAACTTTTCATAGTAAATCAATGCCAGTGCAGCAAAACCGGCGATCATGAGGTATCGGATAGGAAGTAGAATAACGGATACGAAACCACTCATTTTGGATGCTTCAGCGGGTGACTTTGTCGAAAGTATTTTTTGCATGTCATAGTTAGGCACTGGACCAGCAATACTCACCAACACACCTTTGAAAACCATCATCATAAAGAAAATGGTAAAGAGCCCAAAGCCGTCAGATTTTATTTTTTCGTTGACGTTGGGAATAATATGTGTCCAATCGAGGTTCAACTCCCAGTCAAAAAAGGGACTCATCCATCCGTCAGGTACTATTAACTCATGATTGCCTACCGCTTGAAAACCAATGTAAGCGATAACTAATCCGGAGATGGTCATAATACCAAATTGAATAACATCAGCTGCCACAATACCAGACATTCCACCCATTAGTGAATAGAAAACTGCAAAAAAAGTGAAGATGGTGCCATAAAAATGAGGTACAAAGGCTGGTGGAATATCAAAGGGAACATACGTGCTAATAGTTTCCCAAGGAATAAAAATCTCCACAAATTTGCCCAGGCCTATAAAACCATAAGCAAGAAAACCTAAACACATGATCAACGCAAAGATTACTACGATGATGTGAGAACGTTGAGCTGCTTTACCAAAACCAAAACGGGTTCCTATCCATTCTGCTCCAGTAGTAACATTCGACCTTCGAAGCCATTTGGATAGATATACCATCAAGAAAATCTGATTGAATACAGGCCATAGCCATGGAATCCATGCGCTTTTAACACCGTAAACAAACATTAAAGTTACCATCCATATGGTTCCAGAGATATCGAACATTCCGGAAGCATTGGACAAACCCAACATGTACCATGGGATTTTTTTTCCTCCTAAAAGGTATGCTTCCTTACTTTTCTGCGCATTTTTTCTAACCACCAATCCGATGACAATGGTAGATAGCAAATAAACAATTATGATGATGGTGTCACTTGTTGAAAGCATATGCTAGTAGGGATTTATGGCTTGTAAGTTTTCTAAGAGCAGAATATCTGGGAAATTACTGAATCGGGCAAAATCTTGCTCACTCTCATGTCCTGGGTAGGGCACATAATGATGTGTTTTATTGGCGTTTCTCCAAAATAATATCCAGGCAATACCCGAAGATTGGATTTGAGGATACAGCAGCTCAGTAAACCATATGTCATTGGGAATTTTCTCGAACCCGGTTTCTGTAAAAGCATACAGTTTGTTCTTTTCAACTGCAACTTTTTTCAATATATGAAGGTTTGTTTGTACGTTCTCAACGTAGGCTTCTGAATTATTGTGGTCATAAATATCTACTCCCAATATGTCTACATATTCGTCACCTGGATAATACTTTAAATACTCCTCCTCACTATCTACGATATTAGGCGAATACGCGTAGAGGATTTGGCGCAGGTTATGTTTGTCTCTCAACAAGTGCACGGTTTTTTTCCAGAGGGCAACGTAATCAGTAGTTGAGCAGCTGGCGTCCCCCCACCAAAACCAATCTCCATTCATTTCATGAAAGGGTCTTAGGATTACTGGAATTTTTTTGTTTTTGGATTTTAGTGAAGTGATAAAGTCTGCCACCAATGCTATCCAGCGCTCATACTTTTCAACGTATTCTTTTTTGTACAAAAGTGAATTAACCGAAGGGGATGTGTCCCAAGAATCGCCATTGGATACCGGATTGTCCAAATGCCAGCTCATTGTAATAACACCACCCTTTGAGTGGACATCTATTATGATATCGCGAATTACGGCGAAAGAAAGAGTATCTAAATTGTGACCTTTTCCAAGTTCAATATGCCCAAGGTCAAAACCATAAACTCCCGGAAAATCCCCTGTTGTTTTCTGGACATCACTTTCAAATTTTTTAGACATGTTATCGTATTTCCATCCAATACCATATCCAGGAGAGTCCTGATGCCCTAAAAGAATCCCCGTCTTAGAGGAGATAAAAAGTTTTTTATGCAGTTCGCTGAGGGTACGTGTAGGTTTTTTATCTACTAGTACGGGCTTGGTATAGTTATCGTCATATAAAGACTTGCATGATGCCAAGCCAATCAATAGGATTGGCAGCAAAAGTCTTTTGGGTATTGTTAGGTTGGATAACATAGTTTAAAAGTGTTTTACAACTAAGCCTTGAAGTGCATTAGTAAGGCGCAAATTTAATCAGGAGAGGTTATCGATAGTAATATTATTTAATCATAAATGGAAAAAATATTTTCAGATTGAGATGTGATAATTCTTCGCAACAATATGCTCAGTATCGTTTTTAAAAGAAATGTTATAATATAAAACAATGATAATCAAAGGTTTAATGTATAATTATCTAATATGGAATTGGGACAAACCTCCAATCAGATTTCTATGATATTATTATTTCTTAAAAATCATTGGTTTTAATGACCTAATAAGCGGCTCTAGACCATGTTTATTATCCCAAAATCATTATGCAAGTATTGGAAATAGCTTTTTGAAATTTTATTAAAATACTGATAATTAGATATTTAATTAGTACAAGCTTAAAGCCTACCAGCATTAGCATAGTAATTCACTGACAAAAAATCATACTACAAAATGATCAAATAGTATTATTTAAGGTCAAAGTGTTCAGATAAATTTGTTTCATTGAAACGTTGGTCAAATTATGGATATCATAATTACCAACACCAGCCATTAGAAATAAAACATTTTTGATTTGAGGATTATGCGAAATTTTAAATTTATGAAGAAGGGGGTCATTAGATTGTATGGTGTTCCTATGATTTTTGTATTCCTGTTCCAGATTACTCTGGCCCAAAACAGGGTGAGTGGAGTTGTTGTTGACTCGAACAACCAGGCTATTCCGGGGGCAAACATTGTTGAAAAGGGCACCGCTAACGGGGTGGTATCAGATTTTGACGGTAATTTTGTTATCGAGGTGGCCGATGGCGGCATTCTAGTTGTAAGTTATATTGGCTTTGTTACTCGGGAGATAAGAGTCGACGGTCAGTCCACTATTAACATTGTGCTGGGAGAGGACCTAGCTCAATTGGATGAAGTTGTGGTCATAGGTTATGGAACACAACGTAAGGAACAGATTTCCGGTTCTGTGGCTTCGATAGATGTTGACGAAATCACAAAAATACCGCAAGTAAGTATTGATCAGCTAATACAAGGTAGGGCAGCGGGTGTTGCTATTACCCAAAACAGTGGTAGACCTGGTGGAGCAGTATCTGTACGTATTAGAGGTGTGGGTTCTGTTAATGCTTCTTCAGAACCACTTTATATAATTGATGGAGTACCTGTTTCAGGCGATGCCAATAATATTTCAGGGAGCGGTAGGAGTGTTGCCAACAGCTCAGGTCCATTATCTTCCTTAAATCCTAATGATATTCAATCCATTGACATCCTAAAAGATGCATCTGCCACAGCAATTTATGGTTCAAGAGCTTCTAATGGAGTTGTTATCATCACTACAAAAACTGGTAGAAAGGAAACAGGAAAATTGACTTATAATGGTTATACTGCTTTTCAACAACCAACTAATATATTACCCGTATTGGATTTGCCAGGATATGCCACCTTGCAAAATGAAATGCGAAGAGTTTTTCAACAGTCACCAAGACTGGAGTTTGCGGACCCTAGTATTTTGGGTCCCGGCACAAATTGGCAAAAAGAAATCTTTACTGATGCGGTGCTACAGAATCATCAACTCTCTTTTTCAGGGGGGTCAGAAAAAACGCAATATTATCTATCTGCAGCCTTGACTGATCAAGAAGGTATTGTTCAGGGAAGTGGATTTCAAAGAGGAAGCGCGCGGATTAATTTAGATACACAGATTCGGGATAATCTAAAAGTAGGTGTGAATATCACCGCCTCTAGAACCGACGAGGATATAGTGGCTAATGGAAATTCACGTGGGATTGTAGCTTTGGCCTTACGAAACAACCCTGAAACGGCAGTCTTTAACCCAGATGGTTCTTTTGCCGGTCCGGTGACTGCAGAACAAATCTCATTGGCGGTGCCAAATCCAATTGCTCAACAGCGTAGTTTGGCCAATGATTTAAGGAGAGATGTGGTATTGGGCAGTGCTTACGCCCAATGGGAGTTTATTAAAGGACTTACATATAAAATCCAGGTTGGTGGGAATTTCAATCGAGAAAGAAACAGACAATTTCAAAGCTCTTTTTCTTATGGAGCAATAAGTTTGAATAATCCACAATTAACGGAACAGACAGTAGACAATACATATTCGGTTGTGACCAACACGTTAACACTGAATAAGACTTTTGGCGACAAGCATAACCTTACCTTATTAGGGGGGCACGAGACACAGCGAAGTTCCTATGATGGTATTAGAGCATTAGGAATCGGTTTTGTTGATGAAAGATTTAGCACGCTTAACAATGCCCAAACATTCAATTCGACTCAATTCAAAGGAAGTAGTGCCTTAGAGTCTTATTTCACAAGGGCTATATATTCATTTGATGATAGGTACAGTGTAACAGCTTCATTTAGGGCTGATGGTTCATCAAAATTTGCTGAAGGTAACAAGTGGGGCTATTTCCCTTCCGTTTCTGCAGCATGGAGATTATCCAATGAATCTTTCATGGAAGGTTTTGATATCATACAGAATATTAAACTATACGGAGGTTATGGAGAAGTTGGAAACCAAGATTTGCCCAACAACCCAGATTTGTCCCTATTAGGACCAACAATCACCGATTTAGGAACTGGTTTTAGGGTGACAAGTTTTGGAAATCCAAATGTACGGTGGGAGACCTCGAAACAGATTAATCTGGGAGCTGATTTCTCCGTTTGGGATGGAAAAATAAATACGACTGTTGAAGTGTATCGTAAGTTGAGCAGTGATTTCTTATTCAGATTGGCCCTTACTGATTTCGTTCTGGGCGGAAACTCCTCTTTAAATGCTGGTTCAGTATTACCTCCTTTTGTCAATTTGGGAGAAATGGAGAATAAAGGAATCGATGTTACCTTAAATATAGACGCCTTCAACAATGAGGATTTTGGATGGAACTCTGCGATTACATTTTCACATTATCGCAATGAAGTTTTGGACTTAAATGGAGTAACCACCTTCGGAAACACCAATTTAGATGATACCCTCGAAACGGTTACTAGAACTATTGTCGGTGAACCTATAGGTGTATTTTATGGGTATAAAGTTGATGGACTTTTTAGATCATTGAATGACCTGAACAACGCACCACAACAATTTGGTCAGCCCGTTGGTGATGCCTCTGTAGCAGGAAGAACCTGGTTAGGGGATATAAAATTCGAAGATGTAAATGGAGATGGAGTAGTGGATGGTAACGACAGAACCCAGATAGGGAATCCTCATCCTGACTTCACCTTCAGTTTGCAGAACAATTTCAGATACAAAGGTTTTAGTCTTGGGGTATTTCTTCAAGGGTCATATGGAAACGATATTTTTAATGCGGTCAATAGATCACTTACTGGAACCAATCTAACTTTCCGTAATCAATTGGATTCAGTTCTGGATTATTGGACTCCTGCAAATCCAGATGCCACGCATCCAAGATATACATTGAACCAAACACCTAACATCTTTATTTCTGACAGATATATTGAGGATGGTTCCTATTTAAGAATCCAAAATGTTCGCTTGGGTTATGCGTTCCCATCTAAATTAATAGATAAGACCTTTTTCAGTAGTGTCAACGTGTATGGTTCCATACAAAACCTCTACACGTTTACCAACTATTCTGGCTATGATCCAGACATAGGTTCATTGGGACAGAGCCCTATACTAGCAGGTATCGATAATGGTCGTTACCCTCTGCCAAGAACATTCACTTTTGGCGTCGATGTAAGTTTTTAATACAATAAAAAATAGCTATAATCATGAAAATCAGTTTGTTTAAGTCTTTATCCGTTTTTCTTTTAGCCACGACGCTTTTGGTTTCGTGCAGTAAGGACTTTTTAGACCGTCCACCAGAGGACACACCTAGTTCAGCGGATTTTTTCCAAACAGAGGTTCAAATACAAACCTCCACAAATGTATTGTACAATGTTCCATGGTTCGATTTTGTCACAAACTCAGCCTGGTGTATTGGTGATGTTTCGGGTGGTACCGCAAGAACTTGGGATCCAAGAAACCAAAGTTTTGAGCTTTTCGATGTAACAGGTAACCTAAATACCTTACAAAGAGCTTGGGGCTCCTTGTGGGCTGTAGTTGCTCATGCCAACACGGTAATTAACGAAGTCCCTGCTAGGGCAAATTCGGATGTTCCAGCCGCGGTGGTAAACAATGCTGTTGGTGAGGCCAGGGCAATGAGGGCCATATCCTACTTCTATCTGGTGCGAATCTTTGGTTCGGTACCGATTATTGAGAATAATGTAGAATTGGTGGATGATACATACATCCCACGTCATGTGGTATCCGACATCTATACTTTTATTAAAAACGACTTGAATTTTGCCGTGGATAACATTTCCCATACAAAGGCTAGCGAACCGGGCAGAATTTCAAGTAATGGAGCTAAGTCCATGCTTGCCAAAGTACATTTGACCCTTGGCGAATATGCCCAGTCATACACTCTTTCCTCTGAGGTAATTGCCTCGGGTGAATTTAGATTACTTGGCGGAACTGGAGGTGATGGCACTTCAGGAAGTTACAATGATTTGTTCCTAACAGCTAATGACAATAACCTAGAAAGTATTGTTGCGTTGCAATGGAACGGTAGTGGAAACTTCGCAGAAGGAAATGGAATTCAAAGTCTATACGCTTTATCCGGTATTACTGGTTTTGATGATGGATGGTCCGCTGTGGGCCCTTCCTTGGATCTCCAAGAAACTTATGAAGATAAGGTTTTAGATCAGCGTTATAAAGCCACCATAATGGATCCAGACTCCTTTTATCCTGATTTAAATGGAGGTTATACCGCACCTGGTCCTGCAGGTTGTAATGCACAGGGAACTAATGTGGCCATTAAAAAATACGTTGTTGGAACTCCGGCTAATAATGGAGGAGGAGTTAGAAACAGCTATGCCAATAATACCTATCTTCTTAGATATGCGGATGTTTTGTTAATTCACGCAGAAGCCATCGTACAAGGCGGGGGTGGGTCCATGGCCGAGGCGGAGGAATCTGTAAACAAAATAAGAAATCGAGCCGGACTGCCATCCATTACGAACCCAACTTTTGAAGACATTTTTAAAGAACGTAAACTAGAGTTTGCCTTTGAAATGGAACATTGGTACGATGCCATTAGAAGGTCAGATGCCACAGCCTATCTTTCCTCGATACAACGAGGTTGGTTTAATGATACTGATCGAGGAGCCACTGGAGGAACCACAGATCGGTTTATTAATGTGTCTGCGGACAAACTTTTGTTTCCGTATCCAACCAATGAGACTATAAACAACCCAGGACTTTTAGACCCTCCTGTTCCTTACTTTAATTAAAATATTATGAAAACTAGA
This sequence comes from Flagellimonas rhodophyticola, assembly GCF_049332665.1. Classification (NCBI taxonomy): domain Bacteria; kingdom Pseudomonadati; phylum Bacteroidota; class Flavobacteriia; order Flavobacteriales; family Flavobacteriaceae; genus Flagellimonas; species Flagellimonas rhodophyticola. Next base: position 2,859,377 of record NZ_CP186326.1, on the reverse strand, counting down.
AAATTATCTGTAGTAGGTATCCTCTTTACTTTGATGCTAATAGGTATAGGGTGCAGTAATGAGTTTAATCAAAATGACGCCATAAATGCAGCTGCCAGTGGACCACCATCAATTAGTTCAGTAAGGGATGTGAACAATGGTTCTGATGTTGAGACAGGTGTATTGGGAAATACCTTGAACATTAAAGGTTCCAACTTAAAGGATATAGTTTCCGTTAAATTTAACGGGTTCGAAGCTACCGTCAACCCTAACTTTGCAACGCAAAATGTAATCGTATTGAATGTACCACTAGGCGCTCCTGTCATTGGTTCAAACAAGTTAATAGTAGAAACATTGCATGGTGTTGCAGAATACGATTTTTCACTGCTAACTATCGATAGCTTTTCAGAAGAAATAATTGATGGTGTTAGTGCAGTAATTCTTGAAGGAGGTGATTTTAGTGGTGCATCTTCAGCATCCTTTGTAAATGGAGTTGGCGTGGATGGCCCATTTGAAGAAATTCCAACCGAAATCATCAATGTATCCGAGGAAGAATTGGCAATTGCTATTCCCGGAGGAATTGTTCAAGGATTTGTACAGATTGAAGTTAACGGTGCTGTGGCCCAATCAACTTCCTACGGCTTTAATTATCCGATTTTTACAGATGCAATCATCAATGATTGGCAATTGGGCGGATGGGACGGCACTCAGGTTCTTTCTGATGAAATTACGTTGGGTTCCACCTCAATCAGAAGAGATAGTAACAATTGGGCAGGACTTACATTCTCGGCGAGTGATACTTCGGAAAAATTAACTATTGCTGAGTTTAGTGCATTGAATTTCCAGATTTTTCCTGCCAATCCCCAAACAGTGAGAGTTGCCTGCGCCTTGAATGATTTTGATACCCAGGTAGTTCTGAATTTAGTTCCAGGAGAATGGAATAGTTTTAGTATTCCACTTACGGATTTTTATGCTCCTGGCACGGCCCCTGAAACCATTACAAGAATCGATTTCCAAGAATTCTCCGGTGGGACGGCACCCTTTCTTTTTTATCTAGATCAATTCGGACTGATTCAATAAGGGCAACTAACTTTTAATATGATGATTATGAAATATATTAATTTAAACAAAATAACGGCCGTATTGGGAGTTGGGATGATGATGTTTTCATTGGCTTCTTGCGAAGATGATGAGGAAGTGTTCCCACAATCCGAAACGCCAACAGAGAATATCACAGAAATATTGGCTGGAGCTTCCCAAGCATCCACTTTACTCGGAGCTTTAGAACAACTTGATTTGGATGATGTACTTGCTAATAATACCACGTTTACACTATTCGCACCTACAAATGAAGCATTTAGCGGTGTGGATTTAGCCACTATGAACGATAGTATTTTAAGAAATACTTTAATGAACCATGTGTGGAATACTTCTACTGCTGATTTATCGGTAAACCTTCAAACCGGATACCGATTGACAATGGCCACTGGTGTAGATGGAAGAAATCTTAGTTTTTTCGTGAACAAGGCTACTCCAATAACCTTTAATGGTGTAGCATCTCCGGTCGAAGGAATGTTTGATCTTGGCGCTACTAATGGAGTTGTGCACATGGTGGACAATGTATTGCTGCCCCCGGATGTTGTGGATCATGCGCAAGCAAACCCTGACTATGCATCCTTAGCGGCAGCTCTTGCTCAGGCAGAGTTGGTGGAAACCCTTGAAGGTCAAGGCCCTTTTACAATTTTTGCTCCAAATAACGCTGCCTTTGAAATGCTAATGGCTCAATTAAATGCCGCGTTTGGATATGAAAATTTATCCGATGTTCCTAACGAAATATTATCACAGGTACTGTTGTATCATGTAATTGTGGGTGGCAATGTTACTTCCGATGATGTTGGTGGTGAAACCTTTGAGACAGCGCAGGGGGAATCTTTTTCCGTTGAGGGTGTGTCTATCGATGATGCCTCGCCTACAAACGCTGAAATCAACTTGTTGGACGTTCAAGCTACAAACGGAATAGTGCATGGTATCGATAAGGTATTATTACCAGATGCCATTTATCAACAAGTATTGGGAGCAACCCTTGACCTGGCTGCTAGGTCAGAAGACCGCGGTTTTACTTCTTTGTTGGCAGCGGCCGAACTAGCCGGGCTGTCGGAGAGCCTTACTACCGAGAATTTGACTGTTTTTGCACCTAATAATGAAGCTTTTGATGCCCTTTTTGCAACCATAGAGAACTTTAGTTCTTTGGATGATTTTAATACTCCTGAGGAAATCGAAGCGCTGAGAAAACTCTTGGAGTACCATATTTATGCAGGTACTCTTGTGGAATCTCAGTTGACCGATGGAAGTGATGTAAACACCTTGCTGGGAGACAGTTTTGGTGTTAGTGTTTCCGATGCGATTAGGTTAACCCCATCCTTTACTGATGCAATTCCTTCGCAAGTTGTTAGTGCCAATATAGGTGCTACAAACGGTATCATACATGAATTGAATAGGGTATTGGTTCCAGTAGAACTACTTGGAGCACTGGGTATAGAAGTTGCGGGTGATTGCGATGGGCCACATCCGGTTACCGATGAAAATTTGGTATTCTTTGATTGGAATGGTAAAGACCCTTGGTGGGGTAATGTTCAGCCCGAGAATGATGGTTCAATTTCTAGTGACGGTACTAGTTATGGAAGGGCCAATTTCCAAACTGGAGGCACGGGATGGCAAGACCTGTTCTGGCGAAATGACCCCGGTACCTTCAATGGTGCAGCCACTGTGGGCAGTAATTTGAACGATTATGTATTAAAATTTGATATCAATGTCCTGGAACCTATAAATGAAGGAATGTTCAGGATAAGATTCAATTCTGGCGGCAATGGAGGAGTAGATTCTTTTTACGACTGGGCGCCTTGGAACGATACGGGAGAAGCATTTGACACCAATGGATGGCAGACAATAGAAATCCCCTTGACAGAATTAGGCCAACCAGATTTTAGCCTTGTAGACAACGAATTTGGAATGGCGTTCGAAGGTGCTGACATTCTATTGAATTTTGCAATTGACAACGTTAGGTTCGATGTGCCCGGATACGAATGCGGTGGACCGGACCCTGTAGATGACCCAGATTTGGTATTCTTTGATTGGAACGGAAAAGATCCATGGTGGGGCAATGTTCAGCCAGAAAGTGATGCCGCTGTATCTCTTGATGGGACCAGCTACGGTAGAGCCAACTTCCAAACCGGAGGTACGGGATGGCAAGACCTGTTCTGGCGAAATGACCCCGGTACGTTCAATGGTGCAGCCACCGTGGGCAGTAATTTGAACGATTATGTATTAAAATTCGATATCAATGTCCTGGAACCGATAAATGCGGGAATGTTCAGGATAAGATTCAATTCTGGCGGCAACGGAGGAGCAGATTCTTTTTATGATTGGGCGCCCTGGAATGATCTTGGAGAACCATATGAGACAGATGGTTGGGAGACCATTGAAATCCCTTTGACAGAACTGGGCCAACCAGATTTTAGCTTGGTTGACAACGAGTTTGGAATGGCGTTTGAGGGAGCAGATTTATTGCTGAACTTCGCCATTGACAATGTAAGATTTGAAGAAAAATAAGTTGAGTTAGTTTAATTTCAAAAAAGGTTCCCACAAAGTGTAAAGTGGGAACCTTACATCGATTTGCTATGAAGAAAGTATGTTGGTTTTTTCTAATACTTATCGCATGTGGCATTGGATGCTCTTCTTCTGATGAACAAAGTCCGGATGATGCAATGGACGAAACTTCAACAGAAAATGAACCAACCGAAGATTCTGGACAAAACCCAGAAGATTCAAATGATGGGGGAACCAGTACATTTTCCTCCGTAGTGGAAGAATATGGGCAATTATCCGTGCAAGGAAATAAATTGGTGGGTCAAAATGAGGATGTTGTCCAACTTCGAGGAATGTCTCTTTTCTGGAGTCAATGGATTGGAAAATACTATACACCGGAAGTGGTAAAATGGTTAAAGGATGACTGGCAAAGCACCGTTGTAAGAGCAGCCTTGGCTGTTGAACATGAGGGATACCTTGAAAATCCAGAATCGGAGAAACAAAAAATTATTGCTGTAATTGATGCGGCTATTGCCAACGGACTATATGTAATTGTTGATTGGCATGATCATCATGCGGAAGATCATTTAGAGGAGTCCGTAGCTTTTTTTGGAGAACTTGCTGAAAAGTATGCGGATTATCCCAACATTATATATGAAATCTACAATGAACCGCTTAACGTATCCTGGAAAAACGTTTTAAAACCTTATCATGAAGCCGTTATAGATGAGATTCGCAAATATGATGCAGATAATATTATAGTATGTGGTACGCCCAATTGGTCTCAAGATGTCGATGATGTCATTTTTGAAAAAATAGATGACCCCAATGTCATGTACACACTTCATTACTACGCAGCGACACACAAGCAAGAGCTAAGAGACAAAGCACTTGTAGCTCTTAATAATAATATCCCAGTCTTTGTTACCGAATACGGTATTAGTGAAGCCTCAGGTGACGGTTCCTTGAATGAAACGGAGGCGGAAACATGGTGGAGTTTTTTGGATACCCATCAAATATCTCACCTTAATTGGTCCATTGCGGACAAGGAAGAACTGTCCGCTGCCTTAAAACCAGGTGCAAGTGCTTTGGGTGGTTGGACAACGGATGAGCTAACTCTTTCCGGAAACATCGTTAGGAGCCATATTAGAGACAAGAACACGGCATATTAATCTATGGAGGGACAATTATATTTTAGTTTTCAAATGTGGTTAAGATGCTGTCAACAGTACATTTGCCCCTTACTTTTAGTGTTATTAAGCTTCTCCTGTTCCAAAGACTCTGCAGAAGAGGAGGTATTTCTAAGTAGCAACAAGTCGTTGCTTTCGTTTGCCATAAAAGAATTACCAGATTTGAATTTTTCCGGATTGGCGCAGAGGGAGCTCAGTGCTGAAATGACAACAAATATGGATGTGAGTGGTCTTACCGCAATTTTTGAAGTGTCCAAAGGCGCGACCGTATATTTGGATGGTAAAATCCAACAATCTGGGACTACCGTAAATAATTTTAGCAATAAACTGATTTATACGGTTCAGGCGGAAGATGAAACAACCTCCACTTTCAGTGTGAATCTTCAACAATATATCAATAAAGCCCCAGTTGCAGTTGCAGGAGATGATATGGTATTGTATTTAACGCAAGGTATGAATTCCATGATGGTTGCCTTTGACGGAGGTGAATCAAGTGACCCAGAAAATGATGAAATGACTTATGAATGGACCCTTGAAAACAATCTAATGGCTGATTCCAGCACACTTGAAATACCTTTAGGGCTAGGCATTCATACGCTTACATTGAAAGTTACGGATAGCAATGGAGCATTTCATTCTGATGATATTACTGTAGAAATTCGACAATCAGTGGCCTTTGTGCCGATTGATACCGATGCATCCCAACAAACCAAAAATGTACTCAATAACTTAGCCGCCTTAGCTATGGGTGATATGTTTGCATTCGGCCAAGAGTTTCCGCTTTCTTTCCAACTAAATGCTCTTAATTATGATTTGACAACTTCCGATTGTAAGGATGTTAGTGGAGATCATCCTGCCGTATTTGGGATTGACCCACATTATATGCTATACAAAAGTGCTTCGGAGCGTCAACTACATATTGATGAGGCCAACGCCGCATATGAAAATGGCTCCATAGTGACATTTGATTTTCACCAAAGAAGCAGGGTAGACGGAGAAATCTATTATAGCCAAATCACGGATGAAACTGATAAAAGTCTTGTATCCGATATTGTGAACAATCAAAATGATGCAAGGGGATGGTATTTTGGGGAAATTGATGAAATTCTGGATATCATTAATAATGATTTGGGCTTTACTGTTGTTTTTAGGTTGTTTCATGAGATGAATGGAAACTGGTTTTGGTGGGGAACACAAACAGCTAACCATTCTCCGGAATTGTATGTTGACTTTTATCAGCTTACAGTGGATTATATAAAGGAACGCACCAATCATGTGCTCTTTGCTTGGTCACCAGACAGAACATTGGATACATCGTACTATCCTGGTGATAATTATGTAGACATTGTAGGATTGGATTATTATAACCCTGACAAAGCGGGTCTTAAACAACAACTGGTTGAACTCACAAATTTTGCCGAGCAACACGGAAAAGTTGCCGCATTGACAGAAACTGGTCAGCAGCAATATGTTTCCAATAATCCTGATTTTTGGACCGATAATATATTATCAGCAATCGAAGAGGGGGGAGGGACCATCAGAATTGCATGGGTACTAGCCTGGTTTAATGCTCCATGGGATAACAGTCAGGATAACCTGTTCATTCCAAACGCCGCAAGTTCCCAACAAGTAAAAGATGATTTTATCGCCTTTAAAAATCACCCAAGAACCTTATTTCAGGAAGATATCGAAGCTTTGAATATGTATGGGGCAAGTGGAAATTAACTTAAAAGGTGCCCTTTAAAACTTGCAAAATGCCATTGTTGTTTCCAACTAGCAGGTAAGACTCATCCTTTATCATAATTTTTTTGAGGACCTTGGTATTGGTATCTAAATGAAATCCTTGATTTGGAGAGGGTTTTAAAGTGCCCCCCTTATTTAGAAGCAGGTATCCTGGGTTGCCATCATAGCGAATAGTTTCTACCTCTGTTTCGTGGAGTGCCCCTATGCCCACCACATCCAGATAACCGTCTTTATCGACATCCATGAGTTCAAAGTCCAATGTCGGGCCTTGCTGCGCTTGGTTGGGTAGTTTTTTTAATGCAAAATTGCCATTACCTTGGTTAACCAAGAGACAAGAACTAAAGTTTTTGACTTCCGCATGGTAGCTGTTTTGAAGCATATCGGTGCCATAAATATCCTGCAAAGAAGAATTGGCAAATTCCTTGTATGATTTGTACTTCTGATTTAAAAAAGGATTTTGTTCCGTAGAGCATTCTTTGCCCCGTGTTGGAACCAATTTTCCTTTGTACTCTTTACTAAGCACCATATCAAAACTTTCATTGTCATCAAGGTAGTTGGCATACACATGTAAAGGTTTCTCAACAGTTGGATGGTATTTATTGTTCGTCCCCAAATTACCCAATAAATAGTCCTCGTCACCATCATTGTCAATATCCACAGGAGTTATGCTTTGCCACCAACCTTCGGTATCTTCTATGCTTCTCAATGAAGCAGGGGAGAAGTGCCCTCCGGTATTCTCAAAAACAGAAACCCCCATCCATTCTCCAACAACAATCAAATCCTTATCACCATCCATATCAAAATCTGAAAATACCATATCGGTGACCATTCCGATATTTTTAAATTTTGGAGCTACTTTTTGGGTCACATCCTTAAAAACACCGTTTCTGTTTTCTAGAATATAAGATCTTGGAGTCAAAGGGTATTTCTTGGTTTCAAATCGACCTCCAATAAAAAGGTCTAAATCTCCATCACTGTCATAATCCAACGATGTTATTTTTTTAGTTGGTGTGTTGAGGTCCGGAACCAGTTCGGTTGCTACAAAACGGGTACCACCATCATTTATATATAAAACATCTTGGAAATACTCGCTGTTCGATTCAAACTCATAGCTACCATTGGCAGTATACAAATCCATATCACCATCTCCGTCGAAATCAAACAAATGAAGTCCTAAAGTCTCGAATGCTTTGTGTTTTTCAAAAGCAGGCACATTGACCTCTTCAAAATATCCACTTTTATGCTGTACATACAAACTGTTGGGTTGATTCCGAGCACCTGAAACTATAAAGTCCTCCAATCCATCCCCATTAATATCTGCTACAGTAATATCAGGTCCTAACTGTGAAAGTTTTTGGGGTAGCAGTACTTGATCTGCAAAGTCGTCATACTCTAATTCTTTGTGAATGAAATCAATTCCCAGTAAATTGGATTGATAGGCAACAAAATGATGCATAGGAGTTTGCATGTTCTCCATTGAATCGTGGGTTGCCTGTTGTTGCTCAACCACCAGGGTTTGATTGCTTTTTGGATTTTGAATTATACTAAAAGTACTATCTGGCCATTGAACCTTTATGGACTGTATATTTTCTGAACTTCCCAATCCAAAATGCAAAGCGTCTTTCATTGCGGATTGATAGCCCCTAGCATAGTAATTTGATTTGATTTGGGAACCATTTTTAGTTGTCACTTTAATAGTAGCACCAATGGCATCTAAATTTGGCTTTTCGCCTTTCAAGATTAATTTGATAAAATTGTTTTCAGAATTACTGTTTTTAAAAATGGAGGCTACGTCAGATGAGTTGTTAAGCACTAAATCAAGGTCGCCGTCATTGTCTAGGTCTCCATAAGCAGAACCATTTGAATTGATAGGGATATTGAATCCCCATTTCTTGGAAACGTTCTCAAAATTCAAATCTCCTTTGTTCTGGAAGATGTAATTGGCCATTTTTTCACCAGGCATCAGTTGCTCAAGCTCCGAAATACCCATTTGAGGGTTGGCTTGTATTGTTGGGCGTAGCTTTCTTCTAAAATCCTGGTTCCCCAAGTCCTTTTCAATTCCATTGCTAATAAAAATATCCTTGTGCCCATCATTGTCAAAATCAGCAATTAGCGGAGCCCAACTCCAATCGGTTTTCGAAATCCCGGCTAGTTGCGCTATCTCACTAAAATGACCATTGCCTTGATTTAGTTGCAGCATATTGGACATGTACGGATAATGGTATTGGGCGTCCACCATGTATTGAAACCCTTTGCTATCCATGGTGGCCATATTCTCTTTGCTCCGCAGGTGGTCTTCGGCCAACATATCAAGCACAAGTAGGTCAGGCCGTAGGTCGTTGTTCAGGTCTTCATAATCAGAGCCCATACTGTTATAGGAGATATGGTTGAAGGTCTCAAGAACGTTGTCTTTAAACGTCCCATCCTTCTGATTGATGTACAAATGGTCTGGTTGAATAAAATCATTGGCCACGTAAATGTCTGGCCAGCCATCCTCATTAAAGTCACCTATTGCTGCACTAAGCCCCCAAGTTTTGTTTCTTAAACCTGCCTGCTCAGTTATATTGGTAAAAGTATCCCCATCATTCCTAAACAATTGGTCCGAGAATTCATTATGATAGACCAAGTCCGTTTTTGGCTCCACTTTCCTAACATTGTTGAAATCGGACCTATGGTTTACCAAATACAGATCTAAATCTCCATCCTTGTCAAAATCCACAACATAGGACTGAATAGAAAATCCGGAATGGTCTAGGCCCCAAGCGGCAGCTTCTTCAGTAAAGGTCGCATTTCCTTGATTGATGAAAAGTTTGTTTTTTCTTAATGATGAATCGGCCAGAGAGCCTGATTTACACGCGTAAATGTCCAAATTTCCATCGTTATTGATATCCAGCACATTGACACCTGTTGACCAGCCGGTTTCATCTGATACACCGGCTTTTGCCGTAATATCTTGGAACTGGAAGTCGCCAAGATTGAGATAAAGCTTGTTGGAGTTTTGGTTTGATGTGAGATAAATATCCAATAAACCGTCATTATCGAAATCACCCAATGCAACACCACCGCCATTAAAAATGTCAAGGTAGTTCAAGAAATTAAAGCTATTGGTTTGCTCAACCTTATTTATGAAATCAATCTTCGTTTTTGAATGTGGTACTAGCACAAAATTGGGATTGGCCTCAGATTTGTCCAACAAGTTGTGTTGATTTCCTTCCTCCTTGCAACCCAAAAGGGAAAATAACAAAGCCACCACTAATATGTAAATCCGTTTTATCATTGAACAAGCAATTATCAAAACAGTTTTATGAAGCCTTACTTCTTGGTTTGGTAGCTCTTGAACTTCTCCTTAAAAAACCTTCCTTGTCTGGATGGTGTAAATTTTCTATCCGTATACATGTTTGGAGCCCATTCCATATCAAATACCCAAACAAGATATGATATTTGCCTTTGGTCACAGTAGTTTGTGATGGCCGTTCCATAAGATTCGTCACTGATGACAGGAATATGTGCTCCAGGGTCATCCGGGCCACAAAAACCCATTTCAGTTAGTATTACGGGATAATTCTCTTTTACATATCCCCAATCCTGTGTCCATTTTTCTTCCCAAGGTTTAGCTCTTTTTTGAGGATATGGATGACTTACATAACCAATTCCCTCCACATCCAATGGACTGAATTTGACTGGAGTAAGATCATAGGCCCAATTGAAGCCAGCTATCAAAGGAATGCCTTTTCCGCCATTAGCTCTGATAACAGTAATTACTTCTTTATTGAAAGCTTTCCATGACTCCCAATCCAAGGTGCCAAACTTTCGTTGATTCATGGTAGGCTCATTGAATATTTCATAAAATGCAACTGTGGTATTTTCACCATATCGCTCGGCCATGGTTTTCCAAAAATTAAAGGTTTCCTTTTTGGTTGTGTCGTAAATATCCAAGAGATAGATACCGGTTTCAATATTACCGATACTGTGCCAATCTATTACCACATAAATGCCGAGTTCACCAGCCCATTTTATACCATCATCAAGAAGTTTTAGGTATTCTTGTTGACCTCTATCTCTTACACGTTTGGGGTGTATGGGAAATCGTACCAAATTAGCACCCCAATCTTTGATTTCTTCAAAATAGCGTTTGGTCCATAGTCCATCGTTTTCAAGTTTATCGGGGTCGCTCGAGCTCATACCGCGAAATACGATGGTATCTCCTTGTTGATTAACGAAACTATTTCCTTTAACAGAAATACGGTTTAGCTGTTGGCCCATTACGGTTGCGAAGGAAAATAGGAGGGCAGAAAGAAAAATGGAAAACTTCATTGTTATTATACTAATTGACTTCTAATCAAAACTAGCTAAAAATGAAGCAGATGGCCGATACTATTTTGTCATTTTAAAATATAAAATCATTGGGATATATAGGCTGGCTTAAGTTGAAGTGGATTTCTGCTCACTATCCTTTAGTTTTACTTAGACCTTTGTTCTAAATCACTGATAAATACTTCAACCATAGATTTCTTGGTAACTATCTTAAAATTTCTCATTTGATAATTCCATATTTATAACGGCGCCAACCATACTTCCCGAAGCCACTGCGTTCGCCACAGAACGCATTCTTGAGCAGTTGTCGCCACAAGCAAACACGCCATTTACAGTTGTTTTGTTCATCATATCCACCTCAATATATCCTTGTTCATTTATTTTACAGCCTAATAATTCGGGTATGTTGGAATGTTGTTTAAATGGAAGAGGGGCATATAGTGCCTCAAAAGGTTCTCTACTATTGTCACTAAAGAGGACATTTTTTATATAACCATTTTTATGTTCTATTTCGGTGATTTCTTTTTCAATAATATTTATATGATTTTCACTCAGTTTTGAAATTTGCTCATCGTTAAACTCTGCCTTTACGGTAGGTAGAATACTGAGATTGGGAGTTAGGTTTTTCACCAAAGGCGCCAAGTGAAATGCTACCTCTATATTGGCTATTATTCCGGTTTTTTTATTTTTTATCTCGTAGCCATGACAATAAGGACAGTGAACCACCGATATACCCCAGCAATCAGAAAATCCTTTTATATTGGGCATTTTATCCTTAATTCCAGTAGCAAGTATTAGTTTTTTGGCTTGAAATTTCTTCCCAGAAGTTGTGAGAATATTAAAACTGTCATCAATTTTTTTAGCACTGACCGCTACATCTTCAATAAAAGTTATGGTATCGTACTTTAAAACTTGTGCTTTAGCTTTTTTTGAAATGCTATTTGGGGAAGCACCGTCTTGAGTAATAAAGTTATGGGAATGCGGGGTCTGCCGATTACAAGGAAAACCACCATCAATAATCATAACATTACGCAGTGATCGACCAAGTGCCAAAGCGGCCGATAAACCGGAATAGCTTCCGCCTATTATTATTACATCAATATCTTTAATGGTATCCATATCATCATATTTTTAAACTAATCTATTGGAATCGGAAGAGTACGTGCTAAACCAACTAAACTTTTTAATTGCGACAATATCGCATTAATTAATGTTGCAAATATAGAAATAGTTTGTACTATTGCAACATAATCGCAATAATTATTGTTTACAATGAAAAGAAGGAACACAGCTACAAAAGAAGCGGTGCTATCTGTTTTACATTCATCCGGTAAAGCAATGAGTCAGGGTGCTATTGAAAAGAAAATTGGTGTTGATATTAATAGAGCTACCATTTACCGCGTGTTAAATAGGTATTGTGAAGATGGTGTGTTGCATAGAATTGTTGCAGACAATGGGAAGCAGTATTTTGCCTTGTGCGTAAGATGTGATGAAAACGATAAACCGCAAAATCATTTTCATTTTCGTTGTTCAACCTGTGAAACCATAGAATGCTTGCCTATACCAGTAAACTTTAGTTTACCACAAAACTATAAGTTGGAAACGGTGAATTGCGTTTTGACTGGAACCTGTAAAGATTGTGTTTAACGTATATTAAGATTGAATTGGTATAATGGGGTTGTGTATGGTTAGCACCCTGCCATAGGCAGGTATGACTTATAGAGGTTGTAAGCTGGAGCGTTTTAATCTACAACATTACCATTTATCAGGATCTTATCGATTTTCTGAACATTTCTAATATTGATCAATGGATTTTCGTTTAACAATAACAAGTTTGCTACCTTCCCTACCTCAATTGTACCGTGGGTTTTTTCTATTCCAATAGCTTCAGCTCCATTTTTTGAGGAACTTATTAGCGCTTCTTTTGGTGAGAGGCCAACAACTTCTACTAGGAGGTACAACTCTTCTAGTGTGGGAAACCCTTGAATATCGGTTCCAGTAGTGATTTTTACCCCAAGTTCATGGGCTCTTTTGATAATTTTTGTTGCCAATTCAAAACCTTTGTCTGAATATTTCCAGGCAACTAAAGTTGCATCAAGAATTGTGTTATGCTCTAACATGGTATTTAAAATAGTATCGACCTCTAGACTTTCGGGGAATACGTCGTAGTGGTCATTGTCGTATAGTTTTTTAAACCATATATGATATTCTGAAGGCGCATTTTGACTTGTATAAGCTAATAAACCTGCGTGGCAAAAAACATCAATATCAATTTCCACTATATCCTGGGCAGTTTGTGGGAATTGCGCTGGGTGACACCAAACTTTCAAGCCCATTTCATGCGCTTCGTTAGTTAGATTCTTGATAATGTTTTCTGAAAGTCCTGCATATAATTTAATGGCAGTCGCTCCAGTACCATGGGCTCTGGCTATTGCTTTCTTGAAATCAGTATTTTCATCCACCGCTTGTAAAAAAGGTAATTCACCATTCTGACCCTCAGGAAACATGCCCATTCTAAAATCCTTTTTCATAAAGTCAGCAGTTGTGAACATAGCCGAAAAATAGACTTCAGGTGATTTCATGAGTCCTCTTTTTTGCTGTTTTGAATAATATGCCAAATCTCTTGCATCTCCTACTAAATCTTGAACAGTGGTAACACCAGTTTTCAACATTTTAAAGAGTAATTCTTTCTGCCCATTTTCATCGCCACCTATCATTAAATGAACATGACTGTCTATCAGGCCAGGAATTAAATACCTGTCAGAACCATCTATAATAAATGCATTTTCAGTACCTAGCAGCCTTTCAGGTTTTTCAATTTCAGTAATTATTCCGTTCACTATCTTGATGGATTTTAATTCAGGGTTGCTTCCATTTCCATCGATTAAATAGGTGTTTTTAATGATTATTTCGTTGATTCCTTCTTGACTGTGTGAATCGGAAACACTTAAAAAAAATAAGATTAGAACTGGTATATATCTACTCATAATGTTTGTTTTCAAATGACATCTAGCGTTCCAGCTAAACCGTATTTTAATGTATCTAGGTGTTTTGCGCGAGTTTCTACTTTTTTTCTTCACGCAAAATTTTCTCCATTTTACGTCCTCTTGCCAATTCATCAATCAGCTTTTCCATACGTCTGCATTGTTTATACAATTCAAATTCATCGGCTATTTCTTCAATTCGATAACCACAAACAACTCCTTTAATCAAGTATGCGTTAGGATGTATTTTAGCTTTTTGAAAAAATGTCCTAAAAGTTGCTTTTTCATCAATAAGCGCTTGTAAAGCATCTTGATCAAAACCGGTAAACCAGTTAATTACTTGATTGAGCTCTTCTTTTGTTCTACCATTCTTCTCCAATCTATTCAGGTAAAGTGGATAAATGGATGCAAATATCATATTGGCAACCTTTTCATTTTTTTCGACTGTAACTTTCATTTCATTTTTATTGAACTTGCGACTAACAGGTTTGTTTGTGGTTGGTTGTGGAAAAAGGCGTTGGTCATTTTTCTTCGTTGGTTAGGATAATTAATGCGTCTGGATTTACACTGAAGAAATTCCAAAACAATTAATTATTCACGTTGTTAGCCTTGTGATTTTTTAATTATTCTTTATTGAGTCTGGTTTTTATTGCTTCTAAGATTCGTTGACCACCTTGTTGAAACTGCTCAACTGTTGGCGCATAATTTTCATAATAGATACTGTATCGAAAAGCACATAAATTTTTGAATTCTCTATTTGTCAGCATATAGTCGATGAATTTTTCATCTTTTCTATTTTGCATAATATTGGTATACCATTCCTGATTCTTCCAAAGATCATTGGTTTTTATTAAATCATCGATAATAATTGTTTCCACCTTTTCAGAAAAGAAAATGGAACTTGCGTAAAAATTGATAATTCTAAAAGCCAAAGAGTCATTTTCACTTATCATGTTATCTTCAAAATTACTCAGCAGCTTATAGCCTCTTTTTTCTATGTTCAACACTCTTACATCGGTTAATATTGAGTGGATAACCTTGTTTCCTTCAACATCTTCTAATTTTAATGAGTCATTTAAAACTTTTTCAAACACCTTTTTTCTGTCGAGCATAAAATTCAATACCATGTCTACTTCTAAAGAATCTTTCTTTAAATCTTCCGCTACAATACTATAGATGTTATTTAAAGCCTTCTTTTGTTGACGTGATTCATTCCAATTATTAATACTTAGCGCAATCAAAATGCCAATAACAACCAGCACAATTTCGCCTATGGCGTACTTTAAGTATTTGGTAGTTTTTCCTTCGTTGAAAAGGTTTTGGCGTATGTTGCGAAAAAATTTAATCATTAGTTTGCTTACTTGTCATAATGAAGGTTAACCCGTGAGGTATATGGTTTGGTTGCGATTGAGAACTAAGATAGTAAAAGGAATTGAAGAGCCAGGATTTCTACAAAAACCCACAAGAGACTGCTATACAGACTTAACAATTAACCTTACGCGTTGTTAGCCATCGTAATTTTCTTGCTATTGTTTTTGCAAATTTATCTAAGGACTCGGCCTAGATTTGAAGGACAAATGGGGTTTACCAGCCTTCCCGCATTGGATCGAGCAATTGTACCATGGACGATGGAAGAGGGGATTCTGGAAGTTTGCGTAACAGATTGGCGTATTCGATATCTTGAAAACCTTTTGCAGCATTCCAATATAGCTCAGCAGCGCTTTCATTACTATGGGGCCGAATTTGCATAATAGGCCATTCTTTCTCACCGAATATAAATGGTGTCATATAATCTACAGCGAGCCTTATACTCCGACCTTCTAAACTGCGATAAGCAAAGAGATCGTAGTCGAGATGACGACCAAGACGGGCCACAGTAATTAGAGCCCGAGCATTATACATACTGTAGTCAAGTGACCGAGTTCGGATGAGTTCCTGTGGTTGCCGTCCATCGATGAAAACCTGGGAAAATATTCGCGCAGGCATGTCATCAAGTTGTTTGCGAGCTAGATCAAAGTTTTCGCCATAAAGAGCATAAAGAATGAGTTGGGCATTATACCAAGAACCATGGTTATTTGGTTGCATAGACTCTTCGATACCTGTGGGACTTTCCACCATCCAAGTTGCGAATTGACTAAACCAACTACGCAATGCGTTTGCATTTTCCTCTGTCCATCCGGGAAAGGATTCCAGTAGAATCGCACAATCGATTACCCAGCGCATACGCCATGCCTCTAGGACTCCTGATGGGCTATTATAATTGTGACCACGGCGTTTCTGGCCGAACTTGACATTGGGATTCATCTTTGTAGCAGGATTTAGAAACCAAGCACGAAGTTGCTTAACAGCACTTTCCGCATAACGTTCGTCACCCGTAAAATACCAGGCCGGTACCAGCGACGTGACTCTATTAACCATGGCTTCAATCCGCGAGATGTCTGAAGTATTACGATCAGGATTTATTTCTCCGTCACGCCAAATATAGGGCCCATTGGGATCCTCAGGATTCGGCCACCAATAAGGGCTATAACTGTAATAGTCGTGCGGGTCACCGCTTGGAGGCAAGGCTCCTTCGTCAACTACATTGACGACCGGCTGTTCAAGCGCGAAATTGGCGTTTTTTACGATTTCTTTCAAGGCTGCAACTAAATGAGGGTTACCGGCTGCAAGGCCTGCTTTTACTAGTGGGAGTTGATCACCTTGACCAAGTAGCAAGGAAGGAATGGTGTTAGGTTTGCTAGTTTGAGCGAAGGCAAATGCCGTACTTAACATCAATGAAAATGACAGCGAAAGGCAGTGGAAACGTAGCTCAAGTAGTGTTTTCATGATGTGAAGTTTTAATAATAAGTTTAAGCTATAAATTTAAGGAACGTTCTTAATTTGATCAACTAGCCCAATGGATTAGAGCCATTGTTACCACATGTTTATTAATTTAGTTTGTATTCAATCAAAGCATTTATTTTTTCGACTTCATTTGAGGAAACCATTGTAATTCCGGCTTTTTTAATTCTTTCACTTTTTACAGGTTTTAATTCAATCTTTGAATATGTTATATTATCAATTTCAATAGCCGATTCTCCCACCAGCTTTTTTTCAACTATGTCCGTTGGGATAAAAGAATATTCATTCTTTCTCTTTAGTTTATCATTTTCAGAATATGCTTTGAAAGATATTTTTCGGAATAAAAGTTCAGAAAGTAATAACGTTTTCACGAAAAAGAGTAGAAATATTTGAGCATTTAACCCAAGGGATATATTTCCCCAAATAATTGAGAAATGAAAATTTAGAAATTGAGAAAAATCTAATTTGAAACTATCAGATTCAAAAAATGGAATCTGTACAATGATCCAAATAATTGCTAAAAAATAGAAATTTGTTTTTTTAAAGAGAAATAATACTGAAGATATAATTCCAACTACACTAACAATAATTGTCGGGTTAATCAAATTATTCAGGTTGTTAGTAATCGTCACAAGACTTGCAATTAACACAAAAATGTAAAATCCCGTCAATAGTTTCATAGTATGTTTTCCAATGTGTGGTAACGGCCTCAGCTATAATTTCGGAGTGGAAAATCCATTAGGATTTTTCAGGCGGCGAAATCGAGCTATTTAAAAGTAGCAAATTTTAAGGTTAGGTGGGAGACCACAATGAATTATGGCCATTGTTGTGAGCTAGTTTTTATTCAAGATTTAAGATGATTTCTTCCCTAAATGTTCAGTTAATAACTTCCAGTTGTGATGCTCTTTTACTAAAACGGAAGTCCCGATTCCGTCTCCAGAAACGGATTTTCCATTAACAATCCCTGTCCAATGAAAGTCGAATAAATAAACGGCAAATTTTTCCTCTCTACTAAGCCATCTTACGTTATCAACTAAATATTTTTCATTCTTAATTTTTTTGAAATTGTTTTCAAAGGCAGTTTGAACTTTACTTTTTCCAAAGTGGACACTCCCATTCGAAAAAGTTACGCTTGCAGATTCAGAAATTAGGGGTTCAATATTTTTCCAATTTTGAGTTGCCAACGCATTTTCATAAGCTTTTATAAAATCTTCAGGTTTCATTTGGTGTAAATTGTGGATAACCATTGTTGCCTACAGTTATTTTTTAGTCAGCGTTGCTTTCCGCCATATTTTCTTTTTATTCAAATATTCATCATTATAGTTAATCAGTTGAAGTAAATGATTTCCGAAATATTTTGGTTTAAATTTTAACAAGTCTGCTTGTTCCATTTTTGTTTGAATTTCCAAAAAGTTTTTGCCCGTTTTTATAAAGTCAATAAGTTCGTTTACTCTTTTCAAATCAGATTCATTGTCTATTTGTAACTCCATATTGTAAATGGTTTCTCTTGTCGGAATTTCGTATTCATTGAATTCTTCCAACAATTTTGGGCTCTGTCCAATTACCTTTTGTAGTTCGGAATATTGATTATTGTTTAGTTTTGAAACAAAAGTCTCGCTACAGCTCTCATAACTAAAGGATTTTTTAAACGTTGAGTTCAGAAATCTTTTCGAAACGACTATTCGGTCTTTAATTCGGTCACCAATTTTATTTTCTCCGAGTGCGGGATAGCTTTCATCGTAAAATTGGTCAACAATAATTTCAATTCTGTAAATTCCTTTTGAATAAGAATTCACCCAATTTCCGACTTTAAGTTGGTTAAATTTTTCTTTTTTAAATAGTTTGTCAAATATTGTCAATTGCTGTTGTCTTTAATTGCATGCAACGATCTCGGCTATGATTTCGACAAGGAAAAATCTTTAGGATTTTTCAAGTTGTGAAATCGAGCTTTTTAAAAGTAGCAAATTTTAGGTTGGGAGGGAGGCCACAATGAAATACAGCCCTGATTATAACCAGTATTTATTCGAATTTGGAATTTAAAAATGCATCTAACATTTTACTTCCTATTTTTTCATCAACAGAGGTGATATTCATTGTAAATTCTTTTTTATCAAATAAGCGGCTAAAACCAATGGTCTTCATTTTAATGCCATTTGGGAAATCTATTGAAATGTCAAACCGCTGAAATTCTAAGCCGTTTACTTTTTGAATAGACGATATTGAGTCAAGTTTTGCATCAGGTATTTGTGTCTTGAAAGTTTGGTATATCATGGAATTTACTTCGGAATATGTTTCCAAATAATCTCCGTCTATTTCAACATCAAAGGGTTGCCAATTTGCCTCAAAGTTATTGAACTGGCCATTTTTGTACGAAAAAATAGTAACTGCTTGATTATCCACTTCCTCTTCAAGTGTATTTTCAATAGCATCCATTCCTTTTTTTAACGTTTTATTCCATTCGTTTTGATTTATGGGTTCAAAATTTTCAGGAATATTTATAGTCCAATTGAACTCCTCAATTTTTAGAGTTTTAACGTCTGATTTGGTTTGACTGTCACAACTTGAGAATAGAAGTAAAAGAATTATGCAGTTTAAGATTATTTTTTGCATTGGTTATAACTTTTTGATGGTGTTTGTCAATAGTACTGAATTTCATAAATACAGAACGCCTTATCCCCATATATAGTTTCCAACGGGTTTCGGTTTTTAATCAGTAGGAAGATTATTGAATTCTCTTATTTTGCTTTCGTGAAACTCTTTCATGGCATCGGGAGATTTCATTAATTCTCTCATTTTATTCATTGCTTCTAAATGAGGTTTGTCATTTTTCTGAAACATTTCCATACCGTGTTTTTTACTCATTTCTGCTATTTCTTCAAAAGTATTCGCGGTAAACTCTTTTTCACACGCCCCTCCTAATTGGTTACAGGTCATTGTTTTCATAATTGTATGTTTTATTTATTGGTTTTTGTTTAAAAATTCTTCTAATCTATTAAGTACGGAGCCCCAACCATTATAGAACCCCATTTCTTCTTGCTGCTTGCAGTATTCTTGCGTAGCATGAATTACGCTGAAAGTGAATTTTGTTTTTTCCCCATCTGCTTCAAAATAAACTTGTATTTCCACATTCTCAGTCATTGGTTTGAAGTCGGCAGAAGTGACGATTTTTTTTAGTTTAACAATTTCTGTGTAGGTCCCTTCTGTTATATATTCTTTTCCATCAGGCATTACACCAGAATACTTCCATTTTCCACCAATTTTAAAATCGTGCTCGATAATTTTAATGTCTACTCCTTTTGGTGCCCACCATTTCAGAATGTGTTCAGATTGCGTCCAGGCATCCCAAACCAACTGTAATGGCGCATTAAAGTTTTTTTCAATTGTTAATGTTCTATTTTTTAAATCACTCATTTTTGTTTGTTTGATATTTCATTGATATAATTTTCAAAAGAGTCTATTCTATCTTCCCAAAGTTTATTGTATTGGTTTATCCAAAGGAAAGCTGGAATCAATTTTTGCGGTTGAATTAAACACAAGCGCTCTCTTCCTATTTGGTTATAAGCTATTATTCCGCATTCATTCAATATTTTTAAATGTTTTGAAATCGCAGGTCTGCTGATATCAAACTTCTCAGCTATCGAGTTCACGCTAAGCGTTTCTTCCGCTAATAGTTTAATAATGTCTCTTCGTATTGGGTCGGCAATTGCCTGAAAAACATCTCTTCGCATAATTACGTAACTGATTGGTTACAAATTTAAGCGTAATCTTTCGGTTACACAATATTTTTTTAATTATTCCGCATTTCTAGTGAATTTTAAGACCTAAGGATGTTGTACAAGAATTGTTGCCTAACTGTCTCGGCTTTGATTTTAGTGTGGAATCATCCGCAGAATTATTAAGCTGAAATCCAGCTGTTTGCATTATGCTTTTATTTTAGTGTGTACAAAACCACAATGAATTATAGCCAATGTTGTGTGCTTTTATTTTAATAATCAGCGCGCGATTTCCATTTCTCTCCATCACTAATTTTCCATTCTTCCCCATCAAATCCAGCTAGTATATTAAAATCTGAACTTTTTTTGATAAAAGTGCCATTTTGAGTCCCTTTAGCCTGTATATAAATAGTGTCAGGTAAACTGGTTTTCTCGGATAATGCTTTTAAGACTAAAATCGATTGTTTTTTAAATAATGGATTTTCAGCATCTTCCTGTTTTTTGTATAATTCTGTCTCATAGTGCGCAAAAATTACGGAGTCTTTCCCTTTATTAAAATAGCGAGTAGAAAACCCTCTAAATTTCACACTGTCATTTTTCGAAATCGGAAGCCAAATAAAGTCAGTTTGCTGTGGAGTATTTTCCGTAGTTGTTTTTGCTGCTTTTTTTTGTCCACATGAAAGTATTGTTGAGCCTAACAGTAATAATATCCAGAATGGGTTTTTCATGATATTTTTTTGGTTTAATAGTGGACAAGTTGTTAATAGCGAAGAAAAAACATCACTATATTTCCAAAATAGTAATAAAACTGATGATTGGTTCGGTTTTCTAAATTAAATCTCAAGCGAATAAAGTGTAAAGCGCTGTCAGCTAGAATGTCAATCAAAAATAAAGCCCCTACGTAAGGGGCTTTGGAAGTATACTCGCGGAGGAAGAAGGGATTCGAACCCTCGGAGACTTTCATCTCGCAAATCCGAAGAATTGCTGCAATAGACCACTCTGCCATTCCTCCATTAACAAACTATATTTCAGAAATATAAAACAAAACGTTTCAGTTTTTAAATTAGTATATAAAGGATAATAGAACCCACAACAATTGTTGTGGGTTCTATTCAATTCAGCGGAGGAAGAGGGATTCGAACCCCCGGAGGTGTGACCCTCAACAGTTTTCAAGACTGCCGCATTCGACCACTCTGCCATTCCTCCAATGCGGGTGCAAATATAGTAACCTTTTTTATTTCTGTAAAAGCCTCCAGACTTTATTTTTTTAAAGGCTTACATTCCAATATTACCTGCTACTTTTGCCCCCATGGATCAATGGTACCACTATTTACTTTTGATTGTTGTCGGCTTTGCAGTTGGGTTTATAAACACAATTGCAGGGGGAGGTTCTTTACTTTCGCTTCCAACCTTAATCTTTTTAGGATTGCCCTCCAATGTGGCCAATGGAACCAATAGGGTGGCCATTGTAATCCAAACTGCCATGGCCACTGCTGGATTCAAAAGCAAAGGTGTTTCTACATACCCGTTTAATGTGTATTTGGGCATTGCTGCATTTTTGGGGTCTATTATTGGGGCACGAATTGCCGTGGATGTTACAGGGGAGACCTTCAATCGTATCTTGGCCATGGTAATGTTGTCAGTGGTATTGATTATCATCTTCAAGCCAAAAATGAAACTCCACGAAATGGAAGAACGACTTACGGGCAAGTACTTGTGGGTAAGCCTTATCGTTTTTTTCTTTTTCGGTATTTATGGTGGATTCATCAATGCAGGTCTTGGTTTTTTAATGATTTTATTCATGCATTTCGTAAACCGAATGAACTTGGTTCGGGTTAATGCCACAAAGGTTGTTGTCGTGTTTATTTATATGCTAGCGGCATTGGCCGTATTTGCGTTTAACGATAAGGTTAATTGGAAATTGGGATTTATTTTGGCTATTGGAAATGGAACAGGTGCTTGGGTATCTAGCCGATTTTCAGTGAAAAAAGGAGATGGATTCATAAAAACATTTTTAATCATCATGGTCGTAGCAATGGCCATAAAACTGTGGTTTTTTACTTAAATAGTTATGCCGGGATTCGAACTTTTTGGAAATAAGGAACGGGAACAGGTGCAAGATGTGCTTGATTCTGGAGTATTGATGCGTTATGGCTTTGACGGTATGCGCAAGGGGCATTGGAAAGCAGAAGAACTGGAAAAGGCACTTTCCAGAAAAATGCAGGTGCAACATACACATTTGGTTAGCAGCGGCACGGCGGCTTTGACGGTTGCTTTAGCAAGCGCTGGCATTGGAGCAGGGGATGAGGTCATTATGCCCACCTTTACCTTTGTTGCAAGTTTTGAATCCATATTGGCTTTAGGAGCTGTTCCTGTTTTGGTGGATGTGGATGATACATTGACTCTGGACCCAAAAGCTGTTGAAGCAGCCATCACTAAAAGAACAAAAGTGATTATGCCTGTACATATGTGCGGCTCTATGGCAGATTTGGGTGCGTTACAGTCCATTTGTATAAAGCACGATTTACTTCTATTGGAAGATGCTTGTCAAGCCATAGGCGGAAGTTTTCGCGGCAAACCTTTGGGAAGTATTGGGGATTTGGGTTGTTTTTCCTTCGATTATGTAAAAACGATTACCTGTGGCGAGGGTGGAGCCGTGATTACCAATAATGAAGACTATTATCAAAATGCACATAAATATTCCGATCACGGACATGACCATTTAGGAAATGATAGGGGAGCAGAACAGCACCCATTTTTGGGATATAACTTCAGAATATCCGAACTAAATGCTGCGGTAGGACTTGCTCAGGTTGACCGTTTGGATGAGTTCATTGCCATTCAAAAAAGAAACTATACCATTTTAAGGGATGCGCTTTCACAAATTCCAGAAGTGGTGTTCAGACGGGTTCCAGATGGGGGAGAGGAAAACTATTCTTTTTTAAATTTTTTCCTTCCCTCGGAAGATATCACAAGAAATGCTCAAAAAAGTCTGATCAAAACTGGAGTTGATGGCTGTTTTTATTGGTATGATAACAATTGGCACTATTATCGCAAATGGAAACATCTTACCGAATTAAAATCGTTAGGTAAACTCCCACAAGATGTTATTGATACACTGCCTGACTATACCAAATCTGATTTTTCGGCTTCTGATCATTGGGTGGGTCGAAACATTTCGTGTCTCATCAAACTAGCTTGGTCCGAAGATGAAGTGCGTGATCGGGCAGAAAAGATGGTGGAAGCAATTCAGCAAGTGCTTTAGTAGGTCACATACTCTACAATTTCCAAACCATAGCCCACCATTCCTACACGGCGTGTCTGACGTGAATTGGTCAACAATCGGATTTTGGAAATATCAAGATCGTGAAGAATCTGGGCACCAATTCCAAAATCTTTGGTATCCATATCTATTTTCGGTGCTTTATGAACACCTTGCGCTTGTAATTTTTTTAATTCAGCCAGTCGTCCCAATAAGTTCATATGTTGATTGCCTTGATTAATAAAAATCATTGCACCTTTTTCCTCAGCATGCAATGCATCAAACATTTTTTGCAGGGTTTCATCCGGGTTGTTTGTCAAAGTACCCAACATATCGTTATTGATCAAGGTTGAATTTATTCGCGTAAGTATAGGTTCTCCGGCCTTCCATGTACCTTTGACCAAAGCAATATGTACTTGATCATTGGTGGTTTGTTTGTATGCGTGTAATCGAAAATCACCAAAGCGGGTTTTAATATCGAAAGCCTCTTTTCGTTCAATCAAGCTATCGTGTTCCATGCGATAGGCAATCAAATCCTCAATGGACACAATCTTAAGGTCAAACTTTTTGGCAACTTCAACCAGTTGCGGTAGTCTGGCCATACTGCCATCTTCGTTCATGATTTCCACAATAACCCCAGCCGGTTTTAAATCGGCCAAGCGGGCAAAATCTATAGCAGCTTCCGTATGTCCAGTTCGTCGCAATACGCCTCCTTCTTTCGCAATCAAAGGGAAAATATGACCAGGACGAGCCAAATCATGGGGCTTGGTATTGAGTTCGGTAAGGGCTATAACTGTTTTGGCTCTATCAGCAGCTGAAATACCTGTGGTTACTCCGTTTCCACGGAGGTCCACAGAAACCGTAAACGCAGTTTCCAACGGGTCAGAGTTATGGGTGACCATTTTATGCAACCCAAGATCTTCGCAACGACCCTCGGTAAGTGGAGCACAGATGAGACCACGACCATGTTTGGCCATGAAATTTATGGTTTCTGGAGTGATCAATTCCGCAGCGGCCACAAAGTCTCCTTCATTCTCTCGGTTTTCATCATCTACAACAATGATAACTTTGCCTTGTCTGATGTCCTCAATGGCATCTTCAATGGCGTTTAACTGTATTTTACCTTCTTTACTAGTGGTCATTAATCTTCGGAATTGTTTTCTTTCTTTTTAAAGAGATTTTTGATGCCATCAAATATATGCCCAAAACCTATAAGTCCTTTATCCGCGGTGGCCCTGCGGGTCAATGAGATACCCATTGGGAGCATGATCAAGGTCGGAAGCCAAGCACCTAGAATGGGGTGTATGTTTCCTTCTTTGGCATAATTTCCGGCAAAAACTCCTAAAAAGTAATACGTTAAAAAGAGGATTATGGCAATCACCATAGGCAATCCAAGTCCACCTTTTCTTATAATGGCTCCCAAAGGCGCTCCAACAAAGAATAGAATAATACATGAAAAAGCCAAAGCCCATTTTTTATGAAGCGATAAAATATGGCCATGATAAAATTTAAACCGTTTTTGTAATTCGTCCTTTTTGGCAATCACACTGTTCTTTATTCCAGAAACCGAGTTTTTGGCACTTTTCACCACCTGAGTTCTTTGCCATTCAGGCAAGCTTTGAATTAATTCTTCTATGGTCTGTATGCTGTCTCTTTGTTTTTCATCTTCCGTTGCAGTCTTAATTCTTGGTGATGATTTGGCTGCTTTTATTTCTAGACTGTCTTTTTTTGACGGAACGGGAAAAGCTCCCATTCGATTTGTGATGTTTTTGGAAAAAGCTTCAACTTTTTCGAGGTTGTTCTTACCCAATGAGTCGATATCTTTGATTAGCCGACTAACATTTTTCATCTTATCGGTGGTAATGTTTCCATCCTCCTCTAGGTCCTGGTTATTGAGTTCTGAGATGTCAATGTTGATGGTGTAGGTTTCAAATTTCATTTTGACAAAGGGATGCTTTCTCTTCTCCTTAATTGATTTTGGCTTATGCTCATTATAATAATTGCCATCTTTTAACACCAATTGAATGATATCGGAATCCTCGCTACTGATTAATTCTCCGGCCTTCGCCTTTATAACAGTATTGTTTACGTTTTGTTTGGTTTTCTGATGGATAATAACATTGTCCAAAAAACGGTCTTGTTCGCCATATTTTTTATCCACCTTAATGTTCATGCCCTCACCTGTTCCTTCAAAGTCACTGAAAACACCTTCGGTAATTGCCGCTGCGGGTTTTACCTTGGCAATATTTCTACGAAGGTTGAACATTTTCTGCTCTGATTTTGGAATTACATTATTGGCAAAAAAGAAGGTGACACCTCCTAGAAAAATCACATAGATTATAAGGCTTCTCATACCTCTTTGCAGGGATATTCCCGAGGCTTTCATAGCTGCGAACTCATAATTCTCGGCAAAAGTTCCAAAAGTAAGAATGGAGGATAGTAGCACGGTAAGTGGCAACACCTTGTCTACTAGGGTAGGGATAAAGTAGAAAATGAACTTTCCAATGATGACAATTCCCAGACCTTTACCCGCCAAGTCATCGATAAAGAGCCAGATACCCTGAAAAATGAATATCACTATCAGGATAAAAAATGCGCTAAAGAAGTTGTACAGAAATCGGGATAATATATACCGGTCTAGTATTTTCAATGCATTAGTTTCTTATGATGTAGTACCCTTTGTCCTCGTACTTTTTCGTGTTAAAGGTAAAAAGTGTACTTGAGAGGGGCTGATTGGTTTTAAAAGAATTAACAGTTAAAGTGGTTTTTGTCCCGTTTTCCCCTGTTTGAATTAACTTATAAATGTGCTTGGTTTGAGTGTCAACACCCAATAGAATGGACTTTATCTCAGCATTTGAATCAATAGGAGTCAATTTTACATATTGAATTTTTCTTCCACCCACATTTTGAAGAATATCCCATTTATAGTTATGCCCTGTTCTATAAAAAGTTAACATTTTCGAAGGGGTAACTGTATTATCATCCTCGGTAACATCTTCAATGGTCACTTCTTCATTTTCAGGCACAATAGTATATACTTTCTTCCCATCATTCAATTGTTGTGCACCCAAATAATCCAGTAAGTATTTATCACCGCTTAGGGTAACGTGACCATTAGTGTCTTGTTTGATGTTAGCTTCAGTATTTTCCAATGTGGACTGAAAATCAATATAGATATTGTCGTAGCTGGTTGCCTTTGAGTAGACTTCATCCAATAATGTCTTGGCTTTTGAAGAGTTTTGTCCGTTTGCAAAAATGCCAAAGGCAAAAAGTACTAAAAGGAGTATATTTTTTTTGTTCATGATTTTAATTTCTTTCGTTTTCTAAAAGTTGTTCCAGGGCTAAAATGTCTGGCACCAATACCTGTCGAGCTTTGCTTCCTTCAAATGGTCCTACAATTCCAGCGGCCTCCAATTGGTCAATAATTCTGCCTGCTCGGTTGTACCCCAATTTCAGTTTTCTTTGAATCAAAGAAGCTGAACCTTGCTGCGCGGTAACAATAACTTCGGCCGCATCTCGGAACATACTATCCCTGTCTGCAATGTCAATATCAATCCCCGTGCCAGAATCTTCACCGACATATTCTGGCAGTAAGTGAGCATCTGGATAAGCTCGTTGCGAGCCAATATATTCTGTAATTTTTCCAACTTCTGGGGTATCCACAAAGGCACATTGCAATCGAGTGACATCGTTCCCCTGGGTAAATAGCATATCACCCCGACCAATTAACTGATCTGCCCCTTGGGTATCTAAAATGGTCCTGGAATCAATTTTGGAAGTAACCCTAAAAGCAATACGCGCAGGAAAGTTGGCTTTGATAATTCCGGTAATCACGTTCACAGATGGACGTTGTGTTGCGATAATCAAGTGGATACCAATAGCTCTTGCCAATTGCGCTAGTCGAGCGATGGGGGTTTCAACTTCTTTACCCGCTGTCATGATCAAATCTGCAAACTCATCAATGACCAAAACAATGTAGGGTAAAAACTTGTGTCCATCATTTGGGTTGAGTTTTCGAGCCTTGAACTTTACATTATACTCTTTAATGTTTCTTACCATGGCCAACTTCAGCAGCTCATATCGGTTGTCCATCTCAATACAGAGCGAATTCAGTGTATGGATTACCTTAGTGTTATCCGTAATTATTGCGTCTTCAGAATCGGGAAGTTTAGCCAAAAAATGACGCTCTATCTTATTATAAAGTGTCAGTTCGACTTTTTTCGGGTCTACCAAAATGAATTTAACCTCCGCAGGATGCTTTTTATAGAGCAAGGAAGTGAGGACAGCGTTTAAGCCCACAGACTTACCTTGACCAGTGGCACCAGCCATAAGCATGTGGGGCATTTTAGCCAGGTCAACCACAAAAGTTTCATTGCTGATTGTTTTTCCAAATGCAATCGGGAGTTCCATTTCTGCATTCTGAAATTTTTTGGATGCAATCACAGATCGCATGGAAACTATGGTTGCATTTTTGTTTGGAACTTCTATACCAATAGTTCCTTTACCCGGGATAGGTGCGATTATCCGAATCCCCAAAGCCGCCAATGAAAGTGCGATGTCGTCTTCCAAATTTTTGATTTTGGAAATACGAACGCCAGCTTCTGGAACAATTTCATATAAGGTAACTGTTGGTCCAATGGTCGCCTTAATCTGAGCAATACCAATCTTGTAATTTTTAAGCGTGCTTACAATACGATTTTTATTCTCCTCAAGCTCTTCTTGGTTGATGGTAATCCCACCAGTTGCACCATGCTGATCCAAAAGGTCTAATGGAGGGAATTTATAATTGCCCAATTCCAATTTTGGGTCAAACTCACCAAAGTCTTTGACTAGTTTATCTGCTTTTATATCCTTCTCTTCTTTTTCCTCGGTGATTTTTTCAACCTTTAAATCAATGTCCAGCTCTTCCTGCTCAGGCAAATTGACATCTAAGCCAGCCTCATTCTGTAGCGGAGGAATATCATTTTTATGGGTGTAGGCGTCCACCTTGACCGGAACCTCTTCTTTTGTACTGAGTTCGATGCTTATATCCTCTTTAATTATAGGTTCCGCGGATTTTCCTTTTCCAAGGTCAGTTGAGAGTTGTTTCTTTTGCGAACTAAAAAATTTGACTATACCTTCTGGTGTAAAGTTGAAAAGACGAACCAATATGACCATCAAAACAAAGACAAGCAATAGGAATACACCGATTTTCCCTGTATAGTCTTGAAGGAAATCATTCATTTCAAAACCAATCAGGCCGCCGAGAAGCGGTTGTTCGATTGCGAAAAACCCTAAAGCGATAGAAGTCCAAATGATTCCTGTCAATCCCCATATCCATTTGCTTATAAGTCCTTTAGTGGGTAATCCTAAAAAGAGATAGAGGCCAGTTACGGCCAGCAAAAGGGGAAATACAAATGAAGCAAGCCCAAAGCCTTTGTACATAAAAAAGTGACTGATACTCGCTCCAAGTTTGTTGAGTAAGTTGCTTGCCTGGGCGTTTCTATCATTGAATTGTTCCAGAATACTCTGATCTTCCTGCCAAGTGAAATAATAGGACATAAAAGAAAAGAACAAAGCAATGCTGAGTACAATCAACAGACTACCAAAAATAATCTTGTTTTGTTTGGAGAGCTTTAGTGAAGCTCTTTTCTTGGCGGGTGTAGGTTTTTTGGATTTAGTCCTTTTTTTTGCCATTCATCTGCTAATATGGGGGCTAATTTACAAATTTACGATGCTTGGAACATCTATGGATGTTACTTATGCGAATTTTGGGATGTAAATAATAAGTCCAATTATGCTAGCGATTAAAGATACAATCATTACTGCACCAGCCGAAACGTCTTTGATAAAACCAATTTTTGGGTCGTTTTCGGGTTGTACGTAATCTGCAATTTTTTCGACAGCGGTATTGAGTCCTTCAATGCCCATTACCATGCCAATGGCCATAAGTTGTACAATCCATTCTGTTTTGGAAATTTCAAAATAAAACCCTGCTCCAGTCATCAGTATCGCAATTACAAATTGAATTTTGATGCTGGCTTCGGTCCTTAGTAAAAGAATCATGCCTATGATGGCGTAACCGACACTCCGAATTCTATTTTTTAGAAAAGATTCCTTAGGCATCCATCAACGCTTCCAAAGCAGCTTTATAATTGGGTTCATCACCAGTTTCAGCAACTTGTTCTGTATATACCACATTTCCATCTTTGTCAATAACCACAATAGATCTCGAAAGCAATGTAGCAAAAGCGCTATCAGCAAAAGTAACTCCGTACTCCTGGCCGAACGTCCCCGTTTTGTAGTCTGACAACATTTCTACATTTTCAATGCCCTCTGCTCCGCAAAATCTTTTTTGAGCAAAAGGAAGGTCTTTGGAAATGCACAAAATCTTTGTATCTCCTAATTCAGCTGCTTCCTCATTGAACTGTCTTACAGATTGCGCACAAGTACCAGTATCAACACTTGGGAATATATTTAGAACCAATTTATGTCCCGCATAATCGGACAATGAAACTTGTGAAAGGTCAGATTTTGTCAAATTGAAACTAGGAGCTGACGAATTGATAGTAGGTAACTCGCCAACAGTATTTGCAGGGCTTCCACCCAAAGTTATTGATGCCATTTTTGTCTTGATTAAATTAAGTGTGAAGGTAAAAATATTAAAGCTGAATGAAATGCATTCTGCGAAATATTTAACCAGAATTTAAGTGAAACCTTAAGCTGCGCTCGGCGAAGCCAGTTGTTTGATTTTTATTCTAAAGGCAGCAAAAAGCAAAGTCATAAAGGGACTTAGCCAATTGAAAATGGCATATACAAAGTATTCCGCCACACTCACGCCCAACACCCCACTATGGTATGCGCCACAGGTGTTCCACGGAACAAGGACTGAGGTGACCGTACCGGAATCTTCCAAAGTACGACTCAAATTCTCAGGGGCTAATCCTCTATCTTGGTATGCCTTTGAAAACATTTTACCAGGAACCACTAAAGCCAAATATTGGTCGGATGCAGTTACATTTAATGCTAAACAGCTTCCTACTGTACTTGCAAAAAGTCCAAAAGTAGTTTTGGCCATTTTTAACAAGGATTCGGTAATCCGTTCCAAAGCTCCAATACCATCCATAATACCTCCAAAAACCATGGCACAAACAATCAGCCAAATGGTACCTAGCATTCCAGCCATTCCACCAGAAGAGAATAAATCGTTCAATGCAGGGTCAGGAGTGGCAATTGCAGAGTCCACCGTAATCGCGTTTAAAATTCCCTTATATCCCGATTCAAAATCCAAAGTAGACCCGCCGCCCAAAGTGGTTACAATGTCAGGTTGAAAGATTAATGCGAAAACGCCACCTAAAAGTGTTCCTATTAACAACGCTAAAAGGGGAGGGGCCTTTTTTATAATCATAAAAATTACCATTAAAGGAACTATAAATAACCATCCATTAATATTGAAAGCGTTACTGATGTTTTCAAGAATCGATTCAGTATCTGCTACTCCAGAGGTATCTATGGTGAACCCAAGAATGATAAAAACAATAAGGGTCACCGTAATGGTAGGGATAGTGGTAAATGCCATGTATTTGATGTGTGCAAATAGTTCACCACCCGCCATGGCCGGCGCCAGATTTGTTGTATCACTTAGCGGGGACATCTTATCTCCAAAATAGGCTCCGGAAAGAACCGCTCCCGCTGTCATTCCTAAAGAAACACCCAGGGCCTCTCCAATTCCAATCAAGGCAATTCCAACGGTAGCCGCTGTGGTCCAACTACTCCCTGTAGCGATAGAAATAATAGCACAAATAATTACACAGGCGGGCAAAAATATGGTTGGGTTCAATATTTGAAGCCCATAATAAATCATCGCCGGAATAATTCCACTTATTAACCAAGTACCTGCTAGGGCTCCTACCATCAAAAGAATCAATAATGCTCCAGTGGTTGAACGGACATTTTCAGCTACCTCAGAAATCATTTGTTTGTAGGAAACCTTATTGAAGAAACCTACAATAGCCGCCACTGCTCCACCAAGCAATAGAATAAACTGGTTGGAACCACTTAAGGCATCATCTCCAAAAACATAAACATTGTAGGCGAGCATTCCCACCAAGGCAAAAACCGGAATCAGGGCTTCCCAAATACTTAACTCTTTATTTTCTACGATATTCTCATCTTGTCTGTACTTGGGCTTTTCCTCTTTTTTTGGCATGGAATCTGGTTTTGTTTACAGGTAATATTACAACTTTGAGACTTGTTCTCCAAACCTAGAATTGAAGGTCCTTATGCCATAACGGCATTGTTTTCCAAGATTCCCAGTTGCTCCATACAGGAACGCATTGCCAAATACGTTGCGTTAATATCGTTGTCCAAACCAATAGAAAAACGGATAAGTCCTTGTGATAGCCCCAATTCTTCCTGTTCTTCTAAAGGAATTTCGGAAGAGGTGGAAGTTCCAGGTGCGCTAAATAAGGTTTTGTAGAATCCTAGACTAACGGCCAAATATCCCAGTTTCTCTTTTTGCATTAATTCCATTAGTGCATTGGCCTTATCCAACGAGCCAACATCCAAGGTCATCAATCCACCAAAACCGTATTCCGAGTTCATTTGGGATTTCATTACCTCATGTCCAGGATGACTTTTTAAACCTGGATAAACCACTTTTAATCCATCCTTTTCAAATTGATTTGCCAAGAAATGTGCATTCTCACTGTGTTTTTTTATTCTGATATGTAGCGTACGCATGTTTTTCAATATGGAAGCGGCCCTCAGGCTGTCCAAAGTGCTTCCCAATAGCATTCCTGCACCGTCGTTGACATCTTTCAGGCTGAGGCAAAACTCTGAAGAGGCACAAACTGCACCAGCTACGCAATCACTGCTTCCATTGATAAATTTCGTTAGACTATGAACCACAATATCAGCGCCTAGTTTTGAAGCGTTTATACTTAAAGGAGAAAAAGTATTGTCAACTACAAGCGGAATACCATATTTTTTGGCCAATTTAGAAAGTGATTGGATATGGGCGACCTCAAGAAGGGGATTGCTTATGGCTTCGCAATAAATCATCTTGGTTTTAGGTGTGATGGACTGCTCAGCCACTTCGAGATTGGTAATGTCGACAAACGAGGTGGAAACATTGAATTTCTTCACAAAGTTCTTTAGAAAAGCATATGTGCCTCCGTAAATGGTTCTGCTGCATACGATGTGTTCATCAACGTCACACAATTGAAAAATAACAGCACTTATAGCACCCATGCCACTAGCATATACATTAGCTGCCTCGGTGCCTTCTAATTGGGCCATAGCTTCTCCTAAGTATAGGTTTGAAGGTGATGAATGTCTGCTGTATAAATAGCATCCCTCGGTATTACCCTCGAAGGTATCGAACATCGTCTTTGCTGAAAGAAAAGTATAGGTAGAAGAATCTGATATAGAAGGGTTTACTCCTCCAAATTCGCCAAAATATTGAAGGCCTTGAATCTGTTCTGATGCTTTGTAGTCCATTGGTTTTAGTTTTCGATAAAATTCGATAATTATGGACTTAAAGTCAATATTAATGTTATTACATAGAACATTATTCTAAAATAAGTAAAAATATAGATAATTATTCTATATTTAATAATATTTTCTCTATAAAACTGAAAATCCATCGGTATGGAACTAGATCAAATTGATAGAAAGCTCATAAAATTGCTTCAAGAGGATTGTAAGAAAACCACCAAGCAATATGCCGACAGTCTTGATTTATCCAAAACTGCGGTATATGAGCGTATTAGACGTTTGGAAAGAACCGGAGTGGTCACCAATTATATTGCCCTGATTGACAAAAAGAAAGTTGAACGTAATTTTACCGTGCTTTGTCATATTAGATTGGTGCAGCATATCAAGGAAAATGTACTTCGATTTGAACGTGAAGTTTTAAAACTGGATGAGGTGTCTGAGTGCTTTCATGTAAGTGGGGATTACGATTACATTCTAAAAGTGAATGTTCGGGATATGGAAGAGTATCGCGAATTTATGGTAACCAAATTAACGGCCATAAGCAATATTGGGAGTAGTCAGAGTTCGTTTACGATTAAAGAAGTAAAGAATAGTCCCATCGTTCACATTTAGCAAAGTTTAACGTAAATCCATGTTAAAAAGAGGTTTGCTTTGAATGAATCTTGGTAATTTCTCGTTACCAAAAAACGAACAACAATCAAAAAACGTCTTTAATCAATGAGTTCCCGTACGCGAATTTTGCTGACGGTATCAGCGACCATCATCGGGGGATTGTCCCTTTTGCTGTATACCACGATATCACAAGAGATTTTATTGGATGAACTTAGTTTTTGTACCTCTTCCAATATAGAATTGGCTTTCGGCGGCTTGGCCACCTTTCTATCGGCTATTGTGGCCGGTTTTTTAGCATCGC
This sequence comes from Flagellimonas rhodophyticola, assembly GCF_049332665.1. NCBI lineage: Bacteria > Pseudomonadati > Bacteroidota > Flavobacteriia > Flavobacteriales > Flavobacteriaceae > Flagellimonas > Flagellimonas rhodophyticola. Next base: position 2,825,376 of record NZ_CP186326.1, on the reverse strand, counting down.
TTATTGTGGTAAGGGATAATTGCTGGCCGCATTTCGCAATCTCGCTGTTTATTGTAGCCAAAATGTCGTTTGCTGTACTCTGTGGTCAATGGAGTGGACCGTTTTGGTTTGAATCTGGATTACATGTATCCCTTTTGGCTGGTCTTTGGTTGGGGTATTACGGAGCTAATAAATTTCCGTTAGCACCTGTGTAGCGTTCTAAAGGGACTTGAGGTGCGAAGCCATTTTATTTCTTAATCGTTCATCTGGCATCCTGCCTAATCCAGCTTTCATATTGTCTATCATATGATGCGGCTTTGATGTGCCGGGAATTACACAAGTCACATTTTTGTTGGAAAGAATAAACTTCAGAAAGTATTGTCCCCAACTATGTATGTCAAATTCTTTTGCCCATTCGGGAATTGACTTTCCTTTTACAATTCTAAATAGTGACCCGCTTTCGTAAGGTTGGTTGATCAATGTAGCAACGCCATATTTTTCCACCGTTTTAAAGAGGGAGTTCTCGGCATGTCTAGACCGTATTGAATAGTTGAACTGCACAAAATCGGGACGCTCCGATACAATTATTTTTTCTAAAGAACTATGGGAAGAATCCACATAATGGGTAATACCCCAATACCTGATTTTACCCTCGTCCTTCCATTTTTTCAGAGTTTTCACATGGATTTTCCAGTCAACCAAGTTGTGTATTTGGATTAAATCCATTTGCTTTCGTTTCATTTTTCTCATGGAAGCATCCATCTGTCGGATACCTGCCTGTTGACCTGAAGTCCAAACCTTTGTTGCGTAAAACAGCTCATTTTGAAAACCAAGGTTTGCCGTTAAATCACCAACAACACTTTCGGAAGAGGCGTACATGGGGGACGAATCAATAACTCTTCCTCCATAAACATACATCTGGGAAAGTACTTCACTTAAAACTTTGCGTTTTTCTGTCGAGCTTCCAACGTCGAAAGTTTGCCAAGTTCCGACCCCAACCATGGGTAATGTTTCCCCTGATGATGGAATAACTCTTGTCCCAATTTTATCCAATGGATTCAATACATTTGAAAGAGGATTGAACGATAGCCCAAGACCTCCCAATACGGATAGCTTTAATACCTCCCTACGATTTAATGCTGTTTTCATAAATAGTGTTGTTTAAAGTTAATGCATTCTCTTTTCTATATTGTTGCTTTCCGAGACTGTATCCAACAAAACTCCAAATAAAAGAAAGTGGTATGGCCAGGAAGGCGATAGCCCCAAGACCCCATCCGATGGCCACAAGTCCCGCGAATAACCATCCAACCAAAGCATCTCCGCCACGATAGATAGCGGTATCAATAAAATTTTTTGACTTGTATTTTTCCTCTAAAGAGGTAACTGTGTACAAAATTTCCCTTGAAGGACGAAGCAACATAAAATTACCAGCCCGATGTACGACCATAAGCACAGCGATAACCCAAAGTGAGGAATTGGTGCCCAGAAAAAAAAGACCCAATCCCATTAAGAAAGGCACGGACGCCAATACTTTTGCTAACCCAAATTTTTGGATGATTTTTCCGGTCAACAGCAGTTGCCCTATGATTGCAATAGCGTTTACGGAAAAATCAATCTTAGAAAAATATGCCAATCGCTGGTTTTGCTGTACTAAGGTATTTTCAACAACATGGGCCTGCTCAAAATAGAGGATTGTTGAAATGGTAGTGTACAATAAAATGAAGATCACAATGGATTGAAGGTATCTTGATTTTGCTATGTTTTGTATTCCTTTAAAAAGCTGCTTTGTGCTAATACTTCGATTTATCTCGGTATTGTAGGTGTATTTTTTATCAGATAGACTTAGGATGATATAGATACAGCACAGCGCCAGAAATAGAAACGAAACTGCTGCTAACAATAATACATTAACAGCGAATTGCTGGGCTAGGTAGTTTGCGATAAGTGGTCCGGTCAGCGCTCCCAAACTTCCACCAGAGGCAATGATGCCAAAAAACCGTTTGGAAGTTTTCCCAGTGAATACATCAGCCATAAAACTCCAAAACAATGAGACCACAAAGAGGTTGAAAACACTCAACCAAATAAAAAATGCGATGGCTACTGGTTTGGTAATTCCAACGTTTTCAAATAGGAAATAAAACAAAAGGATATTAGCTATAAAAAAGGCGTAGGAAAAGATTAAGACCCTTTTTATGGACGTTTTGGCCATCAACCACCCAAAAACTGGTACAATAAAAAGCATCGCCACAAAGGTCCCCGTAAACAGCCACTGCATGTTTACTGCCCCGTTTACGATGCCCATTTCATCGCGTAGCGGTCTAAGAATAAAATAGGAACACAACAAACAGAAAAAATAAAAGAAAGAGCATCCCACCAACTTCATTTGTCGATTTTCAGACTGTCGGAATTTGGAAAGTTTAAGAAATTCAAAAAGATTTTTCATAGACAGATGACACCATTATTTCAAAACGAAAATGGGCATTCAAATCTTCTTGGTCTTTTGTATTAATGAATTGGTCTGACGAATTTATAAATGGCTAATGGGAAATGTTGTTTTGCATGAACTTGGTGGGAGTGGTGCCGGTCACCTTTTTAAAGGCGATATTAAAGGAAGAAAGCGAATTAAATCCGCAATCATAAGCGATGCTTGCAATCTTTACATTTTGATTTTCTGGTTCTTGCAATCTTCTTTTTACCTCTTCAATGCGGAGTCCATTTAAAAATTCAGGAAAGCTTTTGCCGATTGTATTATTTACAACATGTGAAATAAGATAAGAAGGTTGATTCAATTCTTTGGCAACTTTGTTTAGGGTACAGTTTGGGTCTAAATACAATTTTTCGAGTTCCATCAAATCTTTCATCTGTCGGGCATGTACTTCTAGCTGATAATCCGAAACACGAATGTTCTGATTTTTCTTTGACGCCGAAGATTTCAAAAGCGATGGGTTTTTGAAAAGTAAAAACGCTAGAAAATAAACAAACGGAAGATAGCTGATGGGCCCAAGTAAATATGGGGTAAGCCCCAAAATATAATTGGAAAAATATAAAAATTGCAAAAGCGCTGTGCCCAAAACCAAGGCAAGAACCCAAACAATAGAGGCTTTCCCAATGGATGTTTTCTTTCTTTTGGAGAGAAAATGGATGACTAAAAGCGACAATCCGGCCACACTATATCCAATTTGATGAAAAATCAATGCAGAATAGCCTCCGCTGTACCAAAAATTATCGAGCGTAAGCATTCCAACATAAATAAAGAGGATAAGACTTGGAAGGAAATGAATCAGGTTCCAATTGGACCATTTCTTAGAAAAGAAAAAATGTAATAGGTACAAAAAAAGTGCAGGTCCCGAAATACTATGCGCTATAAAACCTAAGTTAATCAACCACATTGGGGAACTGTCTAGGTAAACCCAAAGTATAGACTTGACCAACCGAACGGTAATGGCCAGAAAGAAAAGCGCTAACAGTATATTTTTAAAATCCTTTTTTCTTTCAGTAAAGCTATAAATGGACATTAACAGACTTTGGGCGGCCCCAAGTCCGGCGATAAAAACCTCCAATTCTTTGTCCAGTTTTAATATGCGCATCACTCAAATGTAGTCAGAAATTCCAGATGTTCCCTATTATGGAATTCAACTTTAAGATAGAATTATAACCACTTAGGTCAAAAAGAAATTCAAAACGCCAAAGAAGAAGTCCTTGTTAGCATAAACATTGTTATTTTTGTTCTAATTATCGAACAAAATAATAGCTCTAAAATTCAAATATGAATCAATATGATGTAGCCGTCATCGGCTCTGGACCTGGAGGATATGTAGCGGCAATTCGTTGCGCACAGTTAGGAATGAAAACTGCAATAATTGAAAAATACGGCACCTTAGGGGGCACTTGTTTGAATGTTGGTTGTATTCCTTCCAAAGCGTTGTTGGATTCTTCCCATCATTATGAAGATGCGGTTAAGCATTTTGAAGAGCATGGAATTGATATTCCCGGAGAGGTGAAGGTGAATTTGGAACAAATGATCAATAGGAAGCAGGGCGTAGTTGATCAGACAACCAAAGGAATCCAGTTTTTGATGGATAAAAATAAAATTGACGTTTATCAAGGGGTAGGTAGTTTTAAGGATGCTACTCATGTCAATATCACAAATGAAAAAGGGAAAACCGAAACCATAGGGGCCAAACACTCTATTATAGCAACTGGGTCAAAACCATCTACGTTGCCTTTTATCAAAATTGACAAAGAACGAATCATAACCTCAACCGAAGCGTTGAAACTTAAAGAGGTACCCAAACACATGATCGTAATTGGTGGAGGAGTTATTGGTTTGGAACTTGGTCAAGTATATAAGCGTATTGGCGCCGAGGTCACTGTGGTCGAGTTTATGGACCGAATTATACCTGGCATGGATGGCGGACTTTCTAAGGAGTTGATGCGATCTTTGAAGAAGCAAAAGATAAAATTCAACTTATCCCATAAAGTGAAATCTGTGGAGCGTGTAGGTGATGAAGTTGTTGTTAAAGCGGATGATAAGAAAGGACAAGAAGTTGTTTTTAAGGGCGATTATTGTTTGGTTTCTGTTGGAAGAAGACCTTACACTGATGGATTAAATGTGGAAGCGGCCGGCGTACAAATAGATGATAGAGGTAGGGTAGAGGTAAACGAACACTTGCAGACCAATGTTTCCAATATCTATGCTATCGGTGATGTTGTAAAAGGAGCAATGTTAGCCCATAAAGCCGAAGAAGAAGGTACTATGGTTGCTGAATTACTTGCCGGACAAAAACCACATATCAACTATAACCTAATCCCCGGAGTGGTTTACACCTGGCCAGAGGTAGCAGCTGTTGGAAAAACAGAAGAACAACTCAAAGAAGAGGGAGTTGCCTATAAAGTAGGTCAATTTCCAATGCGCGCATTAGGAAGAGCAAGAGCAAGTATGGACATTGATGGCTTTGTAAAAATACTTGCGGACCAAACTACAGATGAAGTACTTGGAGTACATATGATAGGAGCGCGTTGTGCTGACTTAATCACGGAAGGTGTAACTGCAATGGAGTTTAGAGCATCTGCTGAAGACATAGCCCGTATGAGTCATGCGCATCCAACTTATGCAGAGGCTGTCAAAGAGGCTGCATTGGCCGCCACTGAAGACAGACCCATACATATCTAATATTTTTGATGGAAAGAGGTTTAACTTCGTACTGTTCTAAGAAACTTGCGAAGCAGAACCTTAGCTTTTACGGAGAGTTCTCTTAAAATAGGAGAGGATATTCTTTTTAACTCCAGAGTTTGATTTTTAATGAATCCAAGCATCTGGATACCATGTGCTTTAATTTCAGTTTCACGTTTATTGTAGCTTAACGCCAAGAAAGTACAGGAGAACATAAATGCAATAGCTCCAAGGATTACAACTGCAGGTCCAAGTGAATGGTTGAAAAAGCGATATAATCCCAAACCGGTAAAACTTCCATAGAGAATAATAAAGTGAATAACGTAAATAGATAACGTGCTTGCACCGATTTTCAAAACAGTTTTATTGGTCATGAACTGACGAAATAACATAAAAATGGCAAAGGCCATAAATACATCTCCCAAGCGGATAAAAAGATAATTATTGTTTTCTATCATTTTAAACAATTCCACACCGCTAAGTCTATAAAGATTTATAAAACCCAAGGAGGAAAAATAAATCAAGATAAACCCTATCACCGCTGCAGTTGAAATTGCTACAGGGTACAAATACCGATAGTCTTTAAATCTTGTGAATAGAATCGAGATAAAACCACCGATGGTAGCATATCCCAGCCAAGGAATTATAGTGAAGACAGATCCGTTCGCTTTGGTAAAATAATTGGCCAGAGCATCAGGCAATAATGCAAAAGACCACTGCTTATAAATCGGTTCAAACAAGAATAACAACAAGGTAATCCCCAATAGTATGGTGGGAAAGACGTAACTTTTTCTTTTTGAAGCAAAGAGGTAAACCCCAATCACAACCAAAATGGAAAGTCCAATACAGTGCAACACATCCACCAAATAGAAGGAGTCATAAATGTCACCGCTAAATAAACCGAAAACGTTCATGCGAAGCAGATACCCAATCAGCAGAAGCTGCAGTCCACGCCGAACACCTTTTTTAACTCTTGGATTTTCCAATCCCTTTTGAGGCCCTCGTATTAACAGATAGGTAAAGATAAACCCAGAGACCGTAAAGAAAACAGGGGCAGTAATTCCCCTAAAGTAAAGCCAGACATTGAATACGTTATTATCCGTATCTCGGAAAACCGGATCCAGCAGCCCATCTATAAAGTGACCTTGGAGCATCATTAAAATGGCCCATGCCCTCATGGCATCAATAAAGAACAATCTGGTGGTATTTGAACTCATCTTTAACAAAAATGAATATCCTATATACTTGTTTGACCGTAAGTTTGGATGTTCTGTGGGGCAAAATTAGCCAAAATACTCGCATGTAATGCCCAATTAAGGTATTTTAGCGAAACAATCAAAGTTTTTCCCTTATGGCTGCAATTTTGGCATTGGCAGGAAGTAATTCTTCAAAATCCATCAATTACCAACTAGTAAGACATACCACATCTTTTATGCAAGAGCATGAAATACAGTTGATTGACATGTCTAAATACCCTTTTCCAATGTATAGTGAGGATGAGGAAAAGCAAAATGGATACTCAAATTCATTAGTGGAGCTAAGAGATGATATTAAAAGAGCCGAAGCAGTGATTCTGTCAGTGAATGAGCACAACAGTAATCCATCAGCATATTTTAAAAATGTTTTGGATTGGTTATCTCGCTTGGACCGCAGTTTTCTTGAGGAAACCAAAGTGTTATTGATGTCCTGTTCGCCTGGTAAAAGAGGGGGGATAGGAGCGCTTGGCGTTGTAGAAAATATGTTGCCAAGGTTTGGAGCGGAAATCATAGCCACATTTTCACTCCCATCGTTCCATCAAAATTTTGACACTGAAAAAGGGATTGTTGATTCTGCCTTAGAAAGCCAGTATCAAGAAGCATTGCAATTGCTTTTTCAATCCTTAAAATAATAGACATTGCGCAGGCATCGTTCTTTCCAGATTTCATCACTTTCTAAATGGAAAGAGGCTTTGTTGGAATGGTCAAAAAGTAATAGTATTATTGCTTGGATGGATAGTAATGACCATCAAGATAAATACAGTTCCTATGATTGTATTTTGGCTATTTCTGAACAGACCGATAAGTCTAAAAAAACACTCAAAAGTACCGATGATGTGCAAAATTTCATCGATAAAGAGAAGGATTGGCTGTTCGGATACTTTTCATACGATCTAAAAAATGAAATAGAGGAATTGGAATCCAACAATTTTGATGGACTCAATTTCCCTGAACTTTTCTTCTTTCAACCTGATAAAATAATTTTGATCAGGGAGGGAAAAATTGACTTTTTGTATTTAAAGGAATTTGAAGCGGAAATTGAAAAGGACTTTGGAAAAATTGCTGCTTTGTCCGATACAACAAATCCGAGATTTGGCGAACCGCAATCCATCCGTATTAAAATGCGAATACACAAGGATGCATACTTTGAAAAAGCCCATAACTTCCTTGCACACATTCACCGGGGAGACATTTATGAAGCCAATTTCTGTCAAGAGTTTTATGCGCAGAACACGACTATTGACCCTTTGGAGACCTATAAGAATCTCAACAGAATCTCAAAACCTCCATTTGCCTCCTATTTAAGAATAGATGATAAATTCTTATTATGTGCTTCTCCAGAACGATATTTAAAAAAACAGGGACCGACTATAATCTCTCAACCCATTAAAGGAACTGCTGCCCGCGGAGAAAACACCTTGCAGGATGAAAAACTTAAACAACAATTGGGACAGGATGAAAAGGAAAGGGCGGAGAACATCATGATTACCGATCTTGTACGTAACGACCTTTCCAAGAGTGCATTGAAGGGTAGTGTAGAGGTTGATGAATTATGCAAGGTCTACTCCTTTAACCAGGTGCATCAAATGATATCAACGGTGAAAGCTAAGGTGTCCGGTTCCAAAAAGCCATTGGAATTGATAAAAGAAACCTTCCCGATGGGAAGTATGACCGGAGCGCCTAAAATTTCGGCAATGAAGATTATTGAGGAATTGGAAGAAACCAAACGTGGATTATATAGTGGTACGGTTGGTTATTTTGACCCAGCTGGCAATTTTGACTTTAATGTTGTCATAAGAAGCATATTATACAATGACAGTCATAAATATGTGTCTTTTTCGGTAGGCAGTGCGATTACTTCAAGGTCAGTACCGGAAAATGAATATCAGGAATGCTTGCTCAAGGCCAAGGCCATGCGAAGTGTTTTAGAAGGTACCTAAGCTTAATTGTTACTTTTGCAAAATGCTGACAGAGTTCAACAACCATATCGAAAAAAAACATTCCTTCCTCAAAAAAGGAAAGCTATTGTTGGCATGCAGCGGAGGAGTGGACAGCATTGTGCTTGCGCATTTATGTGTAAGGTCAGCACTAAATGTCACTTTAGCGCATTGTAATTTCAATCTAAGAGGGTCCGAGAGTGATGGAGATGAAACTTTTGTGAAAAAACTAGGTTCAGAATTAAAAATTCCAACCATCACTAAGTCTTTCGATACCAAAAACTATATTCTAAAAAATGGAGGGTCCGTGCAAATGGCAGCTAGAGCACTTCGATACCAATGGTTTGAAGAATTGAAAGCTTCTGAGGGTTTCGATTTTATATTAACAGCCCATCATTTAGATGATAAACTCGAAACTTTTTTAATTAATCTATCTAGAGGTACCGGAATTGATGGCTTAACTGGAATCCCAGAGCAAAACAAAAGGGTCATTAGGCCTCTTCTTGCTTTCTCTAGAGTCCAAATTTTAGCTTATGCAAAGGCTGAGGAACTTGCATGGAGGGAGGACAGCAGCAATCAGGACAGCAAATATTTGCGCAATAAGGTCAGACATGAAATTGTACCTAGATTAAAAGAGATGCACCCTTCCTTCTTGGATAATTTCAATCAGACTGAAAACTTTCTGAATCAAACCAGCACCCTGGTTGAGAATTATATCAACCAGGTAAGAACCGATTTGTTTGAAATAAAAGGGGACCTTGTAAAGATTAAGCTTGATAAGCTACTAAAACTTCAGCCTATAGAAGCCTACCTATACAAACTTTTCCAATCCTACGGCTTTACGGATTGGAGTGGTATACAAGACCTTTTAACTTCTATGAGTGGCAAAGAAGTCGTATCAAAAACCCATAAACTCCTAAAAGACAGAGATTATTTAATACTTTCCGAAACGGAAAACGAAAAACAAGATTTCTTTATAATTGAAGAGGGTATTGAGGTAATACAAAATCCAATTAGCCTAAAACTTGAAAAAGCTGAAGCTGTCCAGAAAAGTCCTAAAAATGTTGTTTTTTTCGATAAGGAAAAGTTAAACTATCCGTTAATGTTAAGAAGATGGGAAAAAGGCGACTATTTTTACCCTTATGGAATGCTAGGGAAAAAGAAGCTGTCCAAGTACTTTAAGGACGAAAAGATAAACTTGTTTTCCAAAGAAAAACAATGGTTGTTATGTTCCAACAATGAAATTGTTTGGGTAGTGGGTATGAGGTCTGATAATCGATTTAAGGTAGATGACACTACCGAGAATATTTTAAAAGTTACACTTTCAGTATGAGGTCTTTGTCTTTTTTATTTGGTTTCTTTTTGTCCATTGTTCCGCTATTGGGTCAATCCGAAGAAAATCCAGCAATTTGGAGCCATGAAGTTCAGAAACTTTCTGAATCCGAGTATGAATTGGTCTTCAAGGGGAAAATTCAAGACGGATGGCATGTATATTCCCAGTATACGGCGGAAGGTGGGTCCTTACCTAGTGAGTTTACTTTTGAGAAGGCAGGGGAGGATTACGAGCTACTTGGTAAAACAACAGAGAGTGAAACCATTAAAGAGTACAGCGATATTTTTGAGGTAGAAGAAACCTTCTTTAAACACGAAGCTGTTTTTGTCCAAAAAATTAAACTACTCAATCCAAGTGTTAAGCAGATAACCGTAAACCTGTTCTATCAAATATGCAAGGAAGTTTGTATTCCAATGGACGAATTTTTCCAGATTTCGTTGGATGGAAGCGCCTTTGTGGAAACCGCAAAAGAGCTTGACTCCAATAGCATAGCTTTAGGACAATCGTTAAAAATCGACTTAAAAAATAAGGAGTTACTCAATCAAGGAGGACTGAAAGAGACCAATGGAAAATCTGGACTATGGATGATTTTTGGGCTAGGATTTCTAGGCGGACTCATTGCACTATTAACGCCCTGCGTGTTCCCAATGATTCCGTTGACCGTATCTTTTTTTACCAAACAATCACAGAATAGATCTAAGGGAGTAGTCAATGCCATCTTGTATGGATTCTTTATTGTATTGATTTATTTTCTGTTGAGTCTTCCTTTTCATTTGTTCGATTCAGTAGATTCACAAATTTTAAATACCATAGCCACCAACATCTGGTTGAACATATTCTTTTTTCTGATTTTTGTGTTTTTCGCCTTTTCCTTTTTTGGATATTATGAACTCACTTTACCAAGTTCTTGGGCCAATAAAATGGACGAAGCCTCAACCAAAGTTGGCGGCGGTTTGGGCATATTCTTTATGGCGCTGACCTTGGCAATTGTGTCATTTTCCTGTACAGGACCAATTTTAGGAGGATTATTGGGAAGTACCACCCTGGCCGAAGGTGATGTTGCTATAAACCTTTCAGCAGGAATGGTTGGTTTTGGGCTCGCATTAGCCTTGCCTTTTGCACTATTTGCGTTGTTTCCAACTTGGCTAAACTCATTGCCTAAATCTGGAGGATGGATGACCACAGTCAAAGTTGTTCTTGGCTTTTTAGAGCTGGCCTTGGCTTTTAAGTTTCTTTCCAATGCAGATTTAGTGGGTAACTGGGGAATATTCAAAAGGGAAATCTTTTTGGGAATTTGGATTGTACTTTTTGTTTTGACGGCATTGTATCTATTCGGATTATTTAGGTTCCCACACGATGGCCCAAAGCAAAAATTGTCGAATGGACGAAAATTTGTCGGCGTATTAACCATTGCATTTTCAACATACCTTATTTTGGGTGTACTCAATATTACTAGTCTCAAATTGTTGAGCGGATTTCCACCACCAGATTTTTACAGCATAGCTGAAACTGAGAGTGACTGTCCGTTAGGTTTGGATTGTTTCAAGGATTTTGATGAAGGTGTTGCATATGCCCAAGAGGTTAATAAACCTATTCTTTTGGATTTTACTGGATGGGCATGTCAAAACTGCCGTAGGATGGAGGAAAATGTATGGAGTGATTCAAAGGTTTATCCTTTAATTCGCGATGAATATGTATTGATTTCGCTGTATGTGGATGATAGAAAAGAACTCCCTGAAAATCAAAGGTTCGACTTCCAGTACGCCTCCGGCCGTATAAAAACCATTGAGACTATCGGACAAAAATGGGGTACGTTCCAGACCATAAATTTTAATGCAGCTTCACAACCGTATTATGTGCTACTTTCTCCAAACCTTGAGATTTTGAACGACGCTGTGCAGTATGTTGATATCGAAACCTACGAGCGATGGCTCATTTCAGGTTTGGAAAAATATCAGCTTTCCATGAGATAGTCCTAAGATGGGACCTTCAAAGTGCCAGAAAATAATTTTTTTCTTTTTTGAATAGAATTATCTAAAAATTTGATTTCGAAATAGTTAAGTTCGGCAGGCCTTCAATTGATAACAGTAATGAAACTAAATATTGATTTTTAAAAGGAAATGATAGTATTGCCCTTAAGATAAGTTATGGCAATTTGTTATCTTTAAACTGTTTTGTAGCTAATAATTTTTCAACCCCTCAAAAAGAGATTTATGAGAGGCAACATTATTGGCTGTCGACTTTACTTTTTTATATCCCTTTCCAACGTTTTCTTCGCCTTTGGGCAAACTTCCACTAACAATGATGTTACTTATCAATGGTTTGATCAGATTGTAGGTATAGAAAACACTGCACTTGTAAACGGTATTGAGTACGAGGAAGAGCACCGCGCAATAAATGATAAAACAAAGTTTTTCAAATCCAAAGATTTTTTAAATGGAACTGTAACCTATAAGAACCAATCTTATTTTGGATTGCAGTTGAAGTATGATCTATACGAAAGCAATGTATTGGTAAGACTTCCCAATAGAATTGGCGGCACTACCTTAAAACTGATTAAGGATGAAGTACAGGACTTTACTATCGATGGACATGCTTTTGGGGTTATTTCAGATAGAGATAATAACGGCGCCAGTTTTTCTGGTTTTTATGAAAAACTATTTAAAGGAGAATATTTAGGGCTGTATACCAAATACAAAAAAAATGCTGTTGAACGTACGGACAAAAAAAGTCTGTATTACGAGTTTATTGAGGGAGAAAGCGAACATCTAATTCAATATCAGACGAAGTTTTATCGGATAGAGGGTAAAAAAGATCTAGTCGAACTTTTCCCGGAATTTAAAAGTGAAATAACAGCGCATTATAAAAGGAATAAGACCAAGAAGAAAAGAAGAGCAGGATTTTTTATGTCAAGTTTGGTCAATCTAATTGATAACAGGCTAATAGCTTCTAAAAAATAAATGGGGATGAAGAAGTATTTAGTAATGACCCTTTTCTTGACTCAAGCATTGATGGCCCAACAGGGGAGCGAAAAAATATCCCTATCGTTCGAGAACAAAAAAATGGAAGATGTTTTACTGGATCTAGAGCAGATTTCCAGCTTCAGGTTTTATTATGTTCAATCATGGCTTAAAGACGAACCGCTTTCTGGAGATTACAATCAACAGACCATTGATGAGATACTGACTTCTCTTTTCCGGGATACCGAAATCAATTACTACGTCTTCGATGACGGTAAAGTAATACTTACCCGTAATAATGCCATTTACGATAAAGTACCCGACTTTTTTTTACAAGATATAGCTCTTAAGGATTCAACTGCAATTGAAAGACCAGTCGAAAAAGAATCCACATACAATGCGCCAATTTTTTATAAGGAACAGGGAGTGGCAACAGAAGGTCCTATTGGGACCATACGGATTGGAAGGGAAGATAATGATCGGGGAAAGCAAAACTATCTTCTTTCTGGTTATGCCCGCAACAGCAAAACAGGAAGGCCCATTGAGGATTTGGCCCTTGTACATTTAGGGTCCGAAAATGGTACTTCCACCAATGCCGAGGGTTTCTATGAAATCAGTCTTCCTGCAGGTCCAAATTTAGTGGAGGCAAGGGCGCTTGGCATCCAAACCTCCCAATATAGGGTGATTATGTATAATGATGGTGAGTTAAACCTGGAATTGAACGAAAGCTTGGAAGCGCTACAGGAAGTTGTTGTTGAAGGAAATAAAATAAGCAATGTGAGACAACCGATCACGGGAATTACCCAAATTGATGTGGAAGAAATAAAAACCATACCACTTGTACTTGGTGAAAGAGATATTTTAAAAGTGGCATTGACACTTCCGGGAATTTCGAATGCCGGTGAAGGTGCCGCAGGGTACAATGTGAGGGGAGGCAGAACAGATCAGAATTTATTTTTGTTGGACAATGCGGTAATATACAATCCAGCGCATTTTTTCGGTCTTTTTTCGGCCCTCAATCCATTTACTACGGGGGGTGTAACCATTTACAAGGGCAATATACCGTCAGAGTACGGAGGTAGACTTTCCTCAGTATTCGATGTAACCACAAAAAATGGAAATACCGAAAAATTTGCAGGTGAAGTATCCATAGGTCCTGTAACTGGCAATATCACATTGGAAACTCCCATTGTTAAGGAGAAGTCCTCTTTTTTGATTGGGGCTCGGGGCACATATTCTGATTGGATATTAAGATCTCTTGACACTGAAGAATTACGAAATAGCTCAGCTTCTTTTTATGACGTTATTGGTAAGTACAGCCACAAGATAGATCAGAATAACGATTTGGAGGTCACCGGATATTACAGTCGAGATAACTTCAGCATCACTTCAGATTCCATTTTCAACTTTAGCAACAGATTGGTCTCATTAAAGTGGGACCATACGTTTAAAAATGAAAAAAATGTGGCAAGTTTAATAGCTTCCAATAGCGCATATAGATTCAATATTGAATTTGATGGTGATGCCAATGGGGATTTTGATTTGGGCTATCAGATAAACGAAACAGAACTGAAGCTGAGAATGAAATCCATTTTTGGAGAAGACCATATCGTGAACTATGGGCTTTCTGGAAAACTATATCAAGTGGAACCAGGTAATGTGGACCCTCTAAATCCCGAATCTAATATAGCTTCATTGCAGATTCCGAAAGAACGGGGATTGGAGGCTGCCATATTTTTATCGGACACCTATACCATAAGCGAGAAATTTGCCTTGGATGTGGGGTTAAGGTATTCTTTTTATGCCGCTCTAGGTGCATCTTCCCAGCGGGTGTATGAGGACAACGCTCCTAGAGATGATGGGACACTTGTTGAAGTCAGGGAATTTGATACCAATGAATTTATAGAAACTTATGGTGGGCCGGAAGCAAGATTTTCAGCAAGATATTCTATAACTCCCGATTTTTCCATTAAAGTGGGGTTCAACAATACCTATCAATATATTCATACACTGTCTAACAACACAACGGCCTCACCGACCGATACATGGAAACTGTCAGACCTTAACATTGAACCGCAACAAGCTTATCAAGTTTCTCTAGGTCTATTTAAGAATTTCAATGATGGTATGTACGAAGTAAGTTTAGAGAGCTACTATAAGCGTTCAAACAACATTCTTGATTATAAAACAGGTGCGCAATTACTACTAAATGAAACTATTGAGACTGACATTCTCCAGGGTGATGGAAGAGCCTATGGTTTGGAGTTTTTAGTGCGAAAACTTACGGGTAGATTAAATGGGTGGTTGGGATATACCTATGCAAGGTCTTTCGTAAGGTTGGATAGCGATTTTAATCAAGAAAGGATTAATGGAGGGGATTATTTTCCATCCAACTTTGATAAACCGCACGATTTTAGTTTAGTTGCCAACTACAAGTTCACCAAACGTTTTAGTGGTTCGGCAAATTTTGTCTATCAGACTGGTCGACCTGTCACGTTTCCCATTGGAACTTTCGAGTTTAACAATGCTGATTTTGTTGCTTTCAGCGAACGGAACAAGTTCAGGATACCGGATTTTTATCGATTAGACCTCAGTTTTAATATGGAGGGAAACCATAAGATAAAAAAGTTTGCCCATAGTTTTTGGAACTTTTCAATCTACAATGTTTTAGGAAGAAACAACCCGTATTCGGTGTTTTTTGTCACGGAAGATGGGGAAATAAAGGCTTTTCAAAGCTCCATTTTTTCAATTCCGATTCCAACTATAACCTACAATTTCAAGTTTTAGAAAATGACTCCAAAAATTAGCTTCATATTGCCAATTAAGAAAACCTTAGGGTTTTCAGTGCTTCTTTTACTATTGAGTGGCTGTGTAGAGGAGTTTATACCCGAGACGAAGAACTTCGAGTCGATTTTGGTTGTTGAGGCTACTTTGACCAATGAACTTAAACAACAAGAAATCTTTTTGAGCAGAACACGCACATTTGAAGACATTCTGCCTAATAAGGAGGAAAATGCCGATGTAAGGGTCACAGATGACTCCCAGAACGAGTTTGTTTTCACGGAAACCCAGCCAGGTAAGTATGTTTCTGATGTTTCATTTGAAGCTGTTTCTGGAAGCTCCTACCAACTAGAGATAACCACAAGTAACGGACGGGGCTATGTTTCAAGCCCTGTATTAATGGGTCAATCCATAGAAATGCAAGATGTGTACGCGGAGAGAATTACCAACCAGAATAACAACGAAGGAATGGCCATATTCGTGGACAGTTTCGACCCTACCGGAAATTCACGGTATTACCGCTATGAGTACGAGGAGACCTACAGGGTCATTGCACCAGACTGGATATCCAGTGATTTGGAAGGAGTGCCCATTCCACCTTTTCGCCTCGAACAGGATTGCAATGTTAGAATCAGTTCAGAACCCAGGAGCCCTGACAAACGGATTTGCTATCCCACTGATTTCCCAAATAATGTAATTATCACAACTACCAAAAATTTTGATGAAGATCGTGTACAGCGATTCCCTGTGCGATTTATTAATAGGGATAACTATATTATCTCACATCGTTATTCCGTCCTCGTCAGACAATATGTAATTTCCCCTGAGGCCTATGACTTTTTCCAAACTTTGCAGGATTTCTCTGAAACGGAAAGCGTTTTTTCGGATACGCAACCTGGGCAGTTATTCAATAATATAACTTCCATAGCTGATGTTGATGAACCAGTTCTGGGCTATTTTGAAGTTGCATCGGTAAACGAACGAAGAATATTCTTTAACTACGATGATTTTTTTCCAGGAGAGGCTCTTCCCCCATACGCTGACCCTTGCAATAGGGTTGCTCCTCCTCTGCAGGACATGGAGACTGATTGCGTTTTAAGGCCTTTAATAGAAGCGGAGACATTCTTATATCTTCAAGAAAATTTTGAACCAGTTAATATAGAGGGACCCTTCATAGTAGTGCCCAGAGTATGTGGGGACTGTACTGTTTTGGGCACAAATGAACTCCCTGAATTTTGGATTGAGTAAGTTTTTAGATTATGCTGAGAATTAGAACCATTTTTATTTTTTTTCTTGTTGGAATTATTCATGTCTCCAAAGGGCAAACGGACCTAAATAATAACAGTCTCTTAGATAGCTACAAGGACATTTCGCAAGAAAAAGTCTTCATTCACTATAATACCTCTTCTGCTGTGGTTGGGGAGAATATTTACTACAAGGTCTATTGTTTGGAAGAAAAGACAAATAAATTAAGCAACTTAAGCAAGATAGCCTATGTAGAATTGGTCGGCGCCAATAATCAAACAGTGTTTAAGCATAAAATAAAGCTGGAATCCGGGCTTGGAGACGGGGATTTTTTCATTCCGGCCGAGGTATCTTCCGGACACTATAAAATTATAGGCTATACCAGATGGATGCTCAATAAAGATCAAGATTCCTTCTTTCAAGGTGATATTACCGTAATCAACCCCTACCAGACCAATCAGGATAACATTCTTATCATTCCCAATGATTCTGCAGCTGTCAAATCCAATAGTAAGGATGGCCTGTTATCGGAATCTATAAAAAACGAATATGTCTTGTTTGAGACTGATTCTAAAACGTATGGTAAAAGGACTCCAGTTTCGCTGAAGTTGAAAAGTATTTTGGGTGAAAAAGGCAAGACTAATTTTTCCATTTCTGTGCGGAAAACTGATATGTCCCAAAATTTCGAAGTAGCGCGTGCAGATGGTTTTCTCAATGCCTACAAATCAAATGAACCCAATAACAACAAAACTATTTTTTTACCTGAACTGCGAGGTGAACTTTTTAAGGGCAAAGTGCTCGACAAAGAAAGTAAGCTTCCCCTACATTCAAAACAAGTTGCATTGTCTTCCATTGGGGACAACTTCCAGCTTTCGGTTTCTGACACTAATAACTATGGGGTTTTTTATTTTAATCTGGAAGAAGAAAATCCCGAAAATGAGGTGATAGTGCAAGTTTTAGGGGAAGGTAGGAGTAATTGTATGCTTCAAATGGATACTGAGGAATATATTGATTATGATCAGCTTTCCTTTGAAAAAGTGGAAATCATGTCAAAATCACTGGATGCCATCTTTAAAAGAAGTATCCATAATCAGTTTGAAAACGCCTACAGCGAAATGAGAGCGGATTCCACAATTGTCAGGGAACAGAACTTACCTTTTTACACGAACCTGTCGAAGTTGTATAATTTGGATGACTATACTCGATTTCCCACAATAGCAGAAACCATTGTGGAAATAGTGGATAATGCATGGATTGAGAAAAACAAGAATGGAGAGCCCATTTTTAAAGTGAAGGACTTCGGGCCTTATCTTGATTTGGTCACCTTACCCTTGGTCATTGTTGATGGGGCAATGGTTCAAAACCATAATGAACTTGTGGATTACGATGCAAGAAAAATACAAAGCATAGGATTGTACACAGACAAATTCAGAATTGGCCCTGAAGTCTTTCAAGGGGCGCTACTTTTTGAAACCATAAGCGAAGATTTCAGCATTTCTTCCGATGGTGACTATATCATGAAGAAAAAACTGCTTCGTCCGTTACCTCAAAAAAAGTACTACAAGCAGAGCTACCAAGCTGATTTAAGAACAAAGTATGAACGTATCCCGGATTTTCGAAGCCAGTTACTTTGGGTGCCTGATATTTCACTTACAGATGAAGAAATCACCCTTGAATTTTACACTAGTGATGTTTCAGGAACCTATAGGATTTCTTTAGAAGGATTTACGGAGAGCGGACGCCCCATTTCAATTATGAAAACCATTGAGGTAGAGTAGCGGTTTTTTAAATCTTACCTGATTCACTTTCTATGAATCAATGGTAGCTCTTGGACAGAAGAATTTCTCGCTTTTTGGAAAATAGTTTAACTTAGATTAACTATTTACAATTAACCAAAACCCCCACAGTGAAAAAACTTAAGAAAGTACTTCTTGTACTTGCCGGTCTGCTCATTCTCGTTATTCTTGGTTTTATGCTCTTTATTCAAAGTCTTAAACCGGATTATAATGGTGAAAAAGTTATGCCTGGCTTGGAAGACAAGGTGAACGTGTATTTTGATAACTATGGTATCCCGCATATCTATGCCCAATCTGAACCAGATGCTTTAAGAGCTTTGGGTTATGTGCATGCTCAGGATAGACTATGGCAAATGGAGTTGCTGCGCAGATTGGCAAAAGGACGTCTTTCAGAAGTTTTTGGTAAAGACTTAATTGAAACGGATAAGTTTTTTCTTTCGTTGGGAATCGACGAGCATACTGCCAAAACTGTATCTAATCTGGATTCAGAAAGTGAAATGGTCATTTTATCCGAGGCCTATCTGGATGGGGTAAATAAATTTATTGAAGAGGGTCCCACCCCGGTTGAATTCTACCTAACTGGATTGGAGAAGGAGCCCTTTGCTATCGATGATATTTATAATGTGGTTGGGTATATGGCCTTTAGTTTTGCCATGGCCCATAAAACAGACCCTTTACTAACTGAAATTAGGGATGAGCTAGGAGAGGAGTATATCTCAAATTTGGCAGTTGATTCTGATTCCTCAACAATCTGGATTAAGAATTATAAAAACGTTGCGGCTGATACGCTTGGAAATCAACTTGCTCTCAACCTTAAGAAGGTTTTAAATAAGTTGCCTGTACCCATGTTTGAAGGTAGCAATAGCTGGGTCTTGGCACCAGAAAAAACAAAAAACGGAAAGGTAATCCTGGCCAATGACCCACATATCGGCTTTGCGCAACCATCCGTATGGTATGAAGCGCACGTGAATACACCAGAATACGAAAAATATGGGTATCACTTGGCCGGTGTTCCATTTCCTTTGTTGGGGCATGATAGAAATTTGGCATATGGACTTACCATGTTCGAGAATGATGACATCGATTTTTACTATGAAGAAACCCATCCGACCGATAGCACAAAATATAAGACCGAAGACGGTTGGAAGGATTATGAAGTCATAACAAAAGATATTAAGGTCAAGGATGGAGAAAGCATTTCTTTTTCTTACAAGAAAACGAGACACGGTCCTGTTTTAAATAATATTGCAAAACAGATAAAAGGGGAACGTCCGATGGCGATGTCATGGATATATACCAAACTTGATAACGAGGTTATGGATGCGCTTTATGGTTTAAGCCATTCCAAAAATATTGATGAGTTTAAAAACGCATTGCCAAAAATACATGCTCCGGGTCTTAACGTAATGTATGGTGACGCAGAAGGAAATGTGGCATGGTGGGCTACGGCTAAACTATATCAGATGCCTGATAGCCTTTCGACCAAATTTGTTTTGGATGGTACTACTGGAGAAAATGAACCTATTAGATACCTCGATTTTTCAGAAAACCCAAGTGCTACTAATCCGCCATGGAATTATGTTTATTCTGCTAATAATCAACCAGATTCAATAGCGGGAAGGATATACCCTGGGTATTATTTACCAGAAAACAGAGCGAAAAGAATTGTGGAATTACTTGATGATAAGAATGATTGGGATCGTGAGTCAACTTCAAAGATGATTTTAGATGTCACCTCGTCAGTGAACCCGGATTTGATTACCGAACTCATCAAACTTCTGGATGTGTCGAGTCTAAGCGATGAACAGCTTGTTCAAGTTGATGCCCTTAAAAATTGGGATGGAAATTATACTTTGGACAGTACCAATCCTACATTGTTTCATAGGTGTGAATATTATATGCTTAAAAATACCATGGAAGATGAGCTGGGAGCTGAGCGATTTGAGCAGCTATTGGCCACCCATATGTTGAAAAGGCAAATTGCTTGGGGCGCTAAGATGAAAGAAGGAGAATGGTGGGACAATGTCCACACGGCGGACATCGTGGAAACCCGAGACCAGATTGTACTGAAATCGTTTGCAGATGCCTGGATTTCCCTGATTGCAGACTTTGGGGAAGATCCATCACAATGGACTTGGGATAAAGTACATACTCTTGAACATAAGCATCCAATAGGACAAGTCGAAAGTTTACGAGAATTCTTCAATGTTGGCCCATTTCCAGTTAATGGAACAAGAGAGGTAATCAATAACATGGCGTTTCCATACGATAGCACCGGGTTTTATAATGTGAATTCTGGACCTTCCACTCGAAGGGTCATTGATTTTTCCGACATCGAAAATAGTATCAGCATACTTCCAACGGGACAATCGGGAAATCCTTTTAGCGAACATTACGAAGACCAGGCTGAGATGTTCATTAATGGGGAGTTTAGGAAAATGATGATGAACAAACAAGAGATCCAGGAGAACGCTGGTTCTGCTTTGGTTTTTAAACCGAAAAAGTAGTCAATAATAACTTTTTAAGGCATTTGACGTTGGAATCCTTCCTTCCTAAGGAAGTAAACAGGCAATTATATAGTCCTAAATTTTCATTTTCTTCTATTTTATATCATAATAATTAACTGATAGTTAATGTTCTGATCATTTTGGGTCAATTTCATGGAATTGGTCATTATTAATAGTATATTGGATTCAGCTAATTCATTTAATCAATAAACACCTTTAATACGACCAATCAATTATGTTAAACTTTTTTAAGGCTGCACTAACGCCTCTGGTGTCGTTGGCAGTAATTTCTGTGTCTTACGGGCAGGACCAGGCACAGATATCGTACTACAATTCTTTTGATAACAATGTAGGCATAGAGAACACAGGCCTGTATCAAGGAGTAATTTATACGGATAAATACCGTACCATAAACGAAAATACCCAGTTCTTTCAGACAAGGGAATTTCAGGATGGAAGTGTTTGTTATGATGGACAGTGCTATTATGACCTTGAATTGAGGTACGATGTTTATGAAGACGAGGTGCTTCTCCGATTAGCGAACAATGTGGGTGGTGGAACGCTCAGATTGATAAAGGATTATGTTGAAAGCTTTGAGATTGATGGTCATAATTTTGTTAAGATCCTTCCTGCAGATGCCCCTTTACTTGGCACATATGGATTTTATGAAGTGGCTTTGGAAAGTGCAAGTTTTACCTTGTACATCAAGTATGCCAAGAAAAATTTTGATAGAAAAGATAGGAAGTCTATCTACTATGAATTTCTCGATGGACCTAGTGAAAATGTCTTGTATTATAATGGAGATTTCACAATCATTAGGTCCAAAAAGGATATAGTTTCCTTGTTTCCTGACCTTAAAAGAGAGATTGACAAATTTTACAACGTGGCTAGAGGACTGCGAAAATCAAATCCCGATGGTTTTCGAATTAGCCTTATGAAGCGCATTGAAATACTCCTATCCCAAAAAGCAAACCAATCAGAAAAATGAAAAAAGTTTTCACATTAGCCATGCTTCTTGTAAGCATGCAATTTGTTGTGGCGCAAGAGATTCCAAGAATCTCGGTCTCATTCACCAATACGGACGTTTCCACTGCACTTCGCGAGATTGAAAGTAAAACCGATTACAAATTCTATTATTTGGAATCTTGGTTAGAAGACATAAAGGTAACTGGAAGTTTTCAGGATATGCAAGTAAGTCTTATCCTAGATGATTTGTTCAAGAATACCATTTTGAACTTTTACATTTCTGATGACAACAAGGTTTTCCTATTGCAGAACAATCAAATCTATGATAGTTTGCCCGATGACTTTTTTGGAAAAGAAGAGCAACTCACGGAAGATGAACCCGGGTATGAAGATCTGCAAGATTACGGACCACTCTTTGTAAACACCGATGACGGTTCCAATAGAGGGATGCTGGTTGTAAAGATTGGTAAAGAAAACCGCAACAATCGCAGAAGAACATTCACTTTAAATGGGAAAGTAGTCAATTCCGATAACGGAAAACCGATTCCCGATTTGGCAATCATAGTACAGGGCAAGGATATTGGAACATCTACCAATGCCAGTGGAAATTACAGTTTAGAACTTCCAGTTGGCGAGAATATTATCCAGACTAGGGGGCTAGGAATTCAAGATTCAAGAACTAAGGTGATTTTGTATAATGATGGAACCTATAATTTCCAACTCAACGAAAGTTTCGAGGTACTGGATGAGGTAATTGTTCAAGGAAACTTGGACCGAAATGTCGAAACTGCACTAACCGGGGTAACATTGATTGAAGTGGAAAAGATTAAGAATATCCCATTGGTATTAGGGGAAAGGGATATTTTAAAAGCTGCAATCACCCTTCCAGGTATTACCACGGCCGGTGAAGGCGCAGCAGGTTATAATGTACGGGGAGGTCGAACAGACCAAAACCTGATATTGTTGGATAATGGAGTGATCTACAATCCGGCTCACTTCTTTGGCATTTTCTCGGCGATAAACCCCTTTAGTACAGGTTCTGCTGAAATTTACAAAGGACATGTTCCAGCTGAGTTTGGAGGAAGGCTTTCTTCGGTTTTTGATATAACCACGAAGGATGGAAATACCGAAAAGTTTTCAGGAGAAGCTTCAATAGGACCTGTTACCAGTAACATTGTGTTGGAAACTCCAATTGTAAAGGATAAATCCGCATTACTAGTTGGCGGAAGGGCTACTTATTCAGATTGGATACTTAGAGCCTTGGACGATGAACAATTGAACAATAGTACAGCTTCCTTTTTTGATGTTGTTGCCAAGTACAATCATACCATAAACGATAAAAATGAAATCAAGGCCACCGGGTATTTCAGTAGGGATGAATTTAGTATTACCTCTGATTCAATATTCGATTATAGCAACAGGTTGGTTTCGTTGAAATGGGACCATAAGTTTAGTGAGAAAACAACAGGTAGCCTTATCCTCTCTAATAGCGAATACAAATTTGGTATTGAATTCGATGGCGAATCAAATGATGATTTTGATTTAGGCTATAAGAATAGCGAGACAGAATTCAAGATCAAGATGAAATACTTACATAGTGATAAACACAAGTTCGACTATGGTATTTCCAGCAAACTTTATATTGTAAACCCTGGTGACATTGTTCCCTTGGGGAACGCTTCAGACGTTTCTGCTTTAACCATTCCCGAAGAAAGAGGTCTGGAATCCGCGGTTTTTCTGTCAGACAGTTATGAGGTCAATGATAAATTATTGATTGATATTGGATTGCGATATTCTTTCTATGCCGCATTGGGTGCTTCCCAACAACGCATTTATCAGGATAATGCACCCAGAAACAATGGTACTTTTGTGGAAACCCAAGATTTTGATAAAAATGAAGTTATTGAAACCTATGGGGGACCTGAGTTAAGGTTTTCTGCTCGATACTTTTTAGCTCCAGATTTTTCAGTGAAGGCAAGCTTAAACAATGCGTACCAATACATTCATACACTTTCCAATAACACTACCGTGTCACCAACGGACACCTGGAAACTATCCGACTTGAACATTGAACCCCAGGAGGCATACCAGGCTTCTCTCGGCTTTTATAAGAACTTCGAAGGCAACAAATACGAGCTGAGTTTAGAAGGATATTATAAGCAACAGAAAAACCTTCTAGATTATAAAGTAGGAGCACAGTTGTTATTAAATGAGGCAATTGAAACTGAAGTTTTGCAGGGAGATGGAAAAGCTTATGGAGTAGAATTCCTATTGAAGAAAAATGAAGGAAAACTAAATGGATGGCTTGGGTATACCTATTCAAGATCGTTTGTGAAACTGGATAGCGAATTTAATGAGGAACGCGTCAATAATGGCGAGTTCTTTCCGTCCAACTTTGACAAACCCCATGACATAAGTGTCGTGGCCAACTATAAGTTCACTCGCAGGTTTAGTGCTTCTGCCAATTTTGTGTATCAAACCGGAAGACCGGTGACGTTTCCAATTGGAAGTTTTGCTTTTAACAATTCAGAGTTTGTGTTTTATAGTGATAGGAACAAATTCCGAATCCCGGATTATTATCGATTGGATTTAAGTTTTAATATGGAGGGTAACCACAAAATCAAAAAATTCGCTCATAGTTTTTGGAGTTTTTCCATATACAATGTACTGGGAAGAAACAACCCGTACTCGGTATTTTTTGTGACGCAGGATGGAGACATAAAGGCATTTCAAAGCTCCATATTTTCTATTCCGGTCCCGACAATCACGTATAACTTCAAGTTTTAATAAGTGAGGCTGCAAAGGAAATATCAATTCATATTCATAATCATCGCATCGTTGATGCTTTGCCTTGGTTGTGTGGAGGAATTTGAGCCTAAAATCAATGACTTTGCGGATTTTCTCGTTGTGGAAGCAACTATAAGCAATGAAATGAAACATCAAACAATATATCTGAACCGGACCTTTACGTTTGAAGATGAAACTGCTGCCCCTGAGACCAACGCTCAGGTTAGGGTGATTGATGATGCCAGTAACGAATACGCTTTTAGTGAATCTTCGCCAGGCACTTACACTTCCTTGGTACCCTTTCAGGCACAGGCCAATATGAACTATCAATTAAAAATTGCCATGAGCAATGGTAGTACCTATAGTTCAGATAATACTAGTTTGCCTACCGGTTCAGCTTTAGATAGTCTTTATGCCGAGCGTATTGTAACCGATACCGGGGAAGAAGGCATGGGTATTTTTATTGACAATTTTGATGATCAAGGCCAAGCTAAAAATTATAGATACGAATATGTGGAGACCTATAAAGTTGTAGCCCCAGATTGGAATGCCATTGGACTCGAAAATATCCCTCAACCTGTTTGTCCGCGAACCGTTAAGGTCGATCGTACACGAGATGAGAGAATATGTTACGGAACTAGGGTTTCCAATGAAATAATATTGGCCAGCACTGAAAGCTTTGATGAGAACAGACTTTCAAAATTTATGGTTCGATTTGTGAACAGAGATAACTATGTTTTATCTCATCGATATAGCATTTTGGTACGGCAGCACGTACAGTCCAATGATGCATTCTCGTTTTACGATAGATTAAAAGAATTTTCAAGTTCCGAAAGTATATTTTCCGAAACCCAACCAGGATTTTTAGAGGGCAATCTGCATTCAGATACGGCCAGAGAGAATAATGTTCTTGGGTATTTCAACGTGACGTCAGTTTCGGAGAAAAGAATCTTTTTTGACTATGATGATTTTTTTCCAGGTGAGGAACTTCCGCCTTATGCGGACCCTTGCCAAAGATCAAAACCGAAAGTAGCCGCTGGACATGGGCCGGAACCCAGATGTATTTTGGCCTCTTTAGTAGATCTTGATTTAATACGATATGTCGTGGATAATGAAGACTATATAGGTCCGCAATCGGATGGGGGACCTTTTTATGTGGTTCCTAGAGTCTGTGGGGATTGCACTGTTTTGGGAGAAACAAAAGTACCAGAGTTTTGGATAGAATAGGAAACATGAAGATAGCGACGACACTAAAATTTTGTGCAGTAATGATTTTTTTATCAAGCTGCATAGAACCTTTTGAAGCTACTTTTGCCGATTTTGAGAGTGCAATCGTTGTTGAAGCCACGATAACAGATCAGCTGGAACAGCAACGGGTCTTTATAACAAGGACATTTGAGTTTGAGGCAGATGGACCCACGCCTGAAGCCAATGCCAATGTTCGCATTACCGGTGGAAGTGATACTTATATATTTCAGCAAATTACCCCAGGAGTATACCAATCCAATGTGGCATTTGCAGCTCAACCTAATGTATCCTATCAATTATTGATTGAAACTCAAGATGGAAGAACATATTCTTCCAATGAGATGGCATTACCGGCTACTACCCAAATCGATGAAGTGAGGGCAGAACGGATTACAAACGATGAAGGAGAGAATGGCGTAGCAATTCTAGTGGATAGTTTTGATCCTACGGGCAGTTCCGTTAATTATCGTTACGAATATCAAGAGACCTTTAAAATAATAGCGCCTTTCTGGAATCCAACGGACTTGGAAAAAGTACCCCTAGAAGAAATTACACGTCTTTGTGATGTTCGCACCATTCCCGATGTTAGATCCGAACAAGTGTGTTTTGGAACTGATTTGTCCAATGCCATAATTCAAACCAATACCTCAGATCTAGGTGAGGATAGAGTAGATGATTTTATGGTCAGGTTTATTGCTAGCGATAACTATATTATTTCACATAGATATAGCATCTTGGTGCGTCAATTGGTTCAATCCAATGAGGCGTTTATTTTTTATGAAACCCTGAACGAGTTTTCTGGGAATGAAAGTCTGTTCTCTGAAACCCAACCAGGGTTCTTGGAAGGCAATGTCTTTTCTGATTTAGATAGAAATGAAAAGGTGTTAGGTTATTTCGAAGTTGCTTCTGTAAGTGAGCAACGAATATTTTTCAATTATGAAGACCTCTATCCTGGAGAAGCGCTACCACCTTATGTAGACCCTTGCGCTATTAATTCCCCACCCTTGGTGTCTGGGTCAGTACCACCAAGATGCGTTTTGAGCACACAAGTAGAGCTTGGTTTGGTTGGATATGTTGATTTGAATGATACCCCGGGGCCTGGAGAAGGACCTTTTTTGATAGTTCCAAACGTTTGTGGTGATTGTTCCGAACTTGGAAACCCGAATCCCCCCGCTTTTTGGATAGAAGAATAATATGGAGATTAAAGGATTAAAATTTTAAAGGTATAGTGAAAAAAGGATTCTTAGTTATAATAGGCATACTATGTTACGGTTGCATTGAACCCTTTGAAGCCACTTTTGTGGATTTTGAAAGTGCACTCGTCATTGAGGCTACCATCACCAACGAATTTAAACAACAACAAGTTGTGCTTTCTCGCACCTATGAGTTTGAAGCTGATGGCCCAATCGCTGAATCCAATGCCAGTGTCAGTGTAAACGATTCATCTGGGAACACCTTTCAGTTTCAGGATATGGGTAATGGCGTTTACTTGTCCCAACAGGCTTTTTCGGCTCAGGCGGGGACAACTTACGAACTTTTCATTACAACCCAGGATGGTAGAAACTATGGGTCCAACTCGGTTCCATTTTCGCTTGGAACTTCAATAGATGGAATTTCTGCAGAGCGAATTACAAATGACGATGGAGTAGATGGTATGGCTATTCTTGTCAACAGTTTTGACCCAACGGGCAATTCCAACAACTATCGATACGAATATTCAGAAACCTACAGGGTAATTGCCCCGTCATGGTTCCCAGTTGCTTTAATTGGTGACCCAGAACCAGATAGCGGTTGCAATGTGGTACCCGTAAATAATGATTTTCTTGAAAGGGTATGTTATCCGACAGACTTTTCGAATGATATTATACTTACCTCAACCGAGGATCTTGCAGAGGATAGGGTAAGCAATTTTATGGTTCGATTTGTTTCAAGGGATAACTACATCATTTCACATAGGTATAGCATTTTGGTGCGCCAGTTTGTGCAATCCAATGAGGCCTTCACCTTTTATGAACGATTGAATGAGCTTTCAAGTTCTGAAAGTTTGTTTTCTCAGATTCAACCAGGGTTTTTACAAGGGAACGTATTGTCCTTAGAAAATCAAGATGAGAAGGTTTTGGGATTTTTTGATGTTAGTACGGTCTCGGAGCAGCGCATTTTCTTTAACTATGATGATTTTTATCCTGGAGAACCTTTGCCTCCCTATGTGGAGTCATGTAGACCGAGTACTCCAGTTATTGCCAACATGGGAGGGTGTGTTTTGCGTCCCCTTCTGGAGTCAGGGCAAGGAGTTTACACAGGAGATCATGAACCGACAAGCGCAAACGAAGGGCCATATTTAATTGTTTCCAGGGTTTGCGGTGATTGCTCAGTATTAGGAACTAGTGAACTTCCAGATTTTTGGGTTGAATGACGGATGATATTTTCAAATATCGCTGTGAGTTGGCCCTTTTGGCATTTTTGCCATTTACTGGCTGCATAGAGCCTTTTGAAACAGAATTTATTGAATTTGAGGATGCTTTTGTGGTGGACGCCACGATAACAGATGAGATGAAACAACAAGAGATAAATTTAACGCGAACCTATAGATTCCAGGATGATGGACCATCCGGTGAATCTGACGCTTTAATTTCCGTTGTCGATGGTCAAGGGAATAGTTATGCTTTTCAAGAAACGGATAGTGGAAATTACCGGTCAAATGTTGCTTTCGCTGCAACTCCAGATACTGATTACCAACTATTGATAACTTCAGCTTCTGGAAAACGATATAGCTCTAGTTTAATGAGACTGCCTTCCACCAATCAAATAGATAGCATCTATGCGCAACGTATAACCAATGATTTTGGTGAAGACGGAATGGGAATATTCGTTAATACATCAAATTCCTCAGAAACGACTAATTTTTATCGTTTTGAATATGAAGAAACGTATAAGGTAATTGCTCCAAGATGGATTCCCAAAGAATTGGAAGTTGTAGAAACAACACCTCCCAGCGTTATAATTGTGCCGAGATCTTTGGAAGAAAGGGTTTGTTACCCCTCAAGAATGTCCAATGGCTTGATTTTAACAGATACTGAGGATTTTGAGTCAGGAAGAGTGTCCAATTTTATGGTACGCTTTATAGACAGTGATAACTATATCTTATCCCATCGCTACAGCATTTTAGTTAAACAGTACACCCATACTTTGGAAGCTTATACATTTTTAGAAACATTGAACGAGTTTTCGACCAGTGAGAGTGTTTTTTCAGAAACGCAACCGGGATTTCTAGAAGGGAACATTTCGTCTTTGGAGGATTCAAATGAAAAAGTTTTGGGCTTTTTTAATGTATCCGCCGTGGATGAAAAACGAATTTTCTTTAACTATGAGGACTTTTTTCCAGGTGCCGCATTGCCACCATACATAAACCCTTGCGTAGAATCGGCTCCTTTCAATGGATTGTTTGATTTGATTCGATGGGATTTGATTAAATATATAAAAGATAATGAAGGGGAATTTACTTCAGATAATAGTGGCCCATATGTTACAGTTCCTCAGGTTTGTGGAGACTGCACAATTTTGGGTCCATCCGAAGTCCCCGATTTTTGGACAGAATAAATTTGAATTATGAAAAATATTAGCATTGTATTCGTTTTATTGTTGAGTTCGGCGACAGTCTTTGGTCAGTTGTCCAATTCAAAAGCTGTGAATTCTTTTGAAAATCTGCCCAAAGAGCGGGTTTATGTTCATCATAACGAATCCCTGTTATTCTCTGGGGAATACTTGAGATATAAAGTGCATTGTATTGACAAAAGCACGAAAGCGGCTAGTGACATAAGCAAAATTGCATATGTCTCGCTTATCGACAGCAATGGAAAGGCTGTGTTTACCCATAAGGTACGACTGAGTAAAGGTTCTGGATATGGGGATTTCTTTATCCCAACATCCGTACCAACCGGAAGTTATAAATTGTTGGGCTATTCCGAATGGATGAAAAATTTTGAAGTATCAGGATTCTTTCAAACGGATATGCATATTATCAATCCATATCAAGTTACCACAGAATCTCATCTAGAACCAAAGAAAGACTCTTTACAGGAAGCAATCGATGCTAGGATGTTGTCAGTTTCCAATAGCGCTTCTATAGAAAATAAAGCGGTTAAAAGTGCTTTCTTGGATTTAAGTCTTGATAAATCAGTGGTTGGAAAAAGGGAGAAAGTCACCGTATCCATTAGCACAGATAACCTAGCTTCGAGAGGCGGGGACTATACCATTTCCGTCAGAAAACTGGATTCAATTTCCTCTCCAGAACGGATTTCTTCACTATCCTTTTATAATAGCTATGTCGTAAAAGGAACAAACACGATGACTCCCGGAGACAAGATTGCCCATTTACCGGAGTTAAGAGGAGAAGTAATCTCTGGAAGTATAATGGATAAGGAAAGTAAACAACCGATAGAAGGGCAAAGAATCTCCCTTTCATTACCTGGCGATAAATACTTGTTAAAGGTTGCTACGTCCGATATCAATGGACGGTTCAAATTTATCACGAAGCGCGAATACGACAACGTTAATGCTGCCTTGCAGATACTATCCGATGATTGGGATAAGTATGAAGTGGTCTTGGACTCTCCAGACCTGAATATCGAGGTTACGGACTTTTCAGACTTCAAGCTTTCAAAAAAAATGAATGCTTACATCCTAGAAAAGAGTATTCAAAATCAAATAGAAAATGCCTTTAGGGAAAAACGGTCGGATGCCATTCTTCCTGCGGAACATTTGGCTCCTTATTACCGGGAATTTGAGGTAAACTATGACCTCGATGATTACACCAGATTTAATAGCTTGCAAGAAACAATAGTCGAAGTTGTGGACCAGGTATCCGTAAGAAGATTGAATAATGGAGAACGCGTTTTTGAAATTAGACCTGCCGAAGGCTTTACAGACCTTAGTATGTTGCCCATGGTTTTTGTGGATGGCCTATTCTTAAAACGCCACGAAGATTTTATGGACTACAGCGCAAAAAAAGTCATGAGCATCAGTTTTTCAAGAGATAAAGTAATGTTGGGCTCGCAAGCTTTTCAAGGAGTTTTATTTTTCAAAACCATTGAAGGCGGGTTTTATGATGACTTTTACGCACCACATATTAAAAATGTTGAACTTTTTAAACCACAACCAAGGAAAACATATTTTACCCAAGAGTACTCCGAGAAGGGAGAAGATGATCGGATTCCCGATTTTAGACATCAATTGCTTTGGAATCCCATGCTTAACATTTCTGATGGTCAAAAAGAGGTGATTTTCTATACATCCGATGTTACCGGAGACTATGAATTGGTTATAGAAGGCTTTACGTCAAATGGAAATCCTGTTTCCGCTAAAGAACGTTTTTCAGTAAAATAGCTATCTGCATTTTGACAACGGAGTGTTGTTAATTTCCTTAAAACGGGATTGATTTGAGATAAGTTAATCCACGCATTTAGGTAGAACTTACCTTTGGGATAGTTGTTTATAGAAATAATTATGCATAGTTGGCTATGATAATTACATTCATAAGTATGAAGAAATATTTCCACACTTATGTTTTTC
Organism: Flagellimonas rhodophyticola; assembly: GCF_049332665.1. NCBI lineage: Bacteria > Pseudomonadati > Bacteroidota > Flavobacteriia > Flavobacteriales > Flavobacteriaceae > Flagellimonas > Flagellimonas rhodophyticola. The sequence continues at coordinate 2,793,840 of NZ_CP186326.1, read as the reverse complement.
TTCAATAGTTGTCATATTACCACTTGTACAACAATTAAAGTCTTCCTTCTGACTTTTTTAAGCTCTTTTTTTGCTCCATTTTATTTGATGTCCCAAAAGGTCCAAAAAGGTGAAGAGGAATATTATGAGTGGTTTGATAAAGCAATGGGGATTGAAAACACCGCATTATACAATGGTATAGGCTACGTAGAAAAATATAAGGTAATCAACAATTATCATAAGTTCTATAAAACCACTGATTTCCTGAAGGGTTCCATTGTCTATGATGGACACCATTATTTTGGATTGGAAATGAAATACGATTTGGATGAAGATTTGGTTTTATTGAATCTAAAGAAAGGGTTGCGAATTGTTCTGCTGCAACTCATTAAAAGCAAGGTTGATAGTTTTATTATAGATGGACATAAATTCATTAATATCAGGGATAGTTTACCAAATAATCCCGGTATTTCAGGTTTCTATGAGGTGCTTTTGGAAAACCAACACCTTAAACTTTTCGAAAAACACAAAAAAAAGAGATTCCAAAAAGCTGGGAACAATTCTGTGTATTATGAGTTCAAAAGCAGGAATGTTATGTTTCTATTTTACAATCAACAGTATTATCCATTGAGAAATAGGAAGGATTTAGTAAAAGTTTTTCCAGAATATAAAAAAGAGATTGAGGGATTATCGAAGAAAAAATTCCCTAAATCCAATACAAGAGATTATCTAATTACACTTTCTAATAGGATTTCCGGGTTACTTGCGGAAGACCGAAAATTGGTACAATGAAACATGTTCTTACGATAATGGTATTGCTCAGCTTTAAATTGGTCATGGCCCAAAATGACTCAATTAAAGTATCAATATCATTTAATGATCAGAACATTGTCGATGTTTTAAATGAAATAGAAGAGCTAACGGAGTATCGTTTCTATTATGTTCAAGATTGGTTGGCTGATACAAAAATTTCTGGAAGTTATGAGGATGTCGAAATCCAGGAATTACTTGAAAACATATTCAATGAAACAATCATCAATTTTTACATCTTAAAAGATAAGAGAGTTGCTTTGAACAGAAACAATATTATCTATGATCAATTGCCACCTGGTTTTTTTGGTGCTTTAAAAAAGGAAGACAAACCTAAAAACCAAAACAGGGTTGTAGCGAATAACCCCATATTACTTTCAAAAGAGAATGCTTCGGAGAGACGAGAAGTGGAAACGGTGAGGATAGGGAAAGAACACATTACTGAAAGAAAAGGATTTGTTTTAAACGGATATATAAAAAGCAGGAATTCCGGGGAACCTATTCTCAACCTTTCGATAATCATTAAGAATAGAGATATCGGAGTGGTTACCGATGCTACTGGATTTTATGAGATAGAATTACCGCCGGGATTGAGTATATTGGAAACAAGCTCCCTTGGATTTCAACCTATTCAAAAAAACATTATCATCTATAATGATGGAAATCTGGATATAACCCTTGATCAAAGCATTGAAAGGTTAGAAGAAGTTGTGGTCAGCGCCGATGCAGACAAAAATGTTGAGGAAGCTATCATGGGAACCACAGAAATTTCATCGGAAGAAACAAAAAACATACCTGTTGTTCTTGGAGAAAGAAATATTCTAAAAGTTGCCACTGCTTTGCCCGGAATTAGTTCGGCCGGAGAAGGCGCTACCGGATTCAATGTTAGAGGGGGTAACGCGGACCAAAATTTGGTACTTATGGACAACGCGGTAATTTACAATCCCACCCACTTTTTTGGCATTTTCCAGGCAATGAACCCCTTTACGGTTCAAGATTTGACAATATATAAAGGAAGTATTCCAGCTGAATTTGGAGGTCGGTTATCCTCAGTTTTCGATATAACGAATAAAAATGCAAACACGGAAAAGTTCGCTGGTGAAGCTTCAATCGGTCCGGTTACCAATAATATTGCACTCGAAATTCCAATTATTGATAAGAAGTCAGCCTTGCTGATTGGTGGAAGAAGTTCCTACTCCGATTGGATATTAAGGTCATTGGAAGAAGAGTCATTAAAAAACAGTCAAGCTTCATTTTATGACTTACTAGCAAAGTACGACCATAAGGTAAACCAGAACAACGATATACAGTTTTCCGGGTATTATAGCCGGGATGCTTTTAGCATAACATCAGACTCATTGTACAATTACAGCAATAGATTGTTCTCATTAAACTGGAACCATAAATTCAACGAAAAAAACACCGGTAGTTTGCAATTGACGAATAGCGAATACAGGTTTAACATTGATTTTGATGGTGAATCGGATACTGATTTTCGATTTGGGTACAAAGTAAACGAGACCGCGTTAAAACTTAAAATGAACTATTTATATAATCGTTCACATAATTTTGAATATGGTATTGCATCCAAACTGTATTTAGTAAATCCTGGAGATATAAACCCGACAGGTTCATTATCTATCGTAGAATCTTTAAGAATACCAAGGGAAAAAGCTCTTGAATCAGCCGTTTTTTTATCAGACACCTATGCCGTGAACGACAAATTGTTGTTGGATTTGGGGTTTCGATATTCTATTTATTCAAGTTTGGGGGAATCCGAACAGCGTATTTATGAAGCAGGCTTACCGAAAGACGAAGGGACATTGATTGATAGGGTTCAATATGGAAACAATGAGGTGATAAAAACATATACAGGACCCGAGTTCAGGGTATCAGGAAGGTATTTTTTAGCTGAAGACTTTTCTGTAAAAGCGAGCTATAATAGCACTTTTCAATACATTCATACATTATCGAACAATACTACCGTATCACCTATAGATACATGGAAACTCTCAGATATAAACATAGAACCACAAAGAGCACGGCAATATGCCCTAGGATTGTACAAAAATTTTGACGGCGATAATTTTGAACTGAGTCTAGAGGGGTATTATAAAAAATCCAAAAATAATCTTGATTTTAAAGTAGGGGCGGACCTGTTGTTAAATGAAAGTATTGAGACCGAAGTATTGCAAGGAGAAGGTAAGGCCTATGGCGTAGAGTTTTTACTCAGAAAAAATAGAGGTAAGTTCAACGGTTGGTTGGGATATACATACTCTAGATCTTTTTTGAAACTGGACAGTGACTTTGCGGAGGAAACAGTAAACAACGGCGAATATTTTCCAGCTAATTATGACAAACCGCATGACCTTAGTCTTGTGGCAAATTATAAGCTCACAAAACGATTTAGTTTTTCGGCCAACGTGGTTTACCAGACCGGGAGACCAGTTACATACCCTATTGGAAGTTATACATTTAGGGGCGCGGAATATGCATTTTATAGCGATCGAAACAAATTTAGAATTCCGGACTATTATCGAGTAGACCTAAGTTTTAATGTTGAAGGCAACCATAAGTTGAAAAAATTGGCTCATAGCTTTTGGAATATTTCGGTTTATAACGTGTTAGGCAGAAACAACCCATACTCTGTATTTTTTGTTACAGAAAGTGGGCAGATAAAAGCTTATAAAAGTTCAATTTTTTCAATACCAATACCAACGATAACTTATAATTTCAAATTCTAAGTGTCCTTGACTTGAATAAGTTCAAAATGTATAGATGTTATCTTTTTTTTCTAATCGTTCTTAGCAGCTGTGTTGAGCCCTTTGAAGCTACAACAGAAGAATTTGAAAGTGCCTTGGTAATTGATGCATTGATAACCAACGAACTCAAATTCCAAACAATATCTTTGACGAGAACATATCGTTTCGAGGAAGAACCAGAAGGAGAGACCAATGCTATTGTTAGTATTTCTGGAGATGACGGAGAGGAGTATAATTTCAATGAAAGCTCACCGGGAATATATGTTTCATCCATAATGTTCAATGCGAAGCCAAATGTCAATTATGAACTGTCCATAACCACTAGCGCAGGCAGTTCTTATGTATCTAAACCAACCTTACTTACCAAGAGCTTGGCAATGGACGATTTATACGCATCCGTAGTAACAAACGACCAAAATGTAGAAGGCGTGTCAATCATGGTGGACACCTTCGATCCTCAAGCTGAATCACTCTACTATAGATTTGATTATGAAGAAACCTATAAAATTGTTGCACCAAATTGGAACCCACAAGATTTATATATTGTCTCAGAAACTCCACCTATTCTTGGTTTTGAAATTAGACCTAGGGAAGAAGAAGTCTGCTATAACACCGTTAACTCCATCAAAATAATTTTGGCGAATACCAGTGGGTTCACTGAGGATAGACTTTCAGGTTTCCAGGTGAGATTTATAGGCAGAGATGACTATATAATAGGTCATCGGTATAGCATTTTGGTAAAACAATATGTGATTTCAAGAGAAGCGCACGCCTTTTATAAAACCCTAAGTGAACTTTCTGGGTTGGAAAGTATATTTTCCGAGAATCAGCCGGGATTCTTTAATGGTAACATTGTGGCACAGAATGACCCTAGGGAAAAAGTAATTGGATTTTTTGACGTATCGGCCGTGAACCAAGAAAGAATATTTTTTAATCACCAAGATTTCTTTCCTGATGATTTGATTCCTGCCTACCCCAATGATTGTTTTGTTACCAACCCTGTAATTTCCGAGGTGATCAATGGGGTAAGGTTTAATAATATTAAGTTTTTTGGGGTGCCAGGTCCTGATGAACCTCGAGATGGACCTTATAAGGTGGTGCCCAGGGTCTGCGGTGATTGCACAGTTCTTGGTGACAGTGAAATCCCAGATTTTTGGATAGAATAATATGAACTCAATAAAAAACATAGCAAAATTATTCTGGGTTGTTTTCATCGTTCCATGCTGTTCGTTCGGTCAATTGAGTTCGTCAGATGCTGATTTTAATGCGGCTTATCCCAACATTCCTCAAGAAAAAATATTCATTCACTACAATACCAGCCTGTTGTTTTCAGGTGAATATTTGTATTATAAAGTGTATAACCTTAATTGCGAGTCCAACGAGTTAAGCAATCTCAGCAAGATTGCCTATGTAGAATTGGTTGATGAAGACATGCAATCCATATTTAAGCATAAAATCCGCTTGGTAAAAAGCGCAGGGCAGAGTGATTTTTTTATTCCCGCTACGGTTCCATCAGGAAATTACAAACTCCTAGGATATACACAATGGATGAAAAATGGTAATCAAGACAATTTTTTTCAAGGGGATATAGCAATAATTAACCCATACCAAAGTAATCAGGAGCGAATACTCCTAGAAGAGGATACCTTAAAATTGAAAACTTCAGTTCAAGCAAAACATAAAAGCATTTTGACGGAAGGTGTTGGCACCAATAACTGGAAAAGTGATGGATTTGAAAAAGACATTTTTAATAAAAGATCCAAAGTAGTTTTTAGTTTGAAGAACTTTTTTGATAACTATTCCGAAGGAACCTATTCACTCTCCGTTAGAAGGATTGACACTATAACCACGCCCATCAGACCAACTTCTAAAAAAGAATTTTCTAAACCAGGACAACAGAAAACCAATGATTTTTGGAAGGAACCAAATAATAGGATGTTTTATCCAGAATTACGAGGAGAACTTATTTTTGGTAAAATCACCCCAAAAGATTCCATCAGCAGTATAAATAATATTGAAGTTGCAATTTCAATTCCCGGAAAAGAGGGTCATGAATTAAAAGTAATAAATACCGATGAAGATGGTAGATTTTATGCGAATCTTGAAAAGGAATACAATGGTACGCAAGCCATTGTTCAGGTACTTGGCGAAAATAGGCATAACTATAACGTAGTTTTGGACCAAGGGCAATCAACAAACTATCCGGAAATGACCTTCAATAAGTTCGGGATAACCCCTGAAATGGAAGATATCATTCTAGAAAGAAGTGTTCACAATCAAATCGAAAATGGATATTTTCAGATAAAATCAGACACTTTAAAGCAGGTTTCGCCCATTGAGCAATCCTATGAAAATATTATGACGATCTATAATTTGGATGACTATACCCGCTTTTCCACAATCAGCGAAACCTTGGTTGAAGTGGTTGAATTGGTGTGGGCCACTAAGACCCAAAAAGGAGGGACTTTTTATGTCAAGGAACATAATTATGATACATTTTTAAGTCCTGAATTTTCCCCTTTGATTATTGTTGATGGTATCTTGATACAAGATCAGAACCACCTTTTAGAATACAATGCCAGAAATGTAAAAAGCATTAGTTTTTTACGAAGTAAATATGTGGTAGGCCAGAAAATTTTTCAAGGAGTACTAATGGTTGATACCATAGATAGAGATTATAAATCCCCAGAATTGGGCGAACATATAATCACCGTGAATTTATTTAAACCTGAGCCAGACAAAAAATACTATAAACAGCGGTACGATGAAACTGAGGGCGGTAAAACGGTTAAAACACTAGATTTTAGATATCAATTACTTTGGGAGCCAAATCTTGATATTTCCAGTGAAAATGAAGAGGTTATTTTCTTTACTTCCGATATTGTTGGTGACTACGAACTGATCATAGAAGGGTTTACGTCAAATGGAAACCCGGTATCCGTCAAAGAAAGGTTTACGGTTAAATAGAACTGTACTACTTTTTAAGCATCATAAAAGAACCTTCTTTTTATGCTTATAAAAGTTTATGGCAGCGCGGTATTTGGGGTTGAGGCCCAAACCATTGTGGTAGAAGTCAATGTTGATCAAGGTATCGGTTATCATTTGGTGGGATTACCCGATAATGCTGTTAAAGAAAGTAACTTTCGCATTGCTGCTGCACTTCAAAATAATGGTTTTCGAATTCCTGGAAAGAAAATAACAATTAATATGGCTCCTGCAGACCTTAGAAAAGAAGGTTCAGCCTACGACCTCACTTTAGCGATTGGTATTCTTGCCGCCTCCAAGCAAATTCAATCTGAGAATATTGAGGCATATGTCATAATGGGTGAACTTTCTTTGGATGGAAGTCTGCAGCCTATAAAAGGAGCCTTGCCAATAGCTGTAAAAGCTCGAGAAGAAGGCTTCAAGGGTTTTATCCTCCCCATGGAAAATGCTATGGAAGCTGCTGTTGTAGATGATCTGGAGGTGTTTGGTGTGGAGAACATAAGTGAGGTGATTGATTATTTTGATCAGAAAAGCCAACTTCAACCAACCAGAGTAGATACCAGAACTGAATTTTTTAAGAATGTACATTTTCCTGAATTTGACTTTTCCGATGTAAAGGGACAAGAAGGCATAAAACGGTGCATGGAAATTGCAGCAGCTGGAGGGCACAATGTCATTTTGATAGGTCCTCCGGGAGCGGGTAAAACGATGTTGGCCAAACGACTACCATCAATTTTACCACCCATGACACTTCAAGAGGCTCTTGAGACTACTAAAATCCATAGTGTTATTGGTAAATTAAAGAACACTGGATTAATGAGCCTAAGGCCATTTCGTAACCCACATCATACCATTAGTAGTGCAGCTTTGGTAGGAGGTGGAAGTTATCCGCAGCCCGGTGAAATTTCGTTGGCGCACAATGGTGTCCTTTTTTTGGATGAATTGCCTGAATTTGAACGAAGAGTGCTTGAAGTCATGCGTCAGCCTATGGAAGATAGAGAGGTAACCATTTCAAGGGCCAAGTTTTCCGTAACCTATCCAAGCAGCTTTATGCTAGTCGCCAGTATGAACCCAAGTCCCTCGGGGTATTTTAATGATCCGGATGCACCTCAAACTTCATCTCCATCGGAAATGAAACGTTATTTGAACAAAATTTCTGGGCCATTGTTGGATAGAATCGATATCCATATTGAAGTTGTACCTGTTCCATTCGAAAAATTGTCCAATAAAAGTACGGGAGAATCCAGTAGTGTCATTCGTGGGAGGGTGGTAGCGGCTAGGGCAATCCAAAATCACAGATTTTCATCCTTTAGTAATGTGCATTACAACGCACAAATGAACACAAAACAGATACAACGGTTTTGCGCTTTAGATGAGCGATCCATGGACTTGTTGAAGAAAGCTATGGAACGGTTAAATCTTTCAGCCAGAGCATATGACAGGATATTAAAACTGGCTAGAACAATCGCTGATTTAGAGAAAACTGAAAAAATTGCAACTCCGCATGTATCTGAAGCCATTCAATACAGGAGTTTGGATAGGGAAGGGTGGTTGGGCTAACTATAATTTCTCAATTTAATGGTCCATTGATAGCGTTTAAAAAGTTTTATGCTTAGATAAAGGGCCAAATGGATCGAATTTAGTTTTTTCTTAAATCTGATTGTTGGTTTGTTGAAATATTCACTAATGCTGTATTTCGTGTCGATTCCTTTTTCCTTCAACATGCAGTAGCCCTGATAACGTAAGTATGGCGCCATATTTTTCCCTCGATATGATTCAAAAGTGTACATGTTCTTGAGATAGCTCTCATTAGGCTTTAGTTCAAAACTTTTTCCACGAAAATTTAGATGGTTGTTTTGAATAAACATATACGCAACAATGTCATCATGCCTTTTAATTCCTATACAGGTTTGACCATTTTCTAAGTTTTTTTTGAGGTTTTTATGTCCGATACCACGAATACGTTGTTGAATAATATCTATTTCACTAAATCCGAAATATGATACCGCATAATCCTTCGGATTATCTTTTATTTTTGGAGGTGTGATTGGAGTTACCTCTTCCTTCACCCAATAATATGGCATAAAATCAAGTCCCACTCCGGCTAATCTATTTCTAACACCAAGAAGGAGTCCGCCGTGCTTAACAATCTTCCAAACCCAATTGATTTTATCTGGGAGGGTGTTCTTACCTGTTTCCATCTAGAGTGTTAGTTATTTTTCAGACCTTCCATATTCTTTCTCATTGTTTCGAAGTTTCATTTTACTACTAAATTCCATAGGAGACATAATAGCTCTCTCGTTTGCATTGGCTATTGTATGAACCCTTTTGACTAAATCTGAGTTGGAAGCCAATTTAGTGCGCTTTTGGTCATACCAAATATTATCCTCAATACCAACACGTACGCCTCCACCAATTGCAATCGCAATAGAGTTCATTTTCAATTGTTCATTTCCAATCCCTGCCAAACTCCACAACGAATTTTCTGGAAGATCATTTAGCATAACCCCGGCGTTGAGCAAATTGGCCTGGGCACAGGCAATATTTCCCAAAAGAAGGTTGAAATAAAACGGCGGCTTTAACAATCCCTTTTTTTCTAAATACTTTGCATAATTGATCATGCCGATATCAAAGACTTCCAACTCGGGGACTATGCCATTTTTCATCATAATACCCGCCAAGTCTTGAATCATTTTAGGAGAATTGATGCTCGCCGTTGAATTAAAATTCAACGAGCTTAACGTAAGACTACCCATATCGGGCTTTAGATTGCCTTCCAAAAAAAGAGGGTCTGCCCGTAGCTCAAGTTCAGAAAAATTTCGGCCGCTCAACGATACACATATGACGAGCTGAGGGGCATATTTTCGTATACCTTCTATGATTTGCCCATAGATTTCCTTTTTATAGGTGGGAATTCCGCTTACTTCTTCGCGTGCATGAAGATGCACCATGGTTATTCCAATTTCATCTGCCTCCAGCACGTTTTCAACTATTTCTGACACACTAATTGGAACATGAGGGGTCATTTCCTTGGTCGGAATCATTCCGGTAGGCGTGAAATTGATTATTAAGTTTTCAGACATAGTATGTTTTACTGGTAACAACTAAAGTACGGAGTGCTGTGGAAGATGAGTATTATTATGGACAGACTAACAATTTATTGGATGAGTTACCAAAACACTACTTATAAAAATGAATTAAAAAATGTATACAGCTAGAGATAAATTTCAAAGAGATTATGTTTTAAGGGATTAGTAATCAATATTTTAAAAAAATCTAGCAAAAACTTTAAATAATCAAAAAATAAAGTTAAATCCTACATTAAAACGTGCATAAGACTGCTTGGGTTGTACTTTTGCGGCCGTTTTTTAGAGAATTGAGCTATGCAATGTGTGGAACTGAACCCAGCGGGTAATTTTGACCCATGGGAGCCAAAAATGATAGATGAGCTTCTTCATCAAGAAATTAAAGATTCATTGGGAGAACGACTGGTTTTCGAAAACGAAACTGTGAAACTATGGGACATACGCCTTGAGCCCGGAGAACGGATACCCTTTAGAAAACATAATGCAAATTATAATTGGGTATGCGTTACCGGAGGCTTGGCGCTTACCCGCCATGGTAATGGCAAAATTAGCATGGTAAAATTGGAACCTGGGGAAACAGAATATTGGGAATTTGAAGGAAAGAACTACACCAATGATCTTGAGAACATTGGTGATAGAACAATCGCTATAAATGTTTTGGAATACAAAGAATCCAGTGACATAGGAAAACTTCTCTGTTCCGATTAAATAACCTTGGTGTTGGCTTTTAGACCTGTGATAATGCCAAGTATATTTTGCACAGTATCTTCCAAATAATATTTTACTGCTAAATGAGGTATTCGTATGGTGGTAAAGCCATTTTTAAAGGAATGCATCGCTTCCTCTAGGTCGTTAATGGCTTGCTCATGGGTTATCATGTTGTAATCTTTATCAATTTCAATGTTAAGTTTTACCCTTGAAATTGCGACATCCACTGATTTTTTACCATCCCACCATTCTAACATAGGATGTGCTCCCGCTTCTTTTAAGGCATAGAAGAGTTGAATCGCTTCTAGCGGTGTATTGTTGTCAAGGATAATCTTTTTAATAAGTCGGGTGTGTCGTTCGCAAAGTTCAACGCCCAAAGAGTCCATGGATGCGTTGTATTGCTCACGCCCGATACTTTTTTCACAATCTTTACAAGTCATGAGTATAGGTCAAGTTTTGGTCAATAATATGATTTGGGATTATTATAACTTTGACATTCTTCTAATCGTATAAATCTTCGACGTACTGCACCCCATTTTTAGATGAAATACATTTTTTTAGATGAAACGCACATTTTCTGACAAAACATTTTAATTTCAGCGTAAGAAAAATAAGAGATATGTTCAAAAAAATCGGCCCTGGAGTATTAGTTGCAGCTGCGTTTGTTGGCCCAGGAACCATCACCATATGCACATTAGCCGGTGTCAATTTCGGTTATGCCCTAATTTGGGCGGTAGTTCTGTCCATTGTGGCAACAATTGTACTTCAAGAAATGGCCGGAAGAATAGGAGTAGTTTCCCAAACAGGCCTTGTTGATGTATTAAAAGCTGAGCTCAACGTAACTTGGTTACGAAATACAGTATTAGGAATTGTACTTGCTGCTATTCTAATAGGAAATGCTGCCTATGAGGGCGGTAATATTGGTGGGGCTACCTTAGGATTGCAAGGACTTTTCGGTCAAGGAACATTTGAGACCTTCTATCCTTTAATTGTAGGAATCTTGGCATTCCTTTTATTATGGTGGAGCAATTATAAAACTTTGGAAAAAATCTTTGTTGGACTTGTTGCTGTAATGGGGATTTGTTTTGTGTTATGCGCTATTATTACAAAACCATCTATTAGTGAAGTGTTCAATGGGATGTTCATTCCAAAATTGCCTGAGGGCAGCTTACTTACTGTAATAGCATTGGTAGGAACAACGGTTGTGCCTTATAATCTGTTTTTGCATGCATCCTTAACTAAGGAAAAATGGAAATCTACAAATGACTTAAGAGATGTAAAACGAGATACCATTATTTCAATAGCACTGGGTGGTTTTGTATCAATCGCCATATTGATTACTGCAGCTGCAGCGCCAATTCAAAATGTGGATAATGTTCTTGATATGGCAATTGGACTAGAACCTCTATTTGGGAAAATGTCGCGTTACTTTCTAGGTATCGGATTGCTGGCGGCAGGAATCACTTCGGCAATAACGGCACCTTTGGCAGCGGCATTTGTAACTAGCAGTTGTTTTGGGTGGGATAATGGGATGCAAAACAAAAAGTTTAAACTGACATGGGCCATTGTACTGTTTTCAGGAGTAGCATTCCTTTCCTTTAATATCAAACCAATACAGATCATTCAATTTGCCCAAGTCGCCAATGGCGTATTACTTCCAATAATGGCCATATTGTTACTTTGGGTAGTGAACAAGAAATCCGTAATGGGTACTCATACAAACAGTATGACCCAGAATGTTTTTGGATTTTTGATCGTAGGGTTTTCGATTTTTCTTGGAGTAAAGAGTATTTTAAAGGTAATTGGATTGTTTTAAATGAAGAAGTGGTCTATTGATATCAATTGCGATGTTGGGGAAGGGGTTGGAAACGAAGATGACCTACTTCCGTTCATAAGCTCTTGCAACATTGCATGCGGAGGGCATGCTGGAGACATTGGGTCGATGGAATATGTGATTGGACTAGCCAAAAAGCATCATGTGAAAATTGGAGCACACCCTTCATATCCGGATAAAATAAATTTTGGAAGACAAGTACTTTCAATATCAGATGATGATTTGAAAACAAGTATTATCGACCAGTTAAGAACCTTTAACAGGGTGCTTGAAAAAGAAAACGCTCAACTTCATCATATAAAAGCGCATGGTGCTTTGTATAATGAAACGGCAAAGAATAAATCCTTGGCCCTACTTTATTTGAATGCCATCAAACCGTATCTGGGAAATACATTCGTATATGTTCCGTATGGTTCCGTAATAGCGGAATTAGCTATAGAAAATGGCATCAAAATTATTTATGAAGCGTTTGCCGACCGAAACTATAACACAGATTTAAGTTTGGTTTCCCGTCAATTGAGTAATGCATTGATTGAGGAGCCCCAAAAGGTTTTGGAGCACATTCTTTTAATAATCAAAAAAAGTAAGTTAAAGACCGTTACCAAAGAAGAAATTGAAATAAAGGCGGATACATTATGTATTCATGGAGATACGCCTTCCGCATTACAAATATTGATGTATCTTTCCCGAGAATTACCCAATAGTGGAGTGCAGCTGAAGTGAAGAACTATTCCATCAACATTAAACCCTTCGGAAAACGGGCCGTTCTTATTGAATGGCCAAAAAAAGTGGACGAATCCATTTTAGAGGATATTCTTGATTTCTCAAATAGTTTTAAAAACTTGAACCTTCCAAATTGGGAGATGTCTGCTGCATATAATTCCCTCACCATGGTCAACAACGCAGAGGATATTGACTTTGTAGAAATGGTGCCCTTAATTAAAGATTGTTACTCCAAAAAAACTAGCTCAGACAATAAAAGTAAACGCTTTCTATGGAGAATACCGGTATGTTATGATTCGGATTTTGCCATCGACTTAGAGGAGACTTCAAAAACCTTAGGTGTTCCTGCCAAGGAATTAATAGACTTACACACCGCTAACCAATATACTGTATACGGCATAGGTTTTTTACCCGGCTTCATGTATTTGGGAGGACTCCCTACCGAACTAGAAATACCACGGCGTAAAGAACCCAGATTGTTGGTGAATAAAGGTTCTGTCGGACTAGCAGGAAAGCAAACTGGAATTTACCCTCAAGATTCTCCTGGAGGTTGGAATATCATCGGCAGTTGTCCTGTTCCAATTTTTGATGCGAGGGTCGAGAATCCTTGTTTCGTGAATGTTGGGGATAAGATTCAGTTTTATCAAATATCAAAGGCGGAATACGATTTGCATAAAATAGAAACAGAGGTGGGAATATATAAACTTGAAAAAACCCCATTGCATGCTTAAGGTCTTAAAATCAGGTTTTTTCCTTACCATTCAAGATTTAGGACGATTTGGCAATCGGCATATAGGTGTACCCGTTTCTGGCGCACTGGATTCCGTTTCAGTAAAAAGAGCAAATAAAATGTTGGGGAATGATCCCAAGGATGCGGTATTGGAAATAACGATGACCGGACCTACTTTGCAGTTTGAGGCAACAACTTACATATGTCTTTCAGGTGCTGAACTTTCAGCAACATTGAACAATAAGCCAATAGATAATAATCAGGTAATCAGGGTTAATCAGGGTGACATATTATCCTACGGCAAGTTGGAAAATGGTTTTCGAAACTATTTGGCGGTAAAAGGAGGCTTTAAATCTGAAGAAATTCTGGGGAGCAGATCACAATACTATCCTGTTACTCATAAAAAATGCTTGAAAGATGGTGATGAAATTTCATTTAATGAGATACAATCATTTGAACCTTCGATTTCCGAAGTAAAAACCAAAAATCACTACGAGCTTGATTATTTAGAAGTAGATAAAGGACCGGAATATGATATGCTTTCAGATAAACAACTAGAGTCACTCTTTTCCAGGCAGTTTACAGTATCCAAAGCCAATAATAGAATGGCATATCAAATAGAAGAACTCATTACAGGTCATGATACTAACATGTTGACATCTGGAACAATACCAGGTACCGTCCAGTTTACCCCCGCAGGTAGATTAATAGTCCTAATGAAAGACAGTCAAACAACGGGTGGGTATCCTAGAATTCTACAACTTACGGAAGAGGCCATAAGCGTATTGGCTCAGAAAAAATTTGGAGACACACTGACCTTTAAGCTTTTATAATCTCTTATAAACTTGGTCAAAAGGAATACGAAATCGTGGGCCATAAACCCCATGTTCCTCTCGTACCCCACAACCAATGACCATATTTATTTCACTGCTAGAGGGTAATCCAAGAATTTTTTTTATGCGCAAAGAATCATGCCCTTCCATCGGGCAGGTATCATATTCGATGGCCGCCATGCTGACCATAAAATTCTGTGCGGCAAGACCTGCACTTTTATGGGCGACAATCCGCATGTCAGATTGTCTTACCTGTCTATATGTTGGTTTAAACATACCAACAATCTGAAACATAAAATATTTTATCCATCCCAACAATCCAAGAAAATCAAAATAAACCGTTGGCATAATTTTCTCATAATAATTCAAAGCGAATTTTTCAGGTTTACTATATTCTTCTCTAGGTTTTTTGCCAAAACTGGATTTTAAAAAGCTAAGATTGGCTTTTATTCGACTCCTCCATAAATCTTTTCGAACCACAACTACAATAATTTGTTGTGCTGTTTTTGCCGCCTTCTGACCTAGGCATGCAACGCTTAATTTGTCCAAAGTATGGGGTTGGGTTACATGATAAAACTCCCAAAGTTGAAGATTGCTGCTGGTTGGTGCCAAAACCGCATTTTCAACACATTTCTTTACTTTGTCTGAATCCAACTTGATATCGTCTTTGAATATGCGGACGGACCGTCGATACTGAATAGCATCGGTAACACTTTTTTCCATAGCTTTAAAGATATCGAAAACAATATTTTTTTGTACTATTGAAGTATGAAACAAAATAATACAATCAATAACGTCGTCATTATTGTTCCCTTTAGGGAATGATACAGACTTGCCATTGATTGAGAAAAGCCTGTATCGAATGAGATACAGGCTTTTTTTATGCGTATTGAAACTAAATGAATATGGGATTTTAAAATAAGATAAAATATTGAAATTCAGTTAAATACGTATTTATTGATGCAGATGGATTTAGAACCACTTAAACTGTTAAAATTATTGGGTATTTGAAACATCTATCTTTGGATAGTAGAGTAAATTCAACGGAATTCTGGATTAGAAAGAATATTATTAATGGAATTGAATAAGTATAGTAAAAATGTAACCCAAGACCCAACGCAGCCTGCCGCTCAAGCAATGTTATATGCGATTGGATTGACCGAGGAAGACCTTAAAAAGCCATTGGTGGGGATTGGGAGCACAGGGTATGAAGGGAACCCATGTAACATGCATCTGAATGAGTTGTCAACCTATGTAAAGGAAGGAACTTTTGAAGGTGATTTGGTAGGACTTATCTTCAATACAATCGGCGTTAGTGATGGAATTTCAATGGGAACATACGGAATGCGTTATTCACTTCCATCTAGAGATATTATTGCAGATTCCATGGAAACAGTTGTTCAGGCCATGAATTATGATGGCTTGGTAACTGTGGTTGGTTGTGACAAGAACATGCCGGGTGCACTAATGGCCATGATCCGCTTGGATAGGCCTTCCGTTTTGGTATACGGAGGTACAATTTCACCTGGATGTTTGAACGATAAAAAGCTGGATGTAGTTTCTGCGTTTGAAGCTTGGGGCGAAAAGGTCGCTGGAACCATGAATGAGGATGAATATAAAAGCGTAATTCAGAATGCATGCCCTGGTGCTGGAGCGTGTGGCGGAATGTATACGGCAAACACAATGGCATCAGCAATTGAAGCACTAGGTATGTCATTGCCATATAGTTCTTCAAACCCAGCAGTGGGTGGTCATAAAAAGAAAGATTGTGTTGACTCGGGCAAGGCATTAAAACATCTACTCGAGAATGATATTAAACCAAGTGACATCATAACCAAAAAGTCCTTGGAGAATGCAGTCCGCTTAATAACCATATTAGGTGGGTCCACAAATGCAGTACTTCATTTCTTAGCCATTGCCAAAGCGGCAGAAATCGATTTTGGACTAGAAGATTTTCAACGTATAAGTGATACAACTCCGTTTTTGGCTGACCTTAAGCCCAGTGGTAAATACTTGATGGAAGATCTTCACAACGTAGGAGGGGTGCCTGCCGTCATGAAATTCATGCTGAAACATGGAATGCTTCATGGTGATTGCCTTACTGTAACGGGAAAAACCATTGCAGAAAACCTGGAAGAGGTTGCTGATTTGTCTGAAGGGCAAAAAGTGGTTATGGATTTAGACAATCCAATTAAAGAAACAGGGCACTTAAGAATTCTATACGGGAATTTGGCCAGCGATGGCGCAGTGGCCAAAATAACAGGAAAAGAAGGTCTGCATTTCTCAGGACCTGCCAAAGTTTTTGAAGGGGAGTTTGCTGCAAATGACGGCATCAAAAATGGCCTGGTTAAGAAAGGTGATGTTGTGGTAATTCGATATGAAGGACCTAAAGGAGGGCCTGGAATGCCAGAAATGCTCAAACCTACAGCTGCGATTATGGGAGCTGGCTTGGGTAAAGATGTAGCCTTGATAACAGATGGTCGATTCTCAGGTGGAACCCACGGTTTTGTGGTGGGACATATTGCACCTGAAGCTCAGGAGGGAGGTGCTATCGGACTAGTTGAAGATGGAGATGTGATAACCATTGATGCGGAGAAAAATAGCATCAGTGTAGCAGTTTCCGCAGAAGAATTGAGCAGAAGAAAGGAAAATTGGGAACAACCTCCTCTTAAGGTAAGAAAAGGTAGTTTGTACAAATACGCCAAAACGGTATCCTCAGCCTCGCTAGGTTGTGTTACCGACATGATTTAAAAACATTTCCCAAAATGTATTGGGAGCATATAATCCTTAAATAAGGTTTATGGAGACTTTGAAAGCGCAAAAAACAGAAAAGAAAAAAGAAACGTCAATTCGTATCACTGGGGCAGAAGCCATTATCCATTGTTTGTTGGCTGAAGGTGTGGACTTAATTTATGGCTATCCAGGAGGAGCTATTATGCCAGTCTATGATGAACTTTATAAGTTCCAGGACAAACTGACCCATATTCTCACAAGACATGAGCAAGGAGCTACCCATGCCGCTCAAGGATATGCACGTGTAAATGGAAAAGTGGGGATTGCTATGGCTACCTCCGGCCCTGGAGCTACCAATTTGGTTACTGGCTTAGCAGATGCACAAATAGATTCCACTCCCATGGTATGCATTACAGGACAAGTTCCAAGACACTTATTGGGTTCGGATGCTTTTCAGGAAACCGATATCGTAGGGATATCTACTCCCGTCACCAAGTGGAATTATCAAATCACCAAGGCTAGCGAGATTCCTGAAATCATGGCTAAAGCCTTCTACATTGCGCGTTCTGGGAGACCAGGGCCAGTTTTGGTCGATATCACTAAAAACGCTCAGTTTGATGAGTTCGATTTTGTATATGAAAAATGTACAGGTGTTAGAAGCTACACACCAGCACCGAAACCAGACATGAATGCGATTAAAGCAGCAGCTGAGCTTATTAATAATGCCAAAAAACCATACATTGTTTTTGGCCAGGGAGTAATATTAGGAGAAGCTGAGGCGGAACTCAAAGCCTTAGTTGAAAAAGCTGGAATTCCCGCAGCTTGGACCATTTTGGGACTTTCCGCAATGGATACAGATCATCCTTTGAATGTTGGAATGGTAGGTATGCATGGTAATTACGGCCCAAATGTATTGACCAACGAATGTGATGTGCTTATTGCTATAGGTATGCGCTTTGATGATAGGGTTACCGGTAGCTTGGATACCTATGCTAAGCAAGCTAAAGTTATACACTTTGAAATAGACCCCGCTGAAATCAACAAAAATGTAAAAGCGGATGTGGCAGTATTGGGCAATTCCAAGCAAACCTTGGAACTGTTGTTGCCGTTAATCAATGAGAATGAGCATAAAGCTTGGAGAGCGGAGTTTGAAGAAAAATATAGAATTGAGTACGAAACGGTAATTAAAAATGATTTAACACCCACCAAGGATGGACTTACCATGGGCGAGGTGATTGAACAAATCAATATTGCCTCTGAACATAAAGCGGTCATAGTTACCGATGTAGGGCAACACCAAATGATTGCCTGTAGGTATGCTAAATTCAAACAATCTAAAAGCAATATCACATCTGGAGGTTTGGGGACCATGGGATTTGCTTTACCGGCGGCTATTGGAGCTAAAATGGGTGCGATGGACAGAGAAGTTGTTGCCATAATAGGTGACGGAGGCTACCAGATGACCATTCAAGAATTAGGAGTTATCTTTCAGCATAATGTTCCCGTAAAGATTGTTGTACTCAACAACGATCATTTGGGAATGGTACGTCAGTGGCAAGAACTATTCTTTGAAAGTAGATATGCCTCTACTGTAATGACCAACCCTGATTTTGTGAAAATTGCAGAAGGATATCACATTAAATCTCGCAGGGTTATAGAACGCTCAGAACTGAATGATGCAGTAAGCGAAATGATTGCATCAAAAGACCCGTATTTTTTGGAGGTTAAAGTGGAAAAAGAAGATAACGTATTCCCGATGATTCCGTCTGGAGCATCCGTATCAGATATTAGATTAAAGTAGATGGATCAAGCTATAATACTTGATAAACCGAGGATTTATCCTGATTTGCTTGCAAAATCAAAGGAAATAGGCTTTGATATGCCTTCCGATATGTTCATTGGTGCGCTACTCAAAACGCTTATTGCTTCAAAACCAGGAGGTAATTTCCTCGAATTGGGAACAGGTATGGGATTATCCTTATCATGGATGTTGAAAGGCATGGATGAGAATTCCAAAGTCCTAAGTATTGATAATGACCTAGAATTGACCCAAATAGCAAAAGACTTTTTTGAAGCGGATGAAAGACTTCAATTGGTCTGTGCGGATGGCGAAGAATGGATATCAACCTATAAAGGAAGCAAGTTCGATTTGATTTTTGCCGATGCATGGCCAGGCAAGTATAGTTTATTGGATGCAACGTTGGAATTACTAAATATTGGAGGCTTCTATGTGATTGATGATATGAGCTATCAAACCAACTGGCCGCAAGGTCATGATAAAAAGGCCTCTGAATTAATTCAAATATTAGAAGCAAAGAAAGATTTTACAATTACTAAAATGGACTGGTCAACCGGACTTATAGTTGCAGTCAAAATAAAATAGCATGGAAAAACATTGGTATACCATATCGGTTTATTCCGAAAACAATGTGGGACTTTTAAATAGAATATCAGGTATATTCTTAAAGAGACACATTAATATAGAGAGTTTAAATGTTTCAAAATCAGAAATTGAGAATGTTTCAAAATTTACGATAGTTGTTTTCACCCATGAAGAATGGGTCCGTAAAATTGCAGGACAGATTGAAAAACAAATAGAAGTAATAAAAGCATTTTACCACACTGATGAGGAAACCATATATCAAGAGTCGGCCTTATTCAAAATAGCCTCCGATCTCTTGTTTGATGAACGTCAGATACAGAATATTATTAAGGAAAGTAATTCGCAGATTGTTACCGTGGCCAGGGACTTCTTTGTTTTGGCCAAAACAGGACGTAAACATGAGATTGATGAAATGCACGATGCTCTTGAGCCTTATGGTATTATGCAATTTGTCCGTTCAGGACGCATTGCCGTCACTAAGGCCACAATGCCAATTACCACCATTTTAGAAGAATTTCAAAATCAATAAAATAGCACTAAATCAAAACCGAAAATGACAAATTATTTTAATACGCTGTCGCTTCGCGATCAATTGGAACAATTAGGAAAATGTAGATTCATGGACGCCAGCGAATTTGCTGATGGTGTCGCAGCGCTAAAAGGAAAGAAAATAGTTATTGTGGGCTGTGGTGCCCAAGGTCTGAACCAAGGATTGAATATGAGGGATTCTGGTTTAGATATTTCCTATACACTTCGTGAGGCCGCTATCAAAGAACAAAGACAATCCTTTAAAAATGCCAAAGAGAACAATTTTAACGTGGGAACCTACGAAGAATTGATTCCAACGGCCGATTTAGTGATCAACTTAACCCCGGACAAGCAGCACACTAATGTAGTGGGCGCTGTTATGCCTTTAATGAAAAAAGGAGCCACCCTTTCGTATTCCCATGGGTTTAATATTGTTGAGGAAGGAATGCAAGTTCGTGAGGATTTAACAGTGATCATGGTAGCTCCAAAGAGTCCTGGTTCTGAAGTTCGTGAAGAATATAAAAGGGGATTTGGTGTGCCAACATTGATAGCCGTGCACCCGGAGAATGACCCGGAAGGTAAAGGACTTGCTCAAGCTAAAGCCTATGCTGCAGGCACTGGAGGAGATAAAGCAGGTGTTTTGGAATCGTCGTTTGTTGCAGAGGTAAAATCCGATTTGATGGGTGAACAGACGATTTTATGCGGCCTGTTACAAACAGGATCTATTCTATGCTTCGATAAAATGTTGGAAAAAGGAATGGACGCAGGTTATGCTTCAAAACTAATTCAATATGGATGGGAAACTATCACCGAAGGCCTTAAGTATGGCGGTATAACCCATATGATGGATAGATTGTCCAATCCAGCCAAAATAAAAGCTTTTGAACTGGCGGAAGAACTAAAAGAAATCATGCGCCCGTTGTTCCAAAAACATATGGATGACATCATGAGTGGTCATTTTTCCAAAACGATGATGGAAGATTGGGCCAATGACGATAAAAACTTGCTTGATTGGAGAGCGGCTACAGGAGAAACGTCATTTGAAAAGACCCCTGCCGGAAATGATAATATTTCAGAGCAAGAATTTTACGATAACGGAGTGTTAATGGTAGCTCTTGTGAAATCTGGTGTGGAATTGGCCTTCGAGACTATGACGGAATCTGGCATAATAGGTGAATCGGCATATTACGAGTCTCTACATGAGACGCCACTAATTGCAAATACAATTGCTAGAAAGAAATTGTTTGAGATGAACAGGGTTATTTCCGACACTGCAGAGTACGGATGTTACCTTTTTGACCATGCATGTAAGCCGTTGTTGACTGATTTTATGAAGTCAATAGATACCGATGTCATTGGAAAGCAATACGGCGCTGGCAGCGACAACGGGGTGGACAATGTGAAACTTATAGCAGTCAATAAAGCCTTGCGTGAGCATCCAGTTGAAATAGTGGGAGCTAGGTTGCGTGAGTCTATGACGGCGATGAAGCCTATAGTTTAACTAATTAAACCTACGCTGACAATGTCCTTATGAAAGGAACAGCGACAACATATTTTCCAGATATAGCGGATATTTATAAGGCTGCGCAGACTATTAAACTAGTAACCGACCCAACACCATTGCAGCCAAGTATCCGCTATTCCAAAGAATTAGGGGCGAATGTTCTTCTAAAACGTGAGGATTTAAATCGAGTACGCAGTTATAAGATTCGAGGAGCATTCAATAAGATTAGTTCTCTTTCATCACAAGAATTAAAAAAGGGTGTGGTTTGCGCGAGTGCTGGTAATCATGCACAGGGAGTGGCGTTTGCTTGCAATCATTTAAAAGTGAAGGGTACAATTTATATGCCTGCGGTTACGCCAAAACAAAAGATTGACCAGACTAAAATGTTTGGAGGGGATTGGGTCAAAGTAGTTTTAGAAGGAGATACATTCGACGATTCCCAAAAAGCAGCAAAAACCTACTGTGACAATCAAAACAAAACTTTTGTTCATCCTTTTGATGATCCAAAAACCATTGAAGGACAAGCGACTATTGGTTTGGAACTGCTAAATCAGTCTAAAGAACCGATAGATTTTGTTTTTGTAGCTGTTGGTGGTGGTGGATTGGCTGCAGGACTTTGTGCAACATTTAGCGCGTTATCACCAAAGACCAAAATTATAGGTGTTGAACCAGCCGGGGCTCCTTCAATGAAAACCTCTATAGAAAAAGGAGAATTAATCGAGCTAAATCAGATAGATAAATTTATAGATGGAGCGGCCGTGCAAAAAGTGGGTCATTATACCTTTCCAATTTGTAAGGACCATCTGTATAAGATGGAAACCATTCAAGAGGGCAAAGTATGCCAGACCATCTTACAGTTGTACAATAGAGATGCTATTGTGGTGGAGCCAGCAGGAGCTCTGACCATTGCTGCTTTGGATGAATTTCAAGATGACATAAAAGGGAAGAATGTTGTTTGCATTGTAAGCGGTAGTAATAACGATATAACCCGCACGGCTGAAATAAAAGAGCGGGCGTTGCTTTTTAGTAACTTAAAACATTATTTCATTGTGCGTTTTCCGCAGCGACCTGGTGCCTTAAAGGAGTTTGTTGCTGACATTTTAGGGCCCACAGATGATATTACACATTTTGAATACTCCAAAAAATCCAGTCGTGAAAATGCGCCAGCTGTTGTGGGAATAGAGTTAAAATCATCTGATGACCTCAAGCCGCTAATTCAACGGATGAAGATTAACAATTTTTTCGGGGATTATCTAAACGATAAACCCGATTTGTTTCAATATTTAGTGTGATTGGTATCACATAGCCAATCTCTTTTTTTAAAATAACGTCACTAAAACGTTTGCGTTGGCAAACCGCTGTAAATAAAGGAGTTTTGACACTTTTTTGTGTTAGCTTTGTGCCTTATTTGGCAGTATTAAATAACAGAAATCCAAAAAAAAAGAAGGTCATGCAGACACAAATTGCAATACCAGAAGAATTCCAAATCACAGAACAAATTCATCAAAAAACCTATTTGGTCAATGGTGAATTAAAAGCCTGGAATGGAAAAAACTCCGAAGTAATCTCTACAATAGCATCAACGGAAGAATATGCTCACACTGTACTGGGAAGTATTCCAGATATGGGAGAGACCGAGGCTATGGAAGCTTTAAATGCCGCGACTAATGCTTATCATAGAGGTCAAGGCGTGTGGCCAACGATGAAGGTGAAGGACCGTATTGAGTGTATGGAATCTTTCGTGAAAAAAATGGAGGAGAAAAGGGAGGAGGTTGTAAAACTTCTAATGTGGGAGATTGGTAAATCCCTTCCCGATTCAAGGAAAGAATTTGATCGTACGGTGGAATATATTTACGATACTATTGAGGACTATAAACAATTGGACCGCAATTCGGCCAAGTTTCAAAAACACGACGGAGTGTATGCGCATATTCGCAGAGGACCATTGGGAGTAGTGTTGTGTTTAGGGCCCTATAATTACCCGTTAAATGAGACTTTTGCACTGTTGATACCTGCTTTGATTATGGGTAACACTGCAATTTTTAAACCAGCCAAGCATGGAGTCTTATTAATTACTCCGCTTTTGGAAGCATTTCAAAGCAGTTTTCCTAAAGGAGTGGTGAATATTTTGTTTGGTAGGGGTAGAGCAGTGGCTGCTCCAATTATGAAGACAGGGAAAGTAGATGTATTGGCATTGATTGGGAACAGTAAATCAGCCAATGCTTTACAGGACCAACATCCGAAGAGTAATCGACTTCGCTTGGTTTTAGGGCTAGAAGCCAAGAATCCGGCGATAATCCTACCTGATGCGGATTTGGATTTGACCATCAAGGAATGTATTTCTGGAACCCTTTCCTTTAATGGGCAACGTTGTACCGCATTAAAGGTCATTTATGTACATGAGGATATTAAGGATGAGTTTTTAAAACGATTCTCATCGGCAGTTGACGCCTTAAAGTTTGGCAATCCTTGGGATGACGGAGCTCAATTGACACCACTACCGGAACCTGGAAAGCCCGCATATATTCAGGAATTATTGGATGATGCTAAAAGAAAAGGAGCAAAGGTTCATAACAAGAAAGGCGGAAAAACTTCAGAAAACTATATCTGGCCAGCAGTTTTATATCCTGTTTCCAAAGAGATGCGAGTGTATGAAGAAGAACAGTTTGGTCCTATAATCCCTGTGGTATCATTTACTGATATCGAGGAGCCGTTGGATGATATGGCCGCCTCCAATTATGGACAACAGGTGAGTTTGTTTGGCAAAGATGTCTATACGCTATCCCCGCTTATTGATACACTGGCAAATTTAGTTTGCAGGGTCAATTTAAATAGTTCTTGTCAACGTGGGCCTGATGTATATCCATTTACCGGACGAAAGGACTCAGCGCAATCCACATTAAGTGTGCATGATGCGTTGCGGTCTTTTTCCATACGAACTTTTGTAGCCTTCAAAGATAATGATCTTAATAATGAGACTATAGAGCAGTTGTTAGAAGCCAAGGTGAGCAATTTTTTAAGCACTGATTACATTCTGTAAGGCCTATTTTTGAAGGGTTGGAATTTTGGAACATATTTAGCTAAATTGTTTTTTACTTTTTCAAAACTTGGATATCGATTCCTATGGATGAGCAAGGAATTCTCTAATAAAGTAATTATAAAAAGAAGGGGGCTTTTGCCCCCTTCTTTTTGTGAAATAGTCAACTAGTCTTCTACTCAAGGTCGGCAACCGGTTTTCCCGTACCGTAATTGACATTTATAATCTTGGTTTGGCCATTTTTTACGGTAAGTGATTGACTTGCTGTTTCCGGTGTAAACGGTTCTTCAGGAATGTTCACATCAAGGGTGTAACCGGAACCACCGTCTTTTATAATGAAATTTTCGCTCCAAGTTAACTCACCTGTTCGTTCATTTGTTGTACTAAAACCTACCAACTCAACTTCGGCCCCCGAGCCCGCGAGGCCATCCAAAGTAGTAAGTTGTACGTCATATGTAGTATTATATCCCCTACCATGAGTGATATTGGAGAGCCCTGTAATCTCACCATCTGCATTCACATCTACATCTGCGGTAGTTTGCGAATGGGTGGGTTCTACTACGATCGCTCTCGGAATGGTATAGGAGAAAATAGTCAATACACCTGCGCTTACTTCAAAACTACCAAAGTAGTCTTCATCAAACAGTAATTGGTTACCCGATACTGTAAGCGTTGTTTTAAGGTCAGGAAAGGGAAAACCAAAAGTAGCTAACAAAAAATTATGGTCGTCTAAAAGAGCCAAGTTGACCGAAGTAAATACTTCAGTAGATCCCGATGGAGTTGTTGTATATTCAAAAAAAACATCCGGCAGCACCGCATAAGGCTGGATAACACCCGTATTATCCAGATCAAAATAGTATAGAAATGCCATATCGGTAATCTCAAGTGTGGCATTGATACCCCCCTGTGGAGCAGCTTCCACATCGATTGTTGGTATATCCGTGTATCCCTGTCCAGCTCCACCTTGCGGGATTCTAAAAACATCTACCGATCCAGATCTGGTAAGCGTACCTGTAGGGGTGCCATTGCCTGTAAAAGTAATGGCAAAACTAGTTACCACATAATCGGTCGTTATTACGTTGTCGCCATCTGGAGCCATTAGTAGTGCAGAATCCACATCTACAGAGCCAGCAACCAATTGTCCAATCACACCGGCATTTATCTTAGCCAAGTCATAGATGTCACGAGGACCATTCTCGTCAGAAATTTCCAAACCAATAGTGATTTCTTCATTATTATTATAAGTAAATGCAGGTTGTCCCGTATAAGCAACGGATTCCAGTGCCCAACTCATCCATGCCTCCACAGTAGCGACTCTAGAACTTGGACCGGAAAGGTCAGGGTTAGAAACTGTCACCCGAGGTGTTAATTGATAACCAGACCCTTGAGATCCTCTAAATCGGATTTCAGACAAATCAGATTCTACGGGAAAATTATCGATAGATACAGCGCTGCCTCCTAGCCCTCTTTCTTGGGCAGTGAAAGTTGTTACGTTAAACCCTCTTCCTGGTTCTGGAGAGGCTGTGAACTCCGCCACCACACCCTTGATAGAAGGTGTTGTAGTAGTGACAATATCAGGTCCAAAAACGGCTGCCTGTGTGCCTACTTGGGCACCTAAATCTTGCCCATTGATATTGGAAAATGCCAAGGTCTGTTCTGCCTCTACCAGAGGGAACAAAAGTTCGATGGTTGTACCCTCTTCTTGCGTTGGAACCATCATGGCGTAGTCCCCAGTATTTGGATTAACATCTGCTGAACCGATATCTCCTTCTGTTAATGAGAAAGACCCAGGGATATAAAAAGAGTCTGGGTTATTGGACCCATTGAAACTATTATTGGTATGTTCAAACATGCCGTTGAAACTGTCCAGATTGGCTCTGATGGTAACATCCAGCGGAATTTCAGGAGTATTGTTGGTCAAATCGGTCTCTATTTCAACATTCCCTTTAATGGTCGCAGTTTGGGTACCGTTCAGTTCCAACAATTCAATTTTTGATGCCTCGGACTGTTCCAAAGCTACAATAGAACCGTTTACCCACTCATAGTGAACTCCGTCCTGTGGGGAACCAAAATCTACGAGATAGGAAGCGTTAAGGTGGTTGTCGGATGATATGGCCACGTTATATCCGCCAAGGTCAATATCCGTAAAAATAGCGTTACCATTGGCATCGGTAGTTACCGCAGCCGTACTGCCACCATTTTGGTTGGTAAGGATAACGTCTGCATCAGCTACAGGAACATCATCTGAGTGAAGGGTTATGGTGTAGGTAAGGTTGGCAGCGGCAGCCAGTGCAGCTGCATTTGCAGCTGAAAGGGCTTCTTCTGCGGCTTCATCTGCCGCTTCTGCAGCGGCTTCATCTGCTGCAATTCTGTCACTGCGTTCTTGTTGCCTTAGCAATAGTTCTTCTTCATCGAAGTTATCAGCACATGAGGTAGTCAAGACTCCGGAGGTGAGTATCAAAACTATAATGAAGAAATAGTTTTTGACTTTGGTGGGTTTTAATTTTCTTGTTTTCATGATAATTTTTTTAAACGGTACTTTTTGGAATACGCAAAAAGGAGCCCTAAGGCCCCTTTTTTTATTTCAGTAAAAAACATTGTTTTAATCAACATCTGATACACGGTCTCCCGTACCATAGTTAACATTTAGAATTTTAGTCTCTCCATTTCTTACTGTGATGGAAGTGGTACCTGAAAATGCTTCCGCACTAATATTTACATCCTCTGTATAACCAGAACCGGGCTCAACTATGATAAGATCATTTGTACTACCACCCCAAGTTGCTTCCCCAGTCTGTGCTATCACATCAAAATCAATCAAATCAATCATAGCGCCCGCACCAAGCAGTCCGTTTTGTGCAACTAAGGTAACGTCGTATTCTGAAGTATATCCACTACCTACTGAAATATTGGATAGACCAGTAATTTCACCATCAGCATTTACCTCAACATCTGCTGTAGTCTGCTCATGGGTAGGTTCTGCTATAATTGCTCTTGGCATGGAGTAAGAAAAGCCTGTTAGACCTTTCTCTACGGCAGCGACAACGCCAATATCATTGCTAAACAAATCGTCATCAAAGACCAGGTTACCATTATTGGAAACCATCAAGCCACTGTTTGAAATGTTATTAAAGTCAATAAAAGGATTTAGCGCAAGCCCACCATTATCGTCTACAAAACCATCTGCATCCATTCTCACAAGATTCGCTGAAGTACTGATATTGAAAGCTCCCGGTACGGTTTCAAGTTCGAAAGTAACATCAGGAAGTACTACATATTCCTGAGTTACGCCGGAGTTGTCCAAATCAAAAGAGTATTTGAAAGACATAGCATATATCTCTAGTGTAGCATCTGTTCCTCCGACAGGAGCAGCTCCTACAGTGATAGTAGGGATACTAGTATACCCTTCACCATCATTTGTAATCATAAATCTGTCTACACTACCCGTTCTGGCTAGTGTTCCAGTTGGAGTCCCTGCACCAGTAAAGGTAAGGGCAAAACTGGTTACAATATAATTAGTAGTCACCTCCGGGTTCATGCTAACAGCAGCAGTACCAGCAACCAATGACCCGTCTGCTTCAGCATCCACTTCTGCCAGAGCATAGATATCCTGAATGCCATTCTCATCAGAAATTTCTACACTAATGGTAATCGTCTCATTAAGACCATAAGTTGCCGCAGGTTGTGCTGTATACGAAACAGACTCAAATATCCAGTCCATATATGCTTCTATGGTAGCATTTACAGCGCTATTGCCAGACAGATCAGGAGCAGAAACAGTCACAGCAGGCGTTAGTTCATATCCTGAACCTTGATTGCCTCTATATCTGACACCTGAAGCAGCCTCTAATGGGAAACTACTAACAGTAAAAGTTTCACCTGCCGCATTAAGATCGGCCGCAGTTGGTTGAAAGTTACCTATTGTAAACCCTCTTCCCGGATCAGCAGGAGCAGGAAACTCGGCCGTTACACCAAAGACATTAGGAGTTGTGGTAGCTGTAATATCAGGCCCAAAAACAGCAGCCTGTGTACCTACTTGTGCACCTACATCTTGTCCGTTGACACTGGAAAACCCTAAAGTTTGGTCGGTCTCTACCAAGGGGAACAACAGTTCGATGGTTGTGCCGTCTTCTTGGGCAGGAACCATCATGGAATAGGCTCCGGTATTGGGGTCAACAACAGCAGAACCAATGTCACCTTCTGTTAAAGAGTATGAACCATTGATATAGAAGGTGGACGCACTGTTGGAACCATTGAAACTGTTGTTGGTATGTTCAAAAAGCCCATTGAAATTGTCCAGGTTGGCACGGATGTTAATATCAAGGGGAACTTCAGGAGTGGTATTGGTCAAATCGGTCTCTATCTCAACATTTCCCTTAATGGTTGCGGTTTGGGTGCCATTTAACTCTAATAGCTCAATTTTTGATGCCTCGGACTGTTCCAAAGCTACAATAGAACCGTTTACCCACTCATAGTGAACTCCGTCCTGTGGGGAACCAAAATCTACAAGATAGGAAGCGTTAAGATGGTTATCGGATGATATGGCCACGTTATATCCGCCAAGGTCAATATCCGTAAAAATAGCGTTACCATTGGCATCGGTAGTTACCGCAGCCGTACTGCCACCATTTTGGTTGGTAAGGATAACGTCTGCATCAGCTACAGGAAGGTCATCCGAGTGAAGGGTTATGGTGTACGTAAGGTTGGCAGCGGCAGCCAGTGCAGCTGCATTTGCTGCTGAAAGGGCTTCTTCCGCGGCTTCATCTGCCGCTTCTGCAGCGGCTTCATCTGCTGCAATTCTGTCACTGCGTTCTTGTTGCCTTAGCAATAGTTCTTCTTCATCGAAGTTATCAGCACATGAAGTGATGAGCACCCCACAAGCGAGTACCATACCTATGATGGAAAAATAGTTTTTGTTTCTTTTCATTGTATTATGGTTTTTAAATGTATTCAACAATTGATGTATTGGTTTAAAACTGTGTTCGTACTTGTTTTTCATAGCTAAAAATTTATAAAAGTATAGGTGAAGCTTATCCCAAAACGATTGGTTCGTATTACCTCGATATTTTCGGGCTGGCCTATGGAGATGTTGTTTAGGTCAATAAAACCTCGATCGTAAATAAACTCTGCGGAAAATGTTTCACCGTTTGTCAGGTTAAAATCGATGCCTAGACCAAAATGTGCTCCAAGATTAATCGACTTGTAGTCGGCTCCGACTTCTTCCCAATCGTTGGATAGGATGATTCGTGAACCATCATCGAACACCATGTATTGGTCCCGATTTTCACGTCCCCTAAAAATGTAGTTTAAATTACCTCCTACGATAAGACGTGGTTGCACAGCAGAGCCATTGAGCTCCGGCAAGGATAATCTTGCAGAAAGACGACCTGCTACCGAATGGAAAAAGACCTGACGATTCAGGTATTCCAATTGTGTGAGTAGACCAGCTTGCGTAGTGTTGGCAGGTTCGGGCAATTCCCTGTTAAGATCGGTACGGCCGCCACCGAAAACATCGTAACCTAAATCCAGTTGTACCTGCATATAGGGTAGGACTTCATAGCGGCCAAAGGCGCCAATGTTACCAGTGATTACAGTTCCGGGTTGCGCAAATTGACTAAAACTGCCTCCGACTCGGGCGCCCACTATAATGGAGCTATCGGAATTTGTTGCTTCATCCGTATCCTGGGTCATTCCCTTTAATGGGAATATCAAAAAACACAGGACCGATGTAATAAAGAGTATATGCTTCATAATAATTTATGGATTTGAAGGCTTTGGTTAAAAAATTTTGAAATTTTCATGTTCATATTGCATTGCTATTCGATTTAAGATGTGTTATAGGTTTTCCTATTCATTCGCAAATTGGTTTTAAGGGTTATCATTATATCTGGTAAATATTTGTAATGCCTGTTGTGCCATCTATAAGGTGTTTTGATGGTTTTGACCATAGTACTTAGTATTTAAGTAAGGGTATGACTCAAGGAAAGGAGGGTTTGATTTTTGAGATTGACGTAACATTGCAAAATTTGGTTCTGGATGCCATAATTATACATGGCAATCGCTTCCAAAAGTAAAAATGGAGCAAGCTGTTCGAGGATGTCAATTGACGGATGTGACGTTTCAATTGATGGTTGTCAATTGTCAGTTGTCGGTGGGATTATGGTAAGGAGGTAAAAGGTTTGGGGAGTAACGGTTAAGGGGACTAAGAATTAGTGTTGAATAAAGGTAGAGTGGGGTAAAAAAGAAACCCCATGCAATTGCACAGGGTTCTTAATGAAAAGTTGGTTGTTGTTTTTTTAGATGTTGGCGGCAAGCCAATCGCCTACTTCACTAGTTTTATATGATTTTTCTCCTTCGGAAAGGTCTTCGGTTACAACACCTTCAGCAAGAGATTTGTTAACAACTGAACGTATGGCATCTGCTTCTTCCTTTAAGCCGAAATCTTCAAATAGCATCGCTGCGGATAATATTGTTGCCAATGGGTTGGCAATGTCTTTTCCAGCGGCTTGCGGGTATGATCCATGAATGGGTTCATATAATGATACATTGTTTCCAAGTGATGAGGAAGGCATCAGTCCCATTGATCCAGAGATTACAGAGGCCTCATCAGTCAAGATATCTCCAAATAGGTTTGCGGTAATAATGACATCGTATCCTTTGGGCCATTGGATCAACCGCATGGCAACCGCATCTACAAATTCATAAGTAACGTCAACTTCTGGGTATTCTTTTTCCATGGCCTGCACTGTCTCACGCCAAAGCCGAGAAGCTTCCAAGACGTTTGCCTTGTCCACACAGCAGAGTTTTTTGCCTCTTTTCATTGCCATTTCAAAACCTTTCTTGGCCAAACGTTCAATTTCGAAACGTTGATACGTCATAGTGTCAAAAGCGGTATCACCATTATCCTTTCTTCCACGTTCTCCAAAATAGACTCCTCCGGTTAGCTCGCGAAGGATAATTAAATCGGTACCTTCAATGCGCTCCCGTTTTAGGGGCGATTTATCAATCAGAGATGGGAAAGTAAAAGTTGGACGTACATTGGCAAAAAGCCCCAATTTTTGACGCATTTTTAATAGACCTTGCTCTGGACGAACCTTAGCGGATGGGTCATTATCAAAACGTGGATGGCCAATGGCGCCAAACAGCACTGCATCAGCGTTGGTACATACTTGGTGCGTTTCTTCGGGATATGGTTCTCCAACCGCGTCAATGGCAGCAGCACCTGTCAAAGCTGGTGTCCAATTGATTTCATGGTTAAATTTTTTGGCTACAGCATCGGATACTTTTACGGCCTGGTCAATAACTTCGGGGCCTATTCCGTCTCCGGCTAAAAGGGCTATATTAAGTTTCATTTTTTCAGTTATGGTTATAGGATTAAAGGTAAAGTGTTTATGTGTTTGGATGTCAGATTTCAGAAGTCTGAGTTCAGATATCTTAAATTTACTATTTAGAATAGGTTGAGCATTTTTTCGGTTGCTTTGATTGCGGAAACTGTTTGGTCTGAATCCAACCCACGAGTCGTGAAGTCCTGGTCTTGGGTTTGCCAAGTGATTATGGTTTCGCAAAGAGCATCAGAGTTACTTCCCGGCGGGATTCGTACTGCATAATCTACCAATTTAGGCAATTCCATTTTTTCTTTTTGATACACTTTCCGCAAAGCGTTGATAAAAGCATCGAACTGTCCATCACCCTGGGCATTTTCTTCGTATAATTTTCCGTCGATTTCAATGGACAGGGTAGTAGAGGGTTTTAACCCTTTGGAATGTGTAAGCACGTATGACTTTACAAAAACTCGTTGGTGATGTACATTACTGGCCAAAACATCAGAAATAATATAGGGAAGGTCCTCTTTAGTGACTCTTTCTTTTTTATCTCCAAGTTCAATAATACGTTCTGTGACCTTTTTTAGCTCCTCATCATTCAGGGTCAGCCCCAACTCTTGAAGATTCTTTTGTATGTTGGCTTTACCAGAAGTTTTGCCAAGCGCGTATTTGCGTTTTCTGCCAAAGCGTTCAGGTAATAAATCATTAAAGTAAAGATTCTTTTTGCTGTCACCATCTGCGTGTATTCCAGCAGTTTGTGTAAAAACATTATCTCCAACAATGGGTTTGTTAACGGGAATGCCAAAACCTGTGAATGCAGAGACCAATTTACTTACTTTAAATAATGAAGATTCCTTTACGCCAATAGTAATTTCTGGCATAAAATCGTTAACAACAGCAACCACACTGGCAAGTGGAGCATTTCCCGCTCGTTCTCCCATTCCGTTAACTGTTAAATGTAATCCGTGAACTCCAGCTTTTAGAGCTTCCATAACGTTTGCAACACTAAGGTCATAATCGTTATGTCCATGGAAATCAAAATGAGTTTCGGGATAACGTTGAACAATTTGATGTAAAAAATCAAAAGTTTCTTGATGGGTGAGCACACCTAGCGTATCTGGCAGCAGTACCCTTTTTATGGGTAGTTTGACCAAAAAATCTAAATATTGGAATACATATTCAGGTGAATTTCGCATACCATTGCTCCAATCCTCCAAATAAACATTGGTTTCAATGCCAATGTCACCGGCTTTCGATACTACGCTTTCAATGTCTTTAAAATGTTGGTCGGGTTTTTTCTTGAGTTGATGGGTTAAATGGTTGAGGGAACCCTTCGTCAAGAGGTTTTGCACTTTGGCGCCGGCTTTTTGCATCCATTCCAAAGAAACACCGCCATCAACAAAGGTCAATACCTCTACTTTGGGCAGCAAACCTTCTGTTTTTGCCCATTCCGTAATCTTTTTAACGGCTTCGAACTCTCCTTCCGATACCCGAGCTGATGCAATTTCAATGCGATCTACCTTGAGTTCTTCAAGCAGAAGTTTGGCCAAAGTTAGTTTTTCCGAAGCGGAGAAAGATACGCCTGAGGTCTGTTCACCATCCCGAAGGGTGGTATCCATAATTTCAACAGTCCTTTTTTTCATTTTCAAATGCGTGGTCTAAGCCTATTGCTTTTTATAAAGGGGTGTTCTGTGCGAATGCTTCAATGTTGTTCTTGATGTTCAATAGATAATCAATATCATCAAACCCGTTGAGCATATTCTCCTTTTTGTAGTCATTGATGGCGAAACTTTCACTCTCACCAGATTCTAAAATGGTAATGGTCTGCTCTGGAAGACTAACTTCTATTTCAGTATCTGGATTTGCTTCGATTGCCGTGAAGATTTTGTCCAAAAATTCAGGACTCACCTGAACCGGAAGTACCCCAATGTTTAAACAGTTATTCCTAAAAATATCAGCAAAGAAACTTGAAACTACGCAGCGAAAACCGTAATCGTAAACGGCCCAAGCGGCATGTTCTCTGGAAGAACCAGAGCCGAAGTTTTTTCCACCAACCAAAATTTTCCCCTTGTAAATGGGGTTGTTGAGTACGAAATGTTCTTTTGGGGTATTGTCGGGGTTATACCTCCAGTCACGGAACAAATTATCGCCAAATCCTTTACGCTCAGTCGCTTTTAAGAATCGAGCTGGAATGATTTGATCCGTGTCCACATTTTCAATAGGTAAAGGGACAGCAGAACTTTTTAGTATGTTGAATTTATCGTAAGCCATGTTTTAATTTTCAATGATCAGATTTCTGAATTCTAGTGTCTGAATGTTGTTTTAGATTATACTGTTTCCAATTCCATTAATTCTCTTGGGTCGGTCACTTTCCCGGTAACGGCTGCTGCTGCTGCCACCAATGGGCTTGCCAGTAAGGTTCGAGCTCCAGGACCTTGTCTTCCTTCAAAATTTCTATTTGAAGTACTTACAGCGTACTTTCCGGCAGGGATTTTATCATCATTCATTGCCAGACATGCAGAACATCCTGGTTCTCTAAGTTCAAAACCGGATTCATGGAGAATGTCCAAAATGCCTTCATCTTTTATCGCTTCTTCAACACGATGTGATCCAGGGACCAACCAAGCTGTTACGTTATCCGCTTTTCTTCTTCCTTTTATAATAGAGGCAAAAGCTCTAAAATCTTCTATTCTACCATTGGTACAGCTACCTAGGAACACAAAATCGATGGGTTTTCCAATCATGGCATCACCTTCGTTAAAGTTCATGTAGGCCAGTGATTTTTGATATGTGGCAGCTCCACCTTCCAAAGTCTCGGCTCGAGGAATATCATTTTTGATTCCCATTCCCATGCCAGGATTGGTACCATAGGTAATCATTGGCTCAATTTCAGAGGCTTCAAAAGTCAGTTCTTTGTCAAAACTCGCATCGTCTTCAGAATATAGAGTTTCCCAATAGGTCATAGCTTTATCCCAAGCTGCTCCTTTTGGTGCATACTCTCTTCCTTTTATATAATCAAATGTCTTTTCATCTGGGGCGATCATACCACCACGGGCTCCCATTTCAATACTTAGGTTACAGACAGTCATTCGGCCTTCCATCGACATATTTCGAAAAACATCTCCTGCATATTCAACAAAATAACCTGTAGCACCAGAAGTTGTCAATTTGGAAATAATAAAGAGTGCTACATCTTTCGGTGTAACAGCCTTGTTCAATGTTCCATTTACATTAATGCGCATACTTTTTGGTTTTGGCTGCATGATGCACTGTGTGGAAAGCACCATTTCTACCTCGCTGGTTCCAATTCCGAAGGCAATAGCACCAAAAGCACCATGGGTAGAGGTATGCGAATCACCGCACACAATGGTCGCGCCGGGTACCGTAATTCCATTTTCAGGACCTATTACGTGAACAATGCCGTTTTTCTCATGTCCAAGCCCCCAATAAGGGATGCTATGGGCTTTAGAATTTTCCTCTAAGGCCTTTAATTGGTTTGCGGACAGTTTGTCTTTGACCGGCAAATGCTGGTTAAGTGTAGGTGTATTATGATCGGCAGTAGCAAACGTGCGTTCAGGATAGAGCACCTTAATGCTTCTATTTTTAAGACCCAGAAAGGCCACTGGACTAGTGACTTCATGTACCAAATGTCTATCTATAAAAAGTACGTCAGGACCGTTTTCAATATGTTGTACCACATGCGAATCCCAAACCTTATCAAATAGTGTTTTACTCATAACTGTAAACAATAATATATAAGAAGGTAAATTTAAAATATGAAAAAAATATACGTAATGATTTGGCGCTGAAATTACGATGTTCAACTTAAATTTTGACTTGGAACAACTAATAAAACAGCAATATTTGGTATATAAAACAAAAAGTTGGCACATTATTATCATATAGGATAATCTAAGTAGTTATTCTATTTTTTTATCGAAAAGCAAGATTACCCATACATCTTTACTGTTATGTTAAAAAAGTCATTTGAACAGAGCTAATTTGGCTTAGGTTGAATGAACAAACCATTGAATTTTAACATGTTCAGCTTCATTTTAACATTGCTGTAACGGAAACAAAGCAATCAGCTACCTACTTTAGGGCCACGACCTAAAAGTTTATTCATTAACTCATCAAAAACGAACAAATGAAGAAAAGTTACTCGGCCTTTTCGGCCATGATGCTAATTGCTGTTTTTTTAATTTCTTACAGCTCAGTTGCCCAATTAAGTTTTTTGCCACGTGGTAGCCAAATGGCGAAAGTTTCTCAACGAATTGGCAACACAGATGTTACCGTTGTATATTCCAGACCAAGCGTGAACGACAGAGAGGTTTGGGGCGCTTTGGTACCTTATGGTATGAACAACTTGGGATTTGGTACAGCAGCAGAATCTCCATGGAGAGCTGGCGCCAATGAAAACACCATTTTTAAGACAACGCACGACTTGACGATTGGAGGTAAAACCTTGCCTGCAGGAAAGTATGGACTTCACATGATTGTAAATGAAGGCAATACCGCGACAATTATTTTCTCTAAGAACCATGATGCCTGGGGGAGTTATTTTTACAAACCAGAAGAAGATGTACTGCGTGTTGACGTGGAAACAGCGGAAGGACCGCATGTTGAACAGTTGACCTTTAGTTTCAACAATGTTGATGCAACTTCTGCCGAGGTTACATTGAATTGGGAGAAAAAGCAAATTCCGTTCAAAGTGGAAACGGATGTGAGCAATAATATCTTGGCTGAAATACGTCAGCAATTACAGACTACCCCCGGATTTAGTAGACAAAGCTGGGAGCAAGCTGCCAACTATGCTCAAAACAATGGCGGAGACCTTGATGAGGCACTTGGTTGGGTGGATGCTGCTATAGCTGGGCAGTTTTTTAGTCAAAAAACGTTTAATAATTTGAGTATTAAATCTCAAATCTTAGCAAAACAAGGTAAAACGGCGGAAGCTGAAGCCTTGATGGAGGAAGCGTTACCATTAGGGACCGTTTTTCAAGTTCATGGCTATGGCAGACAACTCATAGGTCAAGGTAAGAATAATGAAGCCTTGGAAATTTTTAAATGGAATGCCAAAAACCATAAAGGTACATGGCCAGTACACTATGGATTGGCAAGAGGATACTCAGCCCTAGGAGATAACAAATCCACGGTGAAACATTTGAAAATTGCCATGGAGAATGCACCGGCCCAAGCTAATAAGGATAGGGTGGCAGCCAATTTGGAAAAAGCTGAAAAAGGCGAAGCAATCAATTAGATTTCTTTATGTAAAACATGTTGAAAAAGCCCAGCGGAAGCTGGGTTTTTTTAGCTGATGTAATTCCAAATATTGGATTGCTTCATCATCTTGGAATAAGCAAATAGGATTGAGGCATTTTCACTTTTTTCCAATTTTGGGTCATTCTTTAGCAGTTGAATGGCATGATACCGCGCAGTCTTCAGAATTTGGTTGTCCTTAACGATATCAGCAATTTTAAGATTAAGTAATCCACTTTGCTGGGTTCCCATCAAATCTCCAGGACCACGCAGTTTGAGATCCACCTCGGCGATTTCGAATCCATCATTGGTTCTTACCATTGTTTGAAGTCTTGTTTTGGCATCTTCAGACAGTT
The DNA here is from genome assembly GCF_049332665.1 of Flagellimonas rhodophyticola. Classification (NCBI taxonomy): domain Bacteria; kingdom Pseudomonadati; phylum Bacteroidota; class Flavobacteriia; order Flavobacteriales; family Flavobacteriaceae; genus Flagellimonas; species Flagellimonas rhodophyticola. The sequence goes on along the minus strand of NZ_CP186326.1, from coordinate 2,756,268 downwards.
TATAACCTGTCATTAGAATACAAAAACTCTGCTCTGCACCCCTGCCAACACGTCCGCGAAGCTGATGCAATTGAGAAAGTCCGAAACGTTCAGTACTTTCAATGATCATTACGGAAGCATTGGGCACATTTACACCGACTTCGATGACCGTTGTGGCCACCATAATCTGTGTTTCCCCTTTCACAAAACGTTCCATCTCATAATCCTTGTCCGCAGGTTTCATTTTACCATGCACAATAGAAACTTGATACTCTGGCAGTGGAAAATCCCGAGCGATACTTTCATATCCATCCATCAGATCCTTGTAATCCAAAGCTTCTGATTCCTTAATCAAGGGATAAACAATATAGATTTGTCTTCCTTTTTTTATTTCATCCTTGATAAACTGAAAGACCTTTAGGCGGTTACCATCAAATCGATGTACGGTTTTAATAGGTTTGCGGCCTGGCGGTAGTTCATCAATCACCGAAATATCTAGGTCACCGTATAAGCTCATGGCCAATGTCCTTGGAATAGGGGTTGCGGTCATTACCAAGATGTGCGGTGGAATCTCATTTTTATGCCAAAGTTTAGAGCGCTGGGCTACCCCAAACCGATGTTGCTCATCAATTACAGCCAATCCTAGATTTTTAAATTGCACCTTGTCCTCAAGAACAGCATGTGTTCCAACAAGAATATTAAGATTGCCGTTTTCCAGTTGGTTGTGTAATAAGGTTCGTTCCGATTTTTTTGTGGAGCCGGTCAACAGGGCAATTTTCACATCCATTTTTCCCAACAATTCCTTTAAACCATTATAGTGTTGTTGGGCTAATATCTCAGTAGGGGCCATCAAACAACTCTGAAAACCATTGTCAATCGCCAACAGCATGCACATAAGAGCAACAATTGTCTTACCGGAACCAACATCCCCTTGAAGCAAACGATTCATTTGGGCATTGCTGCCCATATCTTTGCGAATTTCCTTAATAACTTTCTTTTGTGCGTTGGTTAGTTCAAAAGGCAGGTGATTTTTAAAAAAACCATTGAAATTATCGCCAACCTGGTCAAACGTAAGTCCTTTGATTTTATGCTTTCGAAGTATTTTTTTGGAAATTAACTGCAACTGCACAAAAAATAACTCCTCAAACTTTAACCGGAACCGTGCCTTCGCCAACAAATCTTGATTTTTTGGAAAATGAATATTGAAAAGAGCTTCACTTTTTGAGATTAATCTTAATTCATCCAATATTGGAGGGGATAATGATTCTGGAAATTGACCTTTACATTCCAAAAACAATTGCTGCACCATTTTGCTTATGACGCGATTGGTGATTCCCTTTGCGCTTAATTTTTCCGTAGAGGGATAAATGGGTTGCATGGCAATTTTTAACCCTCGTTGATGCTCGGATAGCAATTCCATTTCGGGGTGGGGCATGGAGAAGGTGCTTCCGTAACGGGTGGTTCTGCCAAACACCACATATGGTTCGTTCAATTTTAAATTTTCACGAATCCATTTATGACTGCGGAACCATACCAACTCCATTTGTCCAGTTTCATCAATAAAAGTTGCAACTAAACGCTTGCCTCTTTTTTGTTCTACAGTTTTGAGGTGAATAATCTTGCCCACAACTTGAACATCGGCTCCGCTGGACTGCAATTGATTTACCTTGTAGTATTGGGTCTTGTCGAGATAGCGATTGGGAAATAGATGCAATAAATCCTGGTAAGTTTCTATACCCAATTCGGTGCGCAAAGTGTCCGCTCGATTCGGACCTACACCTTTGAGATATGGAATTGGAGTTTGTAGAAAATTGGGATTCATCAAACTAAAATATGTAATTTGGAAGGACTTTTGATAGATTCCCAGTATGAAGCTTGGCCTCACATTTCTTTTTTTTCTTTTTCTTCAGTTTCTAGGAGCTCAAACACAGGATAAAGTGGATTTTATCCATGCAGAAATCTCTATTGAGCTAATTCCAGAAGAAAAAAAAATCAATGGAAAAGTCACATATGAGTTTGAGGTGCTAAAAGATGTCGATTCCATTTTTTTTGATGCTCACCAAATGAAATTTTCCAAGATTTTACTTGATTCAAAAAATGTTGACCATCAAAATGATTATAGAAGATTGATTATCCAAAAGAAATTTAAAAAAGGAGTAACACATTTTATAACCCTTTCGTATACAGCTCTCCCCAAACAGACGGTCTACTTTTTGGGTTGGGAGGATAAAACTCAAGGTAACGAACAGATTTGGACACAAGGTCAAGGAAAGTACACAAGCCATTGGCTGCCAAGTTTAGATGATATGAATGATAAAATAAAGTTTGATTTGAACTTTATTTTTAAGGATGATTTAAAGGTCATATCGAATGGGAAGTTGGTGTCAAGGGATAGTTTACCTGACTCCAAAGCTTTTTTATGGAAGTTCAATATGCAAAAACCAATGAGCAGTTACTTGGTGGGTTTTGCCATCGGTAATTTTGACAAGAAAATTATTAAGTCTACATCAGGCATTCCAATAGAACTTTATTATGAACCCAAAGACAGTTTAAAAGTTGAGCCGACCTATCGATACACCCAACAGATTTTCGATTTTTTGGAAAACGAGATTGGAGTACCTTACCCATGGCAAAACTATAAACAGGTTCCAGTCCAGGACTTTTTATATGCCGGAATGGAGAATACTGGAGCTACCATTTTTTCAAACACCTTTATGGTGGATTCCATTGCATTTACGGATAAGAATTATGTCAATGTCAATGCTCATGAGATGGCCCACCAATGGTTTGGGAACTTGGTAACGGAACAAAGTGGAGAACACCATTGGTTGCATGAGGGGTTCGCCACCTACTATGCCTATTTGGCTGAAAAAGATATTTTTGGCGATGATTATTTTTACTGGCATTTACTCGAAACAGCGAACGCTTTAAACAATTTTTCAGGGGAAGGAAATGGAGAGGCTCTAACGGACCCAAGTGCAGGAAGTCTTACATTTTATGAAAAAGGAGCCTGGGCACTTGTAATGCTTAGAGAAAGAGTAGGGGAAATGAACTTTAAACAGGGCATTAAAAACTACTTGAATAAGTATGCATTCCAAAATGTTACCATTTCCGATTTTATGTGGGAAATGGAAAAAGCCTCCGGTATGAAGCTCGTGGATTTTGAAGAAACATGGTTGCAAGAATCCGAATTTCCTTTTGAAGTTGCACTTACCTTTTTAAAAGAAAAGAGTAACTCTATAAATATGTTCTTATTGGCAAAGAAAATGAATGCGGAAGCTTATCAAAAGGGAGAACAGGACTGGTTTACTTGGTTTTGGAATGATTCGGGTCCAAAAGCGTTCAAAAGAGAATATATATTTGATTTTATTGAGCATATTCCGGATACCATACTTCAAAGGATTGTCCGAAATGAACCTTTGGAGGTCAGACAGGCTGTGTCATTGGCCGTAAAAGACGTCTCTAAAGAGTTACAAAAAGCATTCGAGTCAATGCTTTTAGACAAAAGTTATGTGACACAAGAAAACGCTCTTTTCAAACTATGGGAGTCCTTTCCAGATGAGAGAGGAAAATATTTGAACCTAACGCAAGATATTGTTGGACTTCCAAATAAAAATGTTCGACTTTTATGGTTGACACTGGCTTTGGTGACTCCTGAGTATAATGAAACTTCAAAACCACAATATTTTGATGAATTAAGCGGGTATACAGGAGCTGAGCATCATTTTGAAGTAAGACTACTAGCCTTTCAGTACCTAAAGGGTATAGGCGCCTATAATGATCAGGTGGTTAAAAATTTGATTGAAGCATGCAACCATCATGTATGGCATTTTAAAAAATCGTCCAGAAAAATGCTCAAAGAATTTTTAAAAGAAGGTAAAAATAAAGAAAGGCTCATGGGTATATATCCGACCCTTAGTTTGGAACAACAACAATATGTAGACAAAACTCTAGGTAAATGAGAGCATTGGTAATTTCAGGGGGAGGCAGTAAAGGAGCTTTTGCAGGTGGTGTTGCTCAGTTTTTGATTCAAGAGGCACGACATGAATATGATTTGTTTGTTGGAACCTCGACAGGTAGCTTGCTTATTTCTCATTTGGCTTTGAACAAACTGGATAAGATTAAAGAAATCTATTCCAATGTGAACCAAAAAAGTATTTTCAACAATTGTCCTTTTCTGATTAAGAAGAAACATGGGGTCGAAATTATTGCGATCAACCATTGGAATGTTCTCAAAAGCTTTATCCGAGGAAAAAAAACATTTGGGGAAAGTGAAAACTTACGTAAGCTTATTCGAAGGTCGGTGACTCCAGAAGAGTTTGAACAATTAAAACATGGCAACACTGATGTTGTAGTAACGGTTTCCAACCTTTCTTTGAACCAAGTCGAGTACAAATCCGTTAATGATTGCACCTATGAAGAATTTTGTGACTGGATCTGGATTTCATCCAATTACACTCCATTTATGAGCTTGGCTCGGCGCAATGGATGTGAATATGCAGATGGAGGATTGGGCAGCTTGGTCCCTATAGAGGAAGCGGTAAGAAGAGGTGCCACCGAGGTGGATGTCGTGGTACTGCACACCGAAGTGAATTACCTGAACAGGATGCCAGCAAGGAATCCGTTTGAATTGATGACCACCATCTTCAGTTTTATGCTCGACCGCATTGAAAATCAGAATATTCGAATTGGCAAATTAGTGGCCAATCAAAAAGATGCCATTATTAATTTTTATTATACACCTACAATTTTAACCACAAACTCCTTGGTTTTTAACAAGGAGCGAATGACTCTTTGGTGGAAAAGAGGTTATTTATATGCCAAAAATAAAAATGAAGAAACCAGTCCTATAGATCCGGATCATATGGACTAGGAATTACCAAAGTTCGCCCACTTCCTTTTTTACATATGCCAAAGCGGTTGCCGAAGGAGATTGTTTTTCCATGGTTTGGTTCAGAATATCTTCACGCAATTTATCAGGAGAATCAGTTTCGCTCATTCCCGCAGAGCGAATAATCTGAATAGTAGCATTTTTAGCCGCCTTTATAATGTTCCAACATTCTTCAGACATGTAGATTTGTTGCGAAAGATTATGCTCAAATTCCGTTTCCACTTGTTTTATGAGTAGATTTTCATAATCACCTTTGCTCTTTCCTTTTGGAGCCACACGCACCACCAAACTATTGATAGCAATACGTTCTAAAAAAAGCACCATTCGTTCATAAGCTTGCAAACGGATAGGGAGCGTATCTTTTTGAGCATCTTTGTGCAACAGGAAACGTCTTCGGCCATCTTCATTTCGCGTATGTAATCTAAAAAAATAAAAGGCTACAGCTCCGGTCACAACTGCCGGTAGCAAGAAGCCGAAAAGTTGAAAGATATCATCTCCACTCATAGGATAGTTTGTTTTTGGATTTTATAGAAACTACAACGGATGAAATATTCAAAAAGTATACAGTAAAATAGTATTCTTATAGCCCTTTGGTTAAACGATCTTTGGCCTTGTCATAAAACTCTTTATGATCTGGCTGCAAGCGAATCAGGATACCTTCCTTAAAATTCCCATCTTTTACGGAAACGCTCAAAGCATCTGCAGGAACTTTTGAAACAGCTATCAATTCCTTGGAAACTGATGCTGCTTGATCCAAGGTAACCGCAAATTCCCCTGTAATATTCAACCCCTGTATCTCTGTTTTAAGCGTAGGGTTGGCAAGAACCACTTTACCTACATTTGCCAACCAAGCTTTACCCTCATCGGTTAAATCGGATGCAGTGTCAGCACCAAACAAAGTAGTAAGACTGTTAGATATTACAATGGCACCTTCATTGACATCAGCATTTGCACCCTCCCCAAGAGTTTGCTTTACTCGTGACAGTAGAACAATTGCTGTGGAATCGTTGGAGGCTATCATTTCATTTAAGATACTGAGCTGTTTCTCCTTTCGTTCCAAAGCAGCTAATGTCTTGTTGACATTTTCACTATTCTTCTTAGAAAGTTCTGAAAAGCTGCTTAGATTTTGCAGCAAAGTGGCATTGGCATCACGTAGACTAACATTTTCAGTTTCCAGCGTCTCTGCCTTTGCTTTACTCGATGAAACCTCTCTTTTTTTCTCAGCTAGTTCCTGTTCAACATCCTGTATATTGGTTTTTAACTCTTCAATCTGCTCAAATAGCTCACTCTTCTTTTGAGAGAATCCAATTGTAGTTATCAAAAAGCAAAAGATAATGGGTAACTGTTTTTTCATAAGTAAGTACTATTTGGTTCGATGTTTATGCGGCTCAAAATTAGGGTGTTTTTTCGGAAGTTGTTTTACCTCCCAAATAAACACAATCATAAAACTCCTGCATTGAGGTAAAAGGCACCTCTTTTTTCTTGTACCCATAAACTGCTTCAAGATCACTGCTTAGATAGTCATCATCAACATTTACTTGAATATCGTTCATGCTAAATTGACATGGGTGCTCGTATCCTGCAGCATGGGTAATCTCTAAAAACTCTTTTCTAAATGTCTTAAAGTATTGAGCCAATCTGTCTGATTTTAAAGGAACGCTGATGCCTTTTTGTAACCATTTACTCTGTGTGGCGACCCCAGCAGGACATCTATTGGTATGACATATTTGGGCTTGGATGCATCCAATGCTCATCATAGCCTCGCGAGCCACATTAATACAATCAATACCCATGGCAAAAGCCATGGCCGCTTTGGCTGGAAAACCTAATTTTCCACTTCCAACGAAAACTATGCGATCCGTTAACTCCTTATCCTGGAATATTTTGTAAACTGAAGCAAAGCCATAGACCCAAGGTAGTGAAACATGGTCTGCAAAACTAGGTGGCGCAGCGCCGGTTCCTCCCTCACCGCCATCAATGGTTATAAAATCGGGACCTTTCCCCGATTTTTTCATCAAATCGGCCAGTTCTTCCCATTGACCCACTTTTCCTATTGCCGCTTTTATTCCAACAGGTAAACCTGTTTCATTGGCGATGTCCTCAATTAGCTTTAATAACTCCGGAATTGAATTAAAAGCTTTATGCGTAGCAGGAGAAAGGACATCTTTTCCCACTTCAACTCCTCTAATCTTGGCAATTTCTGGTGAGATTTTGGCTCCAGGAAGCACTCCTCCCTTTCCAGGTTTTGCGCCTTGGGAAAGTTTAATCTCGATGGCTTTTATGCAAGGGTTTTCATCCACCAAAATTTTCATTTTCTCCATGGAGAAGTTACCCTCCCTTGAACGGACCCCGAAATAACCTGTTCCGAAATGAAAGATAACATCCCCTCCATGCTTATGATATGGAGAAAGTCCTCCCTCTCCAGTATTGTGATAGGCTTGACTTTTTTTGACTCCTTTGTTCATGGATTCTACCGCGGTAGCAGACAAAGAACCAAAACTCATGGCCGAAACATTGATTGCGGAGGCTGGCCTGTAAGGCTTTTTCCGTTTATTATAAGCTCCTATGACTTTAGCACAGGGTAAAAAATACGAATCCAGTTGATTGGGATGATTTTCAGGTATTTGATATCCAATCATCGCATTTTTTACAAAAATATGCTGATGCGCATAAATGTCTCGATCCGTTCCAAAGCCTTCGTAATTATTTTCTTTTTTGGCTGAGGCATAAATCCATCCTCTTTCTATGCGGTTGAATGGAAGCTCTTCACGATTGTTGGCCACAAAGTATTGCCTCATTTCTGGACCGATACTTTCCAACCAATACCTGAGATGCCCAACTACTGGAAAATTATGGCTTATGGTATGTGATTTCTGAAAGAAAACATCCCGAATAGCCACCAAAGCCAAGAAAATCAAAACCCAAATCCACCAAGAAACGGAATTCAAAAAATCCAAAATAGATTCCATCTACATATTCATATAGTCCAAAGTAAGTTCGGTCATCGCTTTAACGCCTAAAAGCAAACCACTATCGTCAATTTTAAAATCGGGAGTATGATGTGGAAAAGATTCTGTGGTCCCGGGAGTCATTCCGCCTAAGAAAAAGTAAAGACCAGGTACTTTCTCTTGAAAATAGCTGAAGTCTTCTGCACCTGTAATGGCTTTATGTATGCTCACATTTTCGTTGCCAGCAACTCTTTTCAAAGTTGGAGCCATCATTTCAGTTAACTCTAAATGATTATAAGTGATGGCAGTAGAGGTCTGAATATCAATAGTTGCTTCACCTCCATAAACTTTGGCGATAGCCGGAACCATTTCCTCCATCCGCTTGTTTATTTGTTTTTGCATATCATAATCCAAAGTTCGAATGGTACCGATCATTTCAGCGCTTTCCGGGATGATATTGGAACGGACACCACTGGTGATTTTACCAACAGAAATTACCGCTGCTTCATTAATCAATTCTGTCTCTCGACTAATAATGGTCTGAAGACCATCAATGATTTTTGCACTTATTAAAATAGGGTCCACACCGCCCCAAGGTTGGGAGCCATGGGTCTGTTTCCCCTTCACATTGACTACAAAACGTTGAGCGGCCGCCATACTTCCGCCTGGTTTGTATTTTATGTTGTTTATAGGAGTTTGAGAATTGATGTGAAGACCGAAAATGGCATCGACATCCGGGTTGGTAAGCACCCCCTCTTTTACCATTAACAAAGCACCACCTTCTTCTCCGGGTGGTGGACCTTCTTCAGCGGGTTGAAAAATGAACTTCACAGTTCCTTTGATTTTATCCTTGTTTTTGGATAAAACTTCGGCAACACCCATTAGGATAGCAGTGTGGGTGTCATGGCCACAAGCATGCATTACCCCGACTTCCTTGCCCAAAAAAGTCGATTTTACGTTTGACTTAAATGGAAGATCGTTACGTTCTGTAACAGGAAGCGCATCAATGTCTGCTCTAAGGGCAACCACCTTTCCGGGTTGATCTCCTTTTAACAACCCAACTACCCCTGTCTTAGCAACCCCTGTCTGAACCTCAATTCCCAGAGATTTTAGATGCTTTGCAATTTTTTCGGCAGTCTTGAATTCTCGGTTACTGAGTTCTGGATTTTGGTGGATGTCTCTTCGCCATTCAATGACCTTGTTTTCAACAGCAGTGTAGTCCTTATCCAGATTATGGTCCTGAGCCCATATAGAAAGACTGGTTAGCAGTAGTGTTAATGTTAGAGTTTTGCGCATTTGTTTGAGTTTAGAATTTTATAAGTTGATAACCTTCGTTTTGCAATTGTATAAGTGCCGTCATAGCCGAAAGTGAAATTTTTACTCCTGGAATAAGATCTTCTTTTGGAAAGTCTCTTGATTTTGATGATTGACCACATAGTATCACCTCAACCCCGGCATCCATAAGATCATGTATCATTTCGAAATTGGGATTAAAGACACCATATCGACTATTGTATGCTTCATTTTTAATGATGTCTTTGGAAGCTTTGTTATGAACCACCAAGGCAACTTTCAATTGGGATTTTGGAACACCACTTTGGGCGTGCATATTTAAAAAGCGAGCTGCCGTTTCAATGGTTTTGTTGATTTCGGTATGTGACTCGGGGCTGTTCATAATATCAAAAACTACTTTGAATTCTTGATCAGCATTGGTCTTAAAGTCTGGGTTGTCAATTTTATGGACTTTGCCAAAGTCAATTATAATGGGACCGGCTTCAGGGCTTTGGGAGAATAAAGTGTGGTTAAAAAAAAGAGTGAAGAAAAGTAAAAATGAAAATAGGGGTCTTGCCATATTTTTTTAATTTCCTAAATATATTCAATTCCAATTAAAACGTAATCGTGTTTATAAGTATTAACAGGATCATTTTAGCATGAAACCATTATTGGCTAATTTCACATCTACTTTTTAAACACCTTACGGTTTGAGTACTTTTTTGGATGAATTGAACGATGCCCAACGGGCACCGGTGCTGCACAAAGATGGCCCATTAATGGTGATTGCTGGAGCGGGCTCTGGTAAGACTCGTGTATTGACCTATAGAATTGCCCATTTAATGGAGCAAGGTGTCGATTCGTTTAATATTCTTGCATTGACTTTTACCAACAAGGCAGCTCGCGAAATGAAAAAGCGTATAGCCACCATTGTTGGAAATTCTGAAGCCAAGAGCCTTTGGATGGGGACTTTTCACTCCGTTTTTGCCAAGCTGTTACGTTTTGATGGGGATAAATTAGGTTACCCGAGCAATTTCACCATTTATGACACGCAGGATTCCCAACGTCTGATTGCTTCCATTATCAAAGAGATGGGACTAGACAAGGATATTTATAAGTATAAGCAAATTCAAAATCGGATATCGTCTTATAAAAACAGCTTGATTACGGTTAAAGCCTATTTTCAAAACCCAGAACTAGTTGAAGCGGATGCCATGGCCAAACGACCAAGACTTGGTGAGATTTACCAAAACTATGTGGATCGTTGTTTTAAGGCTGGAGCCATGGATTTTGATGACTTACTGCTCCGCACCAATGAACTATTAACCCGTTTTCCGGAGGTGTTAATGAAGTATCAGGACAGGTTTCGCTACATTTTGGTTGATGAGTACCAGGATACTAACCATTCACAATACTTGATTGTCAAAGCACTTTCAGATCGATATCAAAACATATGTGTAGTGGGTGATGATGCCCAGAGTATCTATTCGTTTAGAGGAGCCAATATCAGTAATATCCTTAATTTTCAAAAGGACTATGATGATGTTGGGATGTATAGGTTGGAACAGAATTACCGTTCCACAAAAAATATAGTCAACGCAGCCAATTCGATCATTGCAAAGAACAAAAACCAATTGGAAAAGGTGGTCTGGACTTCCAATGATGAAGGGAATAAGATAAAAATCCACAGAAGTATTACTGATGCGGAAGAGGGTAGGTATGTGGCAAGCTCCATTTTTGAAAACAAAATGCAGCTGCAAATGCCGAATGGTGAGTTTGCGGTGTTGTACCGAACCAATTCTCAATCAAGAGCTATTGAAGATGCTTTGCGCAAACGAGATATCCCTTATCGCATCTACGGAGGGCTTTCTTTTTATCAGCGGAAAGAAATTAAGGATGTGTTGGCCTATTTGCGAATGGTTATCAATCCAAAAGATGAGGAAGCTCTAAAAAGGATCGTTAATTTTCCAGCTCGGGGTATTGGTCAGACTACCATTGATAAATTGGTAGTGGCCGCTAATCATTATGGCCGTTCCATTTTTGAGGTGATGGAACATTTGGATAAACTCAATTTAAAAATCAATGCAGGCACCAAACGAAAGCTGGAAGATTTTGTGACAATGATCAAAAGCTTCCAAATTATGAATGAGGGATCTGATGCTTTCAACCTTGCTGAACATGTATCCAAGAAAACGGGACTGTTGTTGGAGTTCAAAAAAGATGGCACTCCAGAAGGTATAGCACGGATGGAGAACATTGAAGAGTTGTTGAACGGAATCAAAGATTTTGTTGAAGGGCAAAAAGAACTGGCCGATGCAACAGGTAGTCTTACAGAATTTTTGGAAGATGTGGCTCTTGCCACTGATATGGACAAAGATACAGGAGATGATGACCGTGTTGCTTTGATGACGATTCATTTGGCAAAGGGTTTGGAGTTTCCATATGTTTATATTGTAGGTATGGAGGAAGACCTTTTTCCTTCAGCTATGAGCATGAACACAAGAAGTGAACTGGAAGAGGAAAGACGTTTGTTTTATGTCGCATTGACTCGGGCCGAAAAACAAGCGTATTTAACCTATACTCAAAATAGATACCGTTGGGGAAAGTTAATTGATGCGGAACCGAGTCGATTTTTAGAGGAAATAGAAGAGCAATATGTTGAAAATCTTACTCCGGTCAGTGATGGGTACCGCTACAAATCCATGATTGACGCCAATATCTTTGGCGAGGTGGACAAGAGTAAACTTCGGCAGATAAAACCTAAAAATGGAACCCCGCCCAGCGTACAAAAACCCAACGAAAACCAGCTTCGTAAGCTCAGAAAATTAAAACCAGAAATTGCCGCACCAACAAACAATACCAATACCGTTGATCCTAATTTAGCAGAAGGTGCCTTGGTGAATCATACTCGATTTGGAAAGGGTAAAATTTTGAAAATTGAAGGAGTTGGAAATGATAAAAAAGCCGAAATCAAATTTGAGCGGGGAGATGTGAAGAAACTGCTTTTGAGATTTGCCAAATTAGAGGTTTTGGAAGGATAATTATCCCCGATGGCCATGCAAAGTCTTCGCAATGGCCATAATCTTTGTTACTTTGTAGAAAATGAGAATTGTTGATGGCCGAGCTCATAAAACTTTTTGAGGAAAACCCAAATCCTCGTCAGATTGAAAAAATTGGAGCGATACTCCGAAAAGGAGGATTGATTATTTATCCGACCGACACGGTTTATGGTCTGGGTTGCGATATCACAAATTCAAAAGCACTACAAAAAATAGCTCGGATTAAAGGGATAAAGTTGGAAAAAGCCAATTGGTCCTTTGTTTGTCCTGATTTGAGCAATCTATCTGATTTTGTACGTCAAATTGATACGGCTACGTTTAAAATTTTAAAACGAGCATTGCCAGGACCGTATACATTTATCCTTCCTGGCAATAATAATCTTCCCAAAGATTTTAAAAAGAAGAAGACCGTCGGTATTCGTGTTCCTGACAATGCCATTGTAAGTGCCCTAGTCACCGAATTAGGGAACCCTATAGTTTCAACCTCTATTCGGGATGAGGATGATATATTGGAATATACCACAGACCCAGAGCTTATTTATGAAAAATGGCAAAATTTGGTGGATGTGGTCGTTGATGGGGGATACGGCGGAAATGTTGCTTCAACGGTCGTAGATCTTTCTAACGGATACCCTGAGGTTGTTAGGGAAGGCAAGGGAAGTATTGATATTTTCTAAAATAAAAAAAAGCGGCCCAGAGACCGCTTTTTCATACTATATATAGAAAGACTAGTTTCCAGAACCGCCGATGGCTGGATCTTTCATTCCTTCTTCTATCATACTGTAGAATTGGTCAATTTTTGGCAATACTACAATACGTGTTCTTCTGTTTTTAGCTCTGTCTGCTGCTGTGTCGTTAGACGCCACAGGAATATAATAACTTCTTCCAGCTGCGGTCATACGCTTGGGGTCAACATTGAAATCATTTTGCAATGTTCTAACAATGGATGTCGCTCTTTTTGCACTCAAGTCCCAGTTGTCAACAAGAGCCCCACTGCCTTTATAAGGTACATTATCTGTATGTCCTTCAACCAAGAATTCAAAATCTGGTTTGTTGTTCACAACCTTGGCAACTTTACCAAGAACGTTTCTAGCAGCGCTTGTGATGTTATAACTTCCACTTCTGAACAATAGTTTATCAGAGATGGATACATATACCACACCTTTTTCTACACTAACCTCGATGTCTTCATCATCCAAATTTCCAAGAACACCTTTTAAGCTCTGAACCAAAGCAAGGTTTACAGAATCCCTTCTTGTAACCGCATCTTGTAATTTCCTAATGGTAAGGTCCTTTTCACGAAGACTCTCCAAAGATTTCTCAAGGTTTTCAGCACCTTTGGTAGTAAGTGTAGTTAAATTGCCCATGTTGTTGATCAACTCTTGGTTGTTGGCTTTCAAGAAAGCGTTTTGATCTTCAAGAGTCTGAAGTCTGGACGAAGCTGTAGCTTTTTCTTCCAAACAGTCATTTAACTTAACTGTTGCAGAATTTAATAGGTCTTGGGTTTCTTTGTGCTTGGCTTCCAAATCGGCATATTTCTTTTGAGATACGCAGGAAGTCAATAAAATTGCCATAGATAATGTTCCTAGGAAAACTTTTTTCATAATCGTGGTAATAAGTTATAGATATGTTTGATTTTCTGGATTAAAAACGAGACCAAAATTATGTAAAATGCAATGTTTGCGTGGTCAGGCGTAGTTAATCTTTTACTAAAATGTTAAAATTCTTTACTTGATGTACGAAATGGGACCAGACAATGGATGTCGTAGAATAGTATTTTTGCAAAAAATTAGCTTTTTCCCTTTTGCCGTAAATCTTTCTAAAATTAATATAAAAACTTATATGCGCTTTGATTATCGCTAAACAATGATTGAACTTAAATTGAAAAACAAATCGCAGTCCAGCTATTCCATCCAATAATAACCTTAAAATTATGATTGAAAGCGCTCTTTTGCCGGGCAGATTTTTGGTTATGGAGTACAAGGAATTCCGAAAATTCAAAAAGGTTTTCTTTGGGTCCATGTTTTTTAGTGTGGAACCTCCAAGATGGTATACATGACTTTCTCCAACATAATAGACCTTATGACCAGCATTTTTTGCTCTCCAGCAAAGATCTATTTCTTCCTGGTGGGCAAAGTAGTCTTGGTCAAAGCCGTTTAAGGATTTAAAAACATCACTTTTGATAAACATACAGGCCCCCGTCGCCCAGAAGACTTCTTTGGTATCATTGTACTGTCCCTGGTCTTTTTCAAGTGCCTGAAATATTCTTCCCCTACAAAATGGATACCCCAGCATATCAATAAATCCACCAGCTGCGCCAGCATACTCAAAATATTCCCTTCGATTAAGGTCCAAGATTTTAGGTTGGATAATAGCCGCTTCCTGTACGTCTTTGAACGTCTTCAAAATAGGATTCAACCAATTCGGAGCAACTTCGACATCGGAGTTTAAAAGACAGTAGATATCTGCGTCGATAGTTTGCAGTCCATCATTATAGCCTTTGGCAAAGCCCCCATTAGTTGAATTTTGCACAATACCTATCTGAGGATATTCACTACTAACAAAGGCAACGGAATCATCTTCACTGGCATTGTCAACGACATAGATGCCCGCTTCATCGGAATGAGCGATTACAGTTGGAAGAAATCGTTCTAGCAAGGCTTTACCGTTCCAGTTTAATATGACTATGGCAACTTTCAAAACGGCAGCAAATTAACGGCTAAAATCAGGAATTTCCTTCAAAAACAAATATTTTTCTTGTTCCAGGTCCATTTTACAATAATAATGCTCCATTCCATTGGTAACCATAAGGTAGTTTGCCTTCAAGCTGAGATTGTATTGCGCTATTTGATCAAAAGTGGTTTGGTCAATTTTAACTTCTGGTGCTTTACATTCTACCAAAATATCAATATGGCCATCGGGTTTGAATACAACAATATCGTATCGTTTCTTCAAATTGTTTACCGTGAGCTGTTTTTCCACATTGATGATACTCTGCGGATAATTTTTGGTGAAAATCAAAAAATGAAGTACATGTTGGCGTACCCATTCCTCAGGTTGTAGCAGGACAAACTTTTTACGTATCAAGTCAAAAATATGGAGGCTATTTTCGCTACTTTTGACTCTAAACCGATACTTGGGAAAGTTCAATGATTGCATTGGACAAATTTGATGATTTTTTCTGAATGGACCGGATAAAGGAAATTGTGAACCATATTGACGAAGGCAATCCAAAACCTATATATTTTTTAATGGGGGAGGAGCCCTATTATATTGACAAGATATCGCAATACATCTCTGAAAATGTATTGGCTGAGGAAGAAAAAGGATTCAACCAAATGGTATTGTATGGAAAGGATACAAGTGTTGATGAAGTCATATCAAATGCAAAAAGATTTCCAATGATGGCTGAACATCAGGTGGTGATTGTAAAGGAAGCACAACACCTATCTCGAAACATTGAAAAATTTGTTTCATATGTTGAAAATCCCCAGCCTTCGACCATATTGGTAATCTGTTACAAATACAAAAAACTGGACAAACGCAAGAAGCTTTACAAAGCCATTCAAAAAAATGGGGAGCTTTTTGAAAGCAAAAAGCTTTATGAAAACCAAGTTTCCGAATGGATACGTCGTACGCTTGGTGGTAAAAAGTATAGGATTGAGCCAAAGGCTGCAGTATTATTGGTAGAATATTTGGGTGCTGACCTAAGTAAAATCAATAATGAACTGGATAAATTGTTATTGGTAGTACCCGAGGACACAGAGATTACCTCGAAACTGATTGAAAAGCATATCGGTATCAGTAAGGATTTCAACAATTTTGAATTGAAAAAAGCTATTGGTGAACGGAACATACGAAAAACAGTCCGTATTATTGATTATTTCGCCCAGAACCCAAAGGATAACCCTTTTGTTGTTACCATTTCTTTATTAAGTACCTTCTTCACTCAATTATTACAGTATCATGGGCTTAAGG
This sequence comes from Flagellimonas rhodophyticola, assembly GCF_049332665.1. NCBI lineage: Bacteria > Pseudomonadati > Bacteroidota > Flavobacteriia > Flavobacteriales > Flavobacteriaceae > Flagellimonas > Flagellimonas rhodophyticola. Next base: position 2,740,141 of record NZ_CP186326.1, on the reverse strand, counting down.
ACCACTCTCCTGGTAATGTTTCTAAGGTACTCGGAGTCAACCCCTATTTTGTGAATGAATTCACTACAGCTGCCAAAAATTATCCCATGAAACGTGTTAGCAGCATTGTCTCAGGATTACGCCAATTGGACTTAAAGAGTAAGGGCGTAAATGCCAACAATTTATCACAGGCAGATTTATTGAAAGAATTACTGATCCAAATAGATTGATTCTATTTTTTGTCTACGCTATACTTACCAGGACCTAAAAGAAAAATAACCACGAAAACGGTAAGATAAAGCAAAGCCAATTCCTTTTTACCCAGAGGATCCGAAGCATGAACGATAAAACCAGCAACAAACATGGTAATTGCAGATGGAATTGCGGCCCACCTTGTTTTAAATCCAATAATCAATAAAATTGGACAAACAAATTCACCAATTACTGTCAAAAATAGAGAAGGGGCTTGACCAATACCAATGGGGTTCAAGAATTCAGTGTTTCCACTTATAAGCTTTTGAAGTTTTGGATAGCCATGTGTCATTAAAAGTGCAGAAGGAACTATCCTGAGGAGGGCAAGACCTAGATGGATTAAAAGACTATTTTTCATTAGGGGGATTTTAAATTTACGTGAATGTATAAATTATGTCGCGAATAATAAGAAAAATCGAATGGAAATTGACGGTTGCCATCTTCATTAATTCCACAATTTTGTTCAGCGGATTTGGCAATTTAGCTGCACTCTGTAATCTTAATATAGTATGTTCGCCCTAATGGAAATACTTGGGAAAACTAAAACTTATCATTACCTTGTTTCACACTTAATTATTTCAATCAAAAAACAATAAATCACAGTCATGAAAAGATACTTTATTCTTATTGCCGTGGTCGTATTGTGTATGCAATCGCAATACGGACAAAACTTTCAGTTCAACGCCAGCGAAATAGAAATTCCATATGAGCAATTTAATTTGCCAAACGGACTCACTTTGCTTGTTCATGAAGACCATAAAGCCCCGATTGCCGCCGTGAATGTGTGGTATCATGTGGGATCTAAAAATGAGAAACCAGGAAAGAGTGGTTTTGCCCATCTCTTTGAGCATCTCATGTTCAACGGTAGTGAGAACTATAACAAGGATTACTTCCAGGCACTGGAAAGTATAGGTGGTACCGATTTAAATGGGACTACAAATACGGACAGGACCAATTATTTTCAAAATGTACCGGTATCAGCCCTTGACCAAGTACTGTTTTTAGAATCTGACCGTATGGGACATTTACTAGGAGCTGTAGATCAAGAAAGATTGGATGAACAGCGAGGTGTGGTTCAAAATGAAAAAAGACAAGGAGAAAATCAACCATATGGGAAACAATGGAACTATTTGACCAAGGCCATGTACCCCAAAGGGCATCCTTATTCCTGGACAGTTATCGGGGAAATGGAGGATTTAAATGCAGCTTCAATGGAAGATGTTCAAGAATGGTTCAAGTCATATTATGGTGCAGCAAATGCTGTCGTAGCTGTTGCCGGTGATGTCAATCCGGAAGAAGTACATCAAAAGGTTTTAAAATATTTTGGAGATATTCCCGCAGGGCCGACCATTGAAAGACAGGAAGTGAATATACCTGAACGAAATTTCGATACTTATCAGGTTTATGAAGATAGAGTGCCTGAGACCAGAGTACTGTTTGCTTGGAACACCCCACAGTTTGGCGATAGGGAAGATTTACATTTTGATTTGATCTCTTCAATTCTTACTAGCGGGAAAAATTCAAGGTTGTACAAGAAATTTGTTTACGAAGATCAGACTGCTAGTGCTGCCGTTTCTTTTCAAGCATCAAGTGAAATAGCTAGTAGATTTATTACTTGGTTGAATGTTAAGCCGGGTCAGGATTCGGATAAACTTAAAAGCCAACTGGAAGCCGAAATTCAGAATTTTTTGAGAGAAGGTCCTACGGAAGCTGAATTGAAAAGGGTAAAAGCAGCCTATTTTGCCAATTTCATAAAAGGACTTGAACGTATTGGTGGATTTGGTGGAGTTTCGGATATTCTTGCCTCCAACCAGACCTATTTTGGAGACGCTTCGTATTATAAAACGCGTTTGAAATTTATTGAGGATGCTACAATTGAAGACCTGAAAAGCACCGCGAATAAATGGCTATCCAAAGGAAAACACATTTTGGTATGCAAACCATTTCCTGAATATACAGTGCAAAAAAGTACGGTTGACCGTTCCAAACTTCCAGAATTGGGGGAACAAAAGAGTTCTAAGTTTCCAGCTTTGGAAAAAGCACAACTTTCCAATGGACTAAACGTTGTGCTAGCTAAGCGCACAGGAGTCCCAACTGTGGTGGTTAACCTTGTGGTCAATGCGGGGTATAAGACCGATCATTTGAGTAGTCCGGGAACCGCACAACTTGCCATGAATCTTATGGATGAGGGCACTAAGAATCTGAATTCCTTGGAAATCAGTGAAAAGTCGGAACTTTTAGGAGTAAGTCTAAGTACGTTTTCAAATCAAGATCAGTCCAATGTGTTTATGACAACTTTAAAGCAAAGTTTTGATGCTAGTCTTGAGTTGTTTTCCGATGTTGTGTTGAATCCGATTTTTCCGCAGGCAGAATTTGACCGTTTACAAAATGAGCAAATCAATAACATCAAAAATGAAAAGGCACAACCAGTTTCCATGGCATTAAGGGTAATGAATAAATATATGTATGGTGAAAATCATCCGTATAGCAATCCATATACTGGCACAGGTTATGAGAATACCGTTCAAAAACTGACTAGGGAAGATGCCGTCAAGTTTTATGACACCTGGGTCAAACCTAACAATGCAACCATTATTGTCACTGGCGATATTGAAATGGATGAGTTAAAATCAAAGCTTCAAAAGAGTTTGGGCAAATGGAAGAAAGGAAATGTACCTGCTATTACATTTAGTGCCCCAAAAACAAACTCTAAAAACACTTTGTATTTAATGAACAGGCCAGAATCCCAGCAATCCGTTATTATTGCGGGCCACTTGACGGAGAAATATGGTGGGGTTTCTGAAATAGCATTGGAACAGATGGTGAGCATTCTTGGAGGTGATTTCACGTCAAGAATTAATATGAATCTTCGTGAAGATAAGCACTGGTCTTATGGAGCCGGAGGGTTTGTTTTAGGCTCCAAAGAAGAACGTCCATTTATCGTATATGCCCCTGTTCAAACCGATAAGACATCAGAATCAGTGGGTGAAATCCGCAAAGAAATTTCAGAATTCATTTCTACAAGACCGGCAACACAAGAAGAGTTGGACAAGGTAAAAACGAATCAGGTATTGAGCTTGCCAGGACAATGGGAAACCAATAGTGCTGTAAATACATCCATTCGTAATTTGTTGAGATATAATTTACCAGATGATTATTATGAAACCTATGACCAAAATGTTCGAAGCCTTTCCCTTGATGCTGTTCGTGAGGTCAGTAAAAAAGTTGTAAAACCAGAAGCCGTAAACTGGTTTATGGTAGGAGATAGGGCAAAAATTGCGTCGAAATTGGATGAATTGGGATTTGACAACATAATTGAAATAGATGCAGATGGAAATCCTTTGGTACCTGCGATGAAAGAGCAGGAAATTGAACTTAAAAACTAAAATAAAAGCCCGCTTTAAGCGGGCTTACTTTTATCTGAGTGTTGGAAATTCCTCCGGATTCGTTTCGTTCATGATTTCATAAACTTTTTCAAAAATATCTTCCGCGTTGGGTTTGGAAAAGTAGTCCCCATCAGAAGCATAAGCTGGCCTATGTTCTTTAGCTGTGAGTGTTTGTGGTGCACTATCAAGATATTGGTAACCATTTTGTTTCTCAAGGATTTCTTGCATCAAATATGCAGAACAACCACCGGGGACATCTTCGTCTATAATAAGTAGTCTATTTGTCTTTTTTAAACTTTTTGCCACATTGTGGCCAAGATCAAAAGGAAGAAGTGATTGTGCATCTATTACTTCGGCATCAATTCCCACTTCGGATAATTCAGCAGCTACTTTTTCTACAATACGCAGGGTTGAACCATAAGATAGTAGTGTAATATCGGAGCCTTCTTTCATGACTTCAACTTCACCAATCGGGGTGCAGAACTCGCCAAGATTTGAAGGTTTCTTTTCTTTTAAACGATAACCGTTAAGACTTTCAATCACTAGGGCAGGTTCATCACTTTTCATCAAAGTATTGTAAAAACCTGCTGCTTGGGTCATATTACGTGGAACAAGAATGTACATGCCTCGTAACAGATGGATGAGTCCTCCCATAGGTGAACCTGAGTGCCAAATACCCTCCAATCGATGACCGCGAGTCCGAATAATCAAAGGAGCTTTTTGTTTGCCCACGGTGCGGTACATCAATGTCGCTAAATCATCACTTAATGTCTGTAATCCATAAAGGATATAGTCAAGATATTGAATTTCCGCAATAGGTCTTAATCCTCTTAAGGCAAGTCCGATACCTTGTCCAACGATTGTTGTTTCTCGAATTCCCGTATCTGCAACGCGTAGCGCTCCATATTTTTTCTGAAGTCCTTCTAGGCCTTGGTTTACATCTCCAATGTTACCTGTATCCTCGCCGAACACCAAGGACTCTGGATATTTTTCAAATAGCGCATCAAAATTGTCTCTTAAAATGATTCGTCCATCGACCATTTCAGTTTCTTCAGAAAATACTGGTGTCGAAGGGGCAACATTTATGGCGTTATTCTGCAATTCGCTATAAAGATGTGAACTGAACTTGGGTTGTGATGTACTTAAAAATTGATTTATCCAAACTTGAAGTGCCCGTTTCTCTTCCGTTGACTCCCCTAAAAGATAGCGAAGTGCTTTTCTGGATTTGGAGGCCAAGTCTTTCTTCAACGGCTCTTCAATGGCAATAAGGTCGTTCTTAACTTTTGAGATAAAAGTCCGATTCGGACTTTTGCTAGCGGCAGCTTCCAAAAGCTTTACCAATTGTTTCTTCTCATCAAGATGAGGTTTAAGAAATTCTGACCAAGCTTCCTTTTTTGCAGCCCTTACTTGCTGTTTTATTTCTCTTTCAAGACTTTTAAGCTCTTCTTCAGTGGCAATATTATTTTCTATGACCCATTCTCTGAATCTTTTATTGCAGTCATTTTCACGTTCCCACTCCAAACGTTCTTGTGACTTATATCGTTCATGGGATCCAGAGGTTGAATGACCCTGAGGTTGCGTGAGTTCGGTCACATGAATGAGTACAGGAACGTGTTCTTCCCGGGCAATATCCGACGCATTTTCGAAAGCATGGATTAAAGCGGTGTAATCCCACCCCTTAACCTTTAAAATCTCATATCCGTCATTATCCTCATCTCGCTGTAGCCCTTTTAGTACCTCAGAAATATCTCCTTTGGTTGTGTGGAACTCAGAAGGAACGGAAATACCGTAATCATCGTCCCAAACACACATTACTAGAGGTACTTGCATTACGCCAGCGGCATTGAGAGTCTCAAAAAAGTGGCCCTCACTGGTACTTGCGTTGCCTATTGTTCCCCAAGCAACTTCATTTCCATTGTTGGAAAAATTTGTCTGATCTATTTCCTTAAGGTTGCGATATAGTTTTGATGCTTGTGCCAATCCAAGAAGACGAGGCATTTGTCCTGCGGTACACGATATGTCCGCACTGCTATTTTTTTGTTTGGTCAAATCTTTCCATGAGCCATCTTCATTTAAACTATGGGTTACAAAATGGCCTCCCATTTGACGGCCTGCACTCATAGGTTCTTTATCCAGATCTGTGGTGGCGTACAAACCGTGGAAAAACTCTTTTGGACTTAGGTTGTCCAAGGACATCATAAAAGTTTGGTCTCTGTAATAACCACTTCTGAAGTCCCCATCTTGAAAAGCGCGCGCCATAGCCAATTGAGGCAGCTCTTTTCCATCTCCAAAAATCCCAAATTTTGCTTTACCGGAAAGTACCTCCCGTCTTCCAAGCAAACTACACTCCCTGCTGGTGACGGCAACTTTATAATCCCTCAGAATTTGAGACTGAAAATCATCAAAGGAAATATCATTGCTTGTCTTGGAATCAGGTTTCATAGGCTATGCAGGATTTTTTGCAAAATTACTAAAATACATCGGTATTGGCAATACCTAGCCATGTTAATAATGTGATAATATGACAACAAAATCAACGTTTGAAAACAAAATTTTCAAATTTTGTGTTTTTTAAGGCATGTTTTTTGGGAATATGGCAATTAAAACCACTTTCTAGTGAATAGGCCAATAAGTGTTCTGGGGCTTATGGTCACAATAAATCTGATACGTTCTCCGTAATCGTTATCCGCAATTTCCCATCCTCGGTTGGAATATACAGGAAAGTAAAGTTCAAAATAATCGGTAACAAGATTCAAACGGATACCAGAGTCATACACAAAACGAGCATTTTCACCACGATTGCGAATATATCCTATATCGCCATAAGCTTCAATCCATCGCCAAATGTTGGTGCTAGCGTTCATGGTAGTTATCCAATCGTTTGCAAAAGGGTTTTCAAGTGTTGATTTAAAACCTCCTTCTGCAATGATAATTTGTTGACTGTAGATTCCTGAATTTTCTGAACGACCGAGATAATTCAAGTCAAATAAATAATCAGTTGGACGATCTAAGGCAAAACTGAAAAAATCGGAATTCGTCTTGTTTCTCAGAAACTTACCAGCATAGAATCTGAGATTTAACTGTCTATTGCTCTGAAATAGTTTACGGTATTCAAATTCAAAAGCAAGCTTGCTAAACTCACTTGAATGTTGTGCATCGAGAAACCAAGAAGAATAGTTTAATATGTTGTTGTCAAAATCTCGGAACCGGACGTTAAAAACGGCATAATCTGGGTCTGTATCGATTTCATCTGCTATTGCATCATCTATGTTCCTAAAAACACTTCTATACCTAAAAAGCAGGGATTGCCGTCGATTGGACATTAAATTATCTGGTCTCCATCCAAAACTAATTGCCGGAGTAAGTGTTGTAAACCTTGAATTAACCTGAAAGTGGGAGGTAGAACCCGAAAAGGAATAATTGGAAACATAAAGACCACTTTTGCCATGGTATTTTCTATACCGTAGACTTGCCTTTCCTACCAAAGTCTTTTCTAGGAAGGAGTAGGTAGGACCAAAATCGTATTGAAAAGGTCTTTCTAAAAAAGTCTTATTATAGATTCTAAGCCCTGGAGTTATGCCATCATAGACATTGAAGTTTGCTATAGGTACGTAGAAAACTTGATTATAGTTGGGGTCTTCGGTATCCTTGAAAAATTGAAACTTTAGTTTTTTATTGCTGGAAAAGAATCCATTTAACGTCTTCCAGTTATCACGTTGGTTAAACTCCGGAATCTTTTGATCATAGTTAAGTACTAAACGGTCTTCACCTTTTCTGGGGATGGTAAAGACGCTTGAAGTGTCAATATCCGTAAACCAATAATGAGATACGACCGAATCTTTTTGAAGTCCGAAAAGCGAAATCGGAACTTTTGTACCTCTTTTATTTTTTATAACGAAGGTGATGGAATCCTCGGTTTTTTCCACCTTCTTTATTTTGTAATCTATTTTTTTTCGTGTGGACACGTACTCATCAAAAAACCAATCTAGGTTTTTATCTGAAAATCGTTCTATCTCAACCCTAAAGTCCTCTGCTTTCACATTCGAGTTTAAGTTGTGGGTTTTATAAAAGGAAAGAATACTGCTGTCGATTTTCTTTTCTCCAAGATACTCCGCCAAATATGACATTCCCAATCCTGCTTTGTAACCGTTGGCTATTTTTTGGTTGAACTTAATCAAAGAATCGTTGGGAGTTGTAAGTGCCTGATCAATGTTTTTACGGGCTGAAAGCATGCTCAGCAAGGCATACTGTTCATTAAAGTCCATTTTCGCCAAGTGGAAACTTCGAAACCCCCAAAGTCGAGAAAGCTTACCGGCCAGTTTTTGGTCTGGATAGTATTCCTCAACATATTTTATCATTAGATAATTCGCAATTGCATCACTGACCCATCGTTCTTGTCGAGGATCTAGAAACATAGTTTCTTTCAAAAAACTGTGCAAAGCAGTCTTTAAAAATTTCATTTCAAATTGAAACTGCGCCTCATAAGGCCTTATAAAGGAGGGTAGTTGATTTATACCATAGAGAGGTGATTTATTATAGGCAAGATTACTGACCAATAAACTTTTATGGGGCATACGACCAAGGTTCTCGAATAAAAAATCTGAAATCCGATTGATTGAAATCCCCTGGGAGATATTATTGTACTTATTGGAATCTAAGTCGGTGACCACTGTCATGGTTCGGGTAACATGCTTGGTAAATTCTTCTCTAGGATATAAAATAACCTCACAGCTCTTCCTGTTCTCCCCAACAAGTCTTGTGAATTGTCCCCCCGGGAATTCAGAGTTGCCATTAGAATCAAAATTGGTGGCCAAATGCAATCCTTTAGGGTAAATGAAGTCTATAGAGGTATTGGTGACATCAGTATATAAATCATCTAGATCCATATTGTCATAGAGCTTCCATTCGTCGGTGTAAACAGCAGGGGTCAAATACCAATCCCTTAGATAATAATCTCCATTTGGGCTATGACCGTAAGAAGTAAACTTTGAGTGCGGTAATTTTACGTTATACGTGAAAAAAAGCTGTACTGATTCACCTGGTTGCAAAATCTCATTTAACTCAACTCGGAGAACATCCTTGTTCTTATAGTGACCCCATTCCAATCCAGTGTAGTTGGCATCCACAATGCTCATCATTTTGGTATACCCCCTTTCTTTGTCTTTGGCTAAATGCAAACTTCGCTTAAACTCTTCCGCAAAGCGTTTTGCGAGGGCGGTGTTCTTGTTGGCATATGCGTGATTCCAATCATTAAAATACAATACGGAAAGCCCATCTTTCGAATCGTTTACATAGGTAAACTTTTGCTTGATTTGGATTTCCTTACCGATACCCTTCAAAGTGGCATTGATTTCATTCGTGTGTTGAGCCAATGCAGAAAGGCACAACAAAAAATGAAGCGCAATAGTTATTTGTAATGAAGGTTTCTTACTCAACAAGAGTCGTTGTATTAAAAGTTAGGACTAAGATTTCGTCCTTTGTAGAATGCGTCAATGATTTGGACCACCTCGTCTGCAGTATCAACAATTTTAATTAAATCCAGGTCATCTGGACTTATATTTCCAGCTGTTAACATGGTATTCTTTATCCATTCGAAAAGTCCGCTCCAGAATTCTGTGCCAACTAAAATGATGGGGAATGTATGTATTTTATTCGTTTGGATCAGCGTGATGGCCTCGAAGAGTTCGTCGAGCGTTCCAAAGCCTCCTGGCATGACCACAAACCCTTGTGAGTATTTGACAAACATCACCTTTCGAACAAAAAAGTAGTCAAAATCAAGACTTTTATCAGCATCGATGTATGGATTGTCATGTTGTTCAAAAGGAAGGTCGATATTCAGTCCCACAGAGGTTCCCCCCGCCAAGTTTGCACCTTTGTTACCGGCTTCCATGATTCCTGGACCACCTCCGGTTATGATTCCATAGCCTGCTTCAGCAACGCTTTTGGCTACTTTTACAGAAAGCTCATAAAAAGGTTCTCCGGGTTTGGTACGTGCCGAACCAAATATGGAAACACAAGGTCCTATCTGACTCATTTTTTCAAAACCATTGACAAATTCCCCCATGATTTTGAATATTGCCCATGAATCGTTCGTCTTTATTTCATTCCAACCTTTGTGGTGTTGTTCTTTTCGCATAATTCTATTTTTAATCAGACCGCAGGGGCTATTTTTCTTTTCGCATTGTCCAACTCCTTCTTCAAGAACTTGGCTGTATAACTTTTATTGTCTTTTGCTACCTCTTCAGGGGTGCCTTTGGCAACTATCATTCCGCCTCCTCGGCCACCTTCGTAACCGATATCAATGATATGGTCCATCATTTTTATGACGTCCATATTATGTTCAATGACCAAAATGGTATTTCCTTTGTCCACCAATTGGTTTAAAACTTCCATCAATACCCTAATATCTTCAAAATGAAGTCCTGTTGTAGGCTCATCCAATATATAAAAAGTATTTCCGGTATCTCTTTTTGAAAGTTCAGTCGCCAATTTAACCCTTTGAGCTTCACCTCCTGAAAGAGTGGTGGACTGTTGTCCCAAAGAAATGTACCCTAGTCCTACATCTTTAATGGTCTTTAACTTTCGGTGTATTTTAGGAATGTTTTCAAAAAATTCAACAGCTTCATTGATGGTCATTTCAAGTACATCGGCAATGGATTTTCCTTTGTATCGAATTTCTAAGGTCTCCCTATTAAAACGTTTACCATTGCAAGTTTCGCATTCAACATATACATCCGGCAAGAAATTCATTTCAATGACCTTGAGTCCACCTCCTTGACATGTTTCACACCTGCCACCCGCGACATTGAAACTAAACCGACCTGGTTTATAACCTCTGATCGTCGCTTCGGTTGTCTTGGAAAACAGTGCCCGTATTTCGCTGAACACGCCCGTATAGGTTGCTGGATTAGATCTTGGTGTACGGCCAATAGGAGATTGGTTAATGTCAATTACCTTATCGGCATGTTCCAAACCCGTAATTTTTTTATAGGGCATTGGTTTTTTAACCCCATTAAAATAATGGGCATTCATAATAGGGTAAAGCGTTTCGTTAATCAATGTGGATTTACCACTCCCAGAAACCCCGGTGACCCCAATTAATTTACCCAAAGGAAATTCAGCGGTCACATTTTTTAAATTGTTTCCTGTGCAACCAGAAAGGACAATTTTTTTTCCGGTTCCTTTTCTTCGATTTTGTGGAACGGGTATTACCAGTGCTCCTGTAATGTACAGTGCGGTAAGTGTATTATGGTGCTTCAGGTCCTTGGGTTTACCTTCTGAAATAATCTCACCGCCATGTCTACCTGCTTTCGGGCCTATATCAATAACATGGTCAGCATGTTCGATCATGTCCCTGTCGTGCTCAACCACAATAACCGAGTTGCCTATATCGCGAAGCGATTCTAAAGAATTGATCAAACGTTCATTATCGCGCTGGTGCAATCCTATGCTCGGTTCATCAAGAATATAAAGCACGCCTACAAGCTGAGATCCTATTTGTGTCGCTAATCGAATTCGTTGGGCTTCGCCCCCCGAAAGGGATTTGGAACTGCGGTTCAATGAAAGATAATCTAAACCTACGTCCAACAAAAATCGAATTCTGGTTTTGATTTCTTTAATGATTTCCTCGGCAATTTTCTTTTGATTTCCTTCAATTGTACTTTCCAGTTGTTCAAAGAAATCCGCCAGTTCAGCAATATCAAGCTTGGCCAGCTCTGCTATGTTCTTATTTCCAATTTTGAAATAGAGTGATTCCTTTCGTAGACGAGCGCCTTCACAGTTAGGGCAGGAGACCCTATCCATAAAATCCTTGGCCCATCTTTTAATAGAGGTGGCATTGGCTTCTTCGAACTGGGTTTTGATAAAATTGGAAATACCCTCGTAATCAATCTTGTACTGTCTCTTTACACCCAAAGTTTTTGAATCGACCTCAAAGCTGTCCTTCCCTCCATTTAGAATTACATCCATGGCTTCTTTGGGAATCTTGGAAATAGGGTCGGAAAGATTAAACTTATAGCGTTGGGCAATAGTTTCTAGCTGTTTGAATGCCCAAGACTTCTTGTATTCTCCGAGAGGTGCGATTCCACCTCCGTTAATTGATAGTTTTTTGTTTGGGAAAATCTTCTGTTCATTCACCTCATGCACATGACCCAAACCGTTGCAAACTGGGCACATTCCCTTTGGCGAATTAAAGGAAAATGTATTTGGCTCTGGAGTAGGATAAGAAATACCGGAAGAAGGACACATTAAGTCCCTACTAAAATATCTGGGTACTCTTTCACCTTCTTCTAAGACCATGAGCACATTATCACCACTGTACATAGCAGTGTTTATGGTTTCATTGAGTCTTTTATGGAAATCTTCACTTTCACTGACCTTGAGTCTATCGATGACGATTTCTATGTCGTGTGTCTTGTAACGGTCAACCTTCATGCCTTTAGTGATGTCCATAATAACACCATCCACGCGTACCTTAACAAAACCTTGTTTGGCAATTTGCTCGAACAATTCACGATAATGACCTTTTCTTGATCTAATCACCGGGGCTAGAACATTAATCTTTTTGTCACGATACGAATCAATGATAAGGTCCTTGATTTGTTCATCGCTATAGCTTACCATTTTTTCTCCGGTATTGTAACTATAGGCATCACCAGCCCTGGCAAACAACAAACGTAAAAAATCATAAACTTCGGTAATTGTTCCTACCGTAGACCTTGGAGATTTTGATGTAGTTTTTTGTTCAATGGCAATTACTGGAGAAAGGCCATCAATTTTATCCACATCAGGCCTTTCCAGACCTCCTAAAAACTGTCTTGCATAGGCGGAAAAGGTTTCAATATACCTGCGCTGTCCTTCAGCATATATGGTATCAAAAGCGAGAGAAGACTTTCCACTTCCGGAGAGGCCTGTGATTACTACGAGCTTTTCCCTAGGAATGGTAACATCAATATTTTTAAGGTTATGGACCCTTGCGCCCTTAACCTCAATATGTTCTTCGTAGTCAATCATAAAAAATATAGCAAAACTTCAAAAATAGCGATTTGAGCGTTAAAAATGAAGTTGGTTTGGGTTTCGTTTTTGTGAATTGTTGACTTATTTTTATAACCTCTTGGAATTAATCCAAAATAAGATTTAACATTGGATATTACCCATAATAGTGTCCGTTTAAAATTCATAAAAGCATAAAATGAAATTACTTGGAATAGGTTCCCGAATTGATCATCCTGAATACGGAAAAGGAGTTGTGACGAATGTGTCATCCAGGCACTATTGGGTCACTTTTTTGGAAAATGGACTTGAGACCATTGACTTGGATTCGGAATTTGATATCATTGAAGGAGTTGAAGATGATGTGGATACGGTTAGTTTTTTTGATGTGGAGAGCTCTTTGGTCAAGATATTGGAAAAATGGAGCGATACACATGAAAAAGTTGCTTTGGCAGATAAGTGGAAAGGTGGGAAACTAATCCTTGAGCCAACAGACCAATTGTCACCAAAGGAAATGCCCATTGATACTTTTTTTCATAAAATAGTCATGGTTCGTGACCGAATCAGAGTAATGGAACAAAAAATAAACAGTAGCAAAAACTTAGATGATCAAGAAAAAATAGACCTTCAGCAGTACATAACCCGAATTTATGGAAGTCTAACCTCGTTTAATGTACTATTTAAAAACAAAAGCGATCAGTTTATAGGAGAACGGTCCAAATAATTGACTATACGGCTTCTTTTGTCATTGTAAGGGATCTTCTTTTTCCTTTTGAAACCGATTCAGAGAACAGTTTTCTATTAATCAACGCTTTAATCTTGGTGTTCTTTATATAATCGTTCAATAGTGTCGGGTAATCGTACTCATCATTCAAAAAGGCATCACTCTTGAATGTTTTGGTTAAATGTACTTCCTGGAGATTTAAGGATATCAGTTCAACCTGATTTTGATTGTAATAAATACCGTATCCACGTTTCAGATCATAAATCAACCAGCTTTGATTTGAGTAAATGCTTCTAAAATGCTTGGATATTAAGGGTAAGATGTTAGCATCAGGTTCTACCATTGCAAAACGAACATCATCTTTCGTGATTTGAAAATCAACTAATTTTTCAGTACGTTGTTTTTCACGTCCCACGGCACTTGCAAGTTGATTCACTCGTTGTACAATACCATCGGAATAATTCAAATGGGTACTCGCTTTAGAATCCATCAGCCTCTGAATATAGGTGTATAATATCAACTCAATACCTTCGGATTCACTCAAAAATGAAAAATAGATATTAGTAATAGCATTGTGACTTTTGTTTCGAATGGTGTTCCAAACCCGTTTTGCTTTCTCCACATTAGTGAAAATAGTTTTGGTATCCGAAAAAAGACCATTTTGGTTCTGTCCGTTCTTTTGAATATCGGATACATTTATTTTTTCTTCAAAAGCCACAAAGACAGCGGTAAGAAAGCCGTTAAATGTACCATCGTAAATCAGTGTTGTTGAATGTTTCATGATTCGCCCGTTTTGTAATTAATCCAAAATTATGGAATTATTCCTAAAAATGGAAATAATCCAAATTATTTTTTGGAAATAATCCAAAATACCTATATTTGAATTGATAAGAGTACCCTGAGCTTGTAGAAACGGAATAGGAAATAATCCAAATTATCAGTTCGAAGGGGATAATAAATTAGGGCCATGGAAAATGAACTAACGTTAAAACGATTTACTGAGATTCGGAGAGAACTTGGATATACCCAAGCTGATTTTGCCAAGTTATTGGGGATTTCTAATACCACTGCTGATATTGAACGTGGCCGCACCAAATTATCTGGTAGAGTAGTGGCAGAGCTATTAAGGCAATTTAAAATTAATCCGTTGTGGTTGTTTGGGGAAAGTGATCAGAAGCATTTGGAGACTTCAAAAACCAGTGTTATTCCAAAAGTGGTCACCGTTGATAGCGCTGAACAAGACAATATGGTACTGGTAAATGCCAAGGCCGCTGCGGGATACCCACAAAACATTCAAGATACCAGTTGGTACCAGCAACTTCCAGCTTTTGATTTGCCAATTCCGGAGTTTAGAAATGCTACATATCGAGGATTTCAGGTTGAGGGCGATAGTATGCTGCCAAATCTTAGACCAGATGAATGGGTTTTGGCAAGGGCCATCGAGCACATAGATCATGTAAGTTCCAATAAAATGTATGTAGTGGTTCTTCAGGATTCGGTCATGGTCAAAAAGATTGAGAAACGACCCAATTCGAATAATATCACCTTAGTTTCTTTAAATGAAACGTATCCTCCTTACGAAATCAAACCCTTTCAGATACAGGAAATTTGGGAAGTCAGTAGTAAGCTTACCTTTAATGTTGATGCAACCACGGAAACCGGTTTACTGCGTCAGCTTCAACAGTCCATGGAAGAATTAAAAAAGCAAGTAGGACAGGTTAAGAGCAATTAACCGTTTTTTTGACCTGCTCGTTATAAGTGCTTTCAAAAATTTTGTCGGCATTTGCTGATTCAAACCCCTCGCGTAGGTGCTCTCTTTTCAAAAGGGTCTTCTCCATGTTTTTGAACTCAGGAAGTGGTAATCGCTCGGCAAATTCCACGTAACTGCCCGCTATTTTCATCTGTTCGCCATTTTCAAAAGTTGCATTTACCATTTTAGCTACCGAACTACTTTGTTTTAGCAAACCATCATTACTGATTTTAATTTTCCCTCCAGCGGTGTTCAAGACAATACCTATCTCTTCCAAAAAGGAATTGAATGCTACCAAAGAATTGTAGGGTTCAGGTAGTGCGTGCACGCTGATAGTGTAATGATTAAGATAGTATCTATTATAAATGACCCAGGCTGCGTACTCTGTCTCTTTTGCTAATTCTAGAAACTCATCAAGTGAAGGCACTTCCCATAACGGTTTGTAAAAAAACTGCCCAACTTCCTTCGGATTTTCCAGGTTTAGGGCGTCCACAGGGTCTGTGGCAATGAGCTTGGTGTATTTTTTAATGATTGATTGGGCATTAGATGATAACTCATTCACTCTCAATTCACTGATAAAAATCCTTGGGTACTCTGGCTTCGGAGGGGCATACCAATACGCGTCCAATTTCTTTTCTTCAAAATAATAGGAATCCATTCGTTGGTAGCCATGGGTAAGAAATATTTTTTCCAGCGAAGCTATTCCCAAATTGGGAACCCCTAAGGTCCTGAAAGCTATGTGGTCATTGATGATGTCTTCTTGCTTACCGATCAGCCCTTTGGCAATCATTGCTTGACTTATTTTTTCCACATCAATCACACTCTTTTTATAGGGGTCAAAAATAGATTTCAAGATAATGTCTAATGGAGTATTGTCATCGAAGTTCATAATCTATGTTTTAATTATAGGAATTGACTACAAAACTAGTTGTATATTTAATCGTATTTAATTATTATTTGGTATTAAATGATTAGTTATAGTAATCAATTAGAAATTCGACACTTGCACTATTTCTTGACTCTTGCCGATACCCTTCATTATGGACAAGCGGCGGAACGACTCTTGATTTCACAATCTGCCCTGAGTCAGCAGATACAGCGATTGGAGACTATTCTGAAATGCCCTCTTTTTAAAAGACATAATCGGAAAGTTGAATTGAATCGAGCTGGCGCACTTTTTAAAACCGAAGCTGAAATCATCGTCGGACAAATGCAAACCTCTATGGAAAGATGGAATGCCTCTATTGAGGGGCATACAGGGATGATTAAAATCGGCTTTGTTGGTTCGGCAATCCAAGAATTCTTACCAGAAAAAATCAAAGAATTGAATTTAGCTTACCCCAAAATCCAATTTGTTTTACAAGAAGGGAGTAATCAGGTATTAATGGAATTGTTGGAGCGGAATCAACTCGACGTTGGCTTAATGCGATCTAATGAAGTTCCGGATACCATGAGCTTTAAATCCGTTGCAACTGAGAATCTTTGCGTTGTTTTACCAAAAGATCATTCCGTAGGAATGAAGAATTTTAAAAGCTTAAAACAGCTGTCCAATGAATCATTCATTCTTTTTCCAAATCAACAAAGTCAATCGTATTATCATCAAATTATAAGTCTTTGTGCGAGTCATGGTTTTACGCCGAAGATTACACATCAATCTATACATGGACCTGCAATTTTTAAGTTGGTGGAGAGTGGACTTGGAATTTCGATTGTTCCCAAATCACTCACCTTATCCACCAAATATAAAGTCGATTTTATAGAACTTAATGACGAGCCTTTTAAAACAGAACTATTTGCAGTATGGAATGAAGCAAGCACCAATCATGCACTGGAGGTGTTTTTAAGGTTACTTGGAGAATAGAAGTGGGTGAATTTTGAAGAGGTCAAATACTAATCAAACAGTTTTTCCTTGATACTTTTTGCGAAAAAATCTGCGGCTTCAGGGTAACGTCGAAACCATAATTCAGGTTCAAAAATTTCAAGTTCAGCCAAAGCCAGACTACCCTCATTATCTTTAAAAATATCTACACGGGCATAGATAGGCATCTCTGGACTGGCGTGGAGTACTTGTTTTGCAAAATCAATTTCCTGTTTTGAAGGTTGATAATCATGCACTGTTCCTCCATAATCATCTTGTACTCGGAAATCGCCGGGCTTTGCTAGTTTTAAAATGGCGTGTGAGTATTCTCCATTGAACATAACAACGGAAATTTCCCCATGTTCCACAATGTTCTTTTGAAACTCTTGCAACATCATGGTTTCGTTCAAAATCAATTCCTCGAACATATCATTATGACTTGCCCAGTCATTCATGTGGAATTTGTAGGTATGTCTAGCCCCTCCTGCGATGCATGGTTTAAGCACCAAGTTTTCTGTAGTAAAACTTAAATCTTGTCGAGCTTTATCAATTACCTGTTTTAAATTGATTTGTGCACCTGGTTCTACAAACAATGTTTTGGGAATATTTATTCCATTCTGTTGTAGCTTTTTTAGGTAATGTTTGTCAATATTCCACGAAACCAACGTATAGGAGTTTATAAAGTTGGTTATATTCTTTGTCTGTTCAAACCAAGAAGAAAATTCTGTGAAACGATCAAAGCAGTCCCAGGTGGACCTGAAAAGGGCATATTTCGTTGAGCTCCAATCAAAATCAGAATCATCCCATGCTTTTATGATGACTTGCAGTCCTAATTTTTGAAGAGACCCTAAAACTAGCTGATCTTCCTGAAGAACATTCTCAATAAGTTGGTTTGAGTTTTTGGGATTTACAAATCGTGAATCCGTCAAGATGACAATATCGAACATAGCACCAATTTAAAAGCCGACTGCTGTGTCATCACCACGTTTGTCGGCACCACCTTCCAGTTTTCCATCTGGGAGAACCCTAATTGCATCGACTTTACCTATAATTCGGTTTCGACCTTCATGGATTTTATACCCGATACCCTTAAGTTCGGATTTAAGCTCGTTGGAAAACCCTTCTTCTTCGAATATAATTAAATCGGGAAGCCATTGATGATGAAATCTTGGAGCATTTACCGCTTCTTGCATACTCAAATTGAATTCATAAACATTTAGAATTGTCTGGGCTACGGCGGTAATAATTGTTGAGCCTCCGGGGGTGCCGACCACCATAAATAACTTTCCGTCTTTCTCTACAATGGTTGGCGTCATACTGCTCAACATACGTTTTTCTGGAGCAATGCTATTGGCCTCAGCACCGATTAAGCCAAACATATTTGGAATTCCTGGTTTAGCACTAAAGTCGTCCATTTCATTATTAAAGAAAAAACCTAGCTCATCGGAATATAGTTTGGATCCATAAGCTCCGTTTAAGGTTGTCGTTGCTGAAATGGCATTACCTTGGTTATCTACAATAGAATAATGCGTGGTTTCGTCGCTCTCAATGATTTCAACAACCCCATGGGAAACTTCTGAAGAAGGGGTCGGTTTTTCAAATGAGAAACCCTGCATTCTTTCCTCCAAATAGTCATCACTTAAAAGGACATCCAATGGAATGCTAACGAAATCTGGATCACCCAAAAAGTAGTTTCTATCCGCGTAAGCCCTGCGAGCGGCTTCCGTGAATAATTGTACCGATTTTGTGGAATTGTGTCCGTAGTCGGAAATGTCATGGGATTCCATCATTTTGAAAATCTGGTTCATGGTCACTCCACCACTACTTGGAGGGGACATCGAAATTAACTTAAGGTCTTTGTAATCAAAGACGACGGGTTGCCTCCATTTGGCTTCATATTTTTCAAGATCCTCTTCTGTTATGTACCCCCCTTTCTCTTGAATAAAAGCGGTTAATTTTTGTGCGATTTCACCTTTATAAAAACCATCTCTGCCATGTTTTTGGATTTTCTCCAAGGTTCTGGCCAACTCAGGATATTTAATTGTGTCTCCTGGCTTATAATTGGCAGCCAACTTGGTGCTGTCACCGCTTACGGTCATAATCTGTTCACGATGATGCTCTAGTCTCTTTGCCTGTTTTTCGGTAACAACCACACCTTTCTTTGCCAAGGCAATTACGGGTGCAAGGATTTCCGAAAAAGGGAGGGAGCCAAATTTTTCATGTACCTCAACCACGCCTGCCACAGTTCCGGGAACTCCCACTGCGGTTGCTCCAACAGTGCTCATATTGGGAATAACGTTCCCTAAAGAATCCAGATACATATCCTTGTGGGCGGATAATGGCGCTTTCTCACGATAGTCTATAGCCCCAATATCTCCATTACTTTTCCGGTAAACCATAAAACCTCCGCCTCCAATATTGCCAGCATAGGGGTAAGCCACAGCAAGCGCAAGCTCTGTAGCAATCATGGCATCAAACGCATTGCCGCCTTTTTCCATGATTTCAGAACCAATTTTCGAAGCTTCCGCGCGGGCAGAGACCACCATTGCTTTTTCGGTGACCAGGCCTGTTGGTGTTGCGGGTTGTTTTTTACAATGTAGAAATAGGACAATAGGAAGGATAAGAATCAGTCTTCGCATAGGGATTTGAATTTTAGCTGGGAAAAGGTAATCAATTCTTCAAAAAAATTGGTGAACTCCTCTTCAAATGCAGTATAGTTTTGTTCTAAATCCAGAATGGCAAAATTCATTTTGGATTTGTTTTTTGTCCTTCGGTTCATTCCATTGAGCACTTTGGATATTCCGTCTAGGTTAGCATAGCTATAGAGCCAATTATCAGCAATCATATAGGGCATCATGCGTTGCGTGCCAAGTGGAAGTATATCATAATTGTCCTCTAGCAAATCATAGAAGTTTTCAACATATTCCTTAAGCGGGATTTGAGAGTAAACAGACCAATTTTTGGCCAGAAAGTGATCATAAAAGATATCTACAATTACCCTGCTATAATGACTGTAATTTTTGTGGAGACGCTTGCTGCTTTGCTTTGCAATTGGATGTGAGTCGGTGAAAGTGTCAATTTCCCTGTGAAGTATAATACCCTTCTGGATTTTTTCGGGAAAATGTTTGAATTTGTTCCCGCGAATATGATCTGCAAAAAAATTGCCCAATGTAATTTCCTGATCATCAAAGGATAAATAAATGTGGGCTAGGAAGTTCACGAATAGATCTTTGTTTTCTTTTTGAAATTTACAAATTCGAAACATGTAATAGCGGACAGGCAGTTATATTTGCAAAAACTTTTCAACAACTATGACACTGATTAAATCAATTTCCGGAATACGTGGTACCATCGGCGGAGCCACCAATGATAATCTTACTCCAATTGATGCTGTAAAATTTGCTGCTGCATATGGAACTTGGTTAAAAGATTATACTGGAAAAGATAAATTGAATGTTGTTATCGGTAGGGATGCGAGATTATCTGGTGAGATGATTCAGAATCTAGTAGTTTCTACCTTAGTTGGATTGGGAATTGATGTGGTTGATCTAGGGCTTTCTACAACACCAACAGTTGAAATTGCAGTTCCCCTAGAAAAGGCGGATGGAGGCATAATACTTACAGCCAGTCATAATCCGAAACAATGGAATGCCTTGAAATTACTTAATGAAAAAGGTGAATTTTTAGATGCCAAGCAAGGAGCGATTATTTTGGAATTGGCAGAAAAAGAAGATTTTGATTTTGCCGAAGTAGATGATTTAGGGAACATTACAAAAAACGATTCGTACATCGACATTCATATCAAAGAAGTACTCAATCTAAATTTAGTTGATAAGGAGGTCATCAAAAAAGGTGGCTTTAAAGTTGTGGTAGATGGCGTGAATTCCACAGGAGGAATCGCTATTCCAAAACTTCTGGAAGAACTAGGTGTAGAAGTTGTCAAGTTGTACTGTGACCCTACAGGTCATTTCCCTCATAACCCAGAACCGCTAAAGGAACATTTAGCTGATATCTGCGAATTAGTGGTCAAGGAAAAAGCTGATTTTGGAATTGTGGTTGACCCTGATGTAGATCGCTTGGCCTTTATCAGCAATGATGGGGAAATGTTTGGTGAAGAATATACTTTGGTGGCATGCGCGGATTATGTATTGAATAAAACTAAAGGAAATACCGTTTCAAACTTGTCTTCAACCAGAGCCCTTAGTGATGTTACCAAAAAGCATGGTGGCATCTATGAGGCTGCAGCAGTTGGTGAAGTGAATGTGGTTACTAAAATGAAGGCTAACAATGCTGTTATTGGGGGAGAAGGGAATGGAGGAATCATTTACCCAGAAAGTCATTATGGAAGGGATGCTTTGGTAGGAACTGCTCTGTTTTTAATGTTGATGTCAGAAAAGGGAGGAACCGTTGCTGAATTAAGAGCTAGTTATCCAAGCTATTTTATGAGTAAAAAGAAGATTCAGCTTACACCAGATTTGGATGTCGATAGCCTTCTCGATGCCATGCATCAAAAATATAAGAATGAACAGGTGTCCACTGTTGATGGAGTTAAGATTGATTTTGCCGAGAACTGGGTACATTTACGTAAATCCAATACCGAACCGATTATCAGAATATACACCGAGGCCCTTTCACAAAAGGAAGCGGATGGTTTGGCCGATAGAATTATTGGAGAGATAAAAGAAGTAGCAGGGTTGGATTAACCTATTTCATAAGTTCGTATAAGATTTCTTGTGCTTGGAAATCCTCATCAGATATATCGGTTTGTTTATCTGAGTCGAGCCATAGCTTCCATATTTCATTTTCCTTTTTAAGTGCTACGTTGAAATAGCCATATCCGCGTGGTATTAGCTTTTCTTCACCATTTCTTTTTGAACTGTACCGATAATATCCGGTTTGATAGGCGAGTGCACCACCTTCGTCAATGGCGGTGGATTGAATGGCAAAGGCAATTGCAACCTCATTCCCACCTTGTTTCATATGTTGCAAAAAACCTCCGAAGTTCTCTAGATAATTTTCTCCAGTTTCAATTTGGTTTTGGTCTATTGTAATCCTAACAATATCCTTGGAATGAATAGACTTCAATTTATCGGAATCAAATTCAGCATAAGCTTCCATAAATGGAATCCAGACGTCGTCCCGAATAGCTTCAATGGTTTCATTGGATACGATATTCTTTTGCTGACCAAATGAACTAAAGGCGCAACAGAGAAGTAAGATGGTTAGTAATTGTTTCATTTTTTGATTTTTGAGTTACCATCAATTTATGAAACAAAAACAATCTCACTTAAAATTTTTGGAAAAATTTAAGTATTTGGAAGGTTTTTTAGATAATCGCTCCTGACCAACCTAGCCGTTTTATGCTCTCCGGTATGACTCCATCCCGGAGGCATTATCAAGTAACGCAGTTTATTTAAGATGCCTGGCGCCTTGGCAACGTCTTTTGCAAGCGCAATAATTTCACCAAAATATACATCGATAAAATTGCCAGAATCCATTTGTCTAGTTATCCCATATTCAATTTTAATACTTTTTTGTTCTTCTTGATATGTCCCGAAAACCCTATCCCAAATATTCAACAAATTGCAAAAATTGGTATCCATATAAAGCGGATTCCGTGCGTGGTGAACTCTATGATGGGAGGGGGTAAGCATGATTTTATTTAAGAAACCAAAACGGGCATCCTTAATCAAGTTTTCACCAACATGGATAAATGCCCCATATGTGCCATCAATAAACATTACTGCAAACAGCACTTCTGGAGGTACTCCCAGTAGGATGCAGATAGTTGTGCGAATAATATCAGCGTAGGGTGCCTCTAAAAAAAAGTGGGCATGGGTAACAGATAGGTTCATGTCTTCTGGGGCATGGTGCGTTGAGTGAAGACACCAAAATATCCTAACCTTATGGCCAAGATAATGGTATACAAAATGGGCAAGCTCCCAAACTACATAGGCATATATAAACCAATACCAAGTTGGACTTGAACTGAAAAGAGCATAAGGACCAAAAAATCCAATGCAAAAAGCGACCATTGCGATTGCAATGAAGCGACCAACAAATCTGTTGAAAATGTAAATTAAGAAATTGACTTTATATACTTTTATCTGTGGCTTCTTGTAGATTAAACCTGCGACAAACTCCAATAACAATAGAAGCGGAATAATAGGATATACGAGTGAGGCCACCCCTTCATAAGTCTTAAATACGGTATAATCACCGCTTTTAAGTATTTCCAAAGCTTGGGTAATCCCAAAAAAACCAACAATCTCTTCCAGCAAGGTTGATAAAATTTCCATAGATGAATAATATGGAAAAATATTCAGGCAAGAATAAAATTTAGACGAATAACAAAACAGAACTTATTAGTAATCTATTTGTTAGGAGCAATCCAATCTAATAAAGATTGTTTTACCAGTTTTTCTTGGTTCCAGGGAATAAAGTGATTTTCACCTTCAATAGAAATTACTTTTAAGCTGTCAACTCCAGAAAATTGCGCTTCCATAAATGGAACATTTTGAAAAGGAACCAACTTATCCTCCTTACCATGAATTATCAATGTGCGCGGTCTAAGTTTATGTAATTCCGATTTTAGTTGCTTTAAATCCTGCTTCAGCATCCATAATTCATCATTGGAAGGTTTTAGGGCTCCGGGAACCAGGTACTTTAAAGGAATCCATGTTAAAGGTTTGCGCCATTTTTCTGGTTTTTCAGCCTCGGGGTCCAACGCTCCTGCCAGTATGACAAGATTTTTACAGAGCTCAGGTTGCTCCAATGCCATTTGTACAATAAGTGGTCCACCATATGAATGTCCTATTAAGGTAAAAGGCTTACCGTTGTCCAAATGTTTGAGTAACTGATTTAGTATTAGGGCTTGTGACCTGAGTGAAATGCTATTTCTAAAATCACTTTTCCCAAAGCCAGGCCGATCTGGAGCAATAATTCTGAATTTTTGATTTAACAAAGGATCGGTCAGGTAGTTTTTATAAGCATCCCAACTTCCTGGAGAGCCATGAATAAAAACTAGGGTAGGAGCGTCTTGGTTTCCAGTCTGAATGTAATGTATGTTTCTATCTTGAACAGTTAAATTTTGGTCGATGTAGTCGACTTGTTTCTCCTTGAAGAATTTTACAGTTTCTCTACTCGAAGTACGCATAGTCATGCAAGAATTGGCGAAAAGCAGATAACCAAGCACTAAAGCGAGAAGAACATACCTTTTTTTAAATCGAAGTCTAAAGGACATCTATGAATTAGGGCTTTTGGAACGCTGCCGGCGCTTTGTCTTTATGTTTCCAACGTTTGTGGGTCCAAAAGTAATATTCAGGTGCTTCGCGAATGGATTTTTCGGTTTCTGAGAGGAAAGCTTCTGAAATTCCATACCCTTCTACGTCTTTTGGATTTTCTGCAAGAACCTTAAAAGTGCCTTGATAGTGTCCCCGTTTTAATTTTTCAACTTTTAAATAAATCGGAATAATGTCGTGCTCCTTACAAATTTCCTCTCCTCCGACATGCACGGGAACCAAAACATCCATGAACTTTGTCCAATGCCGTGCCCTATTAAGCATGGGTGACTGATCACTGATGATTCCAACGGTCACCAATTCGTTGGCTTTCTTTGCATCTTTAATGATTTTTCTGCTCTCAAAAGTTTTTATCAAAGTTGTTCCATACTTGCTGCGTATGTCCCTCACCATTTTATCGAAATATTTATTGTTGATGGGTTGATAAATGGCATACGCTGTAGCACTAATGAACGAGTTTAAATTGAAAACCCATTCCCAACTGGCGTAATGCGGCATCATGATCATTACATTTTTACCTTCATTTTCAAGCTTTAGAATTTCTTCAACATTGGTAAAGACATACCTTTTCCTCATTTGCTTGTCACTTATCCCCAGGGTCTTTATCATCTCCAGGAACATATCACAAAGGTGTCTGTAAAACTCCTTTTCAATTTTAAGACGTTCTTTATCCGACTTTTCTGGAAAAACCAATGCGAGATTGCCTCGGACTACTTTTTTTCGATAGCCTATAATACGGTATAACAGAATGAACACTCCATCTGAAATGAAATAAAGTACGCTGAACGGAAGTCTGGAAATTAACCAGAGAAGGGGGTAGGCAAGTATAAAAACAGCTAGCTGCATAGGCAATTCTTGTGGGCAAATATAGCTATATTTAACCCCAAATTTAAAGGCTTATGTACAATTTGCACATTGCGACCATTGCTATTATTGCCGCAAATATATTGGTCTCATTACGAGGCTTTAACGACACCGGTTTTTTTGAGCGATACAAGTTCAGTATTGGTGGTATTAATGCGGGGCAAAGGGAAAGAACGATCACTTCCGGGTTTTTACATGTTGATTTTTCGCATTTGTTTTTTAATATGTTCACCCTATATTTCTTTGCTGATGTGGTAATCAGTGGTTTTGGTGCCTCCAGGTTTGTCATTATTTATTTTATAAGTCTTCTGGGCGGTAGTTTGTTAGCCATTTTCTTTCATAAGAATGAACCTTTTTATAGTGCGGTTGGTGCCAGTGGGGCAGTTACTGGAATTCTTTATGCTGCTATTTTGTTAAACCCCAATATGCAATTGGGTATTATGTTTATTCCCATCCCATTGCCAGCTTATGTATTGGGAATTGCTTATTTACTGTATTCCATTTATGGGATGAAGAGTAGGTTGGGAAACATAGGACATTCTGCTCATTTTGGCGGGGCAATAGGTGGCTATGCCATAACGCTACTATTTAAACCGGAGCTTTTGGTTACCGATACTTGGATTGTTATCCTATTGGCAGTTCCGATAATCATACTTTTTGCTCTTGAAAAGATGGGAAAAATATAAGCATTAAAAAAGGCCAAAGTTTACACCTTGACCTTCCCTATTTGTAAAATTCTTTTTTAATTCAGTAGCTCCGCTACCTTAGCTTCCAAGGCAGGACCCCTAAGGTCTTTGGCCACAATAACACCATTTTCATCCAAAAGAAAGGCAGCAGGTATGGCATTTATGCTATATAACTGCGCAATAGGGTCTTGAAATCGTTTTAAGTTGGAAATATGATTCCATTCAAGGCCATCTGCCACAATAGCTTTCTTCCAATCTTCCGCTCTTGCATCAAGAGAAACACCTATAATGTTAAGTCCCTTGTCATGATATTTGTTATAAACCGAAACGATGTTAGGGTTTTCCATACGGCAAGGTCTGCACCACGCTGCCCAAAAATCGATAAGGGTTACTTTTCCCTTTACTTCACTTAAAGCCAAAGTGCCTCCATCTGGTGTTGGAGCGGAAAATTCTGGCGCGACACCTCCAATTTGGGTTGTTTTAAGCTTATCCAACTGCGCTTTTAAACGCGCTCCTGGCGTTGACTCTTTGATTTCTGGTGTAAGAGCTTCGAACATTGCTCTGATTTCATCATCAGGAAGAACTTTACTTCCCATTAAGTTACCAATAATCAAAGCTGATATCAAGGCATTCGGATTCTCCTTTGCGAAATCAATATTGAAATCTTTAACTTCTTCTTGAAATTCAATATACTCTTCACGAAGCGCAGTCACGGTTGCAGTATCTTGTTGTTGCGAAGCTGCTCGCATGTCGTTCTGCATTGATCTTGCTCTATCGGAAAGTTTTCTTGATTCTTGAAGGAAATTCATGAAAAGGTCATTCTGAAGAGTACCCTTGATAGAGGCAAATCCAAGACTATCTTTCTGGAATTTAATATCAATATTCCCATTTTCTAAAACAAAAGGAACGTTGCCAGGATTAGTGCCTAAGAACAGATAATGTAGTTTTGGTTCAGTTTGGGTGCCTGTAAAACTGAAGCTTCCGTTCGCAACGTTTGCAGTATCTAGTTCTACCAGTTGATTAAGCGAATCTGTGGTTTTTAGAAAAACCTGCGCTCCTTCAGCAAGTTCACCCGTGATAGTACCTTTGAGCGTATATCCATCAGAACCGGAGCCACAGGAGACCAATAGCATTGTTGCACATACGAATCCAAAAATCTTTTTCATTTTTTACGTTTTAAAGCGCTAAGGTATTCATTCCATACGGCATAAAAAAACCCTTTACTTCCGATAGATGGAGGCAAAGGGCTGTATAAAATCATGTTTTTATCAGAATTGATAACGTATTCCTAGGGCGATGTCAAAATCAAAACCATTGTCAAATCCATCATATCCCAACAACCCAATTTCTGGTCTGAAATCAAGGGAGAGCAAAAGTGGAATATCAAAATCGTATTCTACGCCAATATCTCCTGCCGCGAATACAAAAAGACCATCGTTATCGGCACCATTTGGAATTGGTTCAAAATCAACACTTCCCAAACCACCTCCAACACCGTAGTACCAGTTAAAGTTCCCGTCAAGTTGGTGCACCCATTGATAAACACCTGCAAGCTTGAAGGCATCAAAGGCCCTGCTGTCTCGCCATCCTAGGTTGAATTCGGCCCTGTTATAACGCCCAATAGATTTTTGATATGAAATTTCGGCACCAAAACCGTCACTATCACCCAATCGAAGCCCTAAAGTATGCTCCGATATGTCCTGTGCACTCATGGCAATTGTTGTGAACAAAAAAACACCAGTAAATAATGTGGTAATCTTCATAAGTCTCTCGTTTAGTTAAAAATTAAAGATAGCTTTGCAAAGCTTCTTGAGAATAAACTATTTTGACGACCAAAAATTGTTCCATTTTGGATAAAACTCTTTTAAAAAAGCTTTCTTCAGCACTACAGGGAGAATTATTGACAGACGACTTGAGCAAAGCTCTTTATGCAACAGATGCCTCCGTTTACCGGAAAACACCAACAGCTGTTGCCTATCCTAAAAACAAAGATGACATTAAAGTTTTGGTAGCTTTCGCCAATGAAAATAAAGTAGGACTAATTCCACGCACCGCGGGAACATCTTTGGCAGGTCAGTGTGTGGGCGAAGGCATTATTGTTGATGTCTCAAAACATTTCACTGAAATTTTAGCGTTGGACCAGGAGAAAAAACAAATCACTGTACAGCCTGGAGTGGTGAGGGATGAACTCAATCAACATCTAAAACCTTTCGGTCTTTTTTTTGGTCCAAATACTTCTACGTCCAATCGATGCATGATCGGGGGAATGGTAGGAAACAATTCTTCAGGTACTACATCTATTCAATATGGGGTTACCAGGGATAAAGTGGTATCCATGGACTGTATTCTCTCCGATGGAAGTGAAGCACATTTTGGTGCAATGAGTAAAGAGGCACTGCTTTCAAAGACCAACGAAGGTTCTTTAGAAGGAAAAATCTATAATGTTTTGGAAAAAGAACTTTCCAATGCTAAGAATGTCGAGAATATCCAAAGGGAATTTCCAAAAGCAAGTATTCATAGAAGAAATACGGGCTACGCAGTAGATGAGCTTTTAAACAACAACATTTTCGGAACCAAATCGGAGGATTTCAATCTCAGCAAACTTCTTTCAGGAAGTGAGGGTACTTTAGCATTTACAACCGAGATTACCCTGCAATTAGATGACCTTCCTCCACCACTATCCGCTATGGTGGCTACTCATTATAGGACTTTGGAAGATTGTTTAAGCGATGTAGCTCCTGTGATGCGACATGGGCTGCATACGTGTGAAATGATGGATAAAGTCATCCTTGATTGCACAAAGAGCAATAGATCACAGTTGGCCAATCGATTTTTTGTGGATGGAGACCCTGCTGGAATCCTAATGTTGGAAGTTAAGGCGCATTCTGAAGAAGATTTGGAAAAACAGGTGCTTGACTTGCTCAGCACAATTGAAAATTCAGGCCTAAGCTATGCAAATCCTGTTTTGAAGGGAGAGGATATCCATAAAGCGATTGAGTTGAGAAAAGCAGGATTGGGATTGCTTGGAAATATGGTTGGAGACCGAAAAGCGGTGGCCTGTATTGAAGATACGGCAGTTGCATTGGAGGATTTAAAGGATTTCATTTTGGAATTCTCCCAAATCATGAAAGGATACGACCAGGAAGCCGTGTATTATGCACATGCTGGAGCAGGGGAGTTACACTTAAGACCCATCTTGAATTTAAAAAAATCGGATGATGTAAAACTTTTTAGGGAAATTACAACGGATGTGGCTAAGCTCACTAAAAAATACCAAGGTAGTTTTAGTGGCGAGCACGGAGATGGAATTGTGAGAGCTGAATTTATTCCATTGATGATTGGCGAAGCCAACTACGAATTACTTAAACGCGTAAAGGCAGCTTTTGATCCAGCAAATATTTTTAACCCAGGGAAAATTGTAGATGCTTTTCCAATGGATGAATCCCTCCGGTATGAAATTGACCGAAAAGAACCCGAAGTGAAGACTTTAATGGATTTTTCGGATAGCGAAGGCATTCTAAAAGCTGCAGAAAAATGCAATGGTAGTGGGGACTGTAGAAAGAATCACACCATGTCCGGGGGAATGTGTCCGAGTTATCATGCAACAAAAAATGAAAAAGATACCACAAGAGGAAGGGCAAATGCATTGAGAGAATTTTTGACGAACTCAGAAAAACCCAATCGGTTTGACCAAAAAGAACTGAAAGAGGTGTTTGACCTTTGTTTGAGCTGCAAGGCCTGCGCAAGCGAATGCCCCAGCAATGTTGATGTTGCAACATTGAAAGCTGAGTTTTTATATCAATATCAAGAGTCAAACGGATATCCCTTAAGAAGTAAATTGTTTGCATACAATACAATTGCAAATAGGCTGGGTAGTAAGGTGTCCGGCATCACTAACACCATTTTCAAATCCAAATTACTTGGAGGTTGGCTTAAGTCTGCGGTGGGAGTTGCCAATGAAAGGAGCCTTCCTTTAGTGCACAGTTTTGACTTTGATAAACATTTAAAAAAGTACCAAGCCGAGTCAGGGAATACTAACAAGAAGGTGGTGTTATATATTGATGAGTTCACCCAATATTTGGACATTGAAGTTGGCCAGGATGCCATTGAGCTTTTGTGTAAGTTAGGCTATGATGTGCAACTTTTTTATGGGGAAAGCGGTCGAACCTATCTTTCCAAAGGATTCTTAAAGCAGGCCAAGAAACTGGTTGCTTCCAATATTTCTAAACTTGATGGGGTTTTAGAGCAAAAAGTTCCTATTCTCGGACTTGAACCTTCGGCAATACTTTCTTTTAGAGACGAATACAAAAGACTTCACGATGATAAGTCTAAAGTCGATTTATTGGCTTCAAGCTCATTTTTGATTGAAGAGTTTTTAGCGTCAGAGATAGAAAAAGGACATATTAGTGCTGAGCTTTTCACAAAAGATAAAAAGGAAGTGAAAATCCATAATCATTGTCATCAAAAGGCGTTATCCAACCAAAAAGTGACTTTTGATATTTTGAACTTGCCAAAGAACTATAAGGTTTCCATTATCCCTTCGGGTTGTTGTGGTATGGCGGGGTCTTTCGGTTATGAGAAGGAACATTACGGCACAAGTATGCAAGTTGGAGAGCTAAAATTATTTCCCGCTGTAAGAAAGAGTGCATCGGAAACCATTATTTCGGCCAATGGTGCAAGCTGTAGACATCAAATTAAAGATGGAACATCTAGAGATGCCCAGCATCCTGTTTCAATTTTACGCAGAGCCTTGATTGTCTGAGCCTTGCTCGTTTTCTTCGAGAAATTCAACTTGTTCCTCAACAGTTTCTTCGGCTTCGATTAATCGGGTGTGGTTTTCAATGATTTTTTCTGTCTCTGGCTCCAAATCAGCATGGGTAACAGATGCGATAAGGTCATGTATATCCATTTCTTTCAAATCCTCATCCACAAAGAAGGGAGATAATCTATCCCGGTTGTAATAGTAGATTTTCCAGCGTTTAAATGAATATTCAAGCGCGGTCAAATTCTCTACCCAATCACCGGAATTTAGATATACGCACTTCCCATGTTTGTTTTCGTATCGTTCCTTTTTTGGTTGATGGATGTGCCCGCAGATTACATAATCATAACCATTTTCAATGGCAAGGTCACCTGCGGTCTTTTCAAAGTTGTCGATATACTTAATTGCACTCTTCACTCCATTTTTTATTCGTTTTGACAGGGAGTAGCGTTCTCGGCCCATCTTGGACAAACACCAATTAAAAAAACTGTTGATTACAATTAAAAGGTCATATCCATAACCTCCTAGTTTGGCCAACCATTTGGCATTTTGAATAGAAATATCAAATACATCACCATGAAATATCCAAGCCTTTTTTCCATCGAGATTCAATACTAGTTTGTTCGTAATCCTGAAATTACCCATTGAAGTATCACTAAACTTACGGAGCATTTCGTCATGATTTCCAGTGATATAGAAAACCTCGGTACCATTGGAGGCCATACCAATTATTTTCTTGAGCACTTTTAAATGAGAGGATGGAAAGTAGCGCTTAC
The DNA here is from genome assembly GCF_049332665.1 of Flagellimonas rhodophyticola. NCBI lineage: Bacteria > Pseudomonadati > Bacteroidota > Flavobacteriia > Flavobacteriales > Flavobacteriaceae > Flagellimonas > Flagellimonas rhodophyticola. The sequence continues at coordinate 2,708,812 of NZ_CP186326.1, read as the reverse complement.
TAAACTGCCATATATCGATGATGTCCCCATTAAGTATCAATTTGTTAGGTTGAATACTGTTGAGGTAGGCAATAAGTTCATCCGCATGACACCCGTAGGTGCCAAGGTGGACATCGGATATTACCGCCAGTTCAATCTTCCTCTTTTTCAAGATTATAAGGTTTAGTACAAAATAAACGTGTAGGAATAAACTGAAATTCAAATCCAGGTCATTAATTCCTTTGCATACCGTTAAAAAATCATCAAATCGGAGCATTTTATGTTACATTAACATTAACCGCCGAGCTGACTTTTGAAAACGGTTTATAACATCTACCTTTGGCACTTATTGAATTTTACCGAATGGCTGGAAATACTTTTGGACAACTCTTTAAACTGACATCCTTTGGAGAATCTCATGGAAAAGCTCTTGGAGGAGTTATAGATGGATGTCCCGCTGGACTGGAATTGGATATAGAAAAAATCCAAAATGAGTTAAATAGAAGAAAGCCGGGGCAGTCCGCTATTGTTACCCAACGCAAAGAGCCGGATACCGTTGAATTCTATTCGGGTATTTTTGAAGGTAAGACCACTGGAACCCCAATTGGCTTTGCTATCCATAATACCAATCAAAAATCAAAAGACTATTCCCATATAAAAGATTCGTATCGACCTTCCCATGCTGACTATGTATACGATAAGAAATACGGTTTTAGGGATTATCGAGGTGGTGGAAGAAGTTCTGCAAGAGAAACTGCGAGCAGGGTGGTGGCAGGCGCAATTGCAAAGCAGCTACTTGGTGATTTAAAGATAAATGCGTTTGTCTCCCAAGTCGGGGATTTGAAAATGGAGACTAGATATCAAGATTTGGATTTTTCAAAGATTGAGTCCAATCCCGTTCGCTGTCCGGATATGGAAATGGCGAAAAAGATGGAGGAATATATCAAATCCATTAAAAAACAGGGTGATACCGTTGGTGGAGTAATCACATGTGTTATTCAAAATGTACCCATTGGTCTTGGAGAACCTGTTTTTGACAAACTACATGCCGATTTGGGAAAAGCAATGCTCTCAATCAATGCAGTAAAGGGGTTTGAGTATGGAAGTGGTTTTGATGGAGTTAAAATGAAGGGAAGCGAACACAACGATTCTTACAACTCAGATGGAACCACAACCACAAATCGAAGTGGTGGTATTCAAGGCGGAATTAGTAATGGGATGGATATCTACTTTAATATAGCTTTTAAGCCTGTGGCGACAGTATTACAATCCTATGAGACCATCAATAAAGAGGGGGAAAAAGTTACTACCCAAGGTAAGGGTAGACATGACCCTTGTGTTGTCCCGAGGGCAGTGCCCATTGTAGAAGCAATGGCAGCCTTGGTTCTTGCCGACTTTACACTTTTAAGTCGCACAAATAAATTATAGGCTTTCTTTTCAACATTTCAAGCTCAAAATGTTATCTTTCTTGTCCAAATGTTAAATTGGAAATATGAGAAAACTTGAACTGCACTGGAAAATCCTAATCGGGATGCTTCTAGGGCTCATCTTTGGATTTGTAATGACCGGTGTTGATGGTGGAGAGACGTTCGTTTCAGATTGGATAAAACCATTAGGGACAATCTTTGTCAAACTGCTCAAACTGATTGCCATACCACTTATTTTGGCTTCATTGGTCAAGGGGATTTCAGATTTAAAGGATATTTCCAAATTTAGAAATATTGGTTTAAGAACCATTGGCATCTATATGTGCACTACGATTGTGGCAATTGTTCTAGGATTGTTATTAGTGAACATTGTACAACCTGGTGATGGAATTTCAGAAGAGACAATAGCAAAATTGACGGATACCTATGCATCTGACAGCGGAGTTACCTCAAAATTGGAAACGGCAGCACAACAGAAATCAGTTGGACCACTTCAATTTTTAGAAGATATGGTGCCTGATAACGCAGTAGCTGCTATGAGCAATAATAAGTTGATGCTGCAGGTAATTTTCTTTACGATTTTCTTAGGAATATCATTGCTGTTGGTAGGCGAGGACAGGGCAAAACCCCTTAAAGATTTTTTCGACTCCTTGAATGATGTCGTATTAAAGATGGTTGACCTGATCATGTTAGTTGCACCCTATGCAGTTTTTGCACTTTTGGCCAGTGTCGTGGTTTCTTCTGGAGACCCCGAGCTATTGATAGCCTTATTAAAATATTCAGGAGTCGTGATTGCAGGACTACTGTTATTAATAGTGTTTTATGGAATCTTGGTTGCTGTTTTCGCTAAGAAAAACCCTCTATGGTTTCTAAAACAGATGAGTCCAGCTCAATTGTTGGCATTTTCTACTAGTTCAAGTGCCGCAACTTTACCCGTTACCATGGAGCGGGTAGAAGAACATATAGGCGTGGATAAGGAAGTTACTAGTTTTGTGCTGCCTGTTGGTGCTACGATCAATATGGATGGAACGAGTCTTTACCAAGGCGTAGCGGCTGTCTTTATTGCACAGGCCTTAGCCTTCGATTTACCGCTTTCCGCCCAGTTGACCATTGTTCTAACTGCGTTGTTGGCTTCCATAGGTACTGCCGCAGTTCCAGGAGCAGGAATGGTGATGTTGGTTATCGTATTGGAGTCCGTAGGCTTTCCACCAGAAAAATTTGCCATTGGTTTAGCATTGATTTTTGCAGTGGACAGACCCTTGGACATGTTCCGAACCGTAATCAATGTTACTGGTGATGCTACCGTATCAATGCTGGTAGCAAAATCCGTAGGTAAACTTGGTAAACCCAATGTAAAAGAATGGGACGACCATTTGGATGAAGTAAAATAAGCAACTAAAAAGTATACGTTATGAACATTTGTTTTTTAATGTACCCTTGGGAAGAAATCCAACCCGAAAACGACACAAGTCTTGCACTGATTCATGAATGCGTAAAGCGAAATCATGGTGTCGCACTCTGCACACCGGCAAATTTGACCATTCGAAATAGCGTTACCAGCGCTTTTTGCACGGTAATCAATAGAATGGATAAGATTTCCAGTAGTCTTAAAACATTCTACAAACAAGCTTCCTTACGGGAAGAAATGCTTCCACTTGCCGGTTTTGATGTCATTTTCATGCGTGCAAACCCACCTTTGGACCCGATTATGCTCAATTTTTTGGATTCGGTAAAGGATGATGTTTTTATTGTGAATTCCCTGCAGGGACTCCGAGAGGCAAATAACAAATTGTATACTGCTGCTTTCGGCGATAGCCATAGCAATATTATTCCTGTGACCCATGTATCCAAAAACAAAAGATATTTGGTGCAGCAGATTAAGGAATCCTCAGCAGATAAGATGATCTTAAAACCTTTAAATGGTTTTGGAGGTTCCGGAGTCATTCTTATTGAAAAGTCCGCCATGTCAAATATTAAATCTTTGCTTGATTTCTATGTGACCAACGCTGATGGCTCATCCAACTATGTGATTCTTCAAGAATATATTGAAGGTGCAGACCAAGGAGATGTGAGAATCCTGTTGCTCAATGGGGAACCCATCGGCGCAATGCGAAGAATTCCAGGATCGGATGATCATCGTTCCAATGTTTCGGCAGGAGGATCGGTAGCAAAGCATTCGTTGTCCAAAGAAGAAAAAGCACTATGCAAGCAAATAGGTCCTAAACTGGTAAAAGACGGGCTCTATTTTGTTGGAATAGACGTAATAGGGGGTAAATTGGTTGAGGTCAATGTGATGTCGCCAGGAGGGATAACCTATATAAACAAGGTGTATAAAACAAAAGCACAATGCAAGGTTATTGACTTTATTGAAAGTAAAGTAGTAGATAAATTACAGGCATTTGACCGAAGGTCTAGATTACGTAGTGAAGTAGAAAATGCATAAATGTAGCATTGAAGACATACTTGGATTGATAGCTGAGGAAAGCTATTTTGAAGTTGTTTCCGAGGATTATTCCTTTACTTTGAAGATAGAAGCTTACGTACCATATGTTTGCGCCGCTGTGCACGATGGGCACCAATTCAGAAAATCATTGTGGGACAACTGCATTCATACCGAACATGAAAGATGGTACGAAGAAGATCCCTGCACAAAGCAAATGATTCAGAGCTTTCCCATAGTAATTGCTGGTTGTGACAGCAGGTTCGAATACGATTTAAATAGACCTCCCGAAACGGCCATTTTTGATACAGCATGGGGCAAACAGCTATGGAAGGAGCCTCTGAACGAAGAGGAAAAACAACATAGTCTTGCCAAACATGCCAATTTCTATAGGGTAGTACACGCCTTAATTTCCAAGTTGGAATCAAAATTTAAAAAGACATTGGTGTTTGATATGCACAGCTACAATTGGAAGAGATGGGACCGGGAAGTACCGGTATGGAACTTGGGCACATCAAATATAGACAATGATAGATTTGGAAATTTGGTGGAAAACTGGAGAGGAAAATTAGAAACCGTACAATTGCCAAACGGGATAAAGACGACTTCTAAAATCAATGATACCTTCCAAGGAAATGGACATTTTCTGAAATACATCACGAATAATTTTAAAAACACCTTGGTTTTGGCCACCGAAATTTCAAAAGTCTATTGTGATGAACTTACGGGAATCATATTTCCGGAAGTAGTACGTTCTGTAGAAGACCAACTAAAGCTATTGATTCCGGAAATGGTTAATGATTTTGAGCAAGCAGATGCATGATAAGTACTAAAGAAATACAAGGTTTAGAAAAGGAATATGGGCATTTGTTTGAAATAGACGCCAACCTTGATCGTTTGGTGCATCGTATAGAACTGCTTGGCTATGTGAATCCAATGAACATTGAAAAGGAGAAACATCGTTTTTTCACTTCGAAGTTTTCAGCGGAGCCCGAATTTAAATACCCCAAACTAAAATTTAACCCCTATAAGCTACATAGACTGTTTTTCTCACAGCGGTTGGAGCGCATAGCCGATGAACGCATTCGACGATTGTATCAAGAGGTGATTTATCACTATTCCAATATGATACAGTGTATAGAAACCATTGGAAGGGGAAATAAATTCTATTACAACTCATTGAGGGTTTATGGCACACCTACGGAGCGTGATGTCCAGAATGCAAGGTTCATTCTTCATTTTGCCGACGAACCAGCTTCTTCGGATATGGAAAAGGTATTTTCTCCCGAAGAGGCATGTACGTACTTCGAAGATTTTTCAAAAGCTTACGATTTTGATTTAAACGTAAGATTCTCAAAAAATATGGCTGCGGAAGCCATGGTAAGCAATACCGAAAAGGCTCTTTTGATAAAGAAGAATATCAAGTTTAGTAAAAACCAGCTGTTGACACTTGCCAATCATGAAATTGGGGTCCATTTGGTAACTACTTACAATGGATTGCTGCAACCACTTAAGATTTTTTCCAACGGACTGCCCAAAAATGTGGAAACCCAAGAAGGTTTAGCTGTCTTTAGCGAGTATATGGGCGGTGCGCTAACCCTAAAAAGACTTAAAGAATTGGCCTATCGCGTTTTGGCTGCTGACAGTTTGATCAAAGGGTATTCATTTGCAGATACCTTCGATTTGATTCATGGTCAATACAAATTAAACAAGGAAGAAGCCTTTGGTATCACACTGAGAGCACATAGAGGAGGTGGATTCACCAAAGATAGACTATACTTGAGCGGTCTGCGCAAAATCTATAAGCGCTATCAAAAAGAGGAGAGCTTAGACATTTTATTGACCGGTAAGGTGGCCTTGGATGATGAAGAGACGATTAGATACTTGAAGACACTAGGATTGGTTCGACCGATTACACATAAAACCCTTTCATTCGCACAAAAACTGAACACGAACAAAACCTTGGATTTTATCTTGAATAACCTAAAGTAACTTCAAGAAATGAAAAAAACCGTGTTTGCCCTTCCTTTGGCTACCTTGGTCATTGGTTTTTCTATAATGTGTAGGGCCCAAGCCCCTTCGGACATTGATGTCGATTTTCCGAAAAAAAGCTTCTTGTTCAATAGTTATGGAGACAAGGTGACCTTTATTGAACTCCAGGATATGTTCTTATCTATAGAGGAAAGGGAAGAACAAGAACCTAGAATAGATACCATTCGAATTGTAAAAAGACTTTCAGAAAACGACTTCATTATAACGGAGCGCAGTAATCGTTTTGCTTTGATGCATCGGGAAATCTTGGTACCGGATTCTATAGTTAGCATGGGAGCGGCCATAGAAGGCAAAAGTGTTGAAGAGATTGAGAGTGCATATAAGAAATCAGGCATTCCGTTCTATGCACCATTGCGAGTCCGATATGCCTTTTCTGCTCCTAAGATTGCACAAATGGAAAAAGCACCCGGCTTGGACAAAGTAAAACGCGAAGACCTAATAGCATCCTTATCATGGCGTCCAGAAATTGGAGATATGTTGAAGGCGTATTTGGAACAAACAGGAGATGGACAGCAATTTAGGATTATGCAAATGGTGCAGAACTTTGGTAAAAAGAAATTAGTCGACCTTGGTTACAATCCGTATAGACAAGTGGTATACAATTGGCATAAACAGTTTGCGGATGATGAAGAAGTCATGCAACTGTTGGATGAGCCTATCAGTTTTGACTAATACAAGAATGGAAAAAGGAACAGTGAATTGTTAATAACACTGCTCCTTTATTTTTACAAAGAGATATAGCGCCCCTTCGGATATTTGACTTGAAATGAAAAGCTCTCTTTCTTACTTTCCTGACTGTCCAATTTCAAATCCCAGGTCAAGAGGCCTGATTTTTTATCATAACTGGCCATTTTTGGGTCAATATCATCCACTTTTATTTCCCGGTTTTGCGAGATTGGGACCCTATCCATAAGTTTTAGGTTGATAGCCAAGCTTTTATTGTTTTTTACTTCTAGATCGTAAGTTCTGTCCAAAATACGATTGCTACCCGTGAAGGATTTGCTTTTAAAATTACGCTGTTGTTTGCGACTTACAGTAATATTAGGGTCAATTCCCAAGGAAAGTGTCATTTCCTTTTTCACCGTAAAGGGGTCGATATTGGTTTTGCCCGCATAACCGCCCTCGTAATAAATATTGGCTTCGCCCGGTAGGAGCTGGAATTTTTCCCAATCCTTCAGACTGGCGGTGAGAAAAACATTTTCATTGACCAAAGGCGCGGCAAAGTATTCATACTTGGCAGGTAACTGAAACGTATTGATTTCAATGGCCGTAATATCTCCATCTGAAACAATGGAATATGGTTTTTTGATAACGAATTTGGTATTGGTCAAATCATCTTGCACAGTACTCTTTTTTGTGGTGATGACAATGATTCCATTGGCACCTCGACTTCCGTAAAGTGCTTCCGCTTCGGCTCCTTTCAATACCTCTATGCTTTGAATCTCATTTTCATCAAGATCACCTTCCATAAATCCAGCTAACGGAACACCATCAACAATATATAATGGGGGTTGTACTTTTGGAATGCTGTTATTTCCTCTAATATTTACACCAGCAACTCTTCCATTCACCGTTTTTGACACAGCGTAACTATATGATTTTCTCTGAGATGTTCCCATTGCGGTTACTACCACTTCTTCCAACCTTGAAGCATCTTCTTCCATTTGTATATTCATAACTGATGAGTAAATGGGAATATCATATGGAACAAAACCGACATAGGAAATGGAAAGTTCTTTACCTGAGGATACATCAAGTTCAAAGTTTCCGTCAAAATCAGTCTGCGTACCTGTCTGAGTGCCTTTGACAACAATATTGGCCCCCGGTAGGGGCGCACCTGAATCATCTACAACCGTTCCGGTTATTTTCCGTACCATGGGATTATAGGTATAGCCCTTTTTCTTAGGTGCTGGTTTTGCTCGTCGGGCATTTCGACTGACAAAGTTGAGGTATTTAGTGCCTAAATTTGGCTTACTGACGTTGATATTTGGGTTTCCAGTGGATAGTGTCACCTTTACATTATCCCAGTCCTTACCAGTTTTTTGATAGACATGAGCTTTATATGCCAAGTCTATGGGAGCATTCAGCTTTTTTGACTTGATATCGTAATTCGGAATCCAACCAGCATCCCTGACCAAATAGGAAATGGACAGATCTAAATTTGTGGTAATTGGTGCGTCAAAAGTTATGGTAAGTTCACCTTGTTCCTCTTCAGGGGCGTTGTTGATTTCTGCCAACTGCTTTTGGAGTTTGTTGATCTCTAGTTTATGCTCATTGATTTTAAGATTGGTTTTAAAAATCTCATTTTTAATTGCTGTGATGCGCTCTCTGTAGTATGCACTTACTTGTTTTACACGGTCTAAATCCAATGCCTGAAGCCGGTTATTTATAGATCTATTGGAGGTTATCACCTTTTCCTCCTCATCCAAACCTGCAATGATGTTGTTTAGCATGGTCGTTTGATGCTGATGCTCTATAATATCGTCTTCCCATTGTTTTACCTGTGGGTCGCTTGCAGTTTTTTCCAAATAATTCAGGTCGTAAGACATGGATAGAATAGAGACAGATTGCAGACCGGAAATTTGGATACTACTCTCTTCAACTTTGGCCGAAAGGCCGGTAAAAACAAGTTTATTCTTGCCTTCCTTGAGGACACATTGTGCCTTTCTGTAGATTTGCGCACCGCTTAGGTATACGGTGACATCATTAATGGTCGAGGGCACTTTTTTGTCATTCCCGAATAGGAATAATGGACAGATAATAAATATGAACAGTAATTTTTTCATGACGGATTGGCTTTAAAGTTTGGATAAACTTAGCCTCAACCGTCAGTTTATAAAACTCAAAACAAGCGAGTGTTACCTTTTGAATGGTAAGCCAGACTTATGGGTTAGTGAACGCAAAAATGCGTTGATATTATTTTTCAATCAGATGAAAATCCTTTTTATCCAATTCAATACCATTAATAATCAATGAAACTTGGTGCAAACCAACATGAAGTTTTCGAGTGGTGATGATTTTAAAGGGCTGCTTTCGAGTAATCAGGGTAGCTGAACCACCGGGATATTCCTTTTCGCTGATTTTGAACACTTTTTTAGATAGTGTACCATTTGCCTTTTGATAATACAGTCCATATTCTAAGCGAAGTTTGGAATTCTTGCGATTCCTATTGTGAAGCACAAAAGAGAATTCCAAATTCCCGCCAACGGCAACTATAGGAGTTGAAATCTTGAATTTTTCAATTTTGATGTTATTGATTTTTCCAAATCCAAACAAAAGCATCACCTCCGGAATACCTTGTTTTAGCAAAGTGCGGCAAGCATGTTTTACTACCCAATCCACTTCTTTGCTTTCACCTTTCCATTTTTTGGCCAATTGAATCACAATATCCGGATTGTCCTTGGAGATATCGTTCAGGTTGTTGGCCACGCTTCGTCTCACGGATTCCGATGAGTCCGATTTTAAACGTTCCAGAATAGGCAAAATGGGGGCTGGGTTCTTTTTAAGGTCGGGTAATGCCATTGCCCAGGGTAATCGAGGTCGATACCCTTCCGAGGAAAGTCGCCTCACCATTGGATGCTTGTGGCGGGACCATGTCGTCATTTGTTGCATCATTTTTTTTGGGCTATTTATTATAAAGGGCCTTACCGCAAATTCACAACTTACAAACTTGGTAATTTCCTCAAAGGCATCGATGGCGATGTCATGATGGTCAATCCCATAAATTTCTACAAAGTCAGGAAGGAAAATAAACTCCAGATTGTCGGACCTAAAATCATTTTGCTTCAAAACCGGGATGAGGTTCAGCAATATGTCAACATTGGTCTTTAGATTATTGGTCAAATGATCTTTAAGGACTAGGGTAATATGCCGCATTCGCTGCTTTAACTCTTTGTTTTCCCAATCATCCGAATATATTTCGTTTAAAAAGGCCTCCCCATCAAAAGACGGAAACACTTCTTTTACGCACTGGGTAAAGCGGTCAAAGAAAGCGGGGTTGTAGATATTTTTAAATAATTCTGCCACTGTGTATTAAAGTTTTAAAAATGAAAATAGCTTTAATCAAAACTGTTGGACATAACTCTCAACGACTCGTCCTCCAAACGTTTTGATCAGATTACTGGCGATGTCCTCATTAAGCGCCAACCTAAACGCTTCAACGTTCATTTTAAGGGATTCCATATCGTCAGCGTCAAAATACTGACTCCATCGAAACAATGTGCTATTGCCTTTACTTTCCAAAGTCAACATGCCCAGCGAGTTTTTTAGGCCAAAAGTATTGGGTTCTTCAGCTATCGATGCCAATCCTGCATTGGGCTTGTACCATTTTATTATTTCTGTATGGGTGGTTTCGGGCATACCTTCTTCCATAGGAAGAAAGGTACAGGTAAAGGCTTTGCAATGATCGACAGCATCGTATTCCGCATCCACTTTCTTAAGTCCACTGCTGTATTCGGGCATTCGCTCTAGTCTTCCAACTAGGGCCCAAACCTCTGAAGTCGAGGCTTTGAGTTCAAGTGTAATACTATTTCTTAAGGGGCTGGAAACGAAATCGGAAGCAGAGGGGAACTGAATACCTTGTTCTGCATTTTGTCCATAACCTATTAACGCATGACCCAGCGCCAAGGAGATCATGGGAATTGTTTTGTTTACTCTCATTGTAGATTGTTTTATTTGAAAACAAAACTAGAACCAGGTTGTGACAGCCCTATGTCAGAGGATGAAATAAAGTTGGAAAATTGTGATTATCCCAAAAACTTGGCCTGTAGTTCGGGTGTTGGAATCATACAGGCATCCTTTCTGCCAAACCATTTATAGCGGTTTTTGGCAACCAAATCGTAGATGGCATCCCTAAAGGTTTTGGGTATCCAGGTGAAGATTGCCAACGCTTTCCACAATCCTCCAAAATCTTGTGCAATACGCAAAGCGGCATCTGATTTGGTAAAATAAGCTATTCCAGGTTCGATGAGGATAATGGAATCCACTTTGGAGGTGTCAATAGCACGCTCAGCAATAAGCTGTTCGCCAATCTCACTTTGGAGCGGCGCATAACGGAACGTGTCAGTTTTATCCCGTTTTATGATAAATTGGATGGCTCCGTTACAGAGATTACAAACGCCATCAAACAAGATGATTTTTTTATTGTTTCCCACTCTACAAAGATACATTACCTTGGGGTGAAAGCCTAGTGCACTATTAAGACGCAATCTTGCGGCAACAAGGAAATTACATCCGGATTGAAAAAATATAAGTCCAAACTATAAAAAGGATTTGTAAAGGAATTCTAAACCACAAATAGGCAAGACCATTTCCGTCGAATGTTCCTTTCTGATAATTCACATTATGCATGGAAGCATAAATATTAGCTGGTAACATGAGCAGAAGAAAAATTAGTAGCGCCCATCCACTTATCACTTTCAATTTAGGGATAAGTAAGCCAATTGCTAAAAGAATTTCAAATACTCCTGTTAGGTGGACAAAACTTTCTTGGAAAGGAATAAAATTGGGTATCATCATTGACATTCCCTTTGTAAATACGAAATGACCAATCGCCGTAAATACAAGCATTATTGACATGGCAATTCTGGCAGATAGGGCAAAATCATATTCTTTTTTAATGATTTTAATTACAAAAATAGAGATGATAAAACTTGATAACAGTACTAATAGTGGTTTCATGCTTTTAGGTATTATTGAAATACAAAGTTCAAAAAACACCAAAGTAAAAACAATGAACCCAGGTTAAGTAATGCGCCTGCGTATTCTGCTTAATGCCTGTGGAGTAACACCAATATATGATGCAATATATTTTAATGGAATTTGCTGTAACAATTTTGGTCTGTCAGAGAATAGGTCCAAATAGCGCTCTTCTGCTGTTTTACTCAATAAAGCAAGTTCCCGCTTTGATTTTATCAAAAACATATTTTCTGCCATTTTTCGTCCGATAGTATTTCCACTGCTTGTTCTTTCATAGACTTCTTCTAAGTCTTTGTGCGAAATTTTCCACAAAACGGAATCGGTCAAGGTTTCAATTTGGTATTCAGAAGGGGTTTGTGTTAAAAATGAATCATAACCCGTGACAAATTCATTTTCGAATAGAAAACCAAAAGTCAAATCGCCTTCTTCCTTTGGAATATAAAATCTGACCACTCCTTTTGTTATAAAATACAAATGGCTCTCAACCGCTCCAAGTTTTAATAGGGCCGTATGTTTTTTGAGCGCTGCTTTATGCAGTTTTGAGGAGAAAAACCGCCAATCAGAATCACTCATTGGAGCGATAGTGTCAATAAATTTTCTGATTTCGTCCATGTACCGCTTTTTAGCCCGTGGCAAGCTTATTTATACTCCAAGGTACATCTTTATGACATTGCTTTGGTAGGCCATAAGATACAATCTTGCAAAGAGGTTTCGTTATCGGTTTGGCTAAACTGCGTTTTAATGCAGTTTAAGTTTTGTTGTGCTGCGCTATTTCTTTTTTTAGTTCATTGAAGTATTCCGCACAGGCGAAAATGTAAATGGTGAAACAATCAGAAATGGTCTTTGTCAATTCAGCAACTGTCCAGTCATTAGCACCATGGGTATCATTATTACGATAGAAATAAACTGACTGAATTTGCTTGCCAAACTTATAGGCTCGTGCTGTTCTAGCGTCTTTAAACCGTTCTTTGGTCGGGTCAAGTTTGTTGAGCTTGTAAATAATATCTCCAAGTCCTTTTTTATGTGTTTTTATCCAGTTATAGTTTGTACGGTCAATAAACCACAAAATTTTCTTGAGTAGTGGATCTGTACTAGTAAGAAACTGCTTCAAGAAATTGAGTTTATCTATATTATCTGTTGAGTCAAAATAGTATTTGTTCATATTTCCCAATATTCTTTCTGGCAGACCTTGGAATTCTTGTTCGGAGGAGTTTTCTAAAAGAAACTCGTAAAACAATTGTATCGATTCTTTAAGAGATTGGGAGTAGTTTGGCGAAGTTGAATCTTCAAAAGCACCTTTGATGTCTCGTTCTAATTTTTTACTAACTTCTTTCCAATTGAATTGATCCACAGATACCTTGACATTTGATTCTTGACTTCTCAGCGAAATCAGTAGTTTATCAGTATCATCTTTTATGAAATACTCTTCTTGTTCAAACAACTTATAGAAAGAGACTCTGGAAAACCTACTATCTGCTGGTGAAATGTCCTTAATGATTTTTGAAGCTAGTTCCTTTTTTCCTGGCTTCTTATCAAGATACTTTATCACTAAAGCTCTTTGCTCGGTTCTGTGTTCTGGTTCGGATGTATTGACACGTTTTTTTCGCTTTACGAAAGCTAGATCAGAATATTTCTGCTTCCATTCAGGGAGAATCCACTTGTTTCCAGTTACTTTCAGGCAATCTCTACCTGTTATAGCACGAACAGAATTTTCTTTGATATTTGGTCTGCCTGCTGAAATTATTTCAAATATTTCATCATACGTTGAGGGCTTATTTAGCTTGTAAAGTGCGTTTTTCACTAAATCTTCAAGCTTATCAATATTCTTATTCCACTCTTTTAAAGTCCAAAAACCAGTTTTAGCCATGGAAACAAACCTCTTATCGGAAGCAATTGCTAAGCTATGTCGATCATATATCTTAGATGTTCCAGTATGAGCGAGACGATGGTTGATTTCAGAAACAATGTTGTCAATGTACATTGGATCACCTTTCTCTAATAAAACTCTGTAAGTTCTATCTGCGGCACTTGATAGGTGTTCAAATTTGACTTGATAAAATGTTTGATCGTCAGAATCAAGGATTTCTATTTCAGGAAGAACATTTAAGGCATCAATGACCTGATTATTTTGGAGCGACTTGTTCGACCTTCTAATTTCAATCACAGCCTGCATTTCGTTGATTGGAATAATCTTTTTCTTCAAATGACGCAAAGTTTTATCTGCAGCTTTTAAAAAGTTCTTTCTATTCTTTTCGTTAACAACAATTAAGTCCGCTTTGGTAAAAACTGATTCAACTTTTCGACACTTTGAAAAGCCAAATAGATCAATCAAAAGGTTAATTATTGGTTTATTTTCAGAAGCATTGTCGCAAGAATATCTGTCTCTAAAGATTTCTATAAGCTCAAGAAAAGAAAAGACTCGTTTTTTCGATAAGTAATCTTGAATTTCTTTGAATTCTTTGGATACACTTTGTCTTATATGGCAGCTTAAATCTGAATTTGGTTCTCCCTGAAAAACACTTTTTATCTCATCAAGTAATTCATATTTAAGTTGCCTAATTCGCTCTTTCGTTAATGGGTAGTAGAGAGATAAATCATCTAGAGTGAAGATGTCAGAATTGTTAAGACCATAAAGGTGATTAATTATGCCTCTATGTTCATGTTTGGGCAAAAGGTTAAGAAAGTCTGTTACGGTTTCTGAAGAATTATCTAAGAAATTCGAAGTTGAGACAACATCCTCATTAACAGGTAAATAATGGATCTTGGTATTCTGTGTTTGTAAGTCTACAAACTCTTCCAAATTTTCTCTTACTCGTTCTTGAAACTCTTGTAGCTTTTTTACTACTGTCTTTCCAACTCCCCTTCTTTGGCCAAAATCCTGAAGGTCAATAGAAAGGATTTCTTCTAAATTTGAAAGGTTGGCTTCCTCAAACTTTCCTATGAGAATGGTTGGGATTTCTTCTCTAATATTTTTAATCAAAATTTCAGATGATTCCATTTCCAAGTTGATTTAGTGCAGCACAACTAAAAGGATATGAATCGTTTTAATGATTTATATCCGTCGATGACGAAGTTCACAGAATTTTCCTTCACAGTCAAGTGGTGCAACCTTTGGATTGTAAGAAGTTATCAACATGTATTGTGCTGGAAGCTTGCTTTATAGGTCATGAAGAAAAAAGGGGAGGACGCCCGCTTTTTCACAAAGGTCTAAGCTTGTAGTTTCGAATTTTAAAATGGCCTACTCGGCGCAGTTCGCTAAATAAAATTCATAAAGATCTAAAATTCCTGAATTCCTTGGATTTTTAGTGTTTAAGAATGGGATGATTCCCGGGCAATCGGAGAAATATTCCATAAGACGTTTCTTTTTAAATCCCAAAATCCCTTGGGTAACTCGTACCATTTGGTTGGAAGAGGGCTTGTGGAAAAAGGGAATCGAATCCAGATAAGAATTGTCGTCATCTATAAACAGCTGCTCGTAATAGACCAGATTTTCAGACTGCGCTATCACTTTCAAGAATTCTCTGGGCGCTCCGAAATCTGTATAATATCTGGCAACCCACATGTCTCGCTGTTCCCTAAAGGGAACGGATAGAAAATTAGCTGCTCCATAACCATATCCCAAAATATCATCTGCATCATATTTTTTAACCCATGAAGAGGAACGTTGCTTAAATCGGATTTTTTTATAAAAGGACACAAAAGGTTCTGGAGACCTATCTTTCACAAAACCTATTAGGGTGTCGCCGTTGTGTTGAATAATATAACCTTTCTTATATGATTTGTTTTGCGCGGATGTGGTATGTAGGCAAAACAAAAAAGTCGACAAAAGAAGTATTCTATGTAGAATTATACGCATAATACACGGATGGATTCAAAATCCATACCATAAGCACAATTCTCAGTTTTTAGTTGGTAATTGCGCGAAATTAGAACCGTGATGACAAAGGTGTGTCAAGAGTATTTTCGCTTATTTTATCATTCGAGGATGGTTCCCTGTTTAATTTTTAGTTGAATGGACTTGTTGATGTCTAACATATCTTCTAAAGGGTTTTTGTCCAGCACCAAGAAGCTAGCTTCAAAACCTTCTTTAAGATAGCCGACCTTACGATGTGGAAGGGTAGTGACAGCCGAATTCTCGCACCACATTTTAAGCAATTCCAGATTGCTGAATACCTCCAAGGAATGCAATAGTTTGAATTCCCCAACCGAATTATCGTTGTACATGTCGGAGCCCAAGGCAATGGTAACGCCGGCATCCTTTAATAATTTGAGATTTGCACCGATGTTGTCCACCAATTCTTGGTAATTGGGCCATTTCTTGTTTTTGGTAATCAAGGAGGTTGTGGTAACGACCACGATACCTTTTTGAGCAGCTATTTTCGCATCCGCAACGGAAATGGCTTTGCCATGTCGGATTTCCGGGAGATGCGCAATTTCGTCCACTCCAGCGGTTACTGCTATATGAAAATCATGGGTGGTT
Organism: Flagellimonas rhodophyticola; assembly: GCF_049332665.1. NCBI lineage: Bacteria > Pseudomonadati > Bacteroidota > Flavobacteriia > Flavobacteriales > Flavobacteriaceae > Flagellimonas > Flagellimonas rhodophyticola. The sequence goes on along the minus strand of NZ_CP186326.1, from coordinate 2,692,737 downwards.
TCCACATGCGCACTGACCCTTAATTTATGCTGATGTGCTTTTGAGACAATAGCAGGCACCAAATTTGGGTCCAAGCCTTTTCTACCAAAATAGGTCGTATCGTTTTTCCGTTTTTGGTATTCTTCGGAATAGAGGAGATTGATTTTAATGAAATCAGGTTGAAATGACAACACCTGCTCCCATTTGCGGTTGAGGTCATCTTCATTGTCCATGATATAATATCCATGCGATTCAACTTCTTCCAAGGAATTGAAAAGGCCATCAAAATACCCAGCATCCAAATACCGTTTCCGAAGCGCTATGGGGTGACCACCGGTTCCCGTAAAAGGGGCATGGGCCAAACTGACCTCAAGCCCATTCGGATTGTTGTATTGATGCATTAAGGGACCAATCCGTTTTTTAATGGAGGATAGGTGTTTTACGTAAAACACGCCATTGTCCAGGTAAGCATTAATCCTTTTTTCCAACCCATAAGCACTTTCCAGATTGTGATTATGCGCCTCCGCAAAGGGTGGAATAACATATTTGCCAGCGAGATTGATTATGGTGTCGTTTTGGATGTAAGTCCCGGTAAAACTTAAGATGCCATTTTTTACCCAGACGGTTCTTTCTACAAAAGTGTTGCCGTTAAACCACAGCCCATTCGTAAACTGTATTTGTAGACTATTCGGATTCTGTTTTGCCACATTTTGTTGGCAAGTCATAAGCTGAGTCACCAAAAAAAGACTTAAGAGGAGCTGTTTCATGGTTAGGTTGTTTTCATAAGGACTGAAACTTTATAGCACTGTGACAATCGAGAGTGGATTTTTTGTGTTTTAGTGATTTACATCAAATAATTGATTGGCAATAAGTTACCAAAACAATTTTAAATGGGTATGTAATAACACTTAAAAGGTGACCGTCTTATTTGGGGTGGTATACGAATAAAACGCATCTGCCCGCAGTTGGTGAGTTTTTGGAGAGCAGGGTTGCTTAATTTTCCATGGCCGGCACAATGAAGTCATTCATAATGGCATTGGTGTAGTTGTGGGCATTGCGGTTTCCGTAATTCGTGGTGGTTATTACCACAACGGTATTTAGGTCAGGTAGTGCCAGTACTTTTTGCCCGCCATTACCCGACATGGCGTATGAGGAATATAGTTTTTCCGTTCCAAAACGCTGCAGCCACAATAAATAGCCATAATCTACGCCATTACGAACGCGAGCCTTGGGAGTAGTGGCCTTTTTTAACCAGTCAGCTGGAATTATTTGGTGACCTTTCCACTCACCATTGTTGAGACATAATTGAATAAGTTTAAGGAAATCTCTACTTCGATATTCACTGCCACCCGCGGTATTCAGAACACCTTCAGGGTTGTAATGAAGGGTATAATCCTGAATGCCCAAAGGCCCAAAAAGATGTTGTGTGGCAAAGTTGTCCAACGGCATTCCTACCGCAGTTTGTACAACTTCTGCCATAGTCGCAGCTCCAGCGGAGCAATAGCTAAATGCCCTTCCGTAGGGTTGGTCCTTCGGTTGGGGCTCAAAGGGGTAGGCCCTCATTGGAAGGTCAAGATAAAAACCGGTCCAATCTTCAATGGGATACATGCGTTCTTCGTTTCCTCTGGAAAAACTGTTGAAATCATTACATTCCAAGGCCGAACTCATGGTAAGGAGATCTTCTAATGTTATTTCCATTTTTCTAGGATCCGGATGCTTCACAGGTTTCTTATGCTCCAAATAGGTGAAAATTTTGTCTTTTTCAGATTGGATGTGACCTTCTTTTATGGCAATTCCCGTTAATAAGGTAGCCATAGTCTTGGTGACGGATCGTGTATTGTGTTTCGTGGTCTTATCAGCACCATTATAATAGTTCTCAAAAAGAACAATGCCGTTTTTAGCCACCAAAACGCTTGTAATCTGTTCGTATTTACCAGTCTGTATCGTACTGTCCATTTCAGAAAGGAGGGCGTGGGGAGAGTCCTCTGCCCTTGAAAAGTCTAACTGTGAAATTGCAGTTTGACCCAAGGTCAAACAGAAAACTAACGAAATACAGATTTTATACATGATTGATGATTTTATAAAACAAAGAACCACCTTATTTTTCGCATAAAATAGAATGAAATTAACATTGTAGCCATTTAAATTAAACAACCTGCCTTCTGAATTCACCCGGGGTTCTGTTCAAATAGGTCTTAAAGGTTCGAGTGAAATGACTTTGGTCTGAAAAACCAAGTTGATAGGTAATTGCAGTCAATGAATTGGAAGGATCCAACAAAAGCGGGATAGCTTTTTTGATTTTCTGCTGTCTTATATATTCTCCTAGACTCATGGATAGGTATTTGGAAGCCGCTCTGGAGATATGTGCCGGATGGATATTTAGCTCAGAAGATAAATAATCAAGACTGAGCGAGGAAGTGTCATAATGCAGTAATTCTTTTAAGCCATCTACCCATATGGGATTGTTTAGGGTGTTTATTTCTTTTTGGTTGCTCAAAGTCTCGCAGATTTGTAGCAATAAAACCTCAACAGACACTTCACTATAATCATCTGAAAGTAAGAATTCGCGATATAACTTAGCAAATAGAACGTGTAGTTGCGGATTTTCAATAAGTTGGCTACCCTCTAATAAGTGTAATGGGATTCCGTTTTTTTTGAGCCAGTCTACCTCAAATTCCAGATGGAACCCACTAGCGTTGTCAGAATGTTTGGAACCATAATGGGGTTCTTGCCAATTGTTGAACATTAAACTACCAGAAGGGCAGAGCGTTTGTACTCTGGCATTGCTATCCTTCATGTTCCCCTGTAACACATACATAAAATATGGGTTTTCATGGTAATGCCAGTCCGTTTTGTCTCCAGTGTAGGTATACTGCGACAACAAAACTCCATTAAAGGACACTTCTGAATTTGGACTTCCGTAATATTTTCCCTTGGTTAAAATTTTCATTTACTAGATCATACAGATAACGAAAACTATTTTGTCCCGTTTTATGAGTTATGTCAGCTGATAACGAATTTCGTCTAATTTTCCTTCAAAATCAAGGGCCGCCGCCGCTCAATGATTATTCTGAAACCCTTAAATAGAAGTGGAGACCTATAAGGTGTTCAAAAAACTGGTCAAATCGGTTTCCTTTTCCAGCTCCAATTTCTTTTTGAGACGGTATTTGGATTTGAGAATACTATCAGGCAATACGTTCAGCGTAGCTGCAATTTCTTTGGTGGTCAAATTCATCCGTAAAAATGCAGCCAACCGGATTTCCTTTTCTGAGATATCGGGGTAGAGGGTCTTGAGCTTTTGGTCAAAGTCATTATGTACCTCAGAGAAATAGGATTTGAAAACTTCCCAATCTTTATCCGAGGCATTCTGCTTTTTCAGTAGCATTACGATGCGGCGAAACTCCACTTTGAATTTTTCCGGTGAGCTTTTAAGGTTTTCTAGATTTTCCTTGAGTTCTTGGATAAAGGTGTTTTTCTGAACCAGGTGCAAGGTTTGACTAGTCAATTCCTTTTTCTTGTGCTCAATTTCTTGTTTATAGATTTCCTCTTGTTTTTCGCGCGCTATTTTGTTCTTTTTGATACGTTGTCTAAAACCAAATACCAAAAGCCCTGAAAGGGCTAGGGCAGAGGCCATACCTCCGGCATACAATCCTTTGGTGAGTTTATCCACCTTAGCTTTTTCGTTTAGTGTGTTGATTTCTTCCTCTTGGAGAGCTATTGCCGCTTCTTTTTTTTCGGTTTCATAGATAGTAGTTAGTTCATCAATTTGCTGAACCTTTTTGATATTAAAAATACTGTCTTTGAAAACTTCATGTTTTTTGCGATCTGAGAGTGCAAGCATATTTCTCTCTTGTTTTTCGAAAATCTGAGATCTCAAAAGGTAAGTGTTCATGAGATAATCAATGGATTTAACAGAATCCGCAATTATGATAGCTTTGTTGATGTATTCAATGCTTTTAGATGTCTGGTTTTGATCAAAGTACAATTCGCTCATACTCTTCAAAACTTCAATTTTATTATTTACAAACCCATGTTCAAGTTGGTAATCTAAACTTTTCTTTAGATAAATGAATGACGTATTATAGTCCTTAATCTTCCTAAGAGCGTTCCCCAAATTGGTGTAAGCAATAGCTTGCGTACCCTTTAAATCATATTTTTCTGTTAGGGCAATACACTTTTCGAATTGTGAAATGGCGACTTTGTACTCTCCCATTTCAGCGAGTGAGGTGCCAATATCAACATATGTTTCGGAGGCATAAACATTGTCATCCGTTTCTAAGTAGACCTTAAGGGCTTGATTAAAGTATTTAATTGATTCCCGAAAGTCTTTTATGTTATATTGTATATGGCCAATTCTTCTTAATATATCTGCCTTTCTATATGGGTCACGTTGAAAGTTATCAAGAACTTTTAATGCTTCCATTGATTTCGCTTGTGCAATCTTGTTGCTGCCTTTCGCCATATATATGCTAGCAACATTGCCAATTCCTATTCCCAAATCAAATAAGGAGTCTTTCTCTTTAAATATTTCGTTGGCTTTTTCATATGTTGCAATGGATTCATCAAAATCGCCTTCTAACGCCTTAATATTTGCAATTGCAGAAATTGAATATGCAAGTTGTAATTTTTGCTCTAGTGCTCTTGCAAGAGCTTCTCCTTTTAGGTGATAATATTTTGCCGAATCTATATTGCCCAAGGTCATAAAGCCGACACCGATATTATAATAAGCTTTTAGTTGCGCATTTCTGTCTGCTGTTTCCAAAGACAATTTTAGACCATCTTTAGCAAAATTAAGAGCTTGTTTAGGTGCTCTGTAAATTAGGCTTGAGTGCAATTCTTCCAAAAGTTTAATTCTTTTTTCCGAATCAAGTTCTTGTTGTAACAAAGTCTTAAGACTATCTATTTCGCGTTGGTCTTGTGAAAACAATAACTGACACACAATAGAAAAAATAAGAAGAAAAAAAATATTCAGAGTTTTCATGAGAGGTTGATTGGTTTACCAAGATATCGATAATATCCTTTCCTAGAAACAGGTATTCTAGAGTTCAAAAAACACTTGTCCATGAAAAGTCCATGCGTTTCCGGTAAAAAGCTACCTTAAAAAACCTTATAAAGCACTGTTTTTATTGGCCTTTTGAAAAATTTGGACAATCAAGTGAAAAACTATTGTCCATGGTGGTTTTGAATTAAATCCATACTACTTGTCCATACTTTGTCCATGCTCAAAATTAGGGTTGGGGTGTTTTCTAATCTAGGTTTGGGGTGTTGAATCCTAAAAACCAAATAATTATGAAAACAAATCAATCTCATTTAAAATTGCTACCGTTGCTAACAATATTTGTACTGTTACTCTTTTCTTGCAGCAGCGATAGCGATTCCCCGGAGATTCCAACTGACGATGACCCCATTTCCCAAGATGATGATGGGCCAACACCAACCACATTTAGGGGAGTGATTGAACAAGGTGGTGAATTTGAAGAGGTACCACAGTCAAGAACAGACGAAACTTTGGCAGAGGGTGACGAATACCCTGATGATTATACCTCTGGTAGTGGTTCGGATGCTGAGACGCTACGATTTATCTGTAAATCAAGAACAGTGAGTGTGACGGATGGTGCCGGAGAATTTCAAACATTGGGCGGTGTTGCCAGTGAAATATTTCCTGGAGCATTATTGCAGGGAAAAACTATAAACAATGTAAAGCCACAAGGCATCCCGCTTAAAAGAGCCGGAGGTAGTATCTCGTATAATCTAAATGACGGGAACCCAGAAGCATCGCAAGATCTTACGGAAATGAGTGAGTCGCAAGTTCGTCAAGCGATGAACGATATTATTGCAGGAAGCACTGGTGTAGTGCCCGCCAATTTTGATTTGGACTACGAGAACGTTTTCTCCGAAAAACAAGTTGCGTTGCAAATGGGCCTCTCATTTGAAGGATATGGAGTAAAGGCCGAGGGTAAATTATCGTTTAGTCAAGATAAAACCTATAATCGGGTTTTGATAAAACTCTATCAGTCGTACTATGATGTCAGTTATGATTTCCCGACCAGTTATGACGATGTTTTTGATGCTAGTGTAACTCCAGATGATTTGGACCGATATATACAGCCAGATAATCCTGCTACCTATATTAAAAAGGTAACCTATGGTAGAATCTTTTATATGCTTGTTGAATCCACTTCTTCTTTGGAAGTAATGAACACGCAAATTGACGCTTCATATAAAAGTTTTGACAAAGAAATCGAAGGGAGCTTGGAAACAGATAGTATGGAGAAAATGGAAGACCTCAAACTAAAAGTAATTGCCTACGGAGGTGATTCTCAAAACACTTTTTCCGGTTTGGGAGAAACAAATATTTCGGAATTGGCCGATATGCTAGCTGCGAGTACTGATATTAGAACCGGGTTGCCGTTATCTTATGAAATCTACTCTCTAGAGGACCCTTCTAAACAAGTTGGAACCAATATTTCTACTGAAATGGAGGTTGTGGAGTGTCAATTGAAAGGTGTTTTACCCCCAGTTCTGTATTCAAACTTGGTGGATCTTTTTGAGGATGGAATTGGTGCGGCCACACAAATTCAAAATGAATACACCGCTATCTTCAATGGCGCTGGAACTGAATATGTGATATTTGATGCATCTAGTGGAGCTGTCTCTGACCCTTACAGTATTAAAGACGCTAGTGCCCCTTTAGGCGTTACAACTTTTGATAGCGTTGGTGCCGCTTTACGACAGTTCTTGGATGAAATCTACATTTTTAATGAACAGGGAACTGAGTTTGAAGTTTTGGAGTATGATTATAATGGCGTCCAGAGCATGCCAACAACACCGATTGGTACTTACCGACAACGTGATGGGACGAATAGGAGATGGGTAGTGAATGATAGTTTTTCGAGTGAAAATGAGGTAAACAGTAACTTTGCTGATGGCTCATTTGTCGGCCCTGAAGGACGAGATGTGGATTGTGTATCTTTTCCTTTATTTGGTAAAGGTATAAAGGCTGCTGCAAGACGCGATAGATATATACAGCCCGTAGGTATTTATACAGAGGATTTTTCTACCAGGATAATTAACGGTGAGGTAACCTCAGCCTATTTTTTCCCGTTGGACACTAATGGCACTACCTATAGCAGAAGGAATTATTACAACCCTTACTCAGTATCATTACCCAGTGGAACCATAGGTTTTGGTGACTTTAATTGTTGGGAGTCTGAAAAAGATCTAAGCGAAGTGAGAGGGTCAGTGGAAGCAGCTTGTAAAATGAATATCAATGGAAATTCCATACAGCGTATATTATATTTCACCACAGATGGACTAATGTCCATAAATAATTTGGTAGGTGAAGATGAAGGTCCATATGCGCTTTAAATAATTTAGCTATGCAGTCGGCCGCTCAGGTTGGGTTCAACAACCTGATGCCGGCTGTTATTGATATAGACGAAATAGATTCTCAGAAGCCCACTTACTGTATACTGTCTATAGCTTTATTTAATAGGGCATAGGTGGCCTCAATTCCTTCTTCTTCAGAGAGAACATTGCCCTCGTATTCTATACCGATATATCCTTTGAAGCCTGAATCTTTCACGATTTTCAACATTTTATAGAAATCGGTATGGGTCTCATTTCCGTTCTCATCAAAATCGTGTGACTTTGCACTTACTCCTTTGGCGTAGGGCATTAATTCAGCCATTCCTTTATAGCGATCGTATTCGTCGGCGCAACCATCAGAACTGCGTTCAATACAAAAATTACCATAATCGGGAAGTGTACCCACATTGTCCATATTCACTTCGGCCATGATTCCGGCCAACCAAGCGCCATTTGAAGAATACCCTCCATGGTTTTCCACAATAATGTTGATACCTTGGGCGGCACCATACTCTCCTAATTGTTTTAGACCGTCCACCGCGTTGGAGGCCACTTCTTCAGCGCTTCCTTCTCCCGCAGCATTTACTCGGATGGAGTGTGCTCCTAAAAACTTTGCAATATCCACCCATTTATGATGATTTTCCACGGTTCTTTTTCTGGCTTCGGGGTCTGCATCTCCAAGATTGCCCAATGCATCACACATAATCAATCCAACACTTAGGCCGGCCTCTTCACATCGTTTTTTAAAATCGTTCCAAAAGGCTTGGTCATCTACTTTTCCATAGTAAAAGGTATTTACCAATTCAATGGAAGAGACACCGAACTTTGCGGCCATTTCCGGAAAATCCTTTGGATCTGCGCTACCCAGCAATATGTCATCAGGTGATTCTTGAAGTGTTTTTACAAACCACTCCCAATATCCTTCTTTCTGAGGTCCTAAAAATGCTTTATGAAAAGACCATTGGGCCAATGAGATTTGAAAGTCAGGTGTTTGAACTTCCATTTCTTGAGAAGCTTTGGTTGTAGTATCTGACTCCGAATTGGACTCTGACTTGGTACGACAAGAAATTATAAATAGAAGGCTTACGGCAAAAATGATGATTCTTTGTTTCATTGGGAAATGATTTAATTGTGGGTAAAGCGGTATGAAATACGGTTCCTCGTATTTTTATCTAAAAGTAATAAGTTCTCAACTGAATCCTATTATGATTTAAGATAGAATTGTTCAAAAAGGATAAATAATCACTTCTTAGCTTCTACTAGTTCCAGCTGGTCTATGCTTACATTGGTCATGAACATTCCGTAATTGACAGCAGCTTTGTTTTTCTCTATAGTGTCAATAGTACCAACTGCTTTTCCATCAAACAGACGGACTCGATCACCTATTTTAAAGACAGGCCTGGGTTTGTTCCTTTCTTTTTGGATGGCCTTTTTCTTCTCGACTTTTTTCTCCTGCCGGACTTTAACGATTTTCTTTTCCAGTTCTTGAGCCACTTGTTTTTTCTGAGCTTGTTTGGCCTTCGACTGCTTTGCAGTGGTCTTTTTGCGTTTGCTGTTTTCGGTTTCCACAATGCGTAGCAATTCCGAAATCAAGGGACGCTTTTTGTTGTCCACAAAGTAGCGCTCTGCAGCTGTATTCACTTTATCCCCCAGGTTTATCATCCGCTGGTTATGGTCATACAACTCTTGATAGTTTTCCAGTTTGGATTTTATTTTAGCATTCAATTTCTCTAAACGATCTGCCTCTTCACGGGCTTTGGTTTCTTCATCTTGCAATCGAGAACCCGTCTGGACCATTTTGGAACGCTCTTTTTGCAATTTTGCAATGGTAGCATCAAAACGCACCTTCCCGCGTTCAATCTTTTTCTTCGCTTTATTTATAAGGGAATATGGGATTCCATTCTTTTGGGCTACTTCAAACGTAAAAGAACTACCTGCTTCGCCCAAAATCAATTGAAATGTAGGTTCCAAGGTTTTGGAATTAAAGAGCATATTGGCATTGGTGGCATGCGGGAGTTCGTCTGCAAGCGCCTTAAGGTTGGCATAATGCGTAGTGATAACACCGTAAGCTTCCCGCTCATAAAAAACTTCCAGAAATGCCTCTGCTAAAGCACCTCCCAATTCAGGATCACTACCAGTACCAAATTCATCGATCAAGAACAGGGTTTTGCTATTGCATTTCTTTAGAAACTGATTCATGTTCTTCAATCTATAGCTATAGGTGCTCAGATGGTTTTCTATGGATTGATTATCACCAATATCTGTCAATATTTTATCAAACAAACAAACAGAACTCCTTTCATGAACGGGAATTAGAAGCCCTGATTGAAGCATTACTTGAAGTAATCCAATAGTCTTTAAGGTGATACTTTTTCCGCCGGCGTTAGGCCCCGATATCACAATAATCCTGTTTTCGGTATGCAGTTGAATGGTCTGCGGCCAGGTCTTTTCCTTTTTGAACTTATTGGTCAAATAGAGTAGCGGGTGGTAGGCATCCCGCAGGAACATTTCCTTTTTATCGTTGATTTCTGGCAACAACGCATTCATGTCCGAGGCGTATTTTGCCTTTCCAGACGTAATATCAATATGCGTTAAAAAGTCTTGGTAGGAGGAAAGCAGGTAATCGTAGGGACGTACGGTATCTGTTAATTGATTTAAAATACGTTGAATCTCCTCTTTCTCCTCAAATTCCAAGTTGCCTAATTCACGAGTATAAGAGAGCGTAGCTTCGGGAATGATGTATACAATACTACCAGTTTTGGAACTGCCCATTACTGTACCCTTGACTTTTTTCCGATGCATGGCCTTAACGGCCAAGACCCTGCGGTTTTCCATCACGGACTCCTTTATTTCATCAAGCAACTCTGAGGAATGATAGCGTGTAAGCGCAGCAGCAAAGCTTTGATTGATTTTAGAGCGCACCTCATTGATTTGCATCCTTATACTGCGTAATTCATCGGAAGCACCATCCCTGATTTCTCCAAATTTGTCAATCACTTGATCAATGGCCGTTGGAATCTCGGCATTTGTTTCAAATTCTTCCGTCTTGGCGAAGAGCAAGGGGTAATATTCCTTGAATTTTTTAAAGAACTTTTGATGCAGCTCAACCGTTTTGCAAATATTTCCGATTCTTCGAAAACCTGAAATTTCCAAAGTGGTATTTTCAATTCTTAACAACTTCAACTCACTATTGATGCTGTCAAAGCCATGGTTTGGTATCCGATTATCGTTGGAAAATGAAGCCAGATATTCAGAAGTTTGTCCCAATACATTCATCAACAGTTCCTTGTCTGCAACTGGCTGAATTTCCAATGCCTTTTCTTTACCCAATTCGGTATTGCAACGCGCAGCAACTTGTTCCAAAACGGTTGGAAATTCTAAATCTTGAAGTGTTTTCGGGTGAATATTCTGCATTTTCCTTTGCTAGCGGGGCAAAGATAGGTATTCAATTCAGTTGACAAGGTTTGTACTTCATCAATTTATAAGTCCACCAACTGATAAACCGCTTGGTACATTTTCTGGTATTGATTTGTCAAATTCCTCATCGTTCAAAGTGTTCAAAAAAGAAATGATCAAGGCCATTTCTTTGACCGATAACTCTAAATCACGGATAAAAGGGTCAAATTGGTCAGGATTCACGTTGGGGTTACGCTGAATATTCCTTGAGATATCTTCATAAAACTCCAATACCCTGCGTAAAGACATAAAACTGCCATTGTGCATATAAGGTGCCGTAAATCTTAGATTGCGAAGGGTAGGGGTTCTAAACGCAAAACTATCCCGGAGAGTTATATCGGCAACGCCAACATCCATAGCTGGCAATTTGGAATTTTCTGGAACGCCCAAAACATGCATTTTATAATCTGAAAACATTGGTCCGTTATGGCAATTGATGCAACCTACTTTTTGGAATAGCTCAAAACCTTCCTTTTCACTGATAGAAATTGCGCGATTATCTCCTCGAAGATATTGATCAAATCGGGAGTTATTGGCAATAAGGGTTCTTTCAAAGGAGGCAATGGCTTTACCAAGGTTTTCAATGGTTACGGGCTCAGCTTCGTTAAAAGCTTCCTTGAACAGTTTTTCATACTCTGGAATGAGTCTCAATCTTTGAATAACTTCATCAAGTATTTCATTCTCATTAAAACTGTGGCCCCTCATTTCTTCGAGAGCTTTTATCGGTTCCAGTGCCTGTTTCTCCAAACTTTTGGCTCTGTCATCCCAGAACATTGTGGCATTTTCGGGCTTATAAGTTTTATGATTTTGAAGTCCATTAAACGCAGAGTTTAATACCGTCTGTGCATTTCTTTTTACAAAAGGGATAGTATTGGGTGTGTTGAATTCTCTTTTGCTCCCAAGTCCTTTAGCATTGGTACCTATGGAGATATCAAGAAACTCAGCATATCCCATATCTGGATGATGACAAGTTACACAGGCCACATCCTTATTGCCGGATAGAATGGGATCATAAAACAACAATTTCCCAAGTGTTTCTTTAGCCTTGGAAGTTGGATTTTCTTTAGGATGTATAACATGAATGGGCAAAGCATCGACGGTTGGTAACTCCTTGGATACAGTTGCGACTGAAACTTCCTTAGAGCGCGGACCTTTACATCCACTAAAAAAGGCAACTACCCCTAACACCAATAGCATTTGTATGCACTTTTTCAAAACAGGAAGTTTTATCACAATAAGGTTAAGAGAAATATAATCTGATTAGTTATAAATGCGAATGACCTCCCCGCTTCTGCGTCCAATAACGCTTCGAACATAGGCATTGACACTTTTCTCCATAGAAATAGGATTGTGTCCAGGAAAATAGTCTTTGTATTTCTCATACGCATCGATTACTAACTCCAAGGACACCACATTTAACCGAATACCGTTCTCAATTTCTAAGGCAGCGGCTTGCACAAAACTGTGTAAGGCGCCATTTACCATGGCTGCACTGGCTGTTTTTGGCACTGGATTGTCAGCAAGAACTCCTGTGGACAAGGTTATCGAGCCACCAGGTTGTAAAAAGTGTTGTCCAATACGAACAAGGTTAACCTGCCCCATCAATTTGCTTTTTATGCCAATGTAGTAGTCGTCCTCCGAAAGTTGATTGAACTCGGCCCATTTTGCTTCACCGGCAATGCAAATTATGGCATCCAATTTACCTGTTTGTTGAAACATTTTCTCAATTGAGGAACTATCTGAAATGTCCACAGTGACATCCCCGTTTGTTCTTCCCGCAATTAAAACTTCATGGCTTTCAGCAAAGTGCTTACTTACTCTTTTTCCTATGGTTCCATTTCCTCCGATTATTAAAATCTTCATAGTGTTGTTTGATTTTTAGAAATATACTCCTATGGTTAACATAATCATGGCCAAAACTGCAAGTAATATGACCAGAGGCATAATAAACTTAAGCCATTTATCATAACCGACATTAACCAAAGCCAAAGAAGCCAAAAGAATACCCGTTGGACTTATAAATTTGAAAAGGCCAACTCCGAATTGATAGGCGTTTACCATAACTTCACGTCCAATGCCTACATTATCGGCCAGGGGAGACATGATTGGCATGGTTAAAACAGCCATTCCGGAAGAAGAAGGTATAAAAAAGGCCAATCCGTTATACAGCACAAAAGTAACATTGATAAAAAGCCCTTTGTGCATACCTGACGTCAATTCAGAGGCATAAAACAATAAAGTATCACTAACTTGACCGTCTTCCATCAATACTGTAATACCTCGTGCGATGCCAATAATAAATGCTACGCTAAGTAGATCTTTAGCCCCGGACATAAACTCGGTAACGAATCGTTTCTCGTTTATTCTCGCAATGAGTCCAATCAAAAGTGCACCAGCCAAAAAGACTGAGGTCATTTCCAAAAACCACCAGCCCAACTGCGAAACCCCATAAACCATTATCAGAAAAGTACTGGCAAAAACAAGCAGCACTAATTTGAGTTTTGTATTAAGTTTTGTGGTACCCGATGCAACTGGGCCCATGAACATTTTTTCAATTTCCTCCTTTTGATCATGAATGAGGGAATGCGAAGCGTCTTTTTTAACACGTTGTGCATATCGGACGATATAGGTAATGCATAAAACAAGTCCGAGAACAAGCATGATTATGCGACTATTAAGACCTACTGTCCAATTGATGCCAGCGGCATCTGAAGCTATAATTGTGCTGAATGGATTTACTGTTGATGCCAAAGTACCAATTGAGGTGCCAACATAAATAGAGGCAACGCAAACCAAAGCATCGTATTTGGCGGCCAAAAAAATCGGAATTAATATAGGGTAAAAAGCAACGGTTTCTTCTTCAAGGCCAAAAGTGGTTCCACCAAGCGCAATTAAGATTGTTACCATAATGATGAGAACAAATTCTCGGCCTTTTAGTTTTTCGGCCAGCCATGCTATCCCTGCTTCAAAAGCTTTGGTAGCATTTACAATGCTGATAAGCCCTCCAATGATCAATACCAGCAAAATTATATCAGCAGATTGCATGATTCCTTTTAAAGGTGCCTGGATGAAACTAACAAACCCTTGTGGTTGCCCTTCCAAGTTTTTATAGGTGTTTGGAATACTTATCGGTTTGGAAATAGCGCCGTTGGTAAACTTTTCCAAAGGTATTTGAATGGCCAGTTTGTCCAGTGTTTCTTGGATGGCAGTGAATGTTTTGGAATCTTCGTCAGATTCAACAATAAACACTTTGTTTTCATCATCATAAGATAATCGGTCATACTGACCAGAGGGAATTATCCAGGTGAATAGGCAAACTACAGCAGCAATAATGAAGAGTATGGTATGTGCTGTTGGAAATTTCAGCTTTTTTAGAATTGACATAGGTTGGCATCAATATTTAATGGATAGGAAAGATATTCTTTTTAGATTTATCCGAAGAAATCACACCCATATTAATGAATGTAAACATAGACCCAAGTTGGAAGCCTCATTTGCAAAGAGAATTCGACCAGCCTTATTTTCAGCAGCTTGTGCAATTCGTGAAGCAGGAATATAGGCAACATGTCTGTTATCCGAACGGCAAAGATGTTTTTGCCGCATTCGACCATTGTCCATTTTACGACACTAAAGTGGTTGTGATTGGTCAAGACCCCTATCATGGGCCTAACCAAGCCAATGGATTATGTTTTTCTGTGCAAGATGATATTCCGCATCCACCATCATTGGTTAATATCTTCAAAGAAATCAAGGTTGACGTTGAGAAACCGTATCCCAAAAGCGGCAATTTGGAACGATGGGCCCAGCAAGGTGTATTATTGTTGAATGCCACTCTAACAGTTAGGGCACATCAGGCCGGTAGCCATCAAAAAAAAGGTTGGGAGCAGTTTACCGATGCAGTAATCAAAACAATTTCCTCGGAGCTTGAAGGGATTGTTTTTTTGTTGTGGGGTGGGTTCGCTAAGAAAAAATCTTCATTGATTGACAAGACAAAACACCATGTGTTAATGTCAGGTCACCCTTCGCCATTAAGTGCCAATAGAGGTCTTTGGTTTGGAAATCAACATTTTAGCAAAACCAATACTCTTCTTGCTCAAATGGGAAAGCCGTTGATAAGTTGGTGAATTATTTTTTGAAAGTAAATTCTGAAAATATAATAAGAATTCGTACGTTTAAGAAAATAACCCCCTTATAGGAAAATTCTTATATTTTGCGCAGACTGAAATCGGTACTTCTTGTGGATGACGATGACACCACAAATTTTCTGAACAGATTTTTTGTAAAACAGTTGGATAACAACCTGACAGTGAATACTGCCAGTAATGGTAAAGAGGCTATTGAATTTTTAGAAGATGTTCCAGCCGAAGAAAACATGCCATGTCTTCTTATTCTGGATACCAATATGCCGGAGATGAATGGTTGGGAGTTTCTTGATGCATATGAGGATAAATTTGATGATAGTTTTAAGAAGAACATCGTTGTTGTCATGCTAACCGCCTTGGATACGGAGGAAACAACGGCGCTGGCATTGGCCAATCCAAATGTAACTGATACTGCACAAAAACCATTATCGGATTTAAAGTTCAGGGTATTGATCAATAAGTACTTTTCTTAGTGTTGATGCAAAAACTTTGCAGGAAGGTGAACTTTGGATATTAAATCAAGACTGATCAGCCTTTCTTGAACCTCTTGCACTATGGCTTCTGGCAGTTGTGATTGTCCCCATCTAGTCTTTGAAAGCCAATCTTGTATATCCTCTAATTTTTGGTCGTATCTATTGGATAATGTTCGGTCTATGCTTGGGATGTTTTTAAATTCTGAGGTGTAGATGTTTATTACTTCCAAAATGTGCATTAAAAGAGAGGAATTTGAGCTTAAAAAGGAATCTGTAGCCGCAATAACGAAGCAGGGCCATGGAGTAGGGCAGTCGCCAAGTCTTTTAAAGGTTCCATTGTCCACCCAGGGCTTGGTGGTAAAATGTTCCCACATAAAATAGGCATTCGACCCCGAAGTAAGGTTGTCAATGGCCCCCTTTAGATTATTGATGATTTCAAATTCCAATGAATCGGTATCCCATTCTTGGTTTTGGGCATGTACATAGGCCATTAAATGACTTCCACTACCCATGCGGCTTATGGCCACTTTATCATTTTTTAGTTCTGAAATGGATTCCTTTGAACTATCAGCTGCAACATGTATCCCCCAAAGTAATGGAGATGAAACATATTCTTGAACAATTTTTACTGGATTCCCCTGGGAAATGCTCTTAACGATGCCTTCGGTCAGAATAATGGCTAAATCCGTTTCTCCATTTTGAAGCATCTGGCTCATTCTTCCTGTACCTTCAGGAATGTCGGTCCATTCCAACCGAATTCCTCGATCTTCAAAAGCACCTTCCTCAATAGCTAAGAGCCATGGAAGGTTAAAGTGCTCTGGAACGCCAATTATCTTAACTGTTTTCATTTAAAATTTTAGAGTTGCGGAAGTATTAGTTTGAATGTATATGAATTTTTAAGTTTCCTTTTGGGAAACAATCTTATCTAGGGTGTATTGTATGAGGTTATCAACAGTTTTGAATGCATTTTCAGAAAATTCCCCAGTAGCACGGTTAGCCAGAATTGCATTTAAGGAAATTGCCCGATGTCCATGCAATTTTGCAAGCCCATAGATGCCAGCCGTTTCCATTTCTAAGTTGGTTATTGGTTGATTCTTGTAAGTAAAGGCAGCTAACTTGGAATTAAAATCTGGAACTTTTGGCGTTAGACGTAAAGTTCTGCCTTGTGGCCCGTAAAACCCTGAATTAGTTGCTGTTATGCCAAATCGTATACGATTAGAGTTAAATTTTTCTTGTAATTGCTCATTGGAATCTACCGCATATGCGGTAATATTTCGGTCACTCCACCCTAAAAAGGTGTTAAGCTGTTCTTCCAAATCGGCGTTTCTTGCTTGTCCACTCTCATAAAAGTGCAAAAGACCCTCAAAACCAATTGCAGATTTACTCATTAAGAAAGAATCAACAGGAATGTCCGGCTGTATCGCACCTGAAGTTCCTATTCTAATAAAATCTAGTTGAGTTTTGTCTTCTTTTACCTTTCGGGTCTTAAAATCGACATTCACTAAGGCATCAAGCTCATTCAGAACAATGTCAATATTATCCGTACCTATACCCGTGGATATAACGGTAATGCTTTTCCCTTGATAGGAGCCAGTTTGTGTGAAAAACTCACGTCTTCCTTTCTCAATATGGACCTTATCAAAGTATTTGGTGACCATAGGGACCCTACTGGGGTCTCCCACGGTAATAATAGTGGAGCAAATATCTTCTGGTAAAAGATTGAGATGGTAAATACTGCCATCAGGATTCAGAATTAATTCTGACTCACCTAATGTTGACATATTAGAGTTTTAAGATACGGTCTGTAGCAGTATTATATAAAAAGTTATACTTTAAAGAACCACCTAGATATAATTGATTGTCACGTATTTGTGAATAATAATTCGCTTTATTTTCCAAAATTTCCTTCCCTTTTTTAGTTAGCTTAACGGGATTGAAAGAACCAAAAAGTGGTTTTAGCGAGGTAATGATTCGGTCATGTTGTGTATCTCCGAAACCATAATATCCTTGGTCAGTCAAGACTTCACCCAATAATTCCTTTCGAGAACTAGGTTTTTTGGTCAATGCTGTTTCCAAAACACGATTCTCTAGCTCGTTCAGGCCATTTTTAATGGTTGGGAAACGTCTCAAATGGGCTTTTAAGGCATCTGAAAGGTATTCAAATTGAAAACTGTTATGGTTTATGAGGTTCTCTAGTCGTATTGGATTATCGCTGCAGTACAATTGCCAGGCATAATCGGCAAACTCGATATCGTCTTGGGATAAAATGGTCCTATTTTCATATAGCTCCATCAACTTTTCATCGCTAAGCTCTCCCAATCCATACAGTTTATCGCTTTCATCTTCATTTCCGCTGCACACCAATGATATTTCTGCGTGCCTTCTATGCGTTTTGAGCCAGCTCAGTACCGCAAGCATATTGATTTGGCAAAAAAGGTCGTATTCAAACCAAAGCACAATTTGATCTTGCTGCTTGTGGTTGCAAAGTGATCTGTATTCTTTCAAGGTTTTTTCAACGAACCACGATTTGGATACTTTGTAGTTCTTGTTCAAAAATTCAAAACGTGTCTTCCAAAAAGATTCACTTCCAACGTTGCAAAGGGTTTTTCCTTCGCAAAGCATCTCGCGCCATGTAATAATATCTCCCTTAAGATGTAATGATTGAAGTTTTGACGTGAAATTGTCCCCGTTGGTGATATGCAACAGTGATTTCATTTTCAGTTCAGTTTTCGTCGGTTAGAAAGATTAAATGTAAGATTTAAACCAAGAACACAAAAATTTTTTCATAAAACATTGGTTGTCAATGTCTAATTTTAACAATGTATGAAAAATCTGAGTGGAATTATCTGAAAAAATACGCTATCCACCGACCCTTTTTACCGCAAAACCTTGATCCTTCAAGAAATCCATGATCTTATCACGATAATCTCCTTGGATAAGTATGGTGTCATTTTTATAGCTGCCACCTACGCTTAAAAGTGTTTTGAGCTCTTTAGTAAGTTTTTTGAAGTCGTTGTCGGCGCCGGTATAGCCCTCCAAAATGGTAACTGGCTTGCCTTTTCTCTTTTCGTATTTGCAGATTATGGGCGCATCTTGCATCCAATAGTCGGGCTTTGTCTCCTCGGAGTTATCCGTTTCATCTGGGACATGACCTGGGAAGAGGTTCTTAAGTTGGTCTTGAAGGTCCATTGACTATTTCTTTACTAGTCCAAGTTCGATAAGCCTCTCATGAAGATAGGCTCCTGCAGTTGTATCTTCAAAACCTTTAGGATGCTCCTCATCAATACAGTTTTCCAAACAGTTTAGCGGCATTTCACTAATTGGGTGCATGAAAAATGGGATGGAATAGCGAGATGTTCCCCAAAGCTCTTTTGGTGGATTTACGACCTGATGTATTGTGGATTTTAATTTGTTATTGCTGAGTCTTGAAAGCATATCGCCCACATTGATCATCAGTTGGTCGGGTCTTGCTATGGCGTCAACCCACTCTCCATGGTGGTTCTGAACCTGCAAGCCTTTTCCGTGAGCTCCCATAAGCAATGTAATTAGGTTGATGTCACCGTGTGCTGCGGCTCTTACCGCATTTTTAGGTTCGTTTGTAATGGGAGGATAGTGGATGGGTCTTAAAATGGAATTTCCGTTCTTAATCCATTCATCGAAGTAATTTTCATCCAAATCTAAGTGCAAAGCAAGTGCTCGAAGCACAAACTGCGCGGTTTTTTCGAGCATCTTATACGTTTCTTTCCCAACTTTATCAAAGTCCGGAAGCTCACTTACTGAAACATTATCGGGATATTCAGCTTCTAATTTCGGATTGTTTTCCACATATTGACCAAAGTGCCAAAATTCCTTCAAATCACCCTCTTTTCTTCCCTTGGCATGTTCTTTTCCGAAGGATGTATAGCCCCTTTGTCCACCAATACCCTCGATTTCATAACTATCTTTGACATCTTGGGGCAATTGAAAGAACTTCTTTATTTCCGCATACAATTGCTCTACAAGTTCATCAGAAAGAAAATGCCCGCTGAGTGCAACAAAACCAATATTTTCAAACGCACCGCCTATTTCTTGAATAAACTTTTCTTTTCTGTCCGAATCGCCGGAAACAAAATCCCTTAAATCAACACTTGGTATTGCACTCATAACATCAAATTTACTTTACATCAAAAGTACAGAATATTGCCAAATCTTTCGGAAATTATAGCATATCATCGCTAGCTTTTTTATTACATTTAGCCCTATTGAATATGTATTGAATGAGATATCACATTGGCGGATTTGACCAACAAAAGCTTCTAGGCTTATATACTGGAATGCTAAAACCTAGAATGATTGAAGAGAAAATGTTGGTTTTGCTGCGTCAAGGCAAAATTTCCAAATGGTTTAGCGGTATTGGGCAAGAGGCTATTTCGGTAGGAGTCACCCAAGCTCTGAAAACCGAAGAGTATATTTTACCAATGCATCGTAACTTGGGCGTATTCACGTCAAGGGACATTCCGCTTCATCAGCTATTTAAGCAATGGCAGGGTAAGTCAGGAGGTTTTACCCAGGGTAGGGACCGTAGTTTTCATTTTGGCACACAGGATTATAAAATTATTGGCATGATATCCCATTTGGGTCCGCAATTGGGAGTGGCCGATGGCATTGCTTTGGCCGATATGTTGCGCAGAAAGAAAAGGGTTACTGCAGTTTTTACTGGAGAGGGAGCAACAAGTGAAGGGGATTTTCATGAAGCATTAAATGTGGCCTCCGTTTGGAATCTTCCCGTTCTTTTCTGTATTGAGAACAATGGTTATGGGCTTTCTACGCCAACCAATGAGCAATACAACTGCAAGCATTTGGCTGATAGGGCCAGAGGGTATGGGATGGAATCCCGCATTATTGATGGTAATAACATTTTAGAAGTGTTTTCCAAAATTGACGAGTTGTGCAAATCTATTCGAAAGCGACCTCGTCCAGTTCTTATTGAGTTTAAAACATTCCGTATGCGCGGACATGAAGAGGCGAGTGGCACCAAGTATGTTCCCGAGAAATTGATGAAGAAATGGGCTAAAAAAGACCCCATTTCAAACTTCGAAGCTTTTTTATTGAAAGAGAAAGTGATTTCTCAAGAACAAATCGACAACCTCAAAGCGGAAATCACAGAGGAAATCAATTCCAATTTGAAGATGGCCTTTGACCAACCGCTTATTGAATCCAATGAAACAAAAGAATTAGAAGAGATATTTCAAGTATTTAATTATCAACATTTTGATAAAAATTCAAATTCAAAGAATATTCGGCTTGTAGATGCTATTTCTGAAGGATTGGAACAATCCATGGAGCGATACAACGAGCTTATTATTATGGGGCAAGATGTTGCAGAATATGGAGGGGTTTTTAAAATAACAGATGGGTTTACAAGTAAATTTGGTAAAAGCAGGGTTCGGAACACACCTATTTGTGAATCAGCTATTGTTTCAGCCGCCATGGGCCTTTCTATAAATGGGATGAAAGCGGTTGTGGAGATGCAATTTGCCGACTTTGTCAGCTCCGGATTTAATCCGATAGTAAATTATTTGGCCAAAGTGCATTACCGATGGGGACAAAATGCTGATGTAGTTATTCGAATGCCCTGTGGAGGTGGAGTGGGTGCTGGACCTTTTCATTCACAAACCAACGAAGCGTGGTTCACCAAAACTCCTGGTCTCAAAGTAGCTTACCCGGCCTTTCCAAATGATGCCAAAGGACTTTTAAATACGGCAATTAATGATCCAAACCCTGTTCTTTTCTTTGAACATAAAGGGCTATATAGAAGTGTCTATGGAGATGTCCCGACGGACTATTATACTCTGCCGTTTGGAAAGGCAAGCGTTATAAAAGAAGGCACTGCTATTTCCGTGGTTTCCTACGGTGCTGGAGTTCACTGGACCTTGGAAACTTTGGAAAAACACCCAGAAATTGATGCGGATATTATAGATTTGCGTACACTTCAACCTCTAGATATTGAAACTGTCTACCAATCGGTGAAAAAGACAGGAAAATTAATTGTTTTACATGAAGACACGATTTTCGGAGGTATCGCGAGCGATATTGCAGCAATGGTCATGGAAAACTGCTTCGAATGTCTGGATGCACCGGTCCGGCGAGTAGGAAGTTTGGAAACCCCTGTCCCTTTTGCTAAGGCACTCGAGGAGAACTACCTTCCAAAACAAAGATTCGAAGCCATTTTATTGGAGCTTATTGCCTATTAATTTTTCATTTTAACAAATTTTTAACAAAACGAAACGGTTGATATGGTGTCTCAATCGTATATACTAAAATTTAATACCAATTCTTATGGCAAAACAAACACTAATTTTTACTGCATTGATTGGGGTTTTATTGATGTCTTGCTCTGTTTCCAAAAGCGCAAGGTCACAACGAAATCTTTTCAGCGGTTCTTGGACCCTGAACGATGTATCTTACGAGAACAACACAGGGAATTTTAAATCCGTAATATTCAACGATGCGGAGGATATCTGTTTTGAGGGCAGTGACTGGTTTTTTAGAGACAATAATAGTACTGGAAGGTATACGATATCCCAAAGTACTTTATGTCAAGGCGGAGATCGTTTTTTTAGATGGTCTGTTGTGGAACCTTCCCAGAATTACAGCAGTCAGTTGCAATTCAAGTTTATTGATGAAAAACGAAAAGATATTTCTGGCGGAACGGGTTATCGTTTGACCATCGCAAATATCAATGAACAATCAATGACCCTTAAGTCCAATGTATCTGTCGATGGAGAACTAGTTACCATCGTTTACCAATTCACAAAAAAATAAGAATATGAAAAACATACTAATCAAAAGTATCGCATCCTTAATGGCTCTTAGCCTAATTGTAAGTTGTAATGCGGTTAAAAATGCAAATAATACCCAGAAAGGTGCAGGAATAGGTGCTGCAGGTGGGGCTGTAATTGGAGGAATAATAGGAAACAACGTTGGCAAAGGTGGTAATACAGCACTTGGCGCTATTATAGGAGCCGTTGTTGGAGGAGCTGCCGGTGGATACATTGGGAATAGAATGGATCGACAAGCAGAACGTATTGAGGAAGAAATTCCTGGAGCTGAAGTAAAAAGAGTAGGTGAAGGAATCAACGTCACCTTTAATGAAGATGCTGGTGTGTATTTTGACACCAATAGATCGGATGTTAAAGGAACTTCAGCTTCTACCTTGGATAAGTTGGCCGGAATCTTCAAAGAGTATCCAAATTCCATCATTTTGGTCGAAGGACATACCGATAGCGCTGGAAGTGAAGAGTACAATTTGAGCCTATCTCAGCAAAGAGCTGAATCAGTCACCAAATATTTGGTAAGTAAAGGAATTTCAAGCGGTAGGTTTACCACAAAGTGGTATGGAGAAACCCAACCAAGAGAAAGCAACGAAACATCTGAAGGAAAAGCTAAGAACAGAAGAGTTGAATTGGCTATCGTAGCAAGTGATGAGCTCAAAGAGGAAGCTTACGAAAAAACAAAAGGATAATCGTACGCTTTAAAGACGATTTGTTAAAACCGACATATTTATGTCGGTTTTTTTGTTTCTAATCGACTATCTTCAAAGAGTGATTCAATTTGAAGTAATTATAGTTGGTGGAGGACTTGCGGGGTTAACGGCAGCGTTGGATTTGGCCGAAAGAGGAAAGCGGGTCCTAGTCGTGGAAAAAAACCAATACCCTAATCATAAGGTGTGCGGCGAATATGTTTCCAACGAAGTGATTCCCTACATAGAAAGATTAGGACTAAGATTTAATAGTTTTAACCTTCCTCAAATAGATACATTAGAACTTAGTTCATCCAAAGGAAGCACGATTGAGGTGAAATTGCCTTTGGGAGGTTTTGGTATTAGTCGATACAAGTTTGATTTTGAACTCTACAAACTCGCTTCGGCTAAAGGAGTGGAGTTTCTTCATGAAACCATTGTTGATGTTCATTTTAGCAGGAATGAATTCAATGTAATAAGATTAAATGGAGAAACTATGCGAAGTAAGGTTGTCTTGGGAGCGTTTGGCAAACGTTCAAATCTTGATATGAAGATGGAACGAAGCTTTATTAAGCAAAAATCTCCATGGTTAGCTATAAAATGCCACTACCAAAATACAGGTCAACCTGCCAATAAGGTTTCATTGCATAATTTTCAAGGAGGTTATGGAGGGTTGTCACAAGTAGAAAATGGAGTTGTTAACCTATGCTACTTGGTCAACTATGAAAATTTCAGAATGGAATCAGATGTTCACAGGTTTAACGAGTCTGTAGTTTCGAAGAATCCTTTTTTTCAGAAATTTTTATCGGATGCCACCCCTTTGTTTGAAAAACCGTTGGCGATTGCGCAAATTTCCTTTAATAAAAAACAACCAGTGGAAAATCATATACTAATGTGTGGTGATACTGCAGGTCTAATCCATCCCTTATGTGGTAATGGAATGGCTATGGCAATACATAGTGCAAAACTGGCGGCAGATTCTATTGTTCCGTTCTTGGAAAATCCGAATTTTTCACGACAAGACATGGAAAAATCGTATCAAGCCTTATGGTACGGTACTTTCAAAAGACGACTTTGGATGGGGCGACAATTACAAGGACTTATGCTGAATACCACCTGGTTTAATTTTGGCATGAACACTTTGGCCACATCAAAAACCTTACTGAGCAGTATGATACGCACAACTCACGGAACCCCAATTTTAAATTGATGGATTTAACAGTACGCAGCAGGGCATTTGAACGAATGGACGACCCAAATATGAAATTTGAGGAGTTAAAGAATGCGTATACCGATATCAATAAATGTAACAAATGGCTGGGGGGAGATGATATAACCATTAATGCCGTGTGGAATTTGGTAAAAGCGGACAAAAGTAAATCGTATACGATTTTGGATATGGGTTGTGGTGATGGGACCATGTTGTTGAAATTATCCAATTTTCTCACTAAAAATCATGTTTCGCATCGTATGGTAGGAGTGGATTTAAGGGATGACGTATTGCAAATCGCCAAAGAAAATACTGAGAATATTCCAAACATCCAGTTTAGGAAAATGGACATACTTAAAGCTGATTCAAGCTTCGAATGTGACATAGTCATCAATACATTGACCATGCATCATTTTGAAGAAGAGCGTATCGATGCCTTTTTGAGTAAGTTCGTTCAGTTGGCTAAGGTTGGAGTGGTTATTAATGACCTGCACCGAAGTGGACTAGCCTACTACCTTTTTAAAATTTTCAGTCATCTATTTCTTCAAACCGAGGTGGCCCGATATGATGGGTTGGTTTCCATACTAAAAGGTTTTAAACGAAAAGAATTGGTTGAACTCTCCAATAAAATACCAGACGTTATACATGAAATCAAATGGAAATGGGCTTTCAGGTATGTTTGGATAATGAAACTCAAACCAGAGCAGTAGATGGAGTCAGTACGTATCGTAACAGTTTCAAAACAGTTGCCAAAACACAATAGGAAAACCTCGGATATCATCCCTTTTGTCAATCTCTGGCTTTCCGGTCAAGAAGATCGGTTTAGAAGAAAAGTGGTAAAGATATTTGAAGGTGCTGGTGTGGACCATCGATATGGAATAATGGATATTGAAGAGGTTTTTACTGCGACTTCGTTCGAGGCAAAGAATACGATTTATGTCAGGGAAGTAAAACAATTGGGAGAGCAGGTACTTCAAAATGCTTTGTCAAAAGCTAATTGGTTACCGGAATCCCTTGATTTTATTATTACAGTCAGCTGCACTGGAATTATGATTCCTTCATTGGATGCTTACCTTATCAACGCTATTGGACTAAAAAATGATATTGTACGTCTTCCAGTTACCGAGATGGGATGCGCCGCAGGAGTTTCCGGATTGATTTATGCCTCTAATTTTCTGAAGTCGAATCCCGGCAAAAGAGCTGCAATTGTGGCGGTTGAAAGTCCAACGGCAACATTCCAATTGGATGATTACTCTATGGCAAATATGGTCAGTGCTGCGATATTTGGAGATGGTGCGGCATGTGTTTTACTGTCATCGGAACAAAGCGCTGTCGGACCTAAAATTCTTGGTGAGGAAATGTATCATTTTCCAAACGCAACACATCTAATGGGTTTTGACTTGACCAATACCGGATTGAAAATGATTTTGGATCCTGCTGTTCCAGAGGTAATTTCCAATCATTTCCCAAAAATTGTATATCCATTTCTTGAAAAACATGGAACTTCTATCGAAAAAGTGAATCATCTTGTTTTTCATCCTGGAGGAAAGAAGATTGTCAGAACCGTTGAGGAATTGTTTGGTAAATTGGGAAAGAATATTGATGATACGAGGGAAGTTTTAAGGGCTTATGGCAATATGAGCAGTGTTACGGTGCTTTATGTACTGGAACGTTTTCTGGAAAAGGGCATCAATGAAGGGGAACAAGGTCTAGTTTTGAGTTTTGGCCCGGGATTCTCTGCTCAAAGAGTGTTGTTAGAATGGTAATTGTATGAACAAGGAAGATAGGTGGGTTTTAATCATTGGCGGAAGTAGTGGTCTTGGATTGGCCACCGCTAGAAAATTCGTATCTCATGGTTTTGGAGTTGTTGTTGTCCACAGAGACAGAAAAACCGACATGGAAAAAATTCAAACCCAATTTGATGAGATTTCCCAAACTGCGAATGGTTTTTACAGTTTCAATGCCGATGCCATCAATCCTCAAAAGCGAATTGAAATCACGCGAAAAATTATAGAGTTTGTTGGGAAGGGTAAAATAAGTGCATTAGTGCATAGCTTGGCCAAAGGTAACCTTAAGCCAATGTATGCAGAAGATGCAAACACCTTGGTTAATCAAGATTTTCATTTGACAATGGATGCCATGGCCATAAATTTATACGACTGGGTGAAAGA
This sequence comes from Flagellimonas rhodophyticola, assembly GCF_049332665.1. Taxonomy (NCBI): domain Bacteria; kingdom Pseudomonadati; phylum Bacteroidota; class Flavobacteriia; order Flavobacteriales; family Flavobacteriaceae; genus Flagellimonas; species Flagellimonas rhodophyticola. The sequence goes on along the minus strand of NZ_CP186326.1, from coordinate 2,666,437 downwards.
GTTAGTTGGCCAAAACTTGTTTTCGCGTGAAGCACGAATTGTAGCATATACCAGTGAAGGAAACGCAAAGGCATGGAAAAACTATGCCGCAGTTTCTGCTGCCAAAGCTGCTTTGGAAGCTATTGTGAGAAATGTAGCTTTGGAATTTGCCCATTTGGGGATAACGGCCAACTGCATCCAAGCTGGTGTTACAGACACAAAATCGTTACGTATGATTCCCGATAGCGATGTATTGAAAGAGCAGGCCCTTGCCAGGAATCCACATAAAAGACTGACTACACCAGAAGACGTGGCCAATGCAGCGTACTTATTGGCATTGCCTGAGGCTAAATGGATTACAGGAACGGTGATTAAGGTTGACGGAGGTGAAAGTCTACAATAATGCTGGAAAAGGATAAAATACTTTCAAAACTGCCATATTCAAAGCCTTTTCGCTTTGTTGACAAGCTAAATCATATTGATGAAAACTCTGTCGAAGGCACTTATTCATTCAGTGAATCATTGGATTTCTATAAGGGTCATTTTAAAGACACGCCTGTGACCCCCGGGGTAATTTTAACAGAGTGCTGTGCTCAAATAGGTTTGGTCTGTTTGGGAATTTACCTTTTGGACCGAACCCTGGAACTAGATAAAAAGCAGGAAAAACTGCAAATTGTAATGTCCAGTTCGGAAATGGAGTTTTACCTACCCATTTTTCCTGGTGAAACCGTAAAAGTGGTTTCGGAAAAAGTGTATTTCCGTTTCAATAAGCTGAAATGCAAAGTGAAAATGTTCAATAAGGAGGAAAAGCTGGTCTGCAAAGGTGTTTTGTCCGGCATGATTAAAACGGAGGTTTATGAGGAATAGGGTGGTGGTGACCGGAATGGGAGTGTGTGCTCCAAATGGAGTTGGTATTCCTGAATTTACCAAAAGTCTTAAGGGTCAACTAAGTGGCATTCAATTTCATGATGATTTAAGAACTTTAAACTTTTCATGTCAAATAGCTGGAAAACCGAATATTGATACTATCAACTTAAATGAATACTTTACCAATGTACAGCTAAAAGGATTGAACGCAAGCGGACTAATTTACGGGGTAATTGCAGGTCAAGATGCCTGGAATGATGCAAAATTACCTAGAGCTGACAGTGAAAACCCAGATTGGGACAATGGTATCATCTTTGGCACTGGAATTCTTGGAGTAGACAAATTCAGAGAAGCCATCTACAAAGTTGACGAAGGCAATGTGAGACGTTTGGGCAGCACCTCAGTAGTTCAAACCATGGCGAGCGGAATAAGCGCTTATCTTGGAGGAATGCTTGGTTGTGGCAATCAGGTTACTACAAACTCTTCAGCATGTACAACTGGAACTGAGGCCATTCTAATGGCGTACGAACGAATAAGAGCCGGAAAGGCAGTAAGAATATTAGCTGGAAGCTGTGGCGATAGCGGACCATATATCTGGGGAGGATTTGATTCCATGAGAATACTTCCCAGAAATTATAATGATAATCCAGAAAAGGGAAGCAGGCCCATGAGTGCCACCGCAGCTGGCTTTGTACCTGGAAGCGGTGCAGGTGCCTTGGTCCTCGAATCTTTAGAAAGTGCCTTGCAACGTGGCGCAAGCATTTATGGCGAGATTATTGGCGGAGCCGTCAACAGTGGTGGGCAGCGAGGAGGAGGCTCCATGACAGCCCCAAATAGCAAAGCCGTTGTTAAATGCATTCAAGATGCAGTAAAGGATGCAAAAATAGATGCTAGTGAGATTGATGTCATCAATGGACATTTGACCGCAACCAGTAAGGATCCTATAGAATTGCAGAATTGGAGCAATGCCTTGGGGCGTTCAGGCAACAATTTTCCGTACATCAACTCTTTTAAAGGGTTAATGGGGCATTGTTTGGCTGCTGCAGGCAGCATTGAATGCGTTGGGACCTTGCTGCAGTTTCAAGAAAATGAGATTTTTGGAAATGTAAATTGCGAAGACATCCACCCACAAATCAATGAAATTGTTGAAGATTCCAAAATTCCCAGAAAAACCTTGAATGTTGTGCCAAAAATTATCGCAAAAGCCAGCTTTGGTTTTGGGGATGTAAATGCCTGCATTATTTTTAAAAAATATGAATAAGAAAATCACTTAAATGGAACAAGAAAATTATCAAAAACTAAAAGAAATTGTTCAAACCTATCTTCCTGATGATGTTTCAGCGGATTCCATTACCATTCAAAGTAACTTCACCCAAGAATTAAATATCAACTCCGCGAATTTGGTGGATATTGTTCTAGATGTAGAGGATGCTTTCGACATTATGCTTGAAAACGAGGATATGGATGGTATGCAAACCGTAAAAGATGCACTAGAAATCATAGATAAAAAGATAACTGACAAATAAACCACACCCCAAATCATGAAAGAGTTTTTAAAGTATGCAAAACAAAAATTAAATGTTGATAAACAACTTGTTGCCATTTATTGCATTGTTTATTTTTTATGGGGAACGGGCATGGATTTGTTCGGAGCCCAAGTTGAGATTGCAAAATTCACATATTGGTGGCAAGTGATCACGTGCTATATTTTATATATGGTTCCTATATCATTGCTGTTAAGGGGACTTCCTTTTCACGCTCAGTACGCATATGGTCTAGTTGCTATGGGAGTGTTGGAATTCGGAGGCTATGCCTTACAGACATCATATGCCTATCCTGACAACATTTTGGACCAATTTTTCAATATTCGGAATTTTAGTTTGGGAATGGCGCTTTTCTTTGCCCTGTATTTCCCATTGGGGAATTGGGGCGTCGGAAAGATTTATTCAATGTTGTTCAAAAAATCAGACAAGAATAAGATAACATTTTCAACTTCTGATAAATATTGGCAAAATCGATATAAAAACAAGGGTAATTCAGGTGCTGGCTCCTATAACAACTTAGCCACTTTTAAAGCCGAAATCATCAATAATTTTGTTAAAGACAACAACATAGAAAAAGTTATTGAATTTGGAAGTGGCGATGGTAATCAGCTAAGATATTTCGATTTCAAGCAGTATGTAGGGTATGATGTTAGTGAAGATGCCGTGGCAATGTGCCGTGAGATGTATAAAAATGAAAAAACAAAGGAATTTTATAAACTCCCTCAGGATAAACTGGAGAAAGGTGAATTGGTAATGAGTTTAGATGTGCTTTACCACCTGGTTGAAGACGATATCTTTGATGGATATATGCAAAACCTCTTTGCCAACTCTATGGAATATGTAATCATCTATTCTTCAAATAACAAAGAAATCGAAAGCAATGACCCTCATGTAAGACATCGGGAATTCAACCAATGGGTATCAACTCATGTCAAAGATTTTAAGTTAATAAAACATGTCCCAAACGCTTATCCTTATAACAAAAAGAAACCGCGTAAAACCTCTTTTGCCGATTTTTATATTTACCAAAGAATTTCCTCTTAAGGACTTGGGATAAATTTCCTTGGGCTGTTGAGTTAATTTAAGTCGAAAATCATTTTGATGTTCACCAAGTTGTCCTCACGCTTTTTTCTGATTTTTATGCCATAATCGATGGAGTATAAAGATGCAGTGCCTATCAACTTGTCCTGACTTTTTGTAAAGGTAATTGTAATGGGCTTTACAGTTTGTTTTATGGTCAGCTCACCCTTTACTTTTAGTTGATTGCCCTCCCGTGATACGTGAGTGCTTTGAAAGGAGATTCTCGGGAAGTCGTCAACATCAAAATATTTCCCACTTCGCAAAGACCAATTACGAAGACGGTTATTGGAGTCAATTGTCTTGGAAAGAACAGAACCTTGAAAAATCGAATTTTCCAAATTGTCCAGATCAATTTTCGATGCGCTTTCAAATCCAGAAAAAGTACCTTTTACATCCTTGGAAACAAATACAAAGGAAATTTCAGCTTTGCTTATTTCAACCTTTTGGCCATGAAATCGTATTGGCGCCAAGATTAATCCAAGGAATATAAAGTAAGTGATAAAGGATTTCATTTTCGTCATGTTTTCCATATGATAATTAAGTCATGGACTCCACAAGATACTTACAAATGATAGTAAAAAGCTAGTTTGTTTAAGTTTTTCGTCTTCCTCAATATGAATTGAATTGGAATAAGGTAAATACAAACAGGAAATGACACTTTAATTGTAAACTTTTGATTATAAAATGTTTACCTAAACATGTAATAAAAACAACTTCGCTTCGGAACTATAATTTAGCGTTAATTTTGTATCACTTTGTAGGATAATTAGTAACTTAATGGGAAGTTTTATCAATACAAACATTAAACAAAATGGTATGGACGGTCTAAAACAAAAAGATGCTGCTCAAATTCAAGAACTATTGATTCGGATGGACCGAAATAATACCATAATAAAAAAACTATCGGAAAAACTGAACTCCTATACCTGTGAACCCCATGATTCTTCTTGTTTTGAAAAATTCTACGATTTAAAGCACAGTTTTAAGCAGTTTACGGTCCATCAAAATCGAATTGTTGGCATTTTAAAGAGCAAATCTACCGTGCCGTCAGCTTTAGATATTGAAATCAATCAGCATTTGAAACTGTTCAAAAAGTTGGAGAAGGATATGGCAGCTTATCTTTTGGACACCAATCAATATTTTTAGTTAGACTTCCAACCAAATAACCTTAGGTAAGATTATTTAAAACTAAGGTCATCTGTTTTTTACTCCTGTAAACATCCGTAATATTGCAATCAGTAACCTAGAATTGTAATGGGTAAATCCTCTAAGACCACACTGATAGTACTTGCATTTTTCGCCATATATGTGATATGGGGGTCTACATATTTACTCAATAAAATAGCTGTTTTGGAGCTACCTCCATTCATGTTGGCGTCCTTTCGTTTTACCACCGCCGGAATCTTAATATTTGTTTTGGCTAGAATAATGGGCATTAAGATTTCAATTACTCGAAAGCAACTTGGAAATACCATAATAGCCGGTTTTTTGTTTTTGAGTTTTGGAAATGGGGTAGTTGTATGGGCACTGAAGTATGTGGATACCGGTTTTGCAGCGTTGGAAATATCTGCCCAACCCCTAATTATACTATTGCTGATGTGGATGCTACAGGGTAAAAAGATTCAGCCAATGTCCATTATTGGGGTAATCTTTGGTATTGTGGGTATCTATCTTTTGATAAGTCAAAAACAGATTATTACTAAAGAAGGTTCTATTTTAGGCATGATCATGATTTTTGCATGTATGCTTAGTTGGGGATATGGAAGCCTATTTGTAGGTAAAGCGGACCTTCCATCCAATTACTTTGTAAATACAGGATATCAAATGTTCACTGGAGGTATAATCCTGGCTTTAATGAGCTTTGGATTCGGTGAAGAATGGACTTCACCTCTAGATTGGAGTGGAAAAGTTCAGCTTGTAATGATATTGCTTGTTATTTTCGGAAGCATTTTAGCTTTCACCTCGTTCAACTATCTTCTAAAATCTGTGTCTCCAGAGAAAGTTGCCACTTCAACATATGTCAATCCTATTGTAGCGCTGATTTTGGGCTGGTATTTCTTGGAAGAGGAGATTACTTCACAATCAATCGTTGCCGCGGTGGTTCTTCTTACGGGTGTTTATTTTATAAACACAAAGAAGCGCTTGGCCCTCTTCGCACGTTTTAAAAGATAAGTTTCAAATTGTTTTACTAGTTAAGGATGTCTATCCGGTGTGTATATTTCACCGTTATGATTTGATTGTTCAATAAATCTAAATCGTTATCGTCCTTTACAATATTGAAAACCACAAAAAGACCTGTATTGGCATTTTGAAGCCATCCAAAACGTGCGTTGACCGAGGTAATCTCGGATACATTGTTTCGCTGAATTAAACTCTGCACAAACATTCGTGGCGTAAAGGAATAGGACAGACGTAAACCACCAACCAATGCGGTCAAATTACCAGTGTCCAGTTTAATGTCACTATGGCTGAATATCAAAGAGGAATTGAACCTATCACCAATTCGATATCTGGCTGTGCCACTGTTTGTAATTCGGTTGCCGTTAAAGTACCCCCCAATTATTGTCCGTGTATCCAGCGAAAAGGCGTTATTTCTATTGGTGATTAGGATAAATTGCAGTTCTTCATGCCTATAATTTCCTATGGGCACGGTAACATCGGAAATATTGAAATCTTGGAGTACACGTTCAGTGGTAAAGTTTATTCCGGTATGTATCTCAAATCCACTTTTAAACTCCCAATGATTATCCACATGCAAAAAACCAGTGATAAGCTCATCATCAAAGTTCCAATACCCTCGATAAGAAACATGGGGTCGAATTTCCAATAGTTTTCCAGCATCCTTAAATCGGTGTGCCTTAAAAATCAAGAACTCAGGTTTGCGAAAGGCGGTTCGCTGCAAAAATCCAACCTCGGGATTGAAACCTTGGCCCACTTCGGTATATCCAGCGCGTAGATCCCATCCGTTCCAATTGTAATTCCCCAAAATTTTAAATGCATGATCATCGCTGTCGATACCGGGTGTGTTGCTTTTTGCCACAAATCCGTTAATCTCAGCTTTGTTTCCAATGCCCCATTTCCCATCCATGGCATAAACCCGATTAAAATCATCATCCATACCTCCAAGTCCGGCCCTGTTGATGAAAATTCCACCAAGAGAGGACCTAGTTCCCTGGAAATCGTGATTCACCCGTGCTACAGAAAAGTTGTTTTTTTCAATTCCGGCGGCTTCCACATCTTCGGTAAACATGCTAAGAAGACCTACATTGGTTTGTCCAACTTTTCCAGATAATCTGGCCCCGCCAATAATAGGAACCAAGCTCCCATCATCCCCAATTCCAATTCTTCTGCTAAAAAAAAGGTCCACCTCGCCGGGACTTCCTACACTAAATTGTCCGGCATTTTCAAGAAAGAACGCACGTTTCTCAGGAAAAAATAGATTGAATCGGTCTAAGTTTACTTGTTGATCATCCACCTCAACCTGTGCAAAGTCTGTGTTGTATGTAAGATCAAGGGTTAAACTTGGGGTGACACTATATTTTACATCTGCTCCGACCTCAAAGTTGGTATCAGTTTCGCTTGGGGATACCGATTTATCATTTACAACTTGACCCAAGACGTATGGAATCAACTTCAAATTACCGGGGTTTTTTAGGTTGAGTCCATTCAATTTTCCAGCAAGGGAAAGCCGTTTCATGTCAAATCCCAAAGGAAGCGACGTCCAAAAAGCGGTTTCGGAATTCTTACTGATGTTTCGTCTAAAATTAAGCCCCCAGGTCCTATTTTTTCCAGAAGCAAATCGGAGTGATCTAAAGGGAATGGCAAATTCGGCACTCCATCCATAGTCGCCCAATTCTGATTTCACGGTCCATGTGGCATCCCAATTCAGATTTGTGCCACCGATTACGCCTCCTTGTTGTCTGTTTGTATTGAAATTTCCCTTTCCTTCATTATCGATTTGCGCATCATACTCCATTCCTTGCGCGTTGGTTCCAAACAGAAAACCGTTTTGTTGGTCATTGTAAGTATCTATTATGAAAAGGAAGCTATCCTCATCATTAAGACTTGCGTCTCGTCGTGAATCCGAGACCACAATATTTGCAGCATCAGTATCATAGCATACAACGGATACATAAAACATGCTCGGGGTATAAGCTATACGGATTTCTGTCTTTTCAGAAACGGATTGACCATAGTTTGGTCTTAACTGTACTAAATTTTCAATAGCTGGCACTTTCTGCCAAACAGGGTCGTTGAGGATGTCACCATCAATAGCCGGTTCTTGTGTGAGCTCCGTGGCCGTATATTGAGGTTTGGCTTGAATAGAATCTTTTGCTGTACCGCTCTGGGCGGATACTATTGTAGAAAATAAGGCTGAAAAAAGGACAGCACTGCAAAGCAGAACTTTCATAAATGTTGGTCTGGTTAAAAGTTAAAGATACTGTTTAAATCGGAAATTATTTGGGGATTTCGTATCTTGTATAGGTTGAAAAAATAGCTATGAGGACATTTCACACCCCCCTTTTTTTTATCTTTTTATGGATGGTTTTTGGTTGTGGGTCCCAAAAACAAACTGTTCCGTCTGCTACTCAAGTTGAAGCGTTAAACGCTATAGTAAAGGATAGAGCTTTTGTGATTGATATTACCGTTGCTAGGCCTTTGGCCACAGGGGCGGTGAGTAGGATTGCCAATTCTGGACTTTTGCCTCCCGGCAGTAATGTGAGTAGAATTGACCTAACAGGGATGTCCAGCTACTTGAGAGTAACCAATGATAGTGTATTTGCTGAAATACCTTACTATGGGGAAAGACAATTGCCTACGACGTATAATGCAAATAATACTGGAGTACGGTTTAAGAATGTTCCAGAGGACTTCGAGATTGCCCAAAACAATAGAAATCAAGGGTATACCGTACGGTTCAATGTGGGCAATGGAACAGAGACATTTGCTGTAATTGCAGAAATATTTCCAGATTTATCCAGCACAGTCAACGTAAATAGTTCCCATAGAACTCCCATTTGGTATAGTGGTGAAGTTGAAAAACTAACAATGGAATGAGACTACCATTCTATTGGTCTAAATGATTGCCCTATTTTGAGACGTTTTCCTGATTTAAGGATAAGATTTTCATCCCTTCCCTGCTTTTCAATAGACTTGATATAACTTTTATTTACTATGTACTTTCTATGGATTCTAATAAAACTAGGTCCAAAAATTTTGTTCAATGCACTCAGTTTTTCACGTTTTACATAAGTTTCATTGTTCACATAAAAGTTTACGTAATGACCATCAGCCTCTATCCATTCTACACTGTGCAGTTCAATGGTCAGTTTTTTACGTCCTTTAAAGACATCAATCGTCTGAACTTTACCTTTGGTACGATTGACGTAGACTGCAGATCCTAAGAGCATTAGCAAATGATAAAGTGCCTCTCGGCCGAAATAATAACGGGCGTATTTAGCATCAATATAATGGTTAAAGTAACCCAGTGCATGTAATACAATATTGGAAATGATATAAAAAATAAATAGACTTATCGGGGTCAGTAGCAAAACCAATCCCCAAAATTTTGCCGGATACTTTTTCTGTATCCCAATTTGAGCCCGCAAAGAAATTGCTACAACTGGCATAAAGAAAAGTACCGAAACACATAGGTAAACTATGGACACCCAAATACTATAGCTGGCATGATTACTATAACGGATAATGTTTTGGACCAGGGTAATAGCAAAAATTGCCAACAGAATAACGGTCGATATATACAGGAATTTTTTTTCGTTTCTAATTTCCAGCATCGCATTGGCATTTAAATCCGTAACTGTAATATACCAAAATATCCTATGAATTAGAGTTTATTTGAGTTCTGTTTAACCAAAAACTCCCTTAAACATTTTTTCTGTCAATCCCTTGGATTGCAGCCATTCGGCTAATGATGTACGTCCCCCAACTTGGGCGTGATGAAGTAAAGTAAAACCATGCGGACCGGGTGCGTTGAGAAAATTTGGATAATCGGTAATCAATTGTTTTACGAAATCATCGTAGCCCAAAAACGCATAGTTAAAGATATCCAAGCGAGCACCTCTACTTACCAAAAAGTCAGCGATGTCCTTTCTCCCCATATGGGAAGCGCCTCCGACCGCTGTTTCAAAATCCCCTTTTTTAAACTGGCTGGTACAATTCAGCAAAAGTGGATATTTGTCAAGAATTTTTTTTGTTTCCTCTAGACTCTTGTGTGCGGCAAACACGAATTCTAAAATCAATTCCTGATCAAAAATATCTTCCGGATCCTTTCCAGCTCCAGCTAATATGGTCCCGGAACCTAAAGTGATTGCTCCACCTAGAAGCAAATTTTGTTTAATAAATGCTTTTCTATTCATTGTTGTCCGTTTTAATATGATGATACAAAAAAGGAATATTTGATGGATTTTTAAGGTGTTGTTCAAGTGCTTTGTCTTGAATATGCATTGGAGAGTCATGAAATTACCCATTACCTAAATCTAACAGGGTTCCATCTCTTTGTGAATTGTCTTTGGAAAGACTGGATGATTCTTTTAATCACCAAAACAAGACCAAGTTTTTACGTATTTTAGGTGCATCAATTCAATCAATGTAAAGGCCTTATAACGGATAAATAATTTGTCTACCGACCTAGGATTGCCCTGATGAGGTTTCCAAAAACAACAATACTCAAATTAGAAGCATGTTAAGAAAAATCCTTTATTTAATTATTTTATCACTTTTCATTATATCCTGCAAGGGTAAAATAGATCAGCAAGAGAACCATGAAGATGTGAATGCAGTGAAAGCAGTAGCACACGAAACAGATTTACCACTTGCGAATCTGAACCTACCACCAGGTTTTAAAATTGAGGTATTCGCTGAAGGCCTTGATGGGGCACGTTCCATGACAATGGGGGATAAGGGTACTTTATTTGTTGGCACGCGCAATGAAAATACCATCTATGCTGTCCAAGATTTGGATAATGACTTTTATGCTGAAAAAGTAATGGTTTTGGATACCACACTTGAGATGCCCAACGGAGTTGCTTTTAAAGATGGCGCACTTTACGTGGCTGAGGTAGGTAGGTTACTTCGTTACCCAAACGTTGAAGCACAGCTGTCCAATCTGCAAGAGCCGGAGGTTATCTATGATGATTATCCTACAGAGTTTCACCATGGGTGGAAATACATTGCCTTTGGCCCAGATGAAAAACTATATGTTCCGGTTGGAGCACCTTGCAATATTTGTGAACGGTCCAGTGAAGATGAGCGTTTTGCAACCATTACCCGTATGAACCCCGATGGCAGTGATAGAGAGATTTATGCAAAGGGAGTACGGAACACGGTAGGCTTTACTTGGCACCCAGAAACCGGAGACCTTTGGTTTACGGATAATGGTCGAGATATGCTGGGTGATGACATTCCACCGTGCGAATTGAATCGTGCAACAGAAGCTGGACAACATTTTGGATATCCCTATTGTCATGGAGGCATCGTAAAAGACCCAGAATTCGGAGATCAATTCCCATGTTCTGACTTTGTTGCTCCTGTGCAGCCCATGGGTGCACATGTTGCTCCGTTAGCAGTTAAATTCTACAGGGGAAGCATGTTTCCTGAAAAATATAGGGATTATGCATTTGTTGCAGAACACGGTTCTTGGAATCGGTCGTCAAAAGTTGGTTATCGGATTTCATTGGTCAAGCTTGAGGATAACAAGGCGGTTAGCTATGAGACATTTATAGATGGCTGGCTCGATGAGGAAAAGCAGGAAGCTTTCGGTAGACCGGTAGATATGCTGTTCTTAAATGACGGTTCCATGCTTATATCGGATGATTTTGGAGATGCTATCTACAGAATCACTTATACTAATTAAACCAGAATTTAGTTAAAAATGCAACGCAGAAATTTCATAAAACAATCCGCAATAGCAATGGCCGGTTCAACCATTCCGTTTTCCGTATCCGGATTTACAATGGAAACGAAACCTGAGTATAAAATGGGGCTTCAACTTTTTACCATTCGTGATGCTATGGAAAAGGACCCTATTGGAAGCTTAAAGACAGTTCAAAGCCTTGGATACCAAGACCTTGAAATTTATGGTTATAACGGTGAAGAAGACACCTATTATGGCTACAAGACGGCCGATTTCAAAAAGATTTTGGAGGACCATAATTTGACCACTTCGAGCGGGCATTATGGATTGATGAACTTCTTTGATAAACCCGAGGCTGATTTAAAGCGCTATGTAGACCAGTGTATTGAAGGTGCTACAAAGTTGAAACAGGATTATATCACCTGGCCTTGGCTTGACCCAAAATTTAGGAACGAAGATGGGTTCAAAAAGCTTACCGATGTATTGAATAGTATAGGAGAACAGGTAACCAAGTCCGGTCTAGGTTTCGCATACCATAATCATGGTTTTGAATTTGATAATTTAGGAGAAACCAACGGATATGATATTATTATTAACGGCACAGACTCTTCATTGGTGAAGCTTCAAATCGATTTATATTGGGTAAAACATTCCTCTAAAAAGAGTCCTGTTGAAATTATAGCGAATCAACCAGACCGCTATGTGATGTGGCATATCAAGGATATGGATAAAGTGACCCGGGATTATTCAGAGTTGGGCAACGGCTCCATTGACTACATTGATATGTTACCGAAGTTGGACAAATCTGGATTACAATTCTATTATTTGGAACAGGGTAGTAATTTTGCAAAGGATTCAATTCAAAGTATTACGGACAGTGCAGCTTATTTTAAGGAAAACCTTCAAAGGTTTCTCTAATTATTTTTTAGAAGTAAACATAATTTGAAATAGTTTTCTTTTCCATCCTTAATTTAGTTTTCTAGAAGTGATTTAATTTGACTTATCATAAAAAAATAAACTACTGGAGGATTTTAGAACCCATTTTATTGGGTTCGGTAACTAATATTGTAGTCAATTTCATATTCGACCCTGTCAATCCCGACTTTATTTTAGAGGAATTTTTGGTTGCAGTTGTCTTTGCGACCATTCTTACGGAAATCAATCGTTTGATTGATAAAAAATTAGACAAGAAAATCAGCTGGGCCAATAATCTAGGAAAACGATTTTTGCATCAATTGATTTATTTAACTGGAACCTTACTGATATTACTCAACGTAATCGGCAATATTTATACTTGGTTAGTTGATAATGACTTCTATTCTTTAAAGGAGTTGATGATTATAAACCTTTGTCTTTTTGTTGTTGCCCTTTTGTTTACATTTTTCAAATGGTCCATGCATTTTTATAAAAGTTGGATTCACGCAGAGCAAAACTTAGAAACTACCCATGAACATTTAAACGAATTAAAATCAGAGTTCGATAAAAAAAATACTCGAATTGAACTTCTTAAGGGAAATAGCATGCTCCAAATAAATGCATCCGACATCAACTTTGTAAAGGCTGAATTAGGAGTGGTTTGGGTCTACTACGATATGGAAAAAGCGGTGTTTCCGAATACACTTACCAATCTAATGGGCCAACTTCCAAAGCACTTGTTTTTTCTTGCAACACGTAATGCAATAATTCATCGTGATAGGATTATGTCGATTTCCCCGTCAACCTACGGAAAAATAGACCTTACAGTTAAAAATTCTCTAGAAGAGAATAACTCAATTACTATAAGTAGACTTAAAGCTGCTTCATTTCGGAAATGGTATAATAGCAGTTCAAGCTGATTTTAATATCACTTGGGCTACATATCTCCCTTTTTACTTTTTGATTTGACGTTTGAATAATTCCTTTGATCAAATCAAAAAATAAAAATCATGAAATTATCAAAACACACATTCGGAACATCATTGCTAGTTTTTAGCTTAATAATTATCTCTGCATGCGCCCAGACGAAAAGTGGAAAATTGGCTAGAATCCAAAGTTATATGGATGCAGCCACATCAAATAACCTTGTGGGAGTATCCGTGTACATTAAAAGCCCAAAACTTGGTCAATGGATTGGCACTTCAGGTTATTCCAATTTGGAAAAAAGAATACCGTTGAAGGAAAACGACATTTTTGGTCTTGCAAGTATTGGCAAAACCTATATCGCGGTAGCAGTTTTAAAACTGGTAGAAGATGGAAAACTGAACCTAGATGATAAAATCCAAAAATATCTGCCCCAGGAAATAATAGATGGTTTTCCAACTGCAAAAGATGTGACGATAAGACATTTACTCGGACATACATCGGGTTTATATAATTATAATAGAAATCCAGAACTGAACGAACTTTATTTATCAGGAAACCTAAAATTGGATACCCTATCACATATCAATGCACTCCGGAGATATGCCTATGGAATAACCGAACATACAAAGCCATTGGGTGAATATAAATACAGCAGCACAAATTACTTGCTTTTGTCTATGATAATGGATTTGGTAGTTCCCAAGGGACATGAAGCTTACATGCGAGAAGACCTCATTGCAAAGTTCAATATGGAGGACACCTATTACAAGCAAACACCCCCTGAGCGATTGGTTGAACATTATGGGGATATTGATGAAAATAACATTACCGAAAACCTTTCAAAAGAAACTATTGAAACGACTAACTGGTATAGTGGGGATGATGGTATTTACGCCACCATCGGACAAGCAAGTATTTTTATGGAAAAGCTACTTAAGAACAAAATTCTTAATGAAAAAACAATGAAAGAGATGACAACTTGGAATGATGAAAAAGATCCTGATTATGGTTTAGGCCTCTCGGCAGATAAAAGTTTTCCTTATAAATTATCAATTGGGCACTCGGGTAGGGGCATAGGCATCACAACCGACCTTTATTATTTTCCTAAACAGGACATGACTGTTGCCATATTTTGCAATTCAGGATTACGGTCGGCTTCAAAAGATTATGCGAAAACATATTATAAAATGCGAAAAAAAATCATCAAGAAGCTCTTCCTTTTTTAAGGGAAAGTAAACCATGCTTGGAAAGTCATTGAACTGAAGAATTGCTTAAGTCTCTCATTTTCCAAGCATAGTTTTCCTTACCGTCTTTATTCTTTATCTCAAGAAATATATGAACGGTCTTGGAAACGTCCTTAGAAATTATTCTCTCCACGGAATAGTTCCAATCAGCATTGGAAAATAGGTATTCTTGTCTGTTATCAGTGCTATTTTCAAGCTTTGTTCCAAAATCTAAGACGAAGTCCGGGATATCATAGGTTGATTTTGGCTTTTTCCAGCATGTGTATCTCAACGAATCATTGACTAGCCGGTCCACTCGAATGGTAAAATCGAAATTATCGCAGAGAACAAGATTGGTTTTTACATTCTTATATAGTTCAATCAGTGATGTTTTCATATCCCTTTCGTTTTCAGTATGTTTAAGAGCTTCCTGAGCATTGGCTAACTCCAGCACTACCTGATCTAGCTTTCCCTTATGGTCGACTCGATTACATGAAATATGGGATAGGAGGACTATTGCCATCACAAAATGGAAGGCCTTCATACTCCATTCCTTTTTTTCCAATGCATTCCATGAAAGAAACCAATCAAGTATAATATGATTGCTGAGAGTATCAAGCTTACAATTTGTAATCCACTTATAAGTTCTAGTGTAGTCATTTTCCTATTTTTTTAGAAAAACTAGGATAATTCTTGTTTGATTAAGAAGTTGAATTGATGAATGCATGTTTTGAATTGAAGAAACATGGTTTGGAGTATATACTAAATAGATTTCATCAAGTATGTTAAATGAAGGGGTGAGATTTATGTTTTTAGAATATAAAGGGCGAGGGTTTAACTGTTTTTTGAGAACTTATTTTCATTCCGCTATCCTAAATTTTAAATCAAATCGTAATTTACATGGGTTACCAACAACCGATAAATAACCAATAGTATGATAAAGATTGCCTACATAGGTGCCGGAAGTCTTCAATTTGGCCCGATGATAGTTCAAGATATTTTATTGAGTGAAGAACTATGTTCCAAGGGATTGGAAATTTATCTTATGGATATTGAAAAATCCCATTTGAACCACGTCCAATCGCATGCAGAATATGTCAATGAGAAATTGCAACGAAACGCAAAGATCAGCTCGGGGACCAATAGGGATGAAGCGATCAGAAATGCGGATTTTGTAATATGCGCCCTTGAAAAGGACCGCAATGTTTACTGGTCACAAGATTTTCATATTCCCAGAAAGTATGGATTTAAACAAGTCTATGGAGAAAATGGCGGTGTGGGTTCTTTGTTTCATGCACTGCGCAATATTAAGGTCATTATAGACTTGGCCAAGGCAATGGAAACACTATGTCCAAATGCATTATTGTTGAATTTTTCCAATCCAGAACATAAAATATGCGAAGCGGTAACACGCTTAACAAAAATCAAAGCCGTTGGATTGTGCCATGGCGTTTTCATGGGCCGTGAACAATTGTCAGAATTGTTGAAGATTCCATTGGATGATTTACAAACCAAGGCGTGCGGTATAAATCATTTTACCTGGTTCCAGGAGATTTTACAGAAATCTACCGGAAAAGACCTTTACCCAAGGTTACGTGAAATAGAAAAAAAAGGGGATTGGCTTGCCAATTGGCACGAATTGGCTTTGGGGAGAATACTTTTTCGAAGATTTGGACAATGGCCTTCGCCAGCTTCAAACCATTATGGTGAATACATTCGTTGGGCAGAGGAATTCGTAATTCCTCAACTACAATTTTTTTATGACCCGTATGATGGACATCCTTGGGAAAATGACCAGGTTCCAGAAGGGGTGTATACCGTAGACCGAGTAAATTATGACCGTCCATGGGTCAAGGATTGGAATAAAAAACTGCTACCTGTGGGTAGTACGGAGGAAATTGTTTTGGAGAACGAAGACGGAAGTTTTAAAAGTTCGGGTGAAATAGCCACGATAATCATGGAGGCAAAGGTGACAGGGCTAAAAAAGTGGCTCGAAGCAGTCAATATTCCAAACAAGGGATATATTCCGAACTTACCAGATGAACTTGTAGTTGAAGTTCCAGCGTTTTGTGATGCTTCCGGAATTCATGGTATTCAACTCGAACCCATGCCAGAAGCAATTGCAGCAACTATTCGGTTACATGCTAGCATCCATCAATTATTGGTAGAAGCATATGATGAAAAATCAAAAGATAAATTATTACAGGCCATTTTAATAGAACCTACTGTCAACTCATACAGAAATGCCATAGATATGTGCAATGAAATGTTGGAATTACAAAAAGATGTTTTACCTACCTTAAAATAATGCATCCAAATCAGAAATTGAAAAGGGCAACTTATGGGACTTGAAACACTGGATTGGGTTGTCATTGTAATCTATATGCTGATCACCATTACAATTGGTGTTTTTGTTGCAAAGCATAAATCCAAAAATATCACGGAGTTCTTTGTGGCCGGACGCAGTCTGCCATGGTGGTTGTTGGGCACTTCAATTGCCGCTACTTGGTTTGCTACAGATGCTCCGTTGGCGGTTACCGCTTTGGTTCGTAGTAAAGGTATTTACGGAAATTGGCTATGGTGGTACCTGGGAATTGGTATAATGATGATGGTCTTTTTTTATGCCAAATATTGGCGAAGAGCCGAGATTTTAACCGATGCCGAACTAATTGAAATGCGATATAGTGGCAAGTCTGCTTCAGTTCTACGTGGATTTACGGCTGCATTCTTTGGTATTTTCAAGAATTGCATCACACTGGGTTGGGTTATGCTCGCCATGCTGAAGTTTTCTCAGATCATGTTGGGTTGGAGTGCTGAGTTTGCTTTGATTGTAACATGTGGCTACGCATTGATTCATACATTGGCATCTGGAATCAAAGGAGTGGTCATATTAGACATGCTACACTTTTCGGCAGGTACTATTAGTACCATACTTTTGGCGATTTTGATCCTGGTTCAAATCGGCGGACCAACAGAATTGGCTTCTCAAATTGCTGCAAGGCCCGATGCACCGGCGGGGGTGTTGGATATGCTTCCAAATTTATCCCATATTGGACCCACTGAGATGATTGCCTTTGTTTGTCTTATTGGAATTTTGTGGTTGGGACAGGCGCAGGGGGATGGTTATATAGTTCAACGTCTTTTTTCTGCTAAAACGGAAAAACATGCCATCAAAGCTTCGCTTTGGTTTGCCGTAGCAGGCGTTGTGATTCTAACATGGCCATGGATCGTGGTTGGTTTAGGATCTATAGTGATCTTGCCTATTTCAGAAGCATCAGCGGCTTTGGTTGCGGATCCAGAATTAGCATATCCCATGATGATATTGGAAGTATTGCCATCGGGATTAAAAGGTCTTCTGGTAGCAGCGTTCATGGCAGCTTTCATGAGTACTGTTGACACACACCTCTGTTGGGGTGGATCATATATTGTGAATGATATTTATAAACGCTTTATAAAAAAGAAAGCATCTCCCGCCCATTATTTGATGGTATCACGGATTGGTATAACAGGTTTATTGTTGCTTTCCGCAATGGCGGCTTGGCAAATGGATAGCATTGCAGGGGCATGGATTTACATCATCGAAATAGTTTCAGGCATTGCCATTATCTTAATGCTTCGATGGTTTTGGTGGCGCATTAATGCCTGGTCAGAGATAACTGCAATGATTTCAGCTTTGGTATTGGCCAATGGTCATTTAATTGTTAGCGGACTGTATAAGTTAGAATGGATTGATGAGTCCCTTTTAAAAACTGTAAACGTTTGGTACAATGATGAACACGCTTTGATTCGAGCAACAATTATTCTGCTATTGTGCACGGCTATTAGCTTAATTGTAACCTATTTTACCAAACCAGTTGCCAATAAAACACTTGTTGCATTCTACACAAAGGTCAGGCCAAAAGGATGGTGGGGTCCAATAGCAGCTCAGCTAGTTACAAATAATATTGAGAAAGAAGAGGTGAAAAGAAGTTGGATGGGTTTTGTACTTGGCGTGATTTTTTTAAATAGTATTCTTTTTAGTGTGGGACATGCCGTTCTTGGGAGATACATGTATGCCATAGTGCTACTATTGGTTGGAATAATAAGTGGATGGTTTACATTAAGAATTGTTGAAAAAGTCAAAACTCAATAATGTCATGAGAATTCAACATTTTGAAAATGAGGTAGACTTTATAAACAAAGCTGCTGGCTTATTGATTCAGGAGATAGATAGGAAACCAGAATTGCTTTTGTGCGCTGCAACAGGTAATTCTCCATTACTCGTGTACAGAAGGTTAGTCTATGATAAAAAACTTCATGTAAATCGATATAAGAACTTAAATATCATTAAGTTAGATGAGTGGGTAAGTTTGGAGAGTAATGCTGGAAGTTGCGAGACCTATTTGCGAAAAGAACTTATCAATCCCTTGAGAATAAAAGAACGCAATTATATCGGATTTGATGAAAAAACAAAAAATCCTATTGAAGAGTGCAAGCGTGTTCAAGACCTTCTAGACAATAATGGCCCAATAGACATGTGCGTTCTCGGGTTGGGTAAGAATGGGCATCTTGGATTTAACGAACCTCCCGGTGATCCTACCAAAAAATGTCATGTAGCACATTTAACCGCTCAATCTCAAGAACATGATATGGTTGCGAACCAATTAAAAAAACCAGAATTTGGGATGACATTGGGTATTCAAGATATTCTTAATTCCAAAAGAATACTTCTATTAATATCAGGAAAGGGAAAAGAAAAGGCCAAACAGCGGTTTTTATCTTCAAAAGTCGACCCTCAATGTCCAGCATCTTTTTTATGGATGCACTCCAATGTTGATTGCCTTATACTGGAAGAGTTGTTTAAATAAAGCATTGGAAGGAATACATAGCAACCTTATAAAATTTATGGTTGACTGGATTAAAAGTTGAAAAGCCGACGAATCTTTATAAATAAAAAATCGTAACCATTACTTTTATAAGGATGTAACAAAGAAAAATAAAGTTAAAATATAACCTTACAATGAAGTTTATTAAAGTTATTGTTTGTTTATTGGTATTTCTATCATGCTCCAATGAAGAGGGAAGTAATGAGATGCCAGTTGATGAGAATGCCGCGTTCCTTGCAGAACTCCAAAGTATTGTCGACTCAAAAATCGGCACGGACAAGTTGGTGGGTGCTTCTATATCCATTCGCGTGGATGGAGAAGAACGTTGGATACTTCAAGGCGGCACCTCTAGCGGCGGTAGTCCAATATCTGGTGATATGCGATTTGGTATTGCCAGTATTACCAAAACCTTTGTGGCGGCGACTACACTTAAATTGATAGATGAAGGTCAATTGGACTTAAATGACCCTATAAGCAAATGGTTAACACTTAATTCAACCAATATTGACGAATCCATTACGGTTGAACAACTTTTGGGCCATTTTGCGGGACTCTTGGGGTATTTCAGACATCCTGATATTTGGGCAAGGGTGGAAGGTAACCTTGAAACAGCAATTCCTTCATTAGAGTTAGTGGATTATGTGGGGGAGCCAGTGTTTATGCCAGGGGATAGATATGAATATTCCAATTCTAACTACCTCATTTTAGGACTGATTATTGAAGCGGTTACCCAAAAGACCGTAGGTGAAGTTTTTAGAGAAAAACTTTTTGATCCTTTACAATTAGGAAATACCTATTTCCCTGCCAACGAGAACTTGGTTGGACCAATTGCTACCCCATGGAGAGATAGCAATGGCGATGGAACCTTACAAGATATATCCAGTGAATTTGGAGCGGCTTATCATAGCATTTTCTATACTGCAGCAGATGTCTTCTCAACAGCATCGGACCTCTCAATGTGGGCACAACATCTGTTTAACGGATCTCTATTATCTCAAGAAACAAAAAACTTAATGTTGAATTTTACACCCCTTGGTGATCCAATTGCAACAGGGTATGGGTTAGGAGTAAGAGAAGTGACTTTTGTTGGCAGATCCATGTGGGGACATACGGGTGGTATGAGAGGATATGGCTCATATATGTTCTATGATCCAACTAGCAAGGTTAGCATTGCAATGCTAAACAATCAGAGCAGGTCTCAAAACGGACCTCTATTACGATATGAATTGGTAGACGAATTGTTACAGAAGGTCTTTCAAAATCTCTGAATTATCAATGGATCTCAGCTTCGATTGAATTACCGTTTTCTTCAAGAAAGTCTATGATAGTTTCTCCGCTTGAATCATTGAGTTTACTCAGTGACACCTCTCCAGCTCCCAAAAATCGATAACGCACCCCTGCGATTCTTCCCATGTCCTCATTATAGCTGCCTGAAAAAGCAAGTTGGTCACCAATAAATACGCTAAGGTTTTTATTTCTGACCTCCAGGTTAATGTCTTTTTCTTGACTTAAATCAACTCCAAGTCCAGAAAGGTCATGTTCCTTTCCATTGAAATAAATGTCATTTAGCATTACATACGATTCTGAGATACAGCCGGGAATAGAAAATGATACGACCATAGCTCCTTTTGTTCCCAAAACAATGATATAGGCCTTTTGACATACCGCCCATTTATCTCTATATGTATTTTTAATTGTCGACCGGAGTTCAAAATTATCCCCAGAGATTGGCTCAAAATCCTTTACCATGTGAAAGGTCGAAGAGAAAGGCTCCTCCATAGATGCGATTTCGGTTATAACTTCAGAAGAAAAAGAAACTTTCCCATTATGAATCTTGGAAGATGGGATGTATTTCGGAATAGGTCTGTAATCCAAGGTACCCAACCAGCCTTCTGTTTTAATAAACAAATCGTGTTGTTTTATTGGACTCCCATCCACCAACAGCTTTGCCCTAAAATATCCTGGAAAATAATACTGCCCAGTAGCTTGCTGTTGACCTGGTTTTAAACTTATAGTTTTTGTAGGGTCCCAATACTGTTGAATATGAATACTGTCGGACTTGATACCCTCCAAATCCAGGTTAAAAACAACAGAGTTAGGAAGTCCTTTGGCAATGGGCCGACTTTCGAAAACAATTTTGGAAAGATCCACCGATGTCCCATTTTCAACAGGACCTTTTAAGGAAAAAAATGAAATAAAGATTATGGTCATAACAGAAGCACTCAACATGATTACGCCTAAATTAGGTCGAATCATATTTGAAATCCGCGACTTCTTCTTAGCGACTACTTTGCTCTTAAAATCCCTCCAGTTTTCAAAGCCAGCAAATTGCGAAAGCGTATTCAATGTGGTTATGCTAGGCGCACTTTGGTAATCTATTCGGCCCCAAACCCGTTTTAGGGTCACTGAGCTCAACAAAACTTTGGTCTCCTGCTGAATACGTTCACTCAATTCAAAGAACATATCATTATGCCAGGAATCTGAAGGTCCCCAGCCCAACTTTTTTTCGATGAGCGACAAACATTTTTTAACCAATGAGTATTCTGAATACATCTATTGTCTTTGTTAAACAAAGATCACAAAAAAAACATATCCTGAATGGGAATGAATCAACTTGAACGAACTTGTTTCGACTTTTTTGGCCCATACCGTTTACTTCGTACTATCAAAAATCAAAAGACATGTTTAAAACTTCGATTACAATTATTTTCTTCTTTGTTTGCACATTAGGTTTTTCCCAAGAAATAATTCCTTTAGATACATTGCATTGGGATATAGATGCTAGGGCACATGTATTGGAACCGCATATGGGCAAAGATGCAATTTATTTACAGGCAGGTTCTATTACTCTAAAGGATGCCAATTTTCTAAACGGAACTATTGAATACGATATTCATTTAAAAAAGACCAGGGCATTTCCCGCGGTTTATTTTAGAGTGAATGATTCCGAAGCAGAACAATTTTATTTTAGACCACATCAATCGGGGAATCCGGATGCGACCCAGGCAATAGGTGTTTTTAAAGGTCTTACAGCGTGGCAGCTATATTTCGGCCCAAAGTATTCATTTCCACATGTATATAATCACGATGTTTGGACACATGTTAAAATAGTAGTCGAGGGAAAACGAGCTCAGATTTATCTGGACAATGAGGAAAAACCAAGACTATCTTGGCAATTATTCCATGAACCTAAAGCAGGAAAGATAAGCTTTACTGGGGGCGGTGCTAGTGGTATTCACATCGCTAATATTAAAATTAACAATGACGTTCATGATATCAAGGATTTTATGCCAGGTAAACGTGAGGCAATTGATGGTGCTATAGCACAATGGGAAGTGTCAGACAAGTTTGAGGAAAAACTTTTGGATGACAGCAGCAAACTTGAATCGGTGATAGCTGATAGAAAGTGGGGAAAGAAGATATACTTGGAAGAAGGAGTAGCCGCCAATATTTCTAGAGCTGTTGAACTGGGGGACGATTCTTCTGGCAATACCGTTTTGGCCAAAATTACTATAACGTCCAATAATGACATGATGAGACTATTCGAGTTTGGCTATAGTGATAGAGTAGTGGCCATCCTTAATGGCAAACCTATTTACAAAGGAAACAATCGATTTCGATCTAGAGATTATAGATACTTGGGCACCATAGGACTGTTTGATGCAGTTTATTTGAATCTTAAAAAAGGAAAGAATACTCTTATACTTGCTGTTTCAGAAGATTTTGGAGGGTGGTTGGTAACAGGAAAGTTTCCAAACCCTGAAGGATTAAAAATAAAATAGTTTCATCTTAAATCCAGAGTCAAATTGATACACAGCAAACCTAAATTAGTTTCTTATTTATTCCTGCTACTTGGGTGTTGGGGTTTAAACGCCCAGGACATGTTGGTGGCCACTAAGGTGAGTCCCAAGGCAAGTGTTATGCAGCGCATTGGAACTACCGATGTTACCGTGGTATACCATAGCCCTTCAGCCAAACAGCGTAAAATATTTGGAGGTATAGTTCCCTATGACTTTGAGGTAGATGGCATTCAATATCCATGGAGAGCTGGTTCAAACCAAAATACCACAATTGAATTCACTCATGATGTCCGAGTTCAAGGAAAGTTTATTGCTAAGGGTACATATGGATTACATATTTATGTAAAGGAAAAGGAGTGGACTTTTATCTTTTCCAAAACTTCGGATAGCTGGGGCAGTTTCAGCTATAACAAGGAAGACGATGCTTTACGCGTAAAAGCTATTCCCGAAAAAGGACCATATCAGGAGTGGCTGAACTATGAATTCGTCACCCGAAAGCCAGAATCTGCCAGGTTGGAATTGCAATGGTCCAATGTGAAGTGCGGTATTGAAATAGAAGTAGATGTAACCACTAATGTCTTAGTAGATTTAAAATCAAAAGAAGAGAAGTCATCTGACGATTATATAAAGCTGGCACAGTTAACAGTTGCTCAAAATGAGGATAATATTGATGAGGCATTAAAATATGTGGACAAATCCATAGCGATAGGGAAGGAATTTAGAAACCTAATGCTTAAATCCGATTTGTTGGCAAAAAAGGGGATGAACTCCGCAAGCATTAAGCTCAAAGAAGAGGCTTTGACCATGGGAGAAGGCTTTCCATACTTCTATTACTACCCCTTGAGCTTTATGCTATTAGAAGGTGACAGCGATAAAACCCTTGTACTATTGACTGAAATGCTTGCGACGGATTCCAATAATTACATTACAAACTTGGCTATGGGAGAATATTATATTAAGCAGAACAACCAAGAAAAAGCAACATTTCATTTTAAAAAAGCCTATGAAAATGCTGGCGAGAGATCTAAACCGTATGCTCGGTATATGTATCTTTCAAACAAGCATATTTTGGAAAACGGAGGTTGACATTCTTAATTGAATAAAGCTTATTTTTATGATGGTACTCTAAAAAGTATCGCATCTTGAATAGCGAGTCATCATGAAAATTAGAATCAAAGGAAATTCCATCCGCTATCGTCTCACCCGAAGTGAGGTGGAAATTTTTTGCAATACCGGTTATTTTTCGGAAGCTACTGAGTTCAACGACCGAACCTTTACCTATGCTTTAAAAGTATCAGAGGCCAACACTGAAATGGATGCTAAATTTCTCGATGACTCCATTATTTTATATGTACCCGCAGCTACCAGCAAAAATTGGGATGTGAACAATCTTGTAGGTTTTGAACATACCATGACATTAAACAACGGTAATGAATTGTTTTTGTTGGTGGAAAAGGATTTTGTGTGCATGGATGAGACAACCGAAGATCAATCGGACAATTATCCAAACCCTAAGGCCCTTTAATTGTGAGCATAACAAAAATCTTGGTTGCTGGAATAGGAGGGGTGGGAGGCTTTTTTGGAGGCTTGCTCGCCAAACAATTTGAGGACAGCAAAGCTTTAGAAGTTCATTTTCTGGCTCGAGGGGCGCATCTAGAACAAATTCAGAAGTTAGGACTAAAGGTTATTGAAGGTGATGAAGAGTTTGTGGCTGCTCCAAAGTCTTCAACAGATAATCCTGATGATATTGGCAAGGTCGATTATATTATAGTTTGCACCAAAAGTTATGATCTGGAGCAGACCATACGGCAACTTGCACCCTGTATTGGCCCGCAAACAGTGATCTTGCCCTTGCTCAATGGGGTGGACTGTAGGGAACGCGTCCAAAAACTGCTGCCCAACAACTTGGTGTGCGATGGTTGCGTGTACATTATTGCACGACTATCTCGACCTGGAGTGGTGGAGAACCTGGGCAACATAAAAAAACTGTTTTTTGGTGTAGAAGGCCGTTCCGATGCCCGATTGGAGGTCTTGGAAAAGTTGCTCCAAGAAGCTGGGGTAGAGGTGACCTTGACCCCACAGATTGAAAAGGTGATCTGGGAAAAGTTTGTCTTTATCTCGGTAATGGCTACGGCCACTACATATTTTGATACATCTGTAGGTCCCATAGTTACCGATTTGGAAAAGCGAAATACCGTGATTGCCCTGGTCAACGAAGTTTCCCAAATTGCAAAGCAAAAAGAGGTTACTATCTCCAACAATATGGCCGAACAGGTATTGACCAAACTGGAAAGCCTGCCCCATGCAGCAACCTCTTCACTACATTCTGATGTTACCGCCAAAAAAACCAATACCGAAGTTCAGGCTTTAGTAGGCTATGTAGTAAGTGTAGCACAACACTTTAGTGTTGATGCTCCAACTTACCGACAATTGTTTGGGGAAATACAAAAACGTATTTCTTAAAAAGTAGGAAAAAAAGGTATTAATTATTTAGGTATATTAGTACAGCTATCTCAAACCTAAATGGGATTTGTATTCCCCCACATGTAGATTAAAAGGATAAGAATTCCAACAATCTCCAGATTGGTTGGGTAAAGTGATTAAACTTGCACATTAAGACAGCTACAGAAAATTGAAATGAAATTTCAGGAAGAAATAAAAAGTTGGAAAAAATTCCCAAACGTAGACACGCTCGGATATTATCATTGTCTTGGAAATTACATTCAGCTTAATGAATTTGAAGATGAAGCCGAATTCAAAAAGGCTGTTACAAATCCTAGTACAGAGAAAAACAGATTTAGTACATATGTACACGAAAACCAGCACTATATAGACCAAGTAAGTACTTATTGGGGAATATTAAATATCTTCAGAATTTTTAGGGCATTTAATGCTGCAATTTTAGGAAATGAGTATGATTTCCATTACTACCGAGACTTAATTCTAACCCTTCAAAGAGATTATTATTTAGAATATTATACAGAACAATATAACTTAATTGAAGGGAGTTATGCTGATAGATGGAAGTTTCAGATTACGGTAGGCCTTAGGTTTGATTTTAATGGAAATGTAAGTGAAGACAAGCCCATTCCTTTCGTGACTTTTAGCTCAAGTGATGGAAGAAAAATTAGCAGGGTTCCATTAAGCGTTGCTTCTCTTTTAGAAACAACTGCAACTTATGCAGAGTATAATTTTTTACTCAATGAAGCATTAAAATTAAAATCACCTCATAAAGAAACTCAAGGAGAAGCTCTTTCTTCTAAAATTGAAAAAAAACTATATCATCCTGAACTGACACTATATTCTGCAGCAGTTCATCTTACCTCTGTTTATCTAAAGATAAAGGACCCTATTTTAGGATATAAAGTTTCATCTGTATTTGCAAAAATTGCATTAAATATTCCTAATTCTCTTTTTAATGATGTTTTGATTCCTAAAGAGTTTAAAGCCAGTGAAATTTGGGTGAAGAATTCAAACAATTTATTAAGAAATAACGACCGAGGGTTTTTATTCTACCTTCTCTTAACAAACTATAGTGAAACCTATGGAAAAATTGATGGCCATGAAATAGATGTAAAGAAAATACTCACTGCGTCAAATCTGCCAGATGAAGAAACCATAGAGGGTATAATTTTAGAAGAAATCTCAAAGTTTGATGAGGAGATTTTAATTGAAAAGAATAGTTTCAATCGTCAGATTATTGATAGAATTTTTTTCGGAAACCAATTTCGAGAAACAACGGGATTAGGACAACAAAAGCCTTCTATAGATTTGTCGGAATTTGTAAGAGACAGACCTTATTTGATATTTGCATCCACCTTATTTGATTATGAAGATTTGGAGCTAAGGCCGATTAGAGACAAAGTGATTAGGCAAGAAGATATATCTAGAGAAGAATGGTTCAGGCTATATACATATTGTGAACAAAGAATAGATGGTTTTAATGAGATTTGTGGAATATAGCCTTGCTAAATGCGCACTACACTGTTGTCACTACACTGAAAAACAATAATTTATGCCGGGGATAAACTTATCCGATTTTTTCAAAGAAAAGCGATCTGCTTCTGAAATCAAATCCGAAATACTTAATGAATATTTCAAAGCTTGGGCCGCTATTCTTCTTAAAGGGCAACAATATCGAAAAATTAACACCCTTTTATATGTTGATTTATTCTCTGGTCCAGGATTATACGATGATGGAAAACCTTCCACACCAATTAAAATTTTAAACAGTATAAACCAAAGTAAAGGTCAGTTTATCGATTTTGATAAAGCAGTTAAAACCTTTTTTAATGATAAAAGTGAAAAATTAGCTAATGACTTAAAAAGAAATATTGAGAACCTTACATATTATAATGACATTACAAATAAGCCAGTAATTGCTAATGAGCCAGCGAGTCAAAAAATGCTCGAAGAATATTTACAATCTTCAAATCCAAGTTTAACTTTTATAGACCCACTTGGTTACAATTATACTCAGAATATGCTTTTGTATTCTGTCAAAAATTGGGGTTCTGATTTGTTTATGCTGTTCAACTTCAATAGGATTCGAGCTGCAATTAGAAATAAAAAAGTAAAGCAGAATATGCAAGGTATTTTTGCTTCTTATTACCATAAAATTCTGGAATTCTATAAAAAAGAGGAAAGACCTCATCAAAGAGAGGATTTTATTATAAAAACATTTCAAAAGATTTTTGAAGATAGGGGTTATTTCATCTTGAAATTTAGAGTGAACTTCCCAAACAGAAATCAGACAAGTCATTATTTGTTCTTTATTTCTAAAGTTCATATTGCCATTACTCGAGCAAAAGAAATAATGACTAAATACAGTGACACGCAGGAAGATGGGGTTCCCTTATTTGGGGCAAATCTAAAACAAGACCCACTGTTTTTTCCTTCCTTGTGTGTTTATTCAGTTAAAAAATTGAGCAAAATTATTTTGAAAAAGCATACAGATTTTAATCATAAAACTATTGAAGAAATATATAGAGAACACAACTATAGTACGAACTATGTAAAACAGAATTATAAAGATGCAATTGAGATTCTTATAAGCAACAATAAAATTACTTTATTTGATAAAAAGGGAAATCCAACAAAAAGAATTACTTATACAGCAAAAATTAAATTCAATTAAGATGGCACAATCGAGTATAGAATGGACAGAAATGACTTGGAATCCGACAACCGGCTGTACAAAAATATCACAAGGTTGTAAATTTTGCTATGCTGAAATAATGTCTAAAAGACTTCAAGCAATGGGAGTTGAAAAGTATAAAGATAATTTCAAAGTTCGCACACATGAATCTGCTTTAAAGGTACCTTACACCTGGAAAAAGTCAAAAGTTGTTTTTGTAAACTCTATGAGCGACTTATTCCATGAAGAAATTCCTTTGGAATTCATTAAAAAGGTTTTTAAGGTTATGAATGATAACCCGCAACATGTTTTTCAAGTCTTGACCAAAAGAGCAGAAAGACTATACGAATTGCACGAAGAATTAAAATGGTCACACAATATTTGGATGGGCGTATCGGTTGAAGAACAAAAAGTAGAAAAGAGGATTGACTTTTTAAGAGATACTAATGCAAGAGTAAAATTTCTATCTCTTGAGCCGTTAATTGGGCCTCTAAAAAATTTAAATTTAGATAAGATTGATTGGGTGATAGTTGGCGGCGAGAGTGGTCATAATCCTCGACCTATGGATGCAGATTGGGTTATTGATATTCAAGAGCAATGTGAAAGCGCTGAGGTAGCATTTTTCTTCAAACAATGGGGAGGAAAGAACAAAAAGAAAAATGGTAGAGAACTGAACGGACGAACTTATGATGAGATGCCTGAAATTGAATTGCAACACAGTGTTTAAAAATAGATATTCAGAAACCGGGTTACATCCTATTTACTATGTGAAAAATTTCAACTCTACAACCTCCTCACCGCAGCCTCACTCAACCCCGTATGCTTTTTAATTTCAGCATCAGACATACCGCTAGCTTTTAAGGATTTGGCAACCTCCTTTAACCCTTCCTTCTTGGCCTTTTTCTTTTCGGTATCGATCTTCCATTGTTCCAGCTCCTTTTTTTCGGGGCCCATGATCTCAAACAGGCCAGACTTTCGTAGTTCGTCCATGATCCCCTTGTCGGCAAAGCTGGTATAGCCGTCCTCGGTAATGATCAGGTGGTCCACCACTTCAATATTGATCAGCTTGCCCACCTTTAGCATACGGTCGGTAAACTCATGGTCTCCTTTAGAGGCATCTACCGAGCCACTGGGGTGGTTGTGCACCAAGATCACCTTTACGGCCAGTTTGTAAATGGCCATACGGAATACATCTGGCGGGTCGGCATTTACCCGGTTTACCGCACCAAGGCCAATAAGTTCTATAAAAAGCACCTTATTCTTGGTATCGAGCCCCACCACCCAAAAATGTTCTTGGTTGCGGCGGATCTTGTTTTCGCGCAGCAATATCTGCTGCATTACAAAGTAGATATCAACAGAATTTAAGACCTTAATTTTCTGTTCCTTGGTAAGACGGACGTTCATATTTCAAATATACAATTTGTGGGCAATAGGGTGGGGCAGGCCCAAAAGAAGTATCCTAAAATTATCCACTATCCATTGTTCCAAACTTTGGAGGTGCCGGTTATGGCCGAAACTTCATAAAATTGTTCCTTGATCCCGTTAGGGCCAAGTGTTATGGTGGCAAAGCCATTAAGCACCCTAAACTCCAACAATTTGGTTGGGGGAGTGCTATTGGGCATTGGCGTTTGGGAAAAATAGTCTATCTCTGGATTGGTCTTGCCACCGGTGTGCAATGATGTTCCTTTTCCAAAGGGTATGGCGCCATGCCCCACACAACGCAGTTTAGGGATTTCACCCGACGGACATTTGTATTTGCCCGCCACAGATTGGTCGTTATACACAATACCATTATGGATATGGCCATAGTACCAGTAATCCGGAGCGCGCCCAAGAGCATTGACTACCTGGGTGAACAATGGCTTTTTTATGTTGGTACCATCATAGGTTGGTGGGGTAAGGTCTTTTCCATCGGCGGTCATACCCGTATGGTGGGTCATTAAGATGATTTTTTGCGTGGCACCAATGTTCAAACTTTTGATGAAATTTATTTGATTGGTATCGTATAAAGCTCCATCCATATACATTTTACTACTATCATAAAAAGCGGTGTCCAACCCTATAACGACCCAATTACCAAAGGTGATGGCAAAGTAACTTGTGTTGTTCTGGTCTTTAAGAAACAAAGGGTTGGCCAATGCAACATCAAAATATCCGTTGGCCCCATCATACATTTCATGGTTGGAGTTCAATGTGAAATTGGCCATTTTACTTCTAGGGAAATGTTTTAGAAGCTTGTTCATCTCTTCTTTGCCCAGGCCTGCGTAATAAACATCGCCAAGGTGCAGGGTTATGTCTGCTTTCTCCTCAGGAGGCAGATTTTTAATGGCATTGCCCACCAAAGAAGAGGGCGATGGAAATCCTTGATCATTATAGATTCCCGTACCCCAATCTCCCATAATGGCAATGGTAAGTTGGTCTTGACCCGTAATCTTGGTGGTCACGGGAGTTGTGCCAAATGTTGCATCCGCTTTTCTGTCCCATCTATAATACAGGTAATACACCAAGGATTCTGTCCAATGATAATCCAGCTGTGCGTACAGTGTTTCCAGATAGAGGGTGCCATCGGGGGCCACAACACCGGGGCCATTGGTTACGTTTTTCATCCAAATGTCCCAATCTGTTTTATGGATGTCGGTATTGGGCATTCCCATCCATTTTAGAATGTCCACAACACCCTTGGGAAATTGATGTAATAGATAGAGTGCGGGGCCATATTCAAGATTACCATCTGAAGGTAATGGCCTGTCTTTCATAAAGTCGATAAATCGAATCTCACTTTCTTTAAGAAAAACCCAATCGGATTGAAGTGGGTTATCAGCGATAGGAACTGTTTGGTCTATGCTCAAAAGATCTTTGGTGAGTTGGTCGGATAATTCAGTAGTGCTAGACATGAAGTGTTGTTAGAAGTTAATTGTCAGTAAGTTAACAATAAATACGAATTATCTTGCAATCTTGTAAGAAAAGAAATAATATAATACTCAATATATGCTGAAAGTTATCCAGTGTCCAATATTTTACTCCTGATATTCTTGGGATAATTGTCTGGCTGGTGCCATGGCCAAGAATGCCCAATTTTCAACGGTTATTTCTGTTGATTTCAAAGAGCTAGACGAACCATATATATCTTCAGGTCCCTATTGATAATTTAGAATTATCCAGTTGGCATTGGCTATAAATTGCTTTTCGTCTGCTGTATTCTTAAATACCAGATAAAGCGAGCTTTGGTCCACTGTGGGTTGGACAGGAATCTGATAACTCTTCAAACTTTGCTCGGTTTTATGGAAATAGCCCAAGGGCGCACTGCCAATGCGTGTGCCTGTTGGAGAACCTTCCCTGACTTCGAGTATGCCTTTATACTCATAGTTGGCAATGTAGAAAGTGGAAAAACTAATACTTTTTAAGCCGTTGAAATTAACATTGTTGAACCCGATGTAACTGTTATGTTTTATGGAGCTTACGAGTTCAAAGCCTTCGTTACTCCAATCCCCAACATCATCACTCCTATCATCAGCATTTTCCGCCTCAAGTTTTGAAGCTTTAAAAATTACCTGTGAGCTTGAGGCCAATTCAGAGTTGGGAACCTTGGGATGCCCGTTATCCAAATAGGAAGCCATCAACACATATTTTCCACCAGTATTACCATTTATATGTTCTGTAAATTCAACTTTTCCAGAAAGAGGTAATAATTGTTCCTCTACTTTTTCATCCGGGCTTAACGATAGAATATAATCCACCATTTTACCTATTTCCTCAATTTCCAATTGCGGGTGGGCAGACATTAATGATTCTCCCCAAACGCCAGAACCTCCTTTTTTGACCCTATCTATAAGATAATTCCGGTTTTCCTTGGAATATTTTTCCGCAATCTCCATATAACTCGGGCCGTTTACTTTTACATCCAAAGCGTGGCAAGCTGCACAGTCTGTGGCATCAATGAGTTTTTTCCCTTCGGGAACCACATTTTGCTGATGGCCGATAGTGGCTTTTATCATATCCTCACCCTCTGGAATATAACTAAATGTAACCTTGACCTTGTCTGGAGGAATGGTTCCACTTTCTGAACTACCATCCTCGGCATCGGTAACCATGACCTTATAGGTAACTTTTTTATTATTGAAGTATATTGAATCCTTGGGTTCAATTTGAATTTGAAGTTCTGGAGGTGTATTTCCTACCAAAATCTTTGTCCGTACTGTGCTAAAGTTTCCGGCTGGGTCTAATACTTTTAATCGAACGTTATAGACACCAGCTTTTTCGAATGTATGACTTGGTGTAACGTCGGTTGATTCAACTTGGCCGTTATTGGAAAAAGACCATTCGTAACTTAATTTGTCACCATCGTAATCTATAGAGGATAAAGCCGAAAATTCAACAGTAAGGGGAGCAGGACCTACCTCGGTATTTGCCGCAATCTGCGCCACGGGTTTTAGGTTTCCTTCTATATACGATATTTGACTTAATCTTGCATCCAAGTTTCTGGAGACCCACTTTTGTCCATATTCCAACATGTACATTTTACCATCAGAACCAAAAATCATGTCCATGGGATGAGAAAACTCGGTATTTGGCATAAAGGGATCCGATTTTACATAGTTGTGATTTTCATCTAGCGTAACAACATAGATCCAATCCCGCATCCATTCATACACAAAAAACTTGTTCTCAAAATAATCAGGGAACGTTCCATCTTGTGCATTTGGATAATCTGAAGAATGAAAAACTATACCAGCCATTGGATTAACACCACCTTCTCCCAACCAAGGAAATTCTTCTGACCGATCGTAGGAATACCAAATAAGTGATTCCTGTGCCGGCGGAAGTTCTTTTATCCCAGTGTTGTTGGGTGAATCATTGATTAAACGGTTCGGGTCGAATTTGGGTCCATGCTGCTCCTTAGCAAAATCGTAATCGTTGTATAGTTGATTGTTACCTCGAGTATACGGCCATCCCCAAAAACCCGCCTTTCTGGCCTGGTCAATTTCGCCCATTCCTTTAGGTCCCCTATTTTCATCACCCTTGCCTGCATCTGGACCAACATCACCCCAATACACATAGCCAGTTTTGGAATCGATTGAGAATCTGAATGGGTTACGACAGCCCATGATATAAATTTCAGGTCTAGTATTGGGCGTGCCTTCAGCAAACAAATTTCCTTCTGGAATTGAGTACGTACCGTCATCTTCCGGTTTTATTCGAAGTATTTTTCCGCGAAGATCATTGGTGTTGGCTGCAGACTTCTGAGCATCCCAAAGTGCTCTGCCTTCTTGCTCGTCAATGGGAGCAAAACCTTGCGATTCAAATGGATTAGTATTATCACCAGTTGCTATAAATAAATTGCCATTTGGCCCAAATTCTAGAGCACCTCCACTATGGCAGCATTCACGCAATAGGGGAATGGTAACTAGGATTTTTTCTGAATCAAAATCCAGCTGGTCACCCTTAAGGGTGAATCTTGAAATATGTTGTTCTTCCTTATCTGCCGCCGAATAAAAAAGATAGATCCAATTATTTTCTATGTAATTGGGGTCAACCGCCAACCCAAGAAGACCATCTTCGTTTCCATAAAACAAATTTAACTGTGAGATTTCTTTGGTCTTGGAAGTCTTAAAATCATAAAGTTTGAGTAATCCTCTTCTTTCTATAAATAAAATTCCTCTTCCCGGTAATTCGGCCAATTCCATAGGTTCATCCAAATTAAAATCCAGAATTTTTTTAGTAAACCTGTGCTCTGGGGGTACTCTATCCGTTTTGACCTTGTCATAATCAAGTGAGCCGTTTGACGCATAATTTATACCTGCTAATAGATGTTTTAAAAAGTTCTCATCGATAAAGGTTTCGTTGGTATGTCCCATACTGGTATAAAAGGACTTGCCTCCGTCAAAATTGTGATGCCATGAAACGGGGTGATGCTCACCATTCTCGCCGCCTTCATAACTGTTTTCGTCAATTTCTATGAGTACGTTAATATCAGGATTGATGCTATTAAAATTGTACCACTCATCCTCTTTAACCCAGGTGCTGTCCAACATTTTAGTAGTAGAATGGGTTTTGTTTACAATATTTAATGTAGCAGGTTGCACTTCGGGATGGTTTTTAAAATAGGCGCCTACCAACTGATTGTACCATGGCCAATCGTACTCTGTGTCCGTAGCAGCATGAATTCCAACAAAACCACCTCCTGCTTGTATATAGCGTTCAAAATCTGCTTGCTGAATGGCATCCAGGATATTTCCAGTCGTATTAAGAAATACAACTGCAGAATAATTTTGAAGCGAATCTTCAACGATGTATGAGGCATCTTCGGTGGTTACGACCTTGAAATCATTTTCCTGTCCTAATTTTTTCAGGGCAATTAGTCCAGATTCAATCGATTCATGCCTGAAGCCTTCAGTTTTACTGAAAACCAAGATTTCTTTTTGACTTTTTCCACAGGAAACCACTGTGATTAATAGCAGAAGTATAGACAGGTATTGTACAGATTTCATGGTTGTATAACTAAATGGATTGGACTATGGGACTGGAAGTTACATATTTAATGAATTCCAATTGTGTAGATTAGGTCAGTGAAATATTTTATACAATCACTATGGAATTCTCACTTTAAAATAAGTTTCAGTCTTACAAAGAAGCAACTAGAATTTTGGCGGTTATTTTTTGCGTTTTAGTTTGAAGGACAATGCGATGATAGCTATCAGTAGTCCCAGGAATTCGCGGGTACCTTCCAAATAGGGTTTTTCATAAACCATTTCGCCAAAAATCTCTGATTTGTCCTCTACTTGCATCCATTCTAAAAGATAAGGAATATGGAATATGCAATAGATTGAAAGGCCCAAAACCAATACCCAAATTAGCATCTGATTTAGGGTTTTAAATGCAGCGTATAGATGAACTATGGCTACAATTCCGTAAACGATAAACCAAATCCATCCATCTTTATCATTTAATTGAAGAGCGGCAAACAACGAAAAAATGATAAATAACAGGGTGTTTATGGATTTTTTCATGGAGAAAGATGTATTCTGGGTTTTCATAAATTCAATTTTACCCTTCGGAGGATGGGTATTTGGTTGCACCTATAAATTTAATTACTTTTCAATCTATTTTGTGTAAAAAATTTCAATGAAAGGTACTATACAGGAAATTCAACCATATCGAGCTGAAGGGATTGTGTATAGAGCGGATAAATGCCTGCCCTTGGTGGATGCTGCCCAGCGTAAAAAAATCAAATCCAAAATGCTGTCGAGGCATACCTATCCCGGTGATAGATTGGATGATAACACCTTAGGGCTTAATAGCATCGGCTATTGGGATGCTCATGAGCCACAGGATTGGGGGTTGGATTGGCACAGAAATGAGGGAATCGAATTTCATTTTTTAGAATCTGGAACCATGCCTTATTCTCAAGAAAACAAAGAAGTCATACTAAAACCGGACTATTTGACAATTACAAGACCTTGGGAAGTGCACAAAGTAGGAAATCCATATGTTGGAATGGGAAAATTCTATTGGGTCATCATCGATTTAGGTATACGAAGACCCCATCAAGACTGGAAGTGGCCTGATTGGATTACAATGACCCAAAGGGATTTGTTCAAGCTGACCACGATTCTAAGGCAGAATGAAAAGTCAATTCTGAAAACCAATAAAGAGGTGCGGAATTGCTTTATAAATATTGGTAGGGCAATAGACCTGGACAGATCTGGAAGCAATGCCTCCAAAATAAGACTGCACATTAATCATTTATTGATATTGCTTTTGGACCTGTTGGATACGGATGACATGATTTTGAACGAATCCCTCACCGAAAGTTCTAGAAGTGTGAATTTCTTCTTGAAAGAATTGGAGAATAGCTTAACTGAAAATTGGACCATAGAATCCATGTCGCAGTCTGCTGGAGTAGGGGTAACTCGATTTACATATCATTGCAAGCAAATTACAAATCTTACACCTATGCGTTATTTGATGATGAGACGTCTCGAAATGGCAAAAAAAATGCTTTTGGAAGATATCAATCTTACCGTGACCGAAGTGGCGTACCGATGCGGCTTTACCACAAGCCAGTATTTTTCTTCAGTTTTTAAAAAACATGAAAAATGCACTCCTAATCGATACAGGCAAAACAATTTGAGTTTAGCCTAATTTACCTTTTACGAAATAATCTTTTACTCTGACGGAATTATCATTTCGACAGCTTTTATTGGCTTCCTGCGCTTATTTAGCTGATAATTATAAATGAAAGGTTATGTTTAAAAAATATCGGGTCCTTAAATGGACATCACTCTTTATTCTTTTTTTAGTTGTTGCAGTAGTTTGCTTTGGCTTTTGGTTTAAAAGTCTATTGCCACCTATAAATCATGATGATGAAGTGGCAACGGTAAAAGATTTGCCTTATTTGTCGGAAAACATAGTTCCTCACAGGGGAAAGATATTGGCCGTGGTAACAAGCACGGATATCATGGGAACCAGCGATAAAAGTACAGGTTATGAACTAACAGAGTTGGCTCGAGCGTATTACATCTTTACCGCCAATGGTTTTGAAGTGGATGTAGCAAGCCCAAAAGGAGGGAAGCCACCAGTTGTAATAGACGATGAGGATATGGGAGAGTTTGACTTCGCATTTTTAAATGATTCAATAGCGCAACATAAAACAAGCCATACAATTCCGATGGAAGATGTGGTTGCGGATGATTATGAAGCGGTTTTTTTCGTTGGAGGTAAAGGTGCCATGTTCGATTTTCCGGATAATAAAACAATTCAAACTTTGGTGAAAGATTATTATCAGTCCGACAAAGTGGTTGGTGCTGTCTGCCATGGTCCTGCGGCACTTGTAAATGTAAAATTGGACAACGGGGCATCACTTTTGGAAAACAAAACAGTAAGTGGTTTTACAAATAAAGAAGAGCTGTTGCTAATCTCCGATGCTGAATCAATCTTCCCCTTCCTTCTTCAAGATAAAATGATTGAACAAGGTGCAAATTTTAACGAAGGGGTGATGTATTTGGATAACGTTAGTCACGATAGCAATTTAATTACGGGTCAAAACCCTTGGTCTACATGGC
Source organism: Flagellimonas rhodophyticola (assembly GCF_049332665.1). NCBI lineage: Bacteria > Pseudomonadati > Bacteroidota > Flavobacteriia > Flavobacteriales > Flavobacteriaceae > Flagellimonas > Flagellimonas rhodophyticola. The sequence goes on along the minus strand of NZ_CP186326.1, from coordinate 2,629,165 downwards.
ATGTTGCTGAACAAATGGTACAACAATTGGGTTATACGCCTAAGTATAGGAAAATAACTGCAGAAGAAAACACAGTAAAAGTGCTGTTGACCTATGAAAAACAAGGAAAGAAGGAGGCTAAGAAAATGATTGAAGACCTGTTTAGTGAAAATAAACCCATGGACAGGATACTATTGGCAAAACATAGTATAATTTCCGTTATGAAAGGTCAATTAGGTGACTTCCCTAGTTTAATAAGTTTGGTTTCTTATGCGAAAAAATGTGAAACTAAATCAAAGAAAATATAGGTAAATTTGGAAAAATAGCTATTTGGGTTTTTCAGATATACTTCTTGTTATTATCAGTAGTGCGGGCCTTTTACACGGGATAGCATTTGCACTCTACCTATGCTTTTTTAAGAAGAAAAAAACACTGCCCAATTATCTTTTAGCTTTGATTTTGGTCTTTATGGCCTTTCGAATTGGTAAATCCGTAATGCTGAATTTTGGCAGCGATTTAGAGCCCGCATTCATTTTTGCGGGTTTAGCTTTTCTTCTATTGATAGGCCCCTTTTTGCGTTGGTACGTTTCCGGAATGACGATTGTCGGATATAAATTGCCGAGGTATTACCTTATAGAACTATTGCCTTTCGGATTAATTTTTTTAAGTAGCTTCTTTGTAACAAAAAGTTGGTTTGACACCAATAGCAAGGAAGTTATTATCATATTTGGAAGTGCTCTGATCTTTATCTATCTACATTTTGCATTTTATATTTTCATTACTGCTAAAGCCGTACGTAGAACTAAACAAAAATATCCAAGTAAGGAATGCACCAAATCACAAAGGGCAATTCTAATCTGGTTGAATCTTTTAACGATTGGTTTCGCAATCATTTGGATTTCATACTTCCTAAATATTATAGAAGATGCCGTCCCTTATATAATAGGCCCTATCATATATTCGATGGTTGTATATTTTTTGAGTTTTAAGGCATTTCAGCTTAGAATCACAGATATGGACGGAAACATGTTCAAAGAGAATGACGATTCTGAGCTATTTAAACAAATTACTGATTTAATAGAGCAAAATAAACTTTACTTGGAATCCAATGTATCTCTTTCTAGTCTTAGCAAGTTATTAGGAGTTAGTACTCAAAAAGCCTCAGAGGTCATTAATCAACATTCAAAACAGAACTTTAATGACTTTATAAACCATTATAGAATACAGGAAGCCAAAGGATTGCTTCTGGATGTAGACAATGAAAATTTTACCATAGCATCTATAGCATTTGATGCCGGCTTCAGTAGTTTGTCTTCATTTAATAGTGCTTTTAAAAAGTTTGAGGGTATTACTCCGTCTTCTTACAGAAAAAAGAATGCATAACCTTATTCTTGGAAATTAGATTTTAAATTCGTAATCCTTATAAGGCTTTTATTAATTAACTTCAGGTATCAATATTTTTGAAATAAAAAATAATGAACCTTGCATACTTATTTATTTTACTCTTAGGGTTTCAGGCTCTTTTGATTGCCATATTTTTCATATTTCGAAAATCGCAAATTAGATATGCCAATATAATTTTAGCCCTTTTTTTAATTGCAGCTGCCTGGCTGCTTATTTTCACAGTGATTTATTGGTCCTTATTATTATTTACTAAGGAATATGTTCACTTCTTTTTTACCTATTACATCCCATTTTCAACCTTTGCGCCTTTGTTTTTTTTCTATATCAGAAAGGTTGTCACAGACAAGTCTGTTAGCTTGAACAAGGATTTCTGGCATTTTATTCCCCTGTTATATGTTATCATTGGTATTGCTCCTTTCTTCTTCTTGACAGCAGATGCTAAAATGGAATTGGTTATGAAAGCCCAGACACGGGACTATGCTTACCTGCTTTTCCCTTTTGGATATTTAGATGCAGTTTTGGTGTTAATTATGATAGCGTATGGAGTGGCTATTGTAAAAAAGTATTGGAAAATCTACAAGGGCAATCGAGATTTAAGGATTTGGACTCGGGTAATTATTTTAGCCTTTCTTGGTTGCGTATTCGGTTTTTTTGTGAATTACTCATCTTATTTTTTGGGAATTAGTTCGCTCTCTCAAGATTATGTTGTGATACTTTTTATTTCAATATTCGTATTGATCATATCATATTTTGCCTTTAATTATAGTGCGATTTTCAATGGTGTCCCAATTGAAAATGTTCTTCCTTTTGTGAAATATAAAAAGACCGGGCTTTCCAAAAATTACTCGCTTGAACTTAAGGATAAATTGGAGACTCTAATGTCCAACGATAAACCTCATTTGAATAGTGAATTAAGGTTGGATAATCTGGCTGAATTACTTGGCATAAGCAGACACCATGCTTCTCAGATTATCAATGAATATTTTAGTTCTAACTTTTTTGATTTTATTAACTCACATAGAATCATTGAAGCAATTGAACTTTTGGAAGTTCGAAAAAAAGAGGTCACACTATCCGAAGTGGGCTATCTTTCCGGCTTCAATAATACCGTTTCTTTCAACAAGGCTTTTAAAAAGAATACCGGCCTTACTCCATCCAAGTATCGTGAACTTCTAATGGATACGGACAAAACTTTTAATTAGTATCGGCAAAAACCGAAAGGTTTATAAGGCTTCTCATAAATGGTTTCTCATTTATGTTGTTTTACCTCGCAATTGTAAAGGTAAGGTGGTGAGAAGCCTTACTTCTTTCGGAACTGACAACCATTAGGTTTTGTTCTTATTTTAAGAAGTTATTTGAATTAGCTGTCAATGCTTTAAAGCCACCTTCCTTTCTCTTTGCACTAACTCATAATTTTTAACAAAACCTTAGATTCTATGAAACTAAAAAAACTGTTAGGGGTTTTGGTGCTAGCTATATTTTACTGCACCACCTCCCTAGCCCAGGAGAAAATAATTAGTGGTACGGTTACCGATGCCGCAGATATTCCGTTGCCTGGGGTCAACATTGTCGTCGAGGGCACCACTAATGGTACCCAAACAGATTTTGATGGTAACTATTCGATCAGTGCCAGTCAAGGTCAGACACTACTTTTCACCTATATAGGGCAGCGCCCTGCAAGTAGGGCGATCGGCGCGGAGAGCGTTATCAACGTTCAGATGCAGGACGATACCCAGGCCCTTGAGGAAGTTGTGGTAACGGCCCTTGGTATCAAGAGAGAGAAACAAGCATTGGGTTATGCGGTTACCGAGGTAGGTAGCGAGGACCTAGAGCAAAGGCCCGATGGCGATGTTGCCAGGGTGCTCCAGGGAAAGGCCGCCGGGGTACAGATAACAAACCAGAGTGGACTTTCCGGATCGGGAACAAATGTAATAATCCGTGGTCTATCCACGTTCAGCTCCAGTAACCAGGCGCTGTTCATCGTGGACGGTGTACCTTTCAGTACGGACACCAACTCGCAGGGTAGACAGGGTGACAGAAATGACTTCATCAACGGTAACAACGGTTCGAGTAGGTTCCTTGACCTTGACCCGAACAGTATCGAGAGCGTGAACGTGCTTAGGGGTCTTGCGGCCGCCACACTTTATGGTTCACAGGGACGTAACGGTGTGATCCTTATCACCACCAAGGGTGGTTCATCAAGCGCCGCCGGTCCAAAGAAGACCGAGGTAACGGTAAATTCCTCCATTTTCTTCAACGAGATAGCATCACTTCCGGATTACCAGAACGAATACGGTAACGGATTTGACCAAAACTTTGGATGGTTCTTCTCCAACTGGGGCCCAAGCTTCAGGAGAGAGGGAGCAGCAGGATGGGGAAATCAAGGAGCAATAGATGACAATGGTACCCTTGCACACCCATATTCGACATCAACATCTGGTATCCAAGCAGCCTTCCCAGAGTTTCAAGGAGCTAGATACGAATGGAGACCTTATGATAATGTTGGAAGGTTCTTTAAGACAGGAACCGTGGCCAATACCTCTGTCAACGTAAGGGGAGCCTCCGATGATGGCAAGATAGGGTACAACGTGAACTACGGTTACCTTAAGGACAACGGTTTCACACCCAACAACAGTGTTACGCGTAACACCCTTTCAGTAGGTGGTAGGGCGCAACTCAGCAACAAGTTCACCGCAACAGGTACATTGAACTATGCAAGGACCAAGTTCACATCGCCACCGGTGGCACTCAGCCAGGGTAACGGTTCAACAGGTACAGGTTCCTCCGTGTTCGGCCACCTTTGGTTCACACCAAGGAGTATCGATGTGCAGGGACTTCCGTTCCAGAACCCGATCGATGGAAGCAGTGTCTACTACAGACAGAACAACTCCATCCAGCACCCATTGTGGACGGTGAACAACGCGGCCTCACTACAGGAGACCAACAGGGTGTTCGGACAGGCCTCCATCATGTATGACATCAACGATAACCTTAACCTTGTCTACAGGGCAGGTATCGATATCTATAGCGAGAACAACACCAACTACCAGAACAAGGGTGGTATCGGTGGTGGAGCCAGAACGGTGAGCGGTTTCTATGAGACCTGGAACAACACCAACACCATCTGGGACCACAACTTCCTTTTGAACGGAGACTATGACATTACCGATAAGATCGGGACCACCTTCAACGTGGGTGCCACTTCAAGACGTGAGATCTTTGACCAGAACGGTGTGGCCAGTGACGGCCAGCAAGTGTTCGACGTATTGAGGCACTTCAACTATTTGAACCAGAACGAGATCCAACTTTTTGTTGAAAGAAACCTCGTAGGTCTTTACGGGCAAGTGGATTTTGACTATGACAGCTGGGTGTACTTGAGCTTGGCCGGACGTAACGACTGGGTATCCAACTTCTCTCAGGAGAACAGGAGCCAGTTCTATCCATCTGCCAGTGTGTCCTTTATACCGACCGCCGCCATCGAAGGCCTAAAGTCGGAGAACGTGCTCAACTACCTGAAGATACGTGGTGGTATCGGGGTATCGGCGAACTTTGAGTCGTCCAACTATCCTATTGCAAACACACTTATCCTTGATACACAGGATGTACAGGACGGATCGGGAGCGAACATCGTGACCAACGAGGTGGGTACAAGAACAGGCAACCCTGCACTTAAACCAGAGACCTTGCAAGAGATAGAGCTTGGTATCGAATCCCGCTGGTGGGACGGACGCATCACCTTGGATGCTTCTGTATACAAAAGGAACACCAACGACCTTATCCTTGACAGACCATTGGATCCAGCTGCCGACCTTGGAACAAGAAGGGTAGCGGTGAACATCGGTGAGATCGAGTCGGAAGGTATCGAAGCAGATCTTGGGATCAACTGGTTCAGGGGCAAAGAGGAAGGTGACTTCAGCTGGAAGACCAACCTTAACTTTACCGCCTATGAGACCACGGTACTTGACCTTGGTGTCGATACCGACCAGGTTGTTTATTCTGGATTTAATAACCTTGGTAATGCTGCGATCGAAGGAGAGCCTTTGGGTGTATTCTTTAGTACTCGTATCCTAAGGGATGCCAATGGGGACTTTGTAGTGGGGGCCGATGGTAACTACGTACAGGACCCGAACGATGGTATCATCGGAGATCCAAACCCGGACTGGGTGGCCAACGTAAGGAACAGTATCTCCTACAAGAACTTCACCCTTGGTTTCCAGTGGAACTATACACAGGGTGGGGACGTCTACTCCAGTACCATCTCTACACTTTTAGGTAGGGGATTGATTCCAGAGACGAATGATAGGGAAGATACTTACATTCTTCCAGGTGTTGATGCCAACGGAAATCCAAACAAATTGCAAATAGTTAACTCAACCTTCTGGTTCAACAACATCCTTTTCGGACCAAGTGAACTACAGGTATACGATGCCACGACCGTAAGGTTACAGGAGGCCTCGTTGAGCTATGCGCTTCCAAAGAAGTTCTTGGACAAGACCCCATTTGGAAACTTGACCTTTACCGTTTCAGGTAACAACCTATACTTCAGGGCCATCAATACCCCGAAAGGTGCAAACTTCGACCCCAACACGGCCGGTCTGGGTGTATCCAACGGAGCTGGTTTTGATTTCATCAACGGACCAAGTGCAAGAAGATATGGTCTTAGTGTAAAGGCAACATTCTAAGAACAAAAAATTAAAAGATAATGAAAAGAATAAGTAAAAACATATTTACAGCATTTTGCGCAATGGCGTTAGTGTTGGTTTCCTGTGAGACCACGGAGTTGGATCTTACTGCGGACCCCAACTTCTTGACCCCGGAGCAATCTTCTCCCGATTTCCTTTTGAACTCGATCCAGGAGGATTTCGTGAGACAATTTGAAGGGGATGCGGACAGCGATGCAAATGATAACTGGGCATCGGGTGGTAACACCACTGGTGACGGTTTCAACGAGCTAGGAATGGAGCTTACACGTATCGTGAACATGAGCGGTAGGAACTATGTGAGTGCTTACCAAGGAAGTGACATGTCGGATGAATGGGACAATGCCTACAGGTTATTGGCCAACATCAGGACCATGGAGCCTTTGGCAACAGAAGCAGGACTTACGCACCACATCGCGATAACGCAGTTCATCGAGGCATACCTTTTTGTGACCATGGTGGACTTCTTCGGGGACGTTCCCTACACGGAGGCCGCAATAGCGGACGACAACTTCAACCCTGCAGCGGATCCGGGGGCATCCATCTATGATGCTGCTCTTGTTCTGTTGGACCAGGCGATAGCCAATTTTGGAACTGACCCTGCAGCCAAGCCACCGACGGATTTCTATTACGGGGGCGATGAGGATCAGTGGATCAGGGCGTGCAATACCCTTAAGATGAAGATCTACCTTCAGAGAAGGTTGGTCGATGGAAGTGCACTGGCAAGTTTCGATGCAATCGTTACCGGTGGGAACTATATCACCGATACCGCTGATGACTTTCTGTTTGCTTGGGGCGCTACCAGTGCTGCCCAACCTGATTCAAGGCATCCACGTTACGGGATCAATTATACCGCTTCTGGTGCCGGTGAGTACATGTCCAACTGGTTGATGAACCTTATGGACACCTCTGACGATCCAAGGATCCGTTACTATTTCTACCGACAGAATGCCACGGTTCCTGGACAGGATGGGACGGCTCCAGATGAAGTAACTTTGGTCTGTTCTTTACAAACAGCTCCGCAACATTATATCGACGGAGGCTTTACCTTCTGTAACCTTCCCAATGGATATTGGGGACGTGACCACGGTAGCGCTGAAGGAATTCCGCCTGATGGACTAATAAGAACTGTCTATGGTACGTACCCTGTAGGTGGCAAGTTCGATGATGATTCCTTTACTGCAATTGGATTGGTGGCCGGTGCCGCAGGTCTTGGTATCACCAACCTGTTGACCGCTTTCGGTGCCGATTTCATGATCGCGGAGGCCGCAATGGCATCAGGGGATGCCCCAGGTGCAAAAGCTGCCGTGCTTTCAGCACTTGACAAGTCAGTTGCCAAGGTACAGGCTTTCTCATCTACAAGATTGGCGGGTGCGGATGCTTCATTCGAGCCTTCAGCCGCTGACGTTACAGCTTACAGTGATGCCGTTGATGCAGCTTGGGACGCCGCCGATGCGGACGGACAGTGGAACATCCTTGCAGAGCAGTTGTGGATAGCCAGCTTCGGTAACGGGGTAGATCCTTACAACTTCTATAGAAGAACTGGGTTCCCGACAACACTACAGCCGAACCTTGAGCCGAACCCGGATGTTTTCATTCGATCTATGTACTATCCGACTAACTCGGTGAACAACAACTCGAGCATCAGCCAAAAACCAGATCAGCAACAGCCTGTATTCTGGGATACAGCTGGGGTTCCTGCGGCCAATTAATAAAAGTGCAATGAAAACAAAATTAGAATACATGAAAAATTTAAGATTATATATAGCTCTGGCACTTGTGGCACTTGTGGCTTCGTGTAGCGAGGATGACAAGATAACACTGGAAGTTCAGGAGACCGTCCCAAGAGGGGCTGTCCTAAGGACCGTATCCTTTGAGAGCACGACCTTCAACGTTTTCGATCCTGCATCGATCTTCGGTGTGACCATCGAGGAACAGGATCATGAGGACGGTGACCTATTGTCGAACATCGAGATCTATGTTGATTTTGTAGACAATTCCACATCCAATGGCACCACTACGGCAACCGAGACCCTTGTGAGCACTGTTGCGGCCTCAGAATTCACTTCTGGGCCAAATGGGCTGCCAAGGACCAGTTTCTCGGTATCCCTGGGCGATGCGCTTTCAGCACTTGGTGTTGCAAACACTCCGGCCAATGTGACCGGTGGTGACCAGATCAACATCCGATTGGTGGTAAACCTTACCGATGGAAGATTTTTTACCGATGTGGATACAACAGGTAGAGTATCCGGTGGATCGTTCTTCTCCTCACCATATGCCTATAGGGCCGGTATCAATTGTATCCCAACCGCACCCGTGATTGGTGATTACACATTAAATATTGAAGATAGCTTTGGTGATGGATGGGATGGTGCCTTTATTACGGTGACCATCGATGGTACTAACACCGATTACACAATTACAAGTGGCGATTCTGGATCTTTTACCATAACTGTTCCAACAGGTACTACTGAACTGGTATGGACGTATACCCCAGGAAACTTTGAGGGTGAGCATTCATACGAATTATTAGCGCCAGACGGACAAGTAGCGGCGGCCGATGGCCCCGGCCCAGCTCCCGGTGAGATTGTTTTGAACATCTGTAACTAGTATTTCAGAAAATACATGGCTTTCGCAGGTCGTGGAAAAGTTAAAGGGGCATCTATATGATGTCCCTTTATTATTACCCATTACTAAACTTTTTAATGAAGAGATTATGATACGTCCTTATGAAGATATTGATTTAAAAAGCGTTATGACTATCTGGTACAATGCCCAGGAAGTCGGACATCCTTTTTTAAGTCAAAAATTCATTGAAAAGGTAAAAAAAATGATGAAAGATAAACTCTTGCCTAATTCCAAGACATGGGTTTACACAAATAACAACCAAGTTTATGGTTTCGTATCCATGATTGGGAACGAAATTGGAGGATTGTTTGTTGACCCAAATATGCAATCAAAAGGTATTGGCAGTCATTTGCTTACCCATATGTTAAGATTCAACGAGGTGTTGGAAGTTGAGGTTTTTGACCAAAATAGTATCGGAAAATCATTTTACCAGAAACATGGTTTTAAAATATTGACGACTTACATTCACAAAGAAACCAACGAAAAAGTTTTACGGATGGAATTCAAATAGGTATTAATTCAAGGTTTAACAACCTGTATATTCCCATTAGAATTATAAATCAAGCATAAATTGCAACCCCTTAGGTTCCGACTTACTTAACAATAGATTCTTTCTGGTTGCAATTCAACTGTCCATAACGATGGTTCAATAGAAAATCCTTTAATACCTATAAACGAAAATTGATTTTTGGTCTGTGTTAAACCGTAAAACCAAACATCAATGAAAACCGCAGAAATTTTTTCGATAGCCAATTCGATAGCGATGCCCATGTGGCTTCTAATGATCATCCTACCAAAATGGAAAGTGACCCGTTTTTTGATTGACCACAAGGTCATACCACTTTTATTATCCTTGATATATGCTTTTTACATGATACTTCATATCCAAACTGGTGGGGGTTTGGACTTTGGCAGTCTATCTTCTGTAATGGCCTTATTTACAGTGGAAAATGCTGTAATGGCAGGTTGGGTACATTATCTGGCCTTTGATTTATTAATTGGAATGTGGATGCTTAACGAAAACCAAAAACTTGGTATTCATCAACTGTTGATGGCACCTTGTCTTTTTGCCACTTTCATGTTAGGACCCGTTGGCTTTTTGCTTTTTATGATTATCAGGACCCATAAAAGCTCCAAATCATGAAAGCAGTGAAAAACATTTTACAAACCGTAAAGAGCCAAAGCCCCATTCTGTATGGAATCGGAATATTTCATTTTGTTCTTGCCGTCCTATGTTTACTTGGATGGATGGTTGACGACCGCATGTTAGCTGGCATCAACGTTTGGATAAAGCCACTTAAATTCTCCATTTCAGGAGGTATCTATGTAATCACATCTGGATTTTTAGCAACACTTTATCCGTTTTCCAAAAGAAAACGGAATATTATAAACAACCTGATTTCTTGGCCTTTGGCGTTAGAAATTATCATTGTGGTCCTTCAAGCTTCACGTGGCGTACAATCGCATTATAACCAATCCAATTTATTCGATGGTATCCTTTTTGGTGTAATGGGACTTTTGATAAGTATTGTGGTTCTTACAATGGTATTTTATATTGTAGAAACTATTCGTTTAAAAATGAAGGTAGCAAGACCTGTTCAGTGGGGTATTTTGTTGGGCTGGTTGGTGGTGTTATTTGGAAGTTGGGTAGGAGGGCAGATGATTGGTCAAATGGCGCATAATGTTGGCGTTGCCGATGGAGGTGAAGGTTTGCCAGTGATTAATTGGAGTACCATTGCAGGAGATTTACGAGTAGCTCATTTCTTTGGATTGCATGGCATTCAAATTATTCCTTTATTCGCAGTAATGCTTACCAAAAAATGGAAGGCTTCCAAAATGGCAAAAAGCCTTGTGGTAATTCTTTTTGGATTGTTGTATGCCTCTTGGATCGCTTTCACCTTTTATCAAGCTAAGCAGGGCATGCCTTTGGTGAGATTATAAATCCATACGAATATGAAGTTTTTCAATAAGGAAAAACGTATAAAATACTTGGCTTTTAACGATATCTGGTTCATGCTGACCGGAATCATCTTACTGAGTTTTATTACTGATTTTTTGTTCTCTGGTGGTTCCTTCAGTCGATTACCATTTGTAGAGGCCGCTATCAATTGGAGTGTTTCCTTGATTTTTTCAACTGTGAACTGGTTGGTCATGAGAGCCATTTTAATTGCACTTCGTAAAAAGTACCCCAGCTTAAAGGATAACGTAAAGAGGATTCCGCTTTTTTTCCTGTCTATTGTCGTTACAGTGATGGCAGTTGATTATTCAGGAAATATGACTTTGGGTTTTATTTTTGGAAACAACTACAACCATCCGTTAAGATCAAAGTTGATTGTCCCCATAATTCTAATTAGCACTATGACGATGGCAATTTACGAAGCGATGTACTACTACATCCGGTTAAAACAGTCAATAAGGCATGAAGAACAAGCTAAAAGAGCTATCGTACAGGCACAATTGGATACGTTGCGGAATCAAGCCCAACCCCATTTTTTCTTCAATACATTGAATACCTTAAGGGATATTATAGATCAAAACACAAAGGAGGAGGCCAAAGAATTTGTAAACAGACTATCCGAGATGTATCGCTTTATCCTTGAATCTGGTAATACCAATCTGATTGTGTTACAGGATGAGCTAAAGTTTGCCCAGGCCTATATTCATATACAAAAGGAAAGGTTTGGCGAAAATTTGCAAGTGAACTGGACTATTTCTGAAAGTGAAAAGGATAAATTGATTATACCCATGAGCCTTCAACTTTTGTTGGAGAACGCCGTAAAACATAATGTCATTTCCAAGGCAAAACCACTTGAAGTAAACGTTTACATGGAGAACGGGAAATTAATTGTTAGAAATCGAATACAACCAAAATCAACGCAATTGCCTACCACCAAGTTAGGCCTTAAGAATATTGAAGGACGCTATGCGCTTATTTCTGATAAACAGGTATCCATTACTTCAGAGAACGGGCATTTTCAAGTGAAATTACCATTGCTTACCATTGCTGAACAAAAAACTCCAGATGCAAGTACTCATCATTGAAGACGAATCCCGTGCTGCAAATCAACTTCAAAACCTTTTACAAACTTTAAGGTTTGAATACGAGCTGCTGGGCATAATTGATAGTGTAGAAGAGAGTACCGTATGGTTTCAAAAGAATAGTCCGCCAGACCTTGTTTTTATGGACATTCAACTCGCTGATGGTCTTAGTTTCGAAATATTTCAGAAAGTCCAGTTACAATGCCCTGTTATCTTCACGACTGCATTTGACCAATACGCTATTCGTGCCTTTAAAGTGAACAGTATTGACTATTTGCTAAAACCAATTCAGCAGAACGATTTAGAACAAGCTCTGGAAAAGTTTAAACGCTCCAAACAGCAGTTGACATTGAATCCGGAAATTCTCCAAAATTTTCTAGCTGATATGCAGACTACTCCGCAACGAGAGGGTATCTTGGTAAAAGAAGGGGATGGCTTTTTACGATTACGTATTTCTGATTTGTTGTTTGTATACTCGGAAGACAGCATTACATTCGGGGTCACTGAACATAAACGGGTTATTATAGACGAGACGATTGACCAACTTTTCATTTCATTGAATCAAGACCAATTTTTCCGCATTAATCGTGGCCAGATTGTAGCAAAGTCAGCCATTCAGAAAATCGATAAATATTTTAACCATCGACTAAAGTTGAGCATATTAAAATCTCGTAATCAAGAGTTTATTGTTAGCAGGCCCAAGATCAACGATTTTAAAAGTTGGTTGAATCGATAAAACGCACTCATTTTTTGAGAACTCGTTTGGGATCGCTAATTCATGTTAGTCAACTAACATGAATTGTTTTTTACTACTGTTGCGATTGTATATTGAATCTTTTTCTTTAAGTTAACCGTACTATTTGATTTGCTAAGTCTTTGGTCATAGTTAAAACTAACATATGAGAATTGCCACGGTCTTTTTACTTTTTCTTGCAACCATTACCATATCTGGGCAAAGCCTAGAAAAAGAAGAAATCCGTCAACTGGCGGATGAATATTTCCTAGAAGGAATGTTTACGTTAAAGGAGTTTTTGAAGCTTCCGAACCTAGGGTCTAATCCGGATAACATTGATTTAAATTTGAAATGGTGTGAGAATACCTTTCAAGCCTTAAATTTTGAGACTGAAATATTAGTTTCAGAAGGAACGCAACACCTCTTCGCCCAAAAAACGGTTAAGAAAAATGCTCCGACTGTGTTGTTCTATCTTCAAATTGATGGGCAACCTGTTGATTCTACAAAATGGCGTCAGAATAGCCCATTCGACCCCGTCTTAAAGGAATGCTTAGGAAATGATTGTAGAATTATTCCATGGGAAGAGTTAACCCAGGATTTTAATTCAGATTGGAAAATATTTGCGCGTTCAGCTTCGGATTCTAAAGGTCCGGCGACTGCTTTTATGCAATCCCTTAAGATTTTAAAAGCTAAAAAGCTCAAGCCAAAATTCAATCTTAAAGTAATAATGGATTTTCAAGAGGAATTGGGGTCGCCAACACTTCCAGTATTGGTTAGGAACAATCGTGATAAATTTTCAGCTGATGCCATGCTGATTATGGACGGTACCCGTCCACCCGCCAACCTCCCCACACTTACGTTTGGGGCGCGTGGTATTGCAACCATGAAATTAACGGTATATGGAGCGTATAAAAATCTACATTCCGGTCAGTATGGAAATTATGCCCCTAACCCCGTTTTTGGGCTTTCACGATTGCTGGGTTCCATGAAAGATGAGGAAGGTCGAGTCTTGATTCCCGGTTATTACGAAGGAGTGCATTTGACCGATAATCAAAGAACGCTTATTAATTCGGTTCCTGAAAACAAGGATGAATTATTGACCACATTGGGAGTGGCGAGACCAGAAGCTGTTGGTAATACATATCAAGAGGCATTACAATACCCTTCTTTGAATGTACGCGGATTACGTGCAGCGTGGGTAGAAAATGAGGTTCGTACTATTATACCGTCCGAAGCCCTTGCCGAAATTGATATGAGATTGGTGCCTGAAACCCCAGCGGAACGGCAGATTGGGTTGGTAAAGGAATTTATACGGTCAAGAGGGTTTCACATTCTGGATCATGAGCCGACACAGCAGGAGCGAAAAGACCATACTAAATTGATAAAAATTGAATCTAGAATCGGGTCTCTACCGTTTAGAACAGATCTTAATTCTCCACTTGGGAATTGGTTGGGTTCGGCAATGGCCCATGTATTTGGTGAAGGTAACTATATTCGCATGCAATCAACGGGTGGTTCGCAACCCATAGCCCCCTTTATTTCTGAATTAGGGATTCCGGCTATTTCGGTGCGGATTCCAAACCCTGATAATAGTATTCATGCGCCCAACGAAAATCTTCGACTTGGAAATTTTCATGAAGGTTTAATGACATGCCTAGGAATTCTGACGCATAAATATGAATGATTCAGTATTATTTGTAATAGCAACAGTCCTTGTGGTTTTGACTGTCTTATTTGTTCATTGGCTTGGAAAGGCTAGAAACAAGCTTATCAAATCAATTCTTGATTGGTTTCCGGCAATATTGTTTGCATATGTTATACCCGCCGGTTTCACTCATCTTTTTGGAATAGATCTATCGAAAGTTTTTCTACATGATTTAAGTAGGTCCTGGATAATACCTTTTGCCATCCTCACCGTGATGAGCGCGTTATCATTCAAGCAGTTAAAAATTGTAGGTATTAAGCCTATAATAGTATTTGGTGTAGGGTCCCTAGTAATTGCAACACTCCCAGTACTTTTGGTTATAGTATTTGGAATTTTCAACGAAACAAATACCCAGTTGTTCATTGGTGATGGATACTGGAAGGGATTGGTGCCAATTGTGGGGGGATGGATAGGGGGAAGCACAAGTCAATTGGTTTTAAAGGAATTGGCTGAAACTCCTGAAGCTCTTTTCCTTTCCATCTTAGTGTTCGATAACATTTTGGTTAACATCTGGACTATCCTAATGTTTCAATTCATCAAACGGAGCAATCGGCTTAACAGGTTATGGAAAATCGATTCCGAATTTCCTGTAGTGGAACCCCCAGAGTTCAAAGGTAACATGAGTCTTAGGTTTTTAAATCTGATAACCTTGGGGACTATTCTTATTATAATGGTTCTGACATCATTTGTATCAATGTCCTTTTTAACCAGTGTAGTAGTTTTGTCCATTATTGGCCTGCTGTTGGGTAATCTAATTTCAGCATGGAACCATAAGTTAGTGCTGAAGCTAGCTGGATTTTCTATTGTATTAATCATGGCCATTCTCGGACTTAAACTTAATTTTTCCAATCTTTCGTTACCAGCTAATCTTATAATCCTGGTTCTAATTTGGTTGATTCTACATTTTCTTGCAATGCTGCTTACAGCTCGATTGCTAAAGACAAATATTGCTTGGGTTGCCATAGCAAGTATGGCCAATTTAGGTGGGATCTCAACAGCTCCCGCGGTAACCTCTGCCTACAAAAAGGAGTTAATGCCACACGCAATCGTTCTGGCCATTTTGAGTATGGTAACGGGAACTAGCTGGGGAATGTTGACTATTTTCCTGTTTGGATTGCTTTAATCAAAAAACAAAGTTTACACAAGTATTCAACCCCATTTCGCCTTTAGATCTTTGTATTTAGTTCTTCCGATGGGGATGCGTTCTCCATTCTTCAACTCAGCCATATACTTACTTCCAGATGAAACATTAATTTCCCTTATCTCCGACATCTTGACTAAATATGATTTATGTATCCTTTCGAAAGAATAGGATAGGAGTTGTTCCAGTTTTTCGAGGGATTTATCATGCAATTCTTTTCTTCCATCCGTTAAGAAGAGTTCGGTGTAGACGCCAGCACCTTTTATATAAATGATATCCTCAATAGGCACTAATTGCATTCTACCCTTTTTTTTTATCCCCAAAAATCTGATTTTACTGTTTTCTACTTTTTCTTTCGCGGTTGCCCTATTGAAGGCTTGTACCAACCTATCTTGGTTAAAAGGTTTGGGAACAAAATCTAAAACACCATGTTCAAAGGCGGTTATTGCTTGATCCTTATAAGCCGAAATAATAATAGTATGAAAAGACCCAGAAACTGCCTTGGTAAGAAGATCGAAGCCGTTGTCGCCATTAAGGTTTAGGTCCAAGAGAACCAGGTCCAACTCACTGTTTTCAATATGTCTCAATGCATCGTGTAGCGTATTTATATGTTTTAGGGATTGCAGCGTACTTCCAAAAATGTCACGAGTCATTCGTTCAATTCTTTTGGCGATTCTTAATTCATCTTCAACAATTAAAACGTTCATCTTCTTACCTATATATTTTTATGACATTTTTCCAACCATGATGTGCGGGTTCTGAAGTAAGTTCCCATTGGTCATGGTAACTTTCTGTAAGTCGGGCTTTAATGTATTTAAGTCCCGTACCTTCTTGTCTTTGAGCTGAAGCTTGCTTTACAATCTCGGCGTTGGTTAAAAATGTGTAGCAACTATAATTATCACTTGACTCAAAATGTAGTTTAAATTTGATGCTATTATCTTTCAGAGGTAGACTGTGCGTAATTCCGTTTTCCAACAAAGTATGAAGAATTCCTGGAGGTATTTTTTGCTCAGGATCGATGTCTTCTTCCTCCCAAGAATAGTCCACTTCTTTTCGATATTCCATAATCTCCAAATGCGCACGACAAAGCGCTATTTCTTGACTAACCGGTATTAGGGTTTGGTTTTCTATCTGATTCAGCAAATCAAATTCCTTGGCCAGGGCTTCTATAAACAAGACACCTTTTTTTGGAGTCTCTTCTATCCAATCTATCAACGAAGTGAGCGTGTTCATCAGAAAATGAGGTTGGATATTCTTTTTAAGTAATTCTAAGCGCAGTCTCGTAGATTGGACCAATGAGTTTTCATAGGCCAAACGTTGTTCTTTGATTCGTAGGGAAAGCAAATACAACATGTTAAGTAGAATTAGACTAAAACCTGTGAAAAGACTAATGTTTAATGAAACATAATGGCGAATGAATATACAAAGGAGTAAGGTAAGCAACACCAGGAGCGCGCCTTTTGCTTTTTTATAAACCCCAAAAACTGCTATGCATAGGGAAAACAGCAACAAGCTTAGCGTCATGTTTAATATGGTGAGATCAAATAAGTGGTGCTCAATAGAGAATATAAACAAAAGAATAGCGGTATAAATACCCAAGAAGAGTTTCCATTTGGGGTAGGGGAACTGCATAGAAAAATAGAGTGGAATTAAAAACGAAATACCGAACATTAGGCTCGTGATTACTTCTAAACGCACAACATGCAAGCTGTAATGGATCGGCAAGGTTGTTCTTACAAAGTGAGTCATTGTTAAGCCAAAAAAAAGCAAACAGCTGATGCTAAAAATAAGCGCAGGGTATTCCTTTTTATTTCCTAAGAATAGAAAAAGAAAATAGATGGCGGTAATAAGAAAAGCTCCTGCAAACACATGCATATAGGAGTTTTGAATGAGTCGGTCGGTTAATAGATCATCGTAATAATCAATCTTCAGACCGTAATTGCCAATATGATCCGGATAATAATAATTGCTCAAACGCAAGGCCATTATATGCTCGCCAGCACGTGTCAGATGAGAGGGAATTGTAAAAGTAGTCCACAATTTACCTTCCGGAGGTAAATCTGCTTCCTGACCCGGGTTTCCGTTCTTACCGATTAAAACTCCGTCCCAGAATACCTCATACTCACCATAGGCTTCCAACCGAAGACCGTAGGGTTTTAGTGCTTCGGGGGCTTCTAGAATATCGATTGGGGTCCTAGACCAGAAAACCTGACCATCTGGCACCAATTCCATACGTGTTTCCCATTGCTGTTCATTCAGATTTTTGGATGCCCATTCCTGTTGGTCGCCAATTTTAAATACCGTCCGATATCTTTTGAAAACAGGTGTTGAACTTTGAGAGCACGAGCTAGCAAATAACATAAAGCACACTAAAAGAAAATAAGATGAAGACCTCAATTTCATTTTGATCTGGTTTTACTCATGCAAACTAACCATTATAAATTGGCTTATTAGAGCAGTTCATAAGGGTATAGAGCAGTTGACAAAATTTAGATTGAAAACATGACAGAAAAATACATCTTTTGTCAGATACTAAGGCATCAAAAAACGTCTGTTTCAATTCCATGTATAGCAAAACATACCAAAAAAAGAATTCAATGAGAACCAAATATCTCAATTGGGTAAAAATCTTGTCTGTTTTTTTGACTTTACTATCTGTCAATTCGTATTGTCAGAATAGTAAAAAGTGTAAACCAACTTCCTATACAATTGCCTATACTTCAAAGGGAGTAGCAAAAATTTATTCAAGCCATAAAGAAGGTAAATCAAATATTAAAAGTATAAATACCAAGGGTGATTACTTAGCGTTGTCTCCTGATGGAAAAACATTTGCTTTTCGAGTATATCATGATGACGGAAAGACCTGGTCTATTCATACAATGAACAGTGATGGTACGAATAGCAAAAGATTAACTCATGCAAAAAACAAATGGGATAGTGCACCTGAATGGACTCCAGATGGAAAAAAAATTGCTTTTGCAAGAGAATATAAAGATTCGGAAGATGTTTGGCAGGCAGAAATTTGGATTATGAATCAAGATGGTAGCGAAAGGACTCAAATAGAATCACTGAAAGGCAGTAACCCTTATTTTACTCCAGATGGAAGAATAGTATTTACTTCAGAATACAAAGATAAAAAAGGTGAGATAAGCATAGCAGATATTGATGGCACCAATATTATCCATTTGACAGATAATGAAGCTGAAGAATGGCATCCTGAGGTTTCTACTGATGGTAAGCAAATCGTTTTTATGTCTAATAGAGATGGAAATTTTGAAATTTATGTGATGAATATTGATGGTTCTAATCAAAAACGATTGACATTTAATAATGTTGGTAATTGGCACCCATCCTGGTCTCCTGATGGTTCTAAAATAATTTTTTCATCAACCAACAAGGATAAAAAATCACATATTTATATTATGAATAACGATGGTTCTTCAGTAAAAAAGATTCTCTCTCATGGTAGAAAAGCGACATTTCTGCGTTAGCCAGGACCAAATAATGAAGCCCTGCAGTTTCACCTAAAATGAAGTTATCTGAACGCCTGGAAATTGCAAACATAATAATCAATAAATAAAATATAAAATGAGAACAACCCAATTTCTAATGCTCATAATCTTTCTATCGTATAACACCGTCTTTGCTCAACAAAACGATACTGCACCAGAGGCTACAGCTGAGGAAACCAAAAGTTCGTTCCGGGATATACCTTATCTCAAGAAAGCTTTTATAGATCCAACCCCGGCGGATAGAAAAGATGGTATTCCCGTTGGTGAATTGGGCAGCGATGGTGGAAATAAAGCTATGATTCTTAAGCTAGCACAGGACATCGTCAATAACAATGATGGTAAATTCGATAGCTTTCTTATAGTTCATAAGGATAAACTCTTGTTTGAATCCTATTATTTAAGGGGTAGAATCGATTTGCCCCATTTCCAAGCATCAGCGACCAAAACATATACTTCTATGGCACTTGGTCGTGCAATCCAGATGGGATATCTGACCATGAACGATTTAGACAAACCATTAGTTAGCTTTCTAAAAGAGTTGGATCCTAAAAAATTTGTCGAAGGGGTAGAGCTGATTACTTTACATAAGGCGTTGACCATGAGTACTGGTATCCGTATTCCCGAGAAACAATGGGAAGCGTTTAGAAAAGACCCCAGCAAGATAAAAGGTCAGCAACAGGTCCAAGCTATTTTGGAGCATAGTGCACCTATAACACCAGCGTCTCAGCATTTTTTATATGGCACTGGTCCTGGTTTGATAATGCAGGTTCTTGAAGCTGTCGTACCCGGATCGGCAAAAGATTTTATTAAAAATGAACTTCTGGATAAAATGGGCATCACCAATTACGTCTGGCGGACTCAGCCTAGTGGCTTACCAGAAGCAGGTTGGCGAACTAACATGACCTCGCGGGATATGGTCAAGTGGGGAACTTTAGCAATGAACAAAGGCAAATGGAATGGCGAACAACTGGTTCCGGAGGCTTTTCTAGCTAAAGCAACCAGCAGGATTCTCTTAACTGGTGATGATGATGTCTATGGTGGCGGCAAAGATGTTTCCAATCAGGGGTACGGGTATTACTGGTGGTCGGCAGATTTGAATTTTGAGGGCAAAAGCTATTTCAGCAGATCCGCCCAGGGCGGCGGCGGACAATATATCATCTTGATTGAGGAACTTGATTTAATGATTGTGGTTACTGCCCATAACAACGATAACCGTACCCTTCAAATCATTGCAGAGCGAATCTTACCTGCATTTATCAAGAAATAACAACTAGTATCAAAATCTAAGAGATGAGAAAAACGTATTTCATTTGGATGTTTATAGGGGTACTATTTTTAAATGCCTGCGATACTAAAAAACAACATGCAAAAAACAATGAATCCACGTCCGAAGAAACTTCCTATTTTGGACAAGAGCCACCGGGAATGACTCCCCAGCTGTTTGCTCCTGGGCTTGTTTCGGTAAACGGACGTTATGAGTATGCCGTTTCCTTTTCTCCAGATTTCAAGGAACTATATTTCTCAGGGGAAAAAGAAGATAGCCCTCAAGAGGTGCATTTTTCAGAGTTCAAGGAGGGTACATGGACGACTCCCAAAAAAATAACATTTACCAAGGGTAAGAAGAAGAGTGAATTTGAGGCCTTTGTAAATCCCCAGGGCAACAAATTGTTCTTTGCAGCTTATGATTCCATTTTTTCAGATGAGAAAATATGGATTGCCCAACGTTTGGGTCAGTCTTGGAGCGAAGCCGAACCACTTGATTCACCCATAAATGAAGATCTTGTCTTTTATCCGAACGTAGCGAAGAATGGCGATCTTTTTTATACTAGTATCTCAAAGGGAAAGATGTATTATGCCCCCAATAAAAATGGCAGCTATCCTGAAGTGCATGAACTTGGCATTGAATACGGGACTCACGGATTTATTTCCCCATCTCAGGATTTTATTCTGGTGGATGCCAAAAAAGAAAATGATAAAACCAAAGACAGGGATATTCACGTTTGTTTTAAAAGGCCCAATGGGAGTTGGACCCAACCCATTAATCTGGGTACTTCCGTAAATTCCGATTATACAGAAACCTGCCCAAGTCTGACTCCGGACGGGAAATATTTGTTTTTTAGCCGGTATAATGAAGAAGGGGAGTTGTCGAACATTTATTGGGTAGATGCTAAAGTCATTGATGCTGTTAAACCTGCAAGCTTGGTTTTGGAAGGTCCCTATCTTGGTCAAAAACCACCAGGCTTATTACCCGAATTATTTGCTCCAGGAATTGTTTCTACTAAAGATTGGCAAACGTTTGGTGTCTTCACACCCGATCTAAAGGAATTTTATTTTATCAGAGAAGTTGGAGAAACTGATAAGGATAAAAAAATGGAGTTTGTTGTTATTCAAAACAAGAATAATCAGTGGCACACGTCAGTAGTTTCACCAAGAGTGGGTGAACCTTTTATCTCTCCCGACGGGAAGACCATGCATTTAGGTACTAGATATAAGGAGCGTACAGAAACTGGGGATTGGTCAGAGATAAAAAGCCTTGGCGCTCCATTTAAAGACTACCCAATCATGCTACTTACAACTTCGGCGAAAGGAACCTATGTTTTTGATTCAATGGGTGAAGGCCTCCTTCGTTATTCAAGATTAGTTGATGGAAAACGTGAGGAACCAAAACCGTTTGGTAAAGAGGTTAATACGGGAAAGTATAATGCCCATCCGTTCATTTCGCCAGATGAATCTTATCTTCTTTGGGATGGAAGAAGAGATAGCGGTTATGGTAAGGCTGATATTTATGTAAGCTTTCGACAGTTGGATGGTTCTTGGGGTGAAGCCATTAACCTGGGAGACAAAATCAACACCGAAACTTCAGAATTTGGTGCGATTGTTACTCCAGATGGAAAATATATAATTTTCAATAGAGATGTGGGTAAAATAAAACCAACAGATAAATACGAAGATGTAGACATATTCTGGGTAGATGCTCAAATTATTGAGAATCTTAGACCAAAGCAATAATTCATATCCAAAGGTAGAAAATATGAGAACTATTAAATTATTACTATTGATTTACCTCGTATCGATAAACACGGTATTTGCTCAAGAAAATAACTCAGTAAAATTAGAACCGTCTTATTTAGAGTTACCACGAATACAGGTAATTCCATTAAAGGATACGCAGGCCAATAGACAATACGAACTTTATATTAAGCTACCAGAGGCGTACTCAGAAAACAATGATAAATCATATCCTGTAATTTATACAACCGATGCAATGTGGCACATGGAGATGTTATCTGGTTCAACAGAATACATGTTGGAAGAGATTATTCTAGTTGGAATCTCTTGGCAGAAAGACATTGATGATAGCCTGAAGAAAGAGTTTGGAGACCATGTTAGTCGGTTTAGGGATTATAGTTTTAGGAAACATGATAATCCTGAAATTCAAAAAAAAATACAGTTTGGACAAGCTAACAAACATTTAGATTTTATTCGTAATGCTGTCATTACCTATATTGACAATACGTATCGCACTGACCCAAATAGTCGTACCTATTTCGGTTATTCAATGGGTGGTGAATTTGGCGCTTATGTGCTATTGTCTCAACCTGATACCTTTAATAATTACATTCTAGGTAGTCCATCAATCAAAAATGAAGTTGAACATCTATCAGCACTTAATACAAAATTGTCAAATAGAAACTCGAGTCTGAATGCCAATGTTTTCATTTCATATGGCTCATTGGAAGAAACGATGATGGAGCCTATCGAAGCGTTTATTAAATTATTAAATGATAGAAGAGATGAGGGCTTAACGGTACTAAAAGAAGTGATTGATGGAAATCATGGAACTGCATTCCCAATGACGGTAGTTCGCAGTATTAAATGGTTGGCACAGTTGAATGAAACCATAGTGAAAACTCCATATTTAGGGCAAAAATTGCCGGGTTTGGTGCCGCAACCTTTTGCTCCTGGAATGGTTACAAGCGAAAACTGGGAGTATGGGGGAGTTTTTACACCCGACTTAAAAGAGTTTTACTTTATAAGGGAAGTTCCGGGTAATGAAAAACAGGAATTCGTTGTATTTGAGTACAAAAATGAACAATGGGAGGAGTCCGTTATCTCAAACAGGGTAGGCCAACCCTATATTTCACCTGATGGCAAAACAATGCATTTGGGCAAGCGATATAAGAAACGAACAGAGTCTGGCTGGTCAGAGATAGAACATCTTGGATCTCCCTTCGAGGAAATAAAGATCATGCGCATGACGTCCTCATCCAATGGAACCTTTGTTTTTGATGAGATTGGTATGCCCAACGGAGATGGGGTGCTCCGTTATTCAAGACTTGTAGAAGGGAAACGTGAAGCACCTCGCCCATTTGGGAAAACAATCAATACCGGAAGAATGAATGCGCATCCTTTCATTGCTCCTGATGAATCTTACCTAATTTTTGATGGAGAACGTGAAGGTGGTTTTGGAGATTCTGACCTCTATATCAGTTTTCGACAAGAAGATGGTTCTTGGGGTACTGCCATTAATTTGGGCGAAGCCATTAATACCGAAGCATGGGAAGCCGCAGCGACGGTGACACCCGATGGCAAATATTTGTTCTTTAATAGGAACATGGGTTCGAATGATTACGAAAATGTAGATATCTTTTGGGTAGATGCAAAGGTGATTGAAGATCTTAGACCCAAGCCATAAAACTTGGATAAAGTCCCATAGGCACTTGGCAGTAATCTACTGATAACCAGTATCATTTTGACTTCCCAATCCAATACTTTATTTTAATTGTCAACGTTACATATATATGTAACGTTGATACACTAAGTGCTAAAATGGACAATTATGGCCCCAATCACCCCAAATCCGTTTTTTGAGATAATTTTCAACTTAAAGTATGCGCACCAATGGTTAAAAACATCCACGAAATTGGTGTTGTTCTCGTTTTTGTCAGTACTGCTAGGCTGCAATAATTCGCTGGAACCCGTATCGCCCGAAGATGCAATTGATCCAGTCAATGAAATTGTGGATTCAGGAGATGCTGCCCTCAATTATAGAAACAACTGTGGAGGTTGCCATGGACAAGACCTGGGCTCATTTGTGGAACGCGAGTGGACCTACGGCAGTGCTCAGGACGATGTCATAAACTCAATAACCGATGGATACGCGAGCAATGGTATGCCAGCATACGGGTCTGCGTTAAGTGCGCAAGCAATCGAAGATTTGACCACCTTTATACTTACCGAGATCGATGGAAAAACCAAAGCGATGTTGGAAGAGGAGAACCCCGATTTATCAGGCTTGATTACCTCCGATGACCTTACATTCCGACTGGAAACCTTAACCGATGAGATTCCCGGCATTCCTTGGGGGATAGCACAATTGCCCACTGGTGAAATTTTAGTAACCGAGCGGGGAGGAGGGCTATTTTTGGTTAATAATGACAAGCAATTGACAGCCATTACTGGTGTTCCAGCTGTGGTTTCGCAAGGACAAGGGGGACTGTTGGATGTAATCGTACATCCAGATTTTGAAAACAATTCATTTGTGTATCTATCCTATTCCCGGGCCAACCCCAATAATGCATCCGAGCGGACCACCGCAGTGGCAAGGGGTAGGTTAGAGGGCAACAACTTGGTTCAAGTGGAGAACATATTCACGGCGCTTCCGTATCTTGGTAGTACCCACCACTATGGCTCAAGACTAGAATTTGATAACGATGGCTATTTATATGTTTCCGTGGGTGATCGTGGATTCAGAGAGGTTTACCCTCAAGAATTAGACAATGCCATCGGAAAAATACACCGTATCCATGACGATGGCCAAATTCCTACGGACAACCCATTTTACAATACTTCGGGAGCTGTCAATTCAATTTTCACCTACGGAACACGTAATCCCCAAGGCATGAGCTTGCATCCCGAAACCGGAGCAGTTTGGGAAGGCGAACATGGGCCTCAGGGCGGTGATGAGATCAATCTGTTGGAAGCCGGGAACAATAATGGTTGGCCGGCTATTTCATACGGTATCAATTATGACGGCACCACATTTACAGATTTTACCGCATTGGCTGGCATGGAACAGCCCGTGTACTACTGGACTCCTTCTATTGCTCCTTGCGGAATGACATTTGTGTCTGGCAATTTTTATGGAAACTGGAGGAATGACCTGTTTGTCGGCTCGCTCAAATTCGAATACCTCCATCGTTTAAAGATGAATGGCAACGCGGTTGTTGGCCATGAAACGCTGGTGGATGGTATTGGCAGGGTACGTGACGCTGAAATGGGCAGCGACGGGTATCTGTACATTGTAGTAGAGGGCCCCGGAAGATTGATACGCCTTGTTCCTGAACAATAATGTTTCACTATAACGACTGTTAAATTACTGAACTACTCTGGCCTTTTTTTGATGCTCCAAACCTAAAAGGGTGTACATGGGAATAAAGCGGAACGTAAAAAAGGGCAAATTCTTAAATGCTGAGTTCCTTTTTCAAAATGGTTCGGAATCGTGTAGCACTTAAATAGTGGTCATCCAGTAGTTTACCATTATGCAATAGATTGAAAACCCCAAAGCCGGAAGGTGCCATCTTAGCCTCTTTTACGGTTTTTATCTTGGACACTTTTAGATCTACTCCATGGTCCATGGCAACGTTAATTATGGCGGTTACCGACTTTTCGCTCCACGGACACTGGTCTGCATATAACAAATGCCATCCTTTATACTTTTCTTGTTGGTTTGTCCAGTTGTAAAACTTTGGTTTTTTGCTGTTTTTGTTCCAAGTTTTCGATAGTAATTCAAATCGGTCCTTCGCTTCAATTTGCTCAAAACCGTTTTTCTCAAAAAGTGTCTTATTGGCCAGCCAACCACCGTTACTGGTTATGACGCATAAACCATCAAGCCCTAATGTTCTTGCTTCGTTTTCCGCATCTTGAATGAGCATTGAACCAAACCCCATACTTCGTTCTTTTTTTGAGTATATGTAGGTGCAATGAATGAACATATAGTTATCGGCATCTACCGGGCGCCAGGCATTTTTTGCAGGAACATACTCAATAAAGCCAATCATTTTGCCCTCGTCATTCTTGAGTATCTTTATTCGTAAACCTTCAGCATAACGTTTTTCATACCACTGGGCCTTGTCTTTAAATCCCTGCCTTTTTCGGTCTTTGATACAGAAGAAGGTCTCTTTTATTGCATTTTCAGGGGTTACCGCTACTATTTTCATGGTTTTCTTTTTTAGACATTGAAGATTAAAAATGCCAGCCTAGTTTAAGTGAGATTTCAGGGATTAGGAGCGGGGTTTCATAGATACTGTTATCTACCATTACTTCTTTATCACCTGCAACACGGAGATGTGCAGCTGCCCAGGGATTTAGATAAAAGTTCTTGTAAAATTTCCAAACATACCCTCCGCCCAGCGTGAAAATGGTATTGTTGTATTCGGCTGTTTCCAATTTGGCGTCGGTTTGTATGCTTGCGTCCCAATACTCCAAACCAGGTCCGATCCACCAGCCTTCAAAGCCAGGTTTGAAAAAGTAATCCACAATGGCTGCATAGACCTTCATTTCATTATTGGTAAAACCATCTTCCAAGATAAACCCCGGTGTTTCTATTTTTGTAATTACCGCTCTATATCTAAAATGATCGTGGCCTAGCCAGGCAGAAGCATAGTATCCCTCAAATATGTACGGCACCGCATCCAATTCAAACCCGACAACGGTTTTGTTTACTTCGTCTTCGGCGTTTTGTCCGTATGTCGCTACTAATAGTAAAAAAGAAAAAAGGAAGGTTAGTGATTTCATAATCTTCAAGTTTTATGACCCCTAAAAGTATTCTTGAAAACTATAACCTACAATGACATATATCAGCTTGTTGCCTGACTTTCATTTTATTGGAAATCTTGACGTATCACACTATTTATTTTGATTCATAAATTGCATCACTTCCTCGGCAAACAGGTTTGGTTCGGTGAACATGGGTGAGTGTCCGGATCTTTCAAAAAACACAAGTTTTTTTTCACTGGAACCTAAATTATCAAAAGCTTCTTGGGCATAGAATTCTGGAACGACCATATCATACCTTCCCCAAAGAATCAATGAGGGTAGGGTAATCTCCGCAAGCCTTTCTGTGAAAGACAATTCACCTATTAGATCATCGTCCAAGATGGATTGAATTTTTAATAAGTTCCAGATAAAAGTGAGTACATTATAATCCGAAACCTTAACGTTTCCATTTTCTGCATTGTTAATTATTCCGTCATCATTCAGATATTCTTCAGCATCAAACGCAAGGGTGTTCAACTGGTTAAAGTCATCGAGAGTTACGGTATTCGCATCTACATTATCCAGTTCATCATATACTGACTCCCAAAAGGGAACACTATTTCCAAGTTCAATTTGAGCGGCTGCTACGCGCTCAAAGTTTCTTATGTACTCAAAATAAAGGTCTTTCGGGCTGTGACTACCATCTACATTGATCCAACCCAAAAATTCACTTTGGTCTTTCAATAAGGCCGCTGGACCCAATGCGCCTCCCCAGCTATGTCCCAATAAAAAGAACCGGGAATCATTACCATAAATACGCTTTATAACGTTAACCAAAGCAAGTACATCCTCGGCCATTACATCAATCGTAACGTCATCTTCGGAATAATTTCCTTGTGACATTCCAGAACCACGTTGGTCAAAATATACCACACCATAGTTATCTTCTATCTGATTAAATGCATTTCCTCTAAAGCCTAATCCTAAACCGCCCGGACCACCATGTAAGGTAATTAGGAATATCTTTTCATTAGCATTTCCTTTGATGTAGGCCGGCATATCGGCACCTTTATGACGTACAAAAACTGTAGCATCCAGATCACTTAGCGTATGGTCGTTTGAACAGGCATTGACTAACAATGTGGCAATTGCCAGAAATCCTATTTTGATGTGATCAGCAAGTGGTTTCTTCATTGTTTTTTATTTTTAAAATTGAAACGGAAACCATATTGCAACGAAAAGGTTGGTAAGGCTCCAGAGTTATATGGTGTTCTCATGGTGTAGTTGATATTGAAATAGCTGCCAGAACGAACTTTGTCTTTGCGCTGTTTGCCTATCCCAACAGATAATGAGGGAGCATAATATCCGCGCCCTGGCAAGAAAACCTTATCGACCGAATCGCCATTGACCTTATAGGTCTCTGGTAAAAAAGAACGATAATATCCTAAAGGATTTAGCTCGATGTTAAACTGTTTTCCCTTTTTATTGGTGCGACGCCAAGTAAGCCCGAAATTAGTGTATGCACCAGTATCTGTTTTTGATGAAAAGTTAGTTACAAACCCCAAATTCCCATTAAATAGGAACTGATGGGTATTGATTCGTTCTTGACCTTTACGTGTTTTTGTTTTTTCGTTTTCTTTCCAAAGATATTCTGCGCCTATTGACAGTCCATTGCTCCAAAACACAGTCCCCACAAACCCCGCTTTAAATTCAGTTCTGTCCAAAAAAGATTCTGGGAGTTCGGTGTTTGTCGTTTGGCTTTTTGATTGGTTCTGCCCGTAGCTAAAGATGGTGAATAGGAATAGACAAGGTAAGAGTAACCGTAATTTACGTCTCATATATTTGATTGATTGAAGACAAAAATATCTTTACAAAAACCAATTACCGTTAAAGATTGTGTAATTAAAACTTAAGGAATAGATAAAAAATAGCTGAACTAATTGCATTTTGCATTGTTTACATAGGCAAACAAATCAGCTGTAAGGATTTTACAGTAAAAAACGACTATCAAAGCAATTTTGCATAATCTCGAATTATGATATTACAAAATGAATCATAATGTACCGCGTTATGTAACTTGAGCTTTGGTAAAAGCGAAAGTTTACCCTGCAGCTCCTGAAAAATTTCTTCTGAAAATCTTCTTTAAAAAGGTAATGGAATGCTTTTTTGCCCAAAAACCGATAGGGCAGGGGGCAAAAGTGCATGAAATGGACAAAAACCCCAGAATTTCTAAGGTTTTTGTGCAATAGTTTTTCGTGCTCAATTTCTATATTGCAAGCACTCCAAGTTATTGACTTCCTACAACTTACTTCCCCCAAATATACCCTTATATGGGTATTCCATTAATTAAGTTTTTTGAACACTTTTAAAATCTATAACTAAAAAACAGTAGAGTCATGGCAAAATCTATTCCAATCGCAACAATTGTTTTCTTACTTCTCGCTATTTCTTGCAACAAGAAACCCAAGACCAAAGAAATATCTCAAATTGAATATCAAAAAATATTAAACCCAGACCCTATAAATGCCATGAATAACCCCAGTAAACATGCTTGGGACCTTTTTTTACAGGTTAACCATCCTGCCAAGGATTTCAAACTTGAAAGAGGAGTTCCTGATTTGAATAAGAAAATTGGTGATCCTGGGATTGCTGTATGGGAAACGTGGAAACATGCAGGCAGCGAAGTTTTTCTGGATAATGGTGGAACACCTCCAGTTTGGGAAGACTTTTCTCTGGACCCATTTCTCAATAACAAGGGTAAAACTTTAGAAGCAAGTACATCTACTTTAATAAAAAATTTAAATGAAGCTAAAGTCGGGGTTAGTTCTTTTGAAGTTATTCAAAATTTCACTAAAACCTTACAGGAATTTCATGGTGAGGATGGAATATTTGGAACAGGTGGAGGAGAAACAAGAATGAATAAAAGCACATTTGATTTCATTGTTGAAAATGAACTTTACAATACGCAGGGTTTGTATAAATTTCGAGAAGATTATTTAAATACACCTGAGGGTAAAAGAGAACCCTTAGCATTTGATAAGGAATCTATTGAAGTTAAGGCGATGTGGAGGGGATTCTCACAGGATGAACTTGACAATAATCTTGATAATAGATTTTATGTTGCTACTGACTCGGATGGTAAAAAATATGGTCTTACGAGTTTACACATTATCACTAAAGATGTGCCAAATTGGTTTTGGTGTTCATTTCGTCAGATTGACGGTAAGGAACCTCAAATTCCCGAGGTTGATAATTATGGTCCACCTAAAGAATTAAAAGGTACATTTTGGGAATATTACAAATTGAGTGGAACTCAAACCACCTTTACGGACCCTAAAGGAGATCCTAGCTTGCTGTCTGATACTTATATTGAAGATGGTTTTGAACATTCATCATGTATTTCCTGTCATTCTTTATCAGTTGTTGGCGGGCCTGGTTCATTACTAGAGGACGGAGGGACACTTTTATTTGTTGAACCACATGTCATAGCTGCAAGTTATGATGGGAGACCAGGTCAATTTATTGGAACACCAGAACCTGAATGGTTTAAAAATACTGAGGGAAAAGAAAACCTAATTCCACTTGACTTTGTTTATTCTTTGTCATTTAGAGCAAAACCAAAAAAATAATTCGACAGATGACACATAAAGTGATTATTAAAAATATGAGTTTTAATCCAAGAGTCCTTAAGATTAAAAAAGGGGATGAGGTTTATTGGAGTAATGAAGATAGTGCAATGCATACAGCTTCAAGAGATGACGACCCAAAATTTGATACAGGAGAAATTTCAGGAAAAACTGATTCAAAGACTATCCAGTTTAATGATGCATCTACAGATAGGGGTTTTTCATATATATGCAGGCCCCATGCATTTATGCGAGGAACCATAGTAGTTAGTTGAGCTGTCTAAAATGTTTGAAAAGATTATGATTGATAGCCAAAACTTTATTGGCTTTTATATACTTCCGTGATTGTAACTCTAAGCCCCATTAAAACATGGGAGACATTCTGCCGTTCAAATTATGAAATGGCATCTGTTGGTAAATAATGAAACATACAAACAGCTTGGTTAGCCATTCTGATAATGATACTTTAATACTCGTTTATACCTGTAACGAAGTGTTTTTTCTTATAAAAATCACCATCTTGAAGAAGTAATTAATCAATTAATCTTCAATATGAAAAAAAAGTATATCTAGGCAAGGATGCTGAAATGATTGAAAGTATGCATAAACATCTTTCTTTTCGTAATTACAGCAAACACACAGTAAGCAATTACATTAAAGAAATGAACCATATCTGCTACCATTACCAATGTAGCCCAAAGGTTTTAAATCAACAGCAAATTCTGGATTATCTCTATCTCCTTGTTTCCAATAAGAAGTTTGGCCCAAATAAAATAGCAGTTGCAATAGCTAGTTTTACTTATTTCTATCATAACATCGCTAAAACTCCAGAAAAGATAAAGCTACTCCGAAGCCCAAGAATTCCAAATAGGGTGCCATTTGTTCTTTCCCCACAACAGGTTTACCAATTTATTGAATCATTATCTACGCTTAGGGATAAAGTAATTGTTCAAATGTTGTATTCTACCGGAATTAGAGTAGGGGAGTGTGTAGGCTTAAAAAGGCAAGATATACATCCTAGTCGTATGGTGATACGAATAGTCAAGGGAAAAGGACAAAAAGACCGTTACGTTCCACTTAGCCCGATGCTATTGAGGCAATTGGAACAATATTACAAGCAATATGATTCTAAAGATTATATTTTTTACGGTAGAAGTAGAGAGGAACCAATGAATAGAATAACAGTTAATCGAATTATCTGGAAGGCAAATTTTATTCTAAAAACTAATGAAAACATTACACCTCATACATTTAGACATTCATTTGCTACTATTCTAACCGAAGAAGGAGAAAACTTGTTCACGATACAAAAGATATTAGGACATAAAAGTATTAATTCGACCTTCCGATATATTAAAGCATCTAAAACGAAACTGAAGTCTTGTATAAATCCGCTAGATAAGATTTACAACGATAATGATGAATCTAAAACCTAGAAAATGTGTGTGGAATGGAAACTGTGACTAATTATCTTTTTTGTTGTTTACGTAAATCTCCATAACCGCTTCTTTGAGTTCCATAAGAACATGACAGCAATTCTGCTTCTCAAAATCAGTAAAGGTATCCTGGGTAAGAAAGTGGAACATAAAAATTGCTTTGTCTAAACTGTTGGTAAAGGAAAGAAGGTCTCCTTCATGGCAATTTTCTATATAGGTTAAGATAGGGGATAGGTCAAGTTTTTTGGGATTCATAAAGTCAGTTATTTGATTGTTGAAAAAACCACAAGTGAGCTATTAAATATCGTTTAACTATTAAATAGTTATTTAAAACGACATTAATATAATTTAAAACAGTTCAATTTAGTCGTTTAAAGTTATAAATAAAATGCAAATAAGAAAACTATGTTTGTGTAAAATGCTATGCATTTAACGTAAAACGATTCAAATGAGCACTAAAAAGCCAATTAACAGAATTCGAGTTGTTCTTGCCGAACAAGACAGAACCAACAAATGGCTTGCCGAAAGGGTAGGGAAGAGCAGAACTACGGTTTCCCGATGGTGCACAAATGACATGCAGCCTTCTTTAGAAACTCTTCGAGAAATTGCAGAAGCTCTGAGTGTTGATATTAGGGAGCTTTTGGTGTCTACAAAATGAAACATTACGGATATTGACTTTAGATAATATCCACAGGGAATGGCCTTCATCTATTGTTAATATTGAGGATTAAAGAGAACCTAAATATCAAAAAGTAATCTGTTGATAATTATACAATACTAGTTTGTAATAATATCTCATTTCTTAAGATATTAAATTAAATTTAAAATAATTTACATTCCTATGAATAGGATTAAGGATGTTTTGAAAAAAAAGGGGATAGAACAAACTTGGCTTTCTGAGAAGCTTGAAAAAAGCTACAACATGGTAAACTTTTATGTTCAAAATAGGTCTCAACCGAGTTTGGAGACGCTCAATGAGATAGCTGTAATTTTAGATATTGATGTCAAAGATTTGGTCGTATCAAATAAAGAGGAAATGAAAAATGAATAAAATTCCTTTTACAGTTTCTGCGCGAGCAGCAAGGTTAATTGGTCAGGAAAATTTCTCCAATGCAGAAGGTGCTGTTATTGAGCTCGTAAAGAATTCTTATGATGCTGATGCAACAGTATGTATCGTCATTGTCGACATGCTAAAAGATGCAATTTTTATAATTGACAATGGTGAGGGCATGACATTAGATGTCATCAAAAACAAGTGGATGATAATTGGTACTGACAGTAAAAAAGAAGATTATAAAACAACCAAAAGCAGGGTCAAAACTGGGGCCAAAGGTATTGGTCGATTTGCTTTGGATAGATTAGGCGCAAGTTGCGAAATGATAACTAAAACCAAAGAAGATTCAGAAGGAACAAGATGGCTTGTAAATTGGTCTGAATTTGATGTTAAGGGTCGCTCAATCGGTCAGGTAAATGCACAATTTGAATCATTAGATGATTACACATTTGAAGAAAGTCTTAAAGAAGAGTTCAAAAACTTTCAAACCTCAAAGGAGTTTTTACAAAATTGGAAATTAAACGAGGGTACGGTAATTAAGATTACTGGTTTAAGAGATGATTGGTTTGAACAGAACATAAATTCGCTTCATTCTAATTTGGAGATGCTAGTTCCTCCAATTGAAAATAATCTATTTGAATTATGGCTTTTTGATAGGGAAAACTCAAATGATTATGGAAAAGTCGAGTCAGCTCGTTGTGATGATTATGATTATAAGTTGAGTGCAAGAGTTGATGAAGAAAAAAATGTTAACATCAAGCTTTACCGAAATGAGTTGAGTTTAAACGGTTTGATGGAATTAGGATTTTTTAAAAAAACCAAACTGGACAAAAATCTTTATGGAAAAGATAAATTTGAGAGTGAGTTCATTGAATTCAATTTAAAACTGGAACAGCTAATTCCCGGTTATAAGGAAATGGACGATTCGAATAATTTGGAGAAAATTGGCCCCTTTGATTTTAAGTTCTTTTTTATGAAAAGAGGAGGGGGGCAAGAAAAAAGAAATGAAGGCTCTGGAAAATACCCATATAAACCTATTAACTACAGAGATCGAGTTAGCTGGTTAAATAAGTTTGGAGGTATAAAGATTTATAGGGATAACTTCCGTGTTAGACCCTACGGAGAAACAAAAAGTAGTTCTTTTGATTGGTTAGACTTAGGAAAAAGAGCTCTAAGTAATCCAACGGTCACAAGACCAGGGTACCGTGTCCGGCCACAGCAGATTTATGGGGTGGTCAATATTTCTAGAATTGATAATATAAATTTTGAAGATAAATCAAGCAGAGAGGGTCTTCAAGAAAATGATGTGTTTTCAGTTTTTAAGGAAATCTTACTTCAAATAATTAACAAGTTTGAAAACGACAGAAATCAAATATTGATGTCGTTGTACAAAATATACAAAGAAGATAACAAAAGAGAGGCTGCCAAGGAAAAAGCAGATGAAGTAATTTCGGAAGAAGACAAAAATGAAGGAGAATCCTCATCCGATGCCAATAACAAAGAAACCTTTAAAGAGGCATATAAAGCCATAAAGGAAGAACTAAGCGAGACAAGAGACGAACAAAAATTGTTAAAAGTTTTAGCTAGCGCTGGATTGATAGTAACCTCGTTTGCCCATGAGTTAAAGAATTTAAGTGATAGAATTGTACCACGTACTGATGACCTAAAAGAAATCTTGGATGACCTAATCAATAAGGATAAATTGTTGGATTTGGAAGAATACAATAATCCGATAGTAATGCTTGGAGATATGCGAAGTCAAGACTTAAGATTAAAACATTGGTTAGATTTTGCATTAGCCGCAGTTCGAAAAAATAAAAGGACAAGGCGAAAAATTGAAATGGTAGCATACATAGACAATTTGCAGAGAATGTGGTCTTCCTTACTTAAAAGAAGACAAATAGAGTTAGTCATTGATAAAAGCAATTTTCTAGAGGTTTATTTTTCCGGTCATGAAATTGATTTGGATGGGATTTTTAATAATCTAATTGCTAATTCAGTAGATGCTTTCAGAAGAAATGATGCCAATGACGATCGGAAGGTTTCGTTGGGATTTGAATTTGACATAAAAACTGGAATTAATGTTACCTATGAGGACACTGGCCCAGGTCTTTCAGAAGATATAATTGACCCGAATCAAATATTCGAACCTTTCTTTACCACTAAAAGAGACAAACAAACTGGAGAAAAGACGGGTACCGGTTTAGGAATGTGGATTGTGAAAAGTACGCTTGATGAATACGAAGGGGATATAATTTTTGTAAGATCAAGACCAGGATTTAAAATCAAAATAGTACTACCAAATGGCTAAATATAGGATAGGATATATTGACGAATCTCCAGAAGATGTAAGAGCCTTTCAACGCTATGCAAGTAATCATTTTGAGGTTGTTCCAATTGACCCAAAGGGAGATATTGAAGAGATGATAACGGATATTTTTGACAGTAAAGTGAGGGCGCTGATTGTTGATTTCGATTTAAGCGAGCATAACAACACTGTTCATTATTCCGGTGCGGATTTGGTTGAACTAATGCACAGCAAAGTAGAGAATTTTCCAATATTTATTTTAACATCGTATGCGGAAGATGCAGAAAATAAGGGTGATGATGTAAACATTGTTTACGAAAAGACCCTGATGTTCGAAAAAGATGAAAGATTTTTGAACAGGATCAAAATTCAGATAGAAAAATTTGAATTTAAAATCAACGAAAAAGAAGAAAAATTACTTTCTCTATTGAATAAGCAAAATTTGGATGAAAACGAAGAAACTGAAATAATAAAACTAAACTTCGAAATTGAAAAAACTCTTGACAAATTAAATGCTAAACCTCTAGTGCAATTTACTCCCACCAATGAGGCAAGACTAAAAAGTCTTATAGAGAAGGTGGACAATCTTATAAATAAAATTAAGAAGTAATGGCTGAGTTTAGAAACGTCAGCCCGAAACGCAATTATGAAGGGCCAAAGTTGAAACCTTACCGCAAATACAAGGATCACCTTCGAAAAGATTTTAACAGCAAATGTGGTTACACTGACTGCGTTGATTTTTGGTTTGGTGGAAAATCCAATTTCCATATTGATCATTTTAAGCCTAAATCCGTTTATCCCGAACTTGAGCTTGAATATAACAACTTAGTGTATTCATGCTCTTTTGTAAATCGGGCCAAAAGTGATGATGATAGTACCTATTTGGACCCTTGCAATGAGGACTACAATTTGCATTTCTTGAGAGATGATTCTGGAAACATTGTTCCGAAAGATAGCTCCGACGTAGCAATTTACATGTATAAAAAACTCAAATTATATCTCAAGAGATATGGCATAATATGGATGCTAGAATCATTAAGACTGAGAATTCAGGAATATACGGAGCTTATTGATAATATGAATCCTGAGGACAAGAAAGACCATTATGAGTTGTATTATGAGCTTTCCAAAGAGTTTCAGGGTTATCTGGAGTATTTAAGAGTAGAGATGGATTGAATTTATGGATGAAAAGAAAAAAACAGGTTCATATTATACACCGAAAACACTTTCAGATTTTCTTTGTAAACATATTATTCAAAAATATCTTGGCACGGAAAACATTTCGGTCTTGGAACCTAGTTGTGGTGATGGTCAATTTGTTAAATCTTTCTTCCACAATTTTTATACAGAGGAAAATTATAAAGTAGAAATTGACCTTTTGGACATTAATGAAATTGAGCTTACAAAAGCTATAAAATATGTCCCACAGTCAGAAAACCTTAATTTCTATTGCCAAGATTATCTTGAATTTTATTTAGAAAAAAATAGAACATATTCGCTTATAGTTGGAAACCCGCCCTATATCAAAAAAGAAAATTTAGAAAAAGAACAAATAGAGATATGCGAGAAAGTTCACCACAAGGCAAAAGAATTCAGTAGAAAAATTAATTCAAATCACTCGATTAAGAATATATGGACAGCTTTTGTTGAGGCTGCTATAATGAGTTTGAACGATGATGGAATTATGTGCTTTGTAATTCCTTCTGAAATTTTACAGGTTAAATATGCTGAAGAGCTAAGGGCAGCAATTGCAGATGAGTTTGAAAGAGTAGAGGTTTTTGCATTTAATGAATTAATTTTTCAAGGAGTTCAACAAGATGTTGTAGCTGTAATTGGTGTTAAACATGTTGCAAATAAAATGGAGCATGGCTTTTCGTTTTATCAGGTTAACGCCTTAGAGGATTTAAAAGAACCCCGATTTACTGAAAAACACAGCAACATTCATCGCTTAACACTAGACAAATGGACCAATTATATTTTATCGGATGAGGAGTTAAATTTTATTGACGAATCTGCCAATAATTTTCATTCAATTTCTCATTATACAGGAAAAGCTCAGGTCGGAATTGTTACCGCGGCAAATGATTATTTCATTTTAAGTGATACTGAAGTACGTAATAATTCTATTCATAGACTTAAGGATATTATTAAACCAATTGTGCCAAAAGGAGAACTAATTCCAAGCACAATTTCCTTTACAGAAGAAGACTTTTATTCGCTCAAGAGCGAAGATAAGAGAGTAAATTTTCTTCATTTCCCTAACGAACCAAAGAAAAAGTTTGGAAAGATAGCTAACAATTATTTTGCAAAAGGAGAAGAGGATAAAAAAGATGGTAAAGGGAAGCTTCACGAAAGATTCAAAATGACTAAAAGAGAAAATTGGTATCATGTGCCATCTGTCTGGGCTTCTGAAGGGTTGTTCATAAAGCGAAGTCATTTGTATCCAAAAATGTTTGTCAATGAAGGAAACGCGTATGCGACAGATTCGTTTTATAGGATTGTGACAAAAGCGAACTACTCAATAAGAAAGTTAGTATTCTCTTTTTATAATTCCCTAACTTTTGTTTTGGCAGAATTAGAAGGACGGTTCTATGGAGGCGGTGTTTTGGAATTGACCCCAAGTGAGTTTAGAAAACTTTCTGTGCCTTATAAAGATAGTATTACGGATGAGCAATTCAACAAGCTTGATAGTTTGTTTAGGCAGAATACCAGAATAGAAGAGGTCTTAGCTTACACCAACTCAATTTTAATTCCAGACATTGATACAATCAAACTTGAACGATTAAGAAAAAAGCTAGTCGATAGAAGAACCAAAACTATTGATTCCACGGTTCAGGATTCGATTAAAGAGGATGTAAAAACCATAGTACACAATAATAATGAAGTAGCTGTTTAGTTTAATGGGAAAATGGACTGAGGATATTGAAAAAGCACTAATTGAACTGGGGGGATTGGGTCATTATTCGGACTTGTATGAAAAGATTTCTGATATAAGAAAAGGCCAACTAACCAAGGATTGGAAATCCGTAGTTAGAAGAACCATCCAACAGCATTCATCAGATTCAGAATCGTTCCTTAAAAAAGAAGACTTATTTTATAGTGTTAATGGTATTGGTTCTGGAGTGTGGGGATTGAGAAACTATGAACCCACCGAAAAAGACGTTGATTTAACTGAAGACGATATTTCATTTCCAGAAGGCAAAAAGCTTCTTAAGGTACATATATTAAGAGAAAGGAAGCCGGCTGTAGTACTCCAGGCAAAGAAACGCTTTAAGGAACAACAAGGTTCATTGTTTTGTGAAGTATGCAACTTCAACTTTGAAGAAAAATATGGTGATTTAGGTAAAGACTTCATAGAAGCTCATCATGTTATTCCAATTTCAGAGATGGGAGAGGATTATCAAACAAAAATTTCAGATTTAATAATGGTTTGCTCTAATTGTCACAAAATGATACATCGATATAGACCTTGGTTGTCTAAAAATCAAATAAAGAAACTTATTAATTGGAAGCGCTCTTCCGAGGCCTGAAGAAAATGCGGGCCAGCGATGGAGTGAATTTGTGGCTTGGCACAAAGAGCCATTGCTCTGGGCTTTGTGTGAGGCGCAGGGCGCCCAAATAGCCTAGCTATTCAGACACAAAGGGAGCGTGGAAGCATATTTTCTTCTTGAATTTTTGTTTCTTTTGTTTCAAGACAAAAGAAAGGAGATAACATCCTAAATACAATTTCTATTTTACATAATATTAAGGACACCAAAAAGAAAATAGCTTAATCAGAGGAGGATGTTAGCAAGTGCTAAGAATTTTGCTCGTAGAGAAAATTTTAGCTTTTGCGACAAGCTGACGAAAAGCCTATGAAATTTTTCTTTCGAGAATTCACAAGTAAACTAAAGGTTTCAATAAAAACGAAAAGCTGAGCTTTTAATGGCGCTGGCCAGGTGGCTGAGAATTGCGTATAAAAATAAATGCAAGGGCATTTACTTTTTATGAAAGCAATATGCTGTTGGCCGAGCGGCTATTTTACATAGCGACTGATTATAGATACAGATGCAAACATGCGGCGAAGCCGACCGTTTAAGGAAAGTTTCATGACCCCGTTGAGATTTCGTTACAGGATAAAAACACGAGGGATATTTTACATAATAGAATTATAGCTATCAAATGGACTTATCCCTTACAATACAAACAATAGCATTTGTACTATAATCTACATTATGTAAAATAGATTATTTCAGCATCCCTCCCTGAACTACAATAAACCCGAAAGAATGGTATCTAAATGATTTCGTATCATGGAAAAATGACCTTCATCCTTTAACAAGTTTAGTTTGGAATTCGGAAGTACCTTGTTTAAATGAATACCCCTGTATTTTGGGGTCATCTTGTCTTTATCGCCATACCAAAGTGTTACAGGAACTTGAATTTCGTCCAGAGCAAAGCCCCAATCCCGAACATATAATTGCCATTCTTGTACTACGGCATCTATGCCTTGTTTATAGGCTTCCTGACTTCCTTTGATAAAATCAATTCCATACTCTGGCTGCTCTTTTAATAGTTTTCGGTCTGGTTTGGGTAGAAAACGTTGAAGTTGTCGAAGCCTTCGATGTGGTTTTTCCGACAACGTCTTGGAGTCGTTGGCAATAAACCCTCTCAGATTTTTATCTTCTTTACTATTGGCAAACCAATGCACGAGTTTTACAGGAAACCACATCCCTCTTAGTTTTCCTTTGTAATCATGTGGTGCTGTTCCAGAAACAATGGCTACTTTTCTTAATCTATAATTTAGTTTATGAGCGCATGCCAATACATGTGGACCACCTCCAGACAGTCCAAAAACTGAAAATGAATCTATTTCAAGATGGTCTGCCAGCTGAGCAATATCATCGGGATAATCCAACAAGGTCCTGTCTTTTTGAAAGCTAGATAGTCCCACACCTGGGCGTTCCGGTGCTATTAGTTGAATACCCAGATGCAAAGCCGTACTGTCCATAAAGGCACTGGAAAGTCGACTCTCTTGTCCGCCATGGAAATAGAAAACAGGAACTCCTTTAGTATCACCGTAAATAGCATAGCTTAATATTCTACCGTCATTAAGCGTCATTTGATATGAGTTTATGGAGTCTTTATTCATGTCAAAAAGGTTTGGATTAACTGGATAAAAAGAAACTCCATTGCCGTAGAGTACAACACCTACCGTTAAAGTTAGGATTCCAATCAGTATGCGATATTTAATTTGAAATTTCTTTTTTAATGGCATATGTAGTCCTAATTATTAAAATATCATTGTGACATTTTGACACAAAGTAAAAATATTTATTAACTTTACAAACAGATGTTTAATTTATTTTAGGTTTTAATTACTATTATGAATAAAAAAACCGAAGATATCCTTGAAATAATCAAGTCTGGAGAACAAGTCTTTCTTCCCAACGTTTCTGTGGACAGTGTCATTTTTGGGTATGATTCCGAAGAGTTACAGGTATTGCTCTTAGAGGCTTCAAATGGGAACTGGATGCTTCCTGGGGGTTATGTTAAAAAAGAAGAAGACTTAGATGCTGCAGCGCTCAGAAACGTAGTAGAACGAATTGGCGTGAAAGATATATTCCTGAAGCAATTTCATACGTTTGGGCAAAGAAAGCGTTCTTTTCACAAAGAGATTGAGCAGCTGTTTGAGGATCTGGGAGCATCTATAGCACAAGACTTGTGGATTCAGAAACGTTTCATTTCGGTAGCATATTACACCTTGGTCAATAAGACCATAACGCAACCTAATCCTAATTTTTTTGCCAAAAGTTGTCGATGGCATAATGCACGACAGCTTCCCAAACTGTTGTTGGACCATGAGAATATTGTAACTACCGCTTTAGACTCCTTCCGGGCCGATCTAGCCTCGTATCCCCTAGCCTATCATCTATTGCCTCAAAAGTTTACTATGCCGGAGCTACATGCAGTGTTCCAATCCATCTATCAAAAGAGACTGGATAGAAGTCGGTTTCAAAAGAAAATGTTTGAATATGATGTTTTTGAACGTTTAGAGTCCCGCGTTGGTGTTGCTCATAGAAGACCTTACCTGTACAGGCACAAACAAACGATATAGGATATTATATAAGTTTATGAATGACCCTTCTGTATAAAACAAAAGCACCGATTATCAAATCAGTGCTTTTAGTCTTGTATGAAGATTTTCTCTTACAGTTCTATATTTTCAACAGTTCCATCAGGATATGTCACCGTTGCAGCGGCATCACATTCTCCGTCTCCGAAGTCAACAGTAACTTCCAAACCGTTTTTCGCAATGCTCATGCTTCCGCTGGTGATATACTCGCAATCCAATCCACCTTGTAAATCATCAATCGTTTCTACACTGTAGGTGTTTCCATCTGCTGTAATGGTCCAATTTCCAGATATGCTAAAGATGCTATTTTGTAAATTATCAAAGGTGAAACTAAAAGTTTTTGTACCGTTTTCGGTAACCACACTTTCATCTTCCATTTCCACTGATAACTCGCTCGTCACTGTAAATGCAATAGTTCCTTGTTCAGCATCGCCACTCAACACAAAAGTTCGGGTTCCATTCACTTTTATAGTTCCGATATAAAAATCTGAGTACACAGCGGTATAAGCTATGGACTCCCCTTCCGTTTGATAAGCAACGGTTAGGCTCCCATTAATATTTTCGGTGCCATTGAGTTCGCAATTATTAAAGGTGGCTACAAAACCACTTTGGGAATATTCTACAGTATAACAATCGTTTGTTTTTTGGGCGGTCTTTCCGGTTGCACTATTACTATATAATTCTGCTAAAACATTATCAACAGCACTGGTAACATCATCCGTTTCCAAAATAGTTTTCAATTCTGTTTGGGTCAGTTCTTGTCCCTCACCTAAAGGTTTGGCGTCCTCGCTACATCCATGTAAGAGCACTAAAACAAAGCTTAAAAATGTAAAAAAGGAGGTGATTTTTGTGAATCGGTACATACTACTTAAGTTTTGAGGTTATGCATGGTCAACGAAAACGATAGGTTTTTAGTGTCTGAATGGTTGATTTATCGACGAATTACATTCAAGAAAATATCATTAATAATTTTGAATATAGATGTCCTTAAAAAATTGATATTCCTTGTCTTTCAAAAAAATGTTTTACTTTACAATAAATATTGTTTGAAAAAGATTGTGACATGAAAAAACTTAAAATTCTCCTTTTTTTAGCGCTGTCACTGGGTCTTGGTGCTTGTAGTTCCGATGATGGTGGCAATACAACAACTATAAACACTGATGTTATTGGTGTTTGGGATTTGATCCAAGTGAATATTAGCAGTGCCCAGGATATTAATTTAAATGGAACCCCTTCGGCAAATCTACTTGACGAAGTTGACTGCATTTCCGGAACCCTGTTGATTGATGGGGATTTTGTTTGGACTTTGGAACAGTCCATAATCAATATTACTGAAATTACTGGAGGGCTGTTTTTTGCTGATTGTGCAGGAAGTAGTTCCACCACTGGGATTTGGACCTCAAACGACACTTCGGTCTCTTTTGGTGGAGACAATGCTCCGATTCCTTTTAATATTGTAAATGGCCAATTGGTGCATCAGATTGGTGATGATTTACCCGGAATCCAAAGTTATGTTTATGCCTTGAGGCCGTAAATTAAATAAGGTAACATATTTCAGTATTAAGATTGATTTATTCAGTATGCGTATATTTTTAGTTTTTGTTCTCTTTTTAAGTTGTGGTTGGTTTTCGTTATCTGCCCAGGCAAACCCAATTGAAATAGAAGAAAATGAAGCTAGAAATCGGATTACCTTTTACGCTGTAAACAAAACTTTTACCCCGTACGATGTGTTGTTTGAGGTAAAGGGAAAGAACTTCAGGCAGAGTGCAGCAAAACCTCGATGGATACATGTGCCCGCAACTTCAAAGGTGAATTTGAAGACTATTATTCTTTTTAGGGACAAGCGGCCGGTTTATACCAAAACCCTCAAGGTGAATGATAGTCTTTCTAAAAGGGCACTGAAGAAGGAATATGAAAAATTGGATATTCCTCCACCGAAGATTAAACCTAAGAAACAAATTACCATTTACAGCACAAATGACTGTGCTACATGCGATAGTATTGTTTCTAAACTGACTGTGGACAATTTTCTATTTAGAACAGTTTCCCTTAACGAACAACCTGAAGTAAAGGAGCAACTGGGCAAATTTTTAGCCAAATCTTCAGAAGAGATGGATTCTATCTCCTCGCCTATTATTAGTTTAGGAGGAAAGTTATATAGTTGGATATCTTCCTATGAACAACTGCAGGAAGAGTTGAATAGGGAATAAAAGCTCTAAGAGGTCTTTTTAGCAATAATGACCCACATTTGTTTGCTGTCCTCACGCTCCCAATCTCCGTGGTCCTCAATTTCAGAGATAATCGTGAATCCGGCTTGTATCAATTCTTTTCGGACATATTCTGGTCCAAGGGAATGTGCTCTCACCTGTTCTTCTCTGGACTTACCCCTAACCCACTCTTTCAATTTTTCAAGGAGCATTATTTTTCCTCCAGGTTTGAGTGAGCGTTTTACATGCCTAAGGATTTGTTCATGGG
This sequence comes from Flagellimonas rhodophyticola, assembly GCF_049332665.1. Lineage (NCBI taxonomy): Bacteria > Pseudomonadati > Bacteroidota > Flavobacteriia > Flavobacteriales > Flavobacteriaceae > Flagellimonas > Flagellimonas rhodophyticola. Next base: position 2,585,552 of record NZ_CP186326.1, on the reverse strand, counting down.
AATCCATTTCGTGGTAGGTATCAATAATAAAAACCATATCCAGCTCACGTTCAGGAAGTTTTGGGTCGTCATAATCCCCAAGAATTGTAATAATATTTTTTAAACCTCTACTATTGGCATTTTCTCGAAGTCTTTTTAGGCGATCTTCCCTTACATCTACAGCATAAACCCTTCCATTTTTTACCTTTTTGGACAGACGAGTGCTCAAATAGCCTTCATGACAACCAATATCGGCAACTCTATCCCCATCGGATAAGTCAGCCATTTGTAGTAAAGTTTCAGTATTCATCCACTCATCGCGTTCCTTCCAATCTTCCTCACTGTATTGGGCGTGTAACCCTACTAGTGATAACAGCGCGACAAAAAGGAAGGAACTATGAGTTTTTATAATCATATTAATCTTCAATAAGTCCTTGACTTTCAATCCATGGAGCTCCCGCAGCTTTAAGCTCTGCTTCAATCGCTGGTATAGCACTTTTCGTTAGAGCTCTTAGTTCAGTTTTGATTTGCTCAAGCTGATTTTTTGCTCGAAGCATTGCAGCTTTCTGGTTTCCAGTTGGACCGTATGTATTTCGTAAAGCAACCAGTCCGATAAAGCTTCCATCTTGAGGAGATGGTGGTGTCTTCTCCCCTATTTCATTTCTCGCAGGACTACCGTTCATTTGTTTGTTTAACTCCTGTACTTGATTTTTAACGTTTTGGATTTTTGCAGCAAGTGCATCTGTAGGTCGTTCTGCTTCATCAAATGCACGCTTCATGGCATCCACTTTTTCTATACTTCTACCTAGCACTGTATTGGTGGCAGTTAAATCTTGCTGGAAATCCTGGTACATTTCCCTGAAACCATCAATTTCTGAAGTTGGTTTCGCTGGTAATGCTCCTTTCGCCAATGGTTTCACCTCAAAAGTTTGAGCGCTAGAAAGCAGTTTTAATCCACCATCAACACGCTGATACAATTCTACCGAGTATGTACCTGGAGTAGCTAGATAAGGAGACCCGAAGAAATCGTCATCATCACTCTTTGGGTTTTTGAGCTTTACACCTGTTCTATTGGCATACGCAAGATTCCAAGTTGCCCTATTGAATCCTTTTTTGTTAGTTCCTTTGACTGTATTTACAACATTACCTTGACCATCTTTGACCATTAGGACTATAGATGGCTTATCTTGATTCTTTTCTGCATCTAGAGCATCCCAGCCAGGGAAAGAAATATTGCTTTTCTGTTTATTCAAATTCTTTTCTCTCTCTTTCCTTGTATCCTTTAGGGATTTCACTTTTTCTGGTAAGTAGTACGTGAAAGTGGCACCAAATTCTGGGTTTTTGGCCACATATTGATTACTACCTTGTGCATACATCCCATTTTTTTCAATATACCAATAAGCTGGTCTAACTGAATACAAGCTTGCTTCATTCATTTTTGAAGTATCGAATTCACGAAGTGCCGACATATCATCCAAAACATAGAATCCACGCCCAAAAGAAGCTGCGACCAGATCATTTTCTCTGCGCTGTATCGTGATATCCCTGAAAGAAATTGTTGGCAGTCCGCCATCAAGCTCCATCCAGTTAACCCCACCGTTACTACTGAAATAAACACCATATTCGGTTGCTGCGAACAATAATCCTGGTTTTACATGATCCTGAACGATTCTCCAGGTAATTAACTTTTTCGGTAGATCCCCATTCATAAATGACCAGGTTCTACCCCTGTCTCTACTTTTAAGTAAATATGGTTTGTAATCTCCTTCTTTATGATTGTCCAACACCAAATACACGGTATTTGCATCATAAAGGTCAGCTCTTACATCGTTTACGAACGCTCTGTTTGGAACACCTTTGATGTTTCCTAGCATAACCTTTCTCCAACTGTTACCTCCATCTTCTGTTACTTGAAGAATACCATCATCGGTACCGGCATAAATCAATCCTTCTTGCAAAGGGGATTCGGCAAGTGATGTAATAGTGTTGTAGTTGGACATGGCCAATACATCCCATGGATTATCCCAACTTTGTTGTCTGCCCATGATAGGCAAGTTCAATCTTTCTTCGTTTCGGGTTAAATCTGTAGATATTGCTGTCCAGTCATCACCCCTATTATCTGATTTCCAGACACGGTAAGAGGCAAAATAGAGGCGTGTTGGATTATGAGGGCTCACTAAAATGGGAGCATCCCAGTTAAATCTTTCATGGGGTTCTCCTGCAGCTGGTTGTGGTTGTATAAAAACAGTTTCCCCCGTGGTCTGGTCGATTCTCCAAAGCCATCCTTGCTGGAATTCACCATAAGTAATATCGGGATTACCCGGTTCTGTAGCGGATTGATGTCCGTCTGCCCCTAAAGTTATCCACCAATCGGCATTTAAGATACCAGCGCTGCTTCGCGTCCTTGAAGGACCACCGTGCGAGCCATTATCTTGCGTGCCTCCATAAATATTGTAAAAGGGTGCGGAATCATCTACGGCCACTTTATAGTACTGTGTAATCGGAAGATTACTGAAGTATCTCCATGTTTTTGTTAGATCATAAGATTCATACAATCCTCCATCGGTTCCGAACAATACATAATCAGGATCGGAACTTTTAAAAGCCATAGCATGACTATCAACATGTTTGCCCTTTTCATTCATCTGCTCGAAGTGCTTTCCATGATCATCGGAAACCAGCACATAGTTGCTCATTAGGTACAGTTTGCCTTCCTGATGTGGCGAAGCATATAATTCTTGATAGTAGTGAGGACCGGTTCCACCGGAAATAGCATCGGACTGCTTGCTCCAAGAAGCTCCTTGATTTCTCGAAATATAAAGCCCTCCCTTTCTGCGATCGGTCTCAATTGCAGCATATACCACATCACTGTTGAATGGTGAAATGGCCAATCCTGTCTTACCCAGATTCGATTTTGGAATACCGGAGGTCAGTTTAGACCAGGTTTCTCCTCCGTCTGTACTTTTATGAATACCAGAACCTGGTCCGCCACCAACATAGGCGGCTACTGTTCTGTGCCTATCCCAAGTTGCGGCATAAAGAATATTTGGGTTCTTATGATCCATTACAACATCCGTAACTCCAGTCCACTCGTTATCACCTAATGTTTTTTTCCAGGTTTTTCCTCCATCTGTGCTTTTGTAAAAACCACGTTGTCCACCTTTGCTCCATAAAGGACCTTGGGCAGCAACCATAATAGTGTTTGAATCTTCGGGATGTACGATAACATTTGAAATGTGCTCAGACGCTTTTAAACCCATGTTCTTCCATGTCTTTCCTTCATCATGGCTTACATAGACTCCATCACCGAAGCCCGAATGCCTTCCTCCTACATTTTCCCCTGAACCAACCCAAATTGTACTAGGATTGTTGGGGTCTATCGTTATACATCCAATAGAATAGCTGGATTGTTTATCAAAAATAGGTTTCCACGTTGTTCCAGCATTTGTTGTTTTCCATACACCTCCGGAACCGACAGCTACGTACCAAACACTTTCGTTTTTTGGATGAATGGCAATGTCAGCAATCCTCCCTGAAGTTAAGGCAGGGCCCAAGCTTCTCCATTCCAAACCTTTAAAAGTTGTGGAATCAGGTTTCTGAGAAGATAATTGAAATGAAAATAGAAAAGTAAAGATTAGGACATAGGTAATTTTTGAGCAGTATTTCATATGATTTAGTTTTCGTTGAATCAGCGATGAAAGATAACCAAAAGCATTATCCTTAATTCTAAAAAAAATGTGAAAATAATAGATTTGTTAAAGATTTTTTATGACCTATCCTTAAGTCGGTAAACAAACTTTAATCCGCTCCAATCTTGGTCTACCGCCGCTACTTTAACATCCACAAGTCCAATAGAAATTAAATGCTCCCGAACGGGTTCTCTTTTTAGGTTTGTCGGAATACTGGAGGCGCCTTTGGGCCAACTTAACCACAAAGCTCCGTCCATTTTCAGAAACGGCTTATAATGACCCGCAATTTCTTGCAATTCCTGCAATGTGGTAACAAAAATGTGAATAAAGTCGACCGAGTTCTCTGAGGAATCGTCCAAAATCACAACATCTTTGGGGAAGTCTTCGAATAAACTAAAATAATGCTTTGGAGGATTATACAGCATTATAGAAAACCCTTCCTTTATACCTAATTTTTTTGCCAGTGGTGTTCCAGAATATCCTGCGGGTGCTCTCAATTTGTTTAAAAATTATTTGATTTAAAGGTAACAACACTTTTAGAATAAAAAGCAACTAAAAAGTTGCATAATAAAAATGATTTTGTAAATTAGCAACCGATTAGTTGCATATATAAATCTAAAAAACGAATATTATGAATGATGTAATTACCAAAGAGCATGTATTTGCCCACCCGATTCAAAAAGTATGGAAGGCCATTTCAGTTGCCGAAGAAATCTCTACCTGGTTTATCAAAGCCGATTTTAAGGCTGAGGAAGGTTACCAGTATACTTTCACCTCAAGCGAGGAGCACGGATGTATGAACATTACGGGCGAAGTCAAAAACGCTACGCCATATACCTTGGTGTACACGTGGATGGTTGAAAATACTACCACTGAAACTCTTGTAAAATGGAACTTGCATGAAACCGAAACGGGCACGAAACTATACCTTGAACATTCAGGTATTTCCAATTATCCAGGTGAATCCGCGATTAAATACTTTAATGATTATAGTGGAGGCTGGGAAGATTGTTTCAACAAATTAAATACATTCTTAACTGAAGAAGTCCATGCAGGATAATGTTACGAAAGTTTTAAAGGCTATTGCAGATCCAAAAAGGCGTGAAATTTTTCACGCCTTGATTATTGCTTCCTCTGCCCTATCCATTTCACAAATATCTGGTCAGTTTGCTATTAGCCGCCAAGGCGTGACCAAGCATATAAAAACATTGCAGGAAGCTGGTTTGGTAGAAATTACGGCCAGTGGTAGGGAGCGTTTTTGTTCGGCTGATGCAAAACCTTTAAAGCAAATTACCGAGTGGGTAAGTTTCTATGAGCAATTCTGGGATTCTGCAATTAACAATCTGGGCGATTTTTTGGATTCTAAAGAATCCTAATCTGTTTTTTCCACAAAATGCAGCAGGCCTGTCATAGCCTTTTCTATGTTTTTACGGAAAAGTTGCTTCCCCATTAAAGCAATAATGAGTTTTTTTATTGGAGATTTAGCTTTCCAAAAGGCTTCTATTTCGAGTTCACAACTGTTTTCGGATGTTGGAATGAAATGATAAAACTGGTAATACTCATCAAGTATGGGCGGACTCTTAGTAAGTTCCCCATAAATTAGGCTACCAGGGCGGGCTTCTTTGGTAACGGTAGTGAAATTCAGATGCTTTCCGTTTACCACACATACATGTTCAGAACCAAGCCTTGTTACTTCCCTTTCATTATAATCCAATCGGTCAATCCCTTCCGTCCAATAATGCCTAAAGGAATAGTTTGTGACATACTCCAGTAGTTCGTGCGCAGAAATTGGATACGCTTTTTTAATAACAATTGGGGCAGGTCCTTCGAAGGATACATTTGTTGGATTGGAAAAACTTCGAAGTTTTAATTCCGATGGGTCTATAACAGAATAGATATATTCAACTTCTTTATCATCATAAGAATCGGTGCCTTGTCTGAATCTATAAATCTTGCTCGAATAATAGGGCGACAACATAATGTCCAATGCCAAGGTTCGGCTTATGAGGACATAATTGTCACTTTTCACAGAGTTTTTAAGCAATCTATGAGCTTCTATGACCTGTTCTCCAAAAGGTTTGCGTGTACCGTGCACTTCTATGTGCTGAAGATTGCCGCTGTGGGCTATTATTTTCAATTCCAAGTTTGGGGCCGTTGCACAGGCATTACATGGACATATTCTATTTTTTCCAAGCATTTTTAAATGACTGTAAAATGCCGTGAACATAGATTCTATTTGTGCTAATAAATTTTCTTGTGAGGGAATATCATTCTCTTTGTAAAAGAAAAGAGCATCACCTTCAATTTCAGCCAATTTGAGTTCTTGGGTGTTGGCATTAACCAAAACTTCCAGCAGTTCGGAGATAACATGTTGGCTATGTTCAACCTCCGTAGTTTGAATAAATTTAGTATATCCAGAGATGTCTGGAATAAACAGTAGTGACTTGGACATTTTTTTGATTGAGGTTGTTAGGGATTGGTCAGGGTAAAAAGTAAAAACTTACTCTTGCTCCATTTCTTCTAATAACTTTTTAAAACCTACGGCAACGCCATTAGTCCAACCAAAACCATCTTGGGTTTCATATTCTCCCCCACCAGAAAGCAATGAAAGGTCTTCCACATTATATTTCTCCATCATTTTGCCTGTGTTCTTGTAAACCCTCTCATTTAAGGCCAACCAGCGTTTCATAATTTCTTTGGCCTCATCCTTATAACCATAGTTAATAAGTCCCTTAGCGGCTATCCATTGCAATGGGGCCCAGCCATTGGGAGCGTCCCATTGCTGACCAGAATGGTCTAAGGTTGTGACCAACCCTCCATCTTTCAGGAATTTATCCATAATCACATCTTTCACTTGCTCCGCTTGTTCACGAGTCGCAATACCAAAGTATAATGGGTATGCTCCTGCCAAGGTCAGCTCGAGCGTTGTAGACTGTTTTTTGAAATTGTAATCATGAAAATAGCCAGTATCAGCATTCCAAAAGTACTCCTGAATGGCCAATTTTCTCAATTGGGACTTTCTTGAAAATTCATTTCGGGCAACTTCATCCCCTTTTATCACGCATCCACGATATAGAATGTCTTCCATAAAATAAAGAAGACAATTTAAGTCTACTGGTAAAATGGAAATAGTTTCTGTGCTACTGAAATTATCCTTTTCTCCATACCATCTTGAACTAAAATCCCATCCGGAGGCAGCGGCAGACCTTAAATTCTTATACAACAGTTGTTTTAGGGAATCGGACTCGAATTCGCTTGCAAGGTGTAAATCCTCTTTGTAGGCCTCTGGTCTTGGTGTATCACCTTCATCCCAATATCTATTCAAGTAGACATTCACCCCTAAATCAACCACATGTTTTTGTGGTCGAGCCTGTACTACCTTATCGCTGCCCTGCATCCAGAACTCATATTCTTTTGCAAGTTCTGGTAGATAATATAAAACGAAGTTTTCATCCGTTCTTGCCAAGGCATCTACCATAAGAGCATAAAATGGAGGTTGAGATCTAGTGTTATAATAATTTCTTGTTCCGTTTGGTATAAAACCGATTGAGTCAATCAAAAAACTAAAATTATCAACCATTGCCTTGGCAAGATCAGCTCGGCCATCCGCTAACAACCCCTCCAAAGTAAAATAGCTGTCCCAATAGTAGATTTCCTGAAAACGACCACCTGGAACTACATATTTGTACGGTAAAGGTATTCTTGAAGAATTTGCTATCAACGAATCTGGTCCCCTGGTCAGTTTATCCCACATCAATCCAATGTGCTCATACATGGTCTTGGTGGTATCAGTTTCAAACTCCAATGCTTTCATTGATTTATCAGCAAAATTCTCATCAACAAAGGTTTTTAAATCAAACCCTGACTCGTCCTTTGCCTCTAAGTACTCCGCTTCTAAAAGAGATATTTCCTTTTTTGGCACCAAGTCCACAAAGGTTTTGGAATCCTTAAAAGAGTCACTTAGTTGTACGTCTTTAAAAAGTTGGGTTTCATAAAAACTGTCAATTGGTTTTACCTCGGTTTGCTTACAAGAAAATACAAGTAAAGCAATTAGTGAGATGTACAAATGCTGAAATTTCATAGTGAGTTGGTACGTTGTTATGGCTTCGAAAGTTTGCTTTGAAAAGTAAGCAATTATTTTGAATTTGCGGACCACCATGTGTCGGATTGATTGGTTTATTCGAAGGTTAATTTTGATAATCTGAGGATTCACAACAATATTTATTAATAATCGTATACGATTTGTACATTAGGGACATGCAAACAACCTCCAACCTACGCGATAAAGTGCGTTCACATTTACTTCAACAAATTCAAACAGGCGGATTGACTATCGGGAAGACCATTAATTTGGCAGCTCTTGCACGAAAGATAGGTATTAGTGTTACTCCCATACGAGAAGCTTTGAGTCAATTGGAGCAAGCCAGAATTATAGAGGCAGTTCCTAACCGCGGTTTTGTGGTGACCAGATTAAGCGAAAAAGAGGCCGGAGACCTCTATGGAATTATAGCTCAGTTGGAAGTGACTGCACTTGAGAGTTCAAATTTTGATACGGAAGATATCGAAAATTTAAAGTCACATCATGACCATTTGAAAGATGCAAAGGGTGCACAGGATAGGTTATCTGCAAGATTTCAATTTCATGCGCTGTTGGTACATAAATGCACGAACAAGGTTTTGTTGCAAATTTTAGAGGACCTAAAGGCAAGACTTCTTTTTTATGAATATCAATTTGTACATGAAAATGATTTTTATGCAACTGTAAATAGACAGAATGAGGCTATAATACAGGCAATTGAAGATGACAATATTCCTACAGCGGCTTTAATACTTAAAATGAACTGGATGTCGGTATTGGAACTTGTTGGAAAGAGAATGCCGGTTGTGACCTAAAATATGTAATGAAAACTTTCGTTTTATTTATCTAAAGTACTTGTCATGAACTTTCTAAATCGGGAAATCGAAATTTTAACAAAGAACAAAAAAGAGAAATCACTTTTAAGGCAACAGGTTTCTTGCGGGATTTTCCAAGAATACGACGAATCAGAAGACAAGCATTCGGATAAAGAATAGCTTTTCTACTTTCCCCACTTTGTTTACTTTTGGGTAAATAGCTAATTCTTGAACCAAGCATTTCCAGATTTAATTTATGATGGGGTGATGCTCTGCATCAGTATCCAACTCATATTAATTGCATTATTCTATTTTTATAAAAGACAATTGCGCTTAGTCATACTTGGCACTCTTTGCTTTTTTGTTGGCGTCACCTTTATCAACAATTTATATTGGAACTTTATAAAAGAGAGCTTGCCATTGAGCATTTTATTTGGTGCTGGCAAGGACCTTTTCTTTGCACCACTTATCTACCTTTATGTCTCTACTGCCCAAATTTCAAAAGAAAAAATAAGGAGTCATGTTTTGACTCATTTGGCTATTCCATTTGTGATTCATATTGTATACATCACCATTAAGTTTGGTTTTAGGTCATTTTATGCGGAAAACTATTACTGGACCGCACTTTCTTTAGGCTATAGCGTGTTGTTTATAAAACTATTTTACCTAGTGCTAGTGGTGGTTGCATTCAAGAAGATTATAACCAAACCTTTCCTGCCTAAGGTAAAGCGAAAGTACCTGTACTTTATGTACATTTTGTTGGGATATTTTTGGTTTTCGAGTTTTTACGGAATGCTGCCATATTTAACCAAGTCCTTGTTTTTTGCGGAAAACTTTTTAGTGATGAATAGATATGTTTTTATGCCATTGGCAATGTTGGTCAACACCTACTTATTACTATTTTCGATTACCGAATTCTTTAAATTCAAATCCTACTTTGCGCCTAGCAGATTGTATCAAAAAGAAGCCGTCAATATCCTGGATATAGAAGAAATTGGGGTCAAACTCAAAGAAGATTTGGTGAACAAAAAATTGTATACTCAACCCAATCTTACAGTTGCTAATCTTGCTGATGAATTACAAATAGACACGGTTAATTTGCGACATTATTTTAAGGAGCAGCAAACCAGTTTTAGAAAATACCTAAATACCGTTAGGGTGTCAGAATTCAAATCTCTTCTTCTGAATAAAGAGTTTAAAAACTACAACTTGACTGGTCTTTCGACTCTAGTAGGGTTTCAATCTGAAGCCACATTTTTCCGAGTTTTCAAAGAGATCGAAGGTGTGACTCCCAGTGAATTCCTCCAGAAAAACAAAACGGATTGACTATTGTAGTTCCCTAATTTTTGTTACGGTAAACACGGCTGGAGTATTAGAGACATTACAATCATCAACGTTCATTTGAGCAACTATTTTGTTTGCATTTCCACTGGCGTCCAGTGTACCGGAACCGGTATATAAACCAGTACAAGGTGTATTTGGGTCAATATTGAAATCTACCCTGATGATAAAATTGGTCAAGGCCATTGTGGTTGGGTTATAATCAAAATTGAAGGTGCCATCTTGTTCATTGGTGCTGCAACATGGCACGAAGCTGTTGGTTTCAAAAAAATCTCCTTCAAATTTATTTGTTGCACTCATATTCACTATCAGCGACATGGGAACGGTAATGTCATCATTGTTGATAGTAATTTCAATTGAACCGGTATAGAAGCCTTCAACAGTAGCCGAAGTATTTGTCATAGTTTCTTCCTCACCGCTGTCACTGGAGCAAGAAACAACTAGTATTGTAAAAATTAAAAGTCTGAAAAAGTTCTGTAAAAATCTTGAATTAGCCATTGATGTTTTTTTATCAATGTTATGGATTATTCAAGCTGTACTTTTAAAAAAATACTATCAAAACGTTTTACTGATATTTATTTGAATAATGAAGTGTCTAATCCGGGAATTAAATTCAAGGCATTTTTATAATATACTTTCTCTAGCACTTCATCAGGAAGATCCAACCCGTACATGGCCCAAAACGCGTGGTACTTTTTATAGTATGGGAAGTACTCATCGGCGGTTTCCAAAACACGGAAATAAGTTGGAAATTCTTCAGGTTTCCAGCTGTCCTTTCCAAATAGAATTCTGTCTTGGTATTTTATAAAAAATTGTTTTGCCCTTCTTGGTTGTCTGCCCAATTCGGCGATGATAGCGCCAATACCCACGGACATATTTGGAATTTCTTGCATTAACTCCCCTAGCCTGTCCAGATTGTTGGCATACCATCCCATATGGGCATTGATAAACTTAGTCTTGGGATGTTTTTTGAACATTCTATGCTGTTCGTCAATAATTTGTTGCCATGGTGCGGGGTTGGTGTCGGAACGTTTTCTTCTTGGTCTGGTTTTCAGTTCTAACCATCGCTCATTGTCTTTATCCATGGAATCCCAAAAAGACTTTGGGTCCGCTGCATGAATCAAAACCGGAATTCCAAGTTCGCCGCATTTTTTCCATACAGGGTCTAGACGAGAATCGTCGATTGCTATTCTCTTTCCATTAACGTCCTTGTTCCGAAGTCCTAGGCTTTTGTATACTTTCAATCCTTTCGCCCCACTTTTGACGTCCAGCTCTAGTTGCGCTGCAGCCATCTCGCCCCAATTCGGAGTTCCCACACCGCTAAAATCGACATTGGCAAAAACTGCAAACCTGTTTGGATAATTCTCGTTTACGTTTTTTAACTTGGCCCTAAGCCCTTCCCCAGAACCTCCGCTTAAATTCACCATTATTCCCATATTGATATTATCCATATCGGTTATTAATTCAGCTAAATCTTGCGATTCCATTCTAAATTGATGGCTGTGAACGTCTATGAAGCGAAATTTTGCTTTGCTAACCGGATTTTGAGAAACGACCAAGGTCGATTTTGGGCTATACTCTTCAAAACTCATTTCCTGAGCTTCTATACTGAAACCAATGAGTAGGCAAAAAAAGATTGAAGTAATAGTAGTTTTAATCATATTTAATGTTTTGTATATCAATTATTTGTAAATAATTTTCATTTGTGTCAACATCCACCTCTTTTCCGTTTGGGGAAATAAGTTTTGTTTGCAACAAATGCTTTTTGATAATTTTTCTTGCGCCAATATCCCCTTGAAGAGTAAGAAGTTCGGGAAGTATTGAGTTATCAAAAATGGCGGGTACCCCAGGGCCTGATTGATACGCTGTAGCTACAATTTTGCTTTCTCCTTCCTCGAATGTTTTCAGCATTTCTCGCAGATAAGTTGCATCAATAAGTGGTTGGTCGGCCAGCATAATAAGAATCCCGTCCGGATTTTCTATTTCGGCAATATGTTTTAGTCCGCATGAAATGGAGTTTCCCATGCCCATTTGCCAATTATTATTTTGAATCACTTCCACATTTATGCTTGCAGTTTCTAAAATTTCCTTTGCATATGCCCCCAAAACCACATAGACATTGTCAGATACAATTTTTGCTTGATTTATTGCATCTTCCAAAAGTGTATGTTCGCCCCAAGGCAATAGTTGTTTGATTTCCCCTTTCATCCTAGTAGAGGCTCCAGCGGCTAAGATTAAAACTGAAACGGATCTTGGCATAATTTAACTATGGATTGCCCCTATTTTATGCTTAAGTAACGAAGGCACCTTCCTATTTACAACGGATAGAATTTCGCTCAAAATTGAAATAGCGATTTCTTGTGGGGTTTCTGCTCCGACATCTATACCTGCGGGCCCATGAATGTGCTCTAAAAACTCTTCGGAAACATCAGGGTGTCTTTCCATGAGCTCATCAAACAATTTTTCTCGACGTTTATAAGGTCCTAGAAGTCCAATATAGGCTCCTTTTTCAGCTTTAAGGGAGATTAAAAACTGTAGGTCCTTCACAAAGCTATGTGTCATAATCACAACTGCGGTCTGTTTGTCCAAAGTAAACCTAAAGACCTCCGGTTCTACCGCTATTAACTTATGGATCCCAGGAAAATCTTTTTCGGTTTTCTCTTCCCTAGGGTTGGCAACTACTGTTACTTCCCAACCGGTCAATGAGGCATAATTACAAAGCTGTACTGCATCGTGTTCAGCTCCTATAATCAGCAATTGGAAACAAGGATTCATTTCCTGTTCGAACTCAAGGAGTTCATCCCTTTCCACATTTTTTAAATGTTTGTTTACCGGGATGGACGTTTCATCAAACCGAAAACTGGTAAAGTACTTATCACTGTCATTCTGCTCTTTTGCATAATAGGATTTGATTTGAAATGGAACTCTTTTTTCAACAGCATTCCAGAACTGAGATAAAAATGCTCCACTGGGCTCAAAAACCTCTAGTAAAATATAGAGAATCCCTTCGCAGCCCAAGCGATAACGGCCATCGTATACCATCACTTTTGAGGTTCCATCATTAAAAACGGATTGAGCTTGCCGAAACACTTCTTTCTCAACACAGCCTCCACTGACAGCTCCAACCATATCTCCATTCTCAAAAATCAGCATGCGAACACCTGGTCGTCTGTAAGAAGATCCGTCCAAAGCAACAACAGTAGCAAGTACCGATCTCACGTTTTGACGTTTCCCAAAATGGTCAAGAATGATCTTTAATTCGTGCGTCATGACTAAAAAATCCTTTTTGCTTGAATATATGGAACCAACTCGTTGGCTTCAAGAGATTCGTTTGGTGCTAGACGGATAAATCCATCTGCTTTCGAAAGGCTCAACAAATCTCCCGAACCTGATGTGCTAATCTCTTTTGCAATTAGTTTTCCTTCCTTAAAACAAATCTCAACCCCCAAAAAGCGGGTTAAATCTGTGGCATTACTTATAGGTTCACTTAAAAATACAGTAAATTCTGGAGCCGTAACTCCCAAAGTTTTGTTAAGCCATGGTATAAAATAAACATGGTAATTCACAAAAGTAGAAACGGGATTACCTGGAAACGAAAACACGGTAGTTTTATGCAGAGCATGTTTTCCAAACCAGAAAGGTTTGCCTGGACGTTGCAGTACCTTATGAAAAACCTTGTGTACTTCAAGTGCATCAAAGGTGGTGGGTAGAAAATCAAATTTCCCCTTGGAAACTCCCCCACTTAGTAACAAGACATCAAATTTTTCCAGCAACTCACTAAGCTTATTTTTCAAAAGATTGGGTTCATCAACTAAATGATAAACATCTGCTTGGACAGACTCATTTTGCAAAAGGGCTTTCAGGGTATAGGTGTTGGATTTTCTGATTTGATGTGGAAGTGGTTTTTCATCAACATTCACCAATTCGTTTCCAGTAGCTATCACGGCAACCTTTGGCAATTTCCTTACCATAACCTCAGATTTACCAACGGTTGCTAAAACACCGATTTCTGCCGAGGTAATGATGGTGCCTGGTTGAAGCAATTCAGCACCAGAACCAGTATCGCTTGCTTTATAGTGAATATTTTGTCCTTTTTTAACTGGTTTTGTGATGCTGAAAAAATTATTTTTCTTTTGGAGATGCTCGTACATCACAACGGTATCTGTATTTTTTGGGATCACAGCTCCCGTCATAACTTCAATACATGCAGATGAATCTTCCAGACTTAGTTGTGGACTTCCTGCTTGAGCAATGCCGATTATTTGGAATGAAGTGTTTGCATCTATATCTGGGTTGTATTTTATGGCAATGCCATCTTTTGTAGCTCTATCAAATGGAGGAAAGTCTCTATCAGCTACAACTGTCTCAGCAAGTATTCGCCCCAAGGATGATTCCAACGCGACCGGTTCCACACCATAATCCGGAACATGCTTAAGAACTTTCTGTAATGCTGTTTCAAATATTATCATGAAAATAGCGTTAGTTGTAATCCATTTTTCAAAAGCACTTTTATACCAACAAATAGCACCAGTGCGGCCGTTAGCAATCGAATCCGCTTTGCGGATAGTTTTCCTAAGCTAATTCTGACACCTAATTGCCCCCCTAGAAAAACAGCGAACAATAAACCTAAAATTTCGGGCCAGAAAATTTGAAAAGAACCACTCCAAAACAGCCCCCCTAGTCCAGAGATTGAATTTACCAAAATGAAGAAACTTGCCAGGGCAGCGATTACAATTGGCTTATCCCATCGCATATGATGAAGTATGGGGGCTAAAAAAATTCCGCCACCAATCCCAACCAGACCGGAGAGTAATCCGATTGCACCTCCCAGCAGATAGGAAAGGTAGGTGGGATACTTTTTCTCGGTATTATTGGATTTATGCAGTGTTGTTTGATAAATTAATGCAATAGCTGAAACAATCAGGGCAACAGCCAGAATAATGAAAAAACTCTGTTCTTCTAATCGAAAGGAAGCTCCTAAAAACGCCAAGGGGATGCTGATGATGACAAAAGGCAAAAATCTTTTTAGATGGAGGTGTCCACTTTTGTAAAACAGTATGCAACTTCCAGACACAACGGTTAAATTACAAAGTAATGCCGTGCTCCTGATAGTCAAAAAACTGGTGACAACTAAGGCCAAAATGGCTAGATAACTTGATCCACCTCCAAAACCCACCGCTGAATATAGCGTGGCCACAATAAAAAAAGCAATAAGCAAAAGGATAAAGTCGCCAAAGGCTATGGACATAAGGCCATTATTTTGTTCATCCCACCTAAAATAGAATAAAAAGTTAAGTTAGGATATGCTTCCTGAAGTTGTTGAACGGCCATCTCACTTCGTTTTCCAGATTGACAAACAACATAAATTTCTTTATCAGTTTGATTTGGAGTGTATTGGTGTATTTTATCTAAAGAAAAATTCAATGACTCTTGAAGATGATTTTCCATGAATTCTTCTTCTGTTCTAACATCAATAAGGGAGATTTTTACATTGGATTCTCGCATGGATTGAAAGATTTCCGCACTGATTGTTGAAACCATTTCACAGTTTACAGGCTCGTAAAATTCTTGCAGCTCCTTTATGTTTTTATTTAGGGAGTTGACTTTGAAGGTAATTTTATTTATTTGTTGATTCAATCCATTGTAAAGGAGTAGTATGCCAGACAGCACCTCTCCTACACCGGTCAACAGTTTTACTACCTCAAGTGCCTGAAATGTTCCGATAATACCTGGAATAACTCCAAGTACTCCATTTTCATTGCAATTTGGTATTTCTTCAGACGAAGGCATAGTTGGGAACAAGCAACGGTACGTAGGACCATCAAGATGATTGAAAACACTTACCTGACCCTCAAAACCATGTAATGCACCATAAACAAATGGTTTTTCGAGGATAACACATGCATCATTGATAAGATAGCGGGTAGGAAAATTATCTGTGGCATCCAAAATAACATCATAATCCTTGAGAATATCCAATGCATTCTCTTTTGTCAAAAACGAATCATAGGTTTTTAGAACCGTTGACGAATTTTGCTCTTTTAATTTTTCAAAAACTACTTCCAATTTTTGTCTGCCCAAATCCTTTTCGTTGTAAAGGATTTGTCGCTGTAGATTATGCAACTCAATCACATCTTGGTCCATTAATCCAAGTGTTCCAACGCCCATAGCATTGAGATACTGCAATGCAGGTAGCCCTAAACCGCCCAAACCCACAACCAATACACGTCCTTCAGCAAGTCTGGCCTGTCCAGCCTTCCCGAAATCTTGAAGAATTGTCTGTCGTAAATACCTAGATTCCATTGGACAATGCTATTCTGGACTTTATAAATTCATAGTCTTCCAATGAATTGGCGTTGTATAGAATTTCATCTTGTTCTGGATGCACCAATGTAATTTCAGAATTGATTAAAAACTTCCTGGGACAACTGCTATCTGCGGACGATAGATATTCCATTGCAGCTTCAAGGCCTTTTGGTTCCCATATCGTAATCAATGGTTCGGGTAATCCAGATTCTTTAGTTGCAAAGGAGGTTGCAAACTTTTCTGAATCTCTATTTTCAACCAACTTCTTTAAAGACTTTAAGTCAATTAGAGGAAGATCACAAGCCAATATAAGCCATGCGGCCTTAGGATGTGTTTTATGAGCACTAAGAATCCCATTAAAAGGTCCACGATATTCGTTTTGGTCAACTATGACATTCGTATCACCCTTTAAAAGTTCCACTTGTTCTTCACGCATGCTGAGATAAACCGTGTCGCATATTTGGTTTAATAAATTATATAAGTGTTCCTGCTGGGTTATGGAATGATACTTTATCAATCCTTTATCTGACCCCATGCGGGTGCTTTTACCACCTGCCAAAACCAATCCGTATAATCTTGGAACTTCCTGCTTCATTGTGTCTTATTATTTATCAACCGCCAATTGAGGTCATAGAATTTTCAAAAATGGTTTTAGAATGTTCTGCTTGTGCCTCAAAGCCTGTTTTAGCTCGGTTTCCAATAGTTTCTAACACCACATTTTTGATTTCTTCAACCCCGTTTTCTCCTCTAATGACATCTCTAAGATTGGCTTTGGGTTTTCCATAAAGACAGGTAATCACATCTCCGGTAGCAGTTACACGAAGTCTATTACAACTACCACAAAATGTTCTACTAAAAGATGGAATAATACCAAAAGTGCCCTTATGTCCCTCAATTTTATAGTTGATTGAAGTGGATGTAGGAGGGGATTCTAATTTTTGAAAATCTGAATAGGATTTTGAAATATGCTCCAAAATTGCCTTGTAGTCCCATTTGATTCCGCTAAAGTTCTTACTACCTCCATTAAAAGGCATTTCTTCCAAAAATCGAACGGAAACATTATAGTGTTTCATCAGGTCTAAAATAGGCACGATATCCTGTTCGTTTTGTCCCTCTAAAACAATAAAATTGATTCGCACATTAAAACCTTCCGTAATCAAACGAATAAGGTTGTTGTGCACAGTGTCAAACTGATTGCGGCGGGTAATGCGCTCAAAAGTCTCACGGTTGATAGCATCCAAACTTACATTGATGTTTTTAATCCCAAGTGCTTTGAGCTCATCGATATAAGGACCAATTAGCGTCGCATTGGTTGTGACCGAAATGTCTTGGAGCTTATCCAAGGTGCTGAGTTTTCGCAGTAAAGCCATGAGGTCTTTACGAACAAAGGGTTCACCGCCAGTAATCCGGATTTTATCTATTCCCTGACTGACTAAAACCTCGCTGATTTTGGAGAGTTCACCTATAGTCAGAAGCTTGTCGTTCTTGACAAAGTCAATCCCTTCGGAGGGCATGCAATAATTGCAGCGCAGATTGCACCTGTCTGTTACCGCAAGCCTTAAATAATTTATTCTTCTATTGTGATTGTCAACCAACATATATTATACAAAGTATGTGAAAGATACTGCTTATGCCTTAATCATCCTCCACTTACTGGAGGAATCAGTGCAATTTCATCATAGGAATTGATGACTTCTTCGTCTTCAGCGTAACTATTATTTACAGCCACGGCCAAGGAAGAAAGCTTATTAAGTTCTGGATAGGTTTCACCCAAAAATTGCTTTAAATCTTTTACCGTTCTTGGAACCCTTCTGCCTGTGGCACTAGAAGTGGGAACAGACAACGTGGAACTTCCCACGATGTCTTTAGTAATCCCAAACAATAATATCGTCATAAAATCAACCAATAATTTCCTTTTCAGGTACTTTTAATAATTCTGGTGTTTTGGTGAATGGCTGTTGGTAGAGTCTATTTCCTGTGGCTGCTTTGAATGCATTGGCCACGGCACCTCCGGCTGGTGGAAGTGTGGGTTCTCCCAAACCTGTTGGTGATAGGTCATTTTGAATAAAATGGGTCTCAACAATCGGCGCTTCCTTCATTCTAATTAAGCGATATCGGTCAAAATTATTTGCAGTCGGTTTTCCGTCTTTAAATTGCAATTCGCCATACATAGAATGCCCTACTCCGTCAATGACACCACCTTCAATCTGATTGAGAGCTCCCATAGGATTGACCACGATACCGCAATCTACGACACAGGTAATCTTTTTCACCACCGGTTGTCCGTTTTCAATCTCAACATCCGCTACTTCTGCAACATGGGTGTTATGACAATAATAGTTCACAAAACCTTGGTAAACATGTTTAGGTTTGGTTCCCCATCCAGATTTATCCACAGCGGTCTTGATAACTTCTTTCATTCTATCTGGTGAATATTGGATACGTTCATCCTCTTCAGGTTTTACTTTGTCCAACAAGTCAAGACGAAGTTGAATTTTATCGACTTCCATCATTTCGGCCAACTCATCAAAGAAGCTTTGCTCAGCATAAGCCAAGAAATTGGTATATGGTGCTCTCCAAGCTCCTGTTGTAATGTTGCTATTATAACTTGCAGCGTCTACTTGGTAATTCTCTACGGCACCTGCGGGAAAGAAATTGGGTATAAGCCCATACATATTGTCATTTACCGCTGCTTCTTTCAAATGATAGGCCGTAATTTTCCCATCTTTGATTCCTGCTTTAATTCTATATTTAATGGCCATTCTATAGATGCCATCTTCCATATCATCTTCTCTGGAGTAAACAACCTTGACAGGTTTTTTGATTTTATCCGAAATTTCGGCAGCTTCAATCACAAAATCACCATATAACCTTCTTCCAAAACCTCCTCCCATTCGTGTCATTTCAAGAAGAATATCTTTTTCTTCCCTCCCCAACATTTTGGAAACCAGTCCCGCTTTCCAGGCTGGAGTTTGAATTGGACCCACAAGATGAACTTTTTCATCAGTTACATTAGCAAAGAAGTTCATAGGCTCCATGCAATTGTGAGGCAAAAAGGGAGATTCATAGGTGCGTTCTAAGGTTTCATCAGCTTCCGCAAAAGCTTTTTTGATATTTCCATCGGAACGCATGGTGTTAAAGTTGTTACCATCCAATAAATCGTTCAGGATTTTATCGTGCTCTTCTGTACTTTCTACTTTGGATTCATCTTCCCAAACTGCTTTTACAGCTTTTTTTGCCTTCATTGCTTGCCAGGTAGACTCAGCAACAACTACCACCTTATTACTTGAAGAAATTTTACTGGCAAAGCCTGGATCTTCTTCCAAAAGCGCCCTTACTTTTTCTCCAATGGTCACAACATCAATAACGCCTGGCATGGCACGGGCGTCGGTATCGTCAAAAGAAACCAACTTTTGGCCAAAAGACGGTGGGCGTAACACTGCGGCATAGACCATGCCATCTACTTTGTAATCCAATCCAAATAAAGGCTTTCCGGTAACAATCTTTCCAATATCCACATTGGAAGCATCCTTACCCATAATTTTATAATCTTTTGGATCCTTAAGAGGAACGTCCTCCGGAATCTCCAAAAGGGCAGCTTCATTCACTACATCCCCATATCCTAGCGATTCTCCTGCGGCATTGGTAATGACTCCTTCGCTTACTGAGCACTCCGAAGGGTCCACGCCCCAGCGAGTAGCAGCTGCGCTGACCAACATGTGTTTTGCTTTGGCTCCAGTTTGTCTAAGTGCATCCCATCCAAATCTAATGGATTGACTTCCTCCAGCAACCTGTCTTTGATAATTTTCAGTATCTAAAATACCTTGCTCAACATACACATCCTTCCAAGCCACATCAAGCTCTTCGGCTATAATCATTGGCATGGAAGTTTTTACTCCTTGTCCGATTTCAGGGTTGGGCGAATATATAGTTACAGCTCCGTTATCCGATATTTTAATGAATGCATTAAAATCATTGTAATCCAGACTTGCCAAATCTATGGCAGGTTCAGCGATAACTTTGGGTTTACAGGATTGCAATAGGTTAAAACCAATTACCATACCTCCTCCTGCTAAAGAAGAATTGCGGATGAATGCCCTTCTACTTAATGTATTGGATTTATTTGTTGACATTTTTTTGTTTTTAGGTGTACAATGGAATCTTTAGTCCATATTCTCGGCAGCAATCATAACTGCTTTGCGAATTCTAGAATAGGAAGCACAACGGCAAATATTTCCGTGCATGGCATTATTGACATCCTCCTCGGAAGGATTTGGGTTGTTCTCTAAAAATGCGGAAGCGGTCATGATCTGGCCTGCTTGGCAATAACCACATTGAGGCACATCAACCTCTTTCCAGGCTTCTTGAACCGGATGTGTTCCATTTTCCGAAAGTCCTTCAATGGTTGTAATTGATTTTCCATCAATCTGGGATAAGGTAAGGGAACAGCTTCGCATGGCGGTACCATCAACATGAACGGTACAAGCTCCACACTGCCCTATTCCACAACCGTATTTAGTACCTACAAGATCTAGATGATCCCGTAACACCCATAAAACTGGAGTGTCTTCGGCCACATCGACTGACCTGGATTCTCCATTCACTTTAATCTGATACGTTGGCATAGTTTTTTGAATTGAGTTGTTGTCAGCTTGAAGTTACCAAAATTTAAGTGCACAGGTTTTTTTTTAACAGCTGCCAGGTTTTTTTAACTTTTCTTTAAATCTATTGTGGTGATTCAAAGTAATTTTCAGAAGAATTGAGCGTTTTTCAAGCAGAACCTCAACTTTTTGAAAATGAAAAATGCATTTAAATATCTATCCCTTATTGTTTTTTCAATCCTTTTTATTGCCTGCGGCAATGCGGATGACGATGTAAACTTTGATATTAACCAAGGAGAACTTGGGCAAGGAAAGGATCCCGACAACTGTTTGGGTTTCGAAGACAATGAGCTTTTACTTTCCATCCAGGACCAGTTCACCACCCTACCCGGAAAAGTTTCCATATTATTTAAAGTATCTGATTTGATTGGCAATCCAATTTCAGGACTTACTGCAAATCAGTTCACCATTTATGAACAGGGCAGAAATGATGACTGTTTTAACACCATTTCTTCTTCTGAATCACAAGCAAGAATTTCTCCGAATTCCCAAGTATTTAGCAACAATACTATTTTGGTGTTGGATTTAAGTAACAGTGTATTGCAAAGTAGTTTGGAGGAGTTAAAGGCGGCATCCACAAGTTTTATTACCAATGTTATGCCTTCTCCAGAAACCACCTCATTTAAGATGGCCATTTATTGGTTTGATGGAGAAAACGAACTTCATCTTTTAAATGAATTGACATCATCCACAACGGAGTTGACCTCTGCAATTGACGGTATAACATCTGACATTAGCAATGACCCATCAACGGATTTATATGGAGCGGTTATCAAATCTGTGGATTTCGCCGAAGATTTGTTGCAAGAGAATAATCAAGCTTCGGTAATTGGAGCTGCATCGATTGTTTTGTTTACGGATGGTACGGATCAAGCATCAAGATTTACAAGAGATGCTGCATTACAAGCTGTTGAGCAGGCAAACAGAAACATTTCGTTCTTTACCATAGGACTTGGAGCAGAGATAGACACTGAAATTTTGGAAGAAATAGGAAAAACAGCTAGTGTTTTTGCTAGTAATAAAGAAGAATTGGAGGCAACCTTCACTCAAATATCACAACGGGTTTCTGAACAGGCAAACAGTTTTTATTTGTTTGAATATTGTACCCCTAAGCGCGATGGGAGTGGCAATAACAATTTAGTAATTCAGCTAACAAATGGTGGATTGCAAGGGGCCGTTCAGACCGAATTTAGCGCGAACGGATTTACTGGAGGATGTGAGTAGCCCTAATAATAATGAAACAAAAAAGCGGCTATTGGCCGCTTTTTTTTTGTTCGATTATTAGTCACCTACCAAGCGTAACCTATAGCAACACCAAGACTTACAGCAGTAGCATCAATTGAAACTGCCAAGTCATCAGAATCCCCAGCTACATATCCAACTCCCGCAAATACATCAAGTAAGAAATGTTCTCCAAAAATCCACTGGTGCCCTACTTCCCCACCAATCGCGAAAAAACCAGCAGAATTGTTGAAGTCATCTTCAAGGGAAACGTACCCTACGGATGGACCAGCATGCCATCCCCGCAAAGCCTCGTCACTTGAAAAGTAGAATCGATATTCAGCTCCGACCCCAAAACCCGAAGCATCGGAAATATTATAATAAAGCCCTGAAATTGTTAGCGTTTGAGTCTCATTTGTAGCAAATTCGTACCCTGCGTTTGCAACTCCAAAAGCTAAGCCGATAGGATTTGCCTTAACTGCTTGTTCTTGTGCATTTGAAAAAGTTAATGACAACAAAGCTATTGCCAATAGGTAAAAATTCTTCATAATCTGTTTAAGTTTATTGATTAATATTTTAGGTCCAAAATACTTTTTATGGAGTTCTTTTTGTATTCTTTTTTTGAATACTTTTTAAAGTATTTACTTTCAATGTGTTGTGAAGGAGCAAACTAAAAACTGTAGTTCTAGTTAAGCTGAATTTTATCTTTTTAAGCATTATCTTGGTACCCATTAAGTATAACATATATGAATTTACGTATCAAACCTCTGTTTCCTTTAGTCTCGATTTTTGTTCTCTTGAATGTTTTTATCGGTTATTCTCAAAAGTTCCATCCTGTTGAAGGCAGATGGGATTTAGAAATGGAATTCAAGGGAGAAACCGTCCCTTCATGGTTGGAGGTGCGTCATTCTGGGCATGAAACCCTTGTAGGTCGATTTGTTTTTGCTTTCGGCAGTGCCAGGCCAATATCAGAAGTAAGAATGCATGGAAATAAGTTCAGTTTCGATATTCCACGGCAGTGGGAGCCTGTAGGAAATGATATGATCTTTCATGGCGAGTTGATTGATAATATTCTCAAAGGAACCATGGTTTATACGGATGGCAGTATAGCCACATGGAAAGGTGTAAGAGCCCCTGAGATGGCTGCAACGGAAAATCCGGAATGGGGAAAACCCATGGCTCTTTTCAATGGCAAAAATCTTGATGGCTGGTATTTGGATTCTGAGAACAATCAATGGTCTGTGGAGAAAGGAATTTTAAAAAATGCTAAAGGAGGCGCCAATCTTATTAGTAATCAGAAGTTTACAGATTTCAGATTAAAAGTTGAGTTCCGTTATCCAGAAGGAAGCAATAGCGGGATTTATCTGAGAGGAAGGTATGAAGTGCAGATAGCTGACAACAAAGGACTTGAGCCTTCTGATATTTACTTTAGTGGCATTTATGGTTTTCTGGAACCCAATGAGAATACAGCAAAGAATCCGGACGAATGGCAATCTTACGATATTACCTTGTTGGGACGTAGGGTAACTATTATTGCTAATGGAAAAACGGTGATTTCCGGTCAAACTATTCCTGGCATTACCGGTGGAGCTTTGGATAGCAAAGAAGGAGAGCCAGGCCCATTAATGATTCAAGGCGACCATGGACCTGTAGAATTTCGAAAGTTTGAAGTAATCCCAATAAAATAAGAGCAATAAAAAAGCGCATCGATTAGGATGCGCTTTTTTTTGCTTAATTGTTTATTTATTGGAGTGGTTTTAATTTAATGTTTCTCCATTTTACCCGAATTCCTCCGCCATCATGGATCTGTAAGGCAATAGAACCTTCCCCTGCGCCTATTTTTTCATCTGTAAGGTTCACCATTTCAGTTCCGTTCAACCAGGTGGTAATCGTATCGCCATTCACCAAAATTTTCATGGTATTCCATTCTCCCATTTTAAGGGCTTTGTCCTTTTCTGTATCTGGCTTTATCAGCCAACCTCGTCCATAAGACTCATAAATTCCACCGGTTGCATGTTCTGGTGGTGCAACTTCTACTTGCCATCCCGAAACTTTGGTTCCTTCGAATGTTGATCGGATGAAAACCCCGCTGTTACCGTTGTTTTCTTGCTTGAAATCCAAGGTAAGTTCAAAATTCTTGTAAAACTTCTTGGTTCCCAAGTATCCATAACCCGCTTTTGGGCCACTTTCGCAAATAAGCTCTCCATTTTCAACATACCATTTTTCTTCGCCATGGTTTACCCATCCGTCTAAATTTTCACCGTTGAATAGATCAATGGTTTCTTGCGCATACCCAAATTGTATTAGAAATAACGCAAAAACAATTAAAAGGAATTTTGTCTTCATTTTTCTAGAATATATTGATTTTATTGGTGTTGAAGGTAGTAATTTCATTGCCAATCATCCAGGTTTGGAACGGCTTTTGGTAGGGTTTTTAGACCAACGATTGTTTTTACAGTATAGACAACAACTAATTGCATCCTAATGAACTATGTAATGAATAACTCAAAAAAAGAAAGTTATGGATGTAGTAAAAGAAATAATTCAGAACAGTGCGATAGGTCCTCTATCAAACGGATATAAAGGTTTAGTACTCTCTTTATTTGCCTCAATCGTAGGCATATTGTTCACCATGTTAATCGTTTTGATCAAGTATGGCCCGGAAACGACTATTCAATTTGGGTATTAACGATAGATTAAGGCGTTGCCAAATTTTTGTGTATCCAAAGGTTTGCTCAAATCGAGTAGAAATCCGTTAATGACTGCATGGGTAATCTCTCCTTCCTTTTCCAAAAAGAAAGTGGGGTTTTGACCAACTTTAATTTCAAATTTTGGTGGATGTACGCCAAGTTGAACTATATGCTGATAACCAGGATTAAATTCCCTGTTCTGCGGATGACTACTGAAAATATATCCAACCCCATTTTGAAGCAATTTCATCGGGTCGTCCAAAAAAATAGATACTTCCGGGTTCCCTTTATTAGGCGGCACAATGGTATAACCAGATGCGTCAAAGGTTTCATATCCATAGAAGGTGGATAAATCACCCTGGTCTATAATGATACTTTTATTGTAGAATGTGTCATGACCTTCAAGGTCTACTTCTTGACGATAAATGCCCAAGTCAAGGATATATTCTTTGCCCAAAAGCTGATAGGTAACATTTTCAATCTTTAAATCAAATAGCTTTCTATCGTTTCTTGGAATCTTTTCATAATCTTCTATAGGAATGCCCAAATAACTTTCCTGGGCAATGGTATATAGAGCTGAGAGAATGGAGACATAATTCAATTTTCTAATCTCCTGTTTTTCAACATCATTAGTATATCCTCCTGATTCTATTAAAATAAGACTTGTTCCCCATTTAGCAATATTATCACCAAATGCACGGGGCTCAAAATCATCGCTATAACGCCCAACTTGTCCTGGAGCATAATTTTGAATGATGTTGTTCATATAAACAATGACCTTCATGGCATTGGAACGCACTTCATTAATATCTTTTTCGTAATTGAAGGCAGTCGCCAAATAGGAAATTGTAGCCGGTTTATTGGTCAATTCGGCATTGTAATAGGTGCTTTGGTCATGTAAGTTGAAGCCGAATTTAGCATCGAGACTATCTCGGATTCTTTTTAAAGCCCTCCCTTCGGGAGACTGTAATCTTAAAGCATCACGATTAATGTCAATTCCTAATGCATTGCGTCTTTGGTATACCTCTGCCCCATCAGGATTGAGCATAGGTAAGAAATGCAACTTCAACTTTGATAGGATTTCTCTTTTCTCTTGTTGAAATCCCGGAGCATCCAAAAAGTTCAAAATATCAAAAATTGCTTGGGTCGCGGTTGGTTCATTACCGTGCATTTGTGACCAAAGAAAGATATTGACTGGGCCAGAACCTATGCTGATTAACTTTAAATCCCTTCCTTCAATGGACCCCCCTACTTTTTGAACTTGGAATTTTGGGTTTGCATCAAATCTTTCAATCAATGGTTGTATTTGATGGTGTTTTATCCTCCGCTTCTGAAGGGAAGATTCTTTATACCGCTCGTAAGTTTCAAATAGATTGGTTGTAATGGATTCCTGGGAATAAGTCAAAAAACTGAAGCACCCCAGTAGAAGAAAAATTTTGTAACGCATAGTATTATTTTGATGGCACGGGTTTAAAATTAAACCTTTTCGTTGCTTTTCTGACCTTTTTCATGAAATCTGTTCCTGGATCTGTTTTTTCGGTGCGATATCCATCGTCCACTTCCAACCATAACGGATGTCCTTCAAACAGCGTATACTCGTAATGACCAATCAAGTAGTCAATGTTATATTTCTCAGCGAGGTAGGTTACCAACCAAATGTTGGACTTTAACTGCTCTTTGGTCAAAGGGTGTTCTTCGGTACCGCCAACGTTCTCCACCCCAATGGAGCAATGATTTAAACCAATGACGTGGCGTCCCATAAAATTTTCAGGCATCAATCTATAAATGGTACCATCTCTATCTACCAAAAATTGTGTGGAAACATTTAAACCACTCACATTTTCAATATCTGGACGCCAATTCGGCAGTTTACTGTCCTTAAATGCGTCAAAAGAGCCATCAAGTGTGGGAATCGCGGTCCAATGAAGCACAATCATTCGAGGGACAATTTCAGGAGTTTCCTGTTCAAGATTATATCGATTTAAGAGATATTCTTTGGTCAATGAAATCCGTTCATCATCAAATAAAATGGGTTTATCCACAATGGTTTTTTGCACTTGACAAGCCCAGAGCAGACTACTTAAAACGAATAGGATTGCTGCTTTTTTCATTTGACATTAGTTGTTGATGAGCTATCAATGGGTATGGCGTAGCAGATAAGCATTTTTTTTCTGCCCCACTCTCTTGCCTTTTTTATATCCACTCCCATATACAGGTCAATCCGATTTTTCCAGCGTTTGTTCATTTTATCCTTTACGTAAAAAGTATCGGGAAAAGTATCAATTTTGACCATAGTATTATGCGTTAACCCCATTCGCAACAAATCTCTGGACACCGCAATACTTTTCATTCCTGGTTTCAAAGTATCTCCCCATGCCGCAATATTTGGATCCCCTTGGGTTTGCCAGGATACGGAATTGTATGCGGATACCACTACTTCATGTCCATACCATTGATATTTTTGAGAAGACTCGTTATGTTGCAGCGTACTTTTTTGATTACAGGCAACCAAGCTGAAGAAGATTATTACCAACGCTATGTTTAAGGATGCTTTCAGTGTAATTTATTTTCTAAAACTAAGATATCGACATTACTATTCTCCCATTTTTTTGATAATGCATCCGGAACTGGGGTGAATACATAAGTAAAGGAACTTAAAATAATGTCTTCATCTCCATCTTTATCAATATCGGATGCATCCATTAAAAACCATCTACCTGAATTCGGCTGTTCCAAAACCTTGGTAGCAAACTCAAAATTCTTTGCATCCGTGTTTTCCAGATATACGAAAGACAATTCTGGAGCATTTTCATAGTCCGGGAAAGTACTAATCAACCCAAAATCAATATCTCCATCTTTATCAAAGTCACGGGCCAAAACCCTTGTGGCACCATTCAAGGGGTAGAAATATGATTCAGTAAAGGTATTATCTCCATTATTCAAATGAATTCGCATACCATGGTAAGGTTTATGAACATAGGACTTATCAGCGTTATCTCCATTTACCGTGACTATGTCATCATGACCATCGCCATTATAATCTACAAGCTCAAACCAACTGCTTCCATAAACAGGACTGAACTCCAACACTTTTTCTGCCCTGAATTTTAAATCTTCAGTCTGATATAAAATGGTGACGCTTTCATAGGCCTGTGATGTTATTGTAATTAAATCGGTTTTTCCGTCATTATTCATGTCCTTAGCGAGTGTTCGGATACAACCTGGCAGGTTTATTAGCACCGTTTTGTCATATTGTAAAGAATCGTTTTGGACGAGTAACGATAGTCTTCCCGTTTCATTTCCGAACTCACTTACCACCATTTCTACCTTACCATCATCGTTTAGATCCTCTAGGAGGGTATGAACTGGCCTGTGAAACCTATTTTGTAATGAAATGGTATCCTCTTCTTTCACAGATACCAACTTGCCTTGCTCCAGTTCAGAAGGGTCAAGAATTCCAACTTCTGTGAAGATGCTCAAGGAATCGCTTTTATTGTACCATGTTATGGGAGTATCCCCTTTGTAGATTTGATGGTTCATCCCAGTTTCAAAACGATGGGACATCAGAGATCCGAAAATATCTCCGTAATAGAGGTCGGTGCCATTCTTCGCAAATTCCAAATAGCTGATAAATCCTCCGTTTTGGCCATCAAGGGCTACCTCTGTGGCCTCAAATAGTTCCAACGTATTCAACTTTGGTATTTTGTTTGAAGCCAATTTTTCCGGGGCCATTAAAACAATATAGTTTTGCAACATTGCCCAGTCCTTCAATTTTATTTTGGGTCTAAATCCTGATTTGACCTCATTGGGGTCTTGGTACATTTCTTCAATTTCCATCCGAGAGGCCATATCTGGCAAAACAGCATTTTCCCATATATCCTTGGGTAATGCATCAATTTTGGGAGCTATGTGGCAACTGGCGCAATATTGGTTATAAAGAACTTCTTCTGTGGTTGGTTTTTCAGGTGCACAAGAATTAAATAGAATACAGCTAAAGAAAAATAAGATTGGCAAATAGGCGGTTCGTTGGGTTTTGAGCATTTTAAATGATTTGTTGCTAACTAATATTAATTTTAACCAACAACCTAATTGGGAGCAGGTATATAGGTTTGGTCGTTTTCCATCATTGGAAAGGTCTTGTTGTTCCAATTGTTTTTAGCCTCGGCTATCTTTTCTTTACTTGTGGAAACAAAATTCCAATAAATATGTCTTTCTTCTGGAAAGGAATCACCTCCGAACAATAATAAATGAGAATTAGGGTGTACTGTAACTGTGCAGGTATCTTCAACTTTGCTTACCAAAATATTGCCCTTGCCTATAATTTCACCACAAGCATCAATACTTCCTTTGTCCACACAGATACCAATTTCACCCTTTAATTGTCCAGCTACATTCAATTGATACGAGTCGGTGGTTTTAATTTCAACCATAAATAAGGGAGAATAGGTTGGGACTGGTGATTTTTTGCCATAACCTTCACCGGCTACCAATGTAAAGCTGGCCTTGTCGTCTTGCCATTTGGGCAATTGGTCAGCTTCAATATGATGGAACTGAGGCTCCATATCCTCCAAGTTCTTTGGCAATGCCACCCAAATCTGGTATCCCTGTGCGGTGAAAATGTTGCCATTTCTTAAGTGTTCTGGTGTTCTTTCGGTATGGGAAACGCCCTTTCCTGCGGTCATCCAATTTACAGAACCGGGCTTAATCAGCTGTTTGGTGCCCAAGCTGTCCTCATGCATAATTTCTCCATCAAACAAATAGGTCAAAGTTGATAAGCCAATATGCGGATGCTGGTCTACATCCATGTATTTGTTAGGACCCAACTGCACTGGAGCCATATGGTCTATGAATACAAAGGGACCAATCATACGTTTTTTTCGAAAGGGAATAAGCCTACCAACCAAAAAATCGCCTATATCGCGACTTCGTTCTTCAATGATCATTCCTACATGAGACATATCGTAATTGTTTATTTTCGTGTTTGAAAGTTACAAATCTTAATCCATGAAATTACTTAAACGCATTCTTATCTTATTGGTTTTGATTATTGGAATTGTGGTCTATCTCAATTATCCAAAATTGGCCATAATTTCTGGCTATGCCTCCAAAAATATGGCTTCAGGTGTTTTTGTTGCCAACCGGACTTCAGCATCTTTAACAGAGAATGATAATAATATACCACTTATCAAACTGGCAGAAACCGAACTAAACAACGATAGCAAATGGGCTTCTGCCTCCGTATATGGTTTAATGAGCCGAAAAGCTATTTATCGCGAAGGTTTAGGCACGGTTTTGGTCAACGACGATTTTGATGAAAATAAACCCGTTCCAGCCCCTATGCGTAATCAGTCCATGGATACTATCCCCTACCCTTATGGACAGGCTGCTCCCCAGGATTCCATATTCGAAAATATTGACATGGACCGATTGAATAAAGCTGTGGCAACGGCCTTTGACCATCCAGAAACCCAAAAAACCCGTACGCTACTGATTCTTTATAAAGGACATTTAATGGCTGAGAGGTATATTGATGGTTTTACCCAGGACACCCCCATTTTAGGATGGTCTATGACCAAAAGTGTATTGGCCACTTGTTATGGAATATTAGAACATCAGGGGAAACTAGAAATGTCGTGGCCCGCTCCAATTACCGAATGGGAAAAGGATGAACGCAAAAACATAACCCTAAATCACCTATTACGCATGCAGAGCGGTCTGGAATGGGATGAAGATTATTCCAAAATCTCTGACGCAACCCAAATGTTCTTTCTGGAAACGGATATGACCAAGGCTCAACGTGAAAAGAATCTGATTGCCCAACCAACTGAAATATGGAATTACTCCTCGGGAACTACCAACCTTTTATCTGGAATTTTAAGACAACAGTTCCGTTCGCATCAAGAATATTTGGATTTTCCATATGCTACTCTAATTGATAAGATTGGAATGTACTCCATGGTTCTTGAAGCTGATATTGCAGGAAATTATGTTGGCTCCTCCTATAGTTGGGCCAGCACACGGGATTGGGCAAGGTTTGGACAATTATACCTCGATAAAGGAAGTTGGAACGGGGAACAAATCTTCAATCCTGAATGGGTGAACTATATTACAGAACCCACATTACATTCCAACGGTACTTATGGAGCGCACTTTTGGCTCAACGCTAATGGAAAATACCCAGATGTGCCCAGAGATTTGTTTTCCTGTAATGGATATCAGGGGCAATATGTCTTTGTTATTCCTTCCAAAGATTTAGTGGTGGTCCGCACAGGATTGGCCGAAGAACCTAATTTTGATATCAATGGTTTCTTATCCGAGGTGGTGAAATCAGTGCAGTAAATCGATATTATATGTCAAAATATCGAACTAACCACAATAAAACGTCGCTTCACAACAATAATTTCATTTACGGGAACACTGGTGCTACATTTACATTGTAATAATAACGAAAGTAAATTTTTTCATTTTCATATAGTGTTCTCGTAAAAGAGTCTTGACCATAACGGCAAGGCTCTTTTCAATTTAAGGATATTCGTTTTACTAAGGAATCCACTTATCCTTACCAAAATCAGGCTTTCGTTTCTCCAAAAAGGCATTTCTTCCTTCTTTAGCTTCTTCGGTCATATAGGCCAAGCGCGTAGCTTCTCCGGCAAAAACTTGCTGTCCAACCATACCATCATCCGTAAGGTTCATAGCAAATTTGAGCATTTTTATCGATGTTGGAGATTTTTCCAACACCTCTTGGGCCCATTGATAAGCGGTATCTTCCAATTCTTCATGAGGTATGACAGCATTTACCATTCCCATTTCAAAAGCCTCTTGCGCGGAATAGTTCCTCCCCAAAAAGAAAATTTCCCGTGCTTTTTTCTGTCCAACCATTTTGGCGAGATACGCTGAACCATAACCTCCGTCAAAACTGGTGACATCGGCATCAGTCTGTTTGAAAATTGCATGCTCCTTGCTCGCTAGTGTCATATCGCACACTACATGCAGGCTATGACCCCCACCTACGGCCCAACCGGGAACTACGGCGATGACCACTTTGGGCATAAACCGAATCATTCGCTGAACTTCTAATATATTTAGTCGATGTTGGCCATCTTGACCCACATAGCCTTGGTGTCCCCTAGCCTTTTGATCTCCTCCACTACAAAACGACCAAATCCCGTCTTTTGTTGAAGGTCCTTCGGCTGAAAGTAAGACTACGCCAATGGAAGTATCTTCCTGGGCGTCGTAAAAAGCTTTTATCAATTCACTTGTGGTATGTGGTCTAAATGCGTTTCTAACATTCGGTCTATTAAAAGCAATCCGGGCCACCCCATCGCACTTTTTATAGGTAATATCTTCAAATTCAATGGCTGTTTGCCAATTGGTTGATGTTGTCATTAAAAAGAGTTTGCCCAAAGATAACCAGAATGTGAAAATTGTAATACAGCAAAATCTGCAATAGAATCGTTGTATAAATCTAGGACTGCATTTCATCGAGATCTAACATATTTTTAAAATATGTATAGTGGATAATCGTTCATTTTAGTAAATATGAACACTTATGCATAGCCCCAAATCATTTTTCCGCCTTACCCTGTTTGTCTTTTTTTCTTTTTTGGTTCTTTCTTGCAGTAGCGAAGAAGATGTAATTCCTGATACCGATGCCGAAAATGAAACTTCGGATCCTAATGAACCGGATGAAAACGATACAGACAATCCCGATGACCCAGATGTTCCTGAAAATCCTGATACCTTAGTTTTAGAATCAGGTTTTACCATCGATGAGGAGTACCAGTTCACCAATCTCATACTTTCAGAAGATGATTACAATAAATTTTTGGAGGATGAAGGCGATATGCGAATGGTATCAAATAAAGTATTTGAACATTTTAATGATGATTTTGATTTTATCATTATTCTGAATGTCGAGGAGTCACAGCCAAATAATCTGTATTATGGATTATCAACCCCTGCGCAAAACGATATTGAAGGATTGGGAAGAAACATTTGGGACAATTCGGCTTCTTTTGGGTCTTCTGGGAATTTAAAAACCGTGATTCATATGCCGAGGGTCGAATATATAAGAAATGGTCCATTCTTGCATGAAATACAGCATTACTGGAGTAATCATGGACTAATACCGACAACTGTGGGCGGACACTGGGGCTATTCCAGTGCTGGCGGACAGTTGGGAGGATTTGACGAAATTGAAGATTTAGGAGGTAACACCTATCGCGGGAGTGTAGATGGTGATGTTGGTTTTGGTACCGTTGCGAATGGAGGAAACTCGGTTCCATATTCCAATTTGGAACTTTATGCCATGGGACTTATTGGTCCAGATGAGCTTGAATCGGTTGTGGTAGCAGAAAATCCAAGTTCTACCGCAGATTTTGGCGTCTTTACCGCAGATGGAATTACAACATACTCCGCTGCAGATATTATTGCTGAAAATGGTGCCCGTGTACCCTCGCACGAAAATGCGCAAACAACGTTTAACGCATTGGTTGTTGTAATCTCGACAGGAACCGTACCTCAAGAAAAATGGGATGCCTTGAATTCAAATTTGGAGAATTTTGCCAAACAGGGAGACCCAGATGCTTCTTGGGGCAGCTTGTATAACTTTTGGAAAGCGACTTCAGGAAAGGCAACATTTAGCTTTGAAATCGTAAATGCGAATCTGAAGTAAGGCTCAGATTGTCAATATGCTTGACTTTAAGCAATAATAGAAAGCCAAAAGACTTCCAAAATAGGTAAAGAGTTGCCAGAAAAAGAATTCTGGTCTTAACCTAATGTTGAAAACTCATAAACTTCATCCTAGTTTTCTGCTTGATTTTGAAGGAAAAAACCATGAACTTCGTTATCGGTCGTTATGATTCGTTAAAACGAACGATATCTTAACCGTTACCTGCAATTAATATTTGAAATCATGTATAAATTAAAAATTTATTTTACTGTAGTCATTATAATTACTGTATCAGTAAGGGGTTTTTCTCAAACCCAAGACCTTTCTAACGAATCATTCCAATTATCTAAACTTTCATATACCATTCCTAATCCAGGAACTTTGGGTACAGGAAAGAATAATAGTAAGTCTATTCTTTATGGCATCAACCCTGCTAATCCATCCAAACTCTTTGTACCAAGAATATTTCTACATAATCAAACAGGAACTGTTCCGGAAAACGAATTTATTTTCAGTGCATATTATCATCCAGCAATAATTTTAGATAACATAAATACTAATAGCGGGGCATCTGCGGAAGGCGGGACAAATGGATGGAGAAGCAGTGTTGTATTTCGAAAACAAGGTAAATCGGCGTGGCAAATAACTAGCGATCGTTCAAACAATGGCGATATGGATTTCTCCATCAGGCAATGGGAACCCGCTGTTAATCCACAATCGGGGTCAACTGAGAGGTTTATCATAAGACCTGTTTACAATGTTTCCCAATTGGGGATAGGTGAAACTAACAATTCTTCAACTTGGCAAAACTATATCAATGGAAATACTTTTCACAGGGGCTATCTAAAACTTAAATCATTAAATAACACAAATGGTGCCGCCGCTTTGGGATTCGAGACAGAAGGAAATGGAAATCCTGGCAATGGATATAAAACATGGTTAAGACTATCTTATAACCGTGATTTACAAATCAGCAATACCAGAACCGGAGATGATATTATTTACTGGACATTTCGTGAAGATGGCAGTATGTCCAATTACTTAAATGATTTAAGGTTTCGAGGTGAAAATGCGCAAATAACCACAATGAACAATAGTGATTCCAATAACCTTAGACTAATCTTAGGGGCTAACTCTTCGGAAACGCTTCTTAAACAAAATTATAGCACGACCAGTAGACCGTTTAATTTCTATATCGGGAATAGCAAATTGATGACCCTTAGCTCAACCGATATATACAAATTAACCGTTCACGGTAATGCATTGGCAACTGTGTGGCAAACTTCCGACAAGAGATTTAAAAAAGATATTAATAAAATTAAAACAGCAGTTGATAAAGTTAATTCACTAAATGGGGTGTCATACAATTTTAAAACTGAAGAGTATAAGAGCAGAAAATTTAATACAGGTAGAACTTTTGGGTTCGTTGCCCAGGAAGTCAAGGAAATTTTACCTGAATTAGTAATGGAGGACGACGAAGGTTTTTTTGCAATCAATTATTCGGGATTTACCCCAATTATTGTGGAAGCATTAAAAGAATTAAATGATGAAAATAGAACCCTAAAGCAAGAATTGGAGTATTTCAAAGTTGAACTGAACGAATTAAAATCTGAAATGAAGGAATTGCAAGAAATCAAGAATGGTGCTGTGGATAGTAATAATTTTGTTTTGCTTCAAAATATTCCAAACCCATTTAATGAAGACACTTATATTAGATATACAGTGCCGACCTATACCACTAAAAATTCACTATATGTGTTTGATTTAAAAGGTAGTCTTCTATTGGAGTTTAATAACTTGAAAGCGGGAGAAGGGGAAGTTATAATAGAAGCTGGTTCTTTAGAGGCCGGACTATACTTATATAAATTGATTTCTGATGGTAAAGAAATTGGAACAAAGAAGATGATACTATCTAAATAAAACAGCAGGTAACAATGGCTATAAGTAATTGCTTGTTCTCGCCTACTTTGGAAATTCCTGCGGAATTTCAGCTTGGTGTGTACTTGCTAAGTGTTAACCCACGCAACTACTCATAGCCGAGACCGATAACGAAACCACTATTTTTCCTATTTTTTTCTTCAATCCATTTGGACATATACTTGGTGCTAGCAAGTGTTTGGTGCTGCAATACTTGCCCAATGAAGTTTTGGTTTCTGTGAGCCTGTAAATCTAACGCCGCAGCTTCAACGGCTTTTCTTAACTTTTCTTCCAGATTGGCTTTGCTAAAACATTTAGTAAGCATTTGAATCCCATTGGATTGCGCTTGTTCCCATCTTTCTTTATGTTGATAAAGTGAAACTGCTTGCTCCGCAAACGAGATGGGTTCGTCCGCAATGGCTCCATTCCAGGGCCAATTGCCATGCATCCCTTCTGCCCCTATCTGTGTTGTTATGGTTGGGGTGCCATTTCGCATGGCATCGATCAGTTTTCCTTTGATCCCTGCTCCAAACCGAAGTGGCGCCAAACAGATTCTTGCTTTTTGGATTTCTGTATCCAAATCTTCCACCCACCCCATAATATGAAAGCCTTCCTTGGGATTGTGCATCTCTTGAATATGCTGTGGCAAATATGCTCCGTAGATTTTTAATTCAGCTTTGGGCAACTTTCTTCGTATCAATGGCCAGACTTCCTCTTTGAGGTATTTAATGGAATCCACATTCGGTGCATGCTTCCCATTTCCATAGGTAATGAAATCCTGTCGTTCTTCAAAACTGGGCCAATTTGGTTGCTCCTCCACACTTTCCAGCATAAAAGGAAGATGCAGCAACAGCTTGTTGGCTATGTTTAGCTCTTCTGTGAGCAAATCCAGTTCAAATGTGGAAACTAAAAGCGTAAGGTCACTGCGGTAGATACTGGCAACTTCTCTTTTCGTAATATCTTTCTGGAGCCATTGTTCAATGGAAAAATCAATATTTTCCTTGTGACATTCTTCGCGTGTCTTTCGTAATGAGTGCAGGTCTTCTGTGTTTAATATCCGAACGGCATCGGGTACAGATTCTGCAACCCGCCAACCAAACTGTTCTTCTACCATAAAACGGTCAAAAACGACAACGGAAGGATTTAACTGTTGCACAAAATCGTCAAAACTGTGATGGTTTAATTTAAGGGAAACACAGCGGACACCTAAAGCTTCCAAATCTGCACTGAATTCGGTCTTAACTGCCGTGGAACCAAAGGTTATCTCATAACCAAAGCTTTTAAATGTATGTATAAGTTGAAGCATTCGATGACCGGCCGCTGTGGTACTTGGTTCTGGCCAGACATAACCGATGATCATCAATTTCTTCATCGGACTACATTAAAGCCGCAAACTTCTTCGAGATGCTTGAACGCAACTTACGTTCATAGTCTTCCTCCAAC
This sequence comes from Flagellimonas rhodophyticola, assembly GCF_049332665.1. Taxonomy (NCBI): domain Bacteria; kingdom Pseudomonadati; phylum Bacteroidota; class Flavobacteriia; order Flavobacteriales; family Flavobacteriaceae; genus Flagellimonas; species Flagellimonas rhodophyticola. The sequence continues at coordinate 2,548,741 of NZ_CP186326.1, read as the reverse complement.
CACTCTTTGTAGTTTTTGGTGTTATTCATAATGCAATAGGAATATTGACGTACGCGATACGAAATCTCTTCTTTAAGTTCTTTGGCCAAAATGCGGGCATCGAACACATCTTCGCTATTCTCCACGCAAATTTGTGCATGTTGTTCAATGCTCATTTCGAGTACCTGTTTTGATTTACCTCCTTTGGCGAATATTCTTTTGTACTCTTCTTTTATGTTGAAGGTAATATCTTCGGATTTGCTAAACTTGGCCTTAAGGCTATCGGGCATTTCATACACAAATTCGCGTTCTATATCTTCGTCATTTTTAATGTTCTCGAGATAAAAATCTGGAAAATGAAAAATTTCCTGCCAATCCACTGGAGCATCCCAGGGACCAAACCTTGCGAGGTTGTTCCCCAAATCTATCACGCTGAACTCATCTTTTTCCTGTAATATCCTTGAGCCCCGCCCAATCATCTGAAAATAGAGCGTCAGAGACCTAGTAGCCCGATTCAGAATGATGGTCTGCACACTTGGTTCGTCAAAACCGGTCGTAAGAATACTTACAGAAGTAAGGATTGCATTTGGAGTGTTGGCAAACCAATCCAATATTTCGCGCCTCTCGGACGCTGTATTTTTATTGTCTAAATGACGAATGTCATACCCAGCCTTTTTAAAGGTTTCATAGACATACAATGAAGTGCTTATTCCATTATTGAAAATAAGTGTTTTGGTTCCCTTGGCAATTTCTTCGTAAGCCGATACCAACTTGCCTAGCATGCTATGGTTGCCATAGAACTCATCTGAAGACTTTACGGTATAGTCCCCATTTATTCCCAGTTTCAGAGTACGCAAGCTTACATCATAGTTATAGAGATTGGCTTTGGCCAAAAACCGTTTTTCTATTAATGATTTAATGGACTCCCCTATAATCAAATGTTTGTAGTGGTCCTTCATCGGCAACTTGATGTTGGAGCTCAGAGGAGTTGCTGTAACTCCTAAAATTGTAGAACCTTCAAAATATTTGAAAAGTTTTCTGAATGAATTGTAATGGGCCTCATCAATAATGACCAATCCAATATTGTTGATGGTCACTTTTTCTTCTTGAAGTCTATTATTCAAGGTTTCGACCATCGCCACAAAACACATATAATCATCTTGATCATGAAGTTCCTTGACCTCACTATTGATGATTTTGTTGCTCACTCCAAAACCATGCAACATTTTGGAAGTCTGGAAGCTCAATTCAATTCTATGGGTGAGTACAATTACCTTTTTTCCCGTCTCTTGGATATATTTCCGGGTTATTTCAGAAAAAACCACTGTCTTTCCTCCACCGGTAGGTAACTGGTATAAAATATTGGTTCCCTGTGGAAGCTCGTTGATGTGCTTGAAGATTTTTTTCAGGTCTTCATGCTGGTAATCGTAAAGTGTTTTCTTGCGCAATACTTTTTCTACTTCCAAAGAAATTTTGAATTAAATGTTGGAAACTAACAAACCTTACAAAATTAGGAGTTTTTATCCTATGGATACGGGCAATGCTTTTATTTCTATTAACCTACTATCAACAACTAGGATATTGATATAAAAACGCAATAATTTGTAGCTGGTTATAACATTTTGATAATAATATCAACCGCAACTTGGAAAATTATCTTTTATGATGTATTATGTAAGCTATAACCACCTGTAACAGAAGACACCTATGCGGCAGCTAAAGATTATCAAGCAAGTAACCAATCGTGAATCCAAATCTCTTGACAAATATCTTCAGGACATTAGTAAAATTGACCTGATCACAGCACAGGAAGAAGTTGAGTTAGCGCAGCGAATTAGAACAGGTGATCAACTTGCGCTAGAGAAACTTACCAATGCCAATTTGCGTTTTGTGGTTTCGGTTGCGAAACAATATCAAAATCAAGGTTTAACTCTACCCGACCTTATCAATGAAGGTAATGTAGGCTTGGTTAAGGCTGCTCGGCGTTTCGACGAAACTCGAGGTTTTAAATTTATCTCCTATGCCGTTTGGTGGATTAGACAGTCCATTTTGCAAGCCTTGGCAGAACAATCAAGGGTAGTTAGGCTCCCATTGAACAAGATTGGTTCAATCAACAAGATCAAGAAAACTTTTTCCTATTTGGAACAGGCTCATGAGCGCCCACCATCCGCGGAGGAAATTGCAAAAGAATTGGATATGACTGTTGATGAGGTAAAACAATCATTGAAAAATACAGGTAGACATGTTTCAATGGACGCTCCTTTGAAGGAGGGTGAAACATCAAGTTTGTATGATGTCTTGAATTCAAATGAATCTCCCAAGCCGGATAAGAATTTAATGCATCAGTCATTATATACTGAAATCAACAGGGCATTGGAAACATTGTCTCCTAGAGAGGCTGATGTGGTTCGATTATATTACGGAATTGGAGACCAACAGTCCATGACTTTAGAAGAAATTGGAAGTACTTTTGATTTAACTAGAGAAAGAGTCCGTCAGATTCGAGAAAAGGCGATTAGAAAATTAAGACATACATCGAAGAGTAAAATCCTGAAGTCATATTTGGGAGGATAGCTAATTCAAATAAAAAAAGGGACGTATATACGTCCCTTTTTTTTATGCTTTAACCATATCACTTTAGGTGATCATGGACGGCTTAACTGACTGATGTTAATCTCTGTCAACATATCATTTAAATCTTGGATAAAATTTAAATAAGCCGAATTTTCTAGGTTTTGATTTTTCATAAGATATAGTTTATGGGGCTTACACTATAAGTAATCTAACTCTATAAGTTCGTTCGAGCTCAAAATTTCGTTCAATTCATGAAGAAAGGCTAAATATTCTTCACCATAGGTATCGTATAACATAGTACGGGCGGTTTATTATTTGGGTTGTACTTATAACGTAAACCTAGCGGAAAGATTATCCTTTAACAATAAATTGTGGTGAAATTCCCGTATCAAGTTGTGAAACTTAAAAAATGATATTCTGTAGGATTAATCTTTCGGGTTTTTGCGACACAAATTCCGTTCAAAAGACAACAACATTGTGTTATTCCATTTCGTAAATGTCCGGTGAAATATCAAAACCGACACCCGCACCGGAGTTTGAATTTGAAGGCCTGATGTTGAATTCATCGTACAGAAAGCACAGGCTCATTGGCAAGCGTTTATTTTCTATAGCGACGTACACATCCATCCTGTACAACAGTTGCTGTTTTACTTTGGATGCCTTTTGTCTTAATTCCGGGACTTGACTTTTTTCCAATTCCAATAACAATGGAATTTCTTTTTCGTCACCGATTTCTAAAATTTGGTCTAATAAAATTAATTTGCAATCTTGGTCAGAAGCGTGTTCAAACAACTGATGAAAGATGCTCTGATGGTAATCAGGGAGATCTTGATCTTTCATGCTATGTTAGGTTTGGTTTTTACATATTACGGAGTACTTCAATTTCAAAATCAACCAATTCATCTACTTTAGGAAATTCAACTAAGAATTGGTTGTACAGAAAGTTAAGGTATTTAAGGTCGTTGTCCGTGTTACAGACAGTAATCATTTGTTCCGTGATTTCAAGTAAGCTCACGGTTTTCATCATTCTAAGGCAGGGTTGTATTTTTTGACATGCAAAATCCACTCCTCTAAAGTTTTTTGTTTGCATATGAACTTTTACACTCCCAATAAACTCCAAAATGTTTTGTTTATACAGCCGTATGAGCTCTTCCAAAAGCTCCATTTGTCCCATACATTCTGTCAAAACAGGTTTCAGATTTACCCTATCAGTTTGAAGAAATGAGGTCAGGTTTCTCTCTATTCGTTCCGTTTGGAAAGATGATGTATTGGATTCTTTTGGAGTTGTATTAACTTTTTTCTTCTGTAATCCCGCCATGCGGTTACCCACGGTGGATAAGGCCTTTAGGATTTCTGCTTGCTTTGGGCTAAGGTTTGTTTTTTCAAACATGGCTAGCAAGGAGACTAAAATATCCGTATCACTCGATTTTGAATTAAGCACATTGTCCGGTGTTCTATCAAGGGTTTGAATTCCTATTTGCTCATAAATGACATCCAGTTGTTCCATCTCGGGAATTCCAAATACCTTGTCCTCAAGACCATTTTTAAATTGGTCGAAAGATTTTTTGAGCTTTCCCGCTTCTGCTGTACCTAATTCTTCATATGAAAAATTACTGAGCCCAATCTCCAATTTTTCTAAATACGTGAGTAATTCCCTTGTTCCCAAACTTCGTATTGATTAATATTTCAACTAAAAATGTGGATTTGCAAGAGTCTATCCAATTTATTGTTCTATAGTGCGGTCAATTTGTTGTCAAATTGCTTTATTTGTATGTGTAAACCAACCGTCATGAAACACATCCCTATTTTCTTATTCACATTGGTGCTATTTTCATGCGCTAAAAAAGCAGAAACCTTGGAGGAAAAAGCTAAGCGAATCCATCAAAAAGTCATCACAATTGACACCCATGATGATATTAATGTAAAAAACTTCACAGAAAGCATCAATTACACCCAAAACCTTGAAACACAGGTGAATCTACCAAAAATGAAAGCTGGTGGTTTGGATGTTGCTTGGCTGATTGTCTATACCGGTCAAGATTCGTTAAACGCTGATGGATATGCCAAAGCATCGGACAATGCAATCTCGAAATTTGAAGCCATTCACCGCTTATGCAATGAATATGCTCCAGAAGATATTGAAATAGCGCTTACTTCAAAAGATGTGCGCCGTATTGTTGCCGCTGGCAAAAAGGTTGCTATGATTGGGGTTGAAAATGCTTATCCCATCGGAGAAGATCTTGCGAAATTTGAGGAGTATCATGAGCGTGGTGCGCGATATATTTCATTATCACATAACGGACACAGTCAATTCTGCGATTCCAATACTGGAGAAAAAGATGATATTTGGCTTCATAATGGTTTAAGTGAATTGGGTAAAGAAGCTGTAAGTGAGATGAATAGACTCGGGATGATGATTGACATTTCACACCCTTCAAAAGCTTCTATTATGCAAATGTTGGAGTTGTCTAAAGCGCCGATAATTGCTTCTCATTCTTCGGCTAGAGCACTCTGCGACCATAGCCGCAACTTGGATGATGAGCAATTACTTGCTTTAAAAGCGAATGGAGGTGTCGTCCAAACGGTAGCTTTCAGTTCTTATTTAAATACTGAAAAACATGAAAAACGAGCTGCTTATATGAAGCAAATCTATCAAGGGATAGCAGATTCTCTTGGCATTAATTGGTATGAGCGGTCATCATTTAGTACCCTTGATAAGGCGCAACAGGAAGAGTTTATGGAAAACTATCCGAAAGTTACTAAAATGGGTGATGAGAAAGCTTCCAAGAATCCTGACGCTCCCGAACAAGTTAGCGTTACTGACTTGGTTGACCACATTGATTATTTGGTAAACCTTATAGGTATTGACCATGTAGGAATCAGCTCTGACTTTGACGGCGGAGGTGGAATCGAAGGTTGGTCAGATGCCTCGGAAACCTTAAATGTTACAATGGAATTGGTTAAACGTGGATATTCAGAAGAAGATATTGCTAAGCTGTGGGGTGAAAACTTACTTCGGGTTTTGGATAAGGTACAAGAAGTTGCTTCGCAATCTTAAGATAGTTTCTTTTTACGTTCTTCAAGTCGGTCTTTAACGAATTCCACCTTGGTTTTTCCATGAGGCGCGGGATTCCCATTACCATCCAAATTCACCATAATAATATGGTCCACAGTAACAATGCTTTCCCTGTTCATCTTATTTCGGACTTCACAGTTTAAGGTTATTGATGTAACACCAAACTTTACCACTTCTATTCCTATTTCAATGATATCCCCTTTTTGGGCACTGCTCATGAAGTTTATTTCCGACATATATTTTGTGACCACCTTTTTGCTTTCTAGTTGAATGATACTATAAAGTGCGGCCTCTTCATCTATCCATGCTAAAAGTTTCCCTCCAAACAAGGTTCCATTGGCATTTAAATCTTCTGGTTTTACCCATTTTCTGGTATGAAATCGCATAGAGTATTGTTTAATTTCTGTTCAACAAAATTTAGTCTTTTGCCTGAAAGTGTCAATAGTATTTTGACATTTAACAGAAAGATTTAGTTATTATAAAATATGTTAATCAAAAAATAAACTTTTCTTAATTCGTTGGCATATAAAATTTTGGGTCCATAAATTCAAGGAGTCAATCTAAATCAACAAACACTCATGGAGACGATTACCAGCTATTACTCCGACCCCAGTTTTACCGTTTTTAAAGTACCAAGGTGGCGAGCCAAACTCTATAAATTTTTATCAGTAGAAGTTTGGGGAAACATTCCCAGCAATCTTCAAAGATCAATTTCAGCATGGTACACTTCTTTTTATAATAAACCTATTTCCAAAAAAATTATTGAACCGTACGTGAGGATGAATTATTCAGATAAAAATTATCTGGAAAAGTTCAAGCCCCCAAACGGTAAAACAGACTTTGAATGCTTTCAAGACTTCTTTATTCGTGAATTTAAAGCCCTTCCAAGAGTTGAAAGTCCATATGTATGGCCCTGCGAAGGTTTGCTGTGTGATGAAGAACGTATAGATAATTTACGTTTGGTATGCATAAAATCTGATATACGAACGGTGGCTGCGGTTTTTGGAATTGGTGATAAAAAAATACCCAAAGATTATACATTCACCAATGTGTTTTTGCATAATAAAAACTATCATCGTATTCATTCACCAATTAATGGGACAATCAGCAGAATCCAACATTTACCTGGCGATTTAGTTGTACTACGTCCGTGGATCTATAAAGAAAATCCCTCCTTGCCTGCATTCAGAAATGAACGCTATAACATTGACATTCTTGATGAGAATGGGAAAACATGGCATTTATCGATTGTGGGTGGACCGGCGGTTGGTACTATTGCCTTAGCTAAAAATATTGCAGTCGGTAGTAAGGTTTCCAAACTACAAGAACTGTCCCTTTTCTATTTGGGTTCAACATGCTGTATGGCAGCACCAATCTCTCCGAGATACCACAACAAGAACACCTTTGTAGAAGTGGGCGTCCCTTATTAAAATAAGGTATTAGGTTTGGTTTTAACAAGAGTATTGGGGACCGTAAGTTTGGCATCCAAACCTTTATTTAGTTGCTCTATAAAATATGCAGATAAAAGCGGTGACTCCAGTTCTAAATTTTGGTGTACAAAAAAATGAATGTTATTGAGGCCTTTGTTTTTCCATACAGATAAGTGTTCAATCCAATCATCCAATCTTGGGTAGTCAGATTTATGATTAGCACCGACGTACCGAATAAAAGCTTCATTATTCGTCAAACGCATATGCATTAAATCCCTTCTTCCCGCAGTATCCACCAAAACATTGGTCATACTATTCTCTTCCAACAAATGATATAGCTCTTGAGCTACTTTTTCATCATTGAACCAATCTGTATGCCGGAACTCCAAGGCCAAGGGAAACTCTTTTGGCCAATATTCAACAAAGCGCACTACCCTATCCCAGTTCTTGGGCCCAAAATTATTATGCATCTGAAGAAAAATGGTGCCCAATTTTTCCTTTAAAAGCGAAGTAACTTCGAGGTACCTATCGGTAATTTCATAAACTTTATCATTCAATCGACGCAAATGACTCACGTCCTGTGTCATTTTTGGAAAGAACTTGAATCCTTCTGGAGTCTTATCGTACCATTTTTGATATTGTTCTGCCGGAAAAATTCTATAAAAGGTCGCGTTCAACTCTATACTATTGAACTGTGAAGAATAATAGACCAATTCATCTTTAGTTCCCCTAGGATAGAAATTTTTAAGGTCTTGGCGGTTCCATTTGGCACATCCTACATAGATATTAGTTTCTTTATTGATCTTGTTTTTGGAGAGAACCACTTCTGTATCAGGGTGATCCTGTGGGATTGTAAAATCAATTAATTCTGGATGCTCGACTTTTCCAAACTTCATGAACAATGTTTTTAATAACAGACTAAGTTATGAATAATTGTAGGCTGTTCATAACATCGTTAAAAACTAAAACCGTCTGTAGAAGTGAAGGCAGGATGATTATGTAATTTTAAGGGAAACTAATGCACATGGATTCAAGATCCAATCACCTGAAGGGCATTCGACCGGAGTTAAAACAAAGTCTTTTGCACGATAACATGAGCTCTGATGAGCATTTTCAAAACCAAACGCTCCGCCCAGTCATCAAGTTTCAAAACTCATTACTACTCGAAGTCTTTAAAAATTACATCCGAAAACACAAGGGTACTTTTTATGAGTTGTCCTTGGAAAAACGGTTGGAATACATCGAAAACGCAATCCAGAAAGACATTAAATTCAGAAATTCCCTAAAGGGAATGATTATCGGGCAATTTACTGTGGAAGAATACCAGATTTATATTCAAAATTCATCAGCATTGAACAAGCGCATGATGCATATTGTAATAGAACGTCTTAAGGATCAAGTACAGATTCTAGAGTCAGAAGTTTTAGTCTAATAAGGACTCACCATTCAAATTTGTTGACAATATATCGCTCATCAAGTCGAAATAAGGTCTGATGGCCTTGAAAGATTTGTCCACTTCTTTGATAAAATCTTTGGAATGTACTTGACCATCCGAAAAGTTACGCACGAAAATAAACTGCTTCCTTTTAATCAAATCAATATTGGGGTGTTCCTTGTCAAATCCTTTAGGTGCAGTCTTCACCCCATCCCCAACCAAATCACCCCAAATTTGTTTGAATGATTTTTCGTTGATAACATTTCGAAAATCCGAAGCATCCATTTCCAATTCTTTACGGATACGAAACAAATCGTCTTTATGTGGCTCCCAAAAACCAGTAGCTGCGAAACTACCTCCAGGTTTTAACTGAAGGTAATAACCACCTCGTAGTCTAGCTCCCAACCTGGAGAACGACCCGGCGAAATGTGTTTTGTAAGGCGTTTTATCTTTTGAAAAGCGAACGTCACGATAGATTCTGAACATTTTCATCTTCTCAATATCATCATGAACCTCCATATGTTCTTGCAAAGCAGCAAAAAATGATTTCACGCTAGCTTCATGCTTCTTAAAAGCTGGTTTGTTCTTTTCAAACCATTCCTTGTTATTGTTCTTGGCCAGTTCCTTTAAAATGCCAAAAGTTTCCTTGGATATAATTGTATTATTCACAGTACAACGATGATGTGTTATTTTTAAGCTAAAGTTAGCCATTTCTTTATCCGAGTGATAACGATTTGGCTATTTTTAAACTTTATTTTCAATATGGATAAGGAAAAAATCATCGCAGAATTGAATAGGCACAAGAAACAACCCTATTTAGACTATAGATTAAAACAAGAAACCGAAGAGTTTACCAATACGCTTTTTTACACTCTATTTGACGTGAACACTCCGGTGGCAGAAAACCTAGATGTTCTTGAAGAAAAGTTTAATCGTTTGGTAGATTTAGCATGTTGGGAACTCAAGAGACCCTGCAGTAAAGTTTGGGAAAATTATGTGGCAAAACTTCCTGAAATATTGGAAAAATTGAATCTTGATGCTGAAGCTATTTTAAGTTGTGACCCTGCATCCCTTTCAATTCAAGAAATATATATGGCATATCCCGGCTTTTATGCTATTGCCATATACCGACTGGCCCATGAATTGTACGTAAATGGATTTCCATTGGTTCCACGATTGATGACGGAATACGCCCACCGACAAACTGGAGTTGATATCAACCCTGGGGCGCAAATAGGAAATTCATTTTTTATTGACCATGCCACAGGTGTTGTGATTGGAGAAACGGCCGTAATTCATGACAACGTAAAAATTTATCAAGGGGTGACTTTAGGAGCTCTTTACGTTGCAAAGAGCTTACAGCGAACTAAGAGGCACCCTACAATAATGTCTAATGTTACTATATATGCCAATGCTACCATTTTAGGAGGAGAAACTGTAATTGGGGAAAATTCCATAATAGGCGGAAATGCTTGGTTGACAGCTTCCGTTCCTGCAAATACTACAGTTTTTCACACTCCAGAAATCAAAATAAAAACCCCTTCGAATGTCTAAAAGTATTCTAGACCTAATTGGGAATACACCCTTAGTAGAATCTCGTGTTTTGAACACCAATCCAAATGTGAAATTATACTTCAAGTTAGAAGGTCATAACCCCGGCGGGAGTGTAAAAGACAGGCCTGCTTACAATATGATAAAAAGCGGACTAGACCGAGGAGATTTTAACTCCAAATCCAAATTAATCGAAGCTACCAGTGGTAATACTGGTATTGCTCTCGCTATGATTGCGGGGGTATATGGATTGGATATTGAACTCGTGATGCCTGAAAACTCAACTAAAGAGCGTGTCCAGACAATGAGAGCATACGGTGCCAAGGTTACACTTACTTCTTCGGATGTTGGAATAGAAGGGGCTCGTGATTACGCTGAAGCCAAAGTTAAAAATGAGGGTTATCAAATGCTGAACCAGTTTGCTAACAACGATAATTGGCAAGCACATTATAAGACTACTGGTCCAGAAATATGGAATGATACACAAGGCCAAATCACCCACTTTGTTTCCAGCATGGGAACCACAGGGACTATTATGGGAACTTCTACCTTTTTGAAGGAGCAAAACCGTAATGTTCAAATTGTGGGCGTACAACCCACAGATAATTCTCGAATTCCTGGCATTCGAAAATGGCCGGAAGAATACTTGCCAAAAATTTTCAATCCTAAAAAGGTGGATACTATTATGGAGGTCAGTCAACTTGACGCCGAAGAGATGGCAAAACGACTTGCTATGGAAGAGGGCATTTTTGCCGGGGTCAGCAGTGGTGGTGCGGCTACTGTAGCACTAAGGTTAGCCAATTCCCTGGAAAATGGAACAATAGTTTCCATTGTTTGTGATAGAGGGGATAGATATTTATCCTCAGACCTTTTTCTCTAATTATTCCAATTCTTTCTGAATTGCCCTTTGATAGAATTCAAAATTGACTAAATCATTATGTTCTCCATTTTCAATGGTATATAATTTTTTATCCTCATTTGGAATGGATTCAAAAAGCTTTTTTCCGGATTCATACGGCACTACACTATCCGATGTTCCGTGAAAGATTCGAATAGGCGACCTTACATTTTGGATATATTCATAAGAAGTGAATTTATACTTTAAAATATGTCTCACCGGTAAGAAAGAAAAACGCTCCTTAGCTACATCCAATAAACTATAAAAGGGAGTTTCCAAAATGAGCTTTTGGGGTCTATTGTTCGAAGCTACTTTGGTTGCAATGCTCGCACCTAGGGAGCGCCCAAAAACTATAATCTGCTCTTCATCAAATTGCATTTTTGCATGATTATAAAACAATTGCGCATCGCTGTGGAGAGCATCTTCGCTGAGTTTGCCTGTGCTTTTGCCATAGTTTCGATAGTCCATGACCAATACTTCATAACCTAAATCTGTGAAAGGTTCAACAATCTTTCCCCATCGTGAAAGGTCTCCTGCATTTCCATGAAAATATAGAATAATACCTTTTGGATTCTCAGCATGAAACTGCAGTGCATTTAACCTCGCTCCATCTGGAGTATCGAGAAAAAATTCATCGAAATCACTAGTAAAGGAATAGTTGTAATCCTGAGGAAGTGTGGTAGGTAAAAAAATAAGCTTTTCCTGAAGAAAATAAACCATGGCTAATAATACTATACTAAGGGTTAAACCAAATAAAACAACGCGTTTAAGCTTTTGCATTGGCTCGCTTTGAGGTATGGATTACATTGATGCTAGAGCCGTCTAAATCAAACTTTTTGGGACGCGAGTGAATGATTTCTGATAACATTTTATGATAAGATTCAAAGTTGTTCAAATCCTTATGCCCCCCTCCTATCACTGTATAGAGTTTAGTGAGTTCTGGCTTTATTTTGGATAATTTTACGCTGGTTTTATACGGGATTAACTTGTCATCTGTTCCATGGACAATATGGATAGGACAGTTTACATATTTGAGCCATTTATAGGTGGGCATTGGAAATTTTATCAATAGTGACAAAGGCATAAATGGGATAAACTTTTTGGCGACTTTACTCAAACTATAGTATGGAGCATCCAAAATCAGCATCCTTGGGTTGTTCATGGATGCGAGCTTTGTTGCAAAACCAGAACCTAAAGAACGTCCGTATAATATGATATACTTTTCAGAAACATTGTCCTTTATTTTATTGTAGATGACCTGCATATCACGTTTAACAGCTTTTTGAGTTCTTCGCCCCGTGCTCTTGCCGAACCCCCTATAATCGACCATAATTACATCATATCCATGTCGAGTAAAGTCCACTGCGAACTTCCCCCACCCCTTTATACTTTTTGAATTGCCTTTTAAATAGAAAACAACACCTTTTGGGGATTGGGCTTTAAATCTTATTCCATTGATAACAGCGCCATCACGTGTTTCTACATTGTATTCTTCAATTTCCTGATTGGCATAATCGAACTCGAAGTCCTTGGGTAGTTTTTCAGGTTTAAAAAGAAAATAGTCTTGAAATAGGTATAGCAAGACACTCAGGAACACATATACCCCAATTATAATCAAAAGAGCCAAGAGCCAATCTTGCATGTCAAAAGGTTTCACCCAAAATACGAAAAAATACAGATAAGGCTTGAATACGTTTGATTTATAACTTGATGAAGTAATGTGTAACATTTTTAAGTATATTGATGTCATACCAATATCATCAATCAAACATCTCATGGAAACCAAGGAAATTACTTCGTCTACCAAGCGAATTGAAATTGTAGATGCCCTTAGAGGCTTTTCTTTAGCCGGTATCGTAATTGTACATATGGTGGAAAACTATATTGCCGGCCCACCACCCTCAGCCATTGCCGAAGTAGCAAATCAGGGTATTGCAGATTCGATTGTGGATGGATTTATCCTTTTTTTACTAAGAGGTAAATTCTTTGCACTTTTCTCTTTCCTTTTTGGACTCAGTTTTTTTATTCAAATGAATAATGCCGCCAGAAAGAACCAGTACTTTGGGGGTCGATTTCTGTGGAGGTTAATCTTATTGTTGGCCATAGGGTATTTGCACAGTCTTTTTTATGCCGGGGATATCTTGACAATCTATGCCATGCTTGGGATTTTGCTCATTCCTTTTTATAAAATTGGAACCAAATGGATTGTCGCACTTGCAGCGTTCCTGTTTCTAGGTCCAGGAAGATATGTTTTTTTTATGTTGAACGGAGGGGACCCTATCTTCGGACTTATGGACTATACGCCAGACAGCCCATCACTTATGGAATATTACAACACCCTAAAGACTGGTTCGCTGCTTGACGTTTTTAGTACAAACGGATATGCAAGCCATTTGAACAAGTTTGACTTTCAATTTGGGGTTTTTGGAAGAGGGTATTTAACCTTTGGATTCTTCCTCTTAGGTATGATTATTGGGCGGATAGGTTTTTTTAAAACCTATGAGGACAACAAGAAGTTTGTAAAGCGTACTTTGATTTGGTCCATTGTTCTATACTTTGTCTCTATTGGACTTATGGCCGTGACTTTTGGAAGTCTTGGAGAAAATGTGACTTTTGATAATTGGGTTGCAATGTTTGGTCTTTCTGCCTACGATTTGAATAATGTGGCAATGACATTCATCCTTATATGTTTGTTTGTTATTCTTTACAAACGAATAAAACCAAAAAAGTGGCTGTCCACATTCATACCCTATGGCAGAATGGCACTTACCAATTATTTTCTTCAGAGTGCTATCGGGACTTTTATTCTTTTCGGATGGGGTCTTGGCTATTTAGGAGAGTTAAGAAATATCTACACTTTTGCCATTGCCATTGTCATTATTGTTTTTCAAGTGCTCTTCAGTAAATGGTGGTTAAAACGATACCAATATGGCCCTCTGGAATGGATTTGGAGAAGTGCAACCTTTCTCAAAAGGTTTCCTATGAAGAAATAAGGAGCTTAAATTATTGGAGATATTATCCAGTTAACTAGTATTGTTTTCTTCTTATCGAAATATTTTAATCACGGAAGCTGTAATCCTTTTCTTTACGCCAGAATTAACATCCAAATCTTATAACAATGGGCGTACTTCTTAAAATATTCAATTGGAAGACAGTCAATTTAATTACTTTTTTTACACTTTTAGTGTTGATTGTCCTCAGCTTTTATGGTATCTACACAAATAGGTTTTACTTTTTAAAGCCTGATAACTATATCATTCCGTTTTTGGGCGGAATCCATTTTATCTATCTATATGTAATCTGGTTTAAAATAAAGGAAAATGAGCTTCCAGACCCAAAAATGCGCAACCTGGAGTATGTCGTTTACGCAATTTTGATTGTATACCTTTTCAAGATTTACGATAGTGCCATGGTTATGAACTCGTACACACAATTCCAAGAGTATGTATTGCCTTCCGCTTTTCGAATCATAAGCATTATTTCCTTAGTTCTTTATTCTTTGCTGCCTTTCCTGACCTTGCTTACTATTTGGTACAGAAAAAAAATGGTTGGAGCTTATAATTTTGAGAACTACAATAACAACCTCAATGTGTGGCAATAAATCAATCTAAAGGTCTCTGATATAACTTCCGTATAAATCTTTAAACTGGATTCCTTTTACAAAGCGATGCTTACTCAACTTTTTGTGGGCGACCAATCCCCAGAGTAAAAGTTCTTTCACAAAATAAGAATCTTCCTTGGAAATTTCCGGTTGATGCTCCTGCATTAACTGATTTAAAGGAATTATGGCATCTAATTTGGCCTTATATTCTTTATCGGAATCTTCATCTAGTAATTCAAAACCTTCTCCATCAAAAAACCAATGGATTAAATCATCATATTCGGTGTCCGCATCTTTTCGTTGTAGTTTATCAATCCTGGGGAAGTAATTGGCAAACAATGATTTGATAGCTTCTTCAATTAAATTTTCCGCCACGGAGCCCGCTCCTTCTTGTTCTCCTTCGTAAACAAGTTCAATTTTACCGGTTATGGATGGGATAACCCCCAGAAAATCAATCAAGCGAACTGTTGTTTTTTTATCTCCAGACATGATGATGCGCCGCTCTGCCGTGCTCAACAGATTTTCAAATGCTGTTATGCTCATTCTAGCACTCACACCACTTTTGGCATCAACATATTCGCTGTTTCTGGCTTCAAAACTGATTTGTTCCAAAACATCCATAGCAATTTCGGGTACATGGACGGCATCGGACTGCCTTCTGTCAAGTAACGCTTCCTGCTTGGTAATTCTCTTAGCGGTTTGGATATCATCGGGATAATGCGTCAAAATCTGAGAGCCAATCCGGTCTTTTAATGGAGTTACAATACTACCTCTATTGGTATAATCTTCAGGATTTGCGGTAAAAACAAACTGAAGGTCCAACGGAAGTCTTAGTTTAAATCCTCTAATCTGTATGTCTCCTTCTTGCAATATGTTAAATAATGCTACTTGAATTCTTGCTTGAAGGTCAGGGAGTTCATTTATTACAAAAATACAGCGATTCGCACGTGGAATCATTCCGTAATGAATTACTCTGTCATCTGCATATGAAAGCTTAAGGTTCGCAGCCTTAATAGGATCCACATCTCCTATTAAATCAGCTACGGTTACATCGGGTGTGGCGAGCTTCTCATAGAATCGTTCATTTCTATGTATCCAACTGATGGGAGTTTCATCACCTTTTTCTTTAATAAGTTCGCTGGCATATCGAGAAATGGGTTGAAATGGATCATCATGCACTTCGGAACCTGCAACAATGGGAATCCATTCATCCAATAGTTCAACCATTAATCTGGCCAATCGTGTTTTTGCCTGTCCACGTAGTCCTAGAAGGTTTATATTATGTCTGGAAAGTATTGCTCTTTCCAATTCTGGAATTACTGAGTTTTCATAACCCCAAACTCCTGGGAATGTCTCTTCTTTGTTAGAAAGTTTTTCTAACAGGTTCTCCCTAAGTTCGTCCTTAATGCTTTTACTAGTGTAAGCTGCGGCCTTCAATTGCCCCAGCGTATTTATTTTAGAATGGTTCAATTTCATTATATAATACTATCCTTTGATACGTTTTCTTCTATTTTGTTCGTAATCTTCAAAAATCATTTCGCCTAAACCTTTTAAACCGGTGTAGAAGGCTTTTCCCCTATTTGCTTGGGTAAATTCCCGAACAAACTGCATAAGATAAGGGTCTTGGGCAATCATAAAAGTGGTTATTGGAATATGCAGTTTTCTAGCTTGCTGAGCCATGCCGTAACATTTCTCAACGATATAGTCATCCAGCCCTACGCTATTTTTATAATAATCACCATTTGGTAATCGCAGACATGAAGGTTTACCATCAGTAATCATGAAAATTTGCTTATTGGTATTCCGCTTTCTGCGAAGCATATCCATGGCAAGCTGCAAACCTGCAACTGTATTGGTGTGATAAGGGCCTACTTTTAAATAGGGTAAATCTTTTATTGGGATAGGCCATGCATCATTACCAAAGACCAGAATATCCAAGGTGTCTTTTGGATAGCGAGTGGTAATGAGTTCAGCCAGCGCCATGGCTACTTTTTTGGCTGGGGTTATACGGTCTTCACCATAAAGAATCATACTATGGCTAATGTCAATCATCAAAACCGTACTCATTTGGGCCTTATACTGCGTATCCTCAACTACGAGGTCTTCTTCGCTCAATGAAAAATTTCCAATACCGTGATTGATTTGGGCGTTTTTAAGACTCTCTGTCATTGAGATATGCTCAAGTGCATCTCCAAATCGGTATTCTCGAAACTCCCCTGTATGTTCATCGCCTCTTCCCGACTTGCCTGTTTTGTGATTCCCGGCGCCACTACGCTTTAGTTTACCAAAAATTTGATCCAAAGCACGTTGACGCAACATGCGTTCCAGTTTTGCCGTAATGGAAAGGTTACCTCCACCATCGCCATCTTCACCCTCATCACCTTGCTGTCCGTCGGTATCAAATTCTTCCCGTATGAATCCTTTTGCCTTTAAATCTTCGATAAAATCATCGATGGTATAGTCATCATCGGTAAGCTCGTATTCTTTGTCCAATTCCCTTAGCCAATCCAATGCTTCCTCTACATCACCAGAAGTATGGGTGATGAGTTCCTGGAAAATCTCAAAGAGTTTTTCGAATGGGGTTTGTTCGGGTGCTTCGTATGTGGTAAAACGGAACCCTTTTCTTCTATCCATAGCCATTATATAAAATTAAGGTATTCTATATTCACACAATGACTTTTAGAAAAAAGTTAACGTGTACTAATGTTTTGGCTCCAGTATTTTGTTCAGGACTTTTGTTTTTGACCCATTTTGAATAGTGAAATCATAAGTTAGCTTGTAAAGTTTAGCAGATGAATTTGTAGCCTAAAGTCTAGATTTTTCAGCGTCTGCCCCTGAACGGCTGTTGGTTTCTTTTATTTTTTTATTTCCGAAGGGATAGGCATAACTAACTCTAAATATCCGAGAGAAACCAGATTCAGGACTGAATGTGCCATCAAAGACATCTCCAAATGCTTCTCGGGTTAAACTCCCATATTTGAAATTAATATCCAAACTCTCAAATATGTCCGTTACCGCAAATTGTAAACTACTACCGTTTTTGAATTCTTTTTTTAAACCAGCATTAAGAATACCAAAGCCTTCATTTCTAGTACTGCCGTTAAAATGTCTTGACGTATACCACCCTGATAATTCCAATGAAAAATTTGCCGGCAATCGCATGTTTTGGCTTCCATTAAAATTGAAGTGCACATAATCATGCTTTAGACGTTCATCCGTATGCAACAGCTGAAACTCTCTAATACCCAAAGTGCCATTGAAGTTGATGTTCCACCAATGGGCAATGCGAATCGGAATGTTGGTTTGTATATCAATGTTTCTTTGGTATTCCAAATTAACCGGAGCTATTACAGCAACATTACTTTGCGAGTTTCGAGTTATTTGAAAACGTGCGATGGGGTTCTGTTCATTGGAAACCAATAAAGAGATGCTAAAAGATCTGTTATTATAGGTTAGGTTAATATTATCGGTTATGGCAGGAAGTAATTGTGGATTTCCGCTAAATACCGATGTTGGTCCGTTATAAACTAAATAGGATGCCAAATCAGAATAATTTGGTCGTGTAATGCGCTTGTTATAGGCGAAATTTAGCGCTGTGGTATCGGAGAAAGAGTGGGTTAGAAAGAACGATGGAAAAAGTTTACCAAAACTACGGTCCAACGAGCTATCATCAAAAGACTGGTCCCAATACTCATATCGCAAACCTAGTTGTGCTTTCAATTTTTCATTGAAGCTATGGTCGGCAAGCACATATGTTGCAGCTATTTTTTCATCATTCTGGATATTGCTTATAAATCTATCATCCAAAATAAAACTATCGCCCTGTAATATTTCTATGCGGGCGTTATTGGTGGTTTTGGATAGTGAGCCCTTTACGCCAGTCTCGATAGATGAATTCTCGTCAATGATATGTTTATAATCAAATTTTAGAACGCCGACATTGATATCCGTCTCATTAAATCCGCGATTTCCATTATTGTAAATTTCACTTTCAGGTTGAAAGGAATCTCCATTTTCGTCAAAATAAGTACTGCGTACTTCATTGGGCGTTTGGCTATTGTAATTGATATAATCACCGGTTATGGTAAAACTATTTTGCTCACCAGTCTTTTCGAAATATGCGGAGGTGGTCAAGTTTTTTAAGTTTCCATCTCCATTCAAGTGTATTTGGGCCTCCAAAAAAGGGTCCGAGACAAAATCATACAATCCCACATTTTGAGTCATAACTAAAGGGCTTGACTGGTTAAACAATAAGTTGGTGCCAAACACGGATTCTTCAGAGAAACGGTATTCATAACCTAAATTGACATTATGATTCCTATTTATCTGCTGTGTTCTACTAGTAAAATCAATATTCGTATTTCCTCCCAAAACCGGAATTTCAGATACTCCTACCCCTCTAAATCCACTAAAAGTATCATCATATGAGAAAGTATAAGAACCAAATATTGTGGAACGACTACCTCCATAATTAAGGGAAAGCCCTGTTGTTTGCTTTAGACCTTCGCCATAACCAGTGCTTATATTAAGATTCCCACGAATACCTAAGGTTTGATTTTTGCTCATTACAATATTGATAATCCCGGCATTGCCATCCACATCATATCGAGCTGAAGGATTGGTCAAGAGTTCGATTCTTTCAATATTGTCGGCGCTCATGCCATTGAGCATACTTATTAAATCTGCCATGGGTATGCGTTGGGCTTTTCCATTAATCATGATTAGAACACCACTTTTTCCATTCAATGAAAAGATATTATTGTTTTGGTCCAAGATTACGCCAGGAGAGCGCTCTAACAGTTGTAGGGCCGTACTACCTTGTGTCATCACACTCGCCTGAACGTTGATGATACTACCCTCCTGGGTGCGTTGAATTAGTTTACGTTGCCCTCGTATTTCGACTCCTTCTAAAGTTGTCACTTCCTCCTGTAAGGTTACCGTTTGAAAATCCTTTTTAATATTGGTTGCAGAAATAGTGAATCGTTCAGAATTCCAAGTTTTAAAGGATAAAAGGTCAACTCGCAGTATATATGTACCTGGATTTGTATAGTCGATTGTGAAGAAACCATCTTCATTGGTAATGACACCGGTTTGTAAATTGTATTCAGGGTGGCTGTAAACCATAACATTGGCAAAAGGAATTGGATTGCCGTCAACATCCACCACAGTACCCGACAATTGTGCAAGTAACAATTGTCCGGAACCCAGAAAACTGATTAAAATAAGAATAGATTGTTTCATATGCATGATTTTGGATGCAAGTAGCAGGAATCAAAATCACTTTGAAAAAGAGAATGATATGTGGGGTGATATACTTTACCAAGAGATTCGACATCACATTTTAGGTTCAATGAGATTAAAAAACACAGTAAAATACCTTTCATCAACTATTGACTGCATGATATCAAGTTGTAACATGCTGAATTTGATGGTGAAGACATACCGTAGTATCTTGTATTCTGAAAACGTTTTTAAAGAATTATGCCTGTAAACACTTTAGCTACATTTACTGCATTTTTAGAGCGCTATAAAATCCACCATATTCTGTTCTGGGCGATTTATCACTTTGCATGGTGGTCGCTGTTTTCTGGTAGTATTTCTGGAGTCTTTGAATCTATAACTGAACCTTATGGAGTCGTCAAATATTTGGGCTATGTGGTGTATCAGGCTTTAGGGGTATACTTTTGTCTCTATGTGCTAATTCCCAAGTTTCTGCAAAAAGGGAAACATCTTATATTCTTTCTTTCAACCATTGGTGTGATTATCCTTATGGCAACTGTAATCACGGCTAACTATTATCTGGCTGGATTTGTCGCCAACACATCGGTATATGAATTATATAATATTTATCCCGAGACTCCCATCACTATTTTTAAGCATAACGCATTGCCTTCCTGTGTTGGGGCGACAACATTGGGTTTAAGCATAAAACTGACCAAAATTTGGATTGCCTCTCAAAAGCGACAACAAGACTTGGAAAAAGAAAAACTGGAAACTGAGTTGAAATTTTTGAAATCACAATTCAACCCACACTTTTTATTCAACACCATCAATTCTATTTTTGTTCTAATACATAAAGATCAAGACAGGGCTTCGGCATCACTCGCAAAATTCTCTGAACTACTGCGATATCAACTTTATCAATGCAATGAACCGGAAATTGCATTAACCCAGGAAATCAGTTATCTGAAAAATTATATTGAATTGGAATCCTTGAGACAAGATCTTTCCTATTTGGACCTTAAAGTTTCTATTGACAATTCCAATACTTCGAGATACAGTATCTCACCTTTTTTATTGATGCCCTTTGTTGAAAATGCATTTAAACACGTATCGCATCATGAGGACTCCAGAAACTGGATAACCATCGATTTAAAAACAACTAATGACATTCTATACCTTTCAGTAGCGAATAGTAAGCCAGAACTCATAGTGGCCTCTATCTCGGAGTCCTCGGGCATAGGTCTAGCGAATGTCAAACGCAGATTGGAACTTGTATATCCTAGCTCCCATAAACTTGAAGTGTTTAAGTCCAATATAGAATATTCCATTACTTTGGAGATAGCCTTGAAAACGCAATTAACTGAAAATTCTAAAATCGCCTGATCATGACTATGAATTGTGTTGTTGTTGATGACGAACCTTTAGCACGAGAGTGCATTATTGACTACATAGCAAAAACAGAGTTTTTGAGTTTCGTTGGTGAGGCTACAAATCCATCACAACTTCTAAAATTATCTGATGGGAAAAGTATTGATTTGATTTTTATGGATATCCAGATGCCCATAATGACGGGAATCGAATATTTAAAGAATACTACCCAGCGGCCATTGGTTATACTAACAACCGCCTATCCCAACTATGCATTGGAGGGATACGAACTGGATGTACTGGACTATCTAGTTAAGCCGATTACATTCGTTAGGTTCCACAAATCCGTTTTAAAGGCCAAAGACTATCTTCGGTTAAAAACTCAGGGAACCGCAGGCTCTCTTCAGGATGACACCGAGCCATTTTTCTTTGTAAAATGTGATAGCATTTACCAAAAAATCAAGATTTCAGAAATAGAATATATTCAGGCGCTGCAAAACTATGTTGTTATTCATACCTTGGAAAGTAAGTTTATGACGCTTATGCCGTTAAAGCGAATTTGGGATTTGTTGCCTAATTCAGGATTCATTCAAGTGCATAAATCCTACGTTGTCTCCATTACCAAAATACAAGCACTAGAAAAGGTAAGAGTAAAATTGACCCAAGCAAGTATCCCTCTTAGTCGAAACTTTAAAGAATCTGTATACCAATATGTTATGAGCTAACTATTATATGACTACTTTCTTCAATAATCAATGTCTGGACTCCAATACCTTTACAATATCCTCAAGACGATACCCTTTAGCTTGCAATAAAATTAGATAATGAAATAGTAAATCCGCGCTCTCGTTCAAAAAAAGGTCGTCATTGTTATCCTTAGCCTCTATTACCGTTTCAACGGCCTCTTCCCCTACCTTTTGTGCTATTTTATTTATTCCTTTCTTGAATAGGGATGCTACGTAACTATCAGGATTTTCCACATCTTCTTTTCGAGATGTAATTATATCCTCTAACGTAGAAAGAAACCCATAATCTTGAACATTTTCCTCTGACCAACACGTATCTGTTCCTGTATGACAGGTTGGGCCTTCAGGATTTACTGTAATAAGCAAGGCATCATTGTCACAATCATTTTTAATAGTGACCAAGTGTAAGAAGTTCCCACTTTCTTCACCTTTCGTCCAAAGGCGATTTTTACTTCGGCTAAAAAAGGTGACTTTCTTGGTCTTTTGGGTTACGTCCAAGGCTTCTTGATTCATATATCCCAACATTAAAACATTTTTAGTCGTGGCATCTTGAATTATTGCCGGCACCAATCCGTCAGTATTTTTAGTAAAGTCTATTTTCATTGCTATAGTCTAATAGGGATTCCCTCTTTCTTTAGTTCTTCTTTTAAATCTTTTATTTCGATTTCCTTAAAATGAAAAATACTAGCGGCCAAAGCAGCATCGGCTTTTCCAATAGTAAAAGTATCTGTAAAATGTGAAATTGCTCCTGCACCACCTGAAGCTATAACAGGAATGTTTACAAGGGAGGACAATTTTGCCAACGCTTCGTTCGCAAATCCGCCCTTTGTGCCATCATGATCCATAGAAGTGAAAAGAATTTCTCCCGCTCCTCGTTCCTCAACTTCTTTGGCCCATTCAAAAAGATCTATTTCCGTTGGAACTTTGCCCCCCACTAGATGTACTTTCCAGCTTCCATCTATTTGTTTTGCGTCAATGGCAACAACAATACATTGGGATCCAAATTTAGCGACCAGTTCATCAATCAATTCTGGTCGTTTTACAGCCGAAGAGTTAATAGAGACTTTGTCCGCTCCGTTGTGCAACAAAATATCCACATCTTCAACAGATGAGATTCCACCACCAACCGTGAATGGAATGTTTACTTTCTCTGCTACATGATACACTAAGTTTGCCAAAGTCTTTCTTCTTTCCTCTGTAGCGGAAATGTCCAAAAAGACCAACTCATCAGCTCCTTCTCTTGCATAGATTTCAGCCAATTCTACAGGGTCACCAGCATCTCTTAAATCAACAAAGTTGATTCCTTTAACGGTTCTTCCATTTTTGATGTCCAAACAAGGTATAATCCGTTTTGTCAACATTTAGTTCTCGTTTTTTGTATTGAGATTAATACCATCATAAAATCCTAAATCGGTATTGTTCAATAATTTGGTCCAAAGTGCAATTTGTCCTGTATGGTAGGATAAATGTTCAACAATGTGAACAATATTACCTATACCTGAAAATTCAAATCCCTGTACGTACCTTTTCTTTAAGAGTTCTTCTATGGGAGCCTCTGAAATGGATTTTTTTGCTTTGCTAATGGTAGCGACCAATTTGTTCAACAACTCATTTTTTGAATACCCTGACAGGATGGAAAATTCTTCATCCCGATTTCGGTTATCCTCCAGACCATTTAAAGAAGCAATTCCATATTGGGTAATGTTACCGCATAGATGCAGGATTAGGTTTCCAATGCTATTTGTTACTTCATTTGGTTTTTGCCAAATCACATTTTCAGGAAGTCTGTCCAAACAGGTTTTAATCATCCTCAGACTCTCGTCCATGCGGTAGCATGCGTTTTCGATAAATTCTTTTCGTATTTGACTATCCATTTTCCAGAATATAATTTTCCAATTGTTTTAGGCTAATTCTATTTTCATAAATGGCCTTGCCAATAATGGTTCCCTCACAACCAATTTCGGCTAGTTTGGGTAATTCCTCAAAGCGTGAAATACCTCCACTGGCAATCAGCGATATTCCAATAACTTTTCTGTCTTCAACACCACTTCCGGTTACGAGAGTTTCTACCTTTTTTGTTTTCATCAATATCCGTTTGTACAGTTCAAATGAGGGTCCTTCGAGCATTCCATCTTTACTGATATCCGTACAAATCACATATTTGACTCCTTTGCTTTGATAGGATTTTATAAACGGCAGCAAATCCTGATTGGATTCTTCTTGCCAGCCTGAAACAGCTACTTTTTCATCTTTAGCGTCTGCTCCAAGAATTATTTTATCGGTCCCATAGGTTTTCAACCACCCCAGAAAAGTATCCTTATCCTTTACGGCAATGCTTCCCCCTGTTATTTGACTAGCTCCACTTTCAAAGGCAACATGAAGATCTTCATTGGTTTTTAATCCGCCGCCAAAATCAATCTTAAGATTGGTTTTGGTTGCAATATCCTCCAATACCTTATGGTTTACAATATGTTTTGATTTTGCACCGTCTAAATCCACTAAGTGCAAGTATTCAATTCCATGCGCTTCAAATTCTTTGGCAATTTCCAAAGGGTTTTCATTGTACACTTTTTTTGTACTGTAATCTCCCTTGGAAAGTCTTACACATTTACCTTCAATAATATCTATTGCTGGGATTATTCGCATACCTCTAGTTGTATTTTGCTCTATCTTTTGCCATCCACATACTGGAATCTCCTATTCTATTAAAACCATACGGTTCATACAGGCCATGGGCGTCTTTGGTTTTTAATGCAATGGTTTGGACATTTTTAATAATCGGATGATTCAGAATGTATTCTATCAACATTTTACCAAGCCCCTTGCCTTTATGTGCATCAAAAATAAGCACATCCATTATGTAGGCAAGAACGAATTTGTCTGTTAGTACCCGTGCAAAACCTACTTGCTCATTGGTCTTGGAATAGACCCCAAAACATATTGAATTTTCTATTGTAGACTTTGTCATTTCCATAGTCCTATAATCTCCCCAGTACGAGTTTTTAACTTCCTGGTGTATCCTGCTAATATTTAGTTTACTCTTTTCTGTTGATATATAAAATTCAGCATTCATTACAGCTCTAAAAAATTTCGTAAAATACGTTCACCAATAACACTACTTTTTTCTGGATGGAATTGGGTTCCATAGAAATTATCTTTTTGCAATGCGGCACTATAAGACAAAGCGTATTCCGATTCTGCAATAGTTTCATCACCAAGAGGCGCATAATAACTATGCACCAAATAGATATGTGATTTCTCTGGGACGGCAGTAAACAAATCCGATTTCAAACTACTAATTTCATTCCATCCAATTTGTGGAACCTTTACAGATTTCGGAAACTTCACCACATCCAAATCAAATATTCCAAGTCCTTTCGTATTGCCTTCCTCAGAAAAATTGCACATCAATTGCATTCCCAAGCAAATCCCTAAAACGGGTTGTTTTAATTGCGGTACAATTTCGTCCAAACCGCTCAATCTTAATTTTGACATTGCAGAACTAGCCTCCCCTACTCCTGGAAATATCACTTTGTCTGCATTTTGGATTTCTTCCACAGTATCATTTAAAATTGCTTCGTATCCTAACCGTTGTATCGCAAACTTGATACTTTGAATATTTCCAGCACCATAGTTGATAATAACTATTTTCATCTATAAAACCCCCTTTGTGGATGGTAGAACCATCTTTTCAACATCTCGTTTTACTGCCATTTTAATTGACTTTGCAAATGCCTTGAAAATGGCTTCAATTTTATGATGCTCGTTTGTGCCCTCCGCCTTGATGTTCAAATTTGCTTTGGCTCCATCCGAAAATGATTTGAAAAAGTGCATAAACATTTCAGCGGGCATATCCCCGACTTTTTCACGTTTAAAATCCGCATCCCAAACCAACCAATTGCGCCCACCAAAATCGATGGCAACTTGTGCCAAGCAATCATCCATGGGTAAACAGAAACCGTAGCGTTCTATTCCTAATTTATTTCCCAAAACTTTGGAAAACAACTCTCCCAAGGCTATGGCTGTATCCTCAATGGTATGGTGCTCATCTACTTCTAAATCACCATCAACTTTTATGTCCAAATCCATTTGTCCATGCCTGGCGAGCTGATCCAGCATATGGTCGAAGAATGAAAGACCAGTGTCTATGTCGCTTTTTCCGGTCCCATCAAGATTAAGTTTGATTTTGATGTCAGTTTCATTGGTTTTCCGTGAGATTTCTGAGACCCTGGATTCCAATTTCAAAAATTCATAAATTTTTTCCCAATCATTGTTTTCCAACGCAATGAAATCATCCAATTCACTCCGTTTCACTGTAATCTCATTAGTACCCAGATTCGTTTTATCATTGATGAAAATACCCTTTGCCCCCAGGTTTTTTGCAAGTTCCATGTCGGTTAACCGATCTCCAAGGACAAATGAATTTTTTAAGTCATATTCCTCTGTAAAATATTCAGTCAATAAACCAGTACCCGGCTTGCGAGTATCTGCATTGTCTTTTGGGAAAGTGCGATCAATCAAAACTTTATCAAATACAACACCCTCATTTTCGAAGGATTTTAAAATGAAATTATGTACGGGCCAAAAGGTTTCCTCGGGAAAAACATCTGTACCCAACCCATCCTGATTGGTAATCATGACCAGTTCATAATCGAGTTCCTTTGCAATCTTCCCCAAAAAGGTAAATACCTTGGGATAAAAAATCATTTTATCAAACGCATCTATCTGTTCATCAACAGTTTCTTTGATGATAGTTCCATCCCTATCTATGAAAAGTACTTTTTTGCCCATTAGTTCAGTTCCTTTAAAATAGCAATCAGTTTTTTATTTTCGTCTGGAGTACCAACCGTAAACCGTAATGTATTTTCACATAAAGGCTGATTACTCCTATTTCGAACAACTACATTGGCATCAAGCAGTTGTTGGTATCGCTTACTGGCATCATCTACTTTTACCAATACAAAGTTTGCATCTGAAGAATAGACTTTTTCAATAAAAGTCACCTCCTTTAGTGCATTGACCAAGGCTTTACGTTCTTTCAAAATTTGTTCAACCTCTTCTTGCACCAATGTATCATCCAACACTCTCTTTAGTGCCTGGTATTGTGTTAGTTGATTAACATTATATGGTGGTTTAATCTTGTTGAGTATGGTAATTATTTCTGCAGATGCATAACATATCCCCAATCGAATCCCTGCCATTCCATACGCTTTGGACATGGTTTGGGTTATGATTAGATTTGGATAACTGTCTAAAGTAGAAATCCAACTCTCATTTTCAGAGAAATCTACGTAAGCTTCATCTATTACAACCAGGCCATTAAAATTTTCCAGTAGTTCTTCTATGTTTTTCTTTTGAAAGGTATTCCCTGTTGGATTGTTGGGTGAACAGATGAAAATAATTTTGGAATTTTCGCCAACCTTTTCCAAAATCTGTGGTACATCTGGTTCAAAATCCGAGGTCAACAAAACTTCCCGGTTCTCAACCGCATTGATTCCGGCCAATACCTTATACATACCATAGGTAGGTGGTAAGGTGATGATGTTATCTTGATTTGGCTCGCAAAAAGCCCTAAAAATCAAATCTAAAACTTCATCACTACCATTTCCCAACAGAATGTTTTGTTCGGGAACTTGTTTCTGTTCTGATAAAAGTGTCTTTAAACTGCGCTGTTGTGGGTCAGGATAGCGATTTAGGCCATTTTCAAAAGGGTTCTCATTGGCATCCAAAAAAATCATTTTAGACCCATCCGAAACGTACTCATCCCTTGCCGATGAATACGGCTTTAAACCTTTTACGGTTTCCCTGACCAATTTATCTATGTTGAAAACAGATGTCATTTTAAACTTTTTAATCGAATAGTAACGGCATTTTTGTGTGCGTCCAACCCTTCAGCCTCTGCCATTAGCTCAATTGCATTCCCAATACCCAATATTCCTTCCTTACTTATTTTTTGAAATGTTATGCTCTTCATAAAACTATCAAGATTTACACCGCTATACTGCTTTGCATAACCATTTGTTGGTAACGTATGATTGGTTCCCGAAGCATAGTCCCCCGCACTTTCAGGGGTATAATTTCCAATAAAAACCGAGCCTGCATTAATTGTATTTTCAATGTAAAAATCTTCATTCTCCACACATACTATATAGTGTTCTGGGCCATATTCATTAATCAAGTCAACTGCTTCCAGGTCGGTATTAACCAAAATGAGTTTGCTGTTTTCAATTGCTTTTTCAGCAATGGCTCTTCGTGGAAGTGCTTTTATTTGATTTTCAACCTCTAAAGCCACACTATCCAATAGTTTTTCTGAAGTGGAAACCAATATAACTTGACTATCAGTTCCGTGTTCTGCCTGACTCAATAAGTCTGAAGCTACAAACGACGGCTCAGCTGAATCATCAGCAACTACCAACAACTCGCTTGGTCCGGCTGGCATATCGATGGCAACACCATATTTTGTAGCCAATTGTTTTGCAACTGTTACATACTGATTTCCTGGCCCAAAAATCTTATAGACTTTAGGAATGGTCTTCGTACCAAAGGTCATTCCCGCTATGGCCTGAATCCCCCCTACTTTGAAGATTTGGGTCACACCACAAAGATTGGCGGTGTATAAAATTGTTGGATTGATTTTTCCAAACTCATCTGGAGGTGTACAAAGCACGATTTCCTTGCAACCTGCAATCCTAGCTGGAACGGCCAACATTAAAATTGTTGAAAACAAGGGTGCTGTACCTCCCGGAATATATAATCCAATTTTCTGAATGGCTCTTTTTTCCTGCCAACAGGAAACCCCTGGCATAGTTTCCAAGTTAACCCTGTCCGTTTTTTGCGCAGCGTGAAATTTTTCAATATTATTCTTCGCTAGAGCAATAGCTTGCTTCAATTCTTCCGGAACTTGATCTGAAGCTTTTTCAATTTCTTCCTTGGTGACTAAAAAAGAATCCAAGCTAACTTTATCAAACCTTTTCGTGTATTCCCTAACAGCAGAATCCCCCAGAGTTTTTATCTCTTCAAAAATCTCAGTAACCGTTCCCTCAATATCAGAAACGGTTTGGGTGGGTCGTTTTAATAACGACTCCCAATTTTCTTTATTTGGATATTTAATTTTCTGCATAGCTTTCAGAATCTTTTTTGGTAGTGATATCCTACCATTACATACCCTTGACTTTCCCAGAATCTTTGCCCAGATTCATTCTTTGTATAACAATTGAGTTCAGAGCCGTTACAACCTATTGATTTACTATAATTGAAAATCCACTCCATTAGCTGTTTTCCTATTCCCTTGCCTTGATATTCACTTAGAATATATACGTTGTCTGGCTCGATATGCTTTCCAATATAGTATTTGGTCAATACCCACAAACCTGATATACCTATGAGTTTGGAACCATGATAAACACCAATACACTTATACGCATTCTGAAACATGCCCAATAAACGTTCTTCCAAGACTTCAGTAGGAATAGAAGCATCTAGTTTTTTTAGGAACGGAACAATCTCACTTCGGTTTTGCTCCTCTATGAATTTTATCTGATACATGTTACACTACCATTTTTTCAATTGGGCATACTAAAATCCCCTCAGCTCCAGCCAATTTTAACTCGTCAATCACCTCCCAGAAAGTATTCTTTTTGATGACTGTATGTACTGAACTCCAACCTTCTTCGGCCAATGGCAAAACCGTTGGGCTTCGCATTCCAGGCAATAAAGCAATAATCTTTTCTAATTTATCATTAGGTGCATTTAGCAAGACATATTTGTTCTGTCTCGCTTGTAAAACTGATTTTATCCTAAATTGAAGTTTTTCCAGTATTTCCTTTCGTTCTTGGGAGATTTTTGGGGATACAGCCAATACCGCTTCACTCTCCAAAATCACTTCAACCTCTTTTAAATTGTTTTTGAAGAGTGTACTTCCACTTGAAACAATATCGCAAATACCATCGGCAAGTCCAATATTAGGTGCTATTTCTACCGACCCGTTGATAATATGTAAGTCCGCAGTTACCCCTTTTGATTTTAGATAATCATTTACAGTATTTGGATACGAAGTAGCAATGCGTTTACCTTCAAAATCCTTAACCGAGTTATACGTAATTCCTTTGGGTACGGCCAAGCAAACTCTACATTTTGAAAAGTTTAATTTTTCAGCAATGGTAATGTCCACTCCTTTTTCTACCAACACGTTTTCTCCAAGGATAGCAATATCCACTACCCCATCTCTTAGGTATTGGGGAATGTCTCCATTTCTAAGATATAATACCTCTAAAGGGAAATTACGGGCAGTAGCTTTTAGCTGGTCTTTTCCATTATCTATGGAAATTCCACAATCTTTTAAAATCGTTAACGAGTCTTGGTTTAAGCGTCCACTCTTTTGAACAGCAATTCTAATTTTAGTCATTCCTTTAAATTTTGTTCGGAAACCAAATAGGTTTCAAAAACAAAACCCGTTTGATTTCTCAAACGGGTTTAGAATATATTTTAAAAACAACAATACATTTCTATCTCGCCTGAGTGCAAGTATAAAAATGGTGATGATGTGTGTTTTTATTTCTCATTTCGACTTCAAAAGTAGAATATATTTTTATATCAAAAAAGATTTATTTAGTTATTTCCCAAAATCAATGGTAAACCAGAATCTCCACTACCCACAATAACAACTTTGGAATTTGGGGATTTTGAAAGCTCCAACGTAGCATCTATTCCTTTGTCTTGAAGTATTTTATCTGTTAAGGAAGCACTTAAAATACGGTTGGCATCTGCCTTACCTTGTGCTTCGATACGTACTTTTTCAGCTTCTTTGGAGGCTGTTACTAATCTAAACTCATATTCTAAAGATTCCTGCTCTTGCTTTAATTTACGCTCAATAGCTTCTTTAATGGTTGGCGGAAGCGTAACATCCCTTACAAGCACCTCGTTCAATTGAATGTACTGACCATCCACAATTTTTTTGGTCTCTTCATATATTTCTTGTTGAATGGCATCCCTTTTACTGGAATACAATTGTTCCGGTGTATAACGTCCAACAACACTCCTAGCAGCAGAACGAATGGTAGGGAGTAAAACGCGATCTACATAAGACTCGCCTTTTTCTTGATGCAATCTTCCTAAATCCTCATATTTTGGTTGAAACCATGCAGAAGCATCTAGCTTTATTTCCAATCCATTGGAAGAAAGTACTTGCATTTTTTCAAATACTTCCTGTTGTCTAACTTCATAAACATACACCTTGTTCCATGGAGCCACTAAATGAAAACCTTCCCCTAGGGCAGGCTCATCTGTAACAACACCACCTCCAAAGGTCTTGTATAAAACTCCTGCTTCACCAGATCCAATTGTAACCGCAGACTTTGAAATCAATATTATTGCGAAAATAATAACTACCACTACGGGCAGTGCAATTTTGGGTAATCTATCCATCGTATATTATTTATATTAATCCATTATATTTTCTCAAGAACCATTCCAGTGCAAGTGTTACTGCCATTAGGCCCAACAAAAGCTTGAAATCGATTAAAGATACGACATTTTGTCTGCTCTTTTGTACAGGGATAAATTCACTCGAATCGGTTAACTCTACAATTAGATCTTCCATTTCATCCAAGTAAAAAACACTGCCTTTGGCTTTTTGGGCGAGTCGTTGCAATTTTTCATGATTGGTCGAAATCATTAATCTTTCAGGGTTGAATTCAAGTATTTTAAATACTCCAGAACGCTTGGTGTTTTCATCTTGGTTGGTAACGGTGAAAGTGTATTCGCCAGGAGAAAAATCGCTTAGGTCAGCTTCAAAATAACTGCCTTTTAACAGCATTGGTAGCTCCCTTGATAAATTAGCTTCTGCAGATCGGTATTCTAGAAGAAGATTGGCATTGTCGTTAAAAATAAAGCTTTCATCAAAGCTATAGGCTCTTATCTTAGCTTCACTTGAATTTTCAAAAACCAATTTATAATCCAATTCTAATCTGCTTTTTTTACCATTGCTGGTAAGATAAACCATTAGCTTTTGCATAAATTCATCGAACTCAACAAAACTTTGTGTATTTCTATAGGATTGTGCTCTCCATCGCCAGATATTTTCTCCAAATAGGACAGCTTCTCTTCTAGTGGACTCGTTCAAAATAGCAAATAATGGTTTGTCAAGGTCCACCCCTCTAATTCTTTGATGGACTAAGATGTCATTAGGAACTTTAAGCTCAATATCGCCTAAATTACCTAACAATGGTGGGTAGTTGTCCATTGAAAAGTCAGAAAGTCCAAAGGAACCGAAGGCTGTATTCAAAACCGGCTCAATTTCTTCCGGTTGATTGAAATTTTCCTTGAAGAAATTGTTCTGCACACTATTTAGAAAAGCCCAACTGGTCTTGGTGCCCGTAATGGTAAAACTATTTGTTCCGCTTTTATGCAGATAGTCGTAGATGGGCTTGAATCTATTTGTGGGCTGATATAATACAAAGAGGTCCGTTTCATCTACCCTATTTAAAGCCTCTTGCGGCTTTCTTATGTTAACTACACGCTGTTCGTTAGCTTCTATGGCTTTTTTAATGGCCCCAATATCGGGGTGCATTATTTCCGAGACTAGCGTAACTGTAGTTTTCTCATCAATTACTTCAACAGCAATTTCCCTTGTATTGTTGAAAACGTTTTTTTCATTGGTCAACGAAGCAATCTGAACATTAATGCTCTTGACTCCAACCGACTTCGCTTCCAATAACTCATTTATAGTTTTGCTGTTTTCATTTTCTCCAAAATCCACTTGTTGTTGGTATTGAACAACTCCATCAAGGGATATAGTTAGTGTTTTAGAAATTGGTTTTCTTCCATTGTAATTTACCGATATCTCGAGAGGAAATTTATTCTTTAAAAAGGCATAGGTATTGCTATTTACTCTTCCAATTGAAATATCTTCAAATTGTGTGGTATCTCCAACGGCGACAGGATAAATAGAGTTGTTCATGCCCAAGCTTAAAAACTCATAATCCCGACCCAAAGTCTGATTACCATCAGTCAGCAAGATAATAGCATTAGTGCCGTTCGCATAGATTTCATCGATCTTGGAAAGTGCTTTGGAGATATTGGTGCTTTTCCCGTCAAACTTTAGTGAATCACCTTGAGCTAATTCTGTAGAAAAAGCATATTGGTCTATTTGGAAGCGTTCATTTAAATCGGTGTGATTTGTTACTGATGAAACAGCAGTAATCAATTGTTCGTCTTCCCCACTTTCAATGGACGAAGAGTTGTCCACCAAAACCACAAGATTAGCTTTCTCCAAGAAGTATTCGTTCTTGGTGAATTTTGGATTTACCAACAGGATAAATGCGCTTAGCAAAGTAAAAAAACGCAAACCCGCCAATACAATATTGAAATTGGCTTTTCTGTTGCTTTTATAAAAGTATTGAAAGTATACGATGACGACGGCCGCAAGAACAGCCAAAATAATCAAGAGCACCGTACGTATTTCCATTCATTACTAGGTTAGCATGCCACCGTCTACATTCAGTACTTGTCCAGTGACATAACCTGAAAGGTCCGATGCCAAAAATATGCAAGCATTGGCAACGTCTTCAGGACTTCCTCCTCTTTTTAATGGAATTGCATCTCGCCAGCCTTGCACGGTTTTTTCATCAAGCTTATCGGTCATTTCAGTTTCGATAAACCCTGGAGCAATAGCATTGCAACGAATATTTCGAGACCCCAATTCCAAAGCAACTGACTTTGTAAATCCTATCATGCCTGCTTTTGAAGCAGCATAGTTTGTCTGTCCTGCATTTCCCTTTACGCCTACTACACTGCTCATATTGATGATTGAACCTTTTCGTTGTTTGAGCATGGTTCTTTGCACAGCTTTGGTCATGTTAAAAACAGATTTCAAATTGATTTCAATTACCTTATCAAAATCTTCTTCACCCATGCGCATCAATAGGTTATCTTTTGTAATCCCAGCGTTGTTAATCAAAACATCGATGGAATCAAAAATTTCCAGAACTTGTTTTACAAGTTCTTCTGATTCTGAAAAACTAGCGGCATTACTTTTAAATGCTTTGGCTTTAACACCCATATTTGAGAGTTCTTTTTCAAGTTCAAGCGCCGGAGCTTCGCTTGAGCTATAGGTAAAGGCCACATTTGCCCCATGTTGTCCGAATACTTGGGCAATCCCTCTTCCAATTCCTCTACTGGCCCCTGTGATTATTACGTTCTTGCCATCTAAAAGTTTCATAATGTTCAGTGTTTGTTTGTCCGGTTATTTAACCAAATATAGTTTTTGTTTTATGTTTTGGCACAAAAAAATCCCGCATAAGACGGGATTTAGTATAGATTTAACTAGTGGTTATCCTATTACTTCTTTCACTTTTATACCAATCTCTGCTGGCGAGTCCACAACATGAATACCACATTCCCTCATGATACGTTTCTTTGCTTGTGCAGTATCATCACTACCTCCTACAATGGCACCTGCATGCCCCATTGTTCTACCGGCCGGAGCAGTTTCACCGGCGATAAAGCCTACGATAGGCTTTTTACTTCCGCTTTCTTGATACCATTTGGCTGCATCGGCTTCCAATTGACCACCAATCTCACCGATCATAACCACGCATTCAGTTTCTTCATCATTGATCAAAAGTTCTACAGCTTTTTTAGTTGTAGTCCCGATGATTGGGTCTCCTCCAATTCCTATTGCAGTGGTAATCCCTAAACCTTGTCTAACAACTTGGTCAGCAGCTTCGTAGGTCAATGTTCCAGATTTAGAAACGATACCTACATTTCCTTTCTTGAAAACAAAACCAGGCATAATTCCCACCTTGGCCTCTTCCGGAGTTATAACTCCTGGACAATTTGGTCCTACGAGTGTACAGTCAAAGTTTTTGATATAATCATTCGCCTTCACCATATCCGCCACTGGAATTCCTTCAGTAATGGTTATGATTACTTTGATGCCTGCACTTGCGGCTTCCATAATTGCGTCCGCGGCAAAAGCTGGTGGCACAAATATTATCGTGGTATCAGCTCCAACTTTCTCAACTGCTTCTTCCACAGTATTGAAAACAGGCTTCTCCAAATGTTCTTGCCCTCCTTTACCTGGGGTAACACCGCCTACTACATTGGTCCCATACTCAATCATTTGACTTGCATGGAAGGTTCCTTCACTCCCGGTAAAACCTTGAACAATTATCTTTGAATCTTTGTTTACTAAGACGCTCATATTTCTAATTTATTAGCAACGACAAAAATATACTATTGCCACTAAAAGTTAAAGTAATTTACTAGCTATTTCCCTTTAAAGATTTTAGCATTGAGGGAAGGTTTTTTATAGTGTTGATTTCACGCATCTTGGACCTTGCTTCCTCCGCTGGACTGCCGAAATATGTTTTTCCGCCTTCTAAACTTTTGGCTACTCCAGATTGTGCATACACCACCGCTCCTTTTCCTATTGTGATGGCGCTTATCACGCCAACTTGGCCCCACAATACCACTTCATCTTCAATAACAACACAACCTGCAATTCCAGTATGGGATGCTATTTGGCATTTTCTACCTATTACAGTGTCGTGCCCTA
This sequence comes from Flagellimonas rhodophyticola, assembly GCF_049332665.1. Lineage (NCBI taxonomy): Bacteria > Pseudomonadati > Bacteroidota > Flavobacteriia > Flavobacteriales > Flavobacteriaceae > Flagellimonas > Flagellimonas rhodophyticola. The sequence continues at coordinate 2,513,305 of NZ_CP186326.1, read as the reverse complement.
CCTGAATTTGATTATCTAATTTTGTCCATTCTTTAATCGTTGTGTCGCCAGTTACTCCCCTATCAATTGTGCAGGACGCCCCTATGTCAACGTTATCTTCAATGATTACCCTTCCGCTGGAGAGTAGCCTTTCAAAACCTTCCGTTCTTTTCTTATAATAAAAGGCATCGGCACCAAGAACAGTACCGCTGTGAATTACAACATTATCGCCAATGATACAATTATCATAAATGGAAACATTGGCGTGAATCAAGCAATTCTTTCCAATAATAACGTTATTGCCAACAAAAACATTAGGCTGAATTATGGTTCCTTCGCCGATTTTGGCCGATTCAGCAATTGCTGCGTTTGCGCTTTTAAAAGGAGAAAAGTGCTCGGTAAGTTTATTGAAATCACTAAAAGGTTCTTCTGAAATAAGAAGTGCCTTCCCTTCCGGACATTCTACCTCTTTATTGATTAGCACTACAGATGCTTTGCTCTGCAGCGCTTTGTCATAATACTTTGGATGGTCTACAAAAACGATATCCCCATTTTCAACCACATGGATTTCATTCATTCCAAGTACAGGAAAGTTTTCGTCTCCAATAAATTTAGAGTCAATTATTTTGGCAATTTCCTTTAAAGCAGTTGGTTTAGGAAATTTCATTTTAAGTTATTCTTTAACTCTTTCTTGATAGGTTCCTTTTTCCGTTTCTACCTTAATTTTATCTCCTTCGTTGATAAAAAGAGGTACATTTATTCTAGCACCGGTTTCAACGGTAGCCGGTTTGGTAGCGTTGGTGGCTGTATTTCCTTTTACTCCAGGTTCCGTATGCGTAACTTCTAAGATGACACTAGCGGGCATATCAACAGAAAGCGGCATGCTATCTTCGGTATTGAAAAGAATAGTTACAACTTCACCTTCTTTCAACAGGTCTGGAGCGTCCAAGGAGCTTTTTTGCAATGAAATCTGATTGTAGTCATCAGTGTTCATAAAATGAAAAGTATCTCCTTCCGCATATAAATACTGATAGGACCTTGTTTCCACACGAACATCTTCAATTTTATGCCCTGCAGAAAAGGTATTATCAATGACCTTTCCGGTAGTGACACTTTTTAATTTTGTGCGAACAAAGGCTGGTCCTTTTCCAGGTTTCACATGAAGAAACTCAATAATTTTAAAAATGTCGTGATTGTACTTTATGCACAACCCTTTTCGTATATCTGAAGTGTTTGCCATAATTTTAGTTTGAACTGAAGTAACCTTTCATAATCCCACGTTGTGAATCTCGGATGAACTGTAATATTTCATCACGTTCCGGAGTAGCTTCCATTTCAGCTTCGATTATAGAAGCCGCTTGGGAATTATTATAGTTTTTCTGATAAAGAATGCGGTAAATATTCTGGACTTCCCGGATTTTTTCGGCAGTGAACCCTCTTCTTCTTAATCCAATAGAATTGATTCCTACATAAGAAAGAGGCTCTCTCGCCGCTTTAACATATGGAGGTACATCCTTTCTTACCAGAGAACCACCTGTTACAAAGGCATGATTTCCGATAGATACAAATTGGTGTACCGCAACCATACCCGCCAAAACAACATTTTCACCAATAGTAACATGACCTGCTAAGGTTGAATCATTACTGAAAATACAGCCATCCCCTACCAGGCAATCATGCGCTACATGGCAATAGGCCATAATTAAGCAATTATTACCGATAACAGTTTTCATTCTATCAGCTGTACCCTTATTTATGGTTGCGCATTCCCGAATAGTGGTGTTATTACCAATGTGGACCGTTGTTTCTTCTCCTTGATATTTTAAATCTTGAGGCATTGCAGAAATCACGGCTCCAGGAAAAATATTACAATTCTTTCCGATGCGGGCGCCTTCCATTATGGTTACATTGGAACCAATCCAGGTACCTTCGCCAATAGTGACATTATTATGAATTGTGGTAAAGGGTTCAATTACTACATTCTTTGCAATTTTTGCACCTGGGTGCACGTAGGCAAGTGGCTGATTCATATTATTCTCCCTTTACTTTAGTGATTTGCGCCATTATTTCTGCTTCTGAAACCAGTCGGCCATTGGCATAGGCGCGTCCTTGCATTTGACAAATGCCTCTTCTAATGGGAGACAATAGGTCCAATTTGAATATTAGTGTATCTCCGGGAACTACTTGATGTTTGTATCTCACATTATCTATCTTCAATAGATACGTAAGGTAATTCTCAGGGTCGGGAACTGTACTTAAAACCAAGATTCCTCCTGTTTGTGCCATGGCCTCAATTTGCAATACACCTGGCATTACTGGAGCGCCTGGAAAATGTCCGACAAAAAACGGCTCGTTCATGGTGACGTTTTTTATTCCAATTACATGTTGGTCGGATAGTTCCATGATTTTGTCGACCAACAAAAAAGGTGGTCTGTGGGGCAGCATGTCCATAATTTGATTGACATCTTTCAACGGCGTTGCTGTCAAATCAACATCAGGGACATAATTACGTTTTTCTTGCTTTATTATCTTTTGAATTTTCTTGGCAAATTGGGTGTTTACAAAATGTCCCGGTTTATTTGCTATCACCTTTCCTCTGATTCGTGTGCCTGCAAGCGCTAAATCTCCAATTACATCCAACAGCTTGTGACGCGCTGCTTCATTTGGGTGGTGTAAGGTAAGGTTGTCCAATATACCATTGGTCTTTACGGAAAGCTTCTTTTTGTTGAACGCTTTCTCCAACTTCTTCATGGTAGATTCAGAAATCTCCTTGTCAACATATACAATGGCATTGTTAAGGTCTCCACCTTTTATTAAACCATGCTCCAACAGCATCTCGAGTTCATGTAAAAAACTAAAGGTGCGGGCATCTGCTATTTCGGTTTTAAATTCGGAAATCTCTTCTAATGAAGCATTTTGTGTTCCCAAAACCTTGGTCCCAAAGTCTACCATGGTTGTAACCTGGTAGGTTTCTGCGGGGATAACGGTTATCTCACTCCCAGTAGCTTCATCTTTGTAGCTGATGACATCCTTAACAACATACTCTTTTCTGTCTTGTTTCTGCTCCACAATTCCCGCTTCTTCAAGAGCTTGAACAAAGAATTTGGAAGAACCATCCATAATAGGAGGTTCGGGAGAATCCAATTCAATGAGAACATTGTCTATATCCAATCCAACCAAAGCAGCAAGTACATGTTCTGATGTTTGGATTTTCACCCCGTTCTTTTCCAAGTTGGTGCCCCGCTGCGTGTTTACCACATAGTTGGCATCTGCTTCGATGATTGGCTCACCTTCAAGATCTACTCTTTTAAAGGCAAATCCATGATTTTCTTGGGCCGGAACAAAAGTCATTGTGACGTTCTCTCCTGTATGTAACCCTACTCCGTTAAGGGTTACCTTTTCCTTTATTGTGCGTTGTTTCGTGCTAGTTTTGCTCACCTTCGACCTTTTTTTCTATGTCGTTGATTTTGTTCACCAATTTTGGCAAATTTTTGAAATGAACATATGATTTGTTGTAGTCACCATAATTTAATGCAGGTGACCCTTGAAGAACCTCATCATCTTTCACATTTCTGCCAATACCTGATTGTGCTTGAATCCTTACTCTATCACCAATAGTGATGTGCCCAACTATACCTACCTGACCTCCAATTAAGCAATGCTTACCAATTTTAGTAGACCCTGCTATACCTGTCTGGGCAGCAATGGCAGTATGTTCTCCAATTTCAACATTGTGGGCTATTTGGATTTGATTGTCAAGCTTAACTCCTTTTCTGAGAACAGTTGACCCTAATGTGGCACGATCAATCGTAGTTCCCGCACCAACATCTACATTATCTTCCATAATTACATTCCCGGTTTGAGGAACCTTACTGTATTCGCCATTTGCATTCGGGGTAAACCCAAAACCATCAGCACCTATAATCGCTCCGCTATGAATAACACAGTCGTTTCCTATTATCGACTCGGAATAAATTTTCGCTCCTGCAAAAATGACGACATTATCACCAATGGTAACATTATCACCGATATATACATTTGGATATACCTTGGCATCTTTTCCAATAACCACATTGTTTCCCAAATAAGAGAACGCCCCAAGATAAAAGCCTTCACCATATGAAGCGCTTTCAGAAACAAAAGAAGGATTTTCTATTCCCACTTTGTTGTTCTTGACTTGGTTGTAATATTCTAGTAATTTGGAAAACGACTTATAGGCGTCCTCAACCTTAATCAAGGTAGTTGACAACGATTGCTCTGGAACGAAATCCTTGTTAACGATTGTAATAGACGCTTTGGTGGAATAGATGTATGAAGTGTATTTTGGATTGGACAAAAAGGTCAATGAGCCTTTTTCCCCTTCTTCTATCTTCGATAATTTATGAACAGCAATCTGAGGATTACCCTCAACTTCTCCCTCTAAAATTCCGGCAATTTGGGTGGCTGTAAATTTCATTTGTGCAAAAGTAACAAAATTTGTTAAACGCTTTCTTTAGGAAAACAGCAATAATATTTTGTTACAGTTTTAGAAAGCGCTTTGAGGCTTAGTTGGTCCGATTCTTTGAGTACATCAGTTACTTTACCATTTTTCTTGAGGATTCTAATACCATGCTGCCCTTGGCTATACGCCTTATTTGAAATATCTCCTTGAAATACAAAATAAGTAGCTTCAGACTCAGGAATACCATATAAGTTAGAGATTGATTTAAGTTTGGTCATCATTTTTTCCTGAACAAATGGCTTACTCTTTATTTTTACATCGAGCAGATTTCTGTGCAAAAGCATTGTGCAAAGCTTTGATAGCACAAAATCATTATGGAACTGCCACGCCTTGATTGCCCCAAGCACATCAATATCATCTAAAAGCGCAAATTGCTCCAGCACCTTGGAGTCAACGGTAATATCATTATCAGTGCGTAGAAAGGATAGTATGGCATGACCACCTTGGATTTCTATACCTGAAGAAAGTAATTCCTTGGCCCGATACATTATTCTCACGAGCAATTGTTCAGCCATCAATCCCGTTTTATGTAAATACACTTGCCAGTACATAAAACGTCTTGCCATTAAAAACTTTTCTACGGCATAGATTCCCTTTTCTTCCACCACCAGATTATCATCAACCACATTTAGCATGGAAATTAAACGTTCCGAGTTGATATTACCTTCAGTAACTCCAGTATAAAAACTATCTCTCTTCAAATAATCCAAACGGTCCATATCTAACTGACTCGATACCAATTGATTCATGAATGGTTTTGGATACTCACCTTTAAAAATGGAAATAGCAACAGCTAGCTTACCTTCAAATTCATTATTTAGGTATTGCATGAAAGCAATGGAAAGCCTCTCATGATGAACTCCATTAATGAAAAACCCTTCTAGTGCATGCGAAAAAGGTCCATGTCCAATATCATGCAAAAGAATGGCGCACAAAAGTCCTGTTTCCTCTTCTTCGTTTATTTCGACTCCCTTCCACTTTAGAATTTGAATTGCCTTGGTCATCAAATGCATGCTTCCCAATGCATGATGAAATCTGGTATGATGAGCTCCAGGATATACAAGGTAGGACATTCCCATTTGGGAGATTCGTCTCAGGCGTTGAAAATAGGGATGGCCTATCAGGTCAAAAATAAGTTGGTTTGGAGTTCCAATAAAACCGTAAATTGGATCGTTAAATACTTTGAGCTTATTGGTATTGGCCAAGAAAGTTATTTTTTAATAGCGCAAAGATAAACACTATATGAACAAGATCACAATTCTGTGGGTCGATGATGAAATTGACCTGCTCAAACCTCACATTCTATTTCTGGAAAATAAGAACTATAAGGTTGTCACCAGTAAAAGTGGACAAGATGCCTTGGAGGAACTTAGGAGTTCTTTTTTTGATATCGTTTTTTTAGATGAGAATATGCCAGGCATTTCTGGACTGGAAACACTCACCGAAATAAAAAAACTTGATGCTTCCATCCCGGTGGTAATGATAACCAAGAGTGAGGAGGAGTATATAATGGATGAGGCAATTGGATCTAAAATTTCAGATTACCTGATCAAGCCTGTGAATCCGAACCAAATTCTTTTGTCACTCAAAAAAAGCTTGGATAATTCCCGATTGGTTTCTGAAAAAACTACGGCCAATTATCAGCAAGAATTTCGGAAAATTGCGATGGATCTATCTATGGTAAATAGTCATGAGGAGTGGACAGAGTTGTATAAAAAACTTATTTATTGGGAACTTCAGTTGGAGGAAATTGAAGACACGGGGATGACAGAAATATTGGAGTCCCAGAAAGTAGAAGCAAATTCACAGTTCAGTAAATTTATCGATAAAAATTACCCAAATTGGTTTCAAGACGGTGATGGGCCAACTATGTCTCATACACTTTTCCGAAAAAAAATTCAACCAGAACTTGAAGGTAGTAAGACTTTATTGGTAGTTATCGACAATCTTCGGTTTGATCAATGGCTAGCTTTTGAAGAAACCCTTGGAATGCACTATAAGAAGAAGCAAGAAGATTCATATTACAGTATACTTCCTACAGCCACTCAGTATGCGCGCAACGCTATATTTTCAGGCTTAATGCCATTGGATATGGAAAAAAGACATCCGGACTGGTGGAAAAATGATACGGAAGAAGGTGGTAAAAATTTGTTCGAAGCAGAATTCTTGGGTGCTCAACTTCAACGTTTAGGGATGGATTTAAAATGGGAGTACCATAAAATAAGTAACCTTAGACAAGGAAGGCAACTGGCTCAAAATTTCCGATCTCAAAAGGACAATGACCTTACTGTTTTGGTATATAATTTTGTGGACATGCTTTCCCATTCCAAAACAGAAATGGAGGTTATCAAAGAGTTGGCTTCAAATGATAAGGCGTATAGGTCACTCACGCTGAGCTGGTTTAAAAACTCTCCGTTATTGGAGATCATTCAGTCGGCTCAAGATATGGGAATGAAACTTATATTGACCACGGACCATGGGACTATTAATGTAAAGCAACCTTCCAAGGTAATTGGAGACCGTGATACAAGTCTTAATCTGCGATATAAAACTGGTAGAAGTCTTACCTATGAAAATAAAGATGTTCTTGCAGCAGAAAAGCCTCAAAATATTCACTTGCCAAATATCAATCTGAGTAGTTGCTTCATCTTTGCCAAGAATGATATGTTCTTTGCTTATCCAAATAACTACAACCACTATGTGGGGTATTACAGAAATACGTATCAACATGGTGGGGTATCACTTGAAGAAATGATAGTACCTTTTGTAGTTTTGGAGCCAAAATAATTTCCGAAATGAAATTCCATAAGAATGAACTTGGTAAGGCAGCCGAATATGTTTTGGACAACGTCAAAAGCAAGACTCTTTGTTTTCATGGTGATATGGGTGCCGGTAAAACAACCTTAGTAAAATCCATAGTCGAAAAACTTGGTGGCGACAATTCTGCGAATAGCCCAACTTTTGGTCTGGTGAATGAATATCATGACCAAAATGGAAATCTTTTGGCGTATCACTTTGATTTCTACCGGATTGAAAATGAAATGGAAGCTTTGGATTTAGGATTGGAAGATTACCTAAATTCTAAAGCTTGGATTTTTATAGAATGGCCAGGGAAAATAGAATCTCTGTTACCTCAAAATTCGGATTCGATTTTCTTACACTTTATCGATGAAAACACCCGTTCAATCGAGTTTAGTGCTGATTGAAATTTATTACATCTATCTTTTTTGAAGTTTCGATTAACGGCAAATCTGTCGATAAAAAGCTTTTGTTTTAGGATGAAATGCAATTTTTATCGGTGAAATGCACTGGGGGTAAGTAAAATTTCCTACATTTGTTATTGAAATGAATTCATTTATTAACCAAAAACTCTTTTACGATGAACACTAAAAGACTATTTTTTGGAGTATTAGCTGTTGCCTTCTTAGCAATGACTGCGGTTTCTACCGATGTCATCGACGTTGATAAGGATCAGCAAGTTAATGTCAATAAATTAAAAATTGGCAAAAAGTAAGTAACATAAAAGATATTTTCTTTTAAACCCCTTAAAGCAAGGGGTTTTTTTATACAATAAATGGAGGGATCTGCAGTTATAAGTGTATGCAGGCCAAAAAGAAAGTAAGGAAGAGACTTATAATAGAGGGATTAATAACCTTATTAGTTGCACTATCTCCGGTAATATTTTATTCATATAAGTACACTTCGAATGATACTGAATCTTTGGATTTGATTTTTTTTGAAATCAGTTCAAATGGGTTTGCGGATGCCCGAACCGCTTTGTGGTTCTACCTGATTAAAATCGTTCCATTGACCCTGCTAGTAATATGGTTTGTCACTAACAAACAATGGTGGTATCACGCCATATTGATTCCGATTGCTATGTATAGTTTTCAGCTTTATAGCGTTATTGCAAATAACTCACAAGATGTTGATGAGAATGAGGTGTTTTATGTAATCGCCGTCACAATGGTTGTTGTTCCCATTGTTTATTTTATCCGTGTGAAACTTATAGACAAACATGTTCACGGTATTGACTTGGATGCTATGGATACCGAACTTCAAATCTTAAAGGAAAAAGAAGAACTCCGAAAAGAACGTGAGAAACTGGAACAACGCCAACAGACGCTTGCAAAAAAAATGTAAATTTGTTCCCATAGCCTAGGGATTATCCACAGATTTACATTGTATGAATCAACCATCCTCTCCTTTTAGTAAACAACAACTTTTACCTCAAGAAGAAACTTTAGAGATCCTAAAACAAAAAGGAGAACTCTTTATTGGTATTCCTAAAGAAAATCAAAATCAAGAAAAACGTATTTGTCTTACTCCTGATGCAGTTAATGCAATTACCGCTCATGGACATCGTGTTCTTATAGAGTCCGGTGCAGGTGAGGGAGCCAATTTTTCAGATGCAGATTACACAAATGCTGGTGGAGAAATTACACGAGACACTAAAAAAGTTTTTTCTTGTCCCCTCATACTCAAGGTAGAACCCTCTACCCTTACGGAAATTGATTTGTTGAATCCGCAGACTACGGTGATTTCAGCACTTCAGATTAAAACGCAAAGCAAAGAATACTTTGAAGCCATGGCCAAAAAACGATTGACGGCCATTGCGTTTGAATACATTCGAGACGAAGATGGAAAATATCCTGCGGTGCGTTCACTAAGCGAAATTGCTGGAATTTCTTCTATACTGGTAGCTTCTGAATTGATGGCTACTACCAACAAAGGAAATGGATTGATGTTTGGGAATATTAGCGGTGTACCACCAGTTGAAGTTGTCATTATTGGTGCTGGTACGGTCGGAGAGTTCGCTGCTCGCTCTGCATTAGGCCTTGGAGCCAATATTAAGGTATTTGATAATTCCATTACCAAGCTAAGAAATATCCAAACTAATTTGAATCAAACGGTTTACACTTCCACGATTCAACCTAAAAATTTATTAAAAGCCTTAAAGCGATGTGATGTTGCCATTGGTGCGACTCGTGGAAAAGATCGTTCTCCTATTGTGGTATCGAGCACTATGGTTGAAAATATGAAAAAAGGCGCGGTGATTATCGATGTGAGCATCGACATGGGTGGTTGTTTTGAAACCTCTGAGGTGACAAGCCATGATAAGCCGACTGTGGAAAAGTTTGATGTATTACATTACGGAGTGCCGAACATTCCTTCTCGCTATCCTAGAACTTCCTCCATTTCTATAAGCAATATCTTCACGCCTTATCTTTTAAAATTGGGCGAGGATGGTGGATTGGAAAATTCATTGCGTTTTGACAAAGGACTTCGCAACGGACTCTACATGTACCATGGAATCTTAACTAATAAATCGGTTGGTGATTGGTTTGGGCTTACCTATAATGATATTAACTTTCTTATTTTTTAATAGCGAATGGCATTTTTGAGACGCTTGGGATGGTATCTTGTTGGACTATCCATTGGTATAATATTTCTTGTTTTCTTTTTAAAGAAAAAATCGGGTGAAAATGGAATTGACTTCTGCTATTTTCCCAATTGCCGGGTATTAAAAGACATGCGCTCAAAACCTGTAGTCTTTTCTGAGGAGTTCAATCAAGAAAAAGATACGTTGTTGATTAGGTCGTTTTTGATGGACGGTGATATCGACTTTGGAAAGAGTGATACTAAGTCCGAACCCTGTAAAACCTATATTATATCTCAGTCCGTTGAAGGCAAAGAAATGATATTAACAGCAAAGAATTGTAAGGACCAGGTGATTGCGTTTAATGTTGCAACGAACTAAAGGTCTAATTTCCTTCTTTTCTTTTCCTTTTGTAATAGAGATAATTCCCGTGTTGTCTGTCCGGCAACAGAGGTGTTTTCTTCTGCACGACGAATCAAATAGGGCATCACGTCTTTGACCGGGCCATAGGGCACATACTTTGCTGCTCTAAATCCTTCAGCGGTAAGATTGTAGGTAATATGATCGCTCATGCCAAAAAGTTGACCGAACCAAATATTTGGATTGCTTGACTCTACTTCATTTTCTTCCATGTGCTTGATCAATTTCAAACAACTTGCTTCATTGTGAGTGCCCGCAAAAATGGAAATGGTATTCAAATGATTCATCATAAATGTAATGGCGGCATCAAAATTTTCATCAGTAATTTTTTTGGATGGACATATCGGTGTCTTATATCCCATTTCATCCGCCCTGTCGTTTTCTTTTTCCATATATGCACCACGAACTACCTTAAATCCAAGCTTAAAACCTTCGTTGCTGGCAATTTCGAGAACTTCTTTTAAGTAATCCAAGCGGTCCCAACGGTACATTTGTAGTGTATTGAAGATAATTGGTTTTTTGGTGTTGTACTTTCGCATCATATCCAACACAATAGCATCGGCAGCGTCTTGCATCCAGCTTTCTTCTGCATCTATCAGTAATCCTACATCTAAATCGTGCGCCTTACTGCATACTTTATCAAAACGGTCAATAATTCTACTCCACTCCAAAGATTCCTTTTCGTCCAGATTTATATTTGCACTTACTTTTTCATACAGTTTAAAACGACCAAAACCTGTTGGCTTAAAAACTGCAAAGGGAATAGCATCCTTTTCTTTCACAAAGTTTAGCACTTCCAATGTTTTGGCCAGCGCAAAATCAAATTGGTCCTCCGTTTCCTTTCCTTCCACAGAATAATCCAGAATGGAACAAACACCTTTGCTATACATTTTATCAATAATAGGCAAACAATCTTCTTCATTGACGCCTCCGCAAAAGTGATCAAACACAGTAGCTCTAACAAGACCCTCTATGGGAAGGTGCGCCTTTATCGCAAAATTGGTTACAGCTGTACCTATTTTTACAAGCGGCTCATTGGCTATTAACCTAAAAAGAAAATATGCCCGCTCCAACTCAGAGTCTGTTTTTAATCGAAATGCTGTTGCAGTATTCTCAAAATTTGGATGCATTATTAGGAATCTTTTAATGATTCAAATATAAGTCGGTCTATGGGAAGATTATAAATTAAAATAGTCTTTATTTTGCAGTGCAAACCAAATTATGGAATCAATCAAATCGCTATCCCACGAAGTGCATATGGAAGACCTTGCGGAGGCCTCCCTTAGGCAGTATATTGCTAAAAGTGATTATTCTAAGGTATTTGTTTTGGTTGATGAGAATACAAGGGAGCATTGTCTACCAGAATTTTTACCCAAGATTGGTATGGAGCCAGATGCAATCTATGAAATTCCATCAGGAGAAGTCCATAAACATATAGGCACCTGTTCTTTGGTTTGGGAATGGCTATCTGATCAAGGGGGTGACCGAAAAAGTCTATTGATTAATCTTGGTGGAGGGGTGTTAACTGACCTTGGAGGTTTTGTGGCATCTACTTTTAAAAGAGGAATTGATTTTATAAATGTGCCCACTACCCTTTTGGCAATGGTTGATGCCTCGATTGGAGGGAAAACCGGAGTCGATCTAGGTGCACTTAAAAATCAGATAGGTATAATCAATCAACCTCAAATGGTTCTGGTATTTCCAGAGTTTTTGAAGACCCTTGACGCTCGACAGCTAAAGAGTGGGTTTGCCGAAATGCTTAAGCACGGATTAATCATTGATGCTGAATACTGGAAGGATTTAAGCACAGGGAATGGTTTTGAAGCCGCAAAGCATATACAAAAATCCATAGCCATTAAGAATGATGTCGTGAGTCAAGACCCGACCGAAAAAGGTTTGCGGAAAATCCTGAACTTTGGACATACATTGGGTCATGCCATAGAATCGTATTTTTTGGAGCGAGAAGATAAATTAGCCCTGCTGCATGGTGAAGCAATAGCTATCGGTATGATCCTTGAAGGCTACCTTTCTCATGAATTAAAGGGTCTTTCCAAATTATCATTGCAAGAAATAAAAGAAACGTTCCTTGCCCATTTTGACCGTGTGGCATTTAACTCGGAGGATATTCATGCAATACTTCAACTTCTTATTTTCGATAAGAAGAATTCCCACGGAGAAGTAAACTTTGTTTTACTGCAGAGCATTGGCAATGCCGTTACTGATGTAAAAGTCCCAGCAAATCTTTTCGAAAAAGCATTCGCTTACTACACAGAATAAAGAGTACATATACTAAAACCTATCGTTGACAACTCTTTGAGTTCCCAAGCTTTAAAAATTTATAGATTAGGATAAGTAATCAAAACCTAATCTACCATGAAACGAATTCTAATCGACTACAAAAAACTGGACCATGATGTGGCTGCAGTACTTATTGATTCATATCCATATGGTTATGGGGATGAGGATATCATCACCCTTAAAAAACCAAATGGAGAAATCATTGAAGCTGTAGAAGTAAAAACACCGGATACGATATATCTTGTGAAGATAAGTAAGAGCTTATCCAATTTTATTTCCAATTTTGAGGAAAATATAGAAAAGGAACTTGATAAGGCCTCAAAGACAGAAACGGTTCTGGGAACAGAAGAAAATCCCATACCAAATCAAGAAATTGAATCGGAAAACGATACTGAAAACAATAGCTTATTGTAAGAAACTACACTTAATCAAGATAACGTTCCTGAATAATTTTTAAGTGATGTGCTTGATGCCCACAAATTATAAACCCCAAGGCCCTTGTGCTCATTGGTGAGCCACTAGCCTCACCTACTCTTTTCAAAGCTTCGTCATCCAAGGAACGAAACAAGCTCAGGCTTGCTTCCCTAATAGCTCTATATTCCTGAAGTATATCTTTTTTTGTCCTCTTTTCTGCGTTGGATTCAGGCACATAAACATCTTGGTCAAAACCCGCTAAAGGCGTTTTATCATTTCTTGCGAAACGCAATGCGCGATACTGAAACACACGTTCAGCGTCCAAGATATGAATCAATAATTCGGCTAATGTCCATTTTCCCTCAGCATAAGCATAACTTAATTTTTCATTTGGAACGCTTTCAAGAAAAGTAGTCATAACCTCTTTCCCCTGTTCCAATTCGGTCAGCAAATCACTTTCACCAACGGATAAAATATAGTTATGATAATAGGGGTTGTACTCTGATGGGGAAAGGTCAGAAACTCTCATAAGTTATTTATTGGAAAATTATAGCTCGTTGAAAATGGTATGCATCAAACGCTTTTTATCGTTGATACTTTCTTCTAAGGAAATCATAGTTTCTGTTCTACTAATACCATCTATATCATCAATTTTAAAAATGATATTCTTGGCATGGGTAGTATCCTTTGCTCTTATCTTACAGAAGATATTGAACTTTCCTGTGGTAATATGGGCAACGGTAACATAGGGTATTTGGTTCAAACGCTCTAATACGAATTTAGTTTGATGCGTCTTTTCAAGAAAGATACCAACATAGGCTATAAACGAGTAACCGAGTTTTACGTAATCCAAAGTCAAAGAAGAGCCTTTTATGATTCCAGATTCTTCCATTTTCTTGACCCTAACATGGACCGTACCAGCAGAAATCAATAATTTCTTGGCAATATCCGTGAACGGTGTACGGGTATTGTCAATCAACATGTCTAAAATCTGGTGGTCAATCTCGTCTAATTTTACCTTGCTCATAGTGTGATTATTTGCAGCAAAATTAGTTAATTAAGAAATTATATTTAAAAAAAATGTCTTTTTTTTAAACAAAATGTAACATTTGGGCAAAAACGCATCACAATTTTCTTACATCTTCTAGTAAATTGATAACATCTTTTCGCTCATTCAATGCATTCCAATCTTCTGTCTTGGCACAATCGAATGTCAAATGTCCAAAATAACCAGGCATATTACCCATATCTGCAATTTCTGGAATGAAATTTATTGTGTTATTCTTAAGTACTTCCTTATAACGAATGCCCACTTTGGTATTATCATCCATTTTTGGATTACTCTTTTGGGCATTCAAGATTAGTATGTCGAAAAATAATTTGTCGTTTTCAGGAATGTTGAAATAATCGTCAGTTTTAAATACCTCAATATTATTTTCGGAAATTGTTGTGAGGCCTTTAACCAATGCATAAAAAATAAGCTCTCTTGTTTTTTCTCGCTGATAATCATTACCATAATGGCCAGCTTCAAACAAAATTGTTGGAACTTCTTTCATTTGAAATGAATCGCCAACACAATTGTCATTAAATCCATCATCATATCTGCCCACCTGTCCCGGTATTATCTGCTGTAGTTTCTCGTTCATTGAGACTATCAGCTTCATTGCAATTTCCCTTGTGGGAGTCAGCTTTCGGCTTTCATCGGAGGAAGGTGATAAAAATGAGACTGTGGCCGACTTATCTGACTTTCCAACACTGAATAAAGTACGCTGGTCATGAAGATTGAAACAAAAATCAGGTTTGAAGTCATTAAAGAGGTTATTCAGCGCTTTGCTTTCTGGTTGGGTCAATTGCTTCGCATCTCGATTTAAATCAACTTCATTCGCATTGACTCTATTATAATTTCTAGCTCCATCCGGATTCAGTATTGGTACAATCACTAAAGTGCAATGTTCTAAAATCGGCTTTGATAGGTCCTTTTTAGATTTTAGCATGTTGACCAAATCCAAAACAGCCTTTGTAGTGGTAGATTCGTTACCATGCATCTGGGACCACATCAAAACTTTCGAAGACCCATTGCCAAGCGTAATAGCATTTATTGGAATTCCGTTGACAGATTCCCCAATCTCTTTGATTGGGAAATCTAATTTACGCATCCAATCCATCTCCAACATTTCAGAGGTCACATACCTTCCGGTAATAGAGGTTTCCTTAAAGCTCTCGTAGTCCACTAACATTATTTTGGATCTTAAAGTTTACAAAAGTAAATCATAAAATCGTTACAAATGTAAATCAAAGAGAAGGTGTTTGTTACCTTTTTATCCGTTTTAGAGCATAATAATTCACAAATGTAAATAGCAACAACTTAACAGCTTCAATCATTTGATTATGAGATATTTAAATTATATCATATAATGTATGAATATCAAGATACAGTTATGAAAATTGGAATATTCGTTTGTTAAGCCATGCCCATTTGACTACTTTTACATAACGATAATATACAATTGTGAATGATTTAATAGCAAAACGTATTCGTACAATAATTGAGCATTATGGACTTACAGTTTCATCCTTTGCGGATAAGATTGGAGTACAACGTTCGAGTATCTCTCATTTACTAAAAGGTAGAAACAAGCCAAGTCTTGATTTTGTTTTAAAAGTTGTTCAAACCTACCCCGAGGTAAATTTATATTGGCTTTTGAATGGAAAGGGACAATTTCCGACGGAAGATATAACCGCGAATATCGTCGAAGTTCAGAATGCCCCAATATCTAAAGTTGAGCCCACTACCCCCCCAAATAATAAAGAAGCAGTAAAAATTGTCATTTTTTATTCTGACGGGTCCTTCGAATCTTTCAATGCAAAAAAATAGGAGAGCTAGTTCTCAAATTTCATTCTTTGGTCGTAATTTGCGTCTATGTTTAGACTAGTTTTTCTTTTAACAGGACTTGTATTTTTGGAATCCTGTCAAAAACCACCAGAACGCAACTGTAGCAATTTCAAGACTGGAGAATTTTCATTTACAACTACTATTGATGGCGAAGAGAAAACCACCACTTTTGTAAGGAGTTCAAATCTGGAAGTTGATTTTTTCGAGGGCAAACGAGATAGCTCGTCGGTAAGATGGATTAATGAGTGTGAGTATGTTCTAAAGAATTTGAATCCCAAAAACAAAGCTGAAGAAAAATCTATACACATAAAAATATTGACAACTTCAGATTCTTCTTATACATTTGAATATAACGCCATAGGCGATAAACGAAAATTTAAAGGAACCGCTTTTAAAAAACACTGACCATGTTTGAAATCTTTACCAGCCCGGATGCCTGGATGGCACTACTTACGCTAACATTCTTAGAGATTATTTTAGGGATAGACAATATTATTTTCATATCAATTGCCGCAGGAAAGTTAGAAAAAAAAGATAGAAAAAAGGCTACCAATATCGGATTGGTGCTCGCTATGGGGATGCGGATTCTACTGCTCTTTGGGATTACATGGCTTACCAAAATGAAAAAGCCTTTTTTGGTTCTGGATGAAGGCTGGATTACCGGAGGTATCAGCTGGCAAGCAGTAATTTTGTTTTTGGGCGGACTGTTTCTGTTGTATAAGAGCACCAAGGAAATTCATGAAAAAATTGAGGACAGAGGGCACGATGAGCGAGAGGTAACTAAATCCAGGTCTTCATCTTTGACCAATGCCATAATTCAAATAACGGTGATAAACATTGTTTTCTCTTTTGATTCCATACTTACTGCGATTGGAATGACGAACGGTATTTCCCCGAATCCTACAGACGCCTTAATATTGATGATTACTGCTGTTGTTGTCTCCGTAGTTATAATGATGGTATTTGCCAATCCTGTTGGTGAGTTTGTGAATAGGCATCCGTCAGTTCAAGTGTTGGGGTTGTCTTTTCTTATCCTAATTGGCTTTATGTTAATTGCGGAAGCTGCACACCTATCCCATTTGATTGTGTTCGATAATGAGGTGGGCTCTATTCCGAAAGGTTATCTCTATTTTGCCATAGCATTCTCGCTAATGGTTGAATTCTTTGATCTTCGAATGAAAAAGAATAAAACAAAAGGACAAGAAGTAGCTGAAGAATAATTAATTCGGTCTATTATAAGCCAGTTCAGGATGCGAAACTTTATGTTGCTCATAAAGTTTTTGCTGTTGTTTCACGGTTAAAGTACTACCGTCATGACTCCATCCAGGAGGGCCAAAAATATACATGAGTTTGTGTGATAGCTTTTTAGACTTCTTTACATCATTCCAAATATCCTTGAATTCATGGGTAAGTATAACCACAGGATTATATGATTCAGGAGAATGAATTACACCATATTTTACATCAATATCATCATCTAGCTCCTTCCAGGTTCCAAACAATTTATCGAAGATGTTTAAGAAACCCCCATGGTTTTTATCCAAATATTCCACATTCTGCGCATGGTGCACCTGATGCATGGTATGGGTATTGAAGATTTTTTCAATGAATCCCATTTTGGGCACATAAACCGAATGCAATTGAAATTGCCAAAGTGCTTCAATCCCAAGGCAAACCACTACCATTTCTGGGGGAAAGCCAATTGCAGGCATCCACATGTAAAAAAGTGGTTTGTAGAGAATAGTGAACCAGCCATTTCGAACTGCCGTTCCCAAATTGAAATTATCTGAGGAATGGTGCACTATATGTGCCGCCCATAGAATTCTAATCTCATGATTTGCTCTATGAAACCAATAGTATGTAAAATCATCGGCAAGCTGACATATTATCCATATGTACCAGGCATAACCAAAGGATTCATACCCTAAAAGATTGGTCCTGGTTCCATCAACAATAGGATTCCAAAGCTCATAAACCTGTTCAAAAAGTACGATAGCAAAGATGACCTTGAACAAGGGACCCAATAACGCAGACCCAATACCCATGAAACCGCTAGCTGCTAAATCTTTCCAGTTGTAGAGGTGATCATCCCCATGCGTTTTACTATATGTAAGTTCGACTAAAATAAAAGCAATAAAAACGGGAACGCCGTAAACCAGCGGGTTTGTAAAATCCATAAAAATATTTAAGTGTTAGTTTAGTTGGTATAGCTTATTCGGCAAAATAGCGGAATAAAATATCAAAACAAAGTGGTTTGTTCGGAATCTTCATCCTTGGCATTCGTATTATCATTAGAAACACCTATTCGTTCTTCGTCTATAACTTCTATTTCCTCAGGTTGAGCCTCTTTTGGCTCTTCGAATGGAAGTGGCTCCAACGCATTTATATTTTTAACCTTTTCAGCGGTTAACTGATTACCAATAGCCTTGATGCCCTTTAATGAAATAAAGCTTTCCACATCTACTTGCTGGTTCGGTTTGGCTTCCTTTCCTCTTGGCTTAGGAAATTCTATCTCAATCATCGGTCTCCAGTCCGTGGAAACCAATTCCATGAGTGATTTGGGATGCTCCGAAATTACCAACTCCTCTTTGTTTGCATTTTCTATCAGGAAACGTTTTATATAATATCGCTCCTTCTCTCCTTCATAATGTACAACAGAGATAGGTTTTTTAGGATTCCACTTTTCCAATACGATCATGTCATCAGTAAACCTGGTCAGTAAATCTGGCGGAATCGTTTTCACTTTCCCTTTTTGATCTATCACCAACAATAAGTCATCTCCTTTAAAATCACCTAAAAGCTCACCCCTACCATCAACATTTAATCTGCCCACGATGTCATCGAACCATATTTTTCTGGGCGTCAGGGTGGAAACCCCCTTTTCCTTCAACTCTATACGTTTTACGGCATATTTAGTGACCAAATTCCCTTTTGACGCTCTCCCCTTTATCATTAAATCCGCAAAATCAAGGTCCCATTTTAACTTCTTAATACTTCCTGATTGGCGAAGTAATACCGTAATCACTTCAGCTTCACCATTTGGGTTAGCTGAAAAATAGAGCGCTTCGGCAGAAGGTTTTCCTCCGGCCAATTGATACATTTTATCTCGAGTTACGCCAGTGACATTAAATCTTTTGATATAAGAAGGACCTCCTTTACCGTCCTTATAAATCATATTGTAGGTCGTCCGGCTATCCTTCTTCTTAAAAACACTAACATGGATAATGTTCTTGCCAATAAAGGTTTTGGAATCTACCTTGGTGACCATCATCTCCCCTTTTTTGGTAAAGACAATGATATCGTCTATGTCGCTGCAATCGGTAACATACTCATCTTTTCTTAAAGAAGTACCAATGAATCCTTCCTCGCGATTCACATACAATTTTGTGTTTCGGATCACCACTTTTGTAGCTTCAATATCGTCGAAAATCTTTATTTCAGACTTGCGTTCGCGACCTGTACCGTATTTCTTTTTAAGCTCTTTGAAATAATCTATGGCGTAGTCCACCAAATGTTCCAAGTGGTGTTTGGTTTGGTCAATGCGTTCATCCAAGCTTTCAATCAATTGCTGCGCTTTTTCCAAATCGAATTTGGAGATTCTTTTGATTCGGATTTCCGTTAACCGAACAATGTCTTCTTCGGTTACAGCTCTTTTAAGGTTCTTTGTATAAGGTTTTAGTCCTTTATCTATAGCTGCGATAACTCCTTCCCAGGTCTCTTCTTCCTCAATATCACGGTAAATTCTGTTTTCAATAAAAATGCGTTCCAAAGAAGCAAAGTGCCATTGTTCTTCCAGTTCACTCAATTGAATTTCAAGCTCTGCTTTTAAAAGTTCAACGGTATAATCTGTTGAACGCTCCAGCATTTCACGGACTCCAATAAACAGGGGCTTATTATCTTCAATGATACATCCCAAAGGCGAAATTGACGACTCGCAAGAGGTGAATGCATACAATGCATCTATAGTTTTGTCTGGGGAGATTCCACTAGGTAAATGGACCAAAATCTCAACTTCCGCAGCGGTATTATCCTCAATCCTTTTGATTTTGATTTTCCCTTTATCATTGGCCTTTAATATGGAATCTATTAAGGATGACGTATTGGTTCCATAGGGTATTTCCTTGATGACCAAGGTGTTTTTATCGTAGGTGGATATTTTCGCCCGAACACGAACCTTACCTCCTCGCAAACCTTCATTATAATTGGTGACATCAATAATGCCTGCTGTTGGAAAATCCGGAAACAACTTAAAACGTTGTCCTTTTAAATGCTTGATTGAAGCATCAATCAATTCATTGAAATTGTGTGGTAGTATTTTAGTTGAAAGCCCAACTGCAATACCTTCTGCACCCTGAGCCAGCAACAAAGGGAATTTTACTGGTAGATTGACAGGTTCTTTTTTCCTTCCATCATATGACAATTGCCATTCTGTGATTTTAGGACTGTAAACTACCTCCAGCCCAAATTTTGAGAGTCTGGCTTCAATATATCTTGATGCTGCTGCACTGTCCCCAGTGAGAATGTTACCCCAGTTTCCTTGAGTGTCAATTAGGAGGTCTTTCTGACCAATTTGAACCATGGCATCGGCTATACTAGCGTCACCGTGGGGATGGTACTGCATGGTGTGCCCGACAACGTTGGCAACTTTGTTGTATCTGCCATCATCCAATTCTTTCAAGGCGTGCATTATTCTGCGCTGTACCGGTTTAAAACCATCTTCAATAGCAGGAACTGCGCGTTCTAAAATAACATAAGAGGCATAGTCCAAAAACCAATCCTTGTACATGCCTGTAACCCTGGTAAGGCTATCCTGGGAACTGTCTTGGTTTTCTAAACCTTCATCATTCAAATCTTCATTCTCTTCCATTTAGAAGGGGATACATTTATCTGATTTATAGTTATTTTTCTTCAACTAAATCAAGTTCTACTTTAAGGTTTTTAATAATAAATTCTTGTCGGTCAGGGGTGTTTTTGCCCATATAGAATTTCAGTAAATTATCTATGCTCATTGCTTTGTCCAACATTACAGGTTCAAGGCGAATATCATCTCCAATAAAGTGTTGGAATTCATCCGGAGAAATTTCACCTAACCCCTTAAATCGGGTAATTTCTGGCTTCCCTGTAAGTTTTTGAATGGCATTTCTTCTTTCCTCTTCACTGTAGCAATAAATAGTTTCTTTTTTATTTCGTACTCTAAAAAGTGGGGTTTGAAGAATATATAGATGGTTTTCTTTTATCAACTCTGGGAAAAATTGTAAGAAAAATGTAATCAATAGCAAGCGAATATGCATCCCATCGACATCAGCGTCTGTAGCAATAACAATATTGTTATAGCGCAAATCTTCCATGGACTCTTCAATGTTCAATGCTGCTTGCAAAAGATTGAATTCTTCATTTTCATATACAATCTTTTTGGACATTCCATAAGAATTCAAGGGCTTTCCACGTAAACTAAAAACGGCTTGAGTATTAACATCCCTAGATTTGGTAATTGAACCTGAAGCTGAATCTCCCTCAGTTATAAACAGAGTTGACTCCAATCTTCTATCTTTCTTCATATCCTGAAGATGGACACGGCAATCCCTAAGCTTTTTGTTGTGCAAACTCGCTTTTTTGGCACGATCACGGGCCAATTTCCGAATACCAGAAAGTTCTTTTCGTTCCTTCTCTGCTTGAACAATTTTACGCTGAATTGCTTCTGCGGTAGTTTGATTTTTATGAAGGTAGTTATCAAGGTACTTTCCAATAAAGTCATTAATGTATGTCCGCACTGTAGGCAGCTTTCCACCCATATCCGTAGAGCCCAGTTTGGTCTTCGTCTGACTCTCAAAAACAGGTTCCATTACTTTAATGGAAATAGCAGAAACGATTGATTTTCTGATATCTGAAGCGTCATAATTTTTTCCATAAAAGTCGCGGATGGTCTTTACTATGGCTTCTCTAAAAGCGGCTTGATGCGTTCCTCCTTGTGTTGTATGTTGACCATTTACAAAGGAGTGGTATTCTTCACTGTATTGTGTTCTGCTATGGGTAATGGCTACCTCAATGTCGTCGCCTTTTAAATGTATGATAGGATATAGAAAGTCTTCCTGATTATTGTTATCCTCCAATAAATCCCTCAACCCATTTTCTGAAAAGAACTTTTCGCCATTAAATACAATGGTCAGCCCTGGATTAAGGTACACATAGTTTTTGAGCATGCGTTCCACATACTCGTTTCGATATCTATATTTCTTAAAAATGGATTCATCAGGAACAAAACTTACTTTGGTTCCTCTGCGCTTCGTGGAATCGACCAGCTCCTCCTCTACTAAATTTCCCGCTTTGAATTCAGCTGCTTTTAATTGTCCATCTCTAACAGATTCGACTTTAAAAAAATTGGAAAGCGCATTTACCGCCTTTGTACCCACTCCATTTAATCCAACAGATTTCTTAAACGCTCGGGTATCATACTTTCCACCTGTATTCATTTTGGACACAACATCCACAACTTTCCCTAAGGGAATCCCCCGACCATAATCCCTAACATGAACCGTATTTTCTCGAATATTGATTTCAATCGTCTTTCCGGCACCCATAACGAATTCATCAATACAGTTGTCAATGACCTCTTTAAGAAGAATATAGATGCCGTCATCGGCTGAAGATCCATCACCGAGCTTACCAATATACATTCCGGGACGCATGCGGATATGCTCCTTCCAATCCAACGAACGAATATTATCCTCTGTATACTGGGTTTGTGCCATTAGTAAGGGTTAATCCTCGCTAATATAAAATTTAGAGCTAAAAATAAAAGTATGGACAAGGGAAAGTAATCAACAAATACTGTTGATATAACTATAATTCCCTAAACATTGAAACGAAAATGCATCACATCTCCGTCTTTAACAATATATTCTTTTCCTTCTACGCGCATACGACCCGCTTCTTTTACCTTTGCTTCGCTACCGTAATTTACATAGTCATCATAAGAAATAACTTCCGCCCGGATAAAACCTTTTTCAAAATCGGTATGGATAACTCCAGCCGCCTGCGGTGCAGTCGCCCCAACAGGTATGGTCCAGGCCCGAACTTCTTTTTGACCGGCGGTAAAATAAGTTTCCAGGTCTAACAATTTATATGCTCCGCGAATAAGTTTAGCCGAGCCAGGTTCGCTCAACCCAAGATCTTCCAAAAAGAGCTGACGCTCTTCGTAAGTTTCCAATTCAGTAATATCTGCTTCGGTTCCTACCGCAAGGAAAATCACTTCAGCATTCTCGTCGGCAACAGCTGTTTTAACTTTTTCGACATAGGCATTACCTTCGGTGGCAGCTCCTTCATCAACATTGCATACATACATTACGGGCTTATCTGTAATCAATTGCAAAGGTTTGACGTATTCCAATCGGTTATCATCATCAATTACTATAGCACGAACAGATGTGCCAGATTCTAGCCCTTCCTTGAGTATATTCAAGACCGCTTCTTCTTTTTGAGCTTCTTTATTTCCGGTTTTAGCAGTACGTTTTACTTTGTCCAGTTTCTTATCAACGCTTTCCAAATCTTTAAGTTGAAGCTCCATATCGATTGTCTCTTTATCCCGCATCGGGTCAACTGAGCCATCAACATGCACAATATTATCATTGTCAAAACATCGTAAGACATGAAGAATGGCATCGGTTTCTCGAATATTCCCCAAGAATTGGTTTCCAAGTCCTTCTCCTTTACTGGCACCCTTTACCAATCCAGCGATATCCACAATCTCCACAGTGGCTGGAATGACTTTTTCCGGATTTACTAAATCTTCCAATTTTTCCAATCTTTGGTCAGGAACGTTTACTACACCTATATTGGGTTCTATGGTACAGAACGGAAAATTGGCACTTTGTGCCTTGGCATTTGACAAACAATTGAAAAGGGTTGATTTTCCTACGTTGGGTAATCCTACGATACCAGCTTTCATCTAAACATATTTTGAGGCTGCAAATATAAGCTGAAGTTTTAGAAAGAAAACTATGTTTTATAAAGCTAAAGTCCCTGCAACAACATATAGATTCCAAGGATTATTATGGTGATGATGCCCAAAATGGCAACTACAGAAAGGATACAACCAATATCTTTCCAAAATCCTTTATACTCTTTTTTCTTTTCTTCCATGTGTATAGTTGCAAGATTTGGCAAAAGTAAAAAGAAATACCAGGATGTATTCTTCCTTGATAGAACAATTAATCTGCAATGTTTACTTTCAATCTTTAAATTTGGGCCATGGGTAAAATCACAATTCAGGGAATCGTTTATGATGAAAAGTCTTCTTTTCTAAGAGGTCCGGGTTTAGCCCCTCCTCTAATTCGAAAGGCATATCACAGCAATTCGGCAAATTACTACGCTGAGGATGGCCAATTAATCACACCCAATGTATTTGAAGACACGGGCGACCACAATATCACTGATTATTTTGATATTTCAGAAACAACGTTGAAGCATTTAGAGCTGGGGAATCCTATGATAACCTTTGGTGGGGACCACTCAATCACATTTCCAATTATAAAAGCATTCTATGAAATCCATGAGAAATTGGACATTTTACATATCGATGCACATGGCGATTTATACGAAGATTTTGAGGGTGACCCATATTCCCACGCCTGCCCATTTTACAACATAATGACTAATGGCCTTGTCGAAAATTTATATCAAGTAGGTATTCGTACTTTAAACGACACACAAAGAATTCACGCAGAGAGGCTGGGAGTAAAAATTAACGAAATGAAAGATTTTGATGCCTTTAAAATGCCTGTGTTTAAAAATCCAGTATATCTTTCTTTGGATATCGACGCCCTAGATCCCGCTTATGCTCCGGGGGTTTCACATCATGAACCAGGAGGTTTAAGCACAAGACAGGTTATTGAAATCATTCAAAAAATGGAAGCTCCGCTCGTTGGTGCAGATATTGTTGAATACAACCCAACCAGAGACATTAATGATATGACCGCGATGGTCTGCGCGAAATTATTTAAGGAAATAGCAGCTAAAATGCTTTAGCATTTACCCATCTGGGTGCATAAACTTCTGTTTTCCAAGAAGTACTTCTTCAGTTTCTACCCTGTCTTCGTCAGGAACACAGCAATCAACCGGGCATACCGCTGCACATTGTGGTTCTTCATGGAAGCCCATACATTCAGTACACTTATCGGGAGCTATATAATAAATCTCATCGCTTACAGGTTCCTGCACTTCATCAGCATTAACCGCTTTGCCATCAGGTAAAACAACATCCCCCGCTAGAGAGGTCCCATCACTATATCTCCACTCATCAGCACCTTCGTATATCGCAGTGTTAGGGCACTCTGGCTCACAAGCTCCACAGTTGATGCATTCGTCTGTTATAATTATAGCCATAATTTTCTTTTTCAGGTATGCCGAAATCAGTTCAGCATGCTTACTTTTGGAGGACAAAAATAAACCCTACCAATTTAGTGTACAAATATAATGACGGCAGATAACCGAAGATTGAAAGCTTTTGTTAAACTTGGAAATTATTTGAGGGAATTTTGTGAAAATGACAATTCAAATTCGCAAATAGAATTTTCGTCCTTAAATGATGTCTTAATAAGTGCTGAACAACAAAATTCATGGTTCACACAAGAAAATTTATTTCATGCACTGGAGCAGTGGTCTGCCTTGTTGACAGACGAAAATCTTGTCCAATGGCTTTCAGATTACAATATCGCTGATAACTCACCTCCTAAAACCATTGGGGTTGTTATGGCCGGTAACATTCCATTAGTGGGATTTCATGATTTCCTTTGTATTCTGCTTTCAGGAAATAAAGTGCTCGCAAAAACATCTTCCCATGACAAGGTTTTGCTTCCATTTATAGCCAACTATTTAATTCAGCAAGAACCTGAGTTAAAAGATGCGATTGAATTTACGGATGGAAAATTTGAGCATTTTGATGCCGTAATCGCCACGGGAAGCAATAACACGAGTCGCTATTTTGAATATTACTTTGGAAAAAAACCGAATATTATCCGAAAAAACCGAAATGCTGTAGCCATATTGACCGGAAATGAATCTGAAACACAACTTAGGAATCTTGGCGAAGACATATTTAGGTACTGGGGGTTGGGATGCAGAAATGTCGCTAAAATCTATGTGCCTAAAGATTATAATTTCGACCAACTTTTCAAAGCTCTATTTGCTTACAAGGATATTATCAATCAAACCAAATACGCCAATAATTATGATTATAACAAAGCGGTTTATTTGATGAGTGAATTCAAAATTCTGGACAATGGTTTTTTAATTTTAAAAGAGGATGAGAGCTTATCTTCTCCCATCGCTTCTTTGTTTTATTCTTTTTACAACTCAGAAACTGAGTTAAAAGATTTTTTGGAATCTCGAAAAGAAGACATTCAATGCATAGTTTCCAATGATATGTTTGAGAATGAGATTGCATTTGGTGAAACTCAAAAACCAAAACTGGATGATTATGCCGACGGAGTCGATACCATGAAATTCTTGTTGGAACTTTAGCTGAATTCATAGTTTTCATATCCAAGATTTTTTAAGACCTTTATCGCTTAATTAAAAATGAAATTGCAGGATTTATCTCAAAAACCTTGCGGCAACCACCTTTTTAAACGAACACATGAAAAAGCACAATTTTAGCGCAGGCCCTTGTATTTTACCTCAAGCAGTAATGCAAAAAGCATCTGAAGCAATTGTTGAACTGGACGGCATAGGACTCTCATTAATAGAGATTTCACACCGAAGTAAAGAGTTTGTTGCGATTATGGAAAAGGCACGTTCCCTCGCTTTGGAATTGTTGGGATTGGAAGGTAAAGGCTACCAAGCTTTATTCCTTCAAGGAGGAGCTAGCAGTCAATTTTTAATGGCTGCTTACAATTTTCTTGACAAGAAAGCAGGCTATGTGAATACAGGAACCTGGAGTCTCAAGGCAATCAAAGAAGCGAGATTGTTTGGCGAGATTGTGGAAGTTGCCTCATCCCAAGACCAAAATTTCAACTACATACCCAAAGGGTATACAATCCCAAAGGATTTGGATTACCTGCACATTACATCCAACAACACCATTTTTGGTACGCAGATAAAGGAATTCCCGAAAACCAGCGTTCCGTTGGTCTGTGATATGAGTTCTGATATTTTCTCGCGTCAGATGGATTTTTCAAAATTCGATTTGATTTACGCTGGAGCACAAAAGAATATGGGCCCAGCGGGCACAACTTTAGTTGTGGTAAAAGAAGATGTTTTAGGCAAAGTATCGAGAAAAATTCCTTCCATGTTAGACTATGCTGTTCATGTGGGAAAAGATAGCATGTTCAATACGCCACCTGTTTTCGCTGTCTATGTATCTATGCTCACTATGCAATGGCTCAAGGATTTGGGAGGGATCGCGGCCATTGAAGAAATCAATGAACGAAAAGCAAATCTGATTTATTCTGAAATAGAACTGAACCCAGTTTTCTCCGGATTTGCAGCTAAAGAAGACCGTTCAATAATGAATGCCACATTTAACATCACTGATGAAACGCTAAAAGAGGTTTTCGATGAGAAGTGTAAGGAGGCCGGCATTAACGGCATCAACGGTCATCGTTCTGTAGGTGGATATCGAGCTTCTATGTACAATGCCCTGCCATTAGAAAGTGTTGGGGTTTTGGTTGATATCATGAGTGAATTAGAAAAGAAGGGGTAAAAAATCATGAAGATATTAGCCAACGATGGTATTGCACAATCCGGAATAGATAGACTTCAATCCGAAGGTTTTGAAGTGATAAGCACAAAAGTGGCCCAGGAACAACTGGAAAACTATATTAATACCAATGAAATAAGTGCTTTGTTAGTGCGAAGTGCCACCGAAGCAAGAAAGTCTCTAATTGATTCCTGCCCTACTTTAGAATTAATTGGTCGTGGTGGAGTTGGTATGGACAATATTGATGTAGACTATGCAAAATCAAAAGGGGTGCACATCATAAACACTCCGGCCGCGTCGTCTGAATCTGTGGCCGAATTGGTTTTTGCTCACTTATTTGGTGGTGTTCGGTTTTTGTACGATTCAAACCGGAACATGCCCCTTGACGGTGATAGTAAATTCAAGCAACTTAAGAAAAGTTATGCCGGAGGTATAGAGCTGAGGGGGAAGACCATCGGAATTATTGGTTTCGGTCGTATTGGACAAGCAGTGGCAAAAATGGCCCTTGGTTTGGGAATGAAGGTGATTTTCAATGATCAGATGGTGAGCAATGCAACTATAGATGTTCCTTTTTATGATGGTCAATCTGTAAAGTTTGAGCTAGAAAGCATGGATATGGAATCTGTGTTGAAAGAATCAGATTTCATCAGCGTTCACGTACCTGCTCAAAAGAGTTATGTCTTAGGGAAAAAGGAATTTGAAATGATGAAAACTGGTGCAGCGGTCATTAACGCCTCTCGAGGCGGTGTTTTGGATGAAGTTGCCCTTATAGATGCCCTGGAAAGTGAAAAAATTGCATTTGCCGGTTTGGATGTATTCGAGTCTGAACCAAAGCCAGAAATTCGAATTTTAATGCATCCGAAAATCTCATTGACACCCCATATTGGCGCAGCTACCAAAGAAGCCCAAGACCGCATCGGGTTGGAGTTGGCAGAGCAAATCATAAAATTATTAAAGTAGGATGTATACCTTTTCTTTTTGTACATTGTCGTTCTAAACTAAACACTATATAATGTCAGGATTATTAGATTTATTGAATAGCCCGATGGGCAAACAATTGATAAGCGGAGTAGCTGGTCAAACTGGGCAATCTGAAAACAAAACAGCAGACGTTTTAAGCATGGCCATGCCTCTTTTAATGGGAGCAATGAAAAAAAATGCCTCCACATCAAACGGCGCTGAAGGATTAATGAATGCGCTATCATCCAAACATGATGGTAGTATTTTGGATGACCTTGGTGGACTTTTCGGCGGTGGAGTAGATAAAGGAGTAATGGATGACGGAGCTGGGATTCTGGGTCATGTTTTTGGCGCAAAGCAGCCTCAAGTAGAAAATGCATTGAGCAGTAAATCCGGAATTAATGCTGGTGCCATTTCTCAAATTCTAAAAATAGCAGCCCCTATCCTACTTGGATATTTGGGCAAACAGACAAGACAACAAAATGTTAGCAGTCCTGATGCCCTTACCGGTCTTCTGGGAGGATTAATGGGAGGCGGGAGTTCTGCTAGAAAACAACAATCCCTTATTGAAACCTTCTTGGATTCAGATGGTGACGGCAGTGTGGTTGATGATTTGGCAGGAATGGTGCTGAACA
The DNA here is from genome assembly GCF_049332665.1 of Flagellimonas rhodophyticola. Taxonomy (NCBI): domain Bacteria; kingdom Pseudomonadati; phylum Bacteroidota; class Flavobacteriia; order Flavobacteriales; family Flavobacteriaceae; genus Flagellimonas; species Flagellimonas rhodophyticola. The sequence continues at coordinate 2,484,130 of NZ_CP186326.1, read as the reverse complement.
GTGGAGGACGCAAAAAAAGCGGTCTCGGCGGATTGTTGGGCGGACTCTTCGGAAAATAACAGTCACCTTAACTTTATTTAACAAAGCCATTTGCTAGTCCAAATGGCTTTTTTTGTATCTTAATATTATGAAAAAGAGAACTTTATATAACATTTTTATGGTTGCTCTAGGAGCGGTCGTATTATTTTCCTGCACTTCACAAAAACAAGCAATGGATATTTCACAAGACGAACAGGCTGTTTTTAATTCAAATGATGAGGAAAAAGTTGAAATCAAGGATGATGAAACGGAGTATGAAATTATTATCATTGAGCCAGGCTTCTTTGTTTGGCTGCAAAGTATAGCACGGCCCGAAGGATATTATTCACAAAGCTTTTTGGAAAACCGCAATCAACTGCTCGTTCTTAATTGGAATCAGAGGGTACTTCAACCGAGTCGATTCAACTCTAATTTGTATGAGCTTCAAATTAATTATGATCCAAATATAGATTATGGATATGAGGTGAATTACAAGCTTTATAACTACTTCATATATTTTCAAAGAAAATACAATCAACGATTAGGTCCTTTTCTTCCTAGGATTTAATATGCTATTTTTGCCATCGAATTTTATTGGATGGAAAAAATAAGAACGCGTTGGGACATTACTAAAAATTGGCAACTTTTCTTTCCTATTTTTGGTGTAGTATTGGTTTTATTGACTTCCTATACTATTGCTAGGCGCTTACTGCATATTTTTGACCTTAACAATACGGTACTCGAATGGCTTTTCATTACAGTGGTAATGGTGATTCTGTATTTCATCATGGTACGATTTTTTCTTTGGTGTTTTAAAAAACTTACCAATAAATGGCCCGTTGAACAGCGCTGGGAGATGATTGCGATTTTTATTGTCTTTGCCATTACAGGGAGTATCTCTGGTAAACTGGCAGGTCCATTTACTGAGTTTGTTGGTATTCAGAAAGAAAACGTAAGCGGTTGGGTTTTTTGGACCATTCGTATTTTACTCATTTTCCCAATTTACCAAGTTCTTTTGGTCTTCTTTGGTTGGTTATTTGGACAATTTCGTTTTTTCTGGAATTTTGAGAAGAAAATGCTGAAACGTATGGGATTGGGCTTTTTGCTCCCATAAATTATGTTTTCGTTAACATAATTCTTTGTCTCAAAAAATATACCTTTGCTCCTATGCCCAGATGTAAGAGATTTTTGGGGTTTTTATTGTTTGCAGCCTTGATGCTTGTCAAGGTGTCTGCGCTTCATGTATACACTCATAATGATACTGAAGGTGACTCAATAGAAAATTGCGCTACCTGTGAAGTTGCCCTAGAAAACCAAAATTCAGATATCTTATTCACTGCTGGAATAATTGAAGTAGCAATTCAAGACATTGCTACTGATTCTCTCGTACTCTTCGAGAATCAAGCATTTGTGGCAACAAAACTTAATTCCCTTCTTTTTTCTAGGCCCCCACCTGCGCTTATGTCTTAGGACCCCCTGCTCGATTTCCCGTTTCTTCAAGGAAACAATTTCTAACACACATTAACATATTGAATTCAGAATGAAAGCATTGCTTTTCGTTATTCTATTAACTGTTATTCCAATACAGGTTAAATCCCAAGATTGTAATAAAGTACTTAAAGGACAAATAACAGATTACCACAGCAAAACACCTTTAGGCGGAGCCAGTGTATCTGTTGTTGATAAAAATCTAGAAGTGGAAACAGACTTAAATGGAAAATATAGCATCCCAAACCTATGTCCAGGTCAATATCAATTGGAAGTTTCCCACCCAGAATGTAGCACCATTTTTATTGATGTTGAAGTATCAGGGGTTACTGAATTCGATATAAAACTCGAGCATCATCTTGAAGAATTGGACGAGGTAAATGTGGTTGGCGATGCCATAAATGATAAGACCAATTCAGCGCAAGAAGAAAAATTAAAGCTAAAGACATTGGAACTATATAGCTCCGGTAGTTTAGGCGATGCTTTAAAAGAGTTGGGAGGAGTTTCATCCCTTAATACCGGATCCAATATTGTAAAGCCTACCATCCATGGCTTAAACGGTAGTCGTGTTTTGATCTTGAATGATGGTGTCAGAATGCAAGATATGGAATGGGGCGACGAACATGCACCCAATATTGATATTAATACTACAGGTGCCGTGTCAGTCATAAAGGGCGCTTCAGCCTTGCAATATGGAGGTGATGCCATAGGAGGTGTCATTGTAATGGAACAAGCAAAGGTTCCTGTTAAGGATACTATATATGGTAAAACGCTTTTGAATGGTATGTCCAACGGTAGAGGGGGTAATATCTCATCAGAGTTGATAAAAGCCTATCAGAGTGGTTGGTTTATTAAAGGTCAAGGCTCTTTCAAAAGATTGGGGGATCGCGAAGCACCAGACTACGTTTTATCCAATACCGGTATACAAGAAATTGGTGCTTCCCTACAAATTGGAAAACGACAGTTTACATGGGGGTGGGATGCGCGGTATTCCTTTTTCAATTCAGAAATTGCCGTGTTAAGGGCATCACACATTGGTAATGTAGATGATTTGGTCCGTAGTATCAATAGTGGACAGCCTGAGGTTATAAGGTCGTTTACTTATGATTTGCAAAATCCAAGACAGGAGGTAACCCATCACCTAGGAAAACTCAATTTTTACAAACGATTTGAAGGCTTAGGAAAATGGAGTTTGCAGTATGATTTTCAAAATAACAGAAGGTTTGAATTTGATGTGCGTCGCGGCGAACGGGATAACCGGGCGTCTATAGATTTGGAATTGACCACACATACAATATCCACTAATTTTAAATGGGATGCAAATGAGAATTATCAATTACATGTCGGACTTCTCGGTAGATATCAAGAAAATTTTGCAAATCCTGATACAGGAGTGCGTAGGTTAATTCCGGACTACGAAAAGTTTGACTTTGGCGCATTTATTCTAGGTGAATATCAAGTCAGCGATCAATTATTATTGGAAAGCGGAATCCGATACGACTTCAATCGTATTGATGCCAAAAAGTTCTATCAGACTTCGCGTTGGGAAGAAAGAGGTTACGACACAGAATTCCAGAATCTGATTATTGATGACTTGGGAACACAATTGTTGGTCAATCCTATATTTAATTATCACAATGTATCGGCCACCGTTGGAGGAAACTATGAGTTCAATAATGAATCTAACCTGAAGGTCAACTACGCCCTAGCACAAAGAGCACCAAATCCTTCTGAATTATTCAGCGATGGTCTGCATCATTCAGCAGCTCGAATTGAGTTAGGTGAATTACGGGCAGAAAGCGAAACATCACATAAAATTTCTGCTTCCTATCAAATGAATTCCGACAACTGGGGCTTTGCTTTTGAACCTTTCGGCAATTGGGTCCAAAACTTTTTACTGTTGGAACCTTCCGGAGTTGAGTTCAACATTAGGGGTGCCTTTCCGGTATGGGAGTATAGGCAAACCGATGCAAGATTGCTCGGGCTTGATGCCTCTATCTATTCGGATTGGACCAATCAATTGAGAACAGAACATCGATTCTCATTGGTTAAGGGCAGAGATATTTCCAATAACACGCCATTAATCAATGTTCCTGCGGCCAACATAAGGAACAAAGTCACCTATGCCAAACCTGAATGGAAAAATTTTGAGTTTTCCTTGGAAAGCCAATATGTTTTTAGACAAAATGAAGTTCCCGATAACATTATGGTCTTTTCACCTGAACAACAACAAGAAGTACTGTTGGAAATCAATACAGCACCAGATGCCTATCACCTTTTGGGGTTGAAATCAAAAATGGAATTCCCTTTTGGCAATGGCACAAATTTGACCACTTCGTTGGTTGTAAACAATCTTTTAAACACAAATTACAGGGACTACTTGAACCGTCAGCGATATTTTGCTGATGATTTAGGTAGGAACTTTATTATTCAATTAAAATTTAACTATTAAACTTTATTAAAAATGAAAACAATTAAATTCTTATCCTTAGCAGTATTAACAGGTCTATTTTTTGTGTCATGTTCTAGTGACGACAATGATCCAGAGCCAGTAGTCGAAGAAGAAACCATTACAACCATGACGGTTAGTCTTGTACCTCAAGGCGGCGGAGATACAATAACCTTGCAAACAAGGGATTTGGATGGAGATGGGCCAAACGCTCCTGTAATTACCGTATCCGGTAATTTGGCAGGTAATACCGCATATGACGGTACCATTGTTCTCTTGAATGAGACTGAAACACCTGCAGAAGATGTTACTGAGGAAGTAGCTGAATTGGATGAAGAGCATCAGTTCTTTTTCCAAACTACAGGATCTATTGGAAGTGTTACTTATGGTGATACCGATGGAAATGGTAATCCCGTGGGAATAGTTTTCACACTAAACACAGATACCGCAGGGGCAGCCTCAATTACCATAACCTTGCGTCACGAACCAAAGAAACCAAACAATGGGACTTTGAGCGATGCAGGAGGAGAAACAGATATTGCTGAGACATTCGATTTAACAATCGGATAACTCAATTAAATCTAATTGCACTTATATAATTAGAAAACTGTGAAAACAGGAAGAAAACATATTTGGTTAAGTTCCTTACTAGCCTCCATACTGTTATTTCAATGGGGCTTTGGGGCCATCCATGTTTTCACATCACATACGGAATTTCATACCCATAATAAAGTTGATAATAGTGACGATGCGGTTTACGGTGTAGACTATGAATGTGAGCTATGTGCTAAGTTAAATACGAAGCCAAGCACACTCTTTTTTACACCGGAAATTGCATTTGTCATCACCAAAAATTATCAACCTATCACTTCGGATGATTCCGTAATTTGCACACCACTACTCGGCCTCAATCTTCTTAGGGGACCACCGCACACTATTTAGACTTCTTTTTGCTTACTGTTCAGGGCATTCGTATTTAGAGTGACCCCTATACCCTATACTTCTCTGTCAATATTGACGCTGAAGACCAATCATATTATCCTAACCTAAAACTATTTTCAATGATTATAACAGATAATCTCACCAAACAATATGGTGAAGCGGTGGTATTGAACCAGTTGAACCTAAACATCAAAGCCGGTGAAATCTATTGTTTGCTCGGAGCAAATGGAGCTGGCAAAACAACCACAATTAATTTGCTTTTAGGCTTCCTTAAGCCTACTTCCGGTTGTGCATTTATCAATGGATTGAACGTGGATGAAAATCCAAAAAAAACAAAACGGTTCCTCGCTTATATTCCAGAGAACCTTATGCTCTACCCAACATTAAGTGCAGTTGAAAACCTGGAATACTTCTCTGGTATTGGAGGTAAAAGTCTTAAGAAAAGTGAGCTTGAAGAATTTTTAAGTCAGGCGGGACTTCAAAAAAGTGCATTTCATCAACGCATATCAAACTTTTCCAAAGGAATGCGACAAAAGGTAGGTATTGCCATTGCCTTGGCCAAAAATGCAAAATCATTATTGTTAGATGAACCAACTTCGGGGTTAGATCCAAAGGCAAGTAATGAATTTGGACAGCTTTTGGAAAATTTGAGAGGTCAGGGTGTCGCCATTTTGATGGCAACTCACGATCTATTTAGAGCAAAAGAAGTAGCTACCCACATTGGGATTATGAAAAATGGGCAGCTAAGACAGGAGTTTGACGCTAATAATCTTTCACTTTTAGAACTTGAGCAGGCTTATTTAGATACTATGGACTATAAAGAATTAGTCCAATGATCAAAAGTACTTTTATAAAAGAAATCAGACAGCTCACTAGAGATGGGCGGGTCGCAACAGCTTTTGTTATTGTGGTTGGCCTACTTGTAATGGCTATATGGATAAGCGGCAAAAGATACCATGCGATTAACCAAGAGTATCGCGAAGCTAAGTCAACTGAAAGAGCTATCTGGGATAATCAAGGTGATAAAAATCCACATTCAGCTGCACATTATGGAACCTATGCTTTCAAACCAAAGTATCCACTCTCCTTACTTGATCAGGGGGTGGACAAATATGCAGGAACGTCTATTTTTTTGGAGGCACATAAACGTAACGAAGCACAATTCAGTATGGCAACTGACCAAACCGGATTGGCTCGATTTGGTGACTTAACACCCGATTTCATCCTTCTTTTCATTATTCCGTTACTGATTGTTTTGCTAGGATATAATTCGTTTACCAAAGAGCACGAAATGGGAACCATGGCATTGCTAAAAAGTCAAGGTACTTCAGTTGTCAAATTGATATTAGGAAAATGGTTGGCCATAATGTCCCCCATCTTTTTAATTACCACTATCCTATTTCTTATTGCCGGCGTTGTACTTTCTAATCTAGACGATTTTGGAGTATTTTCCTGGGGATCACTCGGAGTACTTTTTCTGGTATTCATTTGTTACTATGTTGTTTTCACCAATTTGGTTCTTATTATTTCATCAAGAGTGAAGAAATCAGGAATAGCCCTTGTCTTTTCCCTTTCGATATGGATAATTGCTTGCTTACTGGTTCCAAAAATTTCAAGCAATATTGCAGACACCAAACACCCCTACCCTACACGTCAAGAATTTGCAGCCAATGTTCTTAAGGATAAGCTTGAAGGACTCGATGGACATGATCCATGGAGTAAGCAAGCCAAACAATTAGAAAAAGAAGTCTTAGCGGAATATGGTGTGGACAGTCTTCATCTTTTGCCCTTTAATTTTGATGCTTATCGTATGCAAAAGGGAGAAGAACATGAGTCCGAGGTATATTTAAAACACTACAGGTTTTTAAAAAAACAATTCGCTGAACAATCTGAGGTTTACCGGGGTTTAGCTGCATTTTCACCCTTTCTTCCAACTAGATTCCTGAGTATGGCCATTGCAAGAACGGATTATGCGACCCATTGGAACTTTGCCGACGCCGCCGAGGATTATCGAGTTAAAACCCAGGCATTTTTAAATAACAACTTTGCAGAAAACTCATCATATGGCGAATGGAGTTACAGGGCTAATGCTGATACCTGGAAGAAGCTGCCACCATTTGAATATGCACCTCCAAAACTGGGCGAAATCTTATCAACGAACGCTTCCAATCTTTTGATACTCTCAACATGGTTGATTGTATCCTTTGGTTTCCTATTCATCACAATCAAAAAAATATAGTCATGTACAAGTATAATTTTATATATGAGCTGAAAACCCTGCTGCGAAGCGGATGGATTCAATTTCTTAGTGTGCTTTTGTTGGTACTTTTTGGTTTTGCTTCCTTCAATGGTAGTCAAAAAGTTGAAAAAAGAGAATTGGATATTGCCTCTATCAAAAAACAGGTTAATGAGTCCGACCAAAAAATGCTGGCGCAATTAGATTCAATCGAGAGAGGGTTGAGTGTAAATGCCTCAAGATGGACAATTCCATCAGGACCCACAGCAGTAGGTAACTATCATCCAAGAATTGCGGCAATGCCACCATCTGCAATGGCCTTTATCGCTACAGGCCAAAGTGACCTGTTTACCCATTATGTTAAACCCACAATGGCTGGCGATGACTTTGCTTTAAATTTCACTGAAATCAGTAGTCCGGTACAACAACTCTTTGGAAGTTTTGACTTGTCCTTTGTAATTATATATTTATTACCCCTAATTATCATTGCTTTTTCATACAATATCCTTACCTCCGAGAGAGAAACTGGTTCCTTGAAACTTTTGGCTTCACAGCCCATCTCCATTCATATTTGGGTGCTTCAAAAAATTGGAATTCGTTTTTTATGGATAGCTACACTAACTGTAATTCTGCTCTGGGGTACTTTGCTAATTTTTGGTGACACCATTGATTTGGGAACCATGTTTTCTTTTATTGGATTAACGATCGCATATATTTTGTTCTGGTTTGCGCTGGCCTTTGTGGTTAACCTGCAGGCTTCAAATTCAGCAAAAAATGCCATTACTATTCTGGGGCTTTGGTTAGTTTTTGTATTACTGGCACCTTCCATAATCAATCAACTGGGAAGCACAATATATCCAATGCCATCACGGACGCTTATGATCAATAAAATGCGAACTGTCAAAGCTGAGGTAACTGAAAAACAAGATGAAATATTGGATAACTTTCTACGTGACCATCCTGAGTACGCCATTAATGACCCCAATCAGAGCAGAAGGTTCTATCACCGCTATATGGCCTCGCAGGATGTGGTAAAGAAAGAATTGGAACCTATAGTTAGTGAATTTGAGAATCAGTTGGACAAACAACAGACTTGGGTTGGGAAGCTAAAATGGATCTCACCTGCAATTGTAATGCAACAAGCTCTTAATGAGATTTCTGGATCTTCAACGAAGGATTATGAAAATTATCGAGGTCAAGTGATTGGGTTTGCTGAAACATGGAGGCAGCATTTAATTCCATTTTTATACAATAACCAATCTTTCACCAGTAGTGATTATAAAGATTTGCCTTCATTTACTTTCAAGCCGTTGACCCCTAAAACCAGCGGTATATCAGCTTTAGCAATACTCGCTATATCCGTAGTCATGGGCACTATTGGAATAGCATTTAGTCCACAGGTAAAATCTTCTAAAACCCTATTGTTTTGAGAATCTGTATACTACTTGCTATTGCTTTCATATTTGCTGCTCCCGTTCAGTCCCAAGAGAGTACTACGGATAATTTCCCTCCACCTGAAAATCCTCAAGAAATAAAGATTGCTAAAGCACAACAAGGTATTCGTGTTGATGGGTTCCTAGATGAAGATGATTGGGAAAATGTAAAAACTATCAAGGATTTCTTTAGGAGAGAGCCTAGACAAGGTGGTACACTCCTTTATCCCACAGAGGTGAAGTTTCTATATGACGATAAAAATCTTTATGTAGGGGCATTTTGCAAAGACTCTGTTGGAATTAAAGGGATTCGAATACAAGACCTTCGAAGAGATTTTAGTTGGGGAGAAAACGACATTTTCGGTATAGCCCTGGATCCCCAAAACCTTAAACAATACGCTCAAGGTTTTCAGACCACTCCTTATGGAAATCAACGTGATTTTCAAAATTTCAATGGCAACAGTTTTGATACTGGTTGGAATACTTTATGGAGAGTTCGTACCCAAAGAACAGAGGAAGGTTTTTTTGTGGAAATGGCCATTCCCTTCAAATCTTTGCGTTACAACCTTCCGGAAAATGGTAACACCATTGAATGGGGAATGACCATGGTACGTTATGCCCGTAGGGAAGTTGAAGTTTCCACTTTTCCGGCCATTCCGCAATCCTTTACCCCGTATCGTATGACCTACGCAGCCAAACTTACTGGGATTGAGGTTCCTCCACCTTCGGCTAATATTAGAATAGAACCATATGCGCTTTATCAATATGATGAAAATAAAGAAGGGGATGTGCTTACAGATAAGCTAAGCGATCCTAAAGTGGGAGTTGATGCCAAATGGGCTATAAACCCAAAAACGGTTTTAGACCTCACAGTAAATACTGATTTTGCCCAGGCTGATGTGGATCGTGCCGTGAACAACCTGGAACGATTCAATATTTTCTTTCCGGAGCGACGTCAATTCTTTTTGGAAAACTCCGGTATCTGGGCAGGAGGGTTACAGCAGTCCATAAGACCCTTTTTTAGTAGACGTGTAGGTTTACAAGGTGAATTCAATGCTACTCCAGCTCCTATTGATGTCGGCACTCGATTTACCCAGCGTACTGAAAAAAACGCAATAGCTGGCCTGTTTGTGCGACAACGTGAGACTGAAAATTCTGCTGGAGCCAATTTTGGTGTTTTTCGTTATCTCAAAAATTATGGAAGGGAAAACAATATGGGTATTATGGTGACCCATAGAATGGATGACAGTTATTTGGAACTCAACCTAGAAGGAAACAATAACACAACAATTACAATTGATGGGCAAATACGGCCCACAAGCCAATGGGATATCCAATATTTGTTTTCAAGTTCCATTGATGAAACAACGGGGAAGACTGGCTACGCCGGACGTATTTTTGCTGGAAGTACTACTAATTCGCATTATTATGGTTGGGTGACCGAATATACAGATGCCAACTACAATCCGCGAATGGGATTTGTTCGACAGAACAACGTAATTAGACACAACCCGGGTGGTTATTATATATGGCGTCCTGAAAAAATTGACTGGATTAGAAGGTGGGACCCCGGTGTATTTGCCAATTACAATCATGATGCAACAGATCCAACTGAATTTCAGCAAGCTAGTCTTTATATTTTCCCTATATATACTTGGTTCAAAGACAATAGCTTTGTGGAAATCTCATTTACCCCAACATGGCAAAATATCAATTTTGACTTTGCTCCGCTGGGATTAGAAATTCAAGAGGATAACTATTTTTATACCAGATATTTAATGCAATATAATACAGACCAATCTAGAAAGTGGTCTGGAGATATTGGATATAGTTTTGGTAACTTTTACAACGGCACCCGAAATACCATCAATGCAGCAGCGAGGTTTGCCCCTATTCCTCATGCTGCACTTTCTTTGGATTATGAGCACAATACCCTTAAAAATGTAGGTATTGGCAATTCAAATTTGACCACAAATTTATATTCGGCAAGTCTAAGGTTGGCATTAAATCCTCGAGTTCAATTATCCACCTTTTATCAATACAATAGCTTTAATGAGGAGGGCCGTTGGAACGTACGTTTTAGCTGGGAATATATGCCGCTTTCCTTTATCTACATTGTTTTTAACGATACACAAACAGATATTTTCGACCCCACAAGAAATACTACCCAATTCATAAGTAAAATCACGTTTTTAAAGCAGTTTTAGATTTTAGTTAGTTAGGAAGTCGCATTAGCGGCTTCCTTTTATCTTCTTATTCTTGGAAATCAAATAGGTGTAAACCCACATAATCGTGAAAGAAGGTATGATATCCAAACCCGGTACTAATTCTTCAACAAAAGTAACAATACCAGCAGCCTGCCCTATTTTACCTTTATACATTCGTGTCATGAGCCACCCGGCCATGGGAGCCCAAATCACATCGGAAAACTCTCCTATTCCTGGAATAGCAAATGAAAGCATTCCTATAGCGTCAAATAGTAATCCTAGCAGTAGATATTTATACTTGGGGTCTTTTTCTTTTCCCATTCAAGAAAAATAGGAAATCGTAATGAGATGTAAAAATGGTTTACGACAAATCGGAGCTTATTAGCTTTAGAAACTCGTTTCGAGTCTCAATTTTTTCGAACTGGCCCCTAAAACCCGAAGTGGTTGTCACTGAATTTTGTTTTTGCACTCCACGCATCATCATACACATATGTGAAGCTTCGATGACAACGGCAACCCCCTGTGGTTTTAAAGTATCATTGATGCATTCCAAAATATCATGAGTCAAACGCTCTTGTACCTGAAGTCTTCGTGCAAAAACATCCACAATACGTGGTATCTTACTTAATCCAACTATATGTCCGTTTGGGATATAAGCAATATGAGCTTTTCCAAAGAATGGAAGCATATGGTGCTCGCACAGTGAATACACTTCAATGTCCTTGATGATGACCATATCGTCATAATCTTCCTTAAACATAGCTCCTTTGAGTATTTCGGCCGCATTTTGCCGATACCCCTGTGTTAAAAACAACATTGCTTTCGCTGCCCGTTCCGGAGTTTTTAGCAACCCGTCACGACTAACATCCTCCCCTATCTCATCAATAATCTTGGAAAACCTGTCTTTAACCTCATTGGTGACCTCGATATTGTATTCCTCTAAGTTTTTATATGGTGCCATGGTTATTTTACGGTATTAAGCTTGTTTGAGAAATGCTTATTTAATTTTTTGATTTTTGGATCTATAATGACTTGACAATAGGGCTGAGACCTATGGTCGTTGTAAAAATTTTGATGCTCTTGTTCCGCTACATAAAAAGGTTGCGCTTCAGAAACTGCTGTAACTATTGGAGCATTAAAAATCTTTTCTTGTTCCAATAAGGAGATAAACTGCTCTGACAATTCCTTTTGTTTAGGAGCGGTATAGAAAATCTCACTTCTGTATTGCGTGCCCACATCATTCCCTTGTCTATTCAACGTTGTAGGGTCATGTGTAGCAAAAAAAACTTCCAACAATTCAGTATACGACACCAGATTGGGGTCAAATGTAATTTCAATCGCCTCCGCATGTCCAGTTCTCCCAGTACATATCTCCCGATAAGCCGGGTTTTTAATTGCGCCGCCCGTATATCCTGATCTGACTTCATGAACACCATTAAGTCGTTGAAAAACAGCTTCGGTACACCAAAAACATCCTCCTGCAAAAATTGCGATTTCCAGATTTGTGTTATTTTGTTTATCCATTTATAGTGTAAAGTTAAACAAAGTTGATGGTTATACAACCATTTGATTTTAACTAAATCCTGATAAAAGTCGTAAATAAGAATAAAACCTTTATTTAAAATTTGATTTTTGTGTGCTCGTTAGATATCATTACTTTCACCTCATAAAGCACCTATTAATGATTAAAGCTTTAAATATTCAAAAAAACTACGGCCAGCTACAAGTTTTAAAAGGAGTTGACTTAGAAATACAGAAAAAAGAAGTGGTATCCATCGTGGGAGCATCCGGTGCTGGAAAGACCACTTTACTTCAAATATTGGGAACCTTGGATGCACCTTCAAACGCCAATGATTGCTCCTTAATGGTGAATGATATCAATGTCATGGAATTGAAGGATAAAGCCTTGGCACGTTTTAGAAACCAGCATATTGGATTTATCTTCCAATTTCATCAATTGCTTCCAGAATTTACTGCTTTGGAAAATGTCTGTATTCCTGCCTTTATCAAAAAAACACCGAGAGCTGAGGCAGAAAAACGAGCCAAAGAATTACTTGACTTTTTAGGGCTGGGCAGTAGACAAGACCATAAACCAAACGCTCTTTCTGGCGGAGAGCAACAGAGAGTTGCCGTGGCCCGCTCACTCATCAATAACCCTTCCGTTATTCTTGCCGATGAGCCTAGTGGTAACCTTGATTCAGAAAGTGCTGATAATTTGCATAAACTTTTCTTCCAACTTCGTGATGAGTTTGGACAAACCTTTGTTTTGGTGACCCATAACTCAGAATTGGCGGATATGGCTGATCGCAAATTGACTATGGTAGATGGATTGATTGTTTCTTGAAGCTGAACCATGACCCAATCTGAATTAAAAGCCTTTTTGGATGAAAAAGTCGTCCAATACAATCATCCCAAGTTTTTGGAGAGTGATCCCATCCAAGTTCCTCACCGATTTTCTAAAAAGGAGGATATCGAAATCTGTGGTTTTCTAACCGCAACCATTGCTTGGGGAAATCGAAAGAGCATCATTAATAATGCGCTTCACTTAATGGATTTGCTAGATAATGCTCCGCACGACTTTATAGCTAACCACTCGGAATCTGATTTGGATAGATTGAGTTCCTTTGTACATAGAACCTTTAATGGCCTAGATCTGCATTATTTCATTCAAAGTTTAAAAAACATATACCAGAATCACGGGGGGCTGGAATCCACTTTCTCCAATCATCAAGAAAAAGATTCGTTACAACCGGCCATATCACTGTTTAAAAAGGTTTTTTTTGAACTGCCACATGAGCAAAGAACACAAAAACATGTTTCGGACCCTTTAAAAGGTTCTGCCGCCAAACGTATCAATATGTTTTTACGATGGATGGTCCGGGACAACAGTACCGGAGTAGATTTTGGTCTTTGGAAAAGTATAAGTCCAAGTCAATTATCATGCCCATTGGATGTACATTCAGGTAATGTGGCCAGAAAACTTAAGCTGCTAAGACGAAAACAAAATGACGCTAAAGCTCTAGCAGAATTGGATAAAAGCCTGAGGAAATTGGACCAAGTGGACCCCGTTAAGTATGATTTTGCTCTTTTTGGGCTAGGCGTTTTTGAAAAATTCTAATATTCTGTCATGAATCAGCCTCCAAATCCAAAGTAAGGTTCAAAATTCAATGCTACTTTCTTTCCACCGCCAGCGATGGATTCATAAATGGCCTTAACAATTATCATATCCCGTTTGCCCATTTCACCAGGTGCTTTATTTGGTTCATCAAACAAGATGTGTTTTGCAAAATCGTCCATCTGTAATTTTTGTTGACTTTCTTGTGGAAAGTTCATTTCACCTCTGGATGTTCTGCCTGCCAAAGGTATATAGGTACTTGCTGGGTCCAGCTCATACCAGCCCCTCTCACATGAAGCAAATAGTCTATTAGCTCTAACATTGTGTGAAGTCATAATATTACCCACTACCCCACTTTTAAATTCAAATTGGGCGGTAATGGTCTCATCTGTATCTTTAAAATAGTCTGGACGGGTGCTATACTCCTGAGCAGATACTGAAATTGGATTCTCGCCAGTACCATAGATAATACTTTGAATAGCATAAACCCCCATATTCATTAACGCACCTCCTCCTGAAAGTTCTTTGTTCAATCTCCATTGATCGGGATTGGACATCGACCTATAACCGGCTTCAGCAGAGATATAGTTGATATTTCCGAAGGTCTTCTCTTTAACTAAACGTTTTACTTCTTGAGTGTAAGGCTCTGAATGTAAGCGATATCCCATTCCAAGTTTTATGTTATTTCCTTTACAGGCTTCAATTATGGCATCGCACTCCTCAATGCTCATAGCCATGGGTTTTTCGCAAATCACATGCTTTCCTGCCCGAGCAGCCCGAATGGAAAAATCGGCATGCATACTGTTTGGCAAGACCACATACACAACGTCTATTGCTCCGTTCTTTGCGATATCGTCAAAGTTTTCGTAGTTGTATATATTCTCTTTTGGAATACCATACTTATTAGCCCAAATCTGTTCTTTATCTTTTGTGCCAGTAACAATTCCAGCCAAATAACAATGCTCCGTCTCCAGAAGTGCCGGAGCCAATTGGTAGGTGCTGTAACTACCTAAACCTACAAGGGCAACTCCCAATTTCTTTTTGTCTTTATGCATTCCCATAGCGCAGGCCAATGGTGATATTGACATCAATGCTGCAGCTCCTGTCCCTTTTGCAACGGTTGCATTAAAGTCACGGCGTGATAGCTTTCCCATGTTTTTGTATTTCAGTTCGACATTAGGTTACTCAAAGAATCGTATGGAAGATACATTTTCAACATCTCGATTTATCAAAAATTTAAGTTAAAATCGGTAAAACAAGAATATCTATATTGAAATGTGATAAATTTAGTTGCCTTAAAACAACTATACTTTAATTTATGACCATAAATGACTTCTCTGGGATAGCATCATATGCCCCCAACACATCCAGATATGAAAAAATGCAATACAGACGTTGCGGTAATTCTGGACTTTTGCTACCTATGATTTCCCTTGGTTTATGGCATAATTTTGGCCATACCAACGATTTTCAAAATGCCCGTCAAATTTTAAGGGCTGCATTTGATAATGGGATAACTCATTTCGATTTGGCAAACAATTATGGTCCCCCATATGGAGCTGCAGAGGATAACTTTGGAAGACTCTTTCATAAGGACTTCAAAAGCTATAGGGATGAGTTGATTATTTCAACCAAAGCTGGATGGGATATGTGGCCTGGCCCCTATGGGAATTTCGGCTCCCGAAAATATTTGATTGCAAGCTTGGATCAAAGCTTGGAGAGAATGGGATTGGATTATGTTGATATATTTTATCACCACCGGCCGGACCCTGAAACACCCTTGGAGGAAACTATGGGAGCTTTGCATCACATTGTACAGCAAGGGAAAGCATTATACGTTGGTATATCCCAATATAACGCAGAGGACACGGAGAAAGCATATGAGATTCTAAAAGATTTGGGAACTCCCCTACTTATTCACCAGCCTAGGTACAACATGATGGATAGATGGGTAGAAGATGGATTGCTCGACGTATTAGGTAAAAAAGGAATTGGCTCCATTCCCTTTTCACCTTTGGAACAAGGGATACTTACAAACAAGTATTTGAAAGGCATACCGAAGGATTCCAGGGCATCAAAGGATGCTCGTTATCTAAAATCTGACCAAATCACTTCGGAAATATTACAAAAGGTTGAGAAATTGGATGCCATTGCCAGTTCAAGAAATCAAAGTTTAGCACAAATGGCGCTAGCTTGGGTACTGAAAGATGAGCGAATCACAACCGTGTTAATAGGTGC
The DNA here is from genome assembly GCF_049332665.1 of Flagellimonas rhodophyticola. Lineage (NCBI taxonomy): Bacteria > Pseudomonadati > Bacteroidota > Flavobacteriia > Flavobacteriales > Flavobacteriaceae > Flagellimonas > Flagellimonas rhodophyticola. The sequence continues at coordinate 2,468,004 of NZ_CP186326.1, read as the reverse complement.
TAGCAGAACCGAACAACTTTTGGACAATATTAAAACCTTGGACAACCTTACTTTTTCGCCCGAAGAGCTCGCTGCGATAGAATCTATTTTAACTTAGGAAAGAACCAAAACCATACGAATCTGACTAATTCAAATATAAAATGAGAACATTCCAATTTATGCTCTGCATGATTATGTGCAGTGCTGTTGCCTTAGGGCAAAGTAGAAAATTACCCATCGACACTACGGTGACCACGCAACACAATGTCAATATTAATGGTACAGCTATAAATTATACGGCTACCACAGGTACCCAACCCGTTTGGGATGAAATGGGTGAGCCCATTGCATCTTTACATTACACCTATTACACCCGAAACAATGTTAAGAATAGAGCAGAACGTCCATTACTGATTTCTTTTAACGGAGGTCCCGGTTCCGGTTCAGTATGGATGCATCTCGCCTATACGGGCCCTAGAATTCTAAAAATTGATGATGAAGGTTATCCTGTTCAACCCTATGGTGTAAAACACAATCCATATTCTGTGCTGGACGTAACCGACATCGTATACGTTAACCCTGCAAATACAGGATACTCAAGGACCATTCCTGAGACTGGTGAAAAAGTGGACAGGGATAAATTCTTTGGCATTAATGCCGATGTTAAATATTTGGCCGAATGGCTGAATACTTTTGTCACTCGCAATAACCGCTGGCGATCTCCGAAATACATTATCGGAGAAAGTTATGGAGGAACACGGGTTATGGGACTTTCACTTGCCCTTCAAAACCAGCAATGGATGTATTTGAATGGAGTGATTATGGTTTCTCCGGCTGATTATAAGGTAATACGAGTTGGTGGACCTGTTTCAAGCGCTTTAAATTTACCGTACTATACGGCTGCTGCATGGCACCACAAAGCTTTACCTTCTGAACTTCAAGGAAAGGACCTATTGGAGGTATTACCAGAATCAGAAGCGTATACTGTCAACACATTGATTCCTGCCATAGCCAAAGGAGGTTTTATTTCCGATTCGGAACGTAAGAGTGTTGCCAAAAAAATGGCTTATTATTCCGGATTGAAGGAAAAAGATATTCTAGATCATAATTTGGATGTGCCAACCCAATTCTTTTGGAAAAATCTATTGAAAGACAATGGAGGTTACAATGTTGGAAGATTGGATAGCCGGTATCTAGGTATCGACAGACAACTCTTTGGTGAGAGTCCCGATTACTCTGCAGAACTTACTTCTTGGCTGCATAGTTTTACTCCTGGTATCAATTATTATCTGCAAGAAGAATTAAAATTCAAAACAGATATCAAATACAATATGTTTGGACCTGTGCATCCTTGGAACAATGACGATGACAATACAAGGGATAACCTTCGGCAAGCAATGGCGCAAAACCCATATTTAAATGTTTTGGTTCAATCTGGTTATTATGATGGTGCCACTACCTATTTTAATGCAAAGTATACCATGTGGCAAGTTGATCCAAGCGGGCGCATGAAAGATAGGTTTGAATTTAAGGGTTACCGTTCAGGACATATGATGTATTTAAGACGTGAAGACCTTCAAAAAGCAAATGATGATCTAAGGAGCTTCATTCTGCGGACCAAAACCAACGGAAAAAGTGCAAAATATTAATCCAATCGACAGGTAAATTTTCAATATGAGTTGGATTAAAGTTGTGGATTATGAAAATGCAGATGGCCGTCTAAGAAAAATATATGACCGGGTTAAAGGTCCAAATAACAACATAGACAATGTATTGTCCATTCACAGCCTAAGACCGCATTCACTTGTTGGTCATATGGCATTGTATAAAAATGTGCTGCATAACTCCAACAATGAGCTTCCCAAATGGTATTTGGAGGCCATAGGTGTTTATGTAAGCTATTTGAACCAATGTGATTACTGCGTACAACATCATTTTGAAGGTTTTAAAAGATTGGTGGACGATACCAAAAGAGCAACAGATTTTATGGAGGCAGTCAAACTTGATGCACTCAATACTTTTTTTGATGAGAAGTATTTATCAGGAATAGCTTATTCCAAAAAGCTGACTTTGGAACATACAAGTATTGGTAAGGATGATATCACCGAACTCAGGTCCCAAGGTTTCACCGATGGTCAAATTTTGGAGATAAACCAGGTGACTAGTTACTTTAACTATGTTAACCGAACGGTTATTGGGCTTGGAGTAAACACCACCGGTGATATTTTAGGGCTTTCCCCTAATGATAGTAACGACCCAGATAATTGGAGTCATAAATAATAAATATGAGAATTGCCTCAATTGACATTTTAAGGGCTCTTACCATGGTTTTAATGATCTGGGTAAATGACTTTTGGACCTTGGACAATGTCCCAAAATGGCTACAACATGCCTCTGCAGTGGAGGATTATTTAGGCTTTTCAGACATCATATTTCCCTTATTCCTTTTTATTGTAGGACTCAGCATTCCCTATGCCATCAATCATAGACTTTCAAAAAATGAAAGTACTTGGAGATTGGCCAAACATATTCTTATTAGGTCTTTTTCACTATTACTAATCGGCTTTTATATGGTCAATTATGAAACACATAATGAAACCCTTGGATTAGGAAGGTATTTATGGTGTTTTTTAATGGCAGTTGCCGTTGTACTGATTTGGATGAATTGGAAAAAAAGCCCAATTCCTAAAAAGTGGCATATCATTTTTCAATCCGTTGGAATCATGATTTTGGTGTATTTAGCTATTTCATATCAAGGTGGTGATCTTGGGGAAGTTAGTATGAAACCTCAATGGTGGGGCATACTTGGCCTTATAGGCTGGGCATATCTTGCAAATGCTTTGGTGTACCTTTTTACCAAAGGAAATTTGTATGTAATGCTGATGTTATGGATTGGCTTCAATACGCTCTCCGTTTTGGCTACAACCACTGATTTATTGCAATTTGAAGGCATTCTTGGTTATATTTCACCAGTATATACCGGAACTATTCCCGCATTTACTTCGGCAGGAGTAGTAGCTACTTTGCTGTTCAAAAGGTTAGGTGAAAAAGGTTTTAAATGGTCGTATTCAGTTCTTATTGGTCTAGGCATATTATGCCTTGTTTATGGACTTTCTACAAGACCTCTTTGGGGTATTTCAAAAATACAAGGAACACCTTCATGGCTCGCCATATGCTCAGGTATTGGCTTTTTAAGCTTCATACTCCTACACTATATTTCGGATGTTCTCAAAATAACGCGATGGGCAAATATCATCAAACCCGCCGGGACGGCAACTTTGACCTGCTATATGATTCCTTATTTTATTTATCCTTTGCGTAACTTGAGCAATATTAGATTACCTGAAATTTTAAACTCGGGTATTGTTGGATTATTGATTTCTCTTTGCTTCGCACTTCTTGTTGTTCTGTTTACAGGATGGTTGGAGCGCAAAGGCTATAAATTAAAACTATGAAAAAAACTATCTCCTTACTTTGCATTGGTTTAGCCTTCACCCAGATTTTGAAGGCCCAAGAAATTCCTTCAAAAGACTGGCAAATAAAAACGGCTATAATGGCTGTTCCGCAAGATTATAAGGATGGTGCAACCGTTTATGGGTATGACACAAGCGGAAACTTCGTTACATTAAAAAAAGGTGCTAACGATTACATTGCACTTGCAGATGACCCTGAAAAAGAAAGTTTTTCCACCGCTGCTTATCATAAAGACTTAGAACCTTTTATGGCAAGAGGAAGAGAATTGAAAGCAATGGGAAAAGAGGCTCAGGAGATTTTTGATATTCGAGAAGAAGAAGTAAAAGCTGGAAAACTAAAAATGCCGGACAAAGCGACCTTGTGCGTGTTTACAGGAAAAGTGAACTCAGAAACCAGGGAAATTGAAAATCAGTACGTCCGTTATGTTTTTTATATCCCATTTGCGACAGGGGCTTCAACTGGCTTACCCACTACTCCAACACCTCCAGGTCATGCATGGTTAATGAACCCAGGAACGCATCGAGCGCATATTATGATTACACCACCTAAGAATTGAGTTGTATATGCATAAATTCTATTGTCAAATTATCCCCCAATTTTTAAACCGACCGATATAATGTTAACATTTAAAATAAGATTACTTGTTGTGCTTTCTTTTTTAGGCTTATCCAAGACCATTCAAGCCCAAGATTGGGCCAATCTCCAAAAATATCAAGAAGCTAACGCCACTCTGGAAGCTCCAGCTAATGACGAAAACCGTATTGTGTTTATGGGGAATTCAATTACTGAAGGTTGGTCCATTGCAAATCCTGAGTTTTTTGAAGGTAAACCTTTTGTGAACAGGGGTATTAGTGGACAAACAACACCACAGATGCTTCTAAGATTTCGACAAGATGTGATCGCCTTGAAACCAAAAGTTGTATTAATTCTTGCTGGCACCAATGACATTGCAGGAAATACCGGTCCAATGACCCTGGAACAGATTCACGACAATATACTGTCAATGATTGAGCTTGCCGAAGCCAACGGGATCTGTCCCATCCTATGTTCCGTTCTGCCCGCCTACGATTACTCATGGAGGCCTGGTCTGGAGCCCAATGTAAAGATTCCAAAGCTCAATGCCATGCTCAATAAAACAGCGAACGCAAAGGGAATCCTTTATCTGGATTATTTTACCGCAATGGCCGATGAACGAAACGGACTTCCAAAAGAACTGGCGGAAGATGGTGTCCATCCAACTAAAAAAGGCTATGTCATAATGGAATCTCTCGTTGAGAAATCAATCGCAAAGGTGTTGCAAAAATGAAATTGACTTTTACTTCATTCTTACTCTTTACCATATTTGGTTTTGGTCAAAATGAGATTCAGGTTTATCCGGCTTTGAAGTTGCTGCAACAATTCGAAAAAGTTAGGGATTTTACAATGACCCAAAGCGGAAATGAGGCGTATTTTACCATTCAATCAGCTAATGAAGAAGTTTCGGTCATTGCAAGTTCTACAAAAGATGGCAATAGCTGGAATACACCTCACATAGCTTCTTTTTCAGGAGAATATAAGGACCTGGAACCCTTTTTGTCACCAGATGGCCTCCAACTATATTTTGTATCAAACAGACCTTTAAATCCATCGGAAGAAGTCAAGGATTTTGATATTTGGTTTGTAAAAAGAAGTGATTTATCCTCTGATTGGTCAGAACCTATTAATATGGGATCTCCTGTCAATTCAGACAGTAATGAGTTCTATCCCGCCGTATCCAAAAACGGAAACCTTTATTTTACCTGTGACTGCCCTGGCGCCATTGGCAGGGATGATATTTTTTATGCTGAACATAAAAATGACACATATGCTAAGCCTGTTCCTTTGGATGCCAATATCAATTCTGAAGGATTTGAATATAATGCTTTCATCTCTTCAGATGAGTCTTATCTTATGTTTGGTGGATACAATCGTAAAGATGGCCAAGGTAGCGGTGACATTTATATTAGTTATAACCATGGGAATGGAAATTGGTCCAAAGCCAAACCCCTACCGATTGGAATAAACTCAAAGTACATGGACTTTTGTCCCTTTATGGACGAGGCTAATGACATGTTGTATTTTACAAGTCGCAGAAGTTCTAAACCTAGTAAACGTATTGAGTCAATTCAAAAACTATCAAATTTTTTGGGCACCTATCAAAATGGAAATAGCAGACTTTACAAGGCAAAAATTGATTTGGAAGGATTTAAAAACCACAAAACGAAGTCGTAGTATTCGAACATAAATTCTCAATCGTATTTGAGTTTATGTTTGCCACCAAAAGTCTACATAAGGCTATTAATTTGTCTATATAAAGCATTTTGTATCTTTAAACATCAATCTATTTGTTGAATGGAGCTTGTAGGGAACAAAGAGACCACTGTAGCCGTTCTCCCATTTAGAATATTGGGTGAAGAAAAGGACCTCAGTCCGATGATCATTGGGTTTACGGAAGACCTTATCGTGAATTTTTCAAAGTTTATTGGTCTCTCTGTTATTTCCCAATATTCGACCCTTGATATCCTCAGTACTTCCGATACCACATCAATTTCCCAGTTGGGTGCCGATTATATAATCACCGGAAACTTTAGACCGATGAAGGATAGTTTTCGAATTGGTGTAAAACTCGTACGTGCCCGGGACAATAAAGTAATTTTTGCTGGAAATCATGATGAGACTCTTGATGCCATACTAAGTGCTCAAGACAGTATTATAGAGCAGATTGTAAGCGTCCTACAGCAACAAATCAATTATGATTTACTCTCTTTCTCATATAAAAAGGAATCAGTAGACCTTGCTGCATATGAAAACTGGTTGTTGGGAATGAGCGAGTTAAAAAAAGGTTCATTGGAAAGTGATTTAAAGGCAAGGAAATATTTTGAATCCGCACTAGACATAGACCCTCATTTTGCTAGGGCCTATACAGGTATTTCACTTTCCTATTTCAACGAGTGGAGTTGTCGCTTATGGGATCGCTGGGAAGTAAGTCAAAAAGGAGCGCATGATTATGCTTTAAAAGCCATAGAACTTGATGAAAACGACTATATATCATTAACCGTTTTAGGCAGAACGTTTTTGTATCTCGAGGATTACGAAAAATCAGAGCATTTTTTGAGAAAATCACTGCGGATGAATCCAAGTGATGCTGATAATCTGATTCAGGTGGCCATGCATTTGGTATATCTGGGGTACTCAAAAGAAGCAGAACAATTATATCTAAAGGCCAAAAACTTAAATCCTCTTCATCCTGACGCATATTTTCTGCACGCATCATTCATCTATTTTGAATTGGGAGATTATCGAAAGGCAGCAGAGTACGTTGAAAAGGTTCCATATGATTCTGTTTGGACTGATTTCACTGCTTATGCCGCTGCTGTATATTATCATCTGGCCGATTTTGAAAGAATGCAATACTATTGGGAAAGATACTTGAGCATTTTCCAAGAGAACATTAACAATGGAAAAAAGGCCGATGTAAAAACAGCCATTGAATGGCAGCGAACAGTAAATCCCTATAAGAATGCATCCAATTTGGAACCCTTTTGGAGTTTTATGATGGGAAAACCAAGTAATGTTGCTAAAAAACAACAGTTCCAATCCTCCAATACATCAGGTGACTTTACACAAAAAGGAGAATTGTGGGAAGTGCAGTATGCCAATGAATCCGTTGTTCTAAAGGATTCCAAAGGACTCCAAGATATTGCCAAATTGTTAGCCAATCCTGAAAGTGAAATCCATTGCACCGAATTAATGGGTACTGTTTTGGACAGTGACGGAACAGAACTTGTGGACAACAAAGCGCTTGGAGATTACAAAAGCAAAATTCAACAACTTCAATCCGATATTTCAGACGCTGAAGAGATGGGACAAGCTTTAAAGGCGGATGAACTTCAAGAAGAGTATGACGTGTTGTTGGAGCACCTATCACAAGTTACGGGCTTGGCCAATAAAGCAAGAAAAACAGGATCCTCGTTGGAGAAAGCAAGATCCGCGGTTACCTGGCGTATACGAAGCGCAATAAAAAAAATTGAAAAAGTACATCCGAAACTGTCCAAACATTTATCCAATTCGATCAAAACCGGGACTTACTGCAGCTACACTCCCGAGTCGCCACACCAGTGGACTATATAATACTTACATCGCTTCCTCACATTGTAAGGCAAAAACTTTTGCCTATATAAGTGAAACATGATCTAATATTTTAAATAACAAAAAATGGAAGCAATTTTGCAAAATCTACCAAACCCTTGGGAGGTACTAATCGATCCAATATCATTAATTGTGTTGGGAATGTATGGGGTTCTAATGGTATGGGAGGCTGTTTTTCCGGCCAGAAAACTCCCCAAAATGAAATTTTGGAAACTCCGAGGACTAACCTCCTTTGCTGTTTTCTTTTATCTATCAACGTATTTTCCACTTATCTGGGACACTTACCTAGTTGATTATCAGATTTTCGATTTGACAGCCCTTGGTACTTGGTGGGGTGCATTTGTGGGAATCATGATCTATGAGTTTGCACTCTACGTCTGGCATAGAAGCATGCACAAGAATGATAGACTTTGGAAAGTTTTCCACCAAATGCATCACAGTGCTGAGCGTATGGACAGCTATGGAGCTTTTTACTTTAGTCCAATGGATATGATAGGATTCACTTTCTTAGGAAGTCTATGTTTAGTTGTTGTAGCCGGTTTTACCGCTGAAGCATCTACACTGTTTATTTTGATAACCACTTTCTTGGGAATCTTTCAACATAGTAACATCAAAACACCGGCATGGATTGGATACTTTATCCAAAGACCAGAAGCGCATACCGTGCATCATGCCAAAGGTATTCACGCATATAATTATTCTGACATCCCGATTTTCGATATCATTTTTGGAACTTTTAAAAACCCAAAGGGATATGAAAATGAAACCGGTTTCTATCATGGGGCTTCAGCTAGAGTCTGGGACATGATAACCTTTAAAGATGTCAACAAGAAAGAAACTGTCTAATAAAACTGATGCATATGCCTTGCTTTAATCCCCAATATTGGAATAAGAAATCAATCAAGCACCATTCGGAATTAGGCGATGTTCTATTCGAGAGCTTATTTGAACAAGGAGACCTCCCCCCTTCGCTTTTTGATCATGAAGCACATTTAAGATTGGCTTGGCTGTACCTTAAAAAATATGGAGAGAAAAAAGCTGTGGACAAGGCTTGTAATGAAATTAGACTGTTTGATAAACTCCATGGAAGCGGAGACAAGTTTAATACAACGCTTACCGTAGCTGCTGTAAAAACAGTCCATCATTTTATGCAAAAGTCCGAGTCAACTGATTTTGGCGCTTTTATAAAGGAATTTCCAAGATTGAAATTTGCCTTCAGAGCATTGTTGGACCAACATTACGGAATTGATATCTTTTCCAGTGAGGAAGCAAGGGTAAGCTACATAGAGCCTGACGTTCTGCCCTTTGAATAATTCGGGTATTTTCCCTCGGGATTTTGTTTACTTTGCATAATGCAAAATCCCGAGGTTAGTATCCTTATCCCTTTTAAGAACACAGCGCATTTTCTACCTGCCTGTTTAGATTCTATCGTCAACCAGAACTTTGAAGCTTGGGAGGTATTGGCAGTAGATGACCATTCCACAGATGATAGTTTAAAAGTTCTAACCGCTTATTCCCAATCAGATTCAAGAATAAAAGTGTTTGCCAATAAAGGCGAAGGTATTATTCCTGCCCTTCGTACGGCCTATTCCAATGTAAAGGGAGCATTCATCACACGTATGGACTCAGATGACATAATGAAACCCAATAGGCTGTCGGTTATGGTGAATAATCTTAATACACATGGAAATGGTCATATTTCAGTGGGTCAAGTGAACTATTTTTCGGACCGAGGCATCAGTAACGGGTACGAACGCTATGAGAAATGGCTGAACAAGTTGACGTCGGATGGAAATAATTATGATGAAATCTATAAGGAATGTGTTATTCCATCGCCTTGTTGGATGAGTTTCAAAGAAGACCTGGATGCATGTGGAGCGTTTGAGCCGAACCGATATCCCGAAGATTACGATCTTACCTTTCGATTTTATGAAAAGGGTCTAAAAATTATTCCCTGCTTCGAAATACTCCATTTATGGCGTGATTATGATACTAGAACTTCCCGAACGCATGAACATTACGCCCAGAATTATTTTTTGGATATTAAACTCCACTATTTTCTGAAGTTAGACCATGACAAACAACGCCCGTTGGCCATTTGGGGCGCCGGGTTTAAGGGAAAGAATATTGCCAAAAAACTTGTGAAGCATAAAATAGACTTTACCTGGCTTTGCGATAATCCCAAAAAGATCGGTAAAAAAATCTACGATATAGAATTGGTACACTTCACTGCTTTGGAAAAATTAGACAACCCCCAGAGCATCGTAACGGTGGCCAATGAAGAAGCTCAAATTGAAATAAAGAATTTCTTCCATAAAATGCGGCAGCAGTCTATGCAGGATTATTATTTCTTCTGTTGACGACTGCTCGGGCCAACGAATTTATATAAGTCTTAACACCAAACAACGGGGGAAACCATATTAATAATACCTATATTTGCCCAATCAAAGTTGGGAATGCAGTTTAAACATCCAGAAATTCTTTGGGCCCTTTTTCTTCTACTAATTCCCATTATTATTCATCTTTTTCAACTCCGAAGGTTTAAGAAAACTCCTTTTACCAATGTAGCTATGCTACAAAAAGTAGTTTCGGAATCCAGAAAAAGCAATACGCTTAAAAAGTGGCTCCTTTTGTTTACTCGCCTGCTTTTATTGGCATGTTTGATTTTTGCATTCGCTCAACCTTTCTCAGCTTCTACAACTGCACTTCAAGAAAAAGAGACAGTAGTTTATCTTGATGATTCGTTCAGTATGCAAGCCAAATCGAATGGCATCACGTTGTTAGAAAAATCTGTTCAAGATTTAATCAAGAGTGTTGGCCCGGAACAAGTTTTCAGTCTTTTTACCAATCATCGTACGTTCAAGAATATCAAACTAAAGGACATTCAAAATACATTGTTGTCACTTCCCTATTCCTACAAGCAATTGACTTTGGATGAAATTCAACTTAAAGGAAATACGTTGTTTTCAAAATCGAATTCAATTCGGAAAAACTTGATTCTTGTTTCTGACTTTCAGCAAAGACTTAGTCCCAAAACCATTATTGCAGATTCGGCCACATCGACATATTTTGTAGCCGTGCAACCAAAGGAATTACAGAATATTTCTATCGATTCTGCTTATATCAGTAACGACATATCGGAGCAAGTTTCGCTCACAACGCTATTATCTGGCGGATTGGATGGTGACGCCTTACCTATATCCCTTTATAATAGTGACACATTAATTGCAAAAACGGCTGCCAAGTTCGCGGCAAATGGAAAGTCGAGTGTTACCTTTTCAATTCCGGCGAACAAAGAAATAAAAGGTCGATTACAAGTTACAGACGCCAGTTTGAATTACGACGATCAGTTCTTTTTCAATATCAATAAGAAGGAAAAAATCAAAGTTCTGGCTGTTGGAGATAGGAATGCTGATTATTTATCCCGTTTATACACCCCAAATGAGTTCACTTTACAACAAACCATCCTAAATCAATTGGATTACAGCAATATCGACAAGCAAAATGTGGTTGTTCTGAATAATTTAAAAACTATCCCGAATAGCTTACAGCAAGTCCTTAGGAGGTTTAGAGAAAATGGCGGAACTGTAATTGTAATTCCGGCTGTTGGCAGTGACCTTGACTCATATAATCAGTTTTTATCTGGTTTTTCTGCTACTAAATTGCTTGAAGAAACTACTGTAGATAAAAAGATCACTACAATTTCCTTTGATCACCCGCTGTACAAAAATGTATTTGAAAAAGAAGTATATAATTTTCAATATCCCTCGGTGAAGCAATTCTTCAAGGTTACATCACGTGCACCAAGAATATTGACTTTTGAAGGAAATGATGCTTTTCTAATAGGAAATGACGGTTTCTACCTTTTTACGGCCCCTTTAAATATTGAAAATTCCAATTTTAAAAACTCTCCGTTGATTGTCCCAACCTTTTATAATATGGGTGTTTTTAGCCTAAAATCATCAGACCTTTACCATACTGTAGGAGAAAGTGGGACAATAGACATTGCAACCCAATTGGGAAGTGATAATATTTTAAGTGTATCCAAACAAGGGAATTCGTTTATTCCTCTACAGCAAAACTTTCCGAACAAGGTACATCTAGAGTTTGATGAAAACCCTACCACCGATGGCATATTTGATATTTTAAATAATGGGGAATTCCTAAGGAATATCAGTTTCAACTACCCACGTGAGGAGAGTGAACTCAATTATATGGACCTATCCAATTTGGACCATATTAATGTGCAAAACTCTGTTCCCGCACTTTTTGACCATCTGCAATCAGAAGACACTATTACCGCATATTGGAAATGGTTTGTTATTTTAGCGCTGCTTCTGGCGCTCATCGAAGTAATCATTCAAAAATTCATTACATGAACATGCTGCTGAAGTCGGCCAAGATCATATCACCTGAAAACAAGGCGTTGCACCTTAAAAAAAGGGATATCCTCATTAAAAAAGGGGTTATTGAAAAGATTGCCTCTTCTATTGATCCACCTTCAAATAGTAAAGTAGTAGATAAAAAAAACCTCCATGTTTCCATTGGATGGTTTGATTCTGGAGTAAGTTTCGGAGAGCCTGGTTACGAGGAAAGGGAAACCATTGCCAACGGACTTAAAGTTGCGAGCCAAAGTGGTTTTGCGGATGTTATATTGAATCCGAATACCAAACCGGTTCCGGACACTAGTTCTGATATTGTTTTTCTTAAGGAAAGAGCAAATGGAAGCTCCACTCGCCTTCATCCACTGGGAACCTTGACTAAAGATGCAAAAGGGACAGATTTGGCGGAGCTGTTTGATATGCGAAATGCGGGTGCCGTAGCCTTTTACGACTTCAAACAACAGATTGCCAACCCAAATCTTCTAAAAATAGCATTGTTGTATGCCCAAAACTTTGATGGTCTGGTGTTCTCTTTTCCAATGGACAATCAAATCAAAGGCAAAGGAATTGTGCATGAAGGGAAAACCTCTACCTCACTTGGGTTAAAAGGGATTCCTAATCTTGCAGAGGAACTTCAAATCTCCAGAGATCTATTCATATTGGAGTATACTGGGGGGAAATTACATATACCCACGATATCCACGGCAGGTTCAGTAAAGTTGATTGCCAATGCCAAAAAGAAGGGATTGGACGTTAGCTGTAGCGTCGCTGTGCATAACCTAACGCATACGGATGAAAGTTTAAACGAATTTGATACAGCCTATAAGGTATCCCCACCATTGCGCAGCAGTGCAGATTGCAGAGCTCTTATTAAAGGCCTCAAAGATGGAACCATAGATTTTGTAACCACAGATCACCTTCCTTTGGATATTGAAGAAAAACGGGTTGAGTTTGATAATGCAGGCAACGGAACTATTGGGTTAGAATCAGCTTTTGGAAGTTTAAGCCAACTTTTCGACCTGGATGATACCATAAGACTCCTAACTGCAGGGCGAGAGCGATTTGGTCTTGCAACACCAGAAATAAAAGAAGGATGTCAGGCGTGTTTAACACTATTTGACCCTGATTTTGAATCGGAGTTTAATATGGATAGTATTCTGTCAACTTCAAAAAACAGTATGTTCCTCGGAGCTTCTCAAAAAGGAAAAGTTTATGGGGTCGTAAATAATAACCAAATTACCATCTAGTACATTGAGCAAGACAAACTCCGGAAGGACCACAGCCATTATTGCCTATTTAACGATAGTTGGAAGCCTGATAGCCATAACAATGAATATTGAGCCTAAAAATGCCTTTGCTCGCTTCCATACGCGCCAGGCCTTCGGCATCCACCTGATTTTTCATGCCATGGCTATTGTGCTTACGTTTACTGGAATTGCCTACGCATCCCTTGGATTGTATTTGGTATATCTTATTATTTGGGGCTATGGTTTCCTTCAGGCCCTTAATGGCAAAATGAAACCGCTTCCTATTATCGGTGAACATTTTCAAAAATGGTTTACCTTTATTCCATAATTTATTAAAATGTCCCCCACCCCATTATCATTGGAATACCTACAACGACCTTCCTCCATTACATCCGGAAAAGTACCTTCAGTTTTTATGTTTCATGGCTATGGAAGTAACGAAGAAGACCTGTTCTCTTTTGCTTCCGAACTTCCTGAAGAACTGTACGTAATCTCTGTTAAGGCGCCTTATGACTTGGAACCTTTTGGACATGCGTGGTACGCCATTAATTTTGATGCGGAATATGGCAAATGGAGTGATGATGAGCAGGCAAAAATTTCAAGGGATAAAATAGTTGCTTTTATTGATGAAGCCTGCAACGCCTATAATTTGGATACAGAAAATGTTACACTCTTGGGCTTTAGCCAGGGCACCATATTAAGTTATTCTGTTGCACTTTCCTTTCCAGAGAAGATTAAGAATGTTGTGGCCTTGAGCGGTTATATCAATGAAAAAATTCTTATTGAGGGGTATCAAGAGAAGAATCATAGTACCCTCAATATTTATGCTTCACATGGACAAGTAGACCAAGTAATTCCTTTGGAATGGGCGCAAAAAACTCCAGCTTTCCTCAATCAACTTAGGATAAAGCACACCTATGAAGAGTTTCCCATCGGACATGGGGTTTCGCAACAAAATTTCTATTCGTTTCGAGATTGGTTAAAGCGACATATTTCATTTTAATCATCCTCTTTCAAGATTTATAAAAACCGATATCCATCAATTGTCATTTGAATCTTGAATGAAATTTTCCGAACTTCACTTATCGGTCGATATAGCTCATTAAAACGAACGATATCTTAGCCGTTGTACGCAATTTCAATAAAACTCCAATTTTTGAACTAATATGGGAATGGTATGGGAATTATACAGGGTTTCTGATGATGAAATTGAAGAGTTCGCTAATATGGATTTTGACAAACTGGAGGAATATCTTAGTGAAAACTATTCATTTATTTATGGTAAGTATCATAAGGAAAATGATATCGTTTTTCCAATGGACAAAGGTTGGGACATAACGAGATTTTTACTTAAAGAAACCGATTCGTCCAAAGACAAAATATTTAATGCGTTGGACGGAAGATTTATTAAATCTGACGTCGTAAAACTAATGGACAAGTTATTTCTTTCAATAAATACTGATGGCCTTAGGGAGTATCGGGACATGAAAAAAATGATTGAAAATGAGATTTATCTTGCTAAAAGACTTTCCGAATGGGACGATGAAAATTTTTGGGAATACATAGGTTTTCATATCCGGACCTTTAAGTCAGCCTTTTCAAAAGCCGCCAAATTCGAGCACGGAATAGTTATAAATCGGACATAAAACTGCGTACAAAAAAGGCTGAAATTCATTGCTTGCGGATTTCCTAAACGAAAATCACGCGCAAAAAGCTATCTTTAGGTTCGGCTGGATTGTCCTTCGGACGAATCACGGCAACGAACCTAAGCCCAACCGATAAATGCAATCGCTTTTTTTACCAATGACACCTTTCCATTGATAGCACTTCGACAATCCTTCGACAAGCTTAGGATGACATTACGCTTGAGGTAACAATGCTAGTTTCATTAATTGCTTCGTGTGTACAGTAAATGGTCCATTAGGGTAAAGTCAACCCCAAGGTCATCTTTAAGTTCGTATTTGATGACCAAATCTCCCCAATATTTTCCATCAGAGAAATCGGCCAATATCCATTTATGGTTCAGCACTTTGATTTTGTTGATTTTAAAATCACTTTCCATTCCATCATAGGGAACTAAAGGATTATTTCCCTTTTTCTCATTGGTCTCCAAAAGTTTATCTTCTATATATCGAACGGGGTTCTTTAAGTTCAAATGGTCATAATACGCCAGCGCATCATCATTGTTTTCCAAGGAAAAGTACTGGATGTCGAGTATTTTCAATTGTGACTGTTCTAAAGAATCCTTTAACTCGGTTACTTCACTCTCCAATTTTTGAATGGTCGAATTCATACTCTTTTGAAAATTACCAGCACTAATAAATTGATATAGGACTATCAATGCAGCAAACACAAATAAATACAAGAAGATCTTACTTTTCATCTATTCAAATTTTATTTTTAAATCGTTAATCGTAAGTTATCGTACGCCAAGAAAACATTTTTCGGAAGTTCCTTTTCAACTTCGGAATGAAATCCCAACATATGGCTTATATGGGTGAAATAGGTTCTTTCTGCACCTACTCTTTCTGCAAAGACCAATGCTTCGTCCAAATTAAAATGTGAATAATGGGGTTCTTTACGAAGGGCATTGATTACTAAAACTTTTGCTCCGCTAATTTTATCCTCTTCCTCCTTCTCCATGCGTTTTACATCAGTGAGGTACACAAAGTCCCCAAAACGATACCCAAGTACGGGCAATCTATTATGGTATGCTTCAATGGGAATAACAGTAACCCCATTTAAAGGAATTGCTGTATCTTTTTCAACAAGGTTAATTTTAACCGCTGGGGCTCCAGGATATCTATCTTCATCCGCAAAAATGTAATCAAACCGTCTTTTAAGGGATTGCACAACGCGCTCATGTGCATAGATTGGAATATCACCTTGTCTAAAAAAGAAGGGTCTAATATCATCAATACCAGCAGTGTGATCTGCGTGTTCGTGAGTGAACAAAATTCCGTCTAATTTCGGGATTGGATTGCTAAGCATTTGCTGTCTAAAATCTGGCCCACAATCAATTACATAATTAAAACTATTCCATGAAATCAGTACTGAAACTCGTAGTCTTTTATCTTTTGGGTCGTTGCTTAAACAGACAGGGTGGTCACTTCCAATTATAGGTATTCCCTGGGAGGTTCCTGTTCCCAAAAAAGTAATGGTCATCACATCATCCATTAAAATCAAAATTATAACTTATTTATTTAATAGATTTGATTAAGAGTGTAACTTTGTTTTAATAAAATCCAGGTTATGGCCACTGCACCTAACAATCCACATGCTTTTGAAAATATCCCTTCTATAAAGGCTAAAACGCTTCGAATAAACTTAAACCCTAATATTTATGGCACTTTTGCCGAGATAGGAGCCGGACAGGAAACAGCGAGGCAATTTTTTAGGGCTGGAGGTGCGTCAGGAACTATCGCAAAGGCGATGAGCGCATATGATAAATCCTTTAGCGATGCCATTTATGGTTCCGAAGATGATGGTAGGTATGTTACCCAGGCCAGACTAAAACGGATGTTGTCGCATGAAATGAAACTGGTAGAAGAGCGTATCAGCCGAGAGAATAATCCGGATTATTTGTTTTTCTCATACGCAAATACTGTAGCCACCATAGATTTTTCCAAAAGATACAAGGGACATGGTTGGATAGGAATTCGTTTTCAATTAGATCCAAAGCAGAAAGAACATGATGAGATTGTACTGCATGTGCGTTTTAAGCAAAACGAAGCCAGACTGCAGCAAGAAACCTTGGGCACCTTAGGGGTAAATCTTATTTATGGAGCTTTTTTCAAGTTTCATAAGCCCAAAAAATTACTGAAATATCTTTACGACCATATTGATCATGACACTATAGAGATAGATATGGTCAACTTTACCGGGCCTAACTTTAAGGATGTGGACAATAGATTAATGAGTCTGCAGCTTATTAGAAACGACATGACGGATGCCGTGATGTTTGGCCCCGATGGGAACAACCTGTTGCCAGCAGCAGCCCTTTACAAGAAAAATATATTGGCCTTGCGAGGTAGTTTTCGTCCTGTTACCAAAGTAAACATGGATATGTTCCAGAAGTCCTATGACATTTTCATTAGAGAACAGACTGTTGAATACGAAAACACCATTGTAGTTTTTGAAATTACGTTATCAAACCTCAAGGCAGCCGGTGAAATTGATGAACAAGATTTTATGGATCGCGCCGAACTCCTATGTTCGCTTGGGCACACCGTTCTGATTTCTAAATTCCAAGAGTATTACAAGCTTGTTGAATATTTTAATAATTATACCAAAGCTAAACTCGGATTGACGATGGGTGTCAATAATTTGGTCGATGTATTTGATGAAAAATATTACCGTGATCTAAGTGGCGGTATCCTTGAGGCTTTCGGAAAATTATTCTTTAAAGATTTGAAAGTTTATCTGTATCCAATGAAAGATGCAGCTACTGGGCAAATCATGACCAGTAACAATGTCAAAGTCCATCCAAGAATGAAAGAATTGTATAAGTTCTTTAAATACAACGGGAAGGTAATGGACATCATCGATTATGACCCTGATATTATGCACATATTTTCGCGAGAAGTGCTAAAACGAATCACTAATGGTGAAGAAGGCTGGGAGGATATGCTGCCAGAAGG
The DNA here is from genome assembly GCF_049332665.1 of Flagellimonas rhodophyticola. Taxonomy (NCBI): domain Bacteria; kingdom Pseudomonadati; phylum Bacteroidota; class Flavobacteriia; order Flavobacteriales; family Flavobacteriaceae; genus Flagellimonas; species Flagellimonas rhodophyticola. The sequence goes on along the minus strand of NZ_CP186326.1, from coordinate 2,450,115 downwards.
TATTGCCGAAATGATTAAGGAGAAACAATTATTTGCCAAGAAAAAAGCTTTACCAGAAAAAGCTTAATATAACAATACAAAGAACTTAAAAGGCCCATTTTATAATGGGCCTTTTTTATGTCTATTCCAGTATTTGGGCTGCGTGACTCTTGGCCTTTACCTTATCAATGACCTTTTCCACCACTCCGTTTTCATCAATAATAAATGTGTTTCGATGGATACCATCAAAAACACGGCCCATAAACTTCTTTGGTCCCCAAACCCCAAAAGCATTGATGACTGTATGGTCCATATCGGCTAATAGAGGATAAGGAAAGTTAAATTTGTTCCTAAAATTTGTCTGTTTTTTTTCAGTGTCCGCGCTAACTCCTAAAATTTCGTAACCAGCTTGTTGCAATTCACCGTAATAATCCCTGATATTACAGGCCTCCACTGTACATGTTGGTGTATTTGCTCTTGGGTAGAAAAACACCACTAATTTTTTTCCTTTAAAATCGGAAAGATTAATCGTGTTCCCATCTTGGTCGTTTGCTGAAAATTCAGGTACTTTATCCCCTACTTTTAAGGTATTCATATGTATGTAATGTGTTTAAATTGTTTAATGTATTCATTTCAAAGTTAAACAAAAAATGACGAAACAAGACAAAATAGACTTTACAATTGAGACCTTGGATAAACTTTATCCAACAATCCCCATCCCATTAGATCACAAAGACCCTTATACATTGTTGATTGCCGTGTTATTATCGGCTCAAAGCACAGATGTTAGGGTAAATCAAATAACTCCTTTACTATTTGAACAAGCGGATAACCCCTTTGATATGGTAAAACTTACCGTAGAGGAGATTCGAGAAATCATAAGGCCGGTGGGTTTGTCCCCAATGAAGTCCAAAGGAATACATGGACTTTCTGAAATATTGATTGAAAAATATGATGGAGAAGTTCCTAAGGAAATAGAATTGTTGGAAGAATTACCCGCTGTAGGGCATAAAACAGCAAGTGTTGTAGTTTCTCAGGCCTTTGGAATTCCTGCATTTCCGGTGGATACACATATTCATAGATTGATGTATCGTTGGGGATTCAGTAATGGAAAAAATGTGGTACAGACAGAAAGAGATGCCAAAAGATTATTCCCAGAAGAAATCTGGAACAAGTTGCACTTGCAGATTATTTGGTACGGTCGTGAATATTCCCCTGCCCGTGGTTGGGACATGGAAAAGGACATCATAACCAAAACAATAGGGAGAAAAACTGTTCTAAACGAGTATTATAAAAACAAAAAGAGCCGCAATTAGCGGCTCTTTTTGTTTGTTCTTGAAGTTCCTAGTTTAAAGTTACCTCAAATTTGTGTTTTTTGTAATCGACTACTTTAATCGATTTTGAGTAGCTAAGTAAGAAATCTATAGTTTCTCGTCTAGCTTTTACCGATTTAACGGTTTTTTGTTCTTCAGAGTAAATATTTTCCATATTCTAGCATTAATGTTACAATTAGATAACGCCACTAATATGGAAATATTGCTGTGTTCGATGGAATGCAGATTAATTCGTTAAAACGATATTATTTCTGTTTACGATTTTTCTTAGGTTGATTAAGGCATATCTCATTCTTCCCAGAGCCGTATTGATGCTAACACCAGTGTTTTCGGATATTTCCTTGAAGCTCATGTCTTTATAGATACGCATGATCAGTACCTCTTTCTGGTCTTCTGGTAATTCGTCAATCAAAAGGGTCAAATCGCTATCAATCTGGTCTTTTATGATTTGCTTCTCAGCATTTAACTTATCATCCTTGATTACGGAGAAGATATTGAAATCATCGTTTCCTTCGAACTTGGGCATTCTTTTGTTCTTACGGAAATGATCGATAATCAAGTTGTGTGCAATTCGCATTACCCAAGGTAAGAATTTACCCTCTTCACTATAAGTACCTCTTTTTAGGGTCTTGATCACTTTAATAAAGGTATCCTGGAAGATGTCCTCAGCAACGTCCCTATCTAATACTTTAGAGTAAATAAAACTGGAAATTCTCTGGTTATGTCTGTTGATAAGACTTTCAAGTGCCTTTTCGTCTCCGGCAATGTAATTCTTAACTAATATCGAGTCATCAATCTGTAGTTCCATACAAATTACTTTTTGGTTTAAAACTAGGGTCCTTCCTTTTACAAGAAAGACTTGGAGTTATTAGCTTAATTTTAAAAAAGTAATTATTTCTGTATAGGCCTATCAGCTTTTTAATTACACATCAAATATAGAAAAACAGTATGCCGGTAAAAAAACTATGTTGTGATTTGGGCATTTTTAGATGTTAACTGATACAATATACGTATTAAGTGCCGGGTATTGTATCTTTGGAACCCTAATTTTAACATATGACCGCAATTCAGAACATTGATCCTAAGAAGAATATCATCATAAAAGGTGCCAAACTACATAACCTTAAGAATATCGATGTTGTAATTCCTAGGAACAAGCTTGTGGTTATTACAGGACTCTCCGGTTCTGGGAAATCAAGTCTAGCCTTTGATACCTTGTATGCCGAAGGACAAAGACGGTATGTAGAGAGCCTTTCCTCCTATGCTAGGCAGTTTTTGGGTAAACTGGACAAACCAAAGGTAGATTATATTAAAGGTATAGCTCCAGCCATTGCAATTGAACAAAAAGTAAACTCCACTAACCCTAGGTCAACGGTTGGAACCACAACAGAGGTTTATGACTATTTGAAATTATTGTACGCCAGGATTGGTAAGACCATTTCACCCATATCCAGAAAGGAAGTTAAAAAGAATACAGTCAGTGATGTTATTGACCATATTAAGACACTCAATGAAGGAGCCAAACTATTGCTTTTAGCTCCCATTACAATTCAAGAAGATAGGGATACACTTAAATCTCTTGAGCTTTTTTCCAAACAGGGATATGCGAGAATCAAATATAAAGGAGAAGTCCTACGCATAGAGAATGCACCAAAAGACATCGGCAGAGAATTTGATTTGGTGGTGGACCGAATCATTGTAAAAGACGATGAAGATTTTTACAATCGATTGGCAAATGCAATAGACAATGCTTTCTTCGAGGGCAAAGGACGATGCTCCATCGAAAATCTCGAGGATGAGCAAGCTCGGACTTTCAGTAATCAGTTTGAACTGGATGGCCTAAAGTTTTTAGAACCAAATGTACACTTGTTTAGTTTCAACAATCCTTATGGAGCATGTCCAAAGTGTGAAGGATATGGAGATGTTATCGGAATTGATGAAGACCTAGTCGTTCCAAACACCGCGCTATCAATTTTTGAAAATGCCGTTTTTCCGTGGCGGGGAGAAAGTATGGGTTGGTACAGAGATCAATTGGTTAATTCTGCATATAAATTTGACTTCCCTATTCATAAGCCTTGGTTTGAGTTAACCGAGAAACAAAGACAATTGGTGTGGGATGGCAATGAACACTTCACAGGGATTCATGCCTTTTTTCAACAGTTGGAGGAGAAAAGTTATAAGATTCAAAACAGGGTGATGCTCTCTCGTTATCGTGGAAAGACCAAGTGCACTGTTTGCAGGGGAAAACGATTACGCGAAGAAGCCAATTATGTGAAGGTGGACGGACACTCCGTTTCCGAATTGATTGAACAGCCGATAAAGAAGCTAATCCCCTTTTTTGAGGAGTTGCAGTTATCTGAGCATGATAGTACCATTGCAAAGCGCTTGCTTAAAGAAATAAGTACAAGACTTGATTTTCTTAGCAAGGTGGGACTCAGTTATCTTACATTAAACCGAAAGTCCAATACACTTTCAGGAGGTGAAAGTCAACGTATCAATCTGGCAACGTCCTTAGGTAGTAGTTTGGTGGGGTCCATGTATATTTTGGATGAGCCAAGCATCGGTTTACACCCAAAAGATACCGAAAACCTTATTGAAGTATTGTTATCTCTGCGCAATCTGGGCAACACCGTCATTGTAGTTGAACATGATGAAGATATTATGAAAGCCGCTGATGAAGTCATCGATATAGGTCCAGAAGCTGGAACCTTGGGTGGTGAAGTTGTGGCCACCGGAAGTTTAGACACTATTTTAAAGGCTAATTCTTTGACGGCAGATTATTTGAATGGCACAAAAGAAATTGCAGTTCCCACTGAACGTCGCAATTCCAAACACTTTATCCAAATCACAGGTGCTCGTGAAAATAACCTGAAGAACATAAATGTCGCCTTTCCTTTAAATATGCTTACGGTGGTTACTGGAGTTTCAGGAAGCGGTAAAAGTACCTTGATTAGAAAAATTCTGTATCCTACCATATTAAAGAAAGTTGGCGGTTATGGTGAAAAAGCTGGTCAATTTTCTAAAGTAGAAGGTAAATATTCCCATATTAAACATGTGGAGTTTGTAGATCAAAACCCCATCGGGCGTTCTTCGCGTTCAAATCCGGTTACCTATATTAAGGCCTATGATGACATTCGGGCTTTGTTTGCCTCGCAAAAATTAAGCAAGCTTCGAGGGTATCAGGCAAAACACTTTTCTTTTAATGTTGACGGGGGTCGATGTGAAAAATGTAAGGGAGAAGGGGAAATCACTGTAGAAATGCAGTTTATGGCCGATGTGCATTTGGAATGTGATGTTTGTGCTGGGAAACGCTTTAAAAAAGAAATACTGGAGGTTCAATTTGAAGGAAAGAATATCGATGATATCCTAAACTTGACCATTGACGAGGCGATTGACCATTTTAAAACCCATGAACAAACCAAAATTGTTACCAAGTTACAGCCGCTTCAAGATGTAGGCCTAGGGTATGTAACATTGGGTCAGTCCTCCTCTACTCTCTCAGGTGGTGAAGCGCAACGTATAAAGTTAGCCTCATTTTTGGTGAAAGGAAATACCAAAGAAAAAGCCTTGTTCATCTTTGATGAACCTACTACCGGACTTCATTTTCACGACATTAAAAAACTTCTTAAATCCTTTGATGAATTAATTGCAAAAGGACATTCCGTAATCGTAATCGAACACAATATTGAATTGATCAAATGTGCAGATTATATCATCGACCTTGGACCCGAAGGTGGAGAAAATGGTGGGCATTTAGTTGCTGAAGGTACTCCGGAAGAACTGATTCAAAATCCGAGGTCAATTACCGCTAAATATCTACAATCCAAACTATAACAGTAAGTTATAATTTCCATTGAGATAAAATTTCGATGGTTTAAGTCTAAAACTGTTTTTTAAGGTTTTAAACTTGAATTGTGTTGCTTCCGTCCAAAAATGGCGTCAATCCAAACCTCACTTTTATCAAATACCAACCGGTTTTTGTGAATTTGTAGCTGTCATCCTTTTTCCATTATCCTATTTTCATTGATTGAACTCTTTAATGCTTTGCTCTTTAGTTAAACCAGAAAAGTATGGTGTGAAATTATAGCTGTTAAATCAATGTCTTAATCGTATGTTCTCCTACACTTCCCATTTGGCGCAAATAAAAAAATATCCCATTACATTTTTAATTGTACCCTTCTTTTTAGTTGCTACAAGTTTTAAACCCGTTTTCAATACCAACAATCCCAAAACTTTATCGATACATCGTTCAACTTTAAAGGAATCAAGCAACAATTCTACAGCTTTTTATGTTCCAAGAATTGGTTTGGTAAAAGAAGGAGTGTTAAATCCTGGCGGAGCCGGAATCCAACCCTGCACAACTATTGATTATACTTATTATGTAACCAACCAGAGTACCAATGGGGAACTTTTAGAGTTTGTGCATATAGAAGATCTTGTGTTGGGGGTTGACATAGATTTGTCCAACAATCCAGGAGACATTGACAATGATAACCTTTTAGATGTGGGTGAAATATGGACCCATACCGCTAGCTACACTATAAGTAGTATTGATAGGGTTGCAGGGCAGGTCATCGCAAATCAAGCCACGGTAACTGCTTTGCCTAATGGGGGAGGACAAGGAGTCATGGATTCTTCCCATCCAAGTGACCCTTTGGCGGATGACGATACCATAACAAATATCAGCGAATGCCAACCCAGGGTTTCACTTGTAAAAACAGGAGATTTGAATCCAGCAGGTTTTGCGCCTTGCACTACCATCGAATATTCTTTTACTGTTATCAATGAAAGTTTGGGGCCAGATGAATTTCTAAACGTACAACTTAATGACTCATTTCTTGCTAGTAGTTCCATTAGCGGTCCCATCTTTGATAGCGGCGGTGATGGTAAGATGAGTCCTGGGGAAACTTGGGGATTCAATGCATATTATACCATAACCCAAGATGACATACAACAAGGAGAGGTACAGAATCAAGCCGAAGTATATGTGGAAATCGATGCAACAGGAGACATCATTACTGATTTTTCACATCCAAGCGACCCCCTGTCCGATGATTTCACGGTTACCGATCTAATATCCTGCCAATCCCCAGAGTTGGCCGTACTGCTGACCGGTACCACTGCCGACTCGGACAACGACAACTGCGATGATGTTGTGGTCTATACCTACCAAGTAAACAACAAGGGCAACGTTAATTTGGATATGATTTCGATTACCGATGATCTGAGTACTACTCCAATACTTGCAAACCCTAATCTGGGCGACCTCAATAACAATAATATATTGGATGCCGGGGAAATATGGACCTACACGTCTGCTCATCCCATCACACCAGAAAATATTACCAACAATCCTTTGGACAATCAGGCCACTGCCACCGCGAACATTGTCGGTTCCGGAACACCTACCTCCGACCAGTCACATCCCACCGATGAATCCTCGGCTGGGCTGACCTCAGTAGATGTCTCCGGGGCCTGTGACAACTTTGATGCTGGCATCTCCCTGATATTAAGAGATATCAATCTTAACTGTACTGGCTCTCTGGAATATCTGTACGAAGTGACAAGGGCGGGCAGTGTTAATTTACAGAACATAACACTCACAGATAATCTGGGAAATATTATAATTACAATACCTACTGGTGATGACAATAATAATGATGTTTTGGAAGATGGGGAAACATGGACATACACATCAACGGCCTATAACATTACACAAGATGAACTAAATCTTGGGGCTGTAACAAACCAGGCCACGGTCACCGCAGTTGTTGAAAACACGTTGATTCCGGTTATCGATGATTCCCACCCCTCAGACCCCCAAGACGATGATGTCACGATTACCGATTTAACATCTTGCCAATCCCCGGAGCTGGCCGTACTGCTCTCCGGCAGTACTGATGACACCGACAACGACAATTGCGATAACGTTGTGATCTATACCTATGAGGTCATCAATAAGGGCAATGTTGACCTGGACACCGTTGGTGCGACCGATATTTTGACTAATACCATAGTCCTTGTCACCGACCCCAACAACAATGGTATATTGGATGTGGGGGAAACGCAGTTCTACACAGCTACCCATGACATCACAGAAGATAATATTGCCAATATGGTCTTGGATAATCAGGCCACTGCCACCGCAAACATTGTCGGTTCCGGAACACCTACCTCCGACCAGTCACATCCCACAGATGAATCTTCGGCGGGCTTGACCTCAATAGATGTCTCCGGGGCCTGTGATACCTTTAACGCAGGTATCTCCCTGATTTTAAGCGTTAACAATCCGGGGGCTTGTACCGGCTCCCTGGAATATCAATACGAAGTAACAAGGGCCGGTAGTGTTAATTTGGTGAATATAGTGCTCTCCGATGACCTCGGAAATCCTATTGCCGGACCAAATGGGGATGCCAATAGTAATGATGTTTTAGAAGCTGGGGAAACATGGACATACACATCCACCTATAATATCACGCAGGGCGAACTGAACCTTGGGGCTGTAACAAACCAGGCCACGGTCAACGCAGTCGTCCAAAACACATTGATTCCGTTAACCGATGACTCACATCCAAGCGACCCCCTGTCTGCTGATGTCACAGTTGCCGATCTAACATCTTGTCAAAATCCTGTGGTCGAAATGCTATTGACCTCGGCGGCCTTGCCCGTAGACACCGACGCGGATACATGCCCTGATGCAATCGATTATATCTACAGAGTCCGTAATTCGGGAAATGTGGACTTGAATATTGCATCTCTAGTTGATAACCTAACCAACCTTATAAGTTTACCCAACCCAAATAATGGCGATGTAGATAGCGATAACCAACTTGATATTGGGGAAGAATGGGTTTATACTTCCAGATATGATATTCTTCAAGACGATATTGATAATTCTCCGCTGGAAAATCAAGCAACCCTTCTTACGACCATTGTTGGATCACTTACGCAGGTTCCTGACGAATTATCCCATCCCACTGATTTCACCGATCAAAGTATCACATTCACTGATGTAACAGGAACTTGTGCAGATACTGCAGCCATCGGAATCATAAAAGAAGCGGATGTCAATAGCTTGATTGACACTGATGCTGATGGTTGTCTTGATGCCATCCAATATACCATTCGGGTGTCCAACGAGGGCAATGTGGATTTGACCACAATTGTTGTCAATGATTCTGAATTGGGTAACGATATACCCGGACCTAGTTCCGGGGATGACGGCAATGGTATTTTAGAGCCTAATGAAATATGGGTATATCAAAGAAACTACGACATCTTAGAAACGGATATCATCAACAACAATGGTGATGTCACAGGGCAAGCAGAGGTATTTGCGGTTCCTGCTGTTGGAATCCAAATCTCCGACCTTTCCCACCCTACCCTTTTTGATGATGATGCTGACACCGTAACGAATGTCACCGGAACCTGTTTTGATACCGTGGCCGTAGGACTGACCAAAATAGATACGGGTTTAATTGACAGCGATTTAAATGGCTGTGACGACCAAATAGAATATACACTTATCATACATAACCTTGGTGGTATGAATCTTAACATTACGGAGCTGCATGATGATCAACTTAATGATATTACTGCAGGACCATTTCTTGAAAGCGGTAATGCCGACGGTGTATTGGAAATTGGTGAAACTTGGCAATATGATGGAATTGGTATTTATAACATCACTGAACCGGACGCAACACTTGGAAGTGTAACAGGGCGAGCAAGGGTCACGGCACAACCTGTTGGTACAGCAGTTTTTATCATGGATGAATCCCATCCCATTGACGAAACCGATGTTGGAGATACGGTTGTTCCCATTCCAGGAGCATGTGCCGATGGTCCATCCATTGCAGTAACTCGAGTCCTGCAAATGATTGACACCGATACGGACGGCTGTAATGACCAAATTGATTTTATCCTAGTTGTTTCCAATTCTGGAGGTTTGGATTTGAATTCGGTGATACTCACTGACGATCAATTATCCAGCCCGGTCGTTGGACCAGACGACGAAAGCATCAACACTAATGGCATCTTAGAGGTGGGTGAAGAATGGACCTATACCGGTTTCTATGACATAAGCCAAACAGATGTTGATGGTGGCGATGTTTTTAGCAGGGCTGTTGTAGATGCACTGTCCGTTGTGGGGAATATTCCCGTACAGGATTTTTCCCATCCCACAGACCCAGCAGATGATGCTGACAATGAAATTCTTTTTTCAGGTGCCTGTGACGATACTGTAGGCATTTCGATAATACGAAACACCGTTTTGGAGGATAGTGGTGATGGGGACAACTGTACGGACCGCATCGCTATAACCATTGAAGTGACCAACACAGGAAATGCACCTTTGGAAAATGTTGTGGTTAATGACGATCTGTTGGTCAATGCCCCAACCCTTTCTTCAAATGGAAACGGAGATATTATTCTGGACAGCGGTGAAACTTGGGAATATACTGGGAGTTATGATCTTGACCAGACAGATATTGATGGAATAAATGTGATTGGTGGAGCTGATGTCACAGCGCAACATATAGGTAGTACCTTTCAAGTATCGGACGATTCGCATCCCTCTGCCCCTAACTTAGATCAAGACAACGATAATGATGTCTCCGGGGCCTGTGCGAACACTGCTGCTATCACCTTGACCAGGACCCCTAATCTCTCAGATAATAATATGGACAATTGCCCGGATACCATAGACTTTAGAATCGTGGTCACCAACTCTGGGCAAGTAGATCTGGACACCGTTGTACTCACGGACGACCAATTGCCAAGTCCAGTGATCGGGCCAGACGACGAAAGCATCAATACCAATGGTATTTTAGAGGTAGGTGAAGAATGGATCTATACCGGTTCCTACAATATTACACCAGAGAATATCGCCAATACCCCATTGATTAGTGGTGTAACGGTTATTGCGGAACCTTTGGGCAGTACTTTCCAGGTTTCGGACAATGACCAAAATAACATAGATCTCTCCAGCGCCTGTGCTAGCTTTTCTGCGGCTGTATCCGTAACTCTTTTAGATTCCCTTTCAGATAGCAACAATGATGGATGTGATGATAGGATAATTTACACCTATACGGTGAGCAACATTGGCAGTGAAGATTTGGGTCAAATTGTACTAACAGACGATTTGGGCAATACTATTACTGCCCCTACTCCTAACCCGGGTGATCTTGATAACGACAACGAAATAGACCAGATGGAAGATTGGGTTTTTACCGCCACCTACTTTATAACCCAGACTGATATTGATAACTCCCCACAACTTCGGTTCAATCAAGCCAACGTTTCAGTGCAACCCATTGGAAACACTACTAATGTGACTTCCGATTCTAATACTACCAGCACTGATGTATCAAGCGCATGCCTCAATGACACGGCTTCTATAGGATTGATAAAAACGGCTAGTCTATTTGATTCTGATGGTGACAATTGCAACGATTCAGTCCTTTATTTCTTCACTGTTGAGAACTTAGGGAACATTGCTCTTGAAAACATCCTTTTAGAGGATTTCTTTTTGGGCATTACCCTTACGGAACCTAATAGCCGTAACCTCAATGAAGATGAAATTTTGAATGTTGGAGAACAATGGAATTATAATCTGGTGCGTCCCATAGTCCAACAAGATATTGATAGGGCCTTTATAGAAAATCAGGCCATGGTTACGGCCTACCGTACCGATTTACCAGATACTTTTATTACGGATTTTTCACATCAAAGCACATATACCTTGGATGACCTAACAAGTATATCCGTTATTGGAGCTTGCATCAATACTTCGGCCGGAATAGGGTTGGTGAAAACAGGAGTACTTATTGATTTAAATGAAGATGGTTGCTTAGAGAGTATTCGATATACATTTAGAATAGCCAATTTAGGAAATCAGCCCTTGACCGGATTACTCCTGCGTGATGATCTTTTTGAAAACCCGATAGAGGGGCCTCTTTCCGGTGATGACAATGACAACGACATCCTGGAGGTAGATGAAGAATGGACATACACCGTCGTTTATGGAATAACCCAAGAAGACTTAAATATAGGGTTCGTTGAAAATCAGGCGACAATAACCGCAAATGTAGTAGGGCAAGAAAATTTTATTGTCAACGATATTTCCGACAGTGATTTATTTACCAGAGATAATCTTACTAGGGTATCAGTCATAGAAGCTTGCCTAGGAGGCACCATTAGTGATTCTGATTTTAAGATTTTTACCGGAATAACTCCAAATGGTGATGGTATCAATGACTTCTTTAGAATCCAAGGTATAGAACGTTACCCGAACAATACCTTAAAAATATATAATCGGTGGGGGGTAATGGTCTACGAAGTAGAAGAATATGGAGAAGGAAGTAATTTGTTCAATGGGATTTCCATTGGTAGAGCGACCATTGCAGGAGATAAAGAATTACCTAGTGGAACGTACTTCTACATACTGTCTTTTCTAGCCGAAAATCCGGGCGAGGAAAACTACAGTGGCTATCTCTATATCAATAGGAACTAGAGTTTCTTGACCTAAAAAAAATGATTTATGCAGAAAAGGAAAGTTTTTACATTGGCAGTATTTGCCATATTCACTTTTTATGGTATCGCACAACAGGACTCTCAATACACCCAGTATATGTACAACACCCAGGTTATAAATCCGGCTTATGCTGGAACCAGGGAAACACTTAGTTTTGGCATATTAGGTCGTACACAATGGGTTGGATTCGAAGGAGCTCCACAAACTTTTACCTTCACAGCCAATGCCCCTATAGGTCCTTATAACAGCATGGGATTGGGATTATCCATTGTTCATGACGAGATTGGACCTGCCGTAGAATCCAACGTTACCGTTGATTATTCATACACTATAGATATTTCTGCAACTGGGAGATTATCCTTTGGACTCAAAGGAGGTATTGATGTTCTTGATGTTAATTTCAACAAACTGGATTTGGCAGATTCAAATGATCCTAACTTTCAAAATAATATCGACCAAAAACTTCAACCACAGGTTGGTGCCGGTCTTTATTTTAATACAGAGCGGTTTTATGCTGGACTGTCCGTACCAAATTTCATGAATACATCCCACTTTGACGAAAATACTCTTGAAGATTCAGAAGTAGCCAGCATTGCGGTAGAACGATTGCATTATTTTTTGATTTTGGGCCACGTATTTGACTTAAATAGAAATTTAAAATTTAAACCAGCCACATTAGTAAAAACTGTAAGCGGTTCCCCATTACAATTGGATATATCAGCCAATTTTATGCTAAACGAAAAGTTTGTGTTGGGTGCTTCATACCGATGGGATGCATCAATAAGTGCAATGACTGGCTTTCAAATTTCCAGGTCAATCTTTGCAGGAATAGCATATGATTATCAATCAACAGATATTGAAGCCTATAGCGATGGATCATACGAGGCCTTCTTAAGATTTGACATATTCCATAAGTCTGATAAAGTTTTGATTCCCAGATTCTTTTAACATGAATAAATGAAAAAAAAATCAACATTATTCAATATTTTTCTCCTTTTTATTTTGGCTGTTTGCACTGCCTATGGGCAAAGAAACAAATTAAAAAAGGCGGATGAAGAATTTGACCAATATGCCTTTATTGATGCTCGAAAGATATATTTGAAGGTAGCAGAGTCGGGTTATGAATCTTCTCAACTGTATAAAAAACTTGGAGACACCTATTATTTTAATGGTGAATATGGAGAAGCGTCCAAGTGGTATCAAAAGCTTATATATAAATACCCAAATGGGTTGGAACCCGATTATTATTATAGGGCCGCACAGACATACAAAAGTATAGGTCAGTACCATATGTCAAAAAAGATGATGGGACAATTTGCTTCTTTATCCGCAAGCTCTGGAGTTGCAAAGAATTTTGTGGAAAGCTACCCGATGCTTGATAGCCTCGTTGACTTTCAATCCAAAAAATTCGAAGTAGAAAATGTGACCAACACACTAACTAGTTCAGATTTTGGTCCTTCTTTCCATGGAGATAAAATTGTATACGCTTCATCATCTGCGAACCCAAAAGGCGGTAAAACACATGATTGGAATGGATTACCATATTTGGATCTGTACGAAGCAACAATTGATAAAGAATGGAAACTATCTAAACCTACTCCATTGCTAGGCGATATCAATTCACCTTATCATGAGTCTTCTGCTGTATTCACAAAAGATGGCAATACCATTTATTTCACAAGGAACAATTATATCAATGGAAAGAAAAAACGGAACAAAGAAAAACTCGTTACCCTTAAAATATATAAAGCTCAAAAAGGAGAAGATGGATCTTGGGGAGACGTTTTGGAATTACCTTTTAATGACGATTCCTATTCTGTTGCACACCCGGCTTTAAGCACAGATGAGAGTCGCTTATATTTTTCTTCGGATATGAGAGGAACCCATGGGGCTTCAGATATATGGTATGTTGACATTGTAGGTAATAATATCTATGGCATTCCGGTTAATCTTGGACCAGAAATTAACACCGAAGCAAGAGAAACTTTTCCCTTTGTAGGCCAAAAGAATAATCTCTATTTTTCGAGTGATGGACATCTAGGACTTGGAGGGCTGGACATTTTCGCCATTTCCTTAACGGGTGATGGTGAGTTTGTACATGTTACCAATCTTAAACAGCCCATAAACTCCAATAAGGACGATTTCGGATTTATACTGAACGAAGAAAAGCAAATTGGATACCTTTCTTCCAATAGAGATGGTGATGCCGGTAGTATATCCGATGATATTTACAGGGTTTGGGAAAAATGTGGAACAATCAATATAGCAGGGTTGGTTTTGGACGCTAAAACTGGTTTGTCCATAAATGAATCCACAATAACACTACTTGACGAGAACAATGTGGAGGTTTCCCAGACCATTTCCAATGCCGATGGCACCTATCTATTTGAAGATTTAGTGGATTGCAACAAGCAATATGCTGTGAGAGGAGAAAGTAACTTTAAAGAATATACTCCGACTGAGAAAAATCTTGTAACACCCCAAGGGTCACACACAATAGAAATAAACTTAGAGTTGACACCTCCGGATTGCGCAATTGATGATTTAGGATGTCGACTAAACCTCCAGCCTATCTACTTTCACTATGGAAAATATACTTTAAGTAAGGCTGCAGAGGTAGAATTAGCTAAAATCCTCCAGGCCATGAAAGAGTATCCCCAGCTTAAAATTCATATTGAGTCCCATACCGATTCAAGGTCAAGTGATGATTTCAACAGGAAACTCTCAAAAAAGCGAGCATGGACTTCAAGACAATGGTTGATTAAAAGAGGTATTGACCCAAGCCGAATTACATCAAAAGGTTATGGAGAAACCCAATTGTTGAATGAATGCTCGAACGGGGTAAAATGTTCAGATGATCAACATCAGTTGAATAGAAGGTCAATGTTCATAATCAAAGATTGATTTTTAACTTACTGATTAACAAATACATATAATTAATATAATTTTTTGGCACGCTGTTTGGTATTTACTTTTCGAATGTAAATAGTTGCATTCAGAATTTAAATTAGATAGTATGAAAAAGTTAGTACTCATTATAGCAGCGGTCTTGCTGGGAGTTCCAAGCGCTACAGCGGCCAACATGGAAGATAAGGCATTTGTTTCAAGTGCTTATCGATACGGAAACTCTTTCATCTTCGTAGAAGGTGGGGTAACTTTTTCAGTTTACCCTGATGGAGAGTTCGATTTTTACATCGATAATCAGGTTAACGTGGGAGTTGGTGCAAGAATTGGTAATGTTGGCATTACATTCAATTCAGGATATAACTATAATCCTTTTGTTCAGTATGACGATTATGGTGCTGTAATCCAAGTCGAAAATACTCCTATTTACTATGATTATTACGGACGTGTATCTCAAGTTGGAGGTGTAGATGTATGGTACAGAAATGGTCGAGTTCGCAGAGTTGGAGGATTGAATGTTTTTTATAACGGAGGTGCATTTAGCCACTATACCGGATTCATAAACATTTATAACAGACATTATGTGTACAGACCGTTCCATAGGTATTTTGCTAGACCGGCAGTATCCTTTTGTAACGTGTATAACAGACCATATAGAAGGTATTACTCACCTATACGCTATACCTACTACAGACCGTACAGGTATAACCACAGAAGAGCTTATGCTTCCGTTGGTAAGACATATAGAAATGATAGAAGTTATAGAAGAGATAATATCTATAGAAATGATAAAAGAGTTACGAGACGTAACAACAGTGTAAGAAGAAATGGAGCAGATTATGGAAGAAGCAATAGAAACGTTGGATACAACAACAACGATTATAGAAAAGGAAATGCTGTAAGTCGTTCTGACAACCGAGTTAAAAGGAGTTCAGCTGCAAGCAGAACAGTTAAGCAGAGTGATTATAGAAGAGGAAATACTGTATCACGAAGCAATAACGGTAGAACTGTTGCCCAAAGACAGGTAACAAGAAAACCAAATAGCAGAACGGTGACGCAGAGAGAGGTTACAAAACGTCCAAATAGTAGAACAGTTACTAAGCGTGAAGTAACCACGACACCGCGAAGCAGAACAGTTACAAGAAGTACCTCGAATACGTACAAAAAGCCGCAGAGCAGAAAAAGTACAAGTAGGTCAGTAACAAGAAAAAGCAGTGTTCCGAGAAAAACAGTTTCTAGAAGTTCAAATACAACGGTGAAAAGAAACTCTGGAAATACAAATTATAAAAGAAGTGGCACCAACGGTACACCATCAAGAAGTACCAGAAGAGTGCAGTAAAGATAGTTTTTAGGTTGGTTAGTTGTTTACCCCGTAGTTGGATTTATCCGCTACGGGGTTCTTTTTAATAGTACAAGGATTCGGTACTAGTATCTCTTAGTCCTCCCTCCTCCTCAACCATTTAGATAGCAATCCAGTTACATCTTCCGAAATCTCAAAACGAAACAATATTCCCAAATACATTGCTCCTATCAATATCGATTTTAAAACAATATTGACAATAGGATGAAATGGAAACTGAAGCATATTGAAAAGTGCCAGTAACAAAAGTAAAGTCGCAAGAACTTTGAAGGTAGCTTTGGAAAAAGGAAAAAAACCAAACTTCAATTTTATAAAAATCAATTTAGATAGGTTAAAAAGAAAAATCGAGATGAAACTTGCCAAAGCTGCACCCTCTATTCCGTATAAAGGAATAAACCATAGGTTGAGTAAAATCGTAACTGCAGCAAAGCATACCCCTAGTACCAATACCCATTTATAATACTCGGAATAATATAACATGGCATTAACGTTGCCAAGAAGAGAGTCCAGAACTTTTGCAACACCAATTAGGGCAATGATGGAAAAACCATCTCTATATTCCTCCGGGAGCATAAGAAACAAATCACTGATATTCAAAACAATCAAAACAAACAATATTCCCGAAGCAATAAATGCTGTAAGTGAAGTCTTTCGATACAGATTTTCCAATTCAAACAGATTTCCTTCATTCAAATAATTGGCTGTCAAGGGATATGTTATCTGATTCATTGCCCTTGCCGGAACAATGATACTTGTAGCGATATAAACCGCTACGCCATAATAAGCCACATTCTCTAGGGCTTTGAACTGGTTTATCATCACCTTATCTATTTCCAATAGAACTAGAGCAACAGAACCTCCAACTACCATTAACAAACCATAACCCACAATGGTTTTTGCTTCTTTTGGAAACTTAAAACTCAAAACTGGTCTGTGTAAGGTATAGGCATAAAATTTCATAAGTAAAGTCCTAAGCAACTGTATGCCAACAATTCCCTTTAAAAAGAAGTCCAATGTGATAATATCCAAATACAAAAGCACCAATAAAATGGAAGCGCAAATTCTGCCAAAGACTTCCTTAAGAAAATTGCCAAAAACAGATTTGAGATGCACCTTGCTCCATGCATAGAACACCTCAAAATATGCCATGGCCACCCCAACCAGAAATAAGTACCATAAATAATCCTTTACAAGTGCATTTTTTATAGAAAGAAAATCTCCAATCTCAGTATGTGCCCACCAAGCCAATAGGGTCAAGGGCAGTATAACCAACAATGGCGAAAATAGAATAAGGGTAAAAAAACCGTTTTTGGATCTATCGGTTTGTGCACTGTAGTATTTTACCAGTGCATTATGTGCACCAGAAGCCATTATCGGCATCAGAATAGCACCAGTAGCCAAAATAAAGGTGACCAAGCCATAGTATTTCGAATCGAGAATATTGGTATATAAAAACAAGGTATTAATGGCGCCAAATGCAAAACCAATAAAAGTGACTACCGTATTTTTAAAGGATTGCTTTAAGACGATTCCCATTGAATGAAATTTGCCAGTTGCTTGGTAAGTGCTCTTCGGTGATATTGCTCAATTCCTTTTGAATCACAATGCAATGCCCCGTTTTGAAATGCCTCAAACCAGTTTAAAAGTACAGTTTTTAGCTCCTTTTTATCTTTTTTTCCATAAAAAACTCCGGCATTGGTCGATTTCACCATCTCTCCTGCCTCCCACCCTTCAGGTCCCAGAGCAAGAATAGGTCTATTGGCATTCAGATATTCAAATAATTTACCTGGGATAATACCTTTGGTCTCTTCTGAATCAATTTCCAACAACAATAGTAATTGGGATTTTTGTTGAATATCAAAAACCTTTTCATGGGAAAGATAACCCAAGTTGGCTACATGTTTTCCAAGCCCATAAGCTTCAATAGAATCCAAAACTTCTTCACCTAACACACCAGCCAATTGAATTTTTAATGAATCGCAGAACGAATCATTTTCCATACATAATTCCTTAAGCGCTTCCCATAGAACTGCCGGATTTCTACCCGTAAGCAACGACCCGATGTGGGAAATAGTGAAGTCATCGTCCAAAGCTTCTACTTTAGACACTTCCTCAAAACCATTGGTGATAGCTTTAATGGGTTTTGATGTCAAACCTCTAAACTCCTCTTGCGTGGTAAGGCTTGTAACCACAATCTTATCAGCATTGTTTAGCACCTGTCTTTCCAACAATTTGTGTTTTTTCTGGGATGTTGAGGTCAAACGAAGCTTTTTATGATACCCAATCGAGGTCCACGGGTCTCGAAAATCAGCTATCCAATGAACACCAAGTTTCTCCTTCAATCCCAGACCAATTAAATGCATGCTATGTGGAGGGCCAGTCGTGACAATAGTGTCAATACCTTCTTCTTCAATAATATTTGACAAGAATTTAATAGATGGCTTGACCCATAACTTGCGAGCATCTGGAATGAACAGGTTACCACGAATCCAAAGCATTAGTTTTTCGACAATTGACGGATTATTTTCTTGAATCACACCAGAGCTTATAGTTTTGGCTCTCTTCTTTGAAAGTATACTTGCCGAAGCATAGGGTTCTTTTATGGGTTGCCTTATGATTTTGACATCCTTCGGGATTTCCTTGACGAGATTTTTGTCAATTATGGGGTAGGTTGGATTCTCCGGAACATAAACCAAGGGGTTAATTCCGAATTCCGGGAGGTATTTGACAAATTTTAGCCACCGTTGTACCCCTGGCCCACCGGCAGGTGGCCAATAGTATGCTATGACCAAAATCTTGCGCATTATGCTTCCTTGGTTTTTTTGGGTAGGACGGAAAACAACAAACCTCCAAGGATAATTAATCCAAGTAGGATATTGCTCCCCAAACTTATTTGACTTCCTGTTTCAACAATCTCGGGTTGAAATTTGAACTCGATCTCATGCTTACCGGCAGGAACTTTGACGCCTCTTAAGGCATAATTTACTTTGTAATGTTGAGTTGCCGTTCCATCAATGTAGGCTTGCCAATCATGTGGATAGTGCATTTCCGAAAACACTGCAAAACCAATATTATTACTCTGGGATTGATATTTGAGGTAATTAGGCCTATACTCAATCAAATCAATTGAAGCTAGTGAATCCACCTCATAACTCAGTTTGGTTACGGTTGGGTTCAATTGGGTGTTCACCACCACTTGGGATTTCGAATCAAAATCTTTTAGTGTTTGAATTTCTTCATTTCTTGTATTTACTGCAATGACATCCTGAATAAACCAAGCACTTCCGTTGGCATTATCATTTACTGCTGGAAAACTATTGCCATCTTCATCTTGTTGAACAATGTACTTGACATTTAGCATATTCAACACTTCCAAATTGTTCTGATACAGATGATGCTCAAATAAATCCTGCAGCTGTCTAGGTTTTGCTGCATGGTATCCTCCAATCGATTTATGAAAATAAGAAGTCCTTGCTCCATTGAGACCTTCCTGTGGGTCGAATACTCTAAAGTTGGACGGGTCTTGCTGAATTAAATCATCTAGTTGACCTGCTTGAAATGGGGTGTTGACGTTTCGTTGACGCACAAAATCATCCTTATTTACATATCTAAGGTTTACACCCACCAAATCGAACAAAATTAACGCGCCCAATACTATAGCAAGTAGGTTTTTTCCAATCTTATCCTTGATAAAAAACCAAAGTGCTACGGCTGCCAAAGCAACAAAAATCAACGAACGAAGAGTATCACTTATATAAACTGCTTCACGGTCGCGTTGAATCATGGTCATCAACTCATCGCCAAAATAGCCTCTATAGGTTTCATCACGAAGTCCAACAAAATCAAAAAATCCTTTCATCAAAAAGATTAGAACTACTAGACCTAGTACGATGAAAAAACTCAATTTCAACGCTCGAAGTTTTTGGGATTGCTTCAATTTATTCCTGAATAGTTCCCTAACACCCAAAATCCCGAGTACGGGCAGGCATAGCTCCAATACTACCTGAACTGAGGAAACAGCGCGGAATTTGTTGTATAAGGGGAAATAATCAATCATAAAATTCGTGAGGGCCGGAAAATTTTTCCCCCACGACAACAGCAATGCCAGAACAGCTCCTGTCAACAGCCACCACTTCTTTTTCCCATTTACCACAAACATGCCCAATACAAATAGGAATATGATAATGGCACCAATATAAGCTGGAGCGGCAACAATGGGTTGATCTCCCCAATATAATGGAAGTCCACTGGAAAGCTCTAATGCTCTTGATGGCGACAACCCTTGGCCAGTGAGATATTCGTATACCTTGGAGTCTTTACCTAAATCTTCATTACCGGAGCCTCCAAACAATCTTGGTGAAAACAAATCAAGTGACTCCGCAATACCATAACTGTATTGTGTTATATATTCTTTGTCCAAGCCACTTTCTGCGACTTTGTTGCTTCCATCTGGATTGATGGTCAGTTCTGATTTTCCCCTTGTACTCCAGTCCGCATATTGCTTCGTGGCCAAAAGTCCGGTGGCATTTGTGGCAATAGAAAGTGCCACAGCCAAAATCAAAATCCCAACGGAGGCGAAAAAATGTTTCAGCTCTTTGTCCTTGATGGCGTAAATCAACCGTACCAATCCCAAAATCAAAACTAGGAGCATAAAATAATAGGTCATCTGATAATGGTTGGCACTGATTTCCAGCGCCATCGCCAAAGCCGTAAGGATGAAGCCGGGCAAATATTTTTTCCGGAACACCAAAACAATACCGCCTAAAACCATGGGAATATAACCCAGTGCATGGGCTTTGGCATTATGCCCTACTCCAAGAATAATAATGAGGTATGTGGAAAAACCGAAGGCCAAAGACCCCAAAATTGCCAACCGATATTCAACCTTGAGACACAACATTAAGATGTAAAATCCAATAAAATAGAGGAAAAGATAATCTGCGGGTCTGGGCAGAAACCGAATCAATCGATCTAATTTTTTAATGTAGTCATGCGGATAATTCGCTCCTAATTGATATGTGGGCATACCACCAAAAGCACTATTGGTCCAATACGATTCTTCTCCGGTTAATTCTTTATAATCGTTACGCTCCTTGGCCATGCCCTTATATTGGGCAATATCGGATTGAAAAATTGCCTTCCCTTGAAGAACCGGATAAAAATATACCAGAGATGCGACGATAAAGAAAGCTATTACACAAACATTAGTGATAATTGCTTTTGCGGAAAGATTCATGGATAGGTTTTGAATAGACAAATATTAGTCAATTTCTTCAAAATCTATATATTCTCCAACTTTTTTTGACGGATTAGATTTTTTAAAGGGCTTTTTAGAAATGTTGGTTTCTCCTTCGTTGTTGGTATCCTGTCCAAAATCTTGATATCCCCCAAATGCATCTCCAAATCGTTGCTGGGTCTTTTTAACTGCATAATTGAACAGTTTGGGTGCTAACCACTTTGCAAGTAATTTGAATGCATAGTATACTAATATGAGTACTAAAATCGTTTGTAATAAAACCATATAACAACAGCTATTGAATCAAAATTACATTGTTAGTCCCGCAAATCAATTGAAAGTATCTTAAAATAGTATTAAAAATCGGTTATATGGATTTCTCCCTTTTAAAAAAGACCCTATTATTTCTATGTATTTTCCCCTTTTTGGTTAATGCACAATACACGGATGTAATCAATTCCAATAGGCCCGGGCGAGCAGTTAGTGCCTATGCCGTTGGAAAAAATGTGATACAGGCTGAAATAGGATTGCTTTATGAACAAAGGGACAATGCAAACCTTGGAACAGATTCGAATATCTTAGGTACAGATATTTCATTGCGATACGGATTGCTTTTTGAATCTCTCGAGATAAACTATGAAGGATCATTTATTTCGCAGAACCTGACCTTTACCAATACTGGCGCAACTGAGAGAAGAACCGATTTTTCAAGAAATCGGGTGGGATTAAAGTTTCTAGTTTTTGATCCATTTAAAAATCCAGAAAATAATAAACCCAATCTGTATAGTTGGAGGGCCAATAATGTCTTCCAGTGGAAAAACCTGATTCCAGCAGTTTCCGTTTATGGAGGTGCAACTTTTACATTAGGTGACAATCCCTTTTATGTAGGTGATCCAAACATTTCATATCGCGGGGCCATTGCGACCCAAAGTCGTCTTTCACCAAGGTTTGTGCTCATATCCAATTTTGCCTACGACCGAATCGGCACAGATTTTCCTGAATTGAGCTATGCCGTTTCAGTTACGCACGCTTTTGCCAACCCAAAGTGGAGTGTTTTTGTAGAAAATCAGGGTATTACCAGTGATCGATATAAAGATATTTTACTCCGAACGGGGGTAGCTTATTTAGTTAGCGAAAACTTCCAGGCTGATTTGCATATGGGTTCAGGTTTTCAAAACTCACCTTCCAGAATTTTTGCTGTTCTTGGTTTTTCTTACCGATTGGACTTCCATAAAGACACTCTTGTTCCCATTGAAGATCAAAAAGCAGGTGAGAATGGAAAAATCCGTAAAAAAGATGTCAAAAAGAAACGTAAAAAAAAGAGTAAAAAGGATAAGAAAAAATTAGATTTCTAAGTTTAGGCAATATCATTTTTCTTCTGATGATAATATTCCTATTATTGACCTTGCAAAATTCAAAGTATGGTCACCCTAAAGCAGGCAACTTCTAAAGCTGACATAAAGAAATTCGTAAAATTACCATTTCAACTGTACAAGGACTCACCCTATTGGGTTCCTCCAATAATCAATGATGAAATAGCATCCTTTGACGCTACAAAAAATCCAGTTTTCGAAAATGCTGAGGCTTCTTTCTTTTTAGCGTATAGAAATGGTGAACTGGTCGGTCGTATAGCCGCGATAATCAATTGGTTGGAAATCAACGAACAGAAAATCAAAAAAATGCGATTTGGCTGGTTTGATTTTATCGATGATTTTGAGGTTTCCAAAGCGCTGCTGGATAAAGTAGCAGAAATCGGAAAAGAGAATCAACTTGACTATATGGAGGGGCCCGTAGGTTTTTCAAATTTGGACAAAGTTGGAGTACTCACAGAAGGGTTTGACCATATTGGAAACATGATTACTTGGTATAACCACCCCTATTATAAATCACATTACGAAGAGCATGGCTTTAAAAAGGAAAAGGAATACTTAGAGAACAAATTCCTGTTTGCGAATGCTGACCCAAAAGATTTTTACAAGGCGAATATTCTAATAAAAAAGCGATATGGCCTACGGGAGCTGAACTTTACAAATAGTAAGGAAATTATGCCTTGGGTGGATAAGATGTTTGATTTGTTCAATGATTCGTATTCGGTACTCTCCTCCTTTGTAAAGATTACAGATGTTCAAAAAGAGTACTTTAAAAAGAAATATATCAGCTTTATTAATCCTGAATATATCAAGTTTGTCGTTGATCAGAATGATCAGTTGGTTGCTTTCGCTATCGTAATGCCGTCATTTTCTGAAGCACTGCAAAAAGCGAAGGGTAAACTCTTCCCTACTGGGGTTTTTCATTTGCTCAAGGCAAAGAAACACAGTAAGGATGTAATTTTCTATCTCATAGGCATTCACCCAGAATATCAAAATAAAGGTGTTAACGCAATTATTTTCAACGAATATTATAGAACCTTTCAAGAAAAGGGCATTATAAACTGTATTCGGACTCCAGAATTAGAGGAAAATGTTGCCATTCGGCAAATGTGGAAACACTTTGACCCTGTTACCCATAAAAGAAGACGAACTTACCGTAAGAATCTAGTTTAGTTCCCTTGTTTTGAAGAAGAGGTAATTTAATTTATCCAAAGCCAAATTACGCTACTCTCCCATTGCAGCGGCTACAGCGGCGGACAATCTTTTATAGGTTCCATTCTGCAAACGTTCCCTAATTGCAGAGAAAGCAACCAAAGTTTCTTCTATATCTTGCATTGTATGCGTGGCTGTAGGAATCATTCTAAGTAGAATTAATCCTTTAGGTATAACTGGGTAAACCACTATAGAACAGAATATTCCGTAATTTTCACGAAGGTCTTTTACCAAAGCCATTGCTTCTGGAATACTACCATTCAAATAAACCGGGGTTACGCAGCTCGAAGTAGTTCCGATATCAAAACCACGCTCTTTAAGTCCATTTTGAAGGGCATTGACATTCTCCCAAAGTTTTGCTTTAAGTTCCGGCATTGTACGCAGCATATCCAAACGCTTCAATGCTCCTTTGACATATACCATTGGAAGTGACTTGGCAAACATCTGAGACCGAAGATTGTATTTCAAATACTCAATAATCTCTTGGTCCGCGGCTACAAAAGCACCGATTCCTGCCATTGACTTGGCAAATGTGGCTAAATACACATCTATATCGTCTTGTATCCCTTGTTCCTCACCTGCGCCTGCGCCCGTTGCTCCTAGAGTTCCGAAGCCGTGGGCATCATCTACAAGTAGTCTAAACTTAAATTTTTCTTTTAAGGCAACAATTTCCTTAAGAATTCCTTGCTCCCCGCGCATACCGAAAACTCCTTCAGAAATAACCAAGATACCTCCACCAGTTTCTGTGGCCATTTTGGTGGCGCGTTCGAGATTTTTCTCTAAACTTTCTACATTATTATGTTTAAAAGTAAATCGTTTCCCCATGTGCAAACGTACGCCATCAATAATACAGGCATGACAGTCCACATCATAAACAATAATATCATCTTTTGAAACCAATGCATCTATTACTGACATAAAGCCTTGATATCCAAAATTCAATAAATATGAAGCTTCCTTATTCACAAAAGCAGCCAACTCCCGCTCCAATTGTTCATGATAGTCGGTATGACCGCTCATCATGCGGGCTCCCATGGGAAATGCTGCTCCATGTTCATATGCGGCATCTCCATCAACTTTTTTAATTTCAGGTAGATTCGCTAATCCTAAGTAATCATTGATACTCCAGGTAATAACCTCTTTTCCTTGGAATTTCATTCTATTTGAAATAGGACCTTCCAACTTTGGGAACACAAAATAGCCTTCTGCCTGTGAAGCCCACTTTCCTAAAGGCCCCTTATTCTCAATGATTCTATCAAATAAATCTCTCATCTACCTTAAAATTGATTCAACTGCAAAAATATATATTTTTGGTAAGCTCACATAACTAATA
The DNA here is from genome assembly GCF_049332665.1 of Flagellimonas rhodophyticola. Lineage (NCBI taxonomy): Bacteria > Pseudomonadati > Bacteroidota > Flavobacteriia > Flavobacteriales > Flavobacteriaceae > Flagellimonas > Flagellimonas rhodophyticola. Next base: position 2,424,853 of record NZ_CP186326.1, on the reverse strand, counting down.
TACCTATATAAAAAAACGACAATGTAAATCATTGTCGTTCCGTTATTTAAGATAAGTTAGTAGTTACTTTATGTATTCTATTTTTTCTGGGGTTTCAACGTTCTGAATATCGAAAAAACCTTGGTTTTCCATCCATTCGTTACTGTACACCTTGCTCATATACCTTGAACCGTGATCTGGGAAAATCACAACAACATTGCTATCTTCAGAGAACTCCCCTTCTGTATTTAGTTGATACAGTGCCTGCATTGCAGCGCCACTGGTGTAACCAACAAACATACCTTCGGTATGCGCTATTTTTCTTGCCATATGGGCACTTTCGCCATCTGCAACCTTCACATAGCGGTCAATACAATTGAAATCAGTAGCATCAGGAATCAAATTCTTGCCTAATCCTTCAATTCTATATGGATACACTTCATTGTGGTCAAACTCCCCGGTCTCATGATATTTCTTCAACACCGAACCATAGGCATCAACGCCCAAGACTTTAACTTCTGGATTCTGCTCTTTTAAATACCTAGCTATACCAGAAATTGTTCCTCCGGTACCACTGCAGGCTACTAAATGGGTTATAGCTCCATTTGTTTGTTTCCAAATCTCCGGACCTGTTGTCTGGTAATGAGCCTCTATATTAAGCTCATTGAAATATTGATTGATGTAGATGGAATCCTTGGTTTCGCCATGTAGTCGCTTTGCCACTTCATAATATGACCGTGGGTCATCAGCGCTAACGTGTGCTGGACAAACATATACTTTGGCACCCATGGAACGAAGCATGTCTATCTTATCAGGAGATGATTTTGAACTAACCGCCAAAATACATTTATATCCTTTTACAATGCTCACCATAGCCAAACTGAAACCTGTATTTCCTGATGTGGTCTCAATAATTGTGCTTCCTGGTTTAAGTATGCCTTTACGTTCAGCTTCTTCTATAATGTAAACCGCAATTCTATCCTTTGAGGAATGGCCTGGGTTAAAAGATTCCACTTTAGCATAAAAATTACCAGTAAGTGGTTCTGCAATTTTGTTAAGCTCTACGAGGGGTGTATTTCCAATTAAATCAAGAATATTGCTATTCGCATTTATCTGTTTTCTCATAACTGGGTTTAGGTAAGGATGAATCTTGAATTTCTTCCCGATTTATCAGGCACAAAAATAGTATTTTTTATTTTAAAGGTGTTTTTTCCTCCAAATCAAGGATAAAAGCGTATTCCTTTGCCGTTTCCTTCAAGGATTCGAACCTACCTGAAGCTCCACCGTGCCCTGCGTCCATATTAGTATCCAAGAACAACAAATTATTGTCCGTTTTGTGCTCCCTGAGCTTTGCTACCCATTTGGCAGGCTCCCAATACTGTACCTGTGAATCATGTAACCCTGTGGAAACATACATATTTGGATACTCCTGGGCCTCTACATTGTCATAAGGCGAATACGATTTCATATACTCATAATACTCCTTTTCATTAGGATTTCCCCATTCGTCATATTCACCGGTGGTTAGGGGTATTGAATCATCCAACATGGTGGTTACCACATCCACAAAAGGTACAGCGGCAATAACACCATTGTATAATTCTGGGGCCATATTGACCACTGCGCCCATTAAAAGCCCACCAGCTGAACCTCCGCTAGCATACAAATGAGATGGAGAAGTGTAGTTGCTGTCAATCAGAAACTTGGAACAATCGACGAAATCAGTAAAGGTGTTTTTCTTATTCAACAGTTTGCCATCCTCATACCAAGGTCTCCCCAAGTATTCGCCTCCACGAATGTGTGCTATGGCATATATAAACCCACGGTCCAACAAACTCAATCTAATGGATGAAAAATATGGGTCGATAGTGCTACCATACGAGCCATACGCATATTGAAGTAATGGGCTTGTCCCGTCAAACTTAACATCTTTATGATAGACCAACGAGATAGGAACTTTTACTCCATCTCGTGCCGTAGCCCATAATCGTTCCGTACGATAGTTATCCTTATCAAACTTACCTCCTAAAACTTCCTGTTCCTTAAGTATTTTTTTGGTTTTCTCTTCCATATTGAAATCGATGATCGCATAAGGTGCACCCATTTCATTATAGTAATACCGTAGTTCCTTTGTATCAAAGTCTAAGTTGACAGAAGTCCCAGCTACATATGTTTCACTCTCAAAAGGCAAATAATAGCTGTCGGAAGTATCCCAACGAACAATTTTGAGCCTGTTCAACCCATTTTCTCTCTCTGAGAGCACGAAGTAGTCCTTAAAAATGTCGACATCCTCAAGAAGTACGCCTTCCCTGTGTGGAATGAATTCTTCCCAAAACTCCGAGCTAGTATTCTCATCCGAGACCTTCATTAATTTAAAATTGGTCGCGGAATCTTTATTGGTAAGCACAAAAAAATTGCCATTGTAATGTGCAATCGAATACTCTAACCCCCTACTCCTTTCGGAAAATATTTTGAAGTCACCTTCAGGATTGTCTGCATCTAAAATGCGATATTCAGAAGTCAACGTACTCACTGAACCAATGACCAGATATTTTTTGGATTTGGTTTTATACACGAAGGTGTTGAAAGTAGAATCCTTTTCATGAAAGATCAAAACATCATCAGCTTCTGATGTCCCCAAAGTATGTCTGTAGATTTTATCGGAACGTAAAGTGACCGGGTCTTTTTTGGCATAGAACAGTGTCTTTCCATAATTTCCCCAAACAGAACTTCCTGTTGTATTCTCCACTTTATCATCGTACACCTCACCTGTTTTAAGGTCCTTTATTTGAATAGTGTATTGTCTTCTAGACACGGTATCCGTAGCAAAAGCGGCAAGGTTGTTATCTGGACTGATAGAAATACCTCTCAAATTGAAGAATTCATGGTCTTTGGCCATTACATTGCAATCGAACATTAACTCATCAGCTGAGTCCATCTCGTTTTCGCGCCTTAAATAGATTGGATACTCTTGTCCGGTTTCGTATTTGGTGATATACCAATATCCATTGAACTTATAGGGTACTGAGGAGTCATCTTCTTTTATTCTGGACTTCATTTCAAGAAAAAGTGAATCTTGGAAGGTTTTTGTATGCGCGGTCATTTTCTTGTAATAGTCATTCTCCGCATTCAAATGGTTCAAAACCTCCTGATCCTCTCTATTGTTCATCCAATAGTAGTCATCGACTCTTACATCACCATGTTTTTCGAGTTTGGTGGGCTTCTTCTTTGCTATTGGAGGTATCGTACTCATTTGCTTTTCTTTACTATTTTGACAAGAGCCCGCAAAAATAAGACATACTATGAAAAAACTACTTCTAAAAATAGGGTGTTTCATCGATTTTGATTTGTGCCAAATTATTACTTTTGAACTCAATTTTACTTCAAATTTGAAATTATGTTCGGAGATATTATGGGAATGATGGGTAAACTTAAGGAAACCCAAGAAAAGGTAAAGGCCGCTAAAGAGCGTTTGAATACAGTTCTGATTAATGAAAGCTCTTCTGACGAACTGCTAAAAATCACCATTACGGCAAATAGAGAAATTAAGTCGATTTCTATAGACGACAGCCTTTTACATGACAAAGAACAATTGGAAGATTATCTGGTCTTGACCCTAAATAAAGCCATAGAAAAGGCCACTAGTGTAAATGAAGCTGAATTATCTGCCGTTGCAAAGGAGGGTATGCCCAATATACCTGGAATGGACTCTTTGTTCAAGTAATTATGCGCTGATTTCTTCAAGCGCTGTTAAAAAGTATGAATGCATCTCTTCTGTGTAGTCCAAGTGCGTTACTATACGCAGTTTTCCTTGCCCCATTCCAATAATTGAAATGTTTCGTTTATTCAGTTCAGACAGAAAACTCTCAGAGGTCATCTTAGATTCATCCAATTCAAAAATGATGATATTGGTCTCAATAGGCTCCACTTTTTGAATACATCCCATCTTTTCTAAAACCGCACCTATTTCTTTTGCTTTTTTATGGTCATTTGCGAGCCGGTCAACATGATTGTCCAAAGCATATATTCCCGCTGCCGCTAAAAATCCAGATTGTCTCATACCACCTCCCAATACTTTTCGGACTCGGAGGGCATCATCAATCAACTTCGTATTACCCACCAAGACAGAACCAACTGGACAACCTAAGCCTTTACTAAAACAAACACTGATAGAATCAAACAAGCTTCCATAATCTTTTGGATTTTCTTGCTTGGCGACCAATGCATTCCATAGTCTGGCTCCATCTAAATGGTAATTGAGGTTGTTTTCGTGACAAATCGTCCTGATTTTTTTGAGCTCATTAAAATCCCAACAAGCTCCACCACCTTTGTTTGTAGTATTCTCAATACAGACCAAGGTTGTCAACGGACTGTGGTAAAAATCAGGTGGATTAATAGACTGTTCTACCTGTTCAGCAGTCATCATGCCTCTTTGGCCATCCACAAGTTTACAGGAAACACCGCTATTGAAACTTACCCCTCCGCCTTCGTAGTTGTAAACATGTGCATATTTGTCACAAATGAGCTGTTCCCCAGGATTCGTATGCAATTTAATCGCAGTTTGATTGGCCATAGTTCCGCTTGGGAAAAACAAGGCGGCCTCCATTCCAAAATAGTTAGCCACTTTTTCCTCTAAGGCATTGACGCTAGGATCATTTTTAAAAACATCATCCCCTACTTTTGCTGTCATTATAGCTTCTAGCATTCCAGAAGTAGGTTTGGTAACGGTATCACTGATCAGGTTTATTTCCATAAGCTTTACTGATATACTCTAATGTAATCTACAACCATTGGACTTTCCACAAATTCTGGGTCAATATCTGACTCAATGGCAATATTAAAAATGAAATAATAATCAGAATCGAACGGCCATGTGTCCTGGTTTTTTAACTGTGGATTGTATCGAAAATGTTCTATCCCATCAACGCTAAAAACAATTTTCTCTTCGGTCCACTCCAGCAGATAGGTGTGAAATTCACTCGACGCATCTTTGATTTGCTGACCGCCAACATTTTTAACATTGTATCCATAGCTGGAGCCATTGTGTAAGGCACTGGACACATAATCTTGGTTCTTTCCCCAATGTTCAAGTATGTCTATTTCTCCACAATTGGGCCACTTGACGACCCCGTATTCCTTATCCCAATAGGCACCATCCTCATCAATTTTCTTGCTTAACATCCATATTGCTGGCCAAGTTCCTATTCCCTCCGGCATTTTGGCTCTTACCTCCACTTTTCCGTAGGTAAAGGCAAATTTAGAGTTGAGTCGTGCAGAAGTGTACTGTTTGGTTTCTCCCTGATCTTCAAACTCCTCTTTTTTCGCAACAACATGAAGATATCCATCTTTCAAATACGCGTTCTCTTCACGATTGGTATAATGTTGCAGCAGACCCCACCAGCTACCTCCTTCGGGAAGCTGCGTCTGTAAAAACCATTTTTCAGGATTAATTACTCCCTCTCCTTCGAATTCATCAGACCAAATTAATGTGCTGAAGTCACTTTCATTCGGGTCCTCAAAAGTGGTGTTTATGTTTTTCTTGGAAGGAGATTTTCCTCCACAAGCAGCAAAAGAAAGTACTACTAAACCAATAATAAACGTTCCGTACGTTAAAGCTTGTCTCATTCTTATAAGTTGTAAGTGCTGTTTATCATTTAATCCATGCAATCCATCCCAATCGGAGATCCATCAGGGATTTTTGGAGCAGGAATAACTTTAAAGCTTCCTGGTGATTTGGTGAATGCATCTATTCTCCTTACCATTTCAGCAGCGATGGAATTCCTACCGTTACTCAACAAATACACTTTTAGCGATTTCAAGGTCTTATTGGCAGTGGCATTTACTTGCGGATGAACCTCTTTATGAGCTGCTAAATTCATAATATGATATAATACTCTGAAGTTGATGGTTTGCTGAACCTCATTCAAATAAGCATCTTTATGAGTTTCTTGAATAGTACCTTCGATCAATTTTTCGAATAGTTCTGATAAACCGATTTGGTCTTTGTCCAAACTTTTTTGTTGGATTAATCTAGAAGCACGCTCAGGATGCAATAAAAGACCAAGTGACATATCTGCAGCAGTTTCCGAGGCAGACAAGGCATCGAAAGCAACACCGCTTCTTCCTTTAAAGGATTCTCGAGATTTACCATAACCAATGGCCCTTGGTGGAAAAAGCTCCAGCTTTTCCTTTGGAATAGCTATTGTTTTTGCGTTCAACGTATTCAAAATAGTCTTTAGCGCATTTTCTTGGCTTGTTTGGCTAATTGGATACACCGTGCGTTGTCCATCTCCTTTAACCGCATAGTTATAATCCAAGCCACCAATTAATTTGGATACTGCTTCGGTCTGATACCTATGAAAGAAATATAAAGGAGCAAAGACATCCTCCAACACAGAATTAGGTTCTCCCTTTCTAATATTATCCATGGAAAAATTATCGATTGCAATTTTTCTGATTTTCAGCACGTTTTCCAGTTCCTGTGAGGGGTTTCTTCCATTATCCCACAAATGTGCTAAAGCATGCGCTCCACCTCTAGGTCTTGCGTCCTGATCACTAATATAGCGTAACCCATCAGCTTGAGCTTTTGCCAAAATGCCATTTAAAGCCTCTTTTTCGTCTGTGTTATTGGCGAAATCTGAATAGGAATACGCCACGGTAACTTTATCCCATTCCCCAATATTTGTATCATATGCATTGTTGAAACTGATTTTATCCCCTTCCAAGGTAAACTGGGGATGTGGATAATCCATTACTGATGCCCGACCATTTGCACTTGCTGCAAAATTGTGGGCAAAACCCAGAGTATGACCAATTTCATGTGCAGACAATTGTCGAATCCTGGCCAAAGCCATCTCAAGCATTGGTTGATAATTATCGTTTCTTTCCGCAAAAGGCTTGTCCATAAGTGCCTGTGCAATAAGAAAATCTTGCCTAATTCGTAAACTTCCTAAGCTTACATGTCCTTTCATAATTTCCCCAGTTCTAGGGTCTTTGACACTCATCCCATAGCTCCAACCGCGCGTTGAACGGTGCACCCATTGAATTACATTATACCGAACATCCAAAGGGTCTGCATCATCTGGTAAAATCTTAAGTTGAAAAGCATCTTTATATCCAATGGCCTCAAAAGCTTGATTCCACCATCTTCCACCGTCCAATAAAGCTGAGCGAACTGGTTCTGGGGTTCCATTGTCCAAATAGTATATAATTGGTTCCACAGCTTCGCTAACATCTGCATTTGGATTTTTTTTCTTTAATCGATGTCTTGTTATGAATCTTTTTAAGATGGGTTCTTGAACCGGAGTCGAATAATCATAGTACGAAAACAGGTTGGAACCGGAACGAGGGTCGAATTCTCTTTTTTCATAGCCGTCATCAGGCAGTTCAATAAGCGAATGATGTTGCGCCACGGTAACCAAAGAAGGGGTCGGGGCAACGGAGCGAATCCAATCACCTTCTGGATTTCCTTTAAAGGTAAGGGTCACATCAAATTCAACATTTTTGGGAAAGGCTTTGGTTCTTTCAAAAGCAAAGGCACTTTTCGATGCGTCCAAGCTGTAAGAACCCTGTTTGGTATTTTTGAGTCTATTGGAAACTCCATGGGCATCACGCATTAAAAAATCTGATATATCAATCAAATAATTTCCTTTGGACTCTTCTTCTATTTTGAAACCATGTAAAACAGATTTGGCAAAAGCCTGTTCCACCGATTTTTTCTCCAGTGCATTTTGGGTAATTGCCCTGAATTTTAGATTGGGTTGGACCAATAACAATTTGTTTCCTGCCTTACTAAAAAACACAACCCGCCCGTTACCAAGCTGTCCCCTATCCAATCCTATATCATTGCTCCCAATCCCACTGCTTAAAGAATTTACGTATAGAAAGTCTTTCTCCAATTCATTGACTTCTAAAAAGACCTTGTCCGTAGCGTCGTCATAATAAAAGTTGAAATAGCCATTGAATTTTTGAAAGCTCTTGGTCTTTTCAAAGTTTTGGGCATTTGAGAAATGAGATACAAACAGAAATGCAAGAAGGTAAAAAGTATATTTTTTCATATTGAATAGAGTTCTTGCTAAAATTATATAATTTTCGTTGCCTGACTATACTGGAATCGTATTTTTGCCTCAAATAATTTGTATGATTACCACAGATCAGCAAAAAGATCTTATTGAGCGCCTTGGTGCGTTAAGGAGGTATCTTTGACATTGATGCCAAACTTATTGAAATAGAAAACGAAGAGGAGAAAACCGCTGCTCCAGGATTTTGGGACGATCCACAAAAGGCCCAAGTTCAAATGCAAGCCTTGAAATCGAAGAAAAACTGGGTCGAAAATTACAATTCGGCCGAATCTCTTGTGGGTGATCTTGAGGTGCTAATGGAATTTCAACAGGCCGGAGAGATTTCTGAAGAAGAGGTGGTTTCCCATTTTGATAATGCCAAATTGGCCATTGAAGACCTCGAATTCCAGAATATGCTTTCTGAAGAGGGTGACGAACTTACCGCAGTACTTCAAATAACTGCTGGCGCCGGAGGTACAGAAAGCTGTGATTGGGCTTCTATGCTTATGCGTATGTATTTGATGTGGAGCGAAAAAAATGGCTATAAGGTCAAAGAGCTTAACTATCAGGAAGGTGATGTGGCCGGTATAAAAACGGTTACACTCCAAATTGAAGGTGAATTTGCCTTTGGATGGTTAAAGGGAGAAAATGGAGTACATCGTTTGGTTCGTATCTCTCCTTTTGACAGTAATGCGAAAAGACATACTTCTTTCGCCTCTGTTTATGTATATCCATTGGTTGATGACACTATTGAAATTGAAGTAAATCCAGCAGATATTGAAATAACCACAGCCCGTTCCAGCGGAGCGGGAGGTCAAAATGTAAACAAGGTTGAAACTAAGGTCCAATTAGTTCACAAACCCACAGGTATCCAAATTTCGTGTTCGGACTCAAGGTCACAGCATGATAATAGGGCAACTGCCATGAAAATGCTTAAGTCCCAGCTTTATGAGATAGAATTAAGAAAGAAGCAAGAGGCAAGAGCGGAGATTGAATCAACAAAAATGAAAATTGAATGGGGCTCGCAAATCAGAAATTATGTGATGCACCCCTACAAATTGGTCAAAGATGTTCGCACAGCAGAGGAAACCGGAAATGTGGATGCTGTAATGGATGGGGAAATCAATGCTTTTTTAAAGGCTTTTCTAATGATGATGGGCCAGAAAGAGGAATGAGGTAAGGGTTAGCATTTATAGTTTCACTAATAATAGCATTAAAAATGATAAAAATTTACCACAATCCAAGGTGTAGAAAATCAAGAGAGGGATTGGAATATTTGGAAAAAACAGGAGAAAACTTCGAAGTGGTACGATATTTGGAAAACGTTCCCACGGCAGCGGAACTGGAAAATATCATTTCCTATTTGGGTATTACTCCTGAACAATTGGTTCGTAAGAACGAATCTATTTGGAAAGAAAAATATAAAGGAAAAAAACTGTCGGACCAAGACATCGTAAATGCAATGGTTGAAAACCCGAAGCTCATAGAACGACCGATTATCATCAAGGGAAAAAAAGCGGTAATAGGCAGGCCTTCGGAGAATATTGATGCATTATTATAGGCAATAATCGCATTTTTAAAAGTTTTTGGACATCTTTGTAGCTGTAACAGTCTATTAAATAGACTTTTATCCGGCTGTTAACTGGAATATCGAATTAAACGATTATGAAAAACAAACATACACTTCTACTATTTGTACTTCTTGGAATTTTTTTCACCGATTCTTTAATGGCACAATACGGATATGGGAACAATAGATATGGTTATGGCAATCGTGGTAGACAAGGTGGTAGCATAATACCACAGACGCAAACTCCTCCCAAGGAAGTAGAACCTAAGACCGCTGAGGAAATCGTGGATGAACAAATGCCTTCTATTACAGAAACATTAGAATTGAATCCTTTTGAGGAAGCCGTTGTGCGCACCACATTGGTAAAATCTGTTCAACAACGTATAGAGTTGAGTATATTGGAATTGGAACCCAATAAGGCAAAAGAAGAATATGAAAAAATAAGGGATACTCAGGATGAAGAATTAAAAGCTGGGCTTCCAGAGGATAAATATTTGGCTTTTGTAGAACTTCAGGAAAATCAATTCAAGGCCAAAAAGAAGAAAAAGAAGAAGAAAAAGAAGAAGAAATCAAAGGAATAAAAAAAGAGGCTTTATAGGCCTCTTTTTTTTATTATTCGTTTCGCTTGGCGCGCTTGGCCTCACGTCTTTCTTTATACATTTCCATCAAGTTGCCGAATAACCAATAAGGCACTACAAAGGTTAGCAAGAAAATCATCAGCCAGAAACCGATGGTCAAGATGGTCAAAAAAGCTAAAAAGCCTAAATATTGGTCAAAATCGAACATTGTTTTTCCTTTTGTTGAACAAAGATACCTTCATTTCAATAAAAAAAGCAAATCTCCCTCAAAAAAATGTTCAATAACCGTCATGTTTTATGTGTATGAATGCCCGAACCCCTAAATTTGTATATTCAAATTACACAACATGAGCTTTAGAATAGAAAAAGATACCATGGGCGAGGTAAAAGTACCTGCCGATAAGTATTGGGGAGCACAAACCGAAAGGTCTAGAAATAACTTCAAAATTGGTAGTCCAGCATCAATGCCATTGGATGTGGTTTATGGATTCGCCTATTTAAAGAAAGCTGCAGCCTTTGCTAATCATGAGTTGGGCGTACTTCCTCAAGATAAAAGAGATTTAATAGGGCAGGTTTGCGATGAAATTCTTTCAGGAAAGCATGATGAACAGTTTCCTTTGGTAATTTGGCAAACAGGTTCAGGAACCCAAAGCAATATGAATGTCAATGAAGTTGTTGCCAATAGAGCTCATGAAATTGCTGGAAAGAAAATCGGTGAAGGTGAAAAAACCATTCAACCCAATGACGATGTTAACAAGAGCCAATCTTCAAATGACACTTTCCCCACTGGAATGCACATCGCAGCCTACAAGAAAATTGTGGAGGTCACCATTCCTGGTGTTCAACAGTTAAGAAATACACTGGATAAAAAATCGAAGGAGTTTAAAAATGTTGTCAAAATAGGGCGAACCCACTTAATGGATGCTACCCCCCTAACCTTGGGTCAGGAATTTTCAGGTTATGTCTCCCAATTAGATCATGGAATAAAAGCTTTAAAAAACACTTTGGATCATTTGAGTGAATTAGCTCTAGGTGGAACTGCTGTTGGTACCGGTTTGAACACACCAAAGGGGTATGACGTTCTTGTTGCGAAGTATATCGCTGAGTTTACGGGACTACCTTTTGTAACTGCTCATAACAAATTTGAGGCTTTAGCTGCCCACGACGCTATTGTGGAAAGCCATGGTGCCCTGAAACAATTGGCTGTTTCCTTGAACAAGATTGCCAATGACATCCGTATGATGGCCTCCGGACCACGTTCGGGAATTGGAGAAATCATAATTCCCGCCAACGAACCAGGAAGTTCAATAATGCCGGGGAAAGTCAATCCTACACAATGTGAGGCCATAACCATGGTATGTGCACAGGTGATGGGTAATGATGTGGCCATAAGTGTTGGAGGAACACAAGGTCATTATGAACTAAACGTATTTAAGCCTATGATGGCTTCAAATATTTTGCAATCTGCTCAATTGATTGGGGATGCTTGCGTTAGTTTTGACGTAAATTGTGCAGCCGGGATTGAGCCAAACCATGAGGTGATTAAAACATTGTTGAACAACTCTTTGATGTTGGTGACTGCATTGAATACCAAAATTGGATATTATAAAGCAGCGGAAATAGCCAATACCGCACATAAAAATGGAACTACATTGCGGGATGAAGCCATTAATCTGGGTTATGTTACCGCCGAAGAATATGACGAATGGGTAAAACCAGAAGATATGGTCGGTAGTTTAAAATAGATTCTAAGAAATTATAGAAGAAAAAAGCCCGGTGCAAAATGCAACCGGGCTTTTTTATAAATATGGATAGTGTATGCTATTTCAAAGTGAACTTAGAAGTTCCCAATAATTTTAGACCATTGTCATAAACATTGACCATATAGTTTCCTTTTTGGAAATCTGATGCAGGCTTATTGATATAGTCACAAACATCTAGAGTACTGTTCTCATAGTAAAAGTTAGTTCCCTTACTATATGTAATTGAAGCTCCTTCTTCTGTAGATTTAGAAAAACTATCTCCTAAAACATTTCCTTGAGGATCTAAAACTTCGATAAAGAACTCTCTATCACCAGCTTCAGCAATTACGTTATCTGCAACTGTAAAACAAACTTTGAATTTGTCAGTAGACTTAGCTCTGGAAGTAGAAACCAATTTACCACTGTTTCTTTCTCTTACAGCATCAACTGTGAAGGTTGATAGGCTAAGCGCAGAACCTCTTTCAACAGCATCAGCCAATTGTGTGTTTTGCACAACCAATGAATCGTTAAATACAGTTTGTGCCTCCAACTCAGCAAATGTGCTATCTCTTTCCATGGCCAACAAAGTGTTGGAAGTAGTCAAAGAGTCAACTTGCTTCAATAATTTTTCTCTTTCAGCTTTAAGAACACTTACCTGTCTTCTGTATCTTGATAAGGAAGCAATATCAGCTTTCATTCCCTGTACAGAATCAATGTATTTTGCAATATTATCCCTAGCAGCTACCAACTCTTCGTTAGTCGCATTGCTTTCTAGAATAGCTTTGTCATACTCAGACTTTAAGCTGTTCAAATCTTCAACAACCAACTCTTTTTCTTGAGTAAGTGCTGTAGTGGTCTTCTTCTTATCTTGGTAAAGGCTTACAGTATAAATTATAGTTCCTAAAAGAACCACCCCAAGCAAGCCAGCTATTACCTTTAATCCGTTGTTACTTTTTGTTTCAGTCATAACTTTTTAATTAATTGATCCTCAGTTTAAAGTATTTAATCAATCGCGTTTGGATTATATACGCTTAAGTTTTTCTTTTGGATTTTTATACGATAAAATTTGTTAAAAAAACTAACCAAAGTCCACCTAAACCATTAATTTTAAGCGAAATAGAATATTTAAGAAAAATGAAAGAAAAAATTTCAACAATAGTCCTAGTACTATTTTTTGCGCTCTTTGCGAAGAAGATAAATGCGCAAACTGAACCCTCTAATGCTATCAAAATCACTCCGATAGAACATGCTACTGCTGTTTTGGAATGGAATAATATCACTATATATATTGACCCCGTTGGCGGGAAACAAATGTTTGAAAACCGAAAATTACCAGACTTGATCTTAATTACAGATGTGCATGGAGATCACTTCAGTCTGGAGACTCTTCAGGAACTTGATACCAAAAAAGCAAAGATTATAGTCCCTAAAGCAGTAGCGGATAAAATCCCGGATGAATTCACTCCCCAAATCGATGTTTTAAATAATGGAGACACCAAAGAACGTTATGGTATACTGATTGAAGCCATCCCCATGTACAATTTAAGAACCGAAGCTTTAAAGTTCCATACCAAAGGTCGTGGCAATGGCTATGTGCTAAATATTGGAGGAGAGCGCTTGTACTTCTCAGGTGATACGGAAGATATTCCTGAAATGCGCACCTTGAAAAACATTGACAAAGCCTTTATCTGCATGAACTTGCCCTATACCATGACCGAGGAAAGTGCTGCCGAAGCTGTTTTGGAATTCGCACCTAAGGAAATCTACCCATATCATTACCGTGGGCGTCCGAATGTGAGTGATGTACAAAAATTCAAGACCCTTGTCAACAATGGAAATTCAAACATTAAAGTGATTCAGCTGGATTGGTATCCCAAGGATGATTTCTAACCTTATAAAATATTGGGCCATTATTGACGTTAATCTAGAAGACTTAACCAAAATCAATACTAAACCATGGCTCCCAAATCCTGTGTTTTATTCGTATTTGCATTCATTTTTGCAATAAATACCTCTTTTTCCAACCAATGTGATAATTATTATGCAAAGGTCACCTATGGCCTAAGTCATTCAAAAAAAGCATTGGGCGCTACCAACTTTGAGCACCAGATGTACTATGCAGAACGGGCAAGAAAAGCATTGGAACAATCCAAATCCTTTATGGAAGAATGTGATTGCGCCAAAACGGAGGACAAAACTTTGGATGTTTTAGAAACTCTTGACAAAGCCATTGAGCCTGTAGATTGGGACGCTGGAAGATTCTTTTCCAAAAAAGCTTTGAAGCAAATCAATGAATTGATTACCATTTTGGATGAATGTACTCTTGGCACATCAACCACTGTGGTAGAAGACAGTGATAACAGCACAATCGAGAACGAAGCCTATGCCAATGAGGAAGAAACCGATAAAATGTCCATGGAAATGGAAATGATTAAAGTTTTTGACAAACATGCAAAAGATAAATTGAAATCCACCGAAAAAGCGATTGATCAATTGGTTCAGTTTTCTAAATCCTTCAATTCTGAAACTGAGGAAAAAGAAAATAACCCTAACAGTTTAGCAGCACATCAAAGGACATATCTCTTGGAAGCTAAAAAACTATTAGAACAAGGAATAAAAGCTCTTGAAAAAGAAAATTAGCAGTTCCTTACCGAATTAATTTCTTGTATTTGATACGCTTGGGCATAATATCTGTTCCCAGGCGTTTCTTTTTGTTCTCCTCATAATCGGAGAATGACCCTTCGAAGAAATAAACTTGGGAATCTCCTTCAAAGGCAAGGATATGTGTGCATATTCTATCTAAAAACCATCTATCGTGGGAAATGATTACGGCGCAACCTGCAAAATTTTCAAGACCTTCTTCCAAGGCTCGAAGTGTGTTTACATCTAAATCGTTGGTTGGCTCGTCTAATAGCAAGACATTTCCTTCCTCTTTTAAAGTCATGGCCAGGTGAAGTCGGTTTCGTTCTCCACCAGACAACATATCTACTTTCTTATTTTGCTCGCTACCGGAAAAATTAAAACGACTTAGGTATGCTCTTGAGTTTACTTGCTTTCCACCCATCATCACAAGCTCTTGTCCATCACTGAAATTTTCCCAAATAGTTTTGTTCGGGTCTATGTTGGAATGACTTTGGTCCACATAGGCCAGTTTTGCAGTATCGCCAACGGAAAACTCTCCCTTGTCTGGAGTTTCTTCTCCCATAATCATCCGGAAAATGGTGGTCTTACCTGCCCCATTTGGACCTATAATGCCAACAATTCCCGCTTGTGGAAGGTTAAAATTCAGGTCTTCATATAGCAGTTTATCCCCATAAGCTTTGCTTACTCCTTTGGACTCAATCACATTTGTTCCTAATCTCGGCCCATTAGGAATATAAATCTCCAGTTTTTCCTCCAGCTGCTTTTGATCTTGGCTCAGAAGTTTATCATAATTTTTAAGGCGAGCTTTCTGTTTGGTCTGTCTACCCTTTGCTCCTTGTCTGACCCAGTCCAACTCGCGTTCAAGTGTCTTTTGCCTTTTGGAAGCCTGCTTGCTTTCTTGGGCTAAACGTTTTGATTTTTGATCCAACCATCCAGAGTAGTTTCCTTTCCAAGGTATCCCTTCTCCTCTATCCAGTTCCAAAATCCAACCGGCTACGTTGTCCAAGAAATAACGGTCATGCGTGACAGCAATCACTGTTCCTTTGTATTGTGCTAAATGATGTTCCAACCAGTGTACAGATTCGGCATCCAAGTGGTTGGTAGGTTCATCCAAAAGCAAAACGTCCGGTTCTTTCAGTAACAAGCGGCAAAGGGCTACTCTTCTTCGTTCTCCACCTGAGAGCACTCCGATTTTTTTATCAGATTCCGGTGTACGCAATGCATCCATAGCTATTTCAAGCTTAGTATCAAGTTCCCAGGCATTGGCCGCGTCAATTTGATCTTGAAGTTGAGCTTGCTTGTCCATCAGTTTTTGCATCTTATCTGCATCTTCGTAAACTTCAGGAAGACCAAACATATCGTTGATCTTATTATATTCGTCCAGAATTGCAACGGTGTCAGCTACTCCTTCTTTTACAACCTCCAGAACCGTCTTCTCTTCATCCAATTGGGGTTCCTGCTCCAAATAACCCACGGTATATCCTGGTGAAAACACAACATCCCCTTGGTAGTTCTTGTCTACCCCCGCGATTATTTTCAGTAACGTGGATTTACCGGAACCATTCAGTCCTAATATTCCAATTTTAGCTCCGTAGAAAAAGCTGAGATATATGTTTTTTAAGACTGGGGTGTTCGCCGTTTTAAACGTTTTGGTGACCCCAGACATTGAAAAGATGACTTTCTTATCGTCTGACATTTGGTTGTAATATGTTTGTTATGTTATGTATTGGAAGATTATACGCGACCCTTGAGAGCATTGAAAACCCATGCTATGGCGAAAAAACCGATGCCTACAGCGGCAAATCCATAACCTGCCACTTCATCATACTTAAATGCGCCTAAAGCAATCATTCCAAGTCCCACAAAAATCATTATCCATGTTGCCCATGCAAGCACGGTATTTTTATTCATTCCCATATGTAGTTGGTTTGGTAAAGAATCAAATATCGTAAAAAAAAGAAATATTCCTAGAAGTACAGGGTTCTTTATGTTTCGAAAGGGAACTTGATTCCGGTTTTTTTTCTGATAGTATCCATAAGTTCAACCAAATCCAAACTGTTTTGATGTGTCCATAAATCACATTCCAACATGTTGTTGTTCAGACAATCATGCACTTTCAAAATCTCATGGACAAAACCTACTCCGGTTCTTGGTAATTCAACTTCTTGCGACTCATTCTGTTTGACCAAAGTATATCCATCCGCTTCATGCCAACGAGATGATAAGGTTATTTCCCCTTCACTCCCCGATATTTTGGCTTCCATTTTTGAATTACTGGTCAATCCGCTATACAGAACTGCTTGTGCATCCGAATATTGAAAAATCATCGAGGTCTGTATTTCTGTACCGTTAGGATGAAAATTGGACGAAGCTTTAATTTCTTCTGGCATACCCAAAATCAAATAAGCCAAAAAAATGGGGTAAATTCCTATATCCAACAAAGAGCCAGAAGCTAAATCAGGATTTAGAATTCTTGAATCCTCACCTCGGTCCAATCCATAAAATGCAAAATCAGCATTCACGTAGGACACTTGTCCAATCTCTCCGGTATCAACAAGCTGCTTCGCTTTTGCGATGGATGGATTAAAACGTGACCAAAGTCCCTCCATCATAAAAACCTTATTTTTCTTAGCTGCCAATATAATTTCCTCAACCTCTGCCCTATTTACTCCCAAAGGTTTTTCACAGAGCACGTGCTTTCCATGTTCCATGGCTCTTATGGACAAATCTTTATGAAAATTGTGCGGAGTTGCTATATAAACAATATCAATTTCATCGGAAGCAAACAAAGCATCATAACTATCGAATACGTTAGGGATTTGAAACTCATTTGCAAAACCTTGAGCTCTTTCCAAATTTCTAGAAGCTACCGCTGCCACAGATGCTTGCTCAACCATCTTTAAATCGGAAGTGAACTTTCTTGCAATATTTCCTGGGCCAATAATGCCCCATTTTATTTTACTTTTCATATAGAATCAAAAGTAATGATTATAACTCCTTATCTTTAACAGCACGTTGAAATTGGCTTATTAACTATGGATATTAACTTCAATAAAAACGAAGATCACAATAAACTAAAGCTTGCCGAGCTTAGAAAAAAATTGTCCCAAGTAAAACTTGGTGGCGGAAAAAAAAGAATTGAAAAGCATCACGCAAAAGGCAAAATGACCGCCCGGGAACGAATTGATTATTTGTTGGATACGGACTCGCAATGTATTGAGATTGGAGCTTTTGCCGGAGAAGGTATGTATGCTGAGCATGGAGGATGCCCATCCGCAGGGGTTGTTGTTAAAATCGGATACGTCCAAGGAAAACAATGTGTAATTGTAGCCAACGACGCCACTGTAAAAGCAGGAGCTTGGTTTCCCATTACGGGAAAGAAAAACTTGAGAGCCCAGGAAATTTCCATGGAGAACAAATTGCCAATTATCTATCTAGTAGATAGTGCTGGAGTGTATCTACCCATGCAAGATGAAATTTTTCCTGACAAAGAACATTTTGGTCGCATTTTTAGAAACAATGCCAAAATGAGTAGTATGGGTATTACTCAAATTTCTGCAGTAATGGGAAGTTGCGTAGCTGGCGGAGCTTATTTGCCGATAATGAGCGATGAAGCAATGATCGTTGACAAAACAGGAAGCATCTTTTTAGCTGGAAGTTATTTGGTGAAAGCGGCCATTGGTGAAAGTATTGACAATGAAACTTTAGGTGGAGCAACAACGCACTCGGAGATAAGCGGAGTAACGGATTATAAAGCCAAGGACGATAAAGATGCCTTGGACAAGATTAAGCGTATCGTTGGTAAAATTGGTGATTTTGAAAAAACAGGATTCAATAGAATTGAAACAAAAGCTCCTATTGAAAATCCAGAAGACATGTATGGAATTCTACCTGCCTCTCGAGGAGATCAGTATGATATGTTGGAGATAATAAAACGGTTGGTGGATAATTCAGAATTTGATCAGTACAAGGAAGGTTATGGCAAAACCATTTTAACCGGCTACGCTCGCATCGATGGCTGGGCCGTCGGTATTGTAGCGAATCAACGAAAAGTGGTAAAAACGAAAAAAGGGGAAATGCAGTTCGGTGGTGTCATCTACTCGGATTCTGCGGATAAGGCCACCCGTTTTATTGCCAATTGCAACCAAAAGAAAATTCCCTTGGTGTTTTTACAAGATGTTACCGGATTTATGGTGGGTAGCAAAAGTGAGCATGGAGGAATTATAAAAGATGGTGCCAAAATGGTAAATGCAGTAAGCAACTCAGTGGTGCCAAAATTCACTATTGTCATTGGTAATAGTTATGGAGCCGGAAATTATGCTATGTGTGGGAAAGCGTATGACCCCAGGTTAATTGTTGCATGGCCTAGTGCTGAACTCGCTGTGATGAGCGGAAATTCTGCGGCCAAAGTGTTATTGCAAATTGAAAAGGCTTCGCTTGAGAAAAATGGTGAAACACTAGATGCCCAAAAGGAACAAGAGTTATTTGATAAAATCAAACAACGCTACGACAACCAAATATCCCCTTATTATGCAGCCTCCCATCTTTGGACGGATGCCATTATAGACCCTCTGGAAACCCGAAAATGGATTTCCATGGGCATTGAAGCCGCTGACCATTCGCCTATTGAAAAACAGTTTAATATGGGCGTACTTCAGGTGTAATTATTGCACTGTAAATTTGGCCAACTGTTGCTCATCTCCAGGTTCTTGGAGTCGAACAAGGAATTCTTCACTCTTTTGGTTTGGTTTGCCAAAATTATGTTCAACTGTGCATTTTAAGAATGTTGGCATTTTACTACCTGATGTCCTGTTTCCCAGATAAGTCACGTTCAAAATCCAATCACCAACCGTTTCCGCCCCAACAATCTCAAATTGTTCGGTACTGAAACCATGTTGTAACTCATTTAATATTCGCGCACGATCTCCTGTTTCTGTATGTTCCCAATTGAAGAACCTTTTCTGAGGATTAACCATCTGTATTACGAACTCGGCATCGGTATTGTTCCAGTCCAAAAACAAGCGTGCATTATAGGTCAGGTTGTTTGTATATTTTTGGTCAACTTTACTTAAGTCTAGTTGATTTCTCTTTTTATTGACTAAATTCCTTATCTCCGTGCCAACTACTTTTTCAATACCCAGAAAATTCAATCCCTGATTGGCAGACCCATTTATAATCTTGTTGAACATGTTCAACGCCTCTTGATGGTTTCCTGCCATCTTATTGGCCATAGCAACATCCAAATACGGTTGAATTTTGTTTGGAAACATTTCAAGCATACGGTCGGCAGCAGATAATGCCAAGTCATAGTTTCCAAATTCGGAGGCTTTTAGATACATTCCTTTAAGTTCATTGTAGCTGGGTAGTTCCTTTTCCAGAATATTCGTCAATATTCTATTGGCCAGGTCAGCATTGGCACTGTAAAAGAAAGAATACACATCCAAAAAATACTCCGGTGTGTCTGGATATTTACCTTGCTGCGCCAAATATATGTTATACGCTTCTTGAACATTTTTCCCTTTTTTTAACTCCTTAAGGTATGGGGTTACCAAAGTCTTACTATTGACTTTTATCTTTCCATCATAAACATTGTTGGTCAATCGGGCCAAGTCCCTTTTTTCACCCTTAGGGCCAACAACTTGAGCGGTTTTCGTGGTAATCAACAATACTCCATTGGCTCCCATGCTACCAAAACGATTTGTAGCTGCCAAACCCTTCAGCACCGTGATTTCCGCAATGTTTCGTGGATCAATAAAGTTCGTGTTCGCAATGCTGCCATTACCTACACTTGAGTTTGAGCGATTAGTTGGAATACCATCAATTACAATCAGTCCATAATTGTTTCCGAGGATGGAATTACTGGGGCGCATAATGATTTGACTTAAATCATCATTTTGACCTAATTTAACACCAGAAAACTTTCCTTGAATTGCATTGTTCCCTGTGGTTGCCACATCCGATATTTCTTTATCCGTAATGGATTGAACCGCGTAACCGAGTTTCTCTTTACTTTCTGTACCATAGGCCGTGGTTATTTCACTTGTTTCAACTTTCGCCTCGTCTGTAACCACTACTTCATCTAGCTGAATTCCACTGTCCTTAAAGGAAAAGTCAATGGACAAATTATCACCCAGAACCTGTTCTCCTTTGTCTTTCCCGTAAGATACCACCAAGGTATCACCCGCAACAGCATTAATTTTAAAGGCCCCGGATTCGTCCGATTTTGACAGCTCACTTTGGTTTCCTTTTACATATATTTCGGCGCTTGCCAAACCTACCGTCCCCTTATAGATATTTCCAGTATAAATTCGAGCGTTTGATTTACTTTTTAAATCTCTTTTCTCCGTTAGATTAATCAGGTTCCCATTGTTCACTATGGCCAGAAGATTAAGACTGGCCCTGTCAAAGTCTTTCTTCCCATTGATAATATAAAGTTCGCCATCAAAGCTGGGTGTGGTGCCGCCTACCGTCTGTTTGCCGTCGGTGAACAGCAGAATATCGCCTCCTTTGGCATAATCTTCCAATGACCCAAAAAAGGTACCTCCATCATGATTGACATTCTTTAATTTCTCTTTTATTTCTTGCCAATCACCACTACTAACTTCAAATTCATCCTTAGACATTACCTGATTACTAAAAGTCAATAATGCGACCTTAGCATCTTTAACGTCCTTAAAATAAGCGTCCAAAAAGTAGAACTCTTTATCTAAATTTCTGTTATCCATTGAATTGGATACATCCCAACAGATATTTACTTTCTTCTGGTCTTGTGCCCAACTAACTGATAAAGTCAAAGCGAAAACAATCGCAAATACGGTTTTGATAGGATTTTGGTTATTTTTCATAATTACTTATAAGACAATCTTTTATGGTATTTTAATTAAACAAATACATCTAATTGGATTTACTTGTGGTTCCGTTATTAATTCTCAATAGGGCCAAATTCGCATTTTTGGTCGCCAATCTAAAGACTTTAACTTCTTTACGTTGATTATCGGTTCCAAAATTGTGGTAAATGGTAGCCTTCATATAGGAAGGAGTTGCACTTTTGTTCCCAAGATACTTGACATTAACATTCCAATTTCCATCAATAGGACCGTAAACCAGATACTCTTCTGTGGAGAATCCTTTTTCTTTTTCTTCCTGTATTCTTTCTGCATTATGCTGAAGTGTATGACTAGTGGTATAAAACTGATTTTCTGGACTTACAAATTGCAATTCAAATTCTGCTTCGCTATCATTCCATTCAAAAACCAGGCGCAGACCTTTGAAGTCCTGTTCATCAGTTTCCAAGACATACTTCTCTTCTAGGGCACCTCTATTTTGTTCGAGTAGGTTTCTGAAGTTTTTATGTATAATGGGGCCAAAAGTGTCAGAAGCTGTAAAGAACGACTTTTCAATGAGATAATTATAACGCGTGTGCAGGGTTGCAGCATTATCAACATCTCCCAAGTTTGTGTATGCGTTAGCTAAATCCATATAAGACTGAACATAATGAGGTCGTAGTATAAAAATCTTCTTTTGAAGTTCCAATGCTCTCTCAAATTCACCTTCTTCCTCCAACATATAGGCCAATGCCTTTAAAATTGTAGGATTGGTTCCAAATTTTTCCTCAATAGTATTAGTGATGTCAGCTATTAGCTGGTTGCTCTCAAAATTACTCTTGAAAAACGAACGGGCATCCAAATAAAAGTAAGGTGACTGGGGGTACAACGCTATTTCATCCTGATAAATATGCTCTGCCTCTTTTTCATCTATTGCACCATTCAATTTTTCCAAATATTTCGGCATAGGTATTTGAGCGCTATTGACCAGACTGCTTGAATCAAAGTAGTTGTTTCTTAGCCTGGCATGATCATAGGGTTTATTGGTTCCTGGTTCTCTTTTGTTTGGATTTCCCCATTTTGTATTGATAATGATTACTCCTCCAATGCCCATGCTACCATAGCGATTAGAAGCTCCAAGGGATTCAATAACAGCAATTCTTTCGATATTTTGTACCTGAATAAAGGTTGGTGCATCGGTATAAACTACACCGTCCACATCGAAAATGGCCGGAACAGGCCTCATAAAGGAACGTCGCGCCCGTGGTAAAAATACAATAGGAATCGTCAGGTCTGTAGGTCTTACCCCATTCCCGCCAAGAGCCCCGCCTCCTGGTCTAAAGGTTGTTGGCCTGAACACCTGTACACCTGGCACCCAAGACTGGAGCGCATCAATAAAATCTTGTCCGGCCAGATTTAGTTGGTCTCCATCTATAACTCGCATTGAAAATCCGGAACGTTCCTTATCCAAAATACCAAAGGCCGTTTTAACAATATTCTTGTTGCTGTGGTATTCTTCTAAAAGTGTTTTTCGGGTTCTTTTCTTTCTTTCCGTAACCACTACACCATCCAATTCTTGGATATCATCGTACATCGTTATATTCAAAAAAGAGGTCACATCTTCAATGATAATTTCGATGTTCTGCTTTCCCAAGTAACTATAAACAAGGGTTTGGCCTTCCTCTGCATAAATAACATAACTACCGTTCTCTTCCGATTTAACTCCTTTTTCGGTATCCTTTATTGCAATACTTACATTTTCCAATGGACCGTATCCATCAGTAATGAAACCACTTATTCTTTTGTTTGATGTTTGAGAAAAGGTTATAGCAACCGAAAGTAAAAACAGATAGGGAATAATTTTCTTGACCATGGCGACGATTTTTGATTTCACCCTTAAGTTAGAAAATTATATCGTTAAAAAATTATAAAAATTAGAAGTAAGTGTCAGATTTTCAGTGTCCCAGTTGTTTTTTTACCCTTGGAACAAGTAAAAGTTCAGTTTGTCTTCCATTAACGTATCTGAACCCATCTGTTCCAAAAAAACCCGCTTCTTCCAACATTATACGAATATCTCTATTCCATTCCGTAATGTGAACCGTGGTGTTCAATTCAATGGCATAAACCGTGTTTGGGTTTAAGGGGTAGTTTTCACCATCATCTTTCATCACACCTCCTTGAGAATCCCACATACCAATTGTGGTGCCAGCAGAATGACCGTAACTTCCCAATGGATGTGTATAAATTGCGGGGCGAAGTCCGGCTTCCTTGGCTTGTTGTAGGGATTTAGCCAAAATTTCGTTTCCAGTTCTGCCTTTTATCATATTGGCTGTCAAAAAGTCTTGGACGCTGTTCCCATCTTTTAGGGCATCAACCAAAAACTTTGGAGCACCATCTTCATTGGGTCTTAAAACGTAAGCCAATTCCTGACAGTCCGTATTCAAACGTAAATAAGAGATTCCAAAGTCACAATGTAAAAGATCACCGGGTTGAATGGTCAAATCATCTGGTCTGCCTGAAAATGAGTATAAATGTCCAACCAATTTTTCGCTAGTACGCTGTACATCCACTGTTGGATGAAACCAGGTTTCCAATCCTAAGTCGGTTACTTTTTGACGCATCCACCACTCTACCTCGGTTGTAGTAGTTACACCTGGAGTAATCACTTTTTCGGAAAAGGCTTCGGCTATAATATCGTGGGTGATGTCTACAAGTTGATTATAAATAATCATCTCTCGTTCTGTTCTTGTTTCTATCCACCTGACCGCCAACTGTTCTGCAGAAACTACTTTGGATTGATATTTCTTAGGCAGATTGGCCATAAATTCATCGAAATCCGTTTTGTCCAGTCCATCTGCGATATTGTGGTCTTTTGAAAAATTCAACCCTATCTGTTTTGGATTTCTTTCCTCAATAAGTTGCATCAATCTTTTCCATTGATTGGGTTCCTTTTCCTTATCCCATGCTGATTGAATACTCTTACCGACATTATATCTTGCCACAGCCAACTTATCAATGCTTCCAGCTGCCTTATCCCTGTAGAACAAAAGAATGGTTCTTCTCCTTGCATTTAACCAAGTGGCAGGTAACATTGTTTTCAAAACGGGGTCTTCATTATATTCCCTCGAAATAAGAATCCACATGTCAATCCCTGTATCATCCATGAGGTTTGGAAGCAACGAATTGAACCGTTCTTCCAATATTTCGTCGACTACCCTAGCTCGTTGCTCTTCTGGCAATATCTGTTGGGTAAATCCGGTAAAAGGTAATACTAGGAGTAGATAAAGTGCTATTCTTGTCATGAAAGTGATTTATTTGCTGAATTTACAAAACTTAGCTTATTTGAAGTAGTGTTTTCTTGCGTTGAATTTTTCCACTTTTAGTCTCAAAAAATTGTTTTAGAGCAAACACTTCTTTCGGAATTTCATACTTATCCAAACCTTTTAAATCTTTAATCTTAGTAAGTAATTCTTCCGATGATATATCAACTGATTCAACAAGTAGCACTAACTTTTGTCCTAAAGACGTATCCGGAAGACCTGCTACAAAAAAGCGAGCGTCGATTACTGTTGAAAGTTTCCGTTCTATTTGTTCCGGAATGAGCTTTATGCCACCAGAATTTATGATGGAATCAAATCTACCCAACCATTCAAAACTGGTTTCGGTGGTTAAATTCACGATATCATTGGTAATAACTTCTTCGTCTGAAAGCTTTGGAGCGTTAATCACAAGGCAATCCCGATTATCTTTAGAAAGGGTAATATTCGGAAGCGCTTCGAAAGGATTGTTTATAGTGTCATTTTTTGAACCATTCAATCTTTTGGCTGCTATATGCGTAACCGTCTCAGTCATCCCATAGGTTTCAAAAACTGCATTAGGAACCGTAATCAAGCTCTCTTTTAAAGATTTTGAAATGGGTGCGCCTCCAATGATTAAAGTTTTTATTTGAGAGAGTTGTTTTAGAGAATTCTCTGCCTGTAAAGGGACCATTGCCGAAAAATCAAAATTGGTAGTAGCACCAAACATTGGATTTGAAGAAGGTTCAACAGATTTTAGTTCCAATCCCAGCACCATAGCACGCATCAACATCATCTTTCCCGCAATTCCAGAGCAAGGTAGACACATAAGCGCTGAATCTTTTGATGACAATCCGAAGTATTTTCCAGTGGCTATGGCGGAATTCACCATATGCAACTTATATAGCTTAATCTTTTTGGGTTTTCCCGTAGAGCCCGAGGTAAAAACTTCTAAGGTTTCTTTGTCCGTCGACCAGTCAAGTAGGAACTCCCCAATAGCGATTTCATAAGACTCTCCTTCTTTTACAAGACTATATCCAACTTCTTGAAGCTCATCAAATTCATAATGAACACCATTAAATCTAAAGTCAGAATGTGTTTTACGCCAAATTGGATTCACTAGTATTTAGAGCTGTAAATTCATCTTTTGTCAATACTTTTCCAAACAGTTTTTGGTTCCAATTTTTCCAACCGTATTTTTTACCAAAAACGAACAGTAGTATGGGGAAGATAACCAAAACAGGAATTAGAGCATCCCATCCCAAAGCCGGTTCAGAAATATCCTTATAAATTGAATGTGTTTGAAAAGCTGTCCAGTCTGCCGTGACCAAAAGTGCAGTAATAAGGTTGTTCGCAGCATGAAATCCTAATGCCAGCTCCAGGCCTTCATCCATCAAGGTCATAATCCCAAGAAAAAATCCGGTACCGATATAATACACCATAATACCCATTCCTAATTTTTCAACCTCCGGATTTGCAATATGCATCAGCCCAAAAAGCACCGACGTCACTACCAATGGGACCCAACGATTTTTGGCCATGATTCCCAGTCCTTGCATCATATGCCCACGGAATAAATATTCTTCAAAGCTTGTCTGTAAAGGAATGAGAACGATAGCAATTACGGCCAGAGGAATAAATTTAGACCAATCCAAATTGAATATATAATCATCTGGGGAAAAGTAAATATCTATTCCTGTTAGTAAAGCAGTCAGCCCTCCCCAAAGAGAAAATGCATACATGACCCGTTTCCAGTCTATCTTTTTCCGTGAGGTGGTCAAAGATGTAATGGATTGCTGATGTACCAAATATGTCCATCCTAAAACAACAAAAAGACCAACTGCCAAAGGTGCCAAAAGTATAATCAAAACAACATTGGATCCCAATTGGTCAATCATCTGCTGCATTGCATCTTCTACACTAACTGGAGACGTAACTGTTGCTACATAATTTAAACCCATGAAACCGATAAACAATACAGGAATTACAAAGTACTTCCACAGTCCAATGCTGCCTTTATATCCTTGTTCTATATACATAATTCTTCTATTAAATTAGTTTTCCATTGTTTGGAAGCCCGATAATACAACTTTCCATTTGCAACTTCTAATGGACTATCGAAATTGTTGGTATAAAGGCTTCCGGTTCCTAAACCTTGGGGAATGCTTGTCTGCATAGCATACGTCCATTGCGCAATGGCATTGAGCCCAATATTGCTTTCCAAAGCACTTGTTGCCCACCACCCTACTTGTTGATTCCTGGCTAAATTTATCCATTCCTCTGAGCCTCTGAATCCACCGACCAAACTAGGTTTTATAATAATGTATTGTGGCTTTATGGTTTGTAGCATGCGCTGCTTTTCCGTTACATCAAAAATGCCAATTAATTCTTCATCCAGTGTTATCGGCAATGGGGTTTTAGCACATAGTTCTGCCATTTTTTCCCAATTTCCGGGTTTTATGGGCTGCTCAATGGAATGCATCTGGAATTTGGACAGTATTTCCAATTTAGCCAGTGCTTCCGTCGAAGAAAAAGCTCCATTAGCATCCACCCGTAGTTCTATTTCTTCTACGGTGAAATTGTCGCGAATCGACTTTAGGATTTCCAATTCCTTTTTAAAGTCGATGGCACCAATCTTCATTTTGATGCATTGAAAACCTTGTTTTAATTTTTGTTCTAATTGTGAGAGCATAAAGGTTTCATTGCCCATCCAAATCAATCCGTTGATGGAAATGGGAGATTCATTCTCGGTGAATTCTGAAGGAAAAAGATGGAAAGGATTTTCAGATTGAAAGGATAAAAAAGCTTGTTCCAAGCCAAATTGAATAGACGGAAAATTAGTTAGTTGAACAAGCAACTCTTCCAGACTCAATTGTATGTTAGCGCAGACCCATGAAAGCTTTTCTTCATAATCGGGAACGTCGTCAACACTCAAGCCCCTTAAGATTCCGCATTCCCCAATACCATATTTTCCATTCTCGTTTAGAATAAGAAACCATGTTTCTTTTTGGGTCATAACACCACGGGAAGTTCCACTTGGGATCTTAAAATCAAGAATATACTTTTTATAGACAGCCTTCATGTGGTTGTCCAAATTTAGTTATAATTTGAATGAAAATAGGATATCAGTTATTCCTTCGCGAGCAATTGGAAATAGCCGTGTCAACTGAAGTTAAACCAGAACCGGACCCCTTCATCAGCCTTATCGATGTTAAGTTTTGACTGTAATTGGTTCACCAATCGGTTCATAAGACGGATTCCCATAGAGGAGTGTGTTCGCTCTTCGGTATCTTCTGGAAGTCCAATACCGTTATCAGTATATTCAAAATAACCTTGCTCTCCATTTTTTCGGAGGTGGATATAAATCTTCCCATTTTCATCATTTTCTGGGAAAGCATACTTGAAAGAATTGGAAACAAGCTCGTTCAAAATAAGTCCAAATGGAATGGCTCGGTCAATATCTAATTCGGTTCCTTCAGCATCAATGGTTATACTAATGTTATGTCCTCCTTTTTTATAAACGGATTGTACACTATTGATCAAGCTCTCAATATAACCCTGCATTTCTATAACGGATAAATCATCATTTTGATAAAGCTTCTGGTGAATAAGTGCCATGGCCTTTACCCTACTCTTACCTTCTTCTAATGCCTCTATAGCAGATTTACTTCGAGTATTCTTGGTTTGCAAGCTTAATAAACTGGACACCATCTGGAGATTGTTTTTTACTCTATGGTGAATTTCTTTTAACAATGAGTCCTTTTCTACTAGGGCATTTTCAATGATATGCTTTTGTTCTGCAATCAAGCGTTGGTTTTTAATACTTTTTAAGTACGCATAGACCAATCCCGCAAAACCAAGAAGTGTGAAAATCAAGGAAATGAAAACCAGG
The DNA here is from genome assembly GCF_049332665.1 of Flagellimonas rhodophyticola. NCBI lineage: Bacteria > Pseudomonadati > Bacteroidota > Flavobacteriia > Flavobacteriales > Flavobacteriaceae > Flagellimonas > Flagellimonas rhodophyticola. Next base: position 2,396,269 of record NZ_CP186326.1, on the reverse strand, counting down.
TTGATTCGCTCATCTTTCGCCTTCATTTCGCTTCGAGCCAATTCATTGATACGTTTTTGTTCGTCAATCAATCGTTGGGAATTCTCCAAATCTTCATTTGCAACTATGGTTACCAGCTGCTGTTTAATGATTGAAGATTGCTTTTGGGATAATGAGTCCTTTATTCTCTCGTTGCGCTTATAATAAGTTGCCGCGTTTTTAAAATTTTCAACTTTGTCGTAATAGGCCGCCAACAAACTATTTCGCTTTATGTTTTGTAGCAGGTTGATATTGTTGAAATCACTATCCAAGCTTCTTTTTGCCGCCAAATACTTTTCAAGTTGTAGGTTGGCATCCGCTAAGTTCAAAGTGTTTTCAATAACTTCATTTTTATAATGGGTATCCGATGCAGATGATAGGGCTTCAATACTTGACTCCAATAAAGGTATCGCTTCATCATATTCTCCAAGTAGTACATGGCATTTCCCAATGTTACCTTCTATTTCTGCTTTTAGCAATTCACTCTCAAATATTTGCTCTTCGGTCTTTTGTGCGGATATATCATTAATAAAAACGTCTAGATACGCTTTTGCCTTCTTAAGTTCACTTACCGCTGTAGGAGCAGAATTATCAAGTCTTAAGTAGTTCCCAACCTTATTATGATACTTTGCCAAACCGTAGGAATCGTTATCGGCTATGGTAGGCTTGACCTCCATTATGTATTGGTTTCTAGCTTTTCTGTGCAAACCTAAGTTGCTGTAGATATCATAGAAAGCAACGTTATCTGTTAAGCCAAGTTCACGTTTTTCTTTACGCACTTCAATTTGCTTATCATACAATTGAAGGTTGGCATAATTATCGTCCAAAACTTCAAGTACGATCTTTCTTGAATCAGAATCCAACGAATCTTTAAGTGCATAAAGCTCTTTGGCCAATGCGGTACTTTTGTCGTATTCACCCAAATCATTGTAAACTTGGGTCTGCATTACCATATATAGTCGTGCCGCAATTGTATCGTTCGTTTTTTGGGCGTTTGCAAGGTAGATTTTTAACGTATCCAACCAATCATAGGCAGAGTTGACATTGTATCTGTCAACTGAACTAAAAAAAGATTCGAACCTGTTTGAGGAACCGTTGGCTGCCTGGAATTCTTTTAATGCACTTATTTCGTCACTTTTCAAGGTTTGTGCGGAAGCGCCCAATAGAAAAATGAAAAAGAATATTGAGGTTATTTTTTTGAAATATTCTATCATCTATTTACCAAAGGTATCTGCGACAAAATTTAAAAAGCTTGTCGCTATTTATTGTTTCATTTTTTGAAAATGAACCTATTTTCGGTTTGAATGCCCCAATGCCAAACACCTATATACCTGACAAGTTTTTAAGTGACCATTCTAATATTAGAACGTAGGTTTACCAACAAAATTAAATGCTTGATATCTGACTTATTCACTATTGTTGTGAAAGTGTCAATTTCTGTTGTGAAAACAACATAGGTGTATGCAAAAAGCACTTTATCGATGTTTTTTGCGTTTCATGGAATCTGCAATCCGCATTATTACCTTGATAATCAAAAAAGGCCCTATTCTTTCGAACAAGACCCTTTTACGAGAACACTATATGAAAATGAAAAAATTACTTTTCTGAACTAATAACACTGCTAAAGTATAGGTGTCTTATCTGAGTAGAAAACTATTGTTGTGAACACCCAAAAAGTTGTGGTCATTGTCTAAAATGGAATTGTAACATAAAAAAAGTGCCTCGAAACAAGGCACTTTTTAGTATTAGGTATGTATGCTTTTCTAGCTGTTCATTGATGAGATAATGAATTCCTTGAAATCCTTTGAAATCGGAATCAGGTTATTATTGATCATAATATCTTTCGAGTTTATCGCATCAATATGGTCCACATTTACAATGTAGGACTTATGTGCTCTATAGAATTTATTCTTTGGAAGCTTCTCCAAATAATCTTTGAGTGGAGATCGAACAAGAAACTTTTTATCTACCGTATTGACTTCTAAATACACATTATCAGCTTTGATGAATTGAATATCACCAAACTGAATCCTGTAATACAAATGTTGTTTTTTTACGAAGATCGAATCTTTTAATACAGAGTTGGATGTAAAGGCATCACCTTCGTTACCTGCAATCTCCTTTGTTTTCTCTTTTCTAGAATAGTTGAAGTTGGAAAGAGCAATCTCGATAGAGGTATACAAATCCTGTTGTTCAAAAGGTTTTACCAAATATCCATCAGGTTTAACTGTTTTTGCGTTCTCAACAGTTGCTCTGTCAGAATTGGAGGTTACAAAAATAAATGGGATGTTATATGCATCCCTGATATGTTTTCCAAGATCGATACCTGTTTTGTCTGAGGCTAGGATAATATCGATGAGCACCAAATCAACATGATTGTTCTTTAGCACATCTACAGCCTGTTCATATACAATTACATTGTCAACAATCTCATACCCGATTTCTTCAAGCATCGATTGCATATCGTCTGCAATAATTACATTATCCTCTACAATTAGAATTTTAATAGGGTGTTCCAAGTCGATTAATGTTTAGTGGGTTACTTCAAAATTACAAAAAAAACTTAACTGCCATAAAGAACAGTGCGGATAGCAAAAAGGTGCTTAATGCCAATTTCTTGAGTTCCCCGTCAAGTTTTATGGGTTCTTTTGTTGACATTACCTTCTTGAGATGAATTAATATAGGTAAGAAGGCTAGTATGTAAAATGCTTGTTGTAGTTGTATGTTCTTAACCCATGTGAAGGTCAGGAGTGCCACAAATGCTACCATTATTAAAGAGAAATGATACCATTTACCATTTTTAAATCCCATTTTGACCACCAGGGTTCGTTTTCCATGTTTTTCATCGGATACTACATCCCTTAGATTGTTTAGATTCAACACCCCAACACATAAAAACCCTATAGTAATTGCCGGCAAAATAGAATCCCACTGCAATGCTCTTGTATATAAATACATACTTCCCAAAACACCCAGTAATCCAAAAAACAAAAACACAAATACGTCACCCAATCCTCTATATCCATAAGGATTAGAACCCATGGTATAGCGAAGTGCGGCCCAAACGCTCAATATGCCTAAAACAATAAAGACAATTATGAGTTTTAGGTTTTCCATTCCAAAAGAGACATAAATCAAGAGAAGCGCAAGAAGAAGACTGATGATCACAGAAATGATAATTCCTTTCTTCAAAGCTGATTTCGAGAGTAAGCCACTTTGAAGTGCCCTTGCCGGTCCAATTCTATCGTCAGCATCGGTTCCCTTTACCCCATCACCATAATCATTAGCAAAGTTGGAAGTAATTTGAAGGGCCACTGTAGTAAGCAAGGCCAAAACAAATATGGAGCTATTGAAAAAACCCTCAATAATAGCTAATGAGGTTCCTACTAGTATACCAGATAATGATAAAGGTAATGTGCGAAGTCGAGCAGCTTGCACCCAAGCCTTAATGTTGGCCAAAATTAATAGGGATCTTCAATTTTAACCCTTTTTCCATCTTGGTAGGATGCTACAAAAGCATCTTTAAAGCCCATATTCACCAGTTGCTTTCTAAACAATTGGGCTTCGTCCAAGGTTTCAAAGTTTCCAAGGGAATAGGCATAAAATGGATTCGTCTTTACGAACAATGTATTGGTCAACGCTTCAGAAGCCAGTGTAACGTTATTATCAACAAATGATTTTACCTGAACAGAATAAATAGTTTCCTTATCTAAAAATGCCTTTGCCAAATAGAATTCACGAACCAAACTCAATTCTTCATTTTGCGATTTAAGATTGTCAATTCGAGTTTTAATTGCATCCAAACTGTCAATGGAAACCAACAAATTGTTTTGATGCTCAAAAGAGTTCTTGCTGCTTAATCCCGCAGTAAATGAAGTAATGGCCAAAGTACCTACAACAAACAAAGTGGTAAAGCCTAAAAGAATGTTTCTTTGTAATCTTATTTTCTTAAGGTCCTTGTTCTTGTATTTTATCTGATCTAGGAGTCTTTCGTTGATTATTTGGGCCTTGTCAATATCCTTGTGTAGGTCCAACAAATCACTTTCTTCTATAAAGGGCATATTAGGCTAGTTTTAATTTCTTACAACATGCTAAGGATATAGCTTTCAAGGAGTTAATCCGCTCTCTACAAATGTAAAATTTTTAGCGAAAGAAAAAAACTAAACGCCCGCAAATAATTAGTAAAACTGCCGCTTGCCTTTGCGTTTGGAAATCACACCAAACGGATTCCGTCAGGTTCAATGCTAATTTTCCTTTCTTTATATAAGGTTCCAATCGCCTTTTTGAACGATTTCTTACTCAAATGTAACTCCGCCTTAATTATTTCTGGAGAAGTTTTATCGTGAAATGGCAAAAACCCTTCATTCTGTTGAAGTTTTTCAAAAATCATCTGCGCCGTTGGTTCCAACATTTTGGCGCCAATGGGTTGCAATGCCACGTCAATCTTGTTATCCTCTCTTATATTTTTGATATATCCCTTTAACCGGTCTCCAGTGGCAATGGGCTTAAAAACATCTGTCTCAAAGATTAACCCCTTATTCTTATTTTCAATGATTACCTCCCATCCAAGTGGTGTTTTTCTACTGACCAACATGTTCACCTCTTGGTTAGGTTCATAGTTGAGCTCATTATTGGATAAAAACCTATTTATTCTTCCAGAACCGGTTAATCTAAAGCTTTCTTCATCCAAGTAGCAATAGACGATATACTTTTGGCCTTCCTCCATTCTCCCATTCTGTTCCCTGAATGGCACCAATAAATGTTTTTCCAATCCCCAATCCACAAAGGCTCCAAACGAACTAACCTCTACAACTTCTAGAAATGCAAAATTATTTCGAAACACATACGGTTTCAAAGTAGTTGCAATGGGTCTTTCATTGTTATCCAAGTAGCAAAAGACCTCGAGGTCTGCATCAATTTGAAAATCGTGAGGGACGTATTTGTTAGGCAAAAGAATTTCGGTTCCTTCATCATCTCCCAAGAACAGTCCCACACTTGTACTTCGCAACACTTTTAAAGTGTTATAGTTTCCCAATTCTATCATGGGCGCAAAGGTAGATGTAAAATATGGGTATAAAAAAAGCCACCCTAAGGTAGCTCGTTTAGAGGTTGGGGTTGTTTAGTTGTATACAGATTCCTTATCGAAATGCTTGGTCAACATATAATAAATTACAGCTCTATACTTGTTTTTATCGGATCTCCCATATTTATCGATGATGCCATTTACTGCATCTAATAGTTCTGAACTGTCCGCAAGGCCTAATTTTCCAATAAGAAAATTGTTTTTGACCGTTTCCAATTCCTTTTCGCTTGAACCCGAAACTCGCGAAGAGTCCAAATTATATATTGATGGGCCCAAACCTACAGTGACCTTGGTCAACAAATCCATATTGGGTTGCTCACCGAATTTGTCTTGAATATCGGCTGCATATTTTTCAATAAGTATATCTCTTTTGCTCATGGTTATTTAGGTATTTTTAAAGTAGATCTAAGATATGAAATCGAAGTAGTCAAGCAAAATCTTATCATTTTTCAATCTTGGGGTGAAAACTTCTAAAATTTTGGGATGTCCCGAGTTCACATATAAATCTTCCAAATGACCTTTTAAATCTGATAGATTATCGGCTTTTTGATACTGAAAACCATACATTTTTGCTAAGCTTTCCGCATTTTGCCCATGATGTGTCTCGAAAAAAGTTGAAAATTCCTCAGAATCTTCTTTGCCGGGTAATATTCTAAAAATCCCACCGCCAGAGTTATTGATGAGTATGATTCGGAAATCTGGTCTTACATATGCATTCCAAAGTCCATTGCTATCATAGAAAAAGCTTAGGTCACCAGTAACTAAAAGTGTTGGATTTTTATTATGAATCGAAGCCCCTACAGCTGTGGAGGTGCTTCCATCAATACCGCTGGTTCCTCTATTGCAAAATACTTTTAGCGAAGGATGCATCGGAAAAAGTTGGGTATAGCGCACGGTTGAGCTATTCGCAAGATGTACCTGATATCCTTCGGGTATATTTTTTTGAAGATGGTCAAAGACTTTGAAATCGGAAAATGGTATCCGGTCTGCGTATTCTTGACGCTTTTCTTCGTATCGTTTTTTTACATCATTCCAACGTTTTTGATAGTCGCTGACAACGGTCTTGTTCGCGAGAATCGTTTTCAAAAAATCGTTTGGATCCCGCTTGATATGCTCAGATAGGCAGAAAAAAGTATCATAGGCCTTTTTTGTATCAATATGCCAATGGAAGTTGGGTTTGTATTTACGTAAAAAGGCTTTTATCTTCTTTGAAACAACTAGCCCTCCAAAGGTTAGCAGCACTTCAGGCCGAAGCGCATCAAACAATTCTTCTTTGTTTTCTGATTTTTCAATGGGAGCTATAATACTATCAATACTTGGAAAAAAGTTGGAATGGTGAACATTGGAAGTCGTTTCGGTAAACACCAAAACGCTTTCGTCCGTCGCCAATTTTTCCAATATATCTTGGTCAATACTATCCGGTTGGTTAACTCCTATCAAAACCATTTTTCGTTGACTCTGATTCCATGTGGTTCTGATTTCCCCCAAATTTTCCAAGTCCATTTCCTTTGCTACCTCCTTTGAAGGTTCGGATATTTGAATTTGGCAATCTTCGATGGTGCCATATAGTGGTTCTTCAAATGGAACGTTAATATGCACCGGCGCTTGCTCTTCAACTGCAACATGCAATGCCTGATTCAACTCAGCTTCATTATACTTTTGCATCTCTGCTTGTGATGCGTTCAGATGGTCAGGGTCGAATTCAGCAATCGTTTCTGTTGCGTGTGAAACATCGAGTTTGAGGTTAGCATTGTAGGCTATATGCTTTTCAAAAACCTTTTCCTGTCGTATGGTCTGTCCATCTCCAACGTCAATCTTATAAGGAGGCCGATCTGCTGAAACTACTACAAGTGGTATATCGCTATAAAATGCTTCGGCCACGGCGGGATAATAATTCAAAAGCGCACTGCCAGAGGTACAAATTACAGCTACAGGCTGTTGCAACTGCTGGGACATTCCAAGAGCAAAGAAAGCCGCACATCTTTCATCCACAACACTAAAACAACTAAAAAAAGGATTCTTGGTAAAGCTTATGGTTAGTGGAGCATTGCGAGACCCCGGGGAAATCACAATATTTTTTATCCCTCTTGATTTAAAATAAAGAACCAATGTTTGTGCAGAGGGAATATTGGAATACGTCATGGAATACAAAAATACATCGCAAAACGATATTCCCCCAAAATCAGGTCAATGAAATTAAAGAATATTGAGCATGGTACGGCTTTTGTTCTGGGTCTCAACCCATTCCCGATCAGGGTTAGAGGCAAGTGTTATCCCCCCTCCTACAAAAATGGCTGCCTTTTTTTCTTTTAGTTCCATACATCTAAGATTTACATAAAGAGACGTTTCGGTTTGCGTACCCAAATTCAATTCTCCTAAAAAACCAGTATAAAAGGTCCGTTTATAATTCTCATTTTTAGTAATAAAGTTCTTGGCGGCTTCTACCGGAATGCCACACACGGCGGGAGTTGGGTGCAAGGCTTCTAGAATTTCCCTGAGATCAGTTTTATTGGAAAGATGTCCCGTGATCTCGGATTTTAAATGCCACAATTTACCAGCTTTAATGGTTTCAGCTTTCCCCACTTCCAAGGAATCCATTTTATTGGCGAGTCGTTTTTGAATATAATCCGAAACCATCTGTTGTTCCTCTATTTCTTTAGAACCCCAAATAGGTTTTTCAGCATTGCTAATGGGTAAGGTGGCCGCCAAAGACATGGTCTTTAGTTGTTGCTCCTTTACTTGCAACAAAGTCTCCGGTGTAGCACCACACCACATTCCTACTTTAGGATGATAAAACAAATAGCAGAACGCATTGGGATAATTATTTAAAAGACTGGTGAAGATTTCTTTCGGATTTTTGGAGTATGGGACTTCGATTACCCTAGACAATACTACCTTTTGAAGATTTCCTTTTATGATTTCTTTGATTCCGTTCTCGACAAGTTTTATGTGTGCTTCTTTTCCTTCAGAAGTCTCATTAAAATTTGATGCTCCTATTTCACCATTTCTCTGAAAACTTGAGACGATTACCTCATCGGGTCGAATCAAAAAAGCATCTTCTTTTGAATCAAACGGAGCAAAAACAAATCCACTTTCTTTGAAGTCAACCACCGAATTTAGTTCACCATCGGATTGAAAAATTCCTATGACCTGCTGCTCCTTCGGTTTTCTGTATAGAACAAATGGAAGTTTTTGCTCAATATGCAGACCCGACTTATTTATAAGTTCTGAGAAGGTTTTCTTATTTAGGGAGGGCAATGGTCGTGAGTTTACAGTTAGAAATCAGGTTGCCCGCATCATTTGTTATCTTGATCTCCCAAAGTTGGGTTGTGCGTCCGTTATGCAGAATAGTGGCTTTGGCATAAACATAACCTTCCTTAATCCCTTTAACGTGGTTTGCCGAGATTTCAATACCACGGACATAGAATTTTTCCGTATCCATAAAGATATGTGAGGCTGCACTACCGACACTTTCCGCTAAAGCAACGGTGGCTCCCCCGTGCAAAACCCCATCAGGTTGGTGCACTTTGGGTGTTACAGGCATTCTAGCTACCAAGAAATTATCTCCGGCATCAATGTAGGTGATATCCAAGGTTTCCATTAAGGTACCTTTGGATATTGCATTGCATATGGATAGAATTTTCTCTTTATCCTGACTCATCTTTCTATTTTTCGTAAAATTACACAAAGCTATTGCAATATTGAACGTTGTCTTAAAGACAAAATGAACGCTATGGAAAAGATTGTTTCGTATACTTCCAAAAACACCTATATAACCTTAAACAGTTTAACACCAAATACTAAGAATGTCTGGATTGTTTTCCACGGAATTGGCTATCTAAGTCGTTTTTTTGTTCGTTACTTCGAAGGGCTCAATTCGGATGAGAATTATATAATCGCCCCTCAAGCGCCCTCCAAATACTACCTTAAGAATGAATATAGATATGTTGGGGCCAGCTGGCTTACAAAGGAAAATACTGCTTTGGAAACAGAAAATGTGCTTGGATATGTAGATGCAGTTTTAGAAGCTGAGACCATACCTTCAGATTGCAATTTGGTCATTTTCGGTTTCTCGCAAGGGGTTTCTGTGGCTTTGCGGTGGATGGTGAAGAGAAAGATACTGTGCAAACAGCTTATTCTTTATGCCGGCGGAATTCCCAATGAACTCCAAAAGGAACATTTAGATTTTATTGATTGGGGAACCACCAGCGTCAACGTTATTTATGGAGATTCTGATGAATTTCTTCAAGACGAAAGGTTGGCAAAAGAGAAAGCTAAGCTAAAGACCTTATTTGGTGACAGCTGTGAAATAACGACATTTAAAGGGGGGCATGAGCTAAAACCGGAAATCCTACAAAACATACTTTAAAACATGAAAACAAGCGAAAGACATGTGATGCATGTTACCTTGGTGGTTCAAGATTACGATGAAGCTATTGCCTTTTATACCGAAAAATTGGGCTTTACACTTTCCGCAGATATCGACTTAGGTGATGGAAAAAGATGGGTTTTGGTCACGCCAAATGAATCCGGTTGTAATATTTTACTGGGTAAAGCTAAAAATGATAAAGAAAAGCAGGCCATTGGAAACCAAACTGGAGGTAGGGTATTTCTTTTTTTGCATACCAATAATTTCTGGAATGATTATAACACCATGAAAGCTAATGGGGTTGTATTTAAAGAACAACCGCGTGAGGAAGAATATGGAACGGTAGTGGTTTTTGAAGACCTGTACGGCAATCTGTGGGACTTACTACAAATGAATTGATTTACTCGTTGGGCTCTTCTTGAACTTGTTCTGTAGGATAATATTCTATTCTACGAGTAATGTAACTGTTATCTGGAGTAATAATCTGTTTGATCCAATTCTTTTCTTCATTATTATCAAACTGAAAAATGTACTCTTTAAACGATTCAGCATTTGATGTCTTGGTCACTACTTTTGAAAGCATTCCATCAGCATCATACAGACATTGCTTCTTTTCACCGGAAACAAATTCCTTTTTAGCGATGTCATAATTAAATGTTTCCTTCGAAATCAGTTTGTCAGTTTCATCAAAAATTTCTTCATAAGCAATGTTGGGTTCCCCATCAATATACTCTTTGGTCAGTACAGCTTTTTGGGTTCCCTGAGTCGTTTTTCTTTCCGATGTGCGAACGGATTTCTCCATTACTTCGTTCACTATTTGGCTCACTGTGCTTTCATCCTTATAGCTGGCATATTCTAAAACAGTCTCGTCTACACCATGGGCATTTGAAGTAACAATTTTCACCAATCTATCGGTGTCATCAAAAACATATTCTTGGAGCTCCAGAAATTCCTTATCATAGGAGATGATTTTCTCAGATATCTTTTTGTTTGAAACAGTATCAATGGTATAAAAGTTGGCCATAGAAGTGGCGGCATCCAATACGTTGTTCTTATAACTCTCCATCCTTTTTTCGATCAATTCCTCCCCTTCATATTGGTAATAGGTAATATCTTGATCTGTTTTGTTATACTGGGTTACGGTTCTGGTCAGCAGTCCCTGTTCATTAAATTCAAAAAGTTCCCGACCATAATCCGTAATTACCAAACAAGATTGCACCTTCCCCTTAAGGTCAAAGTCTTGTACCCTAAATATTTGTATTTCTTGGGAAAACAAGTTTAGGTTTAAAAACAAAAAGAGAATCCAGATGTAGTTTTTTAGCATAGTATAAAGTTACTCCTAAATGAAACAATTATGAAAACATTCCATCTTCAAACTGCATAAAATGTGCCAATCTAAAATTTACGCTCTACAGCAAAGGGTTCAATATCCAAAGACAGCTTTTTATCTGAAATTAATTCTGTTACTAACTTCCCAGTAGCTGGCCCTAAACTCCATCCCATCATTGCATGACCTGTTGCGATAATCAGGTTAGGAAATTGTTCTGTTCTTCCTATATAGGGCAATCCGTCCGGAGTTACAGGTCGCAAACCACATTGGGCACTGCTTTTAGCTTCTTCAGGAATCTTTAATCCTTTGTAATATCGTTCTGCTCCAGCTGCGATAGCGTCAACACGCTCTCTACGAATTGTATGATTGATGCCTGAAAATTCCATGGTTCCAGCAAATCGCGTAAATCCTTGCATTGGGGTCACCGCCATTTTAGCCTCCATCAATATTGCAGGCATGGATATATTGGTTGGCGATTCAACATTAATCCGGTACCCCTTGCCGGCTTGAAGCGAAAGGTTCATTTTTAGTTTCCTGGAAAGATGAGAGCTCCATGACCCTGCAGCGAAGACCACTTCATCTACTCTATAATTTCTTTTGTTTGTTTTTACCTCAGTAATGGTATTTCCTTTTGATACTATATCAACCACCTCCTCATTCTTATATATAGATACTCCTGCTTTGGAAAGGTAGTTAATCATACGTTCCATAAATTGGGTTGGAGTAGTATGACGGTCACATTCGTAATGGAAAGCTCCTTTAGCATTGAGTTCAATGTTCGGTTCTACCTTTTTGAGTCCCTCTCTGTCCAAATGCGTTACCTCCAAGTCAAGTTCTGCCGCCTTTTTGGCGACATACTGCTCATGGTCTCTTTCTTTTTCGGTTTGGTACATCATCAGCAATCCCTTCTTTTCAAGGTGGAAATCTCCCAATTCACCTGAAGTTTTCATTCCCTCATAAAGCTCTCGGCTCAATAAGTTGATGTCTCGGATAACAGGCATGGCCTTCTCAACTTTGGATTTGGTTGATGATTTTTTAAAATACCAAGACCATTTAATGAAATCCATATTCAATCTGGGTTTCATATAAAAAGGACTTGAAGAATCGAACATGTACTTGATTCCCTTAGAAATCATTCCAGGTGACGCTAAGGAAATGATATGGCTGGGGGTTATATATCCGGCATTTACGTAAGAGGCTCCCGTATTCATCGCCGATTTATCCAAAATAGTAACCTGATGCCCTTCCTTGTGAAGAAAATAGGCTGTGGACAGGCCTATTATTCCTCCGCCCACCACAACTACTTTTTTATTGGTACTCATGTTTATATCACTTGGAACCCATGTGCGTAAGGGTCATCGTCAGTATCTATGGTTATTGTATTTCTGCCATAGATTTTTGCCCAACCCTTCACACTAGGAACTATTGCTTTTTTTCCATTTAAGGTGGTCACTTGTTCTACCTTTCCAACAAATTTAGAGCCTATAAAGCTTTCGTGCACGTATTCTTCATTTAATTTTAATTCTCCTTTTGAAAAGAGTTGCGCCATGCGGGCAGAAGTCCCAGTGCCGCAAGGTGAACGATCAATAGCCTTGTCGCCATAAAAAACAGCATTTCTACCCGAAGAACTTTCATCAATAGGATTTCCTGTCCATAAAATATGTGAAACATGGTTGATGTTTGGGTTTTCTGGATGTATAAAAAGCGTTGGGTACTTTTCATTGATTCTCTTTCTGATTTCCCTAGAATGGGTTATCAATTCCGTTGCCGTATAATCTTGAATTCCTGAAAAATTCAACTGGGGATCTACTATTGCATAAAAGTTTCCGCCAAAACCAACATCAAAAACCAGCTCACCTAAAACAGATGAGTCTATTGTTAACCCTTCAGCAGCCAGGTAACTCTTAACGTTGGTCAACTTAACCCATTCAACTTTCTTATCTGTTTGATGATATTCAATCTCAACCAATCCGGCTGGAGTTTCCATCTTAACTTTCCCAAGAATCTTTGGTTTGATAAGTCCTTCTTCCAAAGCTATGGTGATTGTGCCAATAGTACCATGGCCGCACATAGGAAGACAACCACTGGTTTCAATAAAAAGAACAGCAACATCATTTTCCGGGTCATGTGGTGAATATAATATACTTCCACTCATCATATCATGACCTCTCGGCTCAAACATTAACCCGGTCCGTATCCAATCATATTCCTTTAAAAAATGCTGTCTTTTTTCCTCCATTGTAGCCCCATTTAATTTGGGACCACCTTCCACAACAAGTCTAACCGGATTTCCACAGGTATGCGCATCTATACATCTAAAAGTGTGTACACTCATTTATACATTTGGAATTTCTGGTCTAGTTTGAACTCCTTCTTTAATAATGGCCAAAACCCGTTCACGTTCTTTGCCCTGAAGCGACAAACGTGGAGGTCTTACATTTTCGGTTCCGATTCCGGTGGCAACCTCTGCCAATTTAATATTTTGAACCAATTGCGGGTTGATATCCAACTCCAACAACGGCATAAACCAACGGTAAATCTCTGTAGCCTCTTCTACCCTGCCCGCCTTTACTAATTTATAAATAGCTACGGTCTCTTTTGGAAAAGCACAGACCAATCCGGCAACCCATCCATCAGCTCCCATCAAAAGACTTTCCATGGCCAACGTATCTACTCCTCCAAGAATGTTCAGTCGGTCTCCAAAAGTATTTCTTATTCTAGTAATATTGGTAATGTCCCTTGTGGATTCTTTTACCGCTTTTATGTTGTCTTGTTTTAACAATTGCTCAAACATCTCCAAAGTCACCTCAATTTTATAATCAACTGGATTATTATAGACCATTATGGGCAATGATGTACTCGTTGCAACAGCTTCAAAATAAGCCATTGTTTCATAATCTGTGGATTTGTATCGCATTGGCGGCAACATCATAAGTCCACTTGCTCCGTGCTTTTCGGCATTCTCAGCAGCTTTTATGGCATTCTTGGTTGACTGTTCAGCAACATTCATGATTACAGGGACTTTCCCGTTTACCAAGCTTACTGTATGTTCTATCAAGACACGTTTTTCATCTTCGTTTAAGGTGCTAGCTTCTCCAAGCGTTCCGCCTAAAATTATGCCACTGACCCCGGCATCAAGTTGTGCTTCAATGTTTTTTGAAAACATTTCCAGATCTAATGTGTCTTCATCAGAGAACTTTGTTGTTACGGCTGGCATTACACCTGTCCATTCAAATGATATCATAGTTACTATATTTTACTCCAAAAATAGCTTATCGATTCTGTAGGCTTTCACTAAAAATTATCCATAAATGGTATTATATTACCCTATTCTATAAAAATAGAATTAAATTTTAGGTAATTTTGAATGACATGAAAATATATGCATTCAAAATACCGAAAAAGCCTGGAGAGCATTTAATTGTACAATGCGATAGAGGGCCTGTCTTTTATGACAAGCTGCATCAACACGAGGAAATACAATTAAGTTTAATTGTTAAAGGTCAAGGAAAATTGATTGTTGGTGGTAATGTGCACTCGTATGAGGATGAAGATTTTTTTGTCATCGGTAGTGGGATTCCACATTTATTTAAAAGCTCCGAAAGCAATAGAGATTCATATATGATTTCAATTTTCTTTACAAAGACTTCCTTCGGAGAATATTTCTTTCAACTTCGCGAGATGGATACTCTAAAAAGTTTTTTTAAGTATTCAGAATCTGGATTTAAATTGAACCGTCATGATCTTTTCGTTCAGGAAACCATGAAATCCATGGTCGAGATTGACCATTTTTCAAGATTCCTATCACTACTAAAACTGCTGAAGGAATTAAGTAAACAACAGAAAATAAAGCTTTCCAACTTTACTTATCCGAAAGAAATATCCGATGATCATGGTGAAAGGCTTCGTTCCGTCTTCGATTTTGTCATGCAGAACTTTGACCAGGAAATAAAGCTCGAAAATGTGGCGGAACTGGTGCATATGACACCAAATGCGTTTTGTCGTTTTTTTAAACAACGAACGAATAAGACCTTCTTTAAATTTCTCATTGAAATCCGTGTGGAGCATGCCAGTCAGTTGTTGGTCAACAACAAGGACCTTTCCGTATTGGAAATTGCCCATTTAGCCGGTTTCAACTCCATTTCAAATTTCAATAGAAAGTTTAAACAGATTAAAGGTGTTAGTCCATCAAGTTTCGTACTATCGCTGAGTTAATTCATTTCAACTTAAAACATTGAATAACATTTCTTTCATTATTTTTGGCGAATTATCCGCTAAAAAAGCCCAATGAAAAAATTACTGCTGTTAGTTGCAGGTTTGGTTTTCTCTTGCAATTCTGCCCAGAAAACCGTTGATAAGACGTCTGAAACATCCAATACCATTGCAGATCCTATTCCTTATGCCAACAGCATAACCCAAGAGGATTTAAAAGAGCATCTTTATATTTATGCTTCTGATGATTTTGAAGGAAGGGAAACTGGAACACCTGGACAGAAAAAGGCCATTGCTTACTTAAAAGCTCAGTACGAGGCCATAAACGTTCCGGCTGCGAAATCTGATGGTGATTATTTTCAAAAAGTCCCCTTGGAAATTGGAAAAGTCCCTGAAGGAGGTATCTCAATAGACGGTCAAACCTTTGAGTTGGGAACGGATGTGCTTACTTTTTCTGCAGCGAATGGAAGTTATAACCAATTGATATATGTGGGTTATGGTATTGAAGAAAATAACTATTCTGATTACAAAGGAATGGATGTCGCGGGAAAATTGGTATTGATAAAAGCAGGGGAACCTGTCAATGCAGATGGCACCTATGTTATTTCCGGGTCGGATGAAAAGTCAGTTTGGAGCGATATGTCTGATGCCATAGGCAAAAAGACCGTTTTGGCAAGGGAAAAAGGAGCTGCTGGAGTGTTGTATTATGATGACCAAAATTTTCCTCGATTCAAGAGATATTTTGAGTTCATGAAAAACAACAAGAGTGGCAAAATGTCCTTAAAACAAGACCAGGATGATGATTTTATGATTTTGATGAACAAAAACTCAGTCATCGCTTTAAAGTCGGATATTGATGAAGATCATACCCCAAAGACTGTGAATTCCAAAATTTCTTTTGAGGTGAAAAGTACCAATGATAAGATTGATTCCGAAAATGTGATAGCACTTATCAAAGGAACAGAAAAACCTGAAGAGTATGTCGTTATTTCTTCCCACCTAGATCATATTGGTATTTCTGCCAATGGAGAAATAAACAACGGTGCTGATGATGATGGTTCGGGCAGTGTAGCTCTTTTAGAGATTGCACAAGCTTTTAAATCAGCTTCTGACAAAGGAAATGGACCTAAGCGTTCCATTGTTTTCCTACATGTGACAGGTGAAGAAAAGGGGCTTTTAGGATCACAGTATTATACGGATCAAGACCCAATCCTACCATTGGAACAAACCGTTGCTAATTTAAATATAGATATGATCGGTAGAATTGACCCTAAAAGAGAAGGAGACCGAAATTACATCTATCTTATAGGTTCCGACAAGTTAAGTACCGATTTGCATAATTTGTCCGAAGAAATAAATGCAAAGTACACCAATATTGAATTGGATTATAAATACAATGATGAAAATGATCCGAACCGCTTTTATTACCGAAGTGATCATTATAATTTCGCTAAAAACAACATTCCGATAATCTTTTACTTTAACGGTACCCATGCTGACTATCACCGCCCTGGAGATACTCCCGATAAGATAAATTACGACCTTTTAGAAAATAGAACACGTCTTGTTTTTTATACGGCGTGGGAAGTGGCGAATAGAGCTGAAAAAGTTGTTGTCGACAAACCGACGAAGTAAATGACGCTAACACTACACGCAAAAAAGCCTTCTTTTAAAGAGGGCTTTTTTGTTTGATTTTTATTTCCGAAACCTCCAAGAAAGACCTATATACCAGTTTTCGGAATAAAAAAAGCTCCTACCTTTCGGAGGAGCTTTTTGGGTGGAAGACGGGATTCGAACCCGCGACCCTCGGTACCACAAACCGATGCTCTAACCAACTGAGCTACAACCACCATTTAAGCGGAGGCAAAAATACCTATTTTTCTTAATTCCATCAAAAGAAATTAGGTTTTACCTCAAATAAAAAATCCAAATACATATAACGACTCCATTCGCATTAAAAATATTCATTCAACTTCATTGATTTAAAAATGTATTAATCGTTGAATGTTGCTCGCAAAACCCTGTACAATAGGCTTTTCTATATATCTGCCATCGAAAATGTCTCATTTAACAGTTAAAACACACATTTTTTGGGTGTTCACAACAATTAATTTTCCGACTGTCTCTCAGAATTTATTTTTACTATACAGATATTATGGCCCATGTTCCTGAGTAAGTCTTTCTTAGCATCTTACCCCATTACTACAAAAATAATTTTGTGTTTCTGCGCTATTCTCTTTACTGCATCCATATATGGACAGCAAAGCAAGAAGGATAGTTTAGTTTTCAGACTAAAGCACTTAGAAACCACAAATCGGTTCAATCCAAAGGACACAACCCATATTAAATTGTTGGTCAATCTAGCTTTTTCATACCGTTATATCAACAATGATAGTTCATATGCAATTTCCAACAGGGCTTTAGAGCTAAGTGAGGCCGCAGGTTTTGATTATGGTAAGATTAGTGCATTAGAAGCTCTAGGGAGTTACTTTTCAGATCAAGGAGATGGAAAAAAAGCAATATCCTTTTTTAAAAAAGCACTTCAACTGGCTCGGAAAGTTGGGAATATACAATCAGAACTGAACATTATAAATGGTCTAGCACACGTATATAGTTATAGTGGGAATTATGCCGAGGCCTTAACGCTATATCTCAAAGGCATAGATTTAGCAAAGCAATCTAACAATAAAAAAATGTTGTCCATTTTAAATGAGAGTATTGCAAGCCTATATTCTGAGCAGAAAGATTTTAAAAATGCTCTCGTTTTCTATGACACAGTTCAAGCGGTAAACAATGAACTTGGCAATGAGGTAATTCATGCCGAAACCCAGAGTAATATGGCATCACTATACAAGGATGCTAGGAACTTTGAATATGCCATGTTCAATATCAACAAAAGCATTACAACTTTCGAAAAACATAAAATTTATGATTGGTTGGCTTATGCCTATGAGGTAAAGGGAAGTATCTATCTGGAGCAAAAAAAATACCAATGGGCTCTTTACTGGTACGATCAAAGTAACATGTTACATAAAGAACAGCTTCAAGATGATCGGGAAAAAATACAATTGATGAATGGGATGGCCAAAGTTTATCTTGGCTTAGAAAGGGATAGTCTTTCAATGGTATATGCCAGTGAAGGTTTAAGGTTATCCAAGAAGATAAATTCAATTCAAGGTCAGATAGATTGCTCGGAAACTTTATACAAGTTGCACAAAAAAAGAAAAGACGACACCGCCGCTCTGGACTATTTGGAGTCGTTCAAAAAACTTTCAGATTCTCTCTTTAAAGATAAAAATAAGCAAAGCCTTGCCTTACTGGAAACGAAGATGGAATATCAGCAAGAGAAAAGAGAGCTCATAGCATCAAGTAAAATGGCATTGGCCAAACAACGGAACTACATCTATTTTGCAGTAATCATCCTCTTAATTCTTAGCATTATCATATTTGTAGTACGCCGAAATGAAAAAACCCTTAAAAGGTTGAATAGGGAATTAAAAGAGAAATCAGTTGTGGTAAGTGAGCGGGAAGCCGAACTAAATGAAATAAACCGAACAAAAACCAAACTTTTCTCCATTATTGGACATGACCTTAGAGGTCCGATAGGTGCTTTACAGGGAATATTAAAGCTATTCACTGATGGTGAAATTGGAAAAAACGAATTTCTATCTTTTATTCCAAAACTAAAATCTGATGTTGAGAACATATCTTTTGCTTTGAACAACTTGTTGTCATGGGGACAAACCCAATTAAATGGCGTTGCCACAAAACCAAAACGTATCTTTTTGGACAAAATAGTTTGTGCCAACGTGAATTTACTGTCGGAAGTAGCCGCAAGCAAAACCATAAAGATTATGAATCAGATGCCTGACAATCCTCAAATATGGGCAGATCAGCATCATATAGATATTGTAATTCGGAACCTTCTTAGCAACGCCATTAAATTTACTCCAGATAATGGGTTGATCACTATTGAGGCCGAGGAAAAACGTGATATGTGGCAGGTGATGATTCGGGATACCGGTATTGGTATGAACAAAGAGATTCAGAAAAAAATATTTGAAGACACAACGAATATCACGACCTATGGAACAAATAATGAGAAAGGAACCGGGTTAGGTCTTTCCCTCTGTAAGGAAATGATTATAAAGAATAATGGACAAATATGGGTTGAAAGTGTGCTCCGCAAGGGCACAACCTTTTATTTTACCGTTCCAAAAGCAGAAAAAAAGTACCAGCAAGCCAGTTGATTATATTAGATTATCCAAGTTGTCAACAGCCACGTAACGTTCTGCTGTAAAACCTTCAGCATGTTCTACGCCAACAAGTCTCCCCAAATCCCTAGCTCTGTAGATTACACTATCAATAAAATTTTTACTGCTTATGGGTGTTTCAGGCTCATTGCTTTTAGGGTCGTAAAATTGTGAACTATAGGCCAAAATTGAATCCGTTTTTTTGTTGATAAATCCTGATACATCTACCACAAAATCCGGCTCTAGGTTCTTCCATTGAATAAAATGATACACCACTTTAGGCCTCCATGCCTCTTGCCATTCATCCTCTCCTTCCATTTTGGTGTCGATTTTAATCAACCCACTTAGAAAACAAGCATCACTGACCAATTTGCTTCCTTTAGGGTGGTCGATATGTCTATCATCAATTGCATTGCAAAGCACCACCTCAGGTTTATATTTTCTAATTATTTTGATGATTTCCAGTTGGTGTTCTTTATCATTTACAAAAAAACCATCTGCGAATTCCATATTCTCACGTACCGAAACTCCAAGTATTTTAGCTGCTTCTTCCGCTTCTTTATCACGAATCTCGGCCGACCCTCTGGTTCCAAGTTCCCCACGGGTCAAATCTATGATACCAACTTTTTTTCCTCTTGAAACTTCTTTGGCAATAGTGCCTCCGGCACCCAGTTCCACATCATCAGGATGCGCCCCAAAAACTAAAATGTCTAACTTCATATTACACCGGTACTGTCATGGATTTTACTTTGGCAATGGCCTGCTCTAAATCTTCAATTAGGTCATCCATTTCTTCTATGCCAAGTGAAAATCGAATCAATGAATCTTTGATGCCCTGTTTTTGACGGTCCTCTGGACTCATCAAGGCATGAGATGTTTTTGTTGGAGAAAGCACTGTACTTTCAATTCCTGCCAGACTCATTGATGGTTTTATAAGTTTTAACTGTTTGAAGAAGCTTGACACATCAATTTCAGGATTCAATTCAAAGGATAACATTCCACCATAATCCTTCATTTGGGATTTTGCCAGTTCGTGACCAGGATGGGTTTCAAGTCCAGGATAATAAACCTTTTCTACATCTTTATTATCGGCCAAATACCTCGCCATTTCCATTGCATTGGTATTTTGGGCCTTTACACGCAATCCCATGGTTTTGATACTTCTTTCGAGTAACCAAACCGTATAATCACTCAAACTACCTCCATAACAAATTGCCGTGCTAAAAATCTTATCCATATTTTCTTTGGAAGAAGCCACAACTCCTGCACATATGTCGGAATGCCCGCCCATATATTTTGTTGCGCTATGACAAATAACGTCTATACCAAAATCTGCGGGATTTTGATTCACGGGGCTGGCAAACGTATTGTCAATTATAGAAATTGCCCCTTGTTTTTTGGATAGCTGGGCAATACTATTTAAATCAGTTATGGTGAGCAGCGGGTTTGAAGGTGTTTCAATGTAGATTACCTTGGTATTTGGTTTGATTTCCCGTTCAAAATCAGCTACGTTCCATCCGTCGGTAAAGGAATATTCGATTCCGAATTTTTCAAACTGAGTTACCGCAAAATTATATGTTCCACCATATAAAGTTTGTTGAAGAACAATATGGTCGCCAGCTTTCAAAAAGGTTATTAAAGCGGTGCTTATAGCCGCCATTCCGCTTCCGAATATAAGAGCAGCCTCAGAATGCTCCAAGGCCGCTAATTTTTTGCATAACGCTTCTTGATTGGGTGTATTAAAATATCTGGGATAGCGCTTTACGTCGACATCTTCAAATGCATAGGAGGTACTCATATACAAGGGAGAAACCGCTCCTTTGTATTTATCATCCTTAACCCCACCTAGATGGGTACAAATGGTATTCATTCCTTTTTTAGAGTTGCTCATTATGGCAAATTTTTAAGCTAAAGATACGAAACCACTTATACTTGAACGCGCTTCCAATCTCCTTTTTTGAACCACAATATAGCAATCACAGCCAACAGCACTTCAGCAGTTGTTATTGCAATAAAAACACCCATGGAACCCCAACCCAAAACTAACGCAGAAATGTACGCGACAGGCAATTGGAACAACCAAAACGATATTAGATTTATCTTGGTTGGAGTCTTAGTGTCCCCTGCTCCATTAAATGCTTGCGAAACTACCATCCCATAGGCATAAAAAACATAGCCCGCAGCTATCACCTGTAGACATAAGGCCCCATTCTCCACAACATCTGGAGCATTGTTAAATGCCGAAATAATCGACTTGGCAAAGAAAAGATACACCAATGACACAGCGCCCATAAAATAGGCATTATACTTACCTGTTATCCACACAGACTTCTCCGCCCTATCAGGTTTTTGCGCACCAAGGTTCTGCCCAACCAAAGTTGCCGCAGCATTACTCATTCCCCATGACGGCATCAAGGTGAACATAATTACCCGAATAGCGATGGTATACCCTGCTAGCACCTCACTACCAAATTCTGACATGATTCTCATCAAAAACACCCAACTGGAGGTCCCAATTAAAAATTGAGCTATTCCACCGAGGGATACTCTGATAAGATTCACCATCACGGTAACATTCATGACTAGATCCTTTGCTGCAAGTTTGATCTTACTCCAACCAAAAAATAGGATTCCCAATTGAAACAAGACAGCCGTACCTCTACCAATATTGGTCGCGATAGCAGCACCCATAACCCCATACTCTGGAATCGGTCCCCATCCAAAAATAAAAATAGGATCTAGAATAATATTGAGTCCATTTGAAAGCACCAATGTCCACATGGCAATAGAGGCATCACCTGCTCCCCTAAAGATGGCGTTGATAAGGAACAACAACATGATGGTAATATTACCACCTATCAATAATTTGGTATACCCATATCCTTCTTCAATGAGGTCGGGCTCACCTCCCATCAAAGCCAAGATTTCTTTGGCGAATAGAATCCCAACTACACCAAGAACGATTGATATAAGAATTCCCAAACCAATGGCCTGGACAGAAGCAATTCTTGCTCCTTGAACATCTTTTTCACCAATTCTGCGCGCTACTACCGCAGTAGCAGCCATACTTAAACCAATGGCCAAGGCGTATATGAGTGTAATTACGGATTCCGTCAATCCAATGGTAGCAACTGCATTTACGCTTACTTGTGAGACATAAGCTATATCCACAAGGGCAAAAATGGATTCCATCAACATTTCCAAAATCATGGGAATGGACAGCATAAATATCGCCTTGCGAATACTACCAGAAGTGAAATCAGTTTCTTTTCCGGTTACTGCTATCCAGAAATAATTGATGAATTTTTTAAAAGAAGATTTATTTGAATTTGTCATTATAATAAGAATTATGAATAAAAAAAGAGTGAAATGTCACAGTACCGAAGAGGTGTTTTCGGTTACTTTTTTGGCGTAAAGCCCTTGGTGACATCTATTACGTACATAATTCTTATAACTTCATGATGGCACAAAGATGCTAAAAAAAATAATACAAACCCGTTTTGGATAAATTATTCAAACAATATTTTTAAATTTCAAAGTTTCACAGCCAATTTAAAAACATTCAAATGCCGACATCAAAACCTAAAAATCACCGTATAAAACATATTTCACACACAATATTGATGACATCCGCCATTGTTTTGCTTGGATGTAAGACTGTTGTCGCACCAGTGCAGGAAACCGATGCCAATAAGGAAACGGGATATCAAGGGCAGAAACCAAGTCCTATTGTGCCAACAGTGAACAGACCTGTGCAAAAGCAATGGAAAGGTACATGGTCTTTCGATAATGAAACTACTTTTTTTACCAACGATTTTGATGGGGCTCGATTAAATGGGGTTGCCTTTGACGGAAATGACCACTATACCGTTTGGATCACTGCTGAAAACACTCCCATTAATGTAAGTCCTTGGTATGCTTTTAAAATTTGGACGGAAAACCCAAGGGAAATTACCGTGAAATTGTTGTACCAGGATTCACGGAGTCGTTATTATCCAAAATTGAGTACGGATGGAATCCACTTTAAACTCATTGACAGCACTTCGCTAAAGGTTATTAATCCAGGTGTTGGGACTTTTGGAATAGAAGCTGCACCAGAATCCGTTGAATTGAAATTAGAAATCAAAAAAGAACCCTTATGGGTCACAGCTCAAGAACTATACACAACGGGCAGGGTCAAAGAGTGGATAGATTCATTAGCGGTTAAACCATTTATATCCACCCGTTCTATTGGAAAAACGACGGAACAAAGGCCAATGCACTTGTTAGAAATAAGTGAGACCGATTCCAAAAAGTCGCTTATGATCATTTCAAGACAACACCCGCCGGAGGTGACAGGTTTTCTCGCCATGAAATCCTTTATAGAAACAATATCAGGAGAAAGTGAGCTTGCAAAAAAGTTCAGAACGAAGCACAAGGTCTTCGTTGTTCCATTAATGAATCCGGATGGCGTTGACAATGGGCACTGGAGACATAATATGGGTGGTATTGACTTGAACAGGGATTGGCAAAATTTCAATCAACCTGAAACCAAAAGTGTTCGGGACTTTTTAAATCAGAAAGCCAAGGAAGGGCATAAATTTGTTTTCGGCGCAGACTTTCACTCTACTTGGGATGACATTTACTATCCGCTAGATACCCTGGTTACAGGCCAAAAAGGAAAAATCGTTTTTGATTGGATAGAACGAATCAGTAAAAGATTACCGCAGAAAAAAACCAATGTCAAGGCTTCTGATAAATTAGACCCGACTATGGTATCTCGGACTTACTTTTTTGTGAATCATCAAATGCCATCTATTGTATTTGAATTAGGTGATGATACACCAAGACCTTTTTTAAAGGAAAAAGGAAAAGTTGCCGCTGAGGAATTAATGCACCTTTTGCTTGAATAATAATTATTTTGAGTAGTTGACACGATATCTCCAGAGGCTTATTCCTCCCAAAATAAATACCCCCAACACGGTATACCAAATAAAGGTCGGTGTAATTACCTTATCTCCGCTAGCATAACTATGAAGTCCTGATAAGTAAAAATTGACCCCGAAATAGGTCATCATAATACTAGCAAAGGCAATAATACTGGCAAAGCTAAAGGTCCATTTACCTCTAAGACCAGGCACCAATCGCATATGCAGTACAAAAGCATACACCATGATTGAGATCAAGGCCCAGGTTTCTTTAGGGTCCCAGCCCCAATAACGTCCCCAGCTTTCATTTGCCCACTGACCACCTAAAAAGTTGCCAATGGTTAGCATTACTAAACCTGCGGTCAACGAAAGCTCGTTGATTACAATCAGTTCCCTGAGGTTGAGTTCCATGCGCTCTTTATTCTTCTTTGTGGTCAATATGATCAACAGTAAAGAAACCACCCCTAGAATCATGCCGACCGTCAAAGGCCCATAACTACCGACAATTACGGCAACATGAATCATTAACCAGTAACTGTCCAAAACAGGCTGCAGATTTGCAATTTCTGGGTCTACCCAACTTTGGTGGGCTATCCACAATAACATAGATGTAACAAAAGCACTTGCAGCAATTGTGAGTTCACTTTTTCTTCCCAGAGCCAATCCGATACCCATAGTAGCCCATGCCACATATAGAATACTTTCATAAGCATTGCTCCAGGGGGCATGGCCCGAAATATACCAGCGCATCACCAAACCTCCCGTATGCCATATAAAGAATAGTATGATGGTACCTTTTAATAAATAGGCCGCTGCTTTCAGGATTTCCCTTTCTTTAAAGATTTGAAGAATTAGAATGATAAAAAGCAAAACTCCTACAAGTGCATAGTACTGGTACAACCTATTGAATATATCCAGTTTATTATATAAAATTTCTGCTTTTACCTTTTTATCATCTGGCAAGACTTCAGCACCATTGTTCTTCTGATTTTGCTTGAAGGCCTCCAACAATTTGTCTGATTGGGAGTAATCTCCCGAGGCAATTGAGCTTTTCAAAGTCCCCAGATAAAATGGCATTGCATTCTTGATGAAATTGGAGTACAATGAATCCGAAACCTGGTATTGGCCAGACCGATATTCGATAGCAGATATCCACTTATTGTTTTCGTCATTCAATAATGGAAATATCTTGACTATCTGCCCGCTCAAAGCAATATCCAGCAGGTTTAATCTTTCAAATACCTTTTTAAAATCTTTTTCAAAATTTGATGGATTGGTTGTTGAAGTGGCTTTTTCAACATATGACTTCATCTTGAAGTTTCCCTTGGCATCGAAAAAATCCGTGGCCTTAACATATTCGGTTCCTTTGGGAACATTTATAATCTTACGGATACTATCGTTCTCCCTTTTAGCCAAGGTGATAAACTCGGTGTTGTACCAAACGCCCGGGTTCATCATCATAGACAAGAACACTTGATTAGCGTCTAAGTCGTTATAGGTGTTTTTTCCACTTAATTTTCGTAAAACCTCAGAAGCAAAAGTGTGGATAGGCTTCATTCGCCCCCCTTCATCTTGTATTACGAGTTCCCCAAATTTCTCGGCATGTTCTTGAGAGACAATGTTAGCGTTGATGATGGAATCAACTTGTGTTTTTGATGGCAAATTGGAATGTTCATGTCCTTCTGTACCTTCTGCTTGGGCAAAAGCCACCCCCGTTGCCAAAAATAATATCAAGGATAACGCTGCCTTTTTGATTTTCACTTTCTCCAGAGCTTGCTGTAGGTCTCTAAATCTTGTTTTTCCAAAAAACATAATGCCCATTAAACCAATATACAGCAAGAAATAACCTATATAGGTTATCCATGTTCCCCAAAAATCATGATTTACAGACAAAATCGTTCCCTTTTCATCTGGATGAAAGCTTGATTGAAAAAAACGATACCCTTGGTGGTCTAGAACATGATTCATGTAAATATCGTAGTCGAAAGGCCGCTCATCATCAACGGTTATTCGGCTCATGAAAGATGCATAACCTGTTTCTGTCCCAGGGTACTTTTCGGCTATGAAATCATTTAGTTTAATAGCAAAAGGCAATTCATAAACTTTAGAACCATAGCTCAATGAAAAATCCAATCCACCAACCTTAATCTTATCAGAAAACTTGGAAGTGCCCTTCCCTCCTAGTAGTTTTTGCTCTTTAGTTTCTCCATTGGCAGTTATAGATACCACCAAGGCATCTTGAGTGGCCTCTGTAACTTCATTTTCTGGGGCTTTTATAACACCATAGCTTCCTTTAACAATGGGCTCTGGAATCACAAACTGCATTCCTGCCATGGAATAGAGAGACCTTAATTGCAGGGATTGAAGGCTATCATTTTGAACTTCTCCCTGGAATTGATCCGCCATCCGCATAAAACTTCCTTCAAATGGCGATTTAATTTGGTAATCATCTCCCTCTGAGAAAATATTTATGGCTCCGGAGGTTTCTTTGTTCAGTGAAAAAAGTACGTTATGGATACTTGCCACTTTTCCACTTTCCAGATAATGCTCATGACGCTGTCCATCGCCTGCTTCAACAATTTTTAGATATTCGTTGCCATTTTCATCAGGGATTAATCCTTCTTTTGCTCCATCGATAAAATCGACATAAGCAATGGTAAACCCTTGACCGTTAAAATCTGATTTCCAAGGAAGGCTCGAACGCTTTCCTTCTGAAGTAACGATCATGTCATCTTCCAGTACCCTTCGTTTGCTTTCACCATTAATCTCTCCATCAACAAAAACAGTGAGGTAGGTTTTATCAGAATAAAATCGATTCTCAGTATTCCCTTCGCGAATAGGCATCATCCCTTCATAGCTAATGTACCGTGTAACGAATGCACCTAAAATGATAAGAATCCACGAGATATGCAGGAGGAGAACAGGCCACTTTTTCCAACTTAAGAGCCGGTATCTAAAAATATTTCCAACAAAGTTGATCACAAAAAACACCATGATTACCTCGAACCAGGTGGCATTGTAAATGTATATCCTTGCAGTTTCGGTGCTGTACCAACTTTCAACAAAAGTTCCGAATGCCATCGCTGTTGCGAATACTAAAAAAAGAATGGCCATCAATCGTGTCGAGAACAGGGTGTTGGAAAGTTTTTCCAGCATAATAGGAAGTCTAATTTAAAGGCCACAAAGGTAGCTACTAAAAGCTTAAAATCCATACAATCTTTCAACCCATTATTTGTGATTCTTGAGTTGTTTTAGATTGGCGGAATTAGGAAGAAAATCAGTAAAGTATGGAAATTGCCCCAATACAAGTTCCGTACCTATGTCTAAACAAACTTGATCAGGGCAATTGGAAGACACTATTATCTTCTATTTCATAGCGGTAATCTTTGTTAACCAAGAATGGTTTCCATAACATGCTCTGTTATATTATCACATCTACTAAAACCAAACCCAAATACATCTCCTTTGTTTGCGGTTAACTCGTACAAATTTTCTTTAAGGGTATTTTTAGCTCTATGCAAACGGACTTTTACATTGGATTTGGAAATGTTTAAGCACTCGGAAATGTCGGTAATAGACATCTCCTCAATCTCCTTTAGCACATAAACCGTTCTATATTTGACTTCTAAAGTGTCAATTGCGTTTTCCAAAAGCTGTTTTGCCTCATTTCGTATGATGCGCTTTTCAGGGTTCAATTGCGTTTTGTCCGGTATTTCCAAAATGGAATTCTGTTTTGTTTCCGATGACCTTTGATAGAGATCAACCACCTTCCCTTTCTCTTTCAATCTTGCTAATACTTCGTTGATTCCAATTCGTATCAACCAAGTCCCATATGTGGATGAATGCTTGAATTGATATAGCTTTTCAAAAGCCTTCAAATACGTGTTTTGCATAATATCCTCCACCTCACTTTCATCTTTTAGATAGCTTCGTATCACCCTAAAAAGCTTCTGGTTATTTCTTCTTAAAAGGATTTCATAGAGCTCCCTTTCACCAGCCAAAATACGTTTGATGATTTCGGAATCGGTCAACTTTTGGTATTTGAACTTCCCAATAGGTTTAGGCTCCATACGACTATGCTTTGTCTTTAGATAGCATGTTTGTCAAATAGTTACAAAATTTTGTAACCTTTTTGAACATCACTTATCTAAAATT
This sequence comes from Flagellimonas rhodophyticola, assembly GCF_049332665.1. NCBI lineage: Bacteria > Pseudomonadati > Bacteroidota > Flavobacteriia > Flavobacteriales > Flavobacteriaceae > Flagellimonas > Flagellimonas rhodophyticola. Next base: position 2,367,942 of record NZ_CP186326.1, on the reverse strand, counting down.
AAAACTAAAATTATGGAGTCTAATATTTCATTAGCAAAAACAGTATTAAAGTACACCTATGGCCTGGTACCTATTGTTGCTGGGTTAGATAAGTTTGTTAACCTGCTAACCGAATGGGGAAAGTACGTTTCCGAAGGTTTTTTAAGTGCGTTATCTCTTCAAGCGGCAACCTTTATGATGATTGTTGGAATCATTGAAGTCGTCGCAGGAATACTAGTTCTTGTAAAACCCAAAATTGGAGGATTGGTTGTTATGTTCTGGCTTATTGCCATAGCATTAACTTTAATCTTTAGTGGTAGTTTTCTAGATGTAGCAGTTCGAGATTTGGTCATGGCCGTAGGTGCATTTGTATTGGTCAAATTGTATGCTGATAAAACAGTATAACCATAATTCATCTTTAATGAAACATCTCTATTTCATTAATTATCAGTATCTTATAAATTAAAAAAACAAATCCTATGAAAATGAACAGAAAAAGTTTTATCAAAAAAAGTGTTGGGGCACTCCTTGTGGCTGTTCCGACATATTCAGCATTAAGTTGCTCAAATGATGACAGTGCCAACGGAGATCCGAATATTGATCCAAGTGCTCGAGATTGTTTCGAAAATGGGGCAAACGCGATTACCATTACCAGCAATCATGGCCATACCCTAATTGTATCTAAGGCGGATGTAGCAGCCGGGGTCGAAAAGGAATATTCTATTCAAGGTGGGTCAGGTCATGATCACAAAGTCAAACTAACCACAACTCATTTTGCCACATTGCAAAACAACAATCAGATTACGATAGAATCCACTACTGGAAATGCCCATCGCCATGATGTTACTGTGGCATGCGCCTGAGCAATTTTTTATCCTAAACAGTTGAGCCATCAAAATTTGATGGCTTTTCTTATCCATTTGTTTGCGGTTGGCTATTTTTGAGCCATGTATACCATTAGTCTTATTGGAACAGGTAATGTAGCTCAACATCTTTTTGATGCTTTTCTGGATGCACCACAAGTTAAGATTGTCCAGGTTTACGGTAGAAATCCAGAAAAACTAAAGAGATTCAACGGACATGTAGAGACATGCTCCAACATTCAAGAAGTTAAAGCTGCCGATGTCCATATTATTGCCATCAATGACAATGCCATTTTCCAAGTTGCGGAATCTCTTTCAACCAAAAATGGAATTGTAGTGCATACTTCGGGAGCAATGTCAATGAATTGCATCCCTACTCCGAACAAAGGGGTCTTCTATCCACTTCAAACTTTTAGCATGGGTAGGCCAATATCATTTAAGGACATACCTGTCTGTCTGGAAGCAGCCCAAAAAACTTCTCTGGACCTCTTGCAAAAGCTTGCTGGCCAAATTTCCCAAAGTGTATACCAAGTTAATTCCGAACAGCGTAAAAAATTGCACCTTGCGGCCGTTTTTGTCAATAATTTCACAAATCACCTCTATCATATAGGAGAAGAAATCTGCCGGGAAGAAGGACTCCCATTTTCACTTTTACAACCTTTAATTCAAGAAACGGCGCAAAAAATTCAGCAAATGTCTCCAATGGAGGCCCAAACCGGACCTGCCAAAAGAGGTGATACAGAAAGTATAAAAAACCATCTGAGATTACTGAAAAATAAAAAACATGCCGAACTTTACACTATATTAAGTCAAGCCATTACAGAAAACTATGAAGAAAAATTATAAAGAACTATTGAGCAATATAAACACCTTTGTCTTTGATGTGGATGGGGTTTTTACTGATGGCTCGGTACTCATTACAACTGATGGTGAGATGCTCCGGAAAATGAATGTCAAGGATGGATATGCTGTTAAAACCGCCATTCAAAAAGGCTATAACGTTTGTGTGATTTCCGGAGGAACCAATGCAGGGGTCAAAGAACGTTTAAAAGGTCTCGGCGTTACTGATATTTATTTGGGTGCTCATCATAAGGAAGAGCCTTTGGATGAATATTTGGATGTCTATAATATTGATGCAGAGAATGTGCTTTATATGGGAGATGACCTGCCTGACATTCCTCCGATGAAAAAGGTAGCACTAGCTACGGCACCACAAAATGCAGTTGCCGAAGTCAAGGCAATTTCAGATTACGTCTCCCATAAGAACGGTGGAGATGGTTGCGTTCGAGATATTATTGAACAAGTGCTTAAAGTACGTGGGGACTGGAATGACAACTTCAGTGCAAAAAATGGCTGAAAACAATCCACTAAAAGAAAAACTAAAAGACCATAAACTAATTCTTGGTTCCGGCTCTCCTAGAAGGAAGCAATTTCTTGAAGATTTAGGATTAGCGTTTGAGGTGCGGCCAAAACCTGTTGAAGAAATTTACCCAGCAAATCTGAAAGGAGAACAAATTTCGAACTATCTAGCAGAATTAAAGGCAACTCCATTTAAACCAGAACTTGAGGAAAATGAAATTGTGCTTACCTCGGATACCGTGGTTTGGTTCAACAATGAATCTCTGGCAAAGGCATCTAATGAAAACGAAGCCTACCAAATGCTGAGTAAACTATCGGGAGATTGGCATGAAGTAATCACCTCAGTATGCTTTACCACCTTAAATCTTCAAAAAACGGTAAGCGCCACGACATTAGTGAAGTTTATGGATTTTAGTAATGAAGAAATCAACTATTATATCAAAAGGTGTCAACCATTTGACAAAGCTGGTGCCTATGGTATACAGGAATGGATTGGCATGATAGGTATTTCTGAAATAAAAGGCTCGTACACCAACGTGGTTGGTTTACCTACCCATTTAGTTTACAAAACGTTAATGGATATGGTTTCCTAAAACGGTATATGTAACTTTACGTAAAATCTCGTGATATGAAAAAGGTGATTCGCTTTGAATTGATAGCAATTGGACTATTGTTGGTGCTTTCATCATGTATTGATAAAAGCAAAGCTTCGAATAAGGAAATGGCTTTGAATGATGAGCCTGTTATTACCAAGGCTATTAAACCAAGAAAGCAACCTTCCGAAGATTTTAAAAAGTACTGGTACAGCGGAAATGCGGAGATCACATCCTATAAACTTGAACAAGCCAGATATGGTGAGATTAGAGATGGTCATTCAGTCTTGATTTACGTTACAGAGCCCTTTTTGCCAGAAAAACAGGTTAAAGCAGATAGAAGCAATCCTGAGAATGTTTCTGTGTTAAAATTAAATTCCACAAAGAAATACCTCACTGGTATTTATCCATATTCCGTTATGGGAAGTACATTTTATCCCGTTTATGACAATCAACATGCTATCAAAAGCAGCTTATCGGTTCAAGAATGGTGCGGGCATGTATACTCACAAATCAACAATCGGGAAAAATTTGAGTTTACCTCCCACTCCTATTTTGAAAGTGAAGCGGACCAAAACATTTCCCTTGAAAAAAACCTCCTGGAAAACGAAATTTGGAATAAAATCAGAATCAACCCTTCAGATTTGCCAACCGGGGATATCACAATGATTCCCTCATTGGAATATGTTCGTCTTCGCCATAAAGAGCTCAAGGCATATAATGTCAATGCAAGTTTAACTTCGCAGGATGGAATTAGCAGTTACACAATGACCTATCCTGAACTTGAAAGAACCTTGACCATTAATTTCACCTCGGAATTTCCATATGCAATTGAAAGTTGGACCGAGGAGTTTAAAAGTGGCTTTGGACCAAAAGCAAAAGTTCTCACCACACGTGCCACTAAAATAAAGTCCCTCAAGACAGCTTACTGGGGGCAGAATGGCAATGATGATGTTGTGCTTCGGGATAGTTTAGGGCTATAAAAGCTCTTGTTTGTCCTAAACATACCCTGTTAAAGATGTTCTAAATAGCATCCGGTCTGGTTTGAATCTTTCTATATTTGGAGCAACCACTAAAAACCGTTGTATGCGAAACTTTTGGGTCAGTGTTCTGACTTTAACTGCAGTCGTTTCAAATTCCTTTGCCCAAGGGCCGAACAAACCCTCATCTGCTGAAATTCATCATAATCTTCAAAAATTAAATTTTTTGGGCACTGCTTTATACATTGCAGCCCATCCAGATGATGAAAACACAAGGCTTATTTCTTACTTATCCAACCATGATAAGGCCAGAACGGCCTACCTATCCCTGACAAGGGGTGATGGAGGACAAAATCTTATAGGTTCCGAATTGCGGGAGCTTTTAGGTGTTCTTAGAACACAAGAACTCTTGGCCGCTCGGAGAGTTGATGGAGGTGAACAATGGTTTACTAGGGCAAACGACTTCGGTTACAGCAAACACCCTAATGAAACACTTCGTATTTGGGACAAAAAAGAGGTTTTAGGCGATGTGGTATGGGCCATCCGTAATTTAAAACCGGATGTAATCATCAATCGTTTTAATCATAGAACACCTGGAACTACACACGGACATCACACTTCTTCCGCAATGTTGAGTGTTGAAGCTTTTGATCTTGCCAATGACCCCAATTCATACCCGAACCAATTGCAAAGTACCAGCACTTGGCAACCTAGGAGAGTATTTTTTAACACTTCTTGGTGGTTCTATGGAAGTCGCGAGAACTTTGAAAAAGCCGATAAATCAAAAATGCTAAAATTGGATGTGGGCGTTTTTTATCCTGAATTAGGACTTTCCAATAACGAAATAGCATCCATGGCCAGTAGTCAACACCTTTGCCAAGGTTTCGGTAGAGTAACTACGCGCGGTTCCCAGGATGAATATGTTGAGCTATTGAAAGGTGACCTTCCATCAAGCAACAATCTTTTTGATGGTATCGACACCTCATGGTCAAGAGTAAAAGGAGGAAAAGCTGTTGGTGATATTTTATATCAAGTTGAAAAAGATTTTGATTTTTCTAATCCTTCCAAACACATCCCAGAATTGGTTAAGGCATATCAACTACTTCAAAATGTTGAGGATGAGCACTGGAAAACACTGAAGTCGGAAGAATTGAAATCCATTATTTTGGATTGCTCCGGTCTTTATTTGGAAGCCAATGCAGAATCAGCTTCCACAACTTCAGGAAGTAACGTTAAAATTAATGTGGAAGCGTTGAATAGAAGTAACCAGTCCATTATTTTAAAAGAAATCAATGTAATTGGAGCAAGTCATAAGCTGAATCCAAACAAAGCTTTGAGCAACAATGCCAAAGAAAACATAGAATTTGAATTTACTGTACCACAGACAACTTCCAATTCAGGCCCCTATTGGTTGAACGAAACCGGAAGTCTGGGGATGTATACAGTCACAGACCCAAAGATGATTGGCAAGCCGGAAACTCCAAGTCCGTTTCATGCGGAATTCATTTTGACCATCGATGGTATTGATATTGGATTCCAAAAACCTGTGATTCGTCGCTTTTCAAAACCGGATAAAGGGGAATTGTATGAGCCCTTTGTTGTGTTGCCTGAGGTCACATCTTCAATTGCAGAGAAAGTCCTGATTTTCTCTGATTCTAAAACCAAGGATGTTTTGGTAAGCGTTAAAGCCGGTAAAAACAATGTTTCAGGTGAGATTTCTTTAAAACATCCAGCAGGATGGCATATTTCTCCGGAAAGTATTTCATTTTCAATCGAGCAAAAAGGACAAGAACAATCCGTTATTTTTAAGGTTACTCCTCCTGTTGAAGATAGTGAAGGTAAAATTTCCCCAATGGTTAAAATTGATGGCCAAGTCCATACTAAAGAACTCGTTGAAATCACCTATGACCATGTTCCAAAGCAATCCATTTTGCTACCCTCCGAAGCAAAGGTTGTTCGTATGAATATCCAAAAGTCCGGAGAACATATTGGGTATATCATGGGTGCTGGGGACAAAGTTCCTGAGAGTCTAAAACAAATAGGATATCAAGTCCATACCATTGATCCCGAAACTATCCAGGCGGGCTCACTCGACAAATATGATGCTGTGGTTGTAGGGATTAGAGCCTATAATGTTGTTGAAGAATTAAAATTTAAGCAACCGCACCTGTTCGATTATGTTGAAAGAGGCGGCAATCTTGTGGTCCAATACAATACTGCTGGGCGATGGAGCAAACAGTTTGAGAACATCGCTCCCTACAATCTTACCCTATCTCGAGACCGTGTTACGGATGAAACTGCCAAAGTTAGTATTGTGGCAAACGACCATTCATTGGTAAATTTCCCCAATACCATTAAAGAAACTGATTTCGATGGATGGGTACAGGAAAGAGGCTTGTATTTCCCAAAAGAATGGAGTTCAGATTTTACCCCAATACTCTCTATGGGGGATGAAGGAGAAGCTCAAACCGAAGGTAGTTTGCTGGTAGCACCACATGGAGAAGGACACTACATCTATACAGGATTGAGTTTTTTCAGGGAATTACCAGCAGGAGTTTCAGGAGCTTATAAACTTTTCGCTAACATGCTTTCAATAGGTAAAAGTGAAGTAAAATCTGAAAGTAATGTCAAAGGATAATATGGAAAATAAGATGTCGTGGAAGAAGGAGTACACTATCGTACTTCTCTTGAACATTGTTTACATCTTGATTTTCTACTTCATAATGACACAAAATAACTAGCAGCTTAATGGGTGCATTAGATTGGATTGTTCTGGGCAGTGCATTGCTCTTTATCGTAGGCTTCGGGGTATGGAAAACCCGGGGAAGTAAAAATGTTACGGATTATGTGATGGGAGGCAATGATGCCAAATGGTGGACTATTGGTCTATCGGTTATGGCCACTCAAGCTAGCGCTATTACATTTTTATCCACTCCTGGGCAAGCTTTCCATGACGGAATGGGTTTTGTTCAATTCTATTTTGGCCTGCCATTGGCCATGATATTTATTTGTTTGGTATTCATCCCAATTTATAGAAAACTGAAGGTGTTTACCGCTTATGAAATGTTGGAAGGTAGGTTTGATTTAAAAACCCGAAGTTTAACTGCAATTCTGTTTTTGATTCAACGTGGATTGGCAGCGGGAATTACCATTTTTGCTCCCTCAATTATTTTATCGGCAGTTTTAGGGTGGGATTTACGTACGTTGAATATCATTATTGGAATTTTAGTCATTATCTATACCGTTTCAGGAGGAACAAAAGCCGTCAGTGTTACTCAAAAACAGCAAATGTTCATTATAATGGTAGGCATGTTCTTTGCCTTCTTTTTTATTTTGGGTTCCCTTCCGTCCGGAGTTTCCTTTGGAGAAGCACTAAAAATTGCTGGAGCCAATGGCAAATTGCAAATCTTGGATTTTAGTCTGGATACCAATAATCGCTATACCTTCTGGAGTGGTATCACCGGCGGGTTCTTTTTAGCTCTGGCTTATTTTGGAACTGACCAAAGTCAGGTGCAACGGTATTTATCTGGAAAATCGGTTAGGGAAAGTCAACTAGGTTTGATTTTCAATGGAATTTTGAAAATTCCAATGCAGTTTTTTATTCTGTTGGTAGGTACAATGGTATTTGTCTTTTATCAATATAACCCCTCCCCTCTTAATTTCAACCCGGCAGCTACGCAAGCTGTTATGGAGTCGGAATATGTTGAGGATTATAGGTTGTTGGAGCAAGGACATCTAGAACTTGAGCAGGAAAAGAAAATGGCCCAAGGTGCATTTTCTACTGCCTTAGCTTTAAAGGAATACAATGCTATTCAACAGGCTAAACAAGATATTATCAAAATCAATGAAAAGGAAAAAGCAAACAGGGATACCGCCAAAACCTTAATTTCTCAGGCTGATAATTCCGTGGAGACGAATGATAAAGACTATGTATTCATACATTTTATCTTGACCAATTTACCCACGGGATTGATTGGATTGCTCTTGGCTGTTATTCTTTCTGCTGCAATGTCCTCTACCGCTTCAGAATTAAATGCACTGGGAACTATTACGGCCCTCGACTTGTATAAAAGAAATCAAAAAGAAGAAAAAGACGATAAGCATTATGTGCTGGCCACAAAAGGTTTTACCCTTCTTTGGGGGGTAATTGCCATAATTATAGCTTGTGTTGCGAACTTATTTGATAATCTTATCCAATTGGTGAATATTATCGGTTCCATTTTCTACGGAAATGTGCTGGGTATTTTCCTATTGGCTTTTTTCTTCAAGTTTGTAAAAGGAAACGCTGTATTTATAGCTGCGCTGGTAACACAAGTAATTGTTATCATCGGCTGGTATATGGATTGGATGTCCTATTTATGGCTTAATGCTTTTGGATGCCTGCTGGTTATTTTCCTTTCCATGTTGATTGAAAGCTTCGATAGTTTCCTTAGAAAGCCTCCATTAAAGACATAAAAAAAACCCGCGATAAACGCGGGTTTCAATAATTTATAGGAATACGTTTATAGTGCTCCCCATTCTTTCAAGGAATCCTTGTTTAGTTTCACATAATCCGCATTTCCAGCTTCTTCAGCAACCTTAAGAGATTGCTTAGCTGCTGCGATAGCACCTTTCTTATCTCCCATTTTCGCCAAAATCAAGGATTGTCTGCGCATCACCCAAAAAGCATCTGGTCTCAACTCAACGGCTTTGGCAATCCACTCCTTGGCTTTGTTTAAATCTTTGCCTTCTTCAAAATAATAAGAAGCAGAAGAATAATAGTCATTGGCACTTGGTCCAGCCATTACGGTTTCAATACTCTTTTGTGCCTTTGTCAAAGTAGGTACTTCAAACTTTACGCCTACATAGGCCTTTTCCCACATTATGCCTAGAGCCGCTCCATTGTTGTGAACATCGTCAATGGTTATAGTAAAGGTTTCAATATCCACAGGCAACGGATATACCTCAACTGTAGTCTTAGCAGCTACTTTACTGTCGTCCCATTCTCTAGGCGTGCCCCAATTATTAGCGTCCGAATAGAAAAAGACTTCCCAAGAGGTTTGACCTGGCTTTGTGAAAATTGCATAAGTACCGGCTTTTACTTCTTGACCATCAATAGTAACGTCATCACTAAAAGAGATAGTTGTGTTCTTGTTTGCACCTGTTCTCCATAGCTCACCATATGCTTCAAGTCCGCCAAAGATTTTTCGGCCTCTCATAGATGGTCGGGAGTATTCTACTTCAACCTCGGTTAGTCCAACAGTCTGTTTCATCGAAGAGGAAGGACTGGGTTGAGGAGTTTGCAACTGTGCCTCAACGGAAACAGCGAGCATAGCAGCAAACGCAAATAATGCTAGTTTTTTCATTTGTAAGAATTTTAGATTTGTTAGTGAAACAAAGCTAAAAATAAAGGCACGGCTGACTTGTTAATAAACCCTTAAAAGAAAATGGGATATCAATAGATATGGTAGTAATAACAATTTTCCGATTTGCATGAGAAGATAAACTTTATTTTGTTTAACTATTTTAATTAAAAATTAAACAATTTAGGTTATTTTTGAAAAAACTGGTTATGCGTTTATATCAACTTTCTGCAGTGCAAACCCTGCCCATCTCAAAACAAGAGGCTTGGGATTTTCTGAAAAACCCAAAAAACTTAAAGGAGATAACTCCGGATCATATGGGTTTTCATATTCTATCTGAGGTTGATAAGCCCATGTTTCCTGGGCAAATTATCCAATATAAGGTGAATCCCTTCCCCGGTATTAGTACAAAGTGGGTTACTGAAATTACCCATATGGTGGAAGGACGATATTTTGTTGATGAACAGCGTTTCGGTCCTTACGCCCTGTGGCATCATAAACATTTTATTGAAGAAATTGAAGATGGTGTACGGATGGAGGATATCATCGATTATAAGTTACCGTTTGGATTGCTTGGCCAACTCACGCATCCCATATTGGTAGAAAAACAATTGAGAAGTATATTTCAGTATCGGGAGCAAAAGTTGATTGAGCTTTTCGGAAAAATTGATGGTGAGACGAGTACACTTGAAATCAAAGCCATTTAGAGGTATGAAAAAAAATATGTTACTTATTGGCGGTTCCTACGGAATTGGATTGGAACTAGTGAAAATTCTAATAGAGGAGTATACCGTTTACGTTGCCTCACGAACTATTGGCGAATTACAAGGATTGGATGTTACCCACATACCATTTGATGTTTCTCAAGATGATTTGGACGTATCCTTACTTCCTGTCAGCATCCACGGATTTGCCTATTTTCCCGGAAGCATCAATTTAAAACCGTTTAAAATGCTTTCCATAGACACTTTTGAAGCGGATATGCATTTAAATTTTACTGCCATGGTCAAAGTGGTCAAAAAAATACTTCCTCAAATGGCAGAAGGGTCTAGCATGGTATTTTTCAGTACCGTTGCAGTAGGAACAGGGATGCCCTTTCATTCAAGTGTTGCTGCATGCAAGGGAGCTATCGAAGGGTTCGCCAAAGCAATGGCTGCAGAATATGCTCCCAATATACGAATGAACACCATTGCTCCTTCATTAGTAGATACACCTTTGGCAAAACGCTTGTTAAGCAACGATCGAAAAAAGGAATTGATGTCAGCTAGACATCCCTTAAAACGGTATGGAGATGCTTCTGATATTGCTAATTTGGCCGCTTTCTTACTGAGTGATAAAAGTACCTGGATGACTGGTCAAGTGCTGGCTGTTGATGGAGGTATATCAACCTTAAACATCAACTAATGAAGCCTAAAGTTTGTCTTTTTTGGTTTCGACGTGATTTACGATTGGATGACAATACCGGTTTCTATAATGCACTGCAAGGTGATTATCCGGTACTCCCCATATTTATTTTTGATACTGAAATTCTGGAGAAGTTACCCAAAAATGATCCTAGGGTGTCGTTTATACACAAGCAGCTCCAAAAAATGCACAACGAGCTCCAATCCAAATTTAAGAGTGGGGTAGCAATGTACCATGGCAATCCCATTTCTGTATTGATTCAATTACAGCATAAATATGATATCAAGGGCGTTTTTACGAATCATGATTACGAACCATATGCCATTAAGAGAGATGCTGAAATCAAAAAATTATTGACGAAGGACAACATCCCTTTTCATTCCTTTAAGGATCAAGTAGTTTTTGAAGAAAACGAAGTGGTCAAGGATGATGGTAATCCGTATGTCGTATACACTCCCTATAAAAATAGATGGAAGGAGAAGTTTAATCCTAATTTACACCTTTCTAACTTCGATACCTTAGCCCATTTTCAAAAACTTCATAAATCCAACGATTTACCAAACCTTAGCTTAAGGGATATCGGTTTTGAATTATCCCAGATCCTTGTTGCCGATTATAATACTACTTCTGGATTAATTCAAAATTATGAAGGCACACGAAACTTCCCTGCTAAAGAATCAGGAACGTCCATGTTAGGGCCACACCTTCGTTTTGGCACAGTTTCTATTCGAAAAATAATGAAGAAAGCTATATCCGAGGAAAATGAGGTTTTCTGGAACGAGCTAATCTGGAGGGAGTTTTTTATGCAAATCCTTTGGCATTTTCCCCACACCATTAGCAAGTCATTTAAACCCAAGTATGATAGGATTGTGTGGCGAAACAATGAGCAAGAATTTGAACTTTGGAAGTTGGGGAAAACCGGATATCCTTTTGTTGATGCTGGTATGCGAGAGCTGAATACCACGGGATACATGCACAATCGTGTTCGCATGATTGTTGCAAGCTTCCTTTGCAAGCACCTCCTAATCGATTGGCGCTGGGGAGAGGCCTATTTTGCTGAAAAATTATTGGATTTTGATTTGGCAAGTAATGTTGGTAACTGGCAATGGGCCGCCGGAAGTGGTGTGGATGCTGCTCCATATTTCAGAATTTTCAACCCCACTACCCAAATCGATAAATTTGATTCCCAAAAGACTTACATTCAAAAGTGGGTGCCTGACCTTCAAGAGCTTACCTATCCCCTTCCCATCGTTGATCATAAAATGGCTCGTGAACGCTGCTTAAAAGTTTACAAAGAAGCCGTAGGTTGATGCTTTTTCAGTATTTTTAGTACCCGGTTTTATTTTGAGGGTAGATAGCTGAAAAGATGTAGATGGAGCCCAAGAAATACTTACCTCCACAATTCGGACTAATTCAAATTATATAACATGAAACGATTCACCACCCTAGTACTGCTATGTCTGGTTTCGCTCAACCTTACTGCGCAAAAACTAAGTTCAAACAAAAAAGCAATTATTGCTTCTGTTGAGTCCCACAAAGAAAACCTAATCCAAATTAGTGATTCTATTTGGGCATTGGCCGAGACAGCTTTCAACGAATCCAAATCTGCAGAAGTGCTGGCAGATTATGCCGAAAAGAATGGATTAAAAGTAACCCGCGGAGTAGCGGATATCCCAACCGCATTTACAGCTACCTATGGCTCAGGAAAACCGGTCATAAGTGTTTTGGGAGAATTTGACGCCTTGCCAGGACTTTCCCAGAAAACAGAACCCGCCAAGAACCCAAGGATAGATGGAGCTCCAGGTCATGGCTGTGGACATAATATGTTCGGTGCGGCTAGTTTAGGGGCTGCCATTGCCATCAAAGAACAAATTGAAGCTGGAAAGCTGAAAGGAACAGTGAAGTTCCTGGGGACTCCTGCGGAAGAAAAATATTTTGCCAAAGTATGGATGGTAGAAGCTGGTCTATGGGATGATGTTGATGTAAACGTCAGCTGGCACCCAGGCGCAAATATTGAGGCTGATGTGCAAAGTGGGCTTTCTTTGATTGATTTCATTGTTGAATTTTACGGACAAGCAGCACATGCTTCGGCAGATCCTTGGAACGGTCGAAGTGCATCCGATGCATTGGAAATCTACACCACTGGTATGAACTACTACAGGGAACATATTAGACCAACATCTCGTATTCATTATCATATTCAAGATGGTGGACAAGTGGTCAATGTTGTACCTGACTACTCAAAAATATGGGTACGTGTACGCGACCCCAAACGAAAAATAATGCTGCCGACCTATGAACGTGTCAAAAAAATGGCAGAAGGCGCAGCTATTATGGCCGATGTCGATTATAAAATTACATTGGTGTCTGGTATTTATGAGGTATTGGTAAACCGCGCCGGAGGTGATATCATGCAGAAAAATTTAGAGCTTTTAGGACCAATCACCTATACCGACCAAGAAATAGCTTTCGGAAAAGCAATTCAAAAAGCAACAGGAAAACCTGAGGTGGGAATGGATAGCCAAATCGAAGCCTTAAGAGAGACAGAAAAGAATCCTGGGGGCGGTTCAACGGATGTAGGGGACGTTAGCTGGAACGTACCAAATATCAATTTAAGTGTTACCGTTGCTCCAAAAGACACTCCATGGCATTCTTGGGCCGTGGTAGCTTGTGGAGGAATGAGCATTGGGCATAAGGGCATGGTGTATGCCTCAAAAGCTATGGCCATGACCATGGCGGACCTTTTTGAAAACCCAAAACTTATCGATAAGGTCAAAGAAGAATTTAAGACCCGAAAAGGAGATGAGAAATACGAAGCAATGATTGACGGCCCTCCGCCAATAGGGAGCAACTAAAAAAAATAGCTATTTCATTTTAATAAAAAAGAGCAAAACCAAATCTGTGCATAATAATTAGAAAATGATAAAAAAAATAGTATTGTTTTTGGCCTTGGGTGTTTTTCTCCAAGGCCAAGGACAAGAACCGCTTTCAGTATTTGAAAATCTAATCGGGAAAACCTGGTTTGCAGAAGGAGATTGGGGAAATGGCACTAAATTCAAACAAGAAATAACCTTTCAATATGACTTGGAAGGTGCTCTGATTATTTCCAAATCAAAAGGTTTTACCAATCAAAAGCAAACTACTTATGGTGATAGGAACCATGGAATCCGGAAATTTGATAAGGAAAGTAATACCATAAGGTTTTGGGAGTTCGATATTTTTGGAGGAACCACCGAGGGCACAGTCAAGACAAAGGGGAAAGATATCATTTATACGTATTCCTACGGAGAATCTGTAGTCACTGATTATTGGGAATTTGTTGACGAAAACAGCTATAATTTTACGGTAGGTAATTTTGAAAATGGGGAATGGAAACAAGTTTACCTAAAAACTCAATTCGTTTCAAAGAAACAATCACAATTCAACTTTACCTTCGATCATCAATCATTAGTGGTGACCAATTTGATGAAAACAGGTGACTTCTACAGGGAAGTTTTTGGATTTGAAGAAATTCCGCACCCCGAGAACAAACCTGGTTTTAGGTGGTTCAATATGTACGGCAACTCACAACTGCATTTGATTAAAAAGGATTTCGCGGAATTCGAGAAAAACAAAAGTATGCATCTGTGTTTGGCAGTGAGTGATTTGGAAAGTTTAATAGAGCGATTGGTGTCCAAAAACATTGATTTTTACGATTGGCCAGGCAATAAAGGTTCCGTAACCGATAGAGCTGATGGTGTAAAACAAATTTACATTCAGGATCCCGAAGGTTACTGGATTGAAATTAATACGGCAAAACATTAAATATGCTCGACCCTGTTCTTCAAACATTCCCATTAGGTTTTCCATGGCAGACCCAAGACCCCTTTTTATTCTGTGTTTATCATTTAGACCACTATCCTGAGGGCAATGAACAAATGGGACCGAATCCTGAATTACTCAAAGGGAGAAATATGGGTAACGATTTTACTATAAAAGATGGATGGCGCATGTACCACGGACAAACCATTCCAGGTTTTCCATACCATCCCCACAGAGGGTTTGAAACCATTACTATTGTAAACAAAGGTTACTGTGACCATTCCGATTCTCTGGGAGCGGCTGGACGTTTTGGCGAGGGAGATGTACAATGGATGACTGCAGGGCGTGGGGTACAACATTCTGAGATGTTCCCATTGCTCAACACCGAAAATGACAATCCTTTAGAATTGTTTCAAATTTGGTTGAACTTGCCCAAAGTGGATAAGTTTGTTGAACCCCATTTTAAAATGTTGTGGCATGAAGATATCCCCGTGATCAATGAAGATAATGCCCAGATTAAAGTAATTGCTGGAAATTATAAAGGTCGTCAAGCCAATGATCCAGCGCCAAACTCTTGGGCCGCCAAAGCTGAAAATGAAGTGGCCATTTGGAACATCCATATAGAAGCGAATTCCGAATATACATTGCCAAGCTCTAATACTTTGGTGACTCGGACACTTTATTTCTATGAAGGTGAAGAAATACAGATTGGTAATCAAAAAGTAAACCCAAATTATGGTATAGCGTTGGATCCGTCACAGGATACTTCTATCAAAATTGGAGCTAAGAAAGCTCACTTTTTATTGTTACAAGGGAAGCCCATTGACGAACCTGTTGCCAAATATGGTCCTTTTGTAATGAATTCGGAAGAAGAAATACAGCAAGCCATGGAGGAATACCGATTGACACAATTTGGCGGTTGGCCTTGGCCCTACCCCGATAATGTACATGACAAGGCAAAAGGGCGTTTTGCATTGTATCCGGATGGCACATTGGAACAAAAGGGTTAGACATGAATTTCTAATTCGAATTTTTGCGGAATTCTATCAGGGTAGAAATTAAATTGTTTGCCTGCATAGTTAATAATTAGTTTTATACATCTTTTCCCAGAAACCTCATTTTAATAGGGATAATGTTTAAGTTTAATAGTACCTATTTGAAATACTACTTTTTATGAGGTCGTTTTCACTCCTATTCAAAGTCTTAACAACCATATTGCTGGTTTCAAGTATTTGTTCTGCCCAAACACAAAAAATCGACAGTCTTAAGAACCTCATGAAGACTGCCGATGATACCACCATGGTCAATTTGATACGTTGGCAGGGTAACTATACAAGACAAACTAATCCGCAAAAGGCTATTCAACTCTATAAACAGAGTATCGAAAAATCAAAAGAGATTGACTACAAGCGTGGAGAAATCAAGGGTATGTATGCTATTGGCGTAAGCAATGGCATGGCCGGTAATTATGCTGAATCCCTAAGTTATTTTAAACAATCTCTTTCTTTAGCTGAGGAACACAACGAATTTGAGGATATAAGTATGAATTATGGTTCATTGGGCATTGTTTACAAACGTATTGGAGATTATTCAACAAGCCAAGAATACTACCTAAAGGATTTAAAACTTGCAGATTCACTTCAACTGGATACTGATAAATCAGACACATATATAAATTTGGGGATTTTATATGATTTAATGGATCAACAGGATAAAGCCATAGAAAGTTATCATAAAGCACTTGAAGTAGCACCTGAAGCTGAACGGGCACATTATGAAAATTCTGTTTTGTCTAATCTAGCAGTTATAGATTTTGATAATAAAGACTATAAAACTGCATTGGATAAATTTTTGGCGGCTATTGCCTACTATGAAGAACAGGGAGAAAAGACACGTCTGGCGTTACAATACGCCAATGCTGGTGCTTGCTATTTAAATCTCAAGAAATGGCAATTGGCCGAGGACTATTTCTTGAAATCCCTTCAACTTGCAAAAGAGCTTTCCTTACAACAGGAGATTGCTGAGGCTTATTATCGCCTTGCTGAACTTAGGCTACATCAAAAAAGATATGATGATGCCATTAATTATTCCAACCAGAACTTGGAATCGCTCACAAACATGGCAGGACCCTATAAACAAAAAAGCGATGCCCATGAACTGGCCTATACCATATTTCAAGAGTCGGGTCAACTGCCCAGGGCCATTTATCATCTGAACCAGACCATGGTGTATAAGGACAGTCTGCTTAATGAGACAAAGGTCAGGGAAATACAAAACCTGCAGATACAACATGAGGTATATCTTAAGGATAAGGAAATAAAGGAAAATGAGCTAGAACTAGCACTGCTGAACACAAGGGTAGCACTCAACAATAAAAGAATGCTCTACCTTTCCATTATTGCATTCTTGTTGTTGTTATCTGCCGGACTGCTCTACTTTAGGTTTAGGACCAAAAAAAGGGCCAATATCCTGTTGCAGGATAAAAACCAATTGATTTCCGAGCAAAAGGAAGTCATTCAGGAAATGAACCTTAAATTGGAGAAGCAGATGCTACGTGCCCAAATGAATCCACATTTCATCTTCAACTCTTTAAATTCAATTCAACATCTTATCAATTCTGATGATAGGATTAATGCCCTAAAATACCTTTCCAAATTCTCGAAACTACTTCGGCAGGTACTTGAGAGTTCGGTCAACATCAATTTGGTGCTCAAAGAGGAAATTGAACTTCTTAAAATATATTTGGAATTGGAGTCATTACGTTTTGACAATGCATTCAGTTATAATATTACGATTGATGAAAATCTGGATATTAATGAGCATGAGATGCCCATGCTCCTAGTGCAACCCTATGCGGAAAATGCCATACTACATGGGCTCATGCCCAAAGAAGGAAAGAAAGAGCTTTCAATAACCTTTAATGACAAAATGAAATATGTGGAATGTATAATTGAAGACAATGGTGTCGGAATAAATGCAAAGACCACAAACAAAAGACCAAATATGCCCTCTAGGGGAATGTCAATCACAGCAGAAAGAATCGAAAAATTAAAAAGGCTATCTGCCGAAGAATTGATAAATATTAAGAGCTTAAATGACGGAACCGTTACAGGTACAAGAGTCACCATTTTGATACCTAAAAATTAGAATTACAGAATGAATTTATCCAGAAGATTGGGTTTTCAAGAAGATGAAAAATTGCTTATCATACATGCTGATGATGCTGGCCTATGTCATTCAGAGAATAGAGCGACGTTTGAGGCCCTCCAAAAAGGTATAGTGAATTCGTATAGCATTATGGTTCCCTGCCCTTGGTTTTATGAGGCTTCCGTTTTTGCAAAAAATAATCCTGATTTAGACAACGGCGTTCATTTGACCTTAACATGTGAATGGGAGAATTACAAATTCGGTCCAGTTTTGCCCATTTCTGAAGTTTCCAGTTTAGTAGATGAAAACGGACATTTTTTTAAAAACAGGGATGGGGTTAGAAATAATGCCATAGCTGAAGAAGTCAGAAAGGAACTTACCGCTCAAATAGAGAAAGCCCTGAACTATGGATTGAAACCTACCCACCTAGATTCCCACATGTACAGTATTGGTGCAAAACCTGAATTTTTGCAAATTTATAAGGAGTTGGGAGAAAAATACAACTTGCCAGTTCTGCTAAACGATGAGCTAATGGAAATGGCAGGTTTGGAAGCCGATGAAAATATTGCCCGAAATGATTTACTAGTTGATAAAGTGCATTTTGGCAACTTTGAATACTTTGAAAAAGGCAAGCTTCTAGAGTATTATCACAACGTTTTTGATGAACTGGTGTCGGGATTGAACATCATTCTAATCCATCCGGCATTTGATGATGCTGAAATGCAAGGAGTTACAATAAATCACCCCAACTTTGGGTCCGAATGGCGACAAATTGATTTTGATGCTTTTACAAGCGAGAGGCTTAGATCTCAACTAGAAAAAAGTGGTGCGCAGTTGGTAACCTGGAAAGATGTCGGTAGCGTCATGAATCAGTGAAAATCAAGGATTTGTTGCTGTCCCATCCCCCCATTCTTAATAAGATATTTTCAATAACGTACAGCACTATTAGACACGCACAATACTGGCACCTATAGCTCGTAATCGCTCATCAATATTCTCGTAACCCCTGTCTATTTGTTCAATATTATTGATAGTGGAAGTTCCTTTGGCCGATAAGGCTGCGATAAGTAATGACACTCCAGCTCGAATATCAGGTGAAACCATGGTTGTGGCTTTGAGGGTCGATTTAAAATTATGACCTATGACCGTGGCGCGGTGTGGGTCGCATAGAATAATCTTGGCACCCATATCAATTAATTTATCGACAAAGAAGAGCCTACTTTCAAACATTTTCTGATGAATAACTACCTCTCCTTTTGCCTGAATGGACACTACCAATAAAATACTCAATAAGTCTGGGGTCAATCCCGGCCAAGGTGCATCGGCTATGGTCAATATGGAACCGTCGATGTAGTTTTGTACCTCGTAGCCATTTTCATGCTTAGGAATATAGATATCGTCACCTTTTCGTTCAAGTTTGATTCCCAATTTTTGAAATGCGTTTGGAATCTGACCTAAATCATCCCAACTGACATTTTTAATGGTAAGTTCACTTTTTGTCATTGCAGCCAAACCTATCCAGCTGCCAATTTCAATCATATCTGGTAACATGGTATGCTCCGTGCCACCTAAAGATTCTACTCCTTCAATGGTAAGGAGATTAGAACCAATTCCGGAAATCTTTGCGCCCATTCTGTTCAGCATCTTGCATAATTGCTGTAGATAGGGTTCGCAAGCAGCATTGTAAATCGTTGTGGTACCCTCAGCAAGTACGGCAGCCATAACAATGTTTGCGGTTCCGGTCACAGAAGCTTCATCCAATAGCATGTAGGTACCCTTAAGCTTTTTGGCCTCTACCCCATAGAAATACTCTTCCTTATTGTATCTGAACTTAGCGCCCAATTTAATAAAGCCCTCAAAGTGGGTATCCAATCTTCTTCTTCCAATCTTGTCTCCTCCTGGCTTGGGAATGTACCCTTTTCCAAATCGTGCCAGCAGCGGTCCCACTAACATAATGGACCCCCTAAGACCTCGTCCATCTTGCTTGAACTGGTCTGATTGCAGGTAATCCAAGTTAACGTCATCAGCTTTAAAGGTGTAGGAGCCTTTCCCTTTTTTCTGGATTTTAACCCCTAAATCTTCGAGTAAAGCAATTAGCTTGTTGACATCGATGATGTCAGGTATGTTATTTATTGTTATTTTATCTGATGAAAGCAATACGGCACAAAGAATTTGAAGTGCTTCGTTCTTTGCTCCTTGGGGAGTAATTTCACCATGTAATTGGCGACCACCCTCTATTCGAAATGTTCCCATGAATTCCTTCGGAATTTAGTATCTTTTTTTACCCTTGTAGTTTCGTTGTCCTTTCTTATTATTACTGCCATTTCTATTGGATTTGGCTAAACGGTTTTTAAGAAACTGTCCGCTATCAGTAAGGTTTTCACCATGTGGGGCCAAATCTATCTCTCCATCACTCAACTCTTTCAAATGGGCAAAAATTGCTGAATCTTCAACAGTATCCTTGTTCCAATTTAAGTAGCATTTTTTCATGTGGTTAGCAATGGCATACTCCAAACCAGATCGCATATCACCCTTTTCCCATTTTATGGCAACATCAATCATCCTTTTAATGTTATTTCCATAGAATCTATACTTAGGATGGTTCTGTGGATATTCAAGTGGTTCGGGACGCTGTTGCAATACCTCTTTGGAGGTAATGGGGAATGGTGAATCCACATCCAACTTAAAGTCGGACATGATAAACAATTGATCCCATAATTTATGTTGAAAATCCGGTACATCACGCAAATGTGGTTGCAGATTTCCCATGACACTAATAATGGATTTGGCTACCTTGTTCCGTTCTTCGCGATCAGCAATAGAAACAGCATGATCCACCATTTTTTGGAAATGCCTTCCATATTCGGGAATGTGGAGTTTAGGACGCTCCGTATTATATTCTAAGTTTTCTACTAAATTCAAACTAAAGTGTTTATGAAATTAAATTATCGGGAAGTCTATCCGATAACGCATGCAAATTAAGAAAATTATGTCAATCAGCCCTTCTAAAGGGAAATTACTCCTTCAACCTTAGATACTTCCTTATACTTCGCAATTACTTCATCAGGGTTTTGTAAGTGAACCGTGATGGAAATACTGGTATATGTCCCTTTTTTGGACTTCTTCGATTCGATAACAGCTCCAGTATTGTTAAAAATATTGTTGATTTGACTAATACGCTCGTTATCCGTAGGAACAATAAACTTGTATAAGTAGTTCGATGGCCATTTGGTGTTCTCCAACAACTGTTCCTTGAGTCTTGCATAAAATTCTTCCGGATTCTCCTTCTCCATGCTACTATTTTATACAAATATATGGGATAGTGCACAATTTTTTTTCCTTCCTCCTATTTCATTACTTTGTAGTGCAAAACATTTTTATTTGAGCAATACCAAAGTTGTTATTACCGGAGCCCCAGGAACAGGAAAAACTTCCATTGTAAATGGCCTGGAACAAAAAGGACACCATTGTTTCCATGAAATCATTCGAGACATGACCTCCAAAGCAAAAATGGATGGTGACCCTGAAAAAATGGTTTCAAACCCTTTGGTCTTTGTGGACGATGCGCTTCAATTTAATAAGGATCTATTGTACGGTAGGGCCAATCATTTTAAAGATTCACTTTCGTCCGAAGCTTCCATAAACGTATTTGATCGTGGAATCCCGGATGTACTGGCCTATATGGATTTTTTTAATCAAGAATATGATCATGAATTTACCTCAGCCTGTGAAGCACATAAATACGATGCTATTTTTATTGCACCTCCATGGAAGGAAATCTACGTTTCCGATAATGAGCGATTAGAAACTTTTGACGAGGCACAAAAAATTCATGATGCCTTGATGCATACCTATATCCAATTCGGATATCATCCCATTCTTATTCCTAAAAAACCTGTGGTTGAAAGAGTGTCTTTTGTATTGGAAACACTTAATAAGATGTAGTGCAACAAACAACCAAAAACATTCTAAAAGAATATTGGGGATATCCCGAGTTCAGAGGTTCTCAACAAAAAGTCATAGACAACATTATCCAAGGGGAGGATGTTTTGGCGTTAATGCCTACTGGTGGCGGCAAATCCTTATGCTATCAGGTGCCCGCATTGGCCAATGAAGGACTGTGCATTGTAGTTTCACCACTGGTTGCCTTGATTCAGGATCAAGTGCATCAATTAAAATCTCGAGGAATCAAAGCTGTTGCTTTAACGGGAGGTATTTCCTTTGAAGAACTCAGCAACCTTCTTGATAATTGTGTCTATGGCAATTACAAGTTCTTATACCTATCTCCAGAACGATTGCAACAAACAATGATTCAAGAAAGGATACGTGAGATGAACGTAAATCTTGTTGCTATTGATGAAGCGCATTGTATTTCGCAATGGGGTAATGATTTTAGACCTGCTTATTTGGATTGTTCAATATTAAAAGAATTGGCTCCCAATGCTCCGATGATAGCACTTACAGCCACCGCCACCGAAAAGGTAGTAAAAGATATTATGGAAAACCTTCAACTTAACGAACCTAAGGTCTTCAAAGATTCCTTTTCCCGCTCTAACATTACATTCAAAGTAAAATCTTCGGAGGATAAACTGTACCATTTAAAGAGTATTGTTAGTGCCGCTTCGGGAAGTACTATTATATATGTGAGGTCACGCAGAATGACCATTTTTCTTTCTGATTATTTAAATAAGAACGGATTTAAGGCAACTTTTTTTCATGGGGGAATTTCAAAAGCTGATAAAGAGAACCGATTAAGTGCTTGGTTGAAAGAGGATGTCCATATCATGGTGGCTACCAATGCCTTTGGTATGGGAGTGGATAAACCCAATGTAAGATTGGTAGTTCATTATCAAATTCCTGATAGTTTGGAAAGTTACTATCAAGAAGCAGGAAGAGCAGGAAGAGATGGAAAGCCGTCCTTGGCTATCTTACTTACATCTGAAGAGGACAAGGAAAGAGCAAAACAACAATTTTTAGCTCATTTACCAGATGTCCCATTTGTAAAAAAATTATATCGTCAACTAAACAATTACTTTCAAATTCCATATGGTGAATGGGTGCAGGAAGTCTTGGAATTCGAGTTCAATACATTTTGCGAACGCTACGAGCTTAATCCAAATATGACATATCATGGGTTGCGAATTTTGGATCAGAATTCTGTATTGGCCCTTTCCGAAAATTACAATGAACGTACCACTTTACGATTCATATCGAATAAAGAAGGGATTTTCAATTACTTGGAAAAGCATCGAAACTCGGCTCGTATAATTCAAACCATATTGCGCACTTATGGTGGAATTACCGAATATGATACCAAAATCAATCTAAATTTGATTTCAAAGAAAGCTGGCGCATCCGAAAAACAGATCAAAACAGTCCTGCAACAACTACACGCTGACAGTATTGTTGATTACAAGTGCGTATCGAGTGATATTGAAGTAACGTTCCTGGTGCCAAGGGAAGATGACCGGACTATAAACCCTTTCGGAAGGCGTATTCAAGATTTAAACAAAGTTAAAGAGCATAGTTTAGCCGCAATGTTGGGGTATGTTGAAAATACTGTAACCTGTCGAAGCGCATATGTTCTAAATTACTTCGGTGAGCATATCAATAATAAATGCGGAGTATGCGATATTTGTACAGGAATAACACATGCAACGGATTCTTCTAGAGACATCCTCCTAGGATTTATAAAGGACAAGCCCCGTACATCACGACAACTTGTAGAAGTGACCAAGTTGGAAGAAACAGTGGTTTTGGAGTCTCTACAGGAATTAATGGAGGAGGAATTGATACAAATTAATTATAGAAATGAATACACCGCCGTCTAAAAATACCTTACGCATTGTTTTTATGGGTACACCAGAGTTTGCGGTGGGAAGCCTTCACAGTATTTTGGAAGCAGGTTTCAATGTAGTTGGAGTAATTACAGCTCCAGATAGGCCTGCCGGACGTGGAAGAAAAATGCAGGCATCAGCTGTAAAGCAGTATGCGGAGAAACACAAATTAAAGGTATTACAGCCAACCAATTTAAAAGATGTAGACTTTTTAAAGGAACTTAAAAGTCTCGAGGCCAACTTGCAGGTGGTTGTGGCCTTTCGGATGCTACCTAAAGCTGTTTGGCAAATGCCAGAATATGGCACATTTAATCTTCATGCTTCATTGCTTCCACAATATAGAGGTGCGGCTCCCATAAATTGGGCCATTATAAATGGAGAAACGGAAACAGGTGTCACCACATTCTTTATTGATGATAAAATTGATACTGGGAAAATTATACAGCAAAAAAGAGTAAAGATTCTGCCCGAGGACAACGCAGAAGCGTTGCATAATAGATTGAAGGAAGTTGGAGCTCTGTTAGTGGTTGAAACTTGCCAGCAAATTGAAGCGGGTACGGTTCCCACAGAAATACAAGCAGAATCCGAAGACCTGAAACCTGCGCATAAAATCTATAAAACAACATGTAAAATAGATTGGAATGCTTCTATGGAGCAAATCCATAATCATATAAGAGGACTAAGTCCCTATCCTGCTGCGTGGTCTTTTTTAATAAATGATGGAAAGGAAGAAACCATCAAAATATACCATACCAAAAAAGAAAGTGTCGAACACGACCATTCAATCGGTAAGTTGTTTTGGGATAAAAAAGAAATGAAAGTTGCCGTTAAGGGTGGTTATCTATATCTTTTGGAAGTGCAATTTCCAGGTAAGAGAAAAATGGATATCAAACAGGTTTTGAATGGGTTAAATCTTGAAAAATCCGCTCATCTTCGCTAAACCCTTGCTAACACTAGGCTAACAAATGCCCCTATTTTTTTTCGACTTTATCAACAAACTTTTCAAGTTATCAACAAAAAGCTGGATTTCCCTTGGTTTTACTTGCGTTGCACGCAAATCCGTATAAATTTGTTGAGCATTAAAATTATTTTAACAACAATTAATTTAATTCCATTATGAACAAAACAGAATTAATCGATGCTATGGCAGCTGATGCAGGCATCACAAAAGCAGCGGCAAAAAAAGCATTGGAATCTTTCTTGGGAAATGTAGAAGGATCTCTTAAAAAAGGAAACAGAGTTTCTTTAGTAGGTTTTGGTTCTTGGTCAGTATCTAGAAGAAATGCAAGAGAAGGTAGAAATCCTCAGACCGGGCAAACCATCAAGATAGCAGCTAAGAACGTAGTAAAGTTCAAAGCAGGTGCTGAATTGAGTGGTTCAGTAAACTAATCAATAGTTTTTTTGATATATAGAAGCACTTCCTAACGGAAGTGCTTTTTTATTTGGCACCAATCCAAGGTTTTGTAAATAACATATAATATATTACATTTAGTAATAAGAATCATGGATATGGTAAGTGACAAGCCGACAAAAGGAAAATTACTGGTTGCAGAGCCGACGCTCTCTGGCGACGTTTCTTTTAGCCGGTCTGTTGTTTTAATTGCTGAACACAATCATGAAGGTTCCGTTGGCTTTATATTAAACAAGCCTTTGGAATATACCATTGATGATCTTATCTCAGAAATCACTGTTCCTTTCAAGGTGTTTAATGGAGGGCCTGTTGAGCAGGACAATCTATACTTTATACACAAAGTGCCACATTTGATTCATGACAGCATTGAAATTTCGGATGGTATTTTTTGGGGAGGTAATTTTGAAAAAACCATTGAGCTGATCAATAATAAAACCATCAGTGAACAGGATATCCGCTTTTTCTTGGGTTATTCTGGATGGGATTCCAGCCAATTAGATCAGGAGCTTTCCTCAAAGTCATGGATTGTGGTCCAAAACGAGTACGAGAGCAGTATTTTGGAAAAATCTTCCAATGCCTTTTGGAAAGAAAAGATGTTGGAATTGGGCGGGGATTATCTATTATGGTCAAACGCTCCAGAAAACCCTTCGCTCAATTAGCACCTAGCCTACTCTGGCTCTTGCATTCAACTTTCCAACAAGACTTTTGCTGAAATCTGTTTGGAATTCTTTTTTACGATATTTTGTTATTGGAACGATTCCTAGGATACTATTGGTGATAAAAAGTTCGTCCGCCTTTTGAAGCTCGAATGGTGAAATAGATTCTTCGATTACATCTGTTTCCTCAAGAGATGTCAGGATTTCCAAAAGTTTTTTTCTTACAATGCCATCCAAACTACCATCACTCAAAGGTGGTGTCTTAACCTTTCCATCTTTTACTAGAAACAAATTTCCGTTGATGGCTTCCACAACATTTTTGTCGGTGTTGATCAACAAGCAATTGTGATAACCATTTTCTTTGGCATAAACACTTGCTACCACATTCAGAATCTTATCGGTAGTCTTTAGATTGGACAACATATCCTTGTTTACATAGTAATCCTTGAATAATTCTACTTCATAAGCCTCATCTTGAGCTAGATAGAAAGGCGAATGCATTGCATCAACTTCAATCAAATAAGATATTTCATTCGTTGTAGGGCTATATAGACCTCCACTATCTCGAAAAACTGTTATGCGAACTCTTGCTGGACTATTGATTAGGTTGTTTTCGCTGACCGTTTTAATAATCTCCTCTTCCAAAAATTCCAAGGTGAAATTCATCGGAATCTCCATACGCAAAATACGCATGGACGCCATTAACCTAAAGTAATGGTCTTCCCAAAAAAACAAGGTGCCATTCACACAACGTAACGTTTCAAAAAGGGCATCTCCATATTTTAATCCTCTGTTATCATAAGATAGGAATGCTTTATCGTTAGAAGATATGTCTCCGTTGAAATTGACCATAAAAAAATCCCGATTTTTATCGGGATCAAATATACGTTTTAGTTGAGAATGCCACTATTTTGAACCTAGAACTTGTTTTAGGTCCGAAACTTGGTTTTCCCATAACATTTTGGCCTCATCAACCTCATCTTCATCAGCAAAATCTGTGATAAAAAGGGATACATCTTTAGTAATTTCATCTACAATTATGCGCATCTCGAAATAGCTGTCATCATCATTTTCTTCCCAAGCAAATTTCACGAATTCATCACTCTTCTTTTTCAGCATTGTAGCATTTTCCTCAGCTCCGTCCCAAATAAAAATAAATGTCTCACTACGTGAATTGACATTATCGGCGTACCATTCTGATAGGCCTGAAGGTGTGGAAATGTATTGATAAAGCAACTGTGGTGAAGCCTGAATAACGAACTCTATTTCAAATTTAATCTTATCACTCATTCTTATGATCGGTTTTTCCTTTCGACATTTTTAATAATCGGGAAGATATAAAAATAAATATCAAATAATAAATTAATACGAATTTTGATTCGGCAAAAATTAAACTTTATATTTGCACCCGCAAAAACACCCATGGCGAGGTAGCTCAGGTGGTTAGAGCGCAGGATTCATAACCCTGAGGTCGGGAGTTCAAGTCTCCCTCTCGCTACAACAATTCCCTAACTGATTCACGGTTAGGGTTTTTTATTTCTATTTGAATAATTAGAACTAAACATTGTTTTATTAAGCAGGTTTTTGCTTTGGAATATCTTTCCTATTCTCTACCAAATCGTCATCAAGATCAATGTTGCTTTCGATAAGGACATCTTCGTCAAAAGTGCCATAGGCGAGTTCAGGAAGAACGTTTGACTGCACATCAACCACAAAAACGGTATTGTCCGAATCTGTGCTAGGTTCAAAAGCATAGAAATCAGCTATGTCCGCAGTAGTGCCCATCGAAGACGGGGCATCAATATGATCGGCGGAAACAAGTAGTAAGCCCGTAAAGGCCAAAACTCCAAGACCAATCAATAGTTTAGTTGTTTTTTTCATCTGTTTTTGTTTTTAATTATTAATGATTTGCCTTACCTACGGAGTCAACTTGAGGAGGTTTCGTTTAAAATGTTAATGTTGTATTAATGACAAGAACCAATGCCATATTATCGAGGCAAGTAATAGAATGCCACCAGTCAATGGGGTGATGGGGGGAATTTTAGATATAACTATTAGATATAAAATTGTAGGAAAAAAGTTATGAACATTGAAGTTTTGTTTGATATTTATTAGTAATTTTCTTACTCCAAATTTTTACTAACGTATCCTACAAATATGCAGTAACAACCAATATATAATCCTAGCATTATGCCATTTTCAACCTCTGTTTCCGTATGTTTCTGCCAACTTGGTTTCAATCTATTTTTGTTGGTTATAGATAGCTCTTAATGCCGCGAATTCCATATTGAATTCATCCTAAACTCTTAAGCAAGTATTTCTTAATAGAATTTATAAGTCTGCGACGACAGTTGTTGAGCTTCAGGTCCTTCACATGCCTATATTAAACTTAGGCTGGTATTAAATTCTTATATCCGTAACGGGTATTATCTGTTGAGCCTTGACAAAAAGGTTGAGGTATCACTATCCTAAAATCAAAAAACATTTATCCTTTTTAAAATGAAAAACACCGTTTTACTTTTTCTGTGTTTTGCTACTGCAGCATGGGCACAGGATATTACAAAAGTGCAAGATTACCTTCCGCCTTCACCGGAGGCACAAGAGTTCATTAAATATGGGGAATATCCCGTTGGGATGTACACCGGGGTTCCAAATATTTCAATACCCCTTTATACCATTACAGCTAAGGAAGTTCAAATTCCAATTTCGTTGTCCTACCATGCATCTGGTATTCAGGTAGACCAAATTGCCTCTTGGGCTGGATTGGGATGGTCTTTGAGCACAGGTGGATCCATCTCAAAAATCCCACGTGGCATACCCGATGATGAAGGCTTTGGTTTCCTGATATCCACACTCCCAGAATTGAATGCTTTGGTATACGATTTTGATTTCTATGAAGATGCGGCCTCAGGACAACGGGATACTGAGTCAGACATCTATCACTACAACTTTGCAGGATATTCTGGAAAGTTCTTTTTTGACAGAAGCAAAAATGTACGTTTAATAGATCAAGCACCTATCGATATAACTTACTCGTCTGGCACCTTTACCATTGTTACAAAAGAAGGCGCTACATATGAATTCAATGATATTGAAAGAACGCAATCCGTAACATACAGTCTTGGAAATCCACTGGGAACAGGAACCGAACAAGATTATATCTCTTCTTGGCATCTTTCAAAAGTTACCTCAAAGAATAAACTCGATTCAATTTCGTACACCTATGAAACCGGAACTCCTTTTGCAAACAACCAATACAACTATAGTGAGAGCACAGGTAACGACGTTAATTTAAGTACATGCCCACCTTCAATTTCCTCCAATGTTCATTCGGGACAAGGAACCGTATCCTCTCAAGTTCAGACCACTCAAAATCCAAAAAGAATAAAGGAAATCATTTTCCCAAGTGGAAAAGTCGTATTCAATCGATTAGCAGATCGCCAGGATAAATCACAGGATAGGTTAATCGAAGTAGAAATATACCAAAAAAACAGTCAAGCTTATGATGTAATTAAAAGCTTTAGTTTTTTACATAACTATTTCTATTCAAGCCATAGTACCGTCTATCCGGCCAATCCGATTGCTGCAAAACGTTATCGTTTAAAGTTGACAGAACTCCATGAACTGGATAAAAATGGGCTCAACCCAAAAAAACACATATTCGGATATGACAATACCATGCTACCTCCAATTGAAACTAATGGCAAAGATTTTTGGGGATATTATAATGGACAAAACACCAATCTTACCTTGGTTCCCCTTCAACCCAATCAATATTTTGGGAATAATATTGGAACTGCAGACAGGAATCCAGATGCTTCATTCATGAAGGCTGGGATACTCAACAAAATTACATATCCCACTGGCGGATATACCGAATTCAACTACGAACCACATGAATATGAAACCACCGAAGCTGCGTTGATTACAAAGAATAAAAATGTCTTTGCGGTTGGTCAACAAAATGTAATTGGGGATGGTGTATATCTAGAGGATACTGAGGTTTTTACCCCCAACTATTCCGGTTATGCTACCGTAACGATTGAAGCATCTGACCGAAACAGTACTTCAGGTGTCTATCCCCGAATTACTCTGCAAAGAGTCGGAAGTTCAGGCTATATGATTGATCACAGAATTGATCCCCAAACCTATTCATATCCCATGAGCCCCCCAGAAGTTAACTTTTCCTTCCCCCCAGTCTGGTTGGATAAAGGGGTTACTTATACCTTAAAAGCAGAAGCCGAGGGAACATCCAACTCCAGTGAATTTGATAATGCAGCCTATATGATAGCCGATATCGATTATAAGGAAGAAAGTACCACGCAAACTCAGGTAACCAAACTTGCTGGGGGATTACGTATACAACAGATAAAATCCTTCAGTGAGAACAATGTTTTGGCTTTTTCCAAAAAATATGAATACAACAATGAAACCCTGATTACTCCTGAAGTGTTTATCAAAGAGCAGTATTTGGATACTGAAATTGAAAAATGGTCCTTTTGTAGTTGGGGAGGGGCCGGATCTGGAACCTCATCATGCTTAAGCAATAGTACAACAAGAAGGTTTTATTATGGCGGGACTGTTCGGAACCTGACTTTAAATGGAGGAAGTCCTGTGGTTTATGGTTCAGTTAATGAACTATCTGTGGACGGCTCTGACAATAGCAAAGGAAGAACCACCTACACCTATGATATTCAAACAGATGCGATAATGCCAACGCCTTCATCCTATCAAGGCGGCATAATGATGCTCAAAAAAGATTGGATGGGTGGACAAAATACATCCGCAACAACTTACGCAGAAGGTGCCTCTGACTATATCACTAAAGAGACCACCGGACATACCATAAAAAAGTATGATGAAAGTTATAAAATGTATAAGATCGTGCATTACAAATCGATTTCTGGGGACTGCACAGTACCAAACCTAGTAAGCCCAGCAGGACGCTTTCTTGTATTTGAGTATCCAATCTTCACGGGTGCAAAGCTGGTTAACTCCACCGTTAAGAAAACAAAAGAAGCAAGTGGTAATGAAGTTACACAAACCACTTCCATTTTCTATGACAACGAAACGCACTTGCAACCCACACGTACCGAGACCACAAAAAGTGATGGTTATACCGTAGCTCAAGAAATGTTTTATCCGGATGATGTGGATACCTCAACCGCTTTGGGGCTACCCGCACTTTCCACTCAAGAGAAAAATAATATAGATAGACTTAAAACAACTGATCTGCATCAAGTAAGTATTCCTGTCCAAACCGTTACTGAGGTTAAAAATTCAGGTGGAACGGTGGTATCCACCTCAACAAACAGAACCCTCTTCTCCGACCTTGGAAACGATTTGGTATTACCGGAATCCGTCAAAACCTTAAAGGGTATCTACAACTCCTCGTCCAATCCATTGGAGAGTAGACTAATCTACCATGGCTATGATAGCAGAGGAAATCCCATAGAAGTAAGCCAGGCGAATGGGTCGCATATCTATTATATCTGGGGATACGGTGGCACACTTCCCATAGCCAAATTAGAGAATGTTCAAGCGTCCCAGATTACATCAAGTCTTCAGGTTCTTATTGATTCTGCTATAACTGCATCAAATGCTGACAATGATAGAACATACGGGGTTAATGGCGCAGAGGGTAATTTAAGAACCAGTTTAGGTTTTATAAGGAATCACAGCACAATGTCATCAGCTCTTGTGACTACTTACACCTATGATCTCTTGCTTGGTATAACTAGTACTACTGACCCCAGTGGCTATACTATGTATTATGAGTATGACGATTTCAATAGGCTCAAAGAAATCAGGGATGCTGACAACAATTTAGTCAGCGATTATGAATATCACTATAAAGGCCAAAACTAAAAACTAAGCCATGAAAAATAAACAAGCACATTTAAAGCAATATATCACCATACTGATTCTGGCAATATTCTGCAACACGGCCATTCTAGCTCAGAAAAAAGAAGTACATCCACTTATTGGCACTTGGGAATTTGATTATACTTCTTCTGTTACCAAGATAGAACGCACTTCCAAGGCACGATTTGATAGCGTTCCACAGCAAAAATCAACCTTTGAAGCCGCTTATCGGGGAAGGAAAATCTTCTTTGGTGATGATGGTAGCTTCGCGCAACAGCTGGCAGATGGCCGCAGGTCCACCGGAACATGGGCTGCCGACAATAACAACAGTCTAGTTATTGTTGATCCGAGTGGGAATAAATATCCGCTGAATATTCAAAGCCTTACCCAAACGCACTTGATTCTTAAACCGATTGTAAGTGGTGAGGCAAAACCAGTGCTTCCTGAATGGTATTTCAAAAAACTAAAAAACTAAGAATATGGATTTCTATCATAAAAAAATAGCAAAGCTGACATTTTTGAGCTTTATAGTAACCATTTTCTTTGGTACGGCCATCAATGCACAATATAGTATGTCCGGACCAATAGGGGCATCTCTTGGAGAGACCAAGACCTACTCGGTAATAGGAAGTAACATTTTTCAGACCAGTTGGAGCACGGGCAGTCAAGGTTCAATCCAGACATCCACTAATCCAGGAACAACCACTATTCAGGTGCAATGGAATAGTACTGGCAGCAGCTACGTGCGTGTTGACGTTGTCGATTATTTTTACAACTCTCATTTTGTGCAAAAATCCGTTAGCGTAACGCAACCAGCACCTACCACACCAGGTAATCCGACGATTACTTCAAATGGATGTGGTCAAGCCACACTAACTAGAAGCGGCAGTCCGCCAAGTGGTGTTACTTGGTATTGGCAAGGCAAAAGCTCCAGTGGCACCAGTACTTCAAAAGGCAGCGGTAGTACCTTTACAGCTAACGAAGGTACGGGCACCTACTATATTCGGGCACGAAACAGTAGTGGTGTTTGGAGTTCTTCTTCAGGGTCACGGTATGTGTCCATGGTAAATCTTACCGCAGGAAGCATTAATAATGCACAAACCATTTGTTATGGTGGAAACCCTTCTACCTTGGGAAATTCCGCTTCCGCAGGTGGAATCAGTGGAAGTTATAGTTATCAGTGGCAGTACTCGAGCAACGGAAGTAGTGGTTGGACCAATATCAGCGGGGCCACTTCATCAACCTATAATCCTCCAGGAGGGTTAACAGCATCCAGATGGTATCGAAGAAGGGTTTCCTGTGCCTCACAAACCAGCTACACAGGTAGCGTAAAGGTCACCGTATATCCAAACCTTTCAGCGGGAAGTATAAGCGGTACACAAACAGTATGCTATTCGGGAGACCCTAGTACCTTGTCCAATGGCTCATCACCATCTGGAGGAAATGGCAGCTACAGCTATCAATGGCAGTATTCAAACAACGGAAGCAGCAGTTGGACAAACATCAGCGGAGCAACCTCCACAACGTACAACCCACCAAGTGGGCTAACGGCAGACCGATGGTATCGAAGACGGGTCATCTCTTGTGGCCAGACCAAATATACCGGAAACATTAAAGTGACCGTTCGTTCTAGTCTTTCAGCAGGAAGCATCACCGGCGCCCATACCATATGCAGTGGTGAAAACCCAAGTGTAATCTCAAACGGCAGCACTGCTTCAGGAGGTGACGGTAACTATAGTTACCAATGGCAATATTCAAACAACGGAAGCAGTGGCTGGACCAATATCAGTGGAGGTACTTCCACCAGTTATGATCCTCCCAGTGGTCTTACCATAGATCGTTGGTATAGGAGACGTGCTATTTCCTGTGGAGAGACCAAGTATACCGGTTCTGTAAAGGTCACCGTAACCGCTGGGCCTCTCTTCTATGCTGATACGGACGGAGATGGTTATGGTGATTCTGGTAGTACAACTAATGCCTGTACCCAGCCTTCAGGCTACGTCTCCAACAGTTCGGACCATGACGATACCACAGTGATGATTACCAATGTTGCCCCACAGACCTTTTACAGTGATGCGGACGGCGATGGTTTTGGAGATGGAGCTACTACGCTTTATGCTAGCTTTAAACCCTTAGGGTACGCCAACAATTCTACAGATCAATGTCCTGAAAGACCAGGATCCAACAATGGCTGTGATTATGTGGCACCCACCCCAAGTGATGAGAACTATGTAAGCACCCGTAGCTATCAGATGGCCATGTCTTCTTCTAGCAGTATACAACGAAACAGCGATGTATTGGAAAGCGTGAGTTATTTTGACGGTCTTGGCCGGACCACACAACAAGTTTCGGTAAAAGCATCGGGTACAGCAACCAAGGCTGCAAGTCCCAATACTCCTGCCGAATGGACCATGGACTGGACCGTAGGAACAGGAAGCACCAACTTTTTCAATAGAAATGGAACAGTTGCGGAAAATGAGCGTTTTTATGGCCCAAATCCTTTTGGGGAGACAGATTTGATTTGGCAGTGCGGAAATGAGCCAGATCATGGTTCCGATGGAGGGTGGAATACGGATTATTTCAATGTGGACAAGACCAAGACCTATCGCTACATGGTATGGATGCGACGAGACCAATCCAACAACGGTAGTTCATACCATGGCACACAAAATGTCAATAACCTTAGCGGGAGCGCAAACAGCAATCCCTATTTCTGGTACGGAGATCCACCACAACTTGGGGAATGGTACCTTTTGGTCGGAATCATACACCCGTATACCCATGGAAGTACGGATACAGGAGTCAGCGGGGTATATGATATGCAGGGGAATCGGGTCATTGATGGTACCGAGTTCAAATGGCGCTCAGACACCACTACCTCTAGATTCCGCAGTTATCTTTATTACTGCACTGATGTAAACGTGCGTCAATACTTCTACCAACCCATTTTGGAAGTGGTAGATGGTAATGAAATTCCACTCCAAGAAATGTTCACCGTCGGAAAGAACGAAGATGTAATCACTCACATGAGTTATGATGCCTTCGGTCGACAAGACAAGGAATGGTTACCCTATCATAAATCAACAGGAAACCTGGGTAGTTATAGAGGAGATGTATCCACCGAAATACAACAGTATTACAAGGACAACTATGCGTCGGATTTTCCAGGAGTAAGTAATGTAGCTGATATCAATGCCTACGCTGAAAAAGCTCTCGAAGCTTCTCCGCTAAACCGTGTGTTGGAACAAGCAGCACCAGGCAAGGATTGGAAGATGGGCAATGGGCATACCATACGTTTTGACTACCTAAACAATACGGCCAATGAGGTTAGGCGATACCGGGTTACCCTCGCCTTTGCCAACAATACCTATACCCCTACTCTTGTTTCGGATGGATATTATGGAGCAGATGAGCTCTACAAAAATGTAACCAAGGATGAAAACTGGGCTTCCGGCACAGATCATACCACGGAGGAGTTTACGGATAAACAGGGCCGGGTGGTGCTTAAACGAACTTATAACAGTGGAGCACACGACACCTATTATGTATACGATGACTATGGGAATCTTACCTATGTATTACCACCAAAGGTGGTACATGACAGCAGTATCTCTGCTACGGAGCTTTCGGAGCTTTGCTACCAATATGTTTATGACCATCGTAACCGTTTGGTGGAAAAGAAAATTCCGGGCAAAGGATGGGAGGAAATTGTTTACGACAAGTTAGACAGGCCTATTATGACCAGAGATGAAAACCTAAAGGCCTTGAACCAGTGGCTTTTTACGAAATATGATGCCTTTGGAAGGGTCATCTTCACAGGAAGAGATGACAATACAAGCAGTACAAGAACTGCACTTCAAAATGCTGCTGATAATACCTTAGCCACTTATGAAGAAAAACGTAGCTCTGCTTTAAACCTGGCAGGCACAAATGTGTACTATAGCAATGACGCTTATCCTACTAGTTATAATCAGGTATTCACTATAAATTATTATGATGACTATGTATTTGACAGACCTGGATTGAGTCTACCATCAAGTGTATTAGGGCAGACCACTACCCTTGCAGTAAAAGGGTTGGCTACAGGAACAAAAGTTAGGGTTTTGGGGACCAACGATTGGATTACAACCATGTTCGGTTATGATTTGAAGAAAAGACCCATTTGGACCAAAAGCATTAACGATTATTTGAATACTATCGATTTGGTCGAAACCAAACTGGACTTCCCTGGTAAGCCCTTGGAGACAAAGACCACTCATACCAAGGACAGCAATCCGGCCATAGTAACCACCGATATCTTTGACTATGATCATATGGGTAGGTTGGTCGAGCAAAAACAGACCATTGGAAGTACCACCGAAACTTTGGTAAAAAACAATTACGATGAAATCGGGCAACTGATCTCCAAAGAGACCGGGGGTGGACTTCAAACGGTCGACTATTCGTATAATGTACGCGGTTGGTTAAAACAAATCAACAACCCCAACAATCTGGGAGGGGATCTCTTTGCCTTTGATCTAAATTATAACACGGCCGATCATAGTGGAACCCCCTTGTTCAATGGTAATATTGCCGAAACTGAGTGGAAAACGGCCAACGACAACACTCTGCGATGGTATCGATACGATTACGACGCTTTGAACCGAATAGAGGCCGCAACCGCCAATAGTACCAATTACCATGTTAGTGGTATTAGTTACGACAAAAATGGCAATATCCTCACCTTAACTCGTAAGGGGCATACCAATGCTGGGGCCACCAGCTTTGGTACCATGGACAATCTGGTGTATACCTACGATAGCGGCAATAAGCTTACCAAGGTATTGGACAATGGCAACGACACCTATGGCTTTGTCGATAGCGCCAATACCAGTACCGAATACACCTATGATGCCAACGGTAATATGCTTACTGATGCCAATAAGGGCATTTCATCGAATATTGGGTATAACCACCTTAATTTACCCACTTCAGTTACCCTTGGCGGGGGAACGATCTCGTATATTTATGATGCCACGGGTGTTAAATTAAAAAAGACCGCGGGAAGTTCTGTGACAGAATATGCTGGTAACTATGTGTATTCAGGGAATACCACCTCTACGACATTGCAGTTTTTTAGCCACCCCGAAGGGTATGTATACAAAGACGGTAGTGATTATAACTATGTATACCAATATAAAGACCATTTGGGCAACATACGCTTAAGCTATGAAGATGGCAATGATAACGGTAGTGTAGATGCAAGTGAAATTGTGGAGGAAAACAACTACTACCCCTTTGGCCTTAAACACAAAGGTTACAATGAGGTCACCTCTTCGCTAGGGAATAGTGTGGCGAATCGGTGGAAGTATAATGGGATTGAGCTAGATGAGACTTCTGGGTTGTACGAGATGGATTTAAGACGATACGATCCTGCAGTTGCTCGATGGACGAGTATTGATCCTGTTACTCATTTTGAGTATTCCACATACTCAGCTTTTGATAATAATCCCGTGTTCTGGTCAGATCCAAGTGGAGCTGATGCTACACAGTTCGTAACGGATTTGTTTAATAGATCAGGTAATGGCAAAACCAAATGGACAAACAATAATGATGGTACTTTTTCTAGTAATAGTGGTCAGACTGCTGATTGTGAAGAATGCAAGAATCACTATTTAGACCTTAAAACAGGAAGAGTTGAATTAATAGATGGAAACAAAGACCTAACAAGACAAGGAAAAATCTGGGTTGGGGGTTCTGATGCCTCTGTTGGTGATATTGAAAATATGCTATCTGCAATGGGCTTTACCTTTACTAGAAATGGAGGTATTGTTGCCGAAACAACGGAAGCGTACAACGCTTTTATCCGTAACCACAATGCAGAAGTCACAATGCTGACAAAGAATCTATTCATTTCTTATGGCGTGGTTTTTGTTGGGAATATTTTCTTTCCAGTCAGAGCCCCTGTAGGCGGAGCTAGAACTCCTTTTTCTGCAGGAGTTGCAGGTGCTGCGGGAGCTGGTTCAAAATGGGTTACAGTAGGAAGATGGATGTCTGCAGACGAATTGGCAGTAATGAGGGAAACGGGACGTATGGTTGAAGGTGCAGGCGGACAAACTTTTGTTTCCACAGGAGGGAGTACTTCTTTTACCGCAGCTAAAGCGGGTTCGGTATATGTGGAGTTTCAAGTTCCTGCAACAAGTCTTATACAAGGAGGAAGAGCAAATTGGTTTAAGACCATAGGGCCTAATTCAAGCAAGGCAATGCAAAGTTCATTACAAAAACAAGGAGGGGCAATGCTTCCTGAAGTGCGAAATATAACAAAGGTTTTAGCAACTAAATAAATATGGGAGAGTTAAAAAATATAGAATGGTTTAAAAAGAGTTTTGCACCACTTTTTAAAA
Organism: Flagellimonas rhodophyticola; assembly: GCF_049332665.1. Classification (NCBI taxonomy): domain Bacteria; kingdom Pseudomonadati; phylum Bacteroidota; class Flavobacteriia; order Flavobacteriales; family Flavobacteriaceae; genus Flagellimonas; species Flagellimonas rhodophyticola. The sequence continues at coordinate 2,330,322 of NZ_CP186326.1, read as the reverse complement.
ACTATGATTTGAAGTATAAATCGTTCGAGGAAGAAGGGGATTTGGGTTCTCTGATTCAAGTCGAGTTTAATTCAGAAAAAAAAGATGGTACAGTTGATTTTTGGAGCTTGGGTTGGACAGGAATACATGTATGGGACAATAACAATCAAAAGGAGTTGCTAAATGTTCTGCATTCACCAGATGAAAAAATAGAATTGGAAAGTTCTTTTAAAAAACTGGAAAGTTTGATTTTATAAAGGAAATATAGATTTCTTCACTTCTTTCCAAGCTAAAGGTTGACCAAAGAAGTAGTTGGGAGATTTAACTCGCTACTTCTTTGGGTCGAACGATTCTATTTTTTTTTTATACAGAGTATAATTTTCATCATCAAAGCAAACAAATGTAATTTCGCTTATTTTTTTAGGTGTCTCGCAAAACTCTTTAATTGCTTTAAATGCTATTTTTGCAGCTCTTTCTTTTGGAAAGCCAAATATGCCTGTACTAATGTTAGGAAATGCAATGGTACTTATATCATAATTTAAGGCCAATCGCAGACTATTAAGGTATGCTGATAGCAGAAGGTTTTCTTCATTATTTTTGCCGTTATTCCATTTAGGCCCTACTGTGTGTATAACATATTTACAAGATAGGTTACCACCAAATGTTATAACAGCTTCCCCAACTTTGCACCCACCTTGTCTATTGCGTATTTTTTGACATTCTTCTAAAATTGTATTACCACCTGCGCGATGTATTGCACCATCAACTCCACCTCCTCCAAGTAATGAAGTATTGGCTGCATTTACGATAGCGTCCACATTTGATTTTGTAATATCTCCTTTTTTTAGTCTAATATTCATTTGTTTCTTGCTGCAATTTCTAAATCAAAACTAATAAGTCTAGATTAAAAGGGATAACGTTGTAAATTAGTTGTTTTCGCAGACATCTAATTTTGAACAACTGAAAAACAGTAGCCATTTTTTCGGCTACCGGTTTTTCTTTACAACCCTTATTGCTTTCAATGTGGTAATCTAGAAGCGTTTTTAGCGGTATGTTTTCATTGTAAGAGATATCATACTTGCCACTCGTTCTTATGAAACCATATCGGATTGATATCCATAGAAAACCCTTGACATTTTTTCCAATTTTTGTTTGATAATAGGTTTGGTTACCGAAGAAAAACCCATGACCAGGCCCTTTTCCGTTTTCTTTTTGATAAAATACTTACTGTAAGGAAATGAGATAATTTCTTCTTTCATCAACATTTTGGAAACCTCGATATCATTCACATTTTCAGGGAGTTTGGCCATTACATGCAGTCCATGGTTTGCGGCTTGTATTTTAAAGGTGTCATCAAAAACATGTTGAAATTGGTCCACAAAAAACTGTTTGCGTTCCTTGACCACTTGCACCACTTTACGTAAATGCTGGCTGAGATAATCTTTTTCGATAAAATCAGACATGACCCGTTGTGTAGCAGGGGAAATAAATCGTAATGATTGCTCAAACATAGCCTTGATGCTATCGATATAATGTGGAGGGGCAATCAAATAGCCTAATCTTATCGAGGGGTGCAATATTTTATTGAAGGTGCCTTGGTAAAAAACCCTATTGCCTTTGTCCAAACCATATAACGAGGCAATTGGGGTTTCCCAGTTACTAAACTCATTATCATAATCGTCTTCAATAATCATCATATTGTTTTCTTCTGCCCAATCCAAAAGTTCCAATCGTCTTTTAAGGCTCATTTGAACCCCAGTAGGATATTGGTTGGAAGGTGTAGTGAAAATCAATTTGCCTCTTTTCAATTTAACATGGCTCAAACTATCCAAAGACAGACCTTCGGAATCAATAGCCGCGGGAATAATCTTGGCTTTTAGGCTTTTAAAAACAGCCAGAGCATTGGCATAGGTTGGGTTTTCCACAACCACTTCATCCTTTTTATTCAAAAGCAAATCCCCAATAATGGACAAAGAATGCAGTGAACCCGTTACGATAATAATTTGGGAATAATCACATTGTATGTTCCTATATAGTTTTAGGTAATCCGCAATGTTCTGTCTCAGACAATCCAAGCCAAGTGTATGGCTGTATGACATATCGGAATATCGAATATCCTTCCAATATTTATTGGTTAAATTTTGCCACTGCCGAACGGGAAAAACATCCAATGGCGGTAAACCGGGTCTAAAAGCAATGCCTTTGTTATGCCCTCTGTTCATTATGGATATGTTGGAACCGAAATGTTCTGCTCTTTCCGAAATCTTGGGATATTGGGTAATTCCTTTTTGCGTCCTTAGACTGTACCGGATCTTTTTGTCCTTAATATCATTTACATAATATCCCGAACCTTGCACCGCATACACATAATTTTCCATGCAAAGAATTTCATAAGCTTTGATTACCGTACTGCGGGATACTTGCATGTCTTCGGCCAGTAATCGGGTTGGAGGCAGTTGATATCCTTTTACCAGTCTCTTTTTCTTTATGGCACTTATAAACGCATTGGATAGCTTCATATATAGACTATCCTTTCCTTTATTGGGATTAAAACCGTGGGATATAAGTAAGCTATTGAGTTTGGTCTTCAAAATTGAAATGCATTGAAAAAAAAAATTGGTATGGGAAAGGTAGAAAAACATTTTATATTATTGATTTATATCTTTTAAATGACTAAATATTAAACATTTAGAAAAACATGATAACAGTATTACAAATTGGATTAGGACCTCTCGGGCAACAAATTGGTAGGTACATTTCAGAAAAAGAAAGCATTTGTACGGTTGCAGCCGTAGATATCGACAAACAATTGGAAGGAACTGATTTTGGAAAGCTTATGAATGGGGAATCCTCCAATGTCTTGGTTGAGAACTCCGTTGAAAATGCAGTGCAAAAACTTAAGGCAAAACCGGATGTTGCTATCATAACTACAGTTTCCAGTGTGAAAAAACTGGAAACTCAAATCGAAGAAGTAGCACAGCAAGGAATTCCTATAGTGTCTACCTGCGAAGAACTCTCTTTTCCTTGGGAAGAAAATCCAGAGTCAAGTAAAACTATTGATGCTATTTGTAAGAAACACAACATAGCGTGCCTTGGCACTGGGGTAAACCCCGGCTTTTTAATGGACTATTTACCATCAGTACTAAGTTCGGTTTGCAAGAATATCGATAGTATTTTGGTCGAGCGTATCCAGGATGCAACCCCTAGACGGATTCCTTTCCAGAAAAAAATCGGAGCCGGATTGGACCTTAATTCCTTTAAAGCCAAAGAAGCTGAAGGCACCCTTAGACACGTAGGCCTCAAAGAATCCGTATATTTCTTGGCCGAGAGCATAGGGCTTCAACTTGATAAGGTAACGGAAGACCTTATTCCGGTAGTTGCGGAGAATGATTTAAAAACTCCTTCAATGGAAATTCAAAAAGGTGACGCGCGAGGGGTACAACAGATTTCCCACGGCTATCAGAATGGAACCTGCAAAATAGAAATGCATTTCAAAGCCGCGGTTGGTGAACCAAGGTCCTATGATAGAATTACGGTAAAAGGTGTTCCTTCATTCACCTCTGAAATTGATACGGGTATAAATGGGGATATTGCCACATGCGCTATTACCATAAATGCGGTAAAAAGCATATTAAGAGCAGCTCCTGGACTGCATACAATGGCCACTATTGGTGTCCCAGGATATCTAAATTAAAAGAAATCGACAACAAAATTTTTAGCTGTTTAAATGGCCAACTATCCTGAAAAAGTATACATAAACGGAAAAATCGTTCCACACAATGAAGCCCAAATATCAGTTTTTGACAGGGGCTTTTTGTTTGGTGATGGAATCTATGAAGTAATGGTTCAAATTGGTAAAACGTTTTTTTATGGCAAGGAACATTTACTCAGACTGGCAAGCTGTCTTGAGAAAATAAATCTAGATTTTGATGTTTCTACACTGCCTAAAGAAATTGAAAAATTACTTTTCGCTTCCAAACTAAGCGATGTGGATTGTTTGGTATATATGCAGGTTACCCGCGGAGTCGCTGTTAGAAAACATGCATTTCCAAAGTCTGCCAAACCAACCATTGTCATGTATGCCATTCCATTGACATTACCGGACATTAACCAGAAAAGTATTGACGCAATCACCACAGAAGATAGTAGGTGGCACAGATGCGATATAAAGACAACTTCACTTCTAGGCAACGTAATGGCCAATGACAAAGCAGCGGAGCAAGAATCGTACGAAGCTATCTTTATAAGATATGGAAGGATAACAGAAGCGTCCCATTGTAATGTCTTTTTTGTAAAAAACGATATTGTTTATACGCATCCGGCGGATACTAATATATTGGATGGTATTACGAGACAGATTGTATTGCAGTTATGTGAAAAGATGGCTATTGAAGTGAGGGAAGAGGCCGTTCTTATAGAAAATCTAGCCAAAATGGATGAAGCATTCCTAACGGGCACAACAACCCAGGTTGCATCAATAGGTAGGATTGATGAACACTCCTTTACCTCAGATGGCAACATTGGTCCCATTACCAGGCAATTGCAACAGGCATTTTTGGATGTAAAGGGGACCTATAAAGGAACGTTATAAGTGCGCATTGCTCCATATATTTATCAAAGATATTTCCATATAAAACTAACATTATGAAAAGTAAAGTAGCATTTCAATTGATTTTCGGAGTGGTCCTTTTTCTCGGATGTAACAATCCGGAATATGACATCCTTATTTTAAACGGTGACATTTATGATGGCTCTGGCAGTGCGGCGTTTAAAGCCGATATCGCTATAAAGGATTCAGTCATCGTTGGTATTGGTGACCTATCAGAATTTAAGGCGACTCGCATAATTGATGCAAAAGGCATGGCGGTTGCTCCAGGTTTTATTGACATGCATGCGCATTTAGATCCCATATTGAATTTATCCGATTGCGAAAGTCACGTACGACAAGGGGTTACTACCGCCTTGGGAGGCCCTGATGGGGGCAGTCCCTGGCCCATTAAGACTCATCTGGACTCTTTGGATAAAATTGGTGTTGGAATGAACATAGCATATTTGGTCGGACACAATCAAGTGCGGAAAAATGTTATGGCATTGGAAAATAGGGCTCCCACTGAAGAAGAATTGGAAAAGATGAAAGAACAAGTGAGCCAAGCAATGGAGGAAGGTGCTTTTGGTATCTCAACTGGACTCAAATATCTTCCCGGAGCTTTTTCCAAAGTGGATGAAGTAATAGAATTGTCAAAAGTAGCATCTTCAATGGGCGGTATTTATACATCCCATCTAAGGGAGGAAGGCTTGGGGCTCTTTGATGCTGTAGAAGAAGCAATTAGTATATCTGAAAAGGCTGAAATCCCGGTTATTTTGACCCATCACAAAGCCATTGGAAAGCCAATGTGGGGGAAAAGTACGGTCACCTTGGCCATGGTGGATTCAGCACGTGCAGCAGGATTGGATATCAAATTGGATCAATATCCATATAATGCAAGCCACACCGGTATTTCCGTCCTTATTCCCGGTTGGGCCAGGGCTGGTGGTAATGAAGCCTTTATAGAACGTGTTCAAAATCCTGAATTGAGAGATAGTATAAAATCTGGAATCATATTCAACATTTTGAATGATAGAGGTGGCGAAGACTTAAAACGAATTCAATTTGCCAAGGTAAAATGGAATCGAAATCTGGAAGGAAAAACACTGGAGTATTGGTGCCAATTAAAAGGTCTTGAACCAACCCTTGAAAATGGAGCCGATTTAGTCATTGAAGCCCAAGTGAATGGTGGGGCATCTTGCATATACCATGCTATGCATGAAGAAGATGTTGAACGAATCATGAAACATCCGCAAACCATGATTGCATCTGATGGGAGACTTGTGCGACCAGGGCAAGGGCACCCGCATCCTAGATGGTATGGTACCTTCCCACGTGTGTTGGGGCATTATGTAAGGGAAAAATCTGTAATTACACTACCAGAAGCAATTTATAAGATGACGCAACTACCGGCCTCTTCTCTAGGGTTGACCAATAGAGGAAGTATTAAAGAGAACATGATGGCCGACCTTGTTATTTTTGACCCCAATACAATAATTGATAAGGCTACATTCGAAGAACCTCATCAATATCCTGAGGGTATTCATTTTGTGTTGGTCAATGGACAAGTTTCTATCGATGAGTCAAAGTTCAAAGGCTTGAAGGCAGGTAAGGTATTGCGAAAAAAACATTAATTTGGAATTATTTCAAAAGAAAAAAGGGATGCAAATTGCATCCCTTTCAAGCATGAGAAAACTAAGCTAACTCAAAACTAACTACTAAACTTTCTCATTGATTAACAGGTGTTGGCGTAAACAAATCCGGTATCGGGTTCGGTAAATTACCATTATTGTTAATCTCTTCCTGTGCATACAGAAAACGCTGTGGATTAACTGTAGTAGTCGTATTGTTCAAAGGAAAAGGTACCAAAAGGTCAGTTTCCGCACGCAATCTTCTTACATCGTTAAAAGGCATGTAGGTACTATAGCCCGTAACATATCTTTCTTCGATGATTTCACGTAGTACTGCCCTATCGGTAGCAATGTTATCAGGATTTTCCATTCCTCCTGCTTCAAAATCTGCTAATACATAGGCATCATATAGGAAGGTCTCATCTCCATTGATCAGGTTAAATGCAGCACCTGTATTCAGATAAGCCCTAAGCTCATTCAATTTATCGATTGCACCTTGCACATCATTGTTCGCCCTTATCAAACATTCCGCCCAGATGAGAACGTTTTCCTCATAGCTTACCAATTTCATCGGTGTAGTGGCATCATCAATTCCGCCAGTCTGGTCACCATCTCCGCTTATGTAAGAGTAATTTCTTCGTGCGGTTTCATCAGTTTTAGCATTATTTCTACTGTTAACATTGGCTGGGTCAATCAAATCCCTATAAAATGCTCCATCTCCCGTCATATCCCCTGCTCTACTACTGTTTACAAAGTTGAAGAGAATATTACTGTTACCAGGAACATCTCCAATTGGATTATAGGACATTGTTCCTGCGCTACTGCTAATTCCATTTACGACATTCGCCAATGCCTGCGCATATTGCTTGGTCTGTAAGAAATAGCGAGCTTTCAATGTATATGCCGCAGTAACCCAGCTATCAGCATCTCCACCGAAATAATTGTCCTGACTATTGGTAACGCTAGTTGTTGACCCATTCTGTAATTTAGGAATGGCATTGTCCAGCAAGGTTTGCAAAGCAGCATAAACTTCTGCTTGTCCATCCAACGTTGGATCTTCTGAATTTACACCTGGGTCATCAGGGACTGCAGTGGAGTAAGGGATATCTCCAAACAGAGATGCTGCTGTACCAACGGCCATGGCTTCATTAACGTCAATGATTCCTTGCAAAATTCCCACATCTGGGGAGATTCTACGAATCTCTTTGTTCTGAACCAATATTCCATTGTACAAATGCCCCCAAACGGCGTTGGAGTCTCCAGGTGTGTAATCATAATTATATAAGGTCTGTTGTACCAATTGCAAGCCTATCAAACCTCCTGTGTAATACATACTTGTTCTAGCCAATTGTCCTTGTTGAACCTGGGCATTGGCCAATAATGTTCCGGCAAGCATTAGGTCCCCCGAAGGTAGTTCCACCAATTGATTTGGATTTTCATTTACATCTAGGTAATCGTCACATGCCGTTGCCGATGTTAGAAAAATCAATGATAAAATTATTTTATATATAGATTTCATAGTTTCCTGCATTTAAAAATTAAAATTGATTCCAAAAGCATACGTTCTCGATCCAGGATTAGAGAAGTAATCCAATCCACGGGCCCTGCCCACACCAAACTGGTTAATATCAGGATCAATTCCGACTACATCTGACCAGATAATCAGGTTTCGCCCGGATGCCGTAAACTGCACAGAACTCAAGCCTGTAGCCTTCTGGAATTTCTGTGAATTTAAGGTATAGGTCAATGATAGTTCCCTGAGTCGGGTCCAACTTCCATCTTCTACAGCAAATTCATTCAACTTTCCATCTCCAAAACCATATAGAGATGTGTAGTAATCCTCATCAAGAAGTACATTCCCACCGCCAAAATTTCCAACATTACCTCTCACAACGGAACCGGCAGGGAAAACATCCCCGTCAAAATTCACCAAATCTTCGGTTAGGGTAATGGTATTACCCACATCTGAGTGTGTTCCGAAGAAAGATAAAATAAATCGGGTTCGCTGTGCCAGGTCATTTCCTTGACTGGTATCAAAAGATGCCGCCAGAGATAGATTCTTATATGAAAGGTCAAACTGTAGACCTCCTCTCCAATCAGGATTAGGATCACCCACAATCAAGTTGCCACCTGTGTCCACCTGAGGAAATCCATTGGCGTCCAACACCAAACTTCCATCGGCATTTCTAAGGGCCCCTTGAGTATACAAGACTCCTAGAGGTTCTCCGTCAATAGCAACCGATTCTATGGATGTACCTTCTGAAAATTCTTGAATAAATTCGCCTTCACCATTTACACCTCTTACTATATTTTCATTGGTACTATAGTTCAGGGCAATGGAACCTCTCCAATCATCTTTTCTCAAGAAGTCATATCTGAACTCAATTTCAAGCCCGTCGTTTTCTATGGTGGCCCCGTTCGCATAGATCTCATCAAAACCAAGAGAAGGAACCAAAGCAAGGTCTAAGAGTACATCCTCGGTTTTATTAGTGTAATATGTTGTGGACAAGCCTATTCTATTTCTTAGGAATCGCAAATCCAAACCTACTTCGTACTCCGTTTTAATCTCAGGTTTTAAGTTGGAGTTTCCTAAACGTTCGTCCAACTGAAAACCACCTCCGAAGTTCTCCAAAGCAATCTCATCTGAGAAGGAGGAAAAAGTACCTACCTCAAAAACTGTTTGTTCCCTGTGTGCTATGGGCACGTTTGCCACCTGGCCATATGCCAATCTGATCTTACCAAATGATAAGGGTCCTGAATCTTTTAAGGCCTTGGTAAAGGTCCAACCCAATTCTGCACTTGGGTAAAAGAATCCATTGTCCGATGATGGTAGAACAGAATGTTTTTCATAGGCACCACCCAATTGCAATATCAACTGGTCTGCATAGTCAAAATTCGCAGTACCATAGAAACGGATGTTTCGTCTGCTGGTTCTGGTGGTCTCAGAACCTATATTTTCCCTTGCGGATAGCTCAGAAGCATCCAATGGGTTCCTGAAGTTGGCAATAAAATTGTCTGCCTCTGTAAAAATTCGTTTACGTCTTCTATCATTAATACCGAAACCAACAATGACATTGGTATTTAAGTCCTTTGTCAATTTGTAGTTGAAGTTAGTAATGAGGTCTCCATTAAATTCCTCATTGTTTATGGTCTCATCATTTAACAAACCAAACCTTCTTGCCGCGCCTGCGGTATAGTATGGAAAAAAGTAAACCCTTGTGTCCACATAAAAATCCACGCCACCCCTAATCAAGGTGCTTATATTGTCGTTCCATTGATAGGAAACTTCTCCGGTACCTATCAATCTGTTTACTTTAGCCGTACTTTCTTGTTCCTTAACCGTCCATAACGGGTTATTATAGATGACATTATCACTGCTTCCAAGGGACCTTCTATAGCCACGATGCCTACTTGGAGTAATAGAACCTGAGCTGCTATGATAGTTGCCGATATAATCGGATTGGTCAAAATCCGGTGATGTACGCAGAAGTCCTAGATAGAGACCAGCGGTATTGGAACCCTGTTGCGTTCTATTGGAGCCAGTGTGTACATAATTTGCCTTAAAATTTGTTCTTAACTTATCCGTTAAGTTTTGTGTGAGGTTAACTGTAAAGTTTGTCTTTTTATAAAAACTACTTTTAACTATACCTTCCTGATTAACATGAGCCGCACTTATGTAGTAGGTTCCTTTTTCATTTCCACTGCTTACGGAAATTTTGTTGTCATAGGTTATACCAGATTGGAAAACCTGATCAAAGTTTCTATCAGTAAATATTTCCTGGGAGTTCTTTTGGGTAATGGGATAAATAATATTATCGGAAACCAAGGATTCAAAGAATTGACCGGAAGTATCCACATCGTCAGCACCACCGGCTCTTTCTGAAATCCGATCCCCCCAAGATCTTTGGGCATCAGCAGCAAAGCTACCTCCATTTCCCTGTCCAAAAGTGGTTTGCAAAGGATGCTTAATTGAAATTTGATCAATAGAAACACCAGTGGAGTAGTTAACATTGAATTTACCCGCTTTACCTTTTTTGGTGGTGATTACAATTACCCCATTCAAAGCTCTTGACCCATATAGGGCACCTGCAGAAGCTCCTTTAAAAACCTGAAACGATTCGATATCTTCCGGGTTAATATCGTTTAACCTGGACTGTTGTGATACACCAGCTGATTGATCATCATCCCCCGATCCTGCAAGGTTGTCATTGTTCAATGGAATACCATCTACAACAATTAAAGGTTGGCTTGATCCGCTTAATGAACTTGTCCCCCTAATCTGAATGTTGGAACCCGCACCAGGATCACCCGATGTGGCGTTTATTGATACCCCTGCAGCTTTACCTGCAATACCATCAATAATTTTATTCTCCACAGGTTGTACCAATTTATCCGCGTCAATTTTGGAATAAGTAGATGCCAGCTTATCACGCTGTTCTACAAAACCTAATGCTGTTACCACAACCTCTTTCAAACTCTCGGCATCTTGTACCAAGATAAAGTTTATTGTTGTGTCCGAGTCCACAGTTCTTTCTTGTGTACTATAACCAATATAGGAGACCACAAGTGTCTCTCCTTGGTTTACTTCAATGGTGTAGTTACCATCAAAATCCGTCGTAGTCCCATTGGTAGTTCCTTTGACAAAAACAGATGCCCCAGGTAACGGACCTGTGTCATCGGAGACTGTACCAGAAATTGAAATCTGGGAATGCCCAATCCCCACCGTAAAACATGCCAGTAGGAACGTAAAAAATGATTTTCTCATAGATTTAGTAATTAGATAGTTGCTATTTAGTTGTTATTAATTAGTAGTTTCATCATTTCATGTGCTGATACTTTTCCTTTTAGGGTTATAAAATCTCTTGGGGTCTCATCCCCTATCTCATAGGTGATTCCTACCGCATTGAAGCGCTTTAAAAACCAACCTTTTGATACTGGTCTAGTGCTTACAGCACTTTTCTCATTTACTTTATAATCAGGAATGTTTGCTTCCAATTGGGTAAACCAATCTGAAACAAAACTTGGTAAATTGGTACTTTCTCGTTCAATATTGGTGTAAAAGACATCATGCCAAGTTGAATGAAAGTCCAAACCCAACAATACCTTTACCCCTTCTTCTTGAACAATCTGTTCTATTTGATGTACGACCGCTGAAATTTCTGGTTGGTGATACTTACTCCAATCCCTATTTAAATCTACCCCTCCGGCATTGTGTCTCCAATGTCCGAGATCCACCCCATCCGGATTCATTAAAGGAAAGGCGAGAATCCTATATTTTTCAAGAAAAGCATTTGTTAGTTTTCCGCTCTCCAAAAGAGCTTCCAGAAAACTTTGAAATGCCAAGAAACCGGTTACCTCCGGAGGATGCTGCCGGGTAAGCAATACAATAATATCTTTGTTATTTTTTGATCCGTTATAGATGTCCATCATTGGGATATCTCTTCCTAAATGGGTTTTTCCAATTATATGCAACCTTGATACAGACTCATGCTTTTTTGATACCGAGCTATACCATTCTTTGACCTTTTGGGTATTTATGACCTCTTGTGCTGCAATAAGGGCCGTATCCTTGGAAATGTTAAACTTTAGAGTGGTGATGCTATCTTCTTTCGACAACATTAATGAATCGGCCTGTTGCCAAAGTCCGTTACCGATTTGATATTTAGGAACATATCTATGTTTGTAACCTTTTGGGTATTCGAATTGGAAATAGGTAGTTCTTGAGGACTTCCCCCAAGTTTTAAAAGCAAAATATGCACTGTTGTTTATTGGAGTGTTCTCTGGCTTTATTTTTAAAACTATAGTGCTATCATTCTTAATACCTATACCGTTGAGTCGTGCACTGGGAAAGTCGTTGCTGACATAAATTTCCATTTCAGGCACATATTCAACCCTTTTATTCTGAAAGGTTATTGGTTTGTCCTTTGTGTCTACCTTATTTGGAAATTTTATACTTCGAGAGCTTGAGCAAGAAACTATAAAAACAATAAGGCCTATGACCAAAATAGGACGAGAAAATCTCATGTGGCTCAGCATGGATTCAAGTGGTTTTAAGCTAGTTAGTTATAATAAAGAAAAGTTAAATTTTGATCCAGCCTACAGACCAATTCTTGGTTTAAAAGCATACCAATTTGGAGGAAGAAATATGGGAGGGTAAATCCCGATGTATTTTTACTTTGTTTACAACTGCTTATATTGATAAAGAATGTTGATTTACAAAAAGAAAGGTATTCAGAATTTCATTTACTCAATTCTAGGGAAGTAAATTCCGGAATTTGAAAAAGTAATCACAACTCCAATTGTCTTCCAATTAGCAGTTATATAATCCACTTAATTTCTAAAAAAACAATTTTTTAGAAATATTTTGACTTACTATAGAGCTTCCTCCATTATTTTTTCCACAACTTCTGGATTAAGCAGGGTTGAAATATCCCCAAGATTGCTGGTATCTTTTGAAGCAATTTTTCTTAAAATACGTCGCATGATTTTTCCACTTCGAGTTTTCGGCAATCCTGGCACAAATTGAATTTTATTCAATTTGGCAATAGGACCTATATGTTCGGTAATCATTTGGTTGATTTCCTTTTTTAGATTGTCACGGTCTCGTGATTCTCCTGTTTCCTTTAAAATAACATATCCATAGAGTGCGTTACCCTTAATATCATGCGGAAAACCAACAATAGCAGATTCAGCTACCGCAGGGTGTTCATTGATGGCATCTTCAATAGGTGCTGTACCTAAATTATGTCCTGAAACTATAATTACATCATCCACTCTACCGGTTATTCGATAATAGCCTACCTCATCTCGTAGAGCGCCGTCTCCAGTGAAATACTTCCCTTTAAAAGCAGAAAAATAAGTGTCTTTGTACCGTTCATGGTCTCCCCAAATGGTTCTGGCCATAGAAGGCCATGGAAATTTGATGCAAAGTCGACCGTCGACTTGATTACCTTTTATTTCCTTTCCGTTTTCATCCATTAACGCAGGTTGTACTCCAGGCATGGGTAAGGTTGCATATGTTGGTTTTGTTGGAGTTGAAAATGGTATGGGTGAAATCAATATGCCTCCAGTTTCCGTCTGCCACCAGGTATCCACTATGGGGCATTTTTTCTCTCCCACATGGTCATTATACCAATGCCATGCTTCCTCATTAATCGGCTCTCCCACGGTGCCCAGCACTTTCAAACTAGAAAGATTATGATTGGCAACAAAATCCAAATTCTCTTTGGCCAAAGCTCTAATCGCTGTGGGCGCTGTATAAAATTGCGTCACCTTGTGTTTTTCAACAATTTCCCAAAACCTTCCGAAATCAGGATAGGACGGCACTCCTTCAAACATTACGGTTGTCGCTCCGTTTACCAATGGCCCGTAGACAATATATGAGTGACCCGTAATCCAACCAATATCTGCCGTACACCAGTATATATCGTCCTCTCGGTATTGGAATACATTTTTAAAGGTGAATGCCGTATAAACCATATAACCAGCTGTCGTGTGCATCATTCCTTTGGGTCGTCCTGTTGAACCAGAGGTGTACAGAATAAACAAAGGGTCTTCAGCATCCATTATTTCGGGAGCACAATCTGAATAGGCACTGTCCAGTAAAGGCTGCAACCATTGATCGCGCCCATTTTTCATCGGTATGTCTGCATTGGTTCTTTTGGCAACCAATACCGTGTTAACTCCAGGGCATTGTTCCAAGGCATCATCTACAATTCCTTTGAGGTCTATAGTTTTGCCGCCTCTGTACGACCCATCGGAAGTAAGTACCATTTTTGCATCACAATCATTTATACGAGTTGCCAACGCTGTTGATGAAAATCCTGCAAAAACCACAGAATGCACAGCACCAATTCTGGCACAGGCCAATATGGAAATTGCTAGTTCGGGAATCATAGGTAAATAAATTACCACCCTATCCCCTTTTTTAATTCCATTATCCTTTAAAACATTTGCGAATTTGCACACACGCTCGTGAAGCTGTTTGTAGGTAATATGTTCGGCCTCCTCTTCTGGATTGTTGGGTTCAAAAAGTATGGCCGTTTTATCGCGTCGAATTTGAAGATGTCTATCTAAACAGTTTTCCGTGATATTCAATTTTGCTCCTTCAAACCATTTCACCTCTGGCTTGGAAAAATCCCACTCCAAAACGTTATCCCATCGCTTTCGCCAAACAAAATGTTCCTCTGCAATTTCTTCCCAAAAAGCCTCTGGATTTCTGACTGATTTTCTATATACCTGAAAGTACTCTTCCAGATGTTTGATGTGGTAGTTGCTCATGCGGTGTCCTCAAAATTTGTGAGCTTTAAATTTAGCAAAAAAGAGGCTGCAAATTCATTTTTAAGAGGTTTATCGACCTAAGTGATACCTATCACTGCTATTCACAGAATTGCATCGACGAATAACATAAACTCAGAGATTTCCGCACTACAATAACGGCCTTTCACGATTTCATTTTTGAGTCAAAAAGGCTTAATTCATTGTAAAGGAGTATTTTTTATGTTTAGTGTTCAATGGCCTCGCCTGCCCCACTTGGAATTCTAATATTCTCCACGATGTCCTGAACCGACTCTGGAGGAGGTGCATAAAACCTAGAAACCACAAGTGCTATACCGAAATTAAAAAGCATTCCAACAGTTCCAAAACCTTCTGGTGAAATTCCAAACCACCAGTCATTTGGAGTGCTGTTTTCCGGGTCTCCAATCCACCCTAATTTAAACCTAGCGATATAATAGGAAGTAATTCCCAAACCAGCTATCATTCCCGAAATGGCTCCTTCCCGATTCATGCGTTTGCTAAAAATACCCATGACAATGGCTGGGAAGAACGAAGAAGCTGCTAGACCAAATGCCAATGCGACCACTGAAGCCACAAAACCAGGAGGATTGATACCAAAATATCCCGCAACGATTACTGCAAGTACTGCCGAAAGTCGGGCTATTAGCAATTCTTTTTTGTCTGAGATATCTGGAGCAAACTGTTTTTTAATCAAATCATGGGAAATTGAAGTAGAAATTACCAAAAGTAGTCCTGCGGCGGTTGATAAAGCTGCGGCCAAACCTCCTGCAGCAACCAAAGCAATAATCCAATTGGGTAAACCTGCTATTTCCGGGTTAGCCAGAACTGTAATATCACGATCTACATACAATTCATTCGCTGTATTGCTTGCATTTGAAATTCTACGTTGTCCGTGTTCTCCTCTAGCATCAATAAAAATTGGTTTCCCTTCTGTGGCATCACCAGGGAGGTATTGAATGTTTCCATCACTGTTTTTATCGATCCAAGCGATCAATCCTGTGTCTTCCCATTTGGTAAACCATGAAGGTATTTCTTTATAGGGCGTATTCTCAACTGTTTCCATCAAGTTGGTACGGGCAAACACTGCTATAGCGGGAGCTGTTGTATAGAGAATTGCAATAAACAACAACGCATAACCTGCCGATTTACGTGCATCTTTTACCTTGGGAACAGTAAAGAATCTAATAATAACATGGGGTAATCCTGCGGTACCCAGCATCAATGCCGCAGTAATAAAAAATACATCTATAGTTGACTTTGAGCCATCAGTATAGGCTGTGAATCCAAGGTCTGTCATCAATCCATCCAACTTATCCAATAGGTAAACTCCGTCCGCACCAGCAGAACCAAATCCAAACTGCGGAATTGGATTTCCAGTGGCCATTATGGAAATGAATATAGCTGGCACCATAAAGGCGAAAATGAGTACACAATATTGGGCAACTTGGGTATAGGTAATTCCTTTCATTCCGCCTAAAAAGGCATAAAACAAAACCACTGCCATCCCAATATAAACGCCTGTATTTACCTCAACATCAAGAAATCGAGAAAAGACCACACCTACTCCGCGCATTTGACCGGCAACATAAGTAAAGGACACAAAAAGAGCAGCTACAACCGCTACGGTACGCGCCACATTGCTATAATAACGATCTCCAATGAAATCAGGTACGGTGAATTTTCCAAATTTTCGAAGATAAGGAGCCAGCAAGAGCGCTAACAATACATAGCCTCCTGTCCAACCCATTAAATATACAGAACCATCATAACCGGAAAAGGCTATGATTCCCGCCATACCTAAAAAAGAAGCTGCTGACATCCAATCTGCTGCAGTCGCCAAGCCGTTTGCCAAGGGAGAGACACCACCTCCGGCAACATAAAACTCTTTGGTAGAGCTTGCTCTGGACCAAATAGCAATTCCTATATATAATGCAAAAGTGATTCCGACGATGATAAACGTCCAAGTTTGAATTCCCATAGCTTATTCGTTTACCCTGTATTTTTTATCCAGTTTATTCATTAAACGGACATAAATGAAAATGAGGATCACAAAAACGTAGATGGAACCTTGTTGGGCGAACCAGAAGCCTAGCTTAAAACCTCCTAAACGAATGGTATTCAATTCATCAACAAGAAGAATCCCAAATCCGTAAGAGACCAAAAACCATATGGAGAGAAGGATGGCGAGATACTTTAAGTTTTCGCGCCAGTATTTTTTGCGTAGTGCTGCGTCCATTTCAAGGTTGGTTTATTTCTGAAATATATGAAATATGGAACAACTACTCGAAGAAAGCTCAAGAAGCGCACAAAATGCTGTCTGAAATTGATATTTACTGCAGTGTCTTTATATAGTCTGACACACTAGTGCCTATTCGCTCCTGAATATTGGACACATTGGCCTTCTGAAAAGTTTCTCCTGTGATACTTTCATACAACTCAATATAGCGCTCAGAAACGGTTTCTATGTATTCGTCGCTCATTTCTGGAACTGTTTGGCCTTCCAATCCTTGAAAACCATTGGAAATAAGCCATTGTCTCACAAATTCTTTGGATAATTGTTTTTGGGGTTCTCCCTTTATCTGACGTTCCTCATAACCCGCTGTGTAAAAATATCGGGAAGAATCCGGAGTGTGGATTTCATCAATAAGTACTATCTCACCGTCCTTCGTTTTTCCAAATTCATATTTGGTGTCAACCAAAATCAATCCTCTTTTGGCAGCCAATTCGGTTCCCCTTTGGAAAAGTGCTTTTGTGTATTTTTCTAAAACGGCATAATCGGCTTCTGAGACAATTCCTCTTTCCAGAATTTCGGCTTTGGAAATATCTTCATCATGATCTCCTTTTTCAGCTTTTGTTGCTGGGGTGATTATGGGTTCTGGGAATTTATCATTTTCTTTCATCCCCTCTGGCATTGGCTCGCCACAAAGTATTCTTTTTCCCGCTTTGTATTCCCTAGCGGCATGCCCAGACATATAACCCCGAATAACCATTTCCACTTTGAAAGGTTCGCAGGCTACGCCTACGGCCACATTTGCATCAGGAGTCGCCATAAGCCAGTTGGGTACAATATCCTCCGTAGCTCGCATCATCTTAGTCGCAATCTGATTCAGGATTTGACCTTTATACGGTATTCCTTTGGGCATTACTACGTCAAAGGCCGACAAACGATCTGTGGCAATCATTACCAAGATATCATTTTGAAGTGTATAAACTTCTCGAACCTTTCCTTTGTAAACCGATTGTTGTCCGGAGAAATGGAAATCGGTATCCATTAATGTGTTTGGCATGCTTGATTAGTTTGTATGCTCGATATTTTTGTATGCGGCAATGACTTTCTTGACCAATTTATGGCGAATCACATCTTTATCGTCTAAATAAATGATGCTAATGCCCTGTACATTTTTTAAAATCAAAAGGGCCTCTTTTAAACCTGAGATTACACGGCGTGGTAAATCAATTTGGCCAGGATCGCCCGTCAAAAGGAATTTGGCATTTTTACCCATACGTGTCAAAAACATCTTCATTTGGGCGTGGGTGGTATTTTGTGCTTCATCTAAAATTACAAACGCATTATCCAAGGTTCTACCACGCATAAACGCCATGGGTGCAATCTGAATAGTTCCGTCTTCGATATATTTATCCAACTTTTCAGGAGCGATCATATCTCGAAGTGCATCATAAAGCGGCTGCATATAAGGGTCTAGCTTTTCTTTTAAATCTCCAGGAAGGAAACCCAAATTTTCACCAGCTTCAACCGCAGGACGTGTCAAAATGATTCGTCTTACCTGTTTTTCTTTAAGGGCTTTTACGGCCAAGGCGACTCCTGTATACGTTTTTCCGGTTCCAGCAGGGCCAATGGCAAAAACCATGTCGTCCTTTTTGCAGGCATCCACCAATTTGCGTTGATTAGCTGTCTGAGCTTTGATTAATCTGCCACTTACACCATGCACCAAAACATCACCACTACTTTTGGATGAGCTATAATCTTCCTGTCCATTACTGGTCAGTACTCGCTCAATAGAGTTTTCATCCAATTTGTTGTATTTGGCAAAATGGGCGGTAAGCATATCAAAACGTCTATCGAACTCCTCTAGCAACGCTTCATCTCCATACACTTTTATTTTGCTACCTCTGGCAACGATTTTAAGCTTGGGAAAGTACTTTTTTAACAGCTCAATATTTTCATTCCGCTGCCCAAAGAAATCTTGTGGGCTTATCTCCGTGAGTTCAATAATAAGTTCGTTCAATAAAAACGGGGTATTTAAAGGTTATTTTTGAAGAAATTTTATTCTTTCTTTTTACTTAATTTTACCTCGCAAATTTAACTAAAAATCGATTTGAACCGGGAAAAACATATCAACACTGTTGCATGGCAATAATAACCTTAACCACTGATTTTGGCCATAAGGACCACTTTGTTGGTGCAATAAAAGGGACCATTCTAAACAACTTGCCAGATGTTACCATTGTTGATATTTCGCATGAGATAAGTCCGTTCAACATTCAAGAGTGCGCCTATATATTAAAAAATGCGTATCGTTCTTTTCCTCCTGGCAGTGTTCATATCGTTGGTGTAGACTCTGAACAATCTCCAGAAAACCACCACATTGCGGTTCAGGTAGATGGTCATTATTTCATCAGTGCCAACAATGGGGTCATTTCTTTGATAACTTCGGAAATAAACCCCGAAAAGGTTGTTGAAATCAGTATTCCAGATTTTAGGCCCAGTTCATTTCCGGTAATGAATGTATTTGTGCAAGTGGCATGTCATATTGCACGAGGTGGTACCTTGGAAGTAATCGGGAAAGCTTTTAATGAATTAAAAGAGCTTCGCGAATTTGAACCAAGAATTTCAAACAATGGTAAAACAATCACCGGTAATGTTGTGTATATAGACAACTATGGCAATGTCATTACCAATATTCAAAAAAATCTTTTTGAGGCCTACCGCAATGGGCGCGAATTTGAAGTGATAGCCCGAACCAATAAAATAACTTCGATTCACAATAGCTACAATGGTATCATCAATTTTGATTTGGGAAAACCACAGCGCAAGGGACCTGGGGATGCATTGGCACTTTTCAATTCCGCCGGATATGTGGAACTTGCTATCTATAAAAGTGATTTAAACACTGTGGGTGGCGCCTCTACCCTGCTCGGTCTAAATTACAGGGATACCGTCACCATAAATTTTTTATAAATGTTGATACGCATTGTAAAACTCACTTTTAAACCCGAAAATATTCCTAGTTTTGAGCAAATCTTTCAGAAAACAAAATCAGGGATTACCAATTTTAAAGGGTGTAGTAAGGTAGAATTGTATCAAGACCTTAAAAATCCATGTATTTTTTTCACATATAGTTTCTGGGATAACGAGTCAGATTTGGAATATTATAGAAAATCAGAGTTTTTTAAAGATGTTTGGGGTAAAACCAAACTATTGTTCGCTGCAAAACCGGAAGCCTGGAGTGTCAACAAATTACAATCTTCAATCTCAATTTAATGTTCGCGATTTTTAAACGAGAGATTCGGTCTTTTTTTACTTCGCCCATAGGTTATTTAATTGTTGGGTTGTTTTTGTTACTCAACGGATTGTTTTTGTGGGTTTTTAAAGGTGACTTCAACATTTTTGAGTATGGGTTTGCTGATTTGAGCAACCTGTTTTTGTTGGCTCCATGGATATTTATCTTTTTAGTTCCCGCAATTACAATGAAAAGTTTTTCAGAAGAACGAAAAATGGGAACGCTGGAATTACTGCTTATAAAACCCATTTCCATTTGGAAACTGGTTTTAGGCAAATTCTGGGGTGCTTTTGTCCTCTGCATTATTGCAGTGCTACCCACGATTATATATGTGTTTGCAATTTCCAGTTTAGGAATTGAAGAAGGGAATTTCGATTCAGGTATCGTTCTAGGGTCCTATTTTGGGCTTTTCTTCTTGATTGCTGCCTACACGTCCATAGGTGTTTTCGCATCCACCACATCTGACAGCCAGATAATCTCTTTTATAGTTGGTATTCTTATTTGTTTTTTAATATTCAATGGGTTTGAAGCCGTTTCCTCCCTATTTTCAGATGGAGAAACGCAACAAATTGTCAGAGGTTTGGGTGCAAGAGCACATTTTGACAGTATAGCCAGAGGGATTGTGGATACACGGGATTTGATATTTTTCATTTCGCTAACACTCCTATTTCTATATCTCACCTTTCAACGTTTAAAACAATTACCGCGCTAATGGGAAAGTTCTTGATTTCAATAGCGAAAGTTTTGGTCTTGGTGATTATTCTCAATGTAATTTCCAGCTTTCTCTATGCAAGGTTTGACCTGACTGAAGATCAGCGATTTACATTGTCACAACCTTCAATCGAAGCTGCCAAAAAATTCGAAACTCCCGTTATTATTGATGTTTTGTTGGATGGGAATATTCCTCCTGAGTTCGCAAAATTAAAGGTGGAAACCTTGCAACTACTGGAATCCTTTGCAGCGCAAAACAAGAATATTCAATTCAACTTGGTAAATCCGTTGGCGGATGAGGCCCAAGCACAACAGACCATCTCCGATTTGCAACGAATAGGTCTTACTCCTGCCAATGTCACCATACGAGAAAATGGAAAGGTATCTCAAGAATTGGTTTTCCCTTGGGCAATGGTCAACTATAATGATCAAACAGAAAAGGTGCCCCTTCTCAAGAATAAATTAGGTTCTTCAATGGAGGACAAAATAAACAATTCCGTACAGCAGTTGGAATATGCATTTGCGGATGCTTTTACCAAATTGAATATCTCAGAAAAGAAACGGGTAGCTGTGATTAAGGGAAATGGAGAACTGGATGACATCTATATTGCGGATTACCTAACTACCATCCGAGACTACTATAATATTGGAGCAATTACGTTGGATTCCGTAGCGTCAAATCCGCAAAAAGTGCTGGATCAACTAAAAGCCTTTGATTTGGCATTGATTGCCAAACCAACGGAGGCTTTTTCTGATGAAGAGAAATATGTTCTAGATCAATATGTCATCAATGGCGGAAAGTCTATTTGGCTAATAGATCAGGTCGCCATGGAAGTGGATAGCATTTTCAGCGGAGGAGGGAGTGCAATGGCCATACCCAGGGAGTTGAACTTAAAAGATTTCTTTTTCAACTATGGAGTACGGATCAATCCTGTTCTCGTGAACGATTTGTATTTTACTCAAATTGTACTGGCATCAGGTGAAGGAAATGATTCACAATACAATCCCGTTCCCTGGTATTACAATCCGATGGTCTTTTCAAGAAACAACCACCCCATAAATACAAACATTGAAGCAGTCCGTTACCAATTTGCCAGCGCTATGGATATTTTGGAAAACGATTATAAGAAAACTGCCCTTCTGCTGAGCTCTCCCCTTTCAAAAACCATGGGTACTCCAAGACAGATTGGACTGGATATTTTAAATAATCCACCAGACAAAGCATCTTACACTAATGGTAATCAGCCATTGGCAGTTTTAATCGAAGGTAGTTTCCGTTCCATGTACAAGAATCGGGTAAAACCGTTATCCCTTGAAAATTCATTGGAAGAAGGCATAGAAAATAAAATGATTATCATTTCGGACGGTGATCTCATAAAAAATCAAATCCGCAACGGAAGACCACTTCAATTGGGTTACGATAAATGGACCAACAGTTCTTATGGCAACAAGGAATTTTTGGTGAACTGTATCAATTTCCTTCTCGATGATACCGGACTTATAAACATTCGAAACAAGAGGGTTTCCATTCCCTTGTTGGACGCTGAGAAAATCTCATCTCAAAAAAGCAAATGGCAGCTAATAAATATTGGGGTTCCCGTATTTTTGACATTGTTGGCAGGCATTTTCTTCGGTTACTATCGCAAACGAAAATATGCGCTTTAGATGTTAATAAGTTTGTTTCTTTGCTAAAGGGTTTTAAAATATATTTGTTTTTGCCGATTTATACGCCCGATTCGAACTTTTAGGGCATCAATACTAAAAGAATTTCTTTGATGAAGTTTATCGTATCCAGTACATATTTATTAAAACAACTACAGGTTTTAGGTGGTGTCATTAACAATAGCAATACCTTGCCTATTCTTGATAATTTTCTGTTCGACTTAAAACAGAACAAATTGACTGTTTCCGCTTCTGATTTGGAAACTACTATGAGTTCTGTTTTGGAAGTAGATTCGGATGCAGAAGGTGCAATAGCTGTTCCCGCGAGGTTATTATTAGACACTTTAAAGACTTTTCCGGAACAACCGTTGACCTTTGTTGTTGAGGATAATAATACTGTAGAAATCAGCTCCAATCATGGTAAATATGCTTTGGCTTATGCAGATGGAGCAGAGTTTCCAAAGGCTATAGAAGTATCCAACCCTAGCTCCACTACCCTTTTAGGTGATGTTTTGGCTACAGCTATCAATAAGACCATTTTCGCGGCCGGCAATGATGACCTAAGACCGGTAATGAGTGGTGTCTTTTTCCAGTTTTCCACAGAGAATTTGACTTTTGTGGCAACTGATGCCCATAAGTTGGTAAAATATCAACGTAACGACCTTACAGCTTCCCAAGTTGCTGAATTCATAATGCCGAAAAAACCGTTGAATTTACTCAAAGGAATTTTATCAGGTTCAGAATCAGAAGTTACTATCGAATACAACGATAGTAATGCCAAGTTCATTTTTGACAACTCCGAGTTGATTTGCAGATTAATCGACGGGAAATATCCTAACTACGAAGCTGTTATTCCAAAGGAAAACCCTAACAAATTGAGCATCTCCCGAAACCAGTTTTTGAGTTCAGTTAGAAGGGTATCAATTTTCTCCAATAAAACTACACATCAAATCCGATTGAAAATTGCCGGTGCTGAATTAAACATATCTGCCGAAGATGTAGATTACAGCAACAAGGCCGAAGAAAGACTTTCTTGTTCTTACCAAGGTGATGATATGCAGATTGGTTTCAATTCTAGGTTTCTGGTTGAAATGCTCAACAATTTAACTTCGGATGATGTATCATTGGAAATGAGTTTACCCAACCGAGCAGGAATTCTTACCCCTATTGATGGATTAGATGAAGGCGAACATGTAACAATGCTTGTAATGCCAGTAATGTTAAACAACTGACTATCTGAAGGTAAGTCGCTTCTGACTTCAAATCCGGATTAAACTGTATTTACCTACGAATCAATTTGGACCGTGGCATTATATCGATATTCTTGGTTTTTTAACGCCGATTTTTAACTCTTTCGTTCTCAATGGATAGATTTGGTTAATTCCTCAACCTAAAACATTAACTAAATTATCGAAAAACATGAAAAAATTACTTTTGGCCGTTTTGGCTGTAACAACAATTGGTTTCTATTCTTGTGAAACCGAACCCGTGGATGCCGAGGCCCTTGGAGGTATAGAGGGTAGAGGTAAAATAAAGCCTGAAAAGGAAAAAGAAGAGAATCAAGTGTGTGTGGTAAATCTTACCCCAGATTTACCAGCTTTGGTAAATGCTTGTACCACTGCAAAAGGTGAAGATGCCAACAATGTATACTTTGATCTGACCATAAACGACACAGAACTTGCCGGAGATTATGGAGCTTGGTGTATTGATGTTGATTTGTCATTAAGCGGTGATGAATGCTTTGATGCCGATGTATATTCCAGCTATGCAGATTTACCGTTAGGAGCATTTGAAAACCCTGATAACTTTGATTTGGTGAACTGGATCATTAATCAAAACTTTATTGGTCAAGTCAGTCCAAGTGGAGGAACCTACACTTTTGGAGATGTTCAATGGGCTATTTGGGAACTTATTGACGATAATAATTGTGCGGCCTGCGCATTTTTAGGAGGTGATTGGAGCGAGCTAAAAGGACAAGAAATTGTTAATGAAGCAATCGCCAATGGTGAAGGTTTTGAACCAGGAGAAGGTCAGCTTTTGGCAATTATCTTGATTCCTACCAATAACCGACAGCCTGTTTTTATTTCTATTCCTGTGGAATGCGAACCCGAACCTGCGTGTGAAACTGCTTTCGCCAGGGGAAATGATGGAAACACTTGTTTCTTGGATGAAGGTTTCAGTAGATGGGGTTGGACTATCGGACCACTTTCTCCAGGTGCAGATGAGTCCTATGACATCTATGCTGCTGCTGGACAATGCGATATCAGTAAAGGAGAATTGGTAGGTACTGTTGATGTAGTTTACTCGGATGGTGAAGTAACTGTTACTTATAACATTGATGACTCTTATATTGTAAGTGAAACACATACCTATGCAGGTAACGACATGTTCCCTACAAAAGATGGTAGTCCAACCGTTGCTCCAGGACAGTATAGCATTCAAGAAGACCTAGATGGAGATATATACGTAATTGCGCATGCTGTAGTTTGTGCAGAAGAATAAATCTCTAAATTGGAATAATATAATTAATAAAAAAGCTAGGGATAAAACCCTAGCTTTTTTTATATAAATGGAATCGTTAAAAACTGGGAAGGAGCTTCTCCATTTGCAGCTTTAATAGCATTTACAACGGGTAAAACAAATCCCAAGATTCCCACACCTATAAGTCCCAGAATTCCCAGTCCAAACAATAAAATTGCCGGAACACTTATTATCAAATACAGTAATAAGCTCAACTGAAAATTGACTATGGATTTTCCGTGTTCGTCCATTCCCTCAACACTTTTGCGGGAAGTTAACCAAATGATCAACGGCACAATAAAACCACCAAACCCGGTTACGTAATGCAACAACTGTGTAAGGTGTGCAATAGACAACAGCGTATTATCCTTTCTAACTACATTTTGATTGATGACTTCCATTTTTGACTGATTTAAAGATTTATTAAATGAGTGTGTACTTTTTATAAAATGTTACATTTCAAGGCTTAGTCTTTTAAAATTCAATACATCGGTAGTTATAAGGACTCAATGAGTACTTTAATTTTGAAAATTTACATTTTAACCGAAGAAGTAGTGATTGATATTTTCCATACCCATTTCATTGTCACATTACCTGCTTTTTGTTAAAATGTGATGACAATGTAGGAAGCATCAGCAAAAAGAGATATCGCTCTTGGAGGTGCTATAAAAGAGGATGTAAGCATAAAGAGAATAAGTGGAGAAGGCATTACAGCAGAAAAAATTCAAATGTTCTTCTTCGGGTTATTAAAATGACAAATGACCTTATAAAAAAAGTGGGTAATGATTTGTCCACTTTTTTTTAATGCATTATTGATTGCTTAAACATATTCCATAAACTCATTTACAATCTTTTTTCTCTTGCCAGAAGACAACAATGGTATTTCTTGGACGTATTCAAATTTTATGTTTGCGTCATCACCTAAATAATTCCGGAAGTATTTTATAATCTCCTCTTCTTCTACATCCTGTGGATTCCCATTAAGTTTAAAAAGATATTCGGTCTTGTCTTTTTGAATGAACTGAAATTGTCTAATTGTGGAAAAATCCAATACCATGTAAAAAATAAATGGCGACACAATTTCTCCGCTTGTATTATATATGGTATCAGTTCGTCTTCCGTAAATTTTTGATAAAAATGGATATCCGGCTTCATCTTTTCCATATATGGCCATGTCCCCGGTATCATATCTGATCATCGGCATGGAAAAGTTAAACAAATCGGTTACCACTATCCTGCCCAAACCACCGCTCTTCACATGATCATCAGATTCCAACTCCAAAATTTCAAAATAATAGCTTGCCCAGTTTAGCATAAAATTCCCATTGCTATCCTTTGTCTGTTGTGCCAATATCCCATTTTCTTGATTGGAATACCGTTCAAAAATAGGAGCGTTAAAGTATTTAGACATCCGATCTCTTTCCAAATCTTTTAAACTTTCAGCAAAGGATATAATGGAATTCACATTACTGATTCTCGGTAAATCTTGCTGAACGTCGAGGTAATTACATATTTCTTCAAAAAAAGAGGGGTAACCAAGAATATTCTTGTCTGACTTGTCTTTAGCAATCTGTGATAACAACTTCTTGATTTCTTCATTTGATGAGTCCATTACATTATGTGCAAGGATGTTTTGCAAAAACATTGTTGATTTCTTCTTGACATTGGTATGGTCCCAAAGCTTGAGATAGATCAACCTGTTGCCCAGCAAGCTATCTACAATTTCGGAAAAGTAAATTACATCCGCTGTGTTCCTAGAACGTTTTACCTTGTTTTGGAAAATGCTAAAAGGTATTCCTGTTGAACCACTGCTCGAGGCTTTGTGCAAACGAGCGTCTTTATAATCTGAAGATTTGAAGTCATCGTAATTATCGAGAACTATATTCTTATTTATAACCGGGAAGTTATGAAGGTCTTTATTGCCTTTAAACTTTGCATAAAAAGGGGTTGTACTGGCAGCATGTGACAGCAGGTGCTCCAATCTCTTTTTTCTGATTTTCATGGTTTTATTGCCTCCAGGATTTTCCAAGATGTTTTTTATCTCGGAAAAATGATTTTTTGTTTTACTTCCTGTAAGGTAATCGACAAACCAATAGCCTCTGCGTCGCAGGTTTTGTAATAGTTTGTTCATCAAATTCTTCTATCAATTCTATGTATTTAACGACAGAAACCAGAAAATGTTTTTACAAAAAAATTCAGATTTCATAGTTTACCCATTTCATAATTGGGATAACTCCCCGTATTCTGCGAAATACTCTATTACGGCAAATGAATTCGTATTTTTGACACCATGTCAAATACGGATAACATAATTGCTCTTGCAACACCATCAGGTATTGGTGCCATCGCCGTTTTGCGTATTTCAGGTTCAGATTCAATTGCTATTGTAGATTCTCACTTCAAATCAATTTCAGGCAAGAAGTTGATTATGCAAAAAACACATACAATCCATTTGGGTCATATTATGAATGGAGATAAAGCTTTAGATAAAGTGTTGGTGTCCATTTTTAAAAGTCCAAATTCCTATACTGGTGAAAATGTCGTGGAAATATCTTGCCACGGTTCGCCTTATATTCAGCAACAAATTGTACAACTATTTTTGAGAAAGGGATGTCGTATGGCTTCCGCCGGTGAGTTTACCTTGCGCGCTTTTTTAAACGCCAAAATGGATCTTAGCCAGGCAGAGGCGGTAGCGGATCTAATTGCAAGTGACAGTGAGGCATCGCATCAGATTGCCATGCAACAGATGAGAGGCGGTTTTAGCAATGAGATTCAACTACTTCGAGCTGAACTTTTGGATTTCGCATCGTTAATAGAGCTAGAGCTGGATTTTTCTGGCGAAGATGTTGAGTTTGCAGATCGCACGCAATTCAATGAACTTCTTGAGCGAATAAGTGAGGTTTTGAAAAAACTTATAG
Organism: Flagellimonas rhodophyticola; assembly: GCF_049332665.1. Taxonomy (NCBI): domain Bacteria; kingdom Pseudomonadati; phylum Bacteroidota; class Flavobacteriia; order Flavobacteriales; family Flavobacteriaceae; genus Flagellimonas; species Flagellimonas rhodophyticola. The sequence continues at coordinate 2,302,496 of NZ_CP186326.1, read as the reverse complement.
ATTCTTTTGCTTTAGGCAACGTCATAAAAAATGGAATCCCCGTTGCCATTGTAGGCGAACCCAATGTTGGTAAATCTACCCTTTTGAATGTATTATTGAACGATGAAAGGGCCATTGTCAGTGATATTGCCGGGACTACTCGCGATACAGTCGAAGATCAGATAAGTATTAAGGGAATCAATTTTAGGTTCATCGATACTGCTGGAATACGAGAAACTTCTGACCAAGTTGAAAAAATTGGTATTGAACGTACTTTTGATAAGGTTGAAAAGGCGAGGTTAATTATCTTTCTTTTTGACGGGTCGAATACCAATACCGTGCAATATGAAAATATAAAAAGTCAATATCCAAATAAGGAGCTTTTATCTATTTGCAATAAAATGGATATACTGAATAGTTCTGAAATTGATGCCATAAAAAAAATATTGCCAAATACTATTTTTCTTTCCGCAAAAATGAAAACTGGAATTGAGCTTCTAGAGCAAAAATTACTTTCATTGGTGGATTCAGGAAAACTAAGCAGCGGTGAAACGGTTGTTACCAATAGTAGGCACTATGACTCACTGCTCAAAGCCCTTAAAGAAATTCAGAAGGTGAAAGAGGGATTGGAAGTTGGCTTATCCAGTGATTTAATGGCCATTGATATTCGCCAAGCACTTTTTTACCTTGGAGAGATTACGGGTAGCGTGACCTCGGATGACTTGTTGGGTAATATTTTTTCAAATTTTTGTATCGGAAAGTAATAGGAGATATCCCAATAACTTAATGGTAAAGTTACTTGCCCGAAAGCCGTATCTTTATCATCCAAATTTTAATCATGTTCAGTTTTTTCCAAAAAAAGGTGTTTTTGGCAGATTACCTACATGGACTTGTAGATATTCATAACCATATACTACCGGGGATTGATGATGGTGCCAAAACGGTTGATGAGTCGATTGGGTTAATCAATGGGTTTAAAAATCTGGGGGTCACAAATTTTATTTGTACCCCGCATATAATGCATAATTATTATCCCAATACTCCTGAAACGATTAAAAGTTCGTATGACAAATTACAAGCGGAATTGGACAAGCAAAACATGGTTTCTGCTTCCTTAGATTTTTCCGCTGAACATATGATTGACGATAATTTTGAAACTATCCTTGAAAATGGTGAGATAATGCCCCTAAAAAATGATTATCTACTTGTTGAAATGTCATACTTACAAGCTTCTTTTAATTTTGAAAATGCAATTGAAGAAATTGCCCGGCACAGCTACTATCCAATTTTGGCACATCCTGAGCGATACATCTATTACCACAAAAAATACGATGTTTATGGACACCTTAAGTCCAGAGGAATCCAGTTTCAACTTAATTTTTTGTCACTTTCAGGATATTACGGGAGTGAAATCCAAAAAATAGCTTTAAAACTGTTGAACGATGGTTTTATAGATTTTTGTTCTTCCGATGTCCATAACCAGAAGCATTTAAACGCAATTAAGGAAATTAAAGTATCCTCCAAAACATTGAAGAGAATCTTACCTATAGTGGAGCATACTATTAAAACCTTTTACTGATTAGGAAAACTTCCACCACTTTTTTACGGTCTTTCCGTAGCCATAGCCATATTGACCTCCGTATCCCAAATTTGCATCTTTAACCCCATTAACCACAAAGGAAAGATTCTTAAGCTTTTTCTCTTTTAATAATTTAATGGGATACTCCAATACCTTTTGCTCCGTAGCTCCGGCTTTGGTAACATAAACCGTTTGATCGGAATGCTCATTAATCAATAACGTGTCAGTCACTGGAAGAAGAGGAGCGGAATCTATAATTATATAATCATATATGCTAGAGCAATGCTCTACAAGTTCCTTAAAGCGCTTGCTCATCAAAAGCTCCGCAGGATTCGGCGGAATCTTACCAGAAAAAACAATATCGACGTTGGTATCATTAACATGGATTGGGGTTATAATTTCTTTTATTTCCACTTTATTGTCATACAAAAATTCTGTCAACCCGGTTAAATCTTTTCTCCTTTTACTTATTCCATTAACGTTGATACTCAAATCTGAGTAAAAATCATATAACTTAGGATTTCGAATATCTGCCCCTATTAATAGTACTTTCTTTTTTGTGCTTGCAAAAACCATTGCCAAATTGGAAGACAAGAATGTTTTTCCCTCACCAGGAACGCTTGACGTCACCAATATAACCCCACCTTTACCTGGTTTTACATTTTTCTTCAACATGTAATCCAAGTTGGTCCTCAATATTCTAAGCGATTCTCCCAACACTGAGCGATCAACGCTGGAAATAAGCTTACTATCCTTCTTTTTAATTTTTGGAAGTTCGGCCAACACCGGGGCTTTATTTGATATTGTTTTCTCTAAACTTAATTTATTATGTACCTTATTGTCCAATAGGTCTTTAGCGTAAATTATTGAAAAGGGTATCAATAAACCTAAAATAAAAGAAGCCATATAAATTGCGTTCTTTTTTGGAGAAACTGGAAAATTAGACCCATAGGCCGAATTAATAATCTTTGACTTAGGTGATGCAGAAGCGAATGTGATTTGAGATTCTTCTCTTTTCTGCAGTAAATACAGATAAAGTGATTCAGTAGTTTGCTGCCTTCTGGTTATATCCCTTAAAGCTCTTTCATTACCTGGAGCAGCATATATTCTAGAATTTATTTGTGATAATTGCTTACTTAAACTGTTTACCTGAAGGTTTAAATTGTTTGTCACATTGTTAAGGCTAGACTGCATGCCCCTTTTTAAATCTTCTAACTGTTGATCCAATTTTACAACAACTGGGTTCTTCTCACCCGAGCTTTCAAGTAATCTATTTCTTTGTGCTACCAATTCATTATAGCGCTGTGCGGTACTTGAAATACCTTGGTCAGACAACCCAACTTCTGGAATAATATCGTAACCGTCCTGACCATCGATAAGGTCTCTCATTGAACCAGCAATGCTTAATTGAATGTTTGCGTTTTGCAGTTCTTGCTCGCTTGCGGCGCTTCTGGTAAAATTCACATTGGATTGTGAACCCAAATCGGCAATTCCACGACTCGATTTAAAGTTTTCGGCAGATTCGTCAACTGTGGACAAGCTCGAATAAATTTCCGTTATTCGGTCATTAATGAATTTCGTTGTGCGATCCGCAATGGCTTTCTTATCAGTTACGGCGTTCGTATTGTTAATTCCGATCAACTCATTAATTATGTCAACTGCCCTTTGTTCTATTGGATCTGTTAAACTAATGTTGATAATGTTAGAAAACTTCTTGTCATTAGCATTAATTATGGTTTTCTTTCTATACCTATCAGCGACATATTCAATGGGGACTATAGAGACCTGTAGTTGTTGATCTTTATGTAAGGGCAATTTTTTCTTTGGTGTTAAAATGATATCACCAATCGGACTTTTTATTTTATCCCCAAAATCATATTTCTTCTCTGCTTCATCTTCTCTCTCCTTATATCCGAATGAGGTTCCGGAGCGAATTGTTATGAAAAAATTGTGCTTAGCGCTGTGCACAATAGAATCATTAGATAAAAAATTGATTGAAAAAGGAATATCCTCCTTTCGATAAATTTCCGTGTTCTTTATATTCCCCAATATGAAATATTGGATGTTTAAATCTAGCTTTTTAACAATTCGAATGTAATTATCTCTTGCGGCCAAAAGTTCAGTTTCATCCTCAATTTTTGCCTTTCCTGAAGAAAAAATATCCAAATCATCCAATACACTAAGTTCAGATGCTTGATTAGAATCTTCAAGAATTTGAATTTTCGCAGTGGCGCTGTACTCTGGAACGGTGTATCGCAGGTAAAGGACGGATAAGGATATACTTAGAACTGTGGAAATCAAGAACCATTTCCAATTTCTTATACATATATCCAGTAAGGTTTTTAGGTCTAATTCAGGAGCGCTTGTCATTACTACTAAAATTTAGGGGAATTATTAAAAAAAATCACACTCAATTCCTTGTCAGTAAAACAACCGTTGAAGTTATCAAAACAGATATTATTGACACAGCTATAGACGCCCTTTGATCCAAATTGGAAGCGGTTTTTCCGGATTGATTGGGCTCAACATAAACAACATCATTTTGGGTAAGGTAATATACGGGGGATTTCAGGGCATTTTTTTGATTTAAATTAATTCTGTTGTACACCTTGGTGCCATCAAAATCTCTAATCACCATAATATTGTCCTTTCTTCCTTTTATATTGATATCACCTGCCATTCCAAGAGCTTCCATTATTGTAATTTGTTCGCCGTTAACAGCATAAGTGCCTGGTCTATTTACAGAACCCAATACTGTTACCGTAAAATTTCTTATCCTAATGTTTATGATAGGGTTTTTAAGATAATCTGACAGCTTATTCCTAAGCAGTTCCTGTGTTTCCGCCGGTGACAAGCCCACAATCTTTACTTTACCAATAACAGGAAAGTCTATCTCGCCATTTTTATCTACCAAATAATTAACTTGCTCTGGCCTTATTCCTCCTTCTTCAGATCCCCTGAATAAGTTAAAAGGAGCACTTGCTTCAGGATCCAATGTTGAAACATTAATACTTATCAAATCGTCAACTTTGAATTTTGTAGTAAATGCGTTATCGTCTATAAGAGTTTCAAATTGGTTTGCGTCCTGAAAGTACACCACATCCTTTTTCGGGCCACATGAAAAAATTAGCAAGGATAGCAAAGACAGAGCGGCCAATTTAAATTTTGAAATCATAAAATATTTGTATTTAGCTTTTGAGTTGAGCAATTTTTGATTTTGGAGTTTCACTAGTTTTAGACTTCTCCGTGTCATTGTCCAATTTACAAAAATCAGAATTGTTGGAGATATACTCCGGAACAATTCTTTTCATCAATTGCACAACATTGTCCTTAAAGAATAGATTTGAAATGCAAAGCTCGTCAATCATATTCCTTGTTTTGGTATAATCTATATCCCGTACTTTACTAATCATTATCTTATCATGATAGGTCGGAAGGGTATTTTCACCATTAGCCAGCAATTCTTCATAAAGTTTTTCTCCTGGCCTAAGTCCAGTTATTTTAATATCAATATCATCTGGGTAATGAAGACCTGAGAGTCTAATCATATTTTTGGCTAAATCCAAAATCTTAACAGATTCTCCCATATCGAAAATAAATATTTCACCTCCCTTGCCCATCGCACCAGCTTCCAAAACCAATTGAGATGCTTCGGGAATTGTCATGAAATATCTAGTAATGTCTTTATGGGTTACCGTTAAAGGACCTCCTTTTTCAATTTGTTTTCTAAACAGTGGTATTACCGACCCATTAGATCCCAGTACATTTCCAAATCGAGTGGTTATAAACTTTGTTTTGCCCTCCTGCTGTCTGCAACTGATGTACATTTCGGCAATACGTTTTGTTGCTCCCATAACATTAGTTGGATTCACTGCCTTATCAGTGGATACAAATACAAATTTTTCTACATTAGACTCAACTGCAAGATCAACAATATTTTTAGTTCCTGCTATGTTGATTTTTACAGCCTCATATGGATTCCGTTCCATTAAGGGAACATGTTTGTAAGCCGCGGCATGAAAGATCCTGTTGGGTTTGTATTCTTCAAACAAAGCCCTCATCTTATTCTTATCCCTTATATCGCTCACAACCGGAATGAAGTTATGAAACCCAGCTTGTTTTAATTCTTGTTGCAGATCATAAAGTGCAGATTCTGCTTGATCAATGATAATAAGAGATTGGTAGCTATATTTACAAATTTGACGAACAAGTTCGCTTCCGATGGAACCGGCTCCTCCTGTAACCATTATGACCTTATCCTCAAAGTCCCTCATGACCTTGCTGTTTTTGATTTGAATTGGAGGTCTGTCCAATAGGTCTTCAATCTGAACTTGTTTAATCTGTGAAACCTTCAATTCCCCATTTATCCAGTCCTCTACTGGAGGAACAATCTTAACTTTTACGGGAAGGTCAACAATTTCATTAACCAAGGTTCTTAATTTTCTTGGCGGGATGCTCTGAATTGAAAAAACAACTTCAGTTATATTATGAAATCTAACGAATTCCTTGCTTAGTATGGATTTGTTATAAACCTTGACTCCATTAATCTGCTTGCCCACTTTTTGTAGATTATTATCCACAAACCCAACGACTTTAACTTTCATCTTGGAATGGTTGGTCAAAGTATTGTATGTGATTATACCTGATTCTCCAGCGCCATAAACAATTATATTCTTTGATGGAATCCCATTACTGGTAGCCAAGCTTTCATATGAAATCTTGAAAACATATCTAGCAGAAGTAAGTGCTATAAAGGTCAGCAAGCTATTAATAATAATGATTGATAATGGAATGGTAAACCCATTGACCAATTCTGTATATCTATTGAATAGAATAATGACTATTGTGCTAATACTAGCCAAACAAATAGCATTAAAAATGGCATACACATCTTTTATTCCAGTATGTCTAACAACCCCTTTATAACTGCCGGAAACCAGGAAAGCTCCTAAAAACAACAATATTACTATCGGCAATTGTACCCATAGTCTTTGAACATCAAAATTGAAGCTAAGATTGAACCTGATAAAATAAGCCAAAATAAACGAAATGCCAACAATTAATAAGTCTATGAGGAGTACTGTCCACTTAGATGCATAATGTTTGTCATTCTCAAAAATGTACTTTCTTATCATTTAAGTAGGTTTTTAATGATATTACATATTCGATTTAATTCTTCATGGCCCAGATTTGAACCGCTAGGTAAGCATAAGCCTCTAGTGAAAAGATCTTCGCTTACTCCATTGGTGTAATGTTTTTGATTTTCAAATACTGGTTGCAAATGCATAGGCTTCCAAAGTGGTCTTGATTCGATGTTCTCATTACCAAGTGCAATTCTAATCTTTTCACGGACCCCAAAAGAGGGTGTCAAAATGCACGTCAACCATCTGTTGGAATAACTTCCTTCAGGTTCATCCAAAAACTCTATATTGGAAATTCCTGATAAATTTTCTTTATAAAATTGATGGTTACTTCTTCTTGCCAAAACTCTTTCAGGCAGTACTTCCATCTGTCCTCTACCGATACCAGCAAGAACATTGCTCATGCGATAATTATACCCAATCTGAGAATGTTGATAATGAGGGGCATTATCTCTTGCTTGCGTTGCAAGGAAAACGGCTTTATCCGTAAGTTCCTTGTTTTTACTTAACAATGCACCACCTCCTGAAGTTGTAATAATTTTGTTCCCATTAAACGACAGAATTGCAATATCACCAAAACCTCCGCATCTGATGCCATGGTAAATACTCCCCAAAGCCTCTGCACTATCTTCAATTATTGGGATATCATATTTTCTTGAAATCTCCACGATCTCGTTTATCTTATATGGCATCCCATATAGATGGACAGCAATTATTGCCTTTGGTTTTTTGCCTTCATTTATTCTATCTTCAATTGCTGTTTCTAAAAGTTCTGGAGAGATGTTCCAAGTTTCTGTTTCACTATCAATAAAAACAGGGTTAGCACCTAAATAGGTTATTGGGTTAGCAGATGCGGCGAATGTAAAGCTTTGACAAAGTACTTCATCTCCTTTCCCCACTCCTAAAAGCTCTAAAGCCAAATGAATTGCCCCGGTACCAGAACTTAAACAAGCCACGTTCACATCATTTCCAACGTAATCTTCAAGATCTTTTTCAAAACCGCTAACATTAGGTCCTAAAGGGGCTATCCAGTTACTATCAAACGCTTGCTTAACGTATAACTGCTCCGTAGGTCCCATGTGAGGGGAAGAAAGCCATATTTTTTCTTGAACTTCAATCTTCATTTGATAATTTGAGGAATTTCCGTTAAAACTAATTCTAAAAGAGTAATTTCAATCAATTTGATATGACAATTCGATATAAGTTGGAAATACTCGTTCAAGAACCAAAAGAGTAAAATTGCACCAGGTTCAATTTATACTTGTTCCCAGTGTTAATGACCAAATAAAAGGTCTAACAACATGTTCTAGTTAGGGGTAAGTTATAATCAATAATTAAACATTTTCTTTATTTTGCACACATTAAAGAAAGTGAATCCAAATACAGAGATGGTAAGGCCATTATTAACAACATTTAGTGATTTTTCGATATTTGAAACCGAAATAATATTATGAAGATACTAGTTACTGGAGCTGCCGGATTTATTGGGTTTCACCTTTGTGAAAGATTGTTAAAAATAGGTCATCATGTTGTAGGGTTAGATAATATTAATGATTACTACGATACATCGCTTAAATTCAATAGACTAGAGCAATTAGGTTTATCGAAAGAAAAAGCTGAAAAATCCAGTCGAATCTTTGCCAGTGACAGGCATGGGGATAAACTAAAATTTCTGCATATTTCTTTGGAAGAAAGTAGTGAGCTTACCAATTTATTTGATTCAGAAAAATTTGATGTTGTATGCAATCTTGCTGCCCAAGCAGGAGTTCGTTACAGCCTTGAAAACCCATCAGCATATATAAACAGTAATATTGTCGGTTTCTCTAATCTTTTAGAGTGTTGTCGAAACTACAAAATCAAGCATTTGGTGTATGCCAGTAGTTCCAGTGTCTACGGATTGAATAAAAAGGTTCCATTTAAAATTTCCCATACCGTTGATAATCCTATCAGCCTCTATGCCGCCTCAAAAAAAAGTAATGAATTGATGGCCCATACCTATAGCCACTTATTTGGTTTTAGGACCACTGGACTGCGGTTTTTTACTGTCTATGGTCCTTGGGGGCGTCCAGATATGGCGATGTTCTTATTTACAAAGGCTATTCTTGAAAATGCCCCTATTGAAGTATTTAATGGTGGTGACTTAAAAAGGGATTTTACATATATTGATGATATAATTAATGGATTGACACCTATCATTGAAGATAATTACACCTCTTCTTATAATCCAGAGAACCTCTATAATTTATACAACATAGGAAATAGTAAATCCGTAAAATTGCTTGATTTCATTGAAGAAATAGAGAAAACAATAGGTGTTAAAGCAACTAAAATCATGAAACCGATGCAACCGGGAGATGTAAAGGAGACTTGGGCAGATGTTAGTGACTTAGAAAGAGATTATAATTATCATCCCGATACTTCAATAAATGTAGGAGTCAAGAAATTTATTGAATGGTATCGAAAATATTACAACGCTTAATTTTACTTTGACCCTATAATCTAAAATCTCAGGTAAAATTCCTAACAACAGCTCGTCAAAATTACATTTCAACCGTTTTATCAAAAGTTTATCTAAAACCGTATACCGATTAACTAGTTTGTTGGATATTTGCATGCGAATATTGAACCGTCAATAATCTTATTTTTTAAACTCAATTGATGTTGCCCAAACTTTAGCCTGTTTAAAAAATAGTTTGAAAATATTTGTGATTAAAGAAGTGAAAATATGAAAATAACAATTGTTGGAACCGGATATGTTGGCCTTGTTACTGGTACATGCTTTGCTGAAATGGGAAATACAGTTACCTGTGTGGATATAGATGAGCAAAAGATAGAAAACTTAAAAAATGGCATTGTCCCAATTTATGAACCTGGGCTGGAAGCAATGGTAAAGCGCAATGTTGCAAACAAGACTCTTAATTTTCATACCAAATTGCAAGAATGTTTGGATAACTGTAATATGGCATTTATTGCAGTTGGAACTCCAATGGGAGAAGATGGGTCTGCCGACTTACAATATGTGTTACAAGTTGCTTCTGAAATTGGACAACATATGACCACACCCCTCATTGTTGTCGATAAATCCACTGTTCCAGTAGGTACTGCAGATAAGGTTCGATCTGTAATAAACAAGGAATTGGACAAGAGGGGTAAAAAAATACGGTTTCATGTAGTGTCAAATCCAGAATTTTTGAAAGAAGGAGACGCCATTAGTGATTTCATGAAACCAGATAGGGTCGTTGTCGGTACAGAGGACAAAGAAACAGCAGAGGCTATGCGCAGGTTATATGCACCATTTTTTAGGAGTAGTATGGATAGAATGTTGGTAATGGATGTACGTTCCGCAGAAATGACTAAATATGTAGCAAATGCGATGTTGGCCACAAAAATATCTTTCATGAACGAAGTGTCAAATATCTGTGAATTGGTTGGAGCAGATGTGAACAAAGTGCGCATTGGAATAGGTTCAGATAGCCGGATAGGCTATAGTTTTATATATCCCGGCAGCGGATATGGCGGGTCATGTTTCCCAAAAGATGTAAAAGCACTTAAGAAAACTGCGGAGCAAGAGGGCTACGACGCACAACTCTTGAATGCAGTAGAAGATGTAAATGACAGGCAAAAATTTGTAATAGCTAACAAAGTAATATCGCATTACGGTGAAGACTTATCAAATAAAACCTTTGCTGTATGGGGGTTATCTTTTAAACCTGGAACCGATGATATGCGAGAGGCTCCATCCATTTATATTATAAAAAAATTAGCTTCTTTAGGTGCCAAAATCCAAGCTTATGATCCAAAAGCAATTCACGAAGCACAAACGTACTATTTAAAGGATTTGGAAGGCATTTCTTATACTGATACCAAATATGAAGCATTACAAGGAGCAGATTCTCTATTACTTTTGACCGAGTGGAAAGAATTTCGTTCACCCGATTTTATGGAAATACAAAATACCTTGAAAGAGCCTATTGTTTTTGATGGACGAAATCAATTTGATAGTGAACGCCTTAAAGAACTGGGGTTCACCTATTATCAAATTGGAAAAAATAACAATTAGAAAAGGTTTCATGAAAAAAGAATTAATTAATATCCACTAAACCAATTAGTTCAAAAAGAAAAAAATTGGTCATTCATCATTAACGTTTCAATGTTCATACATAGGTGAGTTAAAACGGTAGACACGTTTTTATATGTCTCACATCTATCTTTTGTACTGCTTGTCGTCTTTTGTATAATTATATCAAAACTATTTTGCTATTTTGAACACGAAAACAATAGGTTAAAAGCATGATTAAAGAGATAAACAAGTTTATTGTACGAACTCCTTTACATAAAACGGCAATAGAAATCAAAGCCAAAAAAATTGTAAAAGGTTTTTCTAAAGAGAACAATGCAATATTGAACAATAAAACAATCTACAGCATCTCTCCCTATAAAACTGGCACCACTTTTCTGGCAGGGTGTTTTAATTATGCTATTTCAGCACATGAACCAATACACTATGCCTCTGTAAAAACCATGGCGGAAGATTTTGATGCCTTTTTTGTTAGAAGGTTAAACACGCTTGATCTAAAACTTGAATCATCTGGGTTCTGGAGCGCTTATATAGATGAACTTGCCAATCATACAATTGCCAAAGAGTTAACATACATATGCATTTTACGGAAACCTGCTTCTTGGGTTACATCCGTAATCAATCATTGGTATCAGATAAAAAAATACAGACAACATTATTTTTGGACAAATGAGCTTTTTTGGAAAAAAATTGTTGGCGTGGATTTATCCAATTTTTTCAATTACGATGAGCAAGAGCAGCAAGAAATTGTTTCAAAAATGTTACAATTTTATATGTCATTTACAGAAAAGACAGGTAAGCTGAAAAATGTTCATTATGTATGGATCAAAGATTTACAAAGTTTCTTGCCGACCATGGAAAATCTGATAGGCGAAGAAGCTAAACCAGATAAATCTGAACAAAACAAAGGCTTGGTCAAACATTTCGTTTATGAAGACAAGGAAATAGACAACGAATATGAAAGTTTGGTCAATAGCCTTAACACCAAATAAGACTAACCATATTCCCTAAAACAATTAATTACCAAAACTGCTACTTTTTAAGTCGTAACCTCCGTTATTTTTAGCATTTTGTTTTTTCCCACAATATGATAAGTGTTTCGGAACTCTGACTCTTTATATATTTTAACATCCTTTACATGCTCACGACTTTTATACAAAAAGTTATAGACCATTTTTTTTAGAAAAAGGTAATCTTCGCCTTGAATATCAATTAGGTCTACATTCTCATTTTGAAAAGTATCTGCTGCTGATTCAGTAAATTCATACTTTATTTGATTTGGATTTTTGCTCTCTTTCCCAAGACTTAGCTTGAATTTTAGATTATGGTAAAAAGAATGTATTTCCTTTTCTCTCAAAAACTGCTTTAACTTAAAAAATGAACTGATGCCAAACGCCAAAACACTTGATGCAATGGACCTTGGGTTGTATAAAATATGATATTCAAAGAAGTATTTTAAATCACTGATACGTTCTTTTTCGCCATAGTCCCCTTTTGAAGAATCAAAAATCTCCATCTTATTTTCTATACACCATTCAATTTGTTTCAGGGTCAAAATATTTCCCAGTCCAAATTTGGCATAATCTGTATCAAAGACAGGTATTGCACCTGAAACAACATTATTGAAGCAGATGCTCAGATAAATGCCTATTGGATTTTCATTCGCATAGATTACATACAAAACTGCTTCTTTGTTCAATACCATTGAGTAGATTATCTCCTTAAAATAATCCCATTTCTTTAGTATGTGATATTCTGTTTTTTTCTCCGAAAACCTTTTGATCAACAGCCTATGGAACTCCTCAATTATTACATCGTACGTATCTTGTTCTATGGCTCCGTAAAAAACCTCATGCTTAATGTCAAAACTAGTTTCTAGACCCTTTAAACGTCTCCTTAAAACATTTCTACCAGAAGAATTATACTTGTCAATGATAAAATCCTCCAGATTGGAATACTTTTCCAAATAAGTCAAATAACCATTGTACTGCCTTGCTTTAATTGCCTTCAAGCCTTTTACACCTTTCAACTCTGGCACATTAAAATATGTGGGTATATCCCGTATAAGAAAGACATTATTGGAGTTAACTACCTTGTCCGAATTTATGGTATAGTAAAAACCTTTGGTTAAATTTTTACCAACATTTATATACAAAGGAAGGTGCTTGTCCTTATAAAAGTTAACTCCATTGATATAATCAAAACGTTTTGAAGGCATTGAATCCTTAAAATGTTTAAGCCATGATTTGGCAAATCTGTCAGTATTGAAAGGATTGTGGGTCATGTAAGCAAATTAAATAATTAATAACAGCTTTTAATGTATACAAAGTTCAATATTGAGAAAGTTGATTACAGGTTATAAATCCCGATTCTTTTTCTTCCATAACCTTGAGTAAAGGAAGGAATGGATTCCTAATCTTATCGAACATGGCTATAAGCAATATCATAGGCATGAGAAGGTGTTAGGTTATTAATCATATAATCATAACCATTCTGGCCGAGTTCCTCCCTTAACTTTTTGTTATTATACAGTTTTAAAAGATTCTTTTTCAATGCTTCGACATCACCTGCTTTTGACCAAAAACCACACTTTATTTCTTCTTGCATTTTGCCAAAATCAGTGTTTACATCAACCGAGGCCAAAACCGGCTTTTTAAATTGATAATAGGCCAGTACTTTTGAAGGGTAATTTGGGATGGTAAAATCTTCGCTGAGGGAAATCAGTCCAATATCTGAAAGTCTAAGAATATCATTGTATTCATTTTTTGGAAGATGTTCCTTAAAAATTACATTTTTTAGTTTTAAGGTATCTATCATCCGTGCAATCTTCTTTTGCTCAGTACCCTTGCCCACTAGGAAGAAAACCAAATCCTCTATTTCTTGACAATTTTTGGCCAAATCGATAATGTTCTCCATTTTTTGTGGTAATCCCATATTTCCACCAAAAATAGCTATTATCTTATCTTTAAGACCGTAATCCTCCTTAGTTGCTGTCTCAGTTACCTCGCTTATTTCTTGAATGTCCGCCCAATTAGGCAATAAATGCAATTTGCTAAAATCTAAGTATGTATTATGTTTTTTGATATAATCAACATTAGCAGGTGACATACAGCCAATGAAATCTGATGCCGTGTATAATTTAACCTCCTTCTTTCTGAAATAAGAATGGATAAACCCTTTTGGTTTCATCATCTTTAAATCCACCGCATTTTGTGGAAAAATATCCCTTAATATCAAATACAATTTTCCTTTGGATTTTTTCTTTAGCCAAAAACCCACATCAATAAGTGTTATAGGCGGAGTAGGCATAAAAATAAGATCAAAATCCAAATCTATTTTATGCTTAATAAGAGCCCTTTTGTAGAGGTAGGGCAACAAAACATTGGAAAGCCCCTTAATTATGTTGTTTGTTCCAAAGAATTTCAAAGATGGAACCCTAAGAATCTTAATTCCACCTTCTTCAACTATTTCTGACTTTTTTCTATTATTATCAGCAGCTATTACAAAAACATCGTGTCCATTTTTACGGAACTCATGCATCAAATTAGAATAAAGGTACCTGCGTATGGCCACATTAGGAAAGCCCAAGGCCACAAAAATGATTTTTTTTACTTCTGCCATACAACCCGGTTAATATAATCCACATAGGAAATTATAATCCGTACCACCTTTTCGCTCACATTTGGCATCGTATAATCACCAACTTCGCGAAAATTCCGTTCAGGACTTCTTCTCTGAACTTCAAGAGCCTTTAGTCCCTGCAATATTCTTTCGGGGTTTAAACCTACCATCATAACAGATGCTTCCTCCATAGCTTCTGGCCTTTCGTGCGCTTCGCGAATGTTCAAGGCCCTAAAGTTCAAAATAGAAGATTCCTCAGAAATTGTTCCGCTATCTGACAACACCGCAAAAGAATTTAGTTGCAATGCATTGTAGTCGGAAAAGCCCAAAGGCTTTAAAAATTTTACGTTCTTATGCGTTTTTACTTTTTTAGAATCCAGCATATTACGAGTACGCGGATGTGTAGACACGATTACTGGATAGTCATATGTTTCTGCAATACGGTTAAGGGATTCTATCAATCCATTGAAATTATTGGGATTGCTTATATTCTCTTCTCTATGGGAAGAAACAACAAAGTACTTTCCGTTGTTTAACCCCAAATCCTTCAAAACATTGGAGTTTTCTATCTTTTCTTTAAATTGATGAAGCACCTCGTACATAGGGCTTCCCGTCTTTATAACCCTATCCGGTGACAGTCCTTCACGTAAAAGGTATTCCCTTGCAATATCACTGTACGTAAGGTTTACGTCCGCTACGTGGTCCACAATCTTCCTATTGGTCTCTTCTGGCACTCTTTGGTCGAAACACCTGTTGCCAGCCTCCATATGGAACACTGGAATCTTACGTTTTTTTGCTGGAATTGCACAGAGGCAAGAATTGGTGTCACCTAACACAAGAAATGCGTCAGGAGCAATTTTTTCCAGTAAAGGGTCAATTTTAATTAAAATATTGCCTATTGTTTCAGTGGCATTTTTGCCTGCAGCACTTAAAAAATAATCCGGTTTACGAATACCAAAATCATCAAAAAATATTTCATTTAGTTCATAATCATAATTCTGTCCTGTATGAACCAAAGTATGCTCTATGGCATCGTTGGCGTCCAATGCATTTAAAACACATGCAAGACGTATTATTTCTGGTCTTGTACCAACAACGGTTAAAACTTTAAGTCTTTTCAATGGTCTCTTTTTTTCGTTTTTTATTCTACGTTTTCAAAATAAGTGTCAGCATCTTCTGGATTATAAGGCTCATTTATCCAAAATAGTGTTACTAGTTCCTCATCTCCTGTATTGGTAATGTTATGTGTATACCATATTGGCATATCAACATAGGCCGGTTCATCACCATTGAGATCATAGTTAATGACACGTTCCGTACCTATTTTTCTGAGCTGTATCCTGGCTTTACCCTTTATAACTGCAAAACGCTCCGCTTTCCTGGTATGAAAATGGTTGCCCCGTGTTATGCCCGGCACTGTCGTGGAAAACGAGAATTGTCCGGAAGTTTCCGTTCTCGCAATCTCAACAAAACTACCTCTAGGATCTGTATGTTTAGTATATTTAACTGGATAATGAGACTCTGGGATATAGCATCTGAAAGTATTAAACAATGACTTTTCAAAATAATCTTTCATATTTGGAAAAACACCATTTTTTATATAATCAGATTTAAACTGGTTAAGTAATTCCAGTATTCTTGAGACTTTTACATAGTGATTGGGTTCAATCTTTACTTCAAAACTATTTTCATCAAGTTTAGTAACTGCCTGTTCCCCAAAAGCTGTGTTGATAAAAATCTTTACTAAATCATTGATGTAAATAAGCCCCACATCACCATCATTAATTATTGTGGGTTCTTCACCATTTGCCACTTTATGACAGAACGTGGATACAACGGAGTTATAGTTTGGCCTGCCAAAAGGTCCAAAAACATTTGGTATGGTCAATGATGTAAATCTACCGCCACACTTTTTGTTCCAGGCTATAAACCTTTTTTTACCCTCTTTTTTTGAATTTCCGTAAAGATTGTCTTTTATTTCTTGCGATGACGATGAAAATATAATATGTGGTGTTGAACCCGCTTCCTCACAAGCCGCAATAAGATGTTCAACCAGTTTTATATTGGTATTATAAATAACATTTGGGTTTTCATGTCTATTCATTGCCGCCAAATGCACAATAGTATCACATTCTGAAGTAAATTGACCCAATTGCTCAGGACTTTCAAAAAAAGAACGTTTAAACGGAACTAGCTCAACATCTTCACGTAGCGACAAAGTTGTATATAAATGGCTTCCAACAAAACCTGCTTGACCTGTTATTCCTATTTTATGCTTTTTCATTTTATTACCATTCAGCTTGCCATTTTTCTAAAGGATATCTATAATCATCCTCTTTTGACTCTTTCAATCCAAAGTTTGAAAATACCTGTAATCTAGCATCTTTGGAAGAAGCCTTAATCCCTGTAGCAAAACCATTGGGCACTTCCAATATTTGAGGGTTCTCTGAGTTGAGTTCAACCCTTTTTGGGATTAACTCATCTGAGGGATTATCAAAACTGTCAATATTTATAATATTACATATAAAAGAACCTGATAAACAGTAGAACCATTTTTTCTCAAATTCATGTCCTTGCCAAGCTCGTATTATTTGTTCATTTTTTGGAGCAATTTCATAAAACCTAACAATTTCGGACATATCGAAACGGTTAACAAAACGTAATTTTCCCCTTTCGTCCTCAAATACTTCTCCTTCTATTATATAGTCATCAGTCATTAAAGATTTTCCTTGATAAAGTCCAGCCTTAAAAGTGTCTTTTGAAGTTCATCTCCATTTAAATGTTTTGTATTGTGTGAATGGTAATCTTCAATTTTGCTAATATCTCGCTCACCTTCTGAAAAATATCTACTATAGTTCAAGTCTCTATTATCCGCAGGAATTCTATAAAAGTCTCCCATATCTTGAGCTTTTTGCATTTCTTCCCTAGTACAAAGGGTTTCATATAATTTCTCTCCGTGCCGGGTTCCAATTACTTTTATGTCATTTTCTGACTTAAAAATTTGCTTTACCGCCTTTGCCAAATCACCAATTGTGCTTGCGGGTGCCTTATTTACAAAAAGATCGCCTTGATTACCATGTTCAAAGGCAAATAATACTAAATCTACCGCATCTTCTAAAGACATTAGAAATCTGGTCATATTTGGGTCAGTAACTGTTAGTGGATTCCCCTCTTTAATTTGATCTACAAACAAAGGAATCACAGAACCTCTTGATGCCATTACGTTACCATATCTTGTAAGACAAACAGTGGTCGAATCTTCTGGGATATTACGTGAAGCTGCAACTGCAACTTTTTCCATTAAAGCTTTGCTAATACCCATAGCATTGATAGGATATGCTGCCTTATCTGTACTCAAGCAAATAATCTTATCTACTTTATTGGTCACTGCGGCATCGATTGTATTTTGAGTTCCAAAAACATTTGTTTTTGCAGCCTCAATGGGAAAAAATTCGCATGATGGCACTTGTTTTAATGCAGCTGCATGAAAAACATAGTCCACACCATGCATAGCATGGTGAATGCTATTATAATCCCTTACATCTCCTATGTAGAATTTTATTTTCGGATTTTTCAAGCGGTTCCGCATATCGTCTTGCTTTTTCTCATCTCTGCTAAAAATGCGTATTTCGCCGATATCAGTTTGCAAGAAACGATCTAAAACAGCATTCCCGAATGACCCCGTTCCTCCTGTTATTAATAGTGTTTTTCCAGTAAACATATTACTATATTTTTTGTTTATTAGATGTTGAAATATTCAGATATTTTTTCTGCCGTAATATCTTTTTCATTAAAAAAGTTCTTGTTTTGGAGAATCTTTTCTTCAGAAAAGTCCCACCATTTAAGCTTCAACAACTTTTCAATAGTTTCTTCATCAAATCTATATTTAATGACCTTAGCTGGTACCCCACCAACTATTGCATATGGAGGAACATCTTTTGTTACAATAGATCCGGTAGCAATTACCGAACCATCACCCACCGTGACCCCATCCATAATCTTTGCATCTCTTCCGATCCAAACATCATTTCCTATTTTAATAGGAAGATTGGTTTTAAACTCTATTGGCGTTATCCAATCATTTCGCATTCGATTTTTTTTATAGAAAATCGAATGTGTTGAAACATAATTTAACGGATGTCTACCAAATCCAAGTATTGAGCCTTTACCAATTGCACTAAAATTGCCAACCACGGTCAAAACTAATTTACAATTGGAGTTTATCCTGGTATATGCTCCTATCCTAGAATTATTGAGGACTGCAAAACTTCTTATTTCAGAAGATTTTTGAAACTCACAATTTCTGGTCCAAAATGAAAAGATAGAAACCAATGGGTATTTTACTTTGCGCAAGGAAAAAAATGATTTTATGTAAGCTTTCATCGTGAAGTTTTTTTTTAAATTTTAAGCTTTTGTAGTTACATAATCTACGGCATCAATAAATCCATTTGCCATAATTTGTGGGGTTCTATTTGTATTGTAAAATAGTTTGGCATTCTTCCCCATAGCAACAAAGTCTTCTGGATTTTTAAAAATATCCATGATTATTTCTGGGAGTTCTAAAAAATCACTGAACAAAAGCCCATTCTTCCCATTTACTATATTTAACCTTTCCCCTCCAGTAATTGCATTCTCATGAGTGATAAAGGCAACTCCATAACCAAAACTCTTGAGCACTGACAAACCTGCCTGACCTGGAGAAATACATGCATACGCGGTGGAAAAAAGCTTACTCAGTTTTTCCTCTTCAAATACGGCCCCGTGCAGTTTTATGTATTGACTTAGTTTATTGGCCTTAATCCAATCTTGTATCGTTTCAAACTCTTGTCCCCCCCCTACAATGTGAAGTTCGTAAGGTTTTTTATCAAACCCATTAACAGCTTCTCTGTACGATTCCAACAACTCAAATATTTTCTTTTGTTTATACAAAGACCCTATAAATATGATTTTATCCTTGCTGGCAGTGTTTTGTTCAGAATTCAATACCTCGACAGTATTATTCATAACGAAGAGCTTTTTCTCGTTTAATCCTTTCTTAATGTACTTATCCCGTGCATAATCTGAATAGAACAGCATTGCATCACTGCGTCTCGCTAAAAAATATCGAATATTATTCATTATTGTTGGAGCATCGAATGTCGAGTTATATGAGGCGCGTACTCCAATACCCCAAAAAATCAATTTTATCTTTCTGTTTCTCTTTAGCGCTAACTTTAAAAAAGAAAGGTTGAACAAATAAAACATGCAAACTATAACGTCAAATTCATCGATTAGGTTTGTAAATTCTTTATTATAAGAAGTGAAGTTTCCAGTTTTTTTAAATGAAATAATTTTTTCTTCAAAATGCCCTCCGCTATAATCAGATTTTTTTGATGAGTGAAGTACCGTAAGGTCAATATTCGAATCTCTACCGACTATATCTAAAATTGGTATTCTATAACTTTGCAGTTTATAAGTTACAAAAAGAACTTTTTTGGCCATATTATCTAGAGTTCGTCCTATTTTTCAAGGATACCACAGAAATCTATAATCTTTTTAGTGGTATCATTTGATAGTTCTTTAAATTCATCATGTGCAACCAAATAAACAACTATATCAGCTTTTTCAAACGCAGTTCTATAATCTGTGATTTTAAAAACATTGTGGCTATCAATGTTTGGTTCCACTATAAAGTATTCATCATTATTTGCGTTTTGCAATACCTTCTGAACAATATATTTAGCTGGTGATTCCCTTAAATCATCAATATTAGGCTTGAACGCAAGCCCCATTAAAGCAACCTTTGGCTTGTATCCATGTTCCAGCTCAAACTTCAATTTTTCATTTTGTACTTTTTCAGCACACCAAAAAGATTTGTAATTGTTAATTTCCCTTGCAGTACCAATAATCTTTGATTCCATGGGATAATCAGATACAATAAAATAAGGGTCAACCGCAATACAATGCCCTCCTACTCCACAACCAGGTTGCAGAATATTAACTCTGGGGTGTTTATTGGCTAACTTGATCAATTCCCATACGTTAATATCCGCTTTATCACAAATTAGGGAAAGTTCGTTTGCAAAAGCAATCTGCACATCTCTAGATGAGTTTTCAACCAGTTTGCACATTTCAGCGGTACGCGCATTAGTTGGATGTAAACTTCCTTTTACATATTTTGAATAAAAATCGATTGCCTTTTGTGTAGATGTTTCATCTATACCCCCAATAACACGGTCATTATGCACAAGTTCGTGCATAACGTTACCAGGGAGTACTCTCTCCGGGCAGTAAGCCATGAATATCTTCCCCTTAAGTTCAGGGCGAGCGGTAAAAATGAAATGTTCCATTTTTTCCGTTGTTCCTATAGGAGAAGTAGATTCTATGATATATAAATCCCCTTCTTTTAAAAAGGGTAAAATAGCTTTGGTAGCGGCTTCAACATAAGAAATATCCGGTTCATTTTTTTCCTTAAAGGGAGTCGGTACTACAATTAGATAGGTATCTCCTTCTTTTGGTTCAAGGCTTGCATACAAAAAGCCTTCTTTTACAGCTTTAGCAACAGCTTTATCTAAATCAGGTTCTACAATGTGTACCTCACCCCTATTAATGGTCTCTACAACCCTTGGATTAACATCAACCCCATTAACTTCAGTTTTATTCCCAGCAATCAATGCCGCTGTGGGTAGGCCGATATAGCCCAAACCCATCATTGTAACTTTTTTTTGTGACACTATATTTTATTTTTCATGAATTCTACTATGCGTCCACATGCATTACCATCACCATAGGGATTATGTAATTTGCTCATGGTCTTATATTTATCTTCATCGGTAAGTAGCTTAATTGCTTCAGAAACTATCTTTTGTTTATCGGTACCTACCAATATTACTGTTCCTGCTTCAACAGCTTCAGGTCTTTCCGTAGTATCCCTCATCACTAAGACCGGTTTACCTAAACTGGGGGCTTCCTCTTGGACTCCGCCACTATCTGTAATTACAATATGGCTCTCGTTCATCAACCAAACAAATTCGGGATAAGCTAACGGGTCAATTAATTTAATATTCTCCAAATCACCCAACAATTCGTATACTGGCTTTTGCACCTTAGGATTGAGGTGAACAGGATAGACTATTTCTACATCATCAAATTTCTCCGCAATCTCTTTTAGTGCCTGACAAATATTGATGAAGCCCTGCCCGTGGTTTTCTCTTCTATGCCCAGTGACAAGGATGATTTTTTTATCTTCAGAAATCGTTTCTTTTAGCTTGGTTAATTCAGCAGAGTTGAGCGTTTTAACTCGATTTACACTTTCGTGTAAAGCATCAATAACAGTATTACCTGTAATGGTTATGGTTTCTTCTACAACTCCTTCTTTTTTTAGATTATTATTTGAGGTCTCGGTTGGTGCAAAATGATAGTCGGCAACATGCCCAGTAATTCTCCTGTTAATTTCTTCAGGGAAAGGAGCCCATTTATCAAACGTACGTAAGCCGGCTTCTACATGACATACCCTAGCCCCTGAGTAAAATGAAGCTATACTTGTCGCCATTGTAGTAGTAGTATCACCATGAACATATACAAAATCTGGTTTAAAAGATTCCAAAACGGATTGCAAACTTGTTATAATTGAAGCTGTTAAGCCATAAAGGTTTTGTCCTGGTTTCATCAAATCAAGGTCATAGTCCGGAGTGATCTCGAAAAACTCCAAAACTTGGTCCAACATTTCTCTATGTTGTGCTGTGACGCAGACTTTAGTTTCAAATTCTTTTGACTTACCAAAAGCCTTAACAAGTGGAGCCATTTTAATGGCCTCTGGTCTCGTTCCAAAAACAATAAGGTTTTTTTTCAACATTTAAATGCTCTTTCTTTTTTTATATAATAAATGATAATATAACTTGGGGAACAATACCTTAATATACCCGGTCATTATAAAGAGGGGATATCGTATAGGAAAGTGTCTTTTCATATGATACGATTGCGATGTAAAATCAAAACCGATTGGATTTTTAAGCATTTTAAATCTTTCCTTTAACGGCAGTTTGAAAAATTTCAAATAACGATCATTATGATCATTGACACACTCCCCAACAACCCCGGGCATAATCAATACTGGCAATTTCTTTTTGCCAGCTCTAAGACTATAATCATAGTCCGCCATTCCATGCACATAACCTTCTGACAGTATCCCAATGGTTTCTACCACATTTCTACTCACCCACATAATGTTTGCATTGCCCAATTGACATGGCACAGGGTTTTCTTGAGGCTTTAGCCTTTTCATTTTAGCTAAAAATCGATTTACAAATATCGAACCTCCGTAGGTAATCTTTTTGGTTTCGGTATCTACCGTTGTGCCAATATAGATACCCCCTTTTCTGTAATTAGAGGTACTATATTCATGTGTTCTTTTTATAGAATCGAATAAATGCGCATAAATATTGGTGTCATCATTCATTAATAGGTATGCATCATAATCACCTTTTATGGCCTCTTTCCAAGAATTTCGCATTCCACCAGCCCAATATAAAAATCCAGTGCCCTTTAATAAGTTGATTTCCGGAAAATTGTCTACCACAGCTTGAGAGGTTCCATCTGTAGAACCGTCGTCTGTAAGATAAATTGACATTTGCCAATTTCCTCCTGAAGTATTAAACGCTTTCTCTAGAGCCTTCAAAGCTGAAATCGTCTTTTCTTTCCGGTTGAAACATGTAAGAAGAACTGCAAATTTTTGCATAAATGGGTTAATGGTCAGTAGTTGTATAATTCATGCTAATAACGCTGCAAAAATACAGTAAAGTATCAAAGCTTGAATATATTTTTGGATGACTCTAATCAATTACAGGATAATCGGCATTATATTTTTTCACCACACCGATAAAAAAGCAAAAGAAGGCGAAAAAGTCGAACATCCCTTCGAGTATAGGTTCAACCATGAAAACCATACAAATTGAGAGTGTATACACAATCATTAAGTTATTTAAAGCGTAGGCCGATTTGTTTTTTTTAACGGCTTTTCTAACAGAAAGAAAGGCATTGGTAGTAAAAGATATTAACAAGAAGAAAGATAGAAAACCTCCTATCCTTAATACATCAAACCAAAGATTATGGGCATGGCCAAATTCATGCTCGCTCCAACCCAGAGGTTTTTCAAATAGGTTTTCCATGGACTTTGCCCATCTTTCCGTCCGGCCTCCTCCAGAGGCTATGTCCTCACCTCCTCCATCTTCCATCCGCCCGGCAAAAGCTGAAAGCCAATCCTGATCTAAATCAAAACTTACGGTATTTGCAATAAAGAAAATTATTACCGCAAAAAAAGAAAACATGAAAAAGTTTCTTTTAAAAGACTGTCTGGGCATTACATAGAATAATGATATCAACAAAGTAATGACACTAATACTCAACTGAGTTCTACTACCAATCCTAAGCACACATGCTATAGATATTATGTATATCAAAAGAAGTACTACTTTCATTACAAACGGAAGCTTCTTTATTTCTGGTATCAATAACGCAGGTATGGTCATGACAATGGTAAAATAAGCTCCCATTATTGTGGCAGGTATAATTTGCCCAGTCCAGTAATTTGGTAAATTTCGGTCAACAACGTTATATCCATTTTGAAGAATATCCATAAAGACCGATAGAATTGCAGATATGGAAAAAATACAACCGGCACATAACAAAAGTAAAACCAGAGTTGTTCGGTTTCCATGTATTTTATCCGCAAAGTATTTTCCTGTTAAATAAAGGGTGCCAGGCGCTAAGGCATAAATAATGATATACTGATTTCCGGCTTTCGGTTCAAATGAAAAAAAAGCAGCATAGACAAGTGAAAACATAAACAACAATAAAAACCCTATGTCTATGTTTTTAATTAGAAATCCTTTTTGCAAAATTAGTAGACCCGTTAATAAATAACCTATGTAAATATTTAATCCATAAGGGTTTAGCAAATACAGAAATAATAATGCCACAAAAGGTATCCCAATTTTTTTAATCTCTTTGAGCACTTCGAATTATCTTTTTGTTATTTTTTTCCATAGATTTTTAATCTTTAAAATAGATTGCCTTAAAAACAACCTTCTAATTATTTTATATGGCATCTGCTTGAAATTATAACTTACCTTTCTATCAAAGTCCTGTTTATTAAGGTTTTGTTCTGGACTATTGGTATCATATAAAAAAAGTTCGAACCCATCTACCGAGCGTAATATATTATCCTCATGCGGTTTTAAAGATTTACCAAAAGAACTTATTATTTTGTAGTTCATAAGCTTGGAAGTCAGAACGTATCGTTGACTTGTTTCAGATTTATATCCATAAAGGTCTATACACAATTCATTTTGATTGACCTCAAGGGATTCATGAAGTTTTTTGTTTTCAAAAAAAGCATCGTATACCGATAAAGAATCTTTAAGGAAGGAAAATCTATATTTTCTTTCCACACCATAGTCTAACGGTACTTGGTAAATAGTACTATCATTACCAACGTGCGTTCCAGCATCGCTAAAATTTGTTGCCAATGCTATTTTTGGATATAGAAAGTACAGGTCCTTTTCAACCAAATAAGCAATGTTATACTTAAGCCAAGATTTCGAAGACCAACTTCTTACATAAGCAGGAACGTTTATGTTATTTTCAATATCCGGATTATTGTTATACCATTGGATAAAACCACTCCATTGATCCTTTGTCCATGCTTGCCCCCAAGAAGAGGCAAACTGAAAATACCAATTATCATAACCATCTTCCAAAGCGGAAAAATTGGCACGTGTATTTACATTAAGTTGATGGTTGTACAATGAAATTCCGCCGATAACAGATTCCTTTTTTGAAAAAAGCAAAGCTTGCTCTGTAAACGAGTAAAAATTTGGGGAAACAAACAAGTCATCTTCTAAAACTATTACCGCGCCATATTCAATACTTAGTCCACCACATTTTAAAATATGCTTTCTTAGACCTAAGTTGGTCTCTTGACAAATTACCTTCTTTTCTCCATTCTCCCAATTAAACCTATTGGCGGTGTCTATAACACTTTGATTATTCTGGGCTTTGTCAATACTAATAATTAAATCAATATCCTGATGCGGATATTTTGCATCGTCTAAAGATTGTAATAATCTGGCCAAAGACCTCGGTCTATTATAGGCTACAACAACAATAGGGATATTCATCTTGTTATTCTTTAGTATTTAGATGTTCCATAAAGTCATTGATATTTCTAAAAAGTGAAGCTTTTTCTTTTATCCATTCCTTGGATTTGTCCCACCACTTGAGGTTTGCTAAGAAATCTATTTCCTCCTCCCTGAATCGTTTTTTTATGATTTTAGCAGGCACTCCACCTACAATGGCATAGGGTTCAACATCTTTATTTACCAATGCATTCGCCGCAACAATGGCTCCATCTCCAATTTTTACTCCATCCATCAGAGATACATTTGCCCCTATCCATACATCGTTTCCAATAATTATACTATAGTTATCTTTATTTGGAACGGCAAATTCTTCAAAATACTGCTTATCGGAATAAGTAAATCCTACAGGAGTTTTCAATGCAAAAAATGAGGGATGTGTAGATACAAAGGTATTTGATGGATGTTTTCCAAATATGCAAGTGACTTTTGGCCCAATAGAGCAATACCTTCCGATACTTGTTTTAGCTATTTTTGCTCCTTCTGCAATGTATGAGCCATAGCCAATTTTTGAAGCTACTATTGAGCTATTCTTACCAAAACCATTGCTGCCCTCACATACCACAGAAAAACCAATAAAGGCGTTTTTTTGATAGGTAATACCCTTTTTTCTCTTTAGATAAATCCTTCTAAAAAAAATAGCTGCTCTAGTAAGAAAAGAGCTTGAGAGCACCCATTTTTTTAATTTTCCAACCATGAATCAATTCTTTGCTATTTTGCAATTCAAAATCTATAGTCATTGCAACCTATTTGTTCACCGTCTTATTAAGAACGGCTTTTTCCCAAATGTAAGGTGAAAATTCCGACCAACATTTTTGGGCCTGGGTAAAATTGCTATTCTCTTTTGTAACAATTTTTGTAATTCTCTCTCTTAAAATATTTGGTTTTTCCACTAAGTTGGATTCAAGAAATGACTTTGAACTTATATTATCCATAAACCATTCACTAAGTTCATTTTGCATCCAATCCACAATTGGGGAACTAAACCCAATCTTTGATTTTCGCCAAGTAACTTCTTTTGGCAAATAGGGATCCAAAGCATCTCTAATAATCCTTTTTGTATAACCATTTCCCAATTTACTAGAGTATGGAAGTGAGTTGACAAAACTCACTATACGGTGATCCATGAACGGCATTCTAATTTCTACACTGTTGATCATTGCATACCTGTCGTAGTTTCTGAGTAAAGTAGGTAGTATATTCTCATGAAACATTGCATAAAGATACTGTGTAAGGTTATCCAGTTTTTTAAAATTTGGATGGTTCTGATCTCTAGAAGGTATAGTTTTTCCCATTATTTTTTTTGCTCCCTTCTTTACCATATAGTTGTAGAACAACTTATAGTTGCTTGTTCTGGTATACTGGGCTTCATCTGCATTTACACTTCCCTGGTATATCTCCAATATATCTTTGGTCCTCTTCATATTAAACCGTGCATCCCACAAACTTTCCAACGTTCCTTGTTGATAACCACTCAGTAATTCATCTGCTCCATGACCATCAAGGGTTACGGTAACTCCATTTTTTTTGACAGCTCCATAGAGCATTATCATAGGTAGTGGAGAGGTAATATATAAATCTTCAAAAAGGTAAAAATACTCTTCAAGCTTGCCCCAATGTTCTAAAGGCTCAATATCTATAAAAGTTGATTGTAGCCCTAAATGATCAGTCACCATTTTAGCATAATGAGATTCATCCAATGGCGTACCTGGAAATGAGGCAACAAATGCATGCTGCCAATCTTTGGCATAGTTATTATTGTTCTTTGACAAATGGGCCATAGCACCAATTGTTGCGCTACTATCAAGCCCACCACTCAAAGCAGTCCCGATAGAAACATCTGAACGCATTCTAAGTTTGCATGAATCCATAAACAGTTCACGAAAACGTTCAACTTGCTCCTCGTAGGTTTTGGGCACTTCCACCAGGTGATCCAATGTATTCCAATACCTATATGTAGTTAGTTTACCATCTTTTAAATTACCATTATAACCAGCTGGAAACCTTTTTATCCCCTTTATTAAACACTTATCGGTTGCTTCATAAAAGAAGATGTTCTTCTTCATCCAATTAAAATCATCCGAAACTTCCAATTTGTCAAAATATGGGAATATCGCTTTCATTTCAGAAGCGAAAATGAACTTTCCGTTTATAAAGGCATAAAACAAAGGTTTCTTCCCAAATCTATCCCGAGATAAAAACATTTGCTTTTTTTGATTGTCCCATATAGCCAATGCCCACATCCCGTTAAACTTCAACATACTTTCTTCTCCCCAATGTATATAGGATTTAAGGAGAACTTCTGTATCAGAGGTGGATCTAAAACTATGTCCTAGGTTCAACAGCTCTTTTTTGATTTCTAAAAAATTATAGATCTCGCCATTGAATACAATTGTGTAACGATTATCATCACCATGCATGGGCTGATGGCCCTTTGCAGAAATATCTAAAATTGAAAGTCTGCGATGACCAAGAGAAACAGCATCATTAATGCTTTCTATTCCATAACTGTCAGGTCCTCGATGAGTTAAGGTGTCAAGAGAATTTTTAAATGATTCGTAAGGAGTCGCGGGAACTGTTCCTAAAATACCACACATATGTAACAGACTGATTTAGGGTTAATTTTTAGTTATTTTTAAAATCCTTCAGTTTATATAAAATATGAGAGCAAATATCCATGATAAGCTAATAAGACAGAAATTAATTCGGTGATATATCATATTATGACTTTAAATATACAATCAATCACTCCCAAAACGAACTACAAATAGAAGGTAATCAAGATTATACGGGAGATTTATTTTTAAATACCCTTTCAAAAACATTTATTAAAAACAGTGATTTTAGCATCATAAAAAATGAAGACCTTGTCTTTCTAAAAACAACAGGAGTTAGAACAGAGGCAACAAATTGTGAAATAAGAGTTGCAAAGGCAGCTCCGTAAATACCATATCTTGGAATTAAAAACAGATTTAATAGGACATTCGTAACCATTCCTATACCCAAGCAAATTATATTGTATGCTTGAAGGTTTTCACTAATAAACCATTTTTGGTTAGCAACACCCAAGAAAACAAAAACACCCGCCCAAATATGTATTTTAAGTACCGAAGCGGTTTGGTCAAATGCATCTCCATAAAGCATTAGGATAGCCCAATCCCCAAATACCAAAACTGGCACTATTATTACAAAGCCAAGTATCACCATTAAATCATAAAGGTTTTGTAACCGAGATAAATAGAGCTCGTTGTTTTTGATTTTAGCATTAATTATTGCTGGAAAAAGAGAAGTACATATTATAGTGGGAATAAAGTACCAAGCTTCGCTAAGTCTTACAGCTGCTGCGTATTTTCCGACGGAAGAATTATCCAGAATTTCTTGAATCATAATTTGATCCACCTTCATATAAATAGAAATTACAATACTACTGAGTATCAGCGGCCATGAATCACTAAGCAAACTCTTTGCGGTTTCAAAAGAAAATTTCCATTTAAAAATTGAATTACCCGCCCTATAGTAAAAATAAAGTTGGCCAGCCATGAGAAAAAACACATCAAAAGCCAAGATATAGACAAAATAGATTAACGGAGCTTCCTGCCAAATACATATAAGTTTGATAACGGCAGATAAGAAAACCCCAACCAGACCTGGTATGGCTCCAAATTTGCTTTTAACTTGGCTATTAAAAAAACGGGCTATAACACCAAAACTTTGGAGAAAGGTCATAAGCCCTAGAATAACTATAATCTTATTTGTGATTGGCTCATTATCATTAAAATAAATAAATGTAAGTAGGCATATCATTATAAAAACCGACCCCATTGTTTGCAACCCAAAGGCTGTACCGAGCAAAACATTATTTTTTTCTTTGGATTTCACTAGTTCCCTAACGAGGATGTCACCTAACCCCAATGATGAGAAAGCGGCAAAAAGACCAACAAAGCTCTGTGCATAGCTGAGAATCCCAAATTTTTGCGGTCCCAAATATCGAGTAACAAGCACACCTACCGTTAGTGCCAGTAGCAAGCGAATCACTTTTTCCCCCATTAACCATGAGGTATTTCTCAAGTACTTGAGAAATCCTTTGTTGTTTTTTAGTAATCCAACCGCTTTTTTCAAAACCATTTAAGCTAGAATGAAAGAAACTTCGCCAAGAAGTATACACCAGATCCGACCTATATATGAAGTGTGCACTTTAAACTGTTTCAAGGTAGTGCGAACATAAGGCCTTAATGCCTTCTGATATTTCAATGGAATGCCTCCAACCCATATTGTTCAGCTTGGATACATCTGTTAATTTAACCATAGTTCCATCAGGCTTTTCTTCATTGAAATAAAAAGTCCCATTGAACCCTACATGCTGTTTTATCAATAGTGCAAGTTCTTTAATAGATATATCCTTCCCAGTACCAATATTTATATGTGTATTCCTAATTTCTTTAGTATTCTTGTCATAGGTGTCCTTAAAATCTCGCTTTTCCATCAAAAAAACACATGCATCTGCCATATCCTCTGACCATAGAAATTCTCTTCTCGGATTTCCAGACCCCCATATTTCAACTGTTACCTCATCATTTTTTACTGATATACCAAATTTTTCTAGAACGCCTAGAAGATGACTTTCAGATGATGAACTATTTTCATTTTCAATAGGTAATTCTTTCAAATCATTCTTTATGAATTTCCAATTGGATTCTTCCAGTGCTTTACCTAACAAGATTTTCCTTACCAAAGCAGGTAAAACATGTGATTTTTCCAAATCAAAATTGTCATTGGGACCATAAAGATTGGTAGGCATTACAGAAATAAAATTTGTGCCATATTGCAAGTTGTAACTTTCACACATTTTTATCCCTGCAATTTTTGCCATTGCATAAGGCTCATTTGTATATTCAAGTACATCTGTAAGAAGGTAGTCCTCTTTCATCGGTTGAGGGCAATTCTTAGGATAAATACAAGTGCTTCCCAAGAACATTAATTTTTTTACATTATTTCGATAAGATTGATGAATGATATTGCTTTGAATCATCAAATTCTCATAAATAAAGTCCGCCCTATAAGTATTATTTGCAACAATTCCTCCAACCTTTGCTGCGGCTAGAAATACGTATTCGGGTTTTTCGATTTCAAAAAATTCTGACACAGAAAAGGAATCCAATAAATCAAGTTCAAATCTCGACCTTACTAGTAAATTGTTGTAGCCCTTGGCGCGTAGGTTTTTTACTATTGCGCTCCCCACAAGTCCACGATGACCTGCAACAAAGATTTTTGAACTTTTGTTCATCTATTCAAAGTAATTTAAGATTTGATACCCTCCTTTTTTAAGATACTGGTCCTTTTGCATCAGTTTCAAATCACTTTGCATCATATCTTTTATTAAACCTTGTAAGTCGTATTCAGGTATCCAACCCAATTTTTTATTAGCTTTTGTAGGGTCTCCAATAAGTAAATCAACCTCTGTAGGTCTAAAATATTTTGGGTCTACCGCCAATATTTCTTTTCCAATTTCTAATTGAAATTCGGGGTTCGAACATGCTTTAACATACCCTTTTTCATTAACTCCTTCCCCTCTAAATTCTAGTTCAACTCCAACTTCAGAAAAACTCATTCTTACAAAATCACGAACTGTGGTAGTTTTTCCCGTTGCAATTACCCAATCTTCGGGCTGGTCATGTTGTAATATCATCCACATCATTCGAACATAGTCTTTGGCATGACCCCAATCACGTTGGGCATCTAGATTCCCTAGATAAAATTTATTTTGCAATCCTAGTGCTATTCTGGCCGTGGCCCTTGTTATTTTACGTGTAACAAATGTCTCTCCCCTAATGGGCGACTCATGATTAAATAAAATTCCATTACAGGCATACATCCCATATGCTTCTCTATAGTTAACTGTAATCCAATATGCATACATTTTGGCAACAGCATAAGGACTTCTAGGATAAAAAGGAGTTGTCTCCGATTGTGGCACCTCTTGCACTTTTCCGTATAATTCTGAAGTGGAAGCTTGATAAATTCGCGTCTTTTTCTCTAACCCCAATAACCTTACGGCATCAAGAATTCTTAACGTACCAATACCATCTGCATTTGCAGTATATTCAGGTATTTCAAATGAAACATGGACATGGCTCATTGCAGCCAAGTTATATATCTCATCCGGTTGGATTTCTTGAATTAATCTAATTAGATTGGTGCTATCTGTCATATCTCCATAGTGCAGAATGAAATTTCTATTTTCAATATGAGGGTCTTGATACAAGTGATCAATTCGATCTGTATTGAAAAGAGATGAACGTCGTTTTAGTCCATGAACTTCGTATCCTTTTTTTAAGAGAAATTCACTAAGATATGCACCATCTTGTCCTGTAACACCTGTAATTAATGCTCTTTTTGCCACGGTATTTTGTTTTAAGTTGCAAAGATGTGGATTAAACAGCATATAACAAGCAATATTGTATGAAATGCATTTTTTTTAGACAGAGAACGTAGTATAATTTTTTTTGATTGAAGGGTGAGGCTTTTAAAATGCAAAGAGGGGAAGATATCTTCCCCTCTTTATATATTAAATAACCAAAATGCCTATTCTAATTTTATAAATTAACTTTTAGCATTGTATAATTTTAACAAAACAATTCTACTTAAAAATTAAATAGAAATTTATTTTATTGTTATTGGATTGCCATTATCGTCAGAACTGTTTACAACTTGAACTGATTGAGATCCTCCAGACACATCTATAGCATCAACACCACTATCACCTGTTAGGCTACAATCTTTGATCATATTTGTGCTATCAAAATTTCCTTGCAAATAGCCAAACGGCCTATTTACTCCAGAATTAGTGTAAACAATATTTATATTATCCAGCGTACAGTCTATTACATTTGCTCCAAGACTTGATATAACTCCGTGAAAAATATTACTGGAATTACTAAGATTAACATTAATGGTTGAATTAGAGAAATTTACATGTCCATAGGACCCGCTATTCGCACTAAATCTTAAAGCGGATTGATGTTGACCCCAGCTATCACTAGTATTTGGAGTATAGTTAAAGGTATTCCGATCTATATCGATTGGTTGATTATTTACAGGTGCATACCTTTGTAATATTTGTATTCCGCAGTTAATGAATTGATTGTTCGTGATTTTTATATCTTTTAATTTTCCTTCATAAGTTGAAGTCCCAGAACCTAGTCTAATTCCGGCATAATTCTCAACATTTGCGTGTTCAATAACATTCTCACTAATATCAGCTCCGTCAACTTCCGAAAGTGATAGGAAATGGTAATGAGCCGAATCTGATGTGGACTTCAATGTATTTCTCTTAAAAACAATATCTTTTATCATATAACCGCTGCTAATGCTGAAAAAATCAACCATAGTACCCATTTGCTGAGCGGCAGAAAACATTGAATTCGGTATTTCTTCAAAATAGCTGTCAGTAACACTTACATTTGAAACATTAGCCTTAATTGCTCTTCTTGAACAATATCTATAATCTTCTCTTTCCAATATAAACCTACTTTCACTATTCAACTTACTACCACCAGCTTTGTTTATCATATACAAAGCTTCAGCATCATCACCTATTATGTTGGAAACTTTATTATCCTTATGAATTACTGTAAATGGATTAGCATAATCAATTTCATATACTCCATACGACCATCCCTTTGCTACACCAGCTGGAGAATTATTATAATTACCGTCTCCCTCTGCTATTATATCTTTAATAACAACATCTGAAAACTCCCCGTAGGTAAAACCTTTGCTAACAGGTCTCAAGTTTATTTGGAAAGCCTTAGCTCTTACGGTTGTGGGAGAATAATAATCATGAATATTTAAATTTCTGAAAACATAATGCTCTTGGCCGTCCAAATACATTAACCTGCCATAACTTCTTGTTCCATCAAACTCACCATTATAAATGGTTGGACTAATATTCACCCAATTAAACACAAAATCTACTGAAACTTTTACATTATTGAAATTGGCAGCACTTGTTGTTTTCACAGCGGAACCATTCATATTCCAATTAAATATTCCAGATCGTCTATAATAAGATGGTTGATTCTTGATATAAGACCCATCAGTAATACCCACAGCTAAAGAGCAATTGTTTATCATTGCATCAATTGCATTATTGTCATCTGAAGAGTCTCCAGATGTAGCTCCAAATATTTCAGGGCTTATTCTGGAACCTGCATAAACTTCGCTAAATGTTGTAGAGGGCGAGAAAGCTTGTTTAAAAGTATTCTCTATAAATGCGCCATTTAACTCAATATTTGATCCTGTTATGACACCTCCCGCTGGTTCTATTGTTTGATTGGCGGCAAAAGTACAACCACTGCAATCAAATGATTCGGAAATTATTGCTTTATGGTTAGCGTAGGCAGGATCAGATATTTCAGAAGATGATGCAGGATAATAAACTCCAACAATTTCATTGGTGTTTATTGGGTCGGTCGGATCGACAGGGGCATCTGGAATTTTGTCATCATCAGTTTCCTCGTCGGTCTCCTCATCGGTTTCTTCACCTGTGTCTTCGTCCGGGTCTTCAGAAGTTTCATCATCCGTTACATCAGATTCATCTATTTCCTCTTCCTGTTCGAGAATGGATTCATAAAAAAGGTCACTATCTTTGTTACATGACGCAAAAACCAATGTAAAAGAGGCTAGTAATAATATCAAGAGTGGGGTACTATAGGATATTTTCATAGTTAAGTGGAGATTTCGGGTTTTAAAATTAATACATGTCCAAACTTAATTCGTCTAAAAACGAAAAAATTCGATGAAATACACCAACTTTACGCAAAGACTTATATTTTGGATTTCCGAAATGTTGTTTTATCGATGAAATACGTTGAATTTTAACATTCTTTAAGAAGCCATGATGATATTACCCAGTTTTTGAATGTTTTATGCTTTGGTAATTGTCCAGCATCCAGATTCTAAAACATGATGATACTAAAAACATTGATTGATGAGTTATTAAAAGACCGCAAAGAAATCTTCACTATAATCAAATTGTTCAAGTAATAATGTATAAGTTATTTTTAAAAAGGGTATTGGACCTCATTCTTTCCATTGTCGGCTTCGCTGTTCTTTTTCCCGTGTTCGTGTTCATTTGGTTCATTCTTTTATTTGTTAATAACGGTAAGCCTTTTTTTGTACAACCCAGACCTGGTAAAAATGAAAAAGTATTTCCCATTCTCAAGTTTAAAACAATGACGGATAAGAAAGGTAGTAATGGAAAATTATTACCTGATGAATTAAGAGTAACAAAGTTTGGAACTTTTTTAAGAAAGACCTCGTTGGATGAAATTCCGCAACTGTTAAGTATTATCAAAGGGGACATGAGCCTAATTGGCCCCAGACCATTAAGGGTAAGATATCTCCCATACTATACAAAGGAGGAACAAATAAGACATACGGTAAAGCCAGGAGTGACTGGCCTTGCGCAAATTTCAGGAAGAAACTTATTGGATTGGGACAACAGACTTCAAAAAGACATTGAATATGTAAAAAACTTGTCTTTTGTGTTAGACTTGAAAATTTTATTCAAAACAGTGCTTAAAGTTTTGGCTAGTGATGATGTGGCTCTTGATTCCGAATCTGGAATGATTGATTTTGATGAGCTAAGAAAAAATAATAAACAGCATTTATCTGAAAGATGAGAAACTGGAAATTTCAGTTGCAGAGGAAAATAAATAGAAGATAAAAGGTCTGAAAGGCAGTTTACACCCCATATGGACATAAAGTAATTCCCGTGTATTGCCTTTTAAAGAGTCAATGATTTAGAAGCTAGGTCCTTCTGTTTTTGCATGGCTTTATTAAGCACCAATTTTCGTTTACCAGATGGTAATAATGGAATGTCATTTACATATTTGATTCTGATTTTTGCATCATCTCCAAAATACTCCATGTATTTATCTCTAATTCCTATTTCAGAACTGCGTTCAAAAGCTTCCGAAACTTTTAGTTTGATAACGTACACATCATTTTCCTCTTCCACAAATTGAAATTGTTCTATCCCATCAAATTGTAAAATATGGTGAATAATGTGCGAAGAAACATATTCACCCTTTGTATTGGTGAACATATCCATCTTCCTCCCTTCTATTCTAGAAAATGATAGGCTACCATAATCTTTATCTATATCCATAACACCCACGTCCCCCGTGTCGTATCTAATAAGGGGCATTGAATAATTAAAAAGATCAGTTACAACAATTCTCCCTGGCTCTCCTGGGGTTGTTGGCTTGTCAGTATTCAAATCAAGTATTTCTATATGATAGCTGGCCCAGTTAATTTCAAAACTTCTTGTAGAATTTCGAGATCTTTGTTGTGCAAGTATTCCATTTTCACTGTTAGAATACCGAGACAATAATTCTGCCCCAAAGTATTTATAGACTTTTGTTTTTACTTCTTCTCCCATAGCTTCTGCAATTGCTATGGCAGAGTTGATTTTGCAATCCAAAGGTTTCGCATGATTTTTATCCAAATAATTACATATAGTATCCAGCGCGGAAGTATATGCCAAAAGACTTTTAGTGGAGCCATCATGTTCCAATTTTTTTATTAACTGGGCAATATTGTCATCACTTAAATCATCCACGGAATGCATGGAAATATTTTGAATCGAGGATAAATACTTATTCTTTTTATATTGCTTATCCCATAACCTTAGGTAATATATTCTTGACCCCAGTTCAAAACCAGCTCGTTCTGCAAAAAAGATAGTATCCGCAGTATTTCTTTGTCTTTTGTTTTTATCATGCAGAATATTAAAGGGTTTTCCTGTTGATCCACTAGTTGTAACTCTATGAGTATGTCTATGAGCGTATTCTTGACTTTTAAATTGTTCAAATTTCTCCCTAACCGTTTGTTTGTCGATTACTGGAAACATATCTAGTCTAGGTTCAGCATCGGTAATATCGAAATAGTGTGGAACTGTATTTATTGCATGCTTTAAAAGTTGTGAGAGACTGGCCTCAGTAATTTCTCGCGATTTTCGTGAGTCGGGGTTGTTCTGAATCTGTCGTATTTCACGATAATGTTTCCTAACTCCTCCTCCCTTTAAGGCATCTAAAATCCAAAATACCGCTTTGCGAGCTTGTTCCAATACTTTTAGCATAATACCACTTATATATCTATTGAGCTTCTGGTTAGTGTTTTAACAATTTATCCATTCTATTCGTCTACTTGTGAACTTACATAAACGATTTGATTTCTTAGACTATCAATAACATAGGTGAAGCGTCTAACGTCCTTTCCGGGAATATCCAAATACCTCCCGTAATTTTTTTCGTTCGTCACACAATAAATCAGAGGGTCGTCCTTCAATGAATCATAATTTAGTTTTCTGTACTCTGAAGTATCTTTTGGCATTAAATCTCCAAAATACATTGAAAACAAAGTAACTCTTATAAAACTATGCTCGCTATTATTTATAACCCGTATTCGGGTATTCTTACATCCTTGGGTTGTAACATTTTCAAAATCTGAAAAAGGATTCTGGAATACGAACAAAAACAAGCAAAATCCACAGATTCTAATGAAACCCATTTAATTTATTTAACAGCAGCAAAGTTTGATTTAAAAATACCATTAAAGCAATCCATTCAATTTTTAAATCTGTTAAAGTCCAAAAAAATCTATGAACTACATTTCATTGTTAAAAAGGAAGGAACAAACCAGTTATGAGCTCTGAAAATCTTAGTTTTAAACAAAAATAAATCACACTTTTTACGGATGAGATTATCATTATTTCTTTTCCTCCTTTTTGCAGGCATTCAATGTTACTCCCAATTCAATGTAATTGGCAAAGTGATGGAATATAATGAAGATAAAACTAACAAAGCTCTTCCAAATGCCAACGTATACTGGTTATCAAGTACAATGGGAACAACAACAGATTCTCTTGGAAATTTTACGATTCCATATAACAGTGAGTCCAAAAGACTAATCATCAGTTCTGTTGGATTTAGATCGGATACCATATTGGTTAACAGGCCAAATTTGGGGAATATTGCTTTACATTCTATTGTAGCATTGGAGGAGGTTGTTGTTGAAAAACAGGTGGCTCCTCTTCAAAAATCACTTTTTAAAGTCCAAAATGTTGTATCAGTAGATAGCAGAGAAATGCTAAAGGCAGCTTGTTGCAACCTTTCGGAAAGTTTTGAAACCAATCCTTCGGTCGACGTCAACATCTCTGATGCCGTGCTTGGGGCAAAGCAGATACAAATGTTGGGGCTTAACAGCCCTTACCTAATGTTCACACAAGAAAACATGCCATCCATTAGGGGAGCCTCGCAAATTTTCGGACTCTCTTTTATTCCAGGATCTTGGATTGAAGGCATCCAAATCACCAAAGGAGCCGGTAGCGTCCTTAACGGATTTGAAAGTATATCGGGGCATATCAATAGTGAACTTGTAAAGCCTATTACCGACAAGCGATTTTTCCTGAACTTATACGCCAACAACTATGAAAGATATGAGTTTAACACCAGGCTTAACCATAATATTACAGATAAACTGGGAGTGGGGTTATATGTACACGCTAATCTCAGAAACGGTTATATAGATAATAATGCTGATGGTTTTTTGGATACTCCTCTATCCGATCAGGTAAACGTAATGAACCGATGGCAATACATCAACCCTGAAAATGGATGGGTGGGTTATGCAAATATTCAATACCTGGTGGATAATAAAGAAATTGGACAACTTGATTTTAATCCGGAAACAGATAAACTAACCACTAACGCCTGGGGAAGTGAAATAAACACCAACAGATTGGATCTATCTACCAAACTGGGTTATGTATTTCCAGACCTACCATATCAAAGTTTCGGTTTTCAAACAGCTTATAGCAACCATGAACAGAATTCTTTTTATGGTCTAAACCAGTATGATATCGATCATAGTTCTTTCTATTCCAATTTAATTTTTAACAGTATTATTGGTAGCACACAACATAAATTTAAAACAGGGCTTAGTTTAACGCATGATGCTTTCTATGAATCGGTCAATTCAATCGCCTTTAATAGAACGGATAATTCAATCGGAGCCTTTTTCGAGTATACCTATGATAATCTAGAAAACTTAAGTTTTGTGGCTGGTCTGAGAGTTGACAACCATAATAATTTGGGGAATTTCTTTACCCCTCGTTTTCATTTAAGATATTCATTATGGGACAAAGCCAGTTTTAGAGCATCCTTCGGCAGGGGCAAAAGAGGAGCTAACATATTTGCTGAAAATCAGCAACTTTTTGCATCTTCGCGACAAATAACAATTGACGGAACAGGAGGAAATTATTATGGTCTTGAACCAGAAAAAGCATGGAATTATGGTTTAAGTTTCATTCAGAAGCTTTATTTATGGAACCGTGTATTGGATTTTTCTATAGATTTTTATAGAACCGATTTTATAGATCAAGTTGTTGTGGATTGGGAAAATCCAAGGGAAATTTCGTATTATAATCTAGAAGGAAACAGTTACTCTAACAGTCTTCAAATTGATTTAAATTATGAATTGCTCCAAGACTTTCACCTACGGGCCACTTACAAATACTTTGATGTGACCACCGACTATACTAATGGTGCCCTCGAGAAACCATTACAACCTTCTTATCGCTTTTTTGTAAACTTAAATTATGAGACCTTAAAAAAGAATGATAGCCAATGGCGTTTCGACTTTACATCCAATTGGTTGGGAGAACAGAGGCTTCCAAACACCAGCGACAACCCTATCGAATTTCAACTTCCCTCCTATTCACCTTCTTATGTACTAATCAATGCACAGATAACCAAAGTGTTCTCCAATAAGTTTGAGGTTTATATAGGAGGAGAAAATATGAATAACTTTATTCAAGATATGCCAATTTTATCAAGCGAAAATCCATTTAGTACTTCTTTTGACAGCACCTTATTATTTGCACCTGTTTTGGGAAAAGCATATTATGCAGGGTTTAGATATAAAATTTAATTTTACGATATGAAAAAAATAATAGCAGTATTTTTTATAATAGCAGGAATAACTCTTGGTTTCGGCCAAGATAAAAATAAGTCTGTTTCTTTTGAAGTAAAAGGGAACTGTTGGATGTGCAAAAACCGGATTGAAAAGACCGCCATTAAAATGCAGGGTGTGAAATTTGCATCATGGAATGCCGACACCAAAGTTTTCAAGGCCATTATTGATGAGCGAAAGTGCACGATCTCATCTGTTCAAAAAAAAATAGCTGAAGTTGGCCATGATACTGGTGATTTTAAATCAACAGATGAAGTATATAATAATTTACCCGCCTGCTGCCAATACAGGAATCCCGAAAGTTCTAACATGGATCACGGAAAGCACTAAATTCCATTTCAACATCAACCAATTAGCAGAGTTGTTAAATTCTTAGAGTTTAATTACCCTTTTGGCAACTAACAATTCTCCATTGCCATTGGTTACTCTAATTACATAAAAACCGGAAGATAGCCCGTAAAGGTTCTTTATTATCAGAGTATCGGTATTTTGGAAAGCTTCTTCACGTATTTTCATTCCCATCATGTTAAAGACCTCAATAACACAATCTGTACGCTTGCTCAAGTTTATTGTTATTTTTTCTGTAAACGGATTAGGGTGAGCTGCAATAATCACAGTTTTTTGATCATTGACCGTTGAATTGGTCTCTTCCCATACAATAGGCTTGAACAAGTCTTCGGAATAAGGATATGGTTTAACAAACCTTACGGGGCCAGATTTACTTGTACCTGCATTTTGGGTATCAATTATTGCTTGAAAGGAAGATCCAGGAGCAGCCTCGAAGCCAGGGGTCAAATTAATTTCATTTACCGACTCAAACCTACTAACGGTTCCTGCAGGCACCAAAAAGTTATTACCCGCTTCAATATTGAATTGATAGTAGAAAACCTCTTCAGAGTTATAGGTGTTGCTAACTATATAATTGTCCAATTCTGCCAATCCATTTTCAGCATAAAAAACACCCAATGATCTTGTATCGGTAATATCGTTAGGATCTACCAAAGGTAAAGTCGTTCCGTCAAAAACATAAGTTCCATCATAACGCAACATGGAGGTAGTAATATAAGCAGAGTTTTGATGAATTTCT
This sequence comes from Flagellimonas rhodophyticola, assembly GCF_049332665.1. NCBI lineage: Bacteria > Pseudomonadati > Bacteroidota > Flavobacteriia > Flavobacteriales > Flavobacteriaceae > Flagellimonas > Flagellimonas rhodophyticola. The sequence continues at coordinate 2,261,800 of NZ_CP186326.1, read as the reverse complement.
TCCCAATCATCCCATACCTTGTCCACATGGGAATGGTGAAAGAAAAATACTGGGTCTCTAGGAGACAATGGAGTGGGCATCGCACCGCCCGTCCAAACGTGAGCTCCTCTATGCACTGCCTGTCTTTCCAATCTGTTCGAAAAAGTAAAGAAGTCAGCTTCTGCCAATAAATTTACTATATCAGCAGGTACTGGCATTGGACCATTACTGCCCAAGTTGCGTCCCAAAGACCAATTGGCGTCAAAAGTACCCAATAAGTCATCATCCCATAAAGGTCCAGTTGTTGACTGATCTACAGCGGAATTCCAATATGCCAAACTTATTTCGGGATTGATATCTTGAACTGCCTGTTCCATTTCAAACATCATTCTTCTGTGCCAGGGCAAGAATATTTCCCTTTCCGGTTCACCAGGAAGATTAAAATGCAAATCCAATTGTGTAGGATCCACATCGTTATCGAAATTGAAAAAATCTCCATGGAATGTAGCCAAATCGTTAAACAAATCAGGGCCATTACGCAATAAATAAAATGCATTTACCAATTCTGCCTTTTCATAATCCGTCATTTCCAAAAAGTTCTTTCGAATACTTTGAGCTGTGGAAATTTGCGCAAATAATAAGGCTAATGCGAAACTAATTATAAGGTAATTTTTTTTCATAAGACAGAAAGTTTCTGCACGTATTTTCAGTTTGAATATTGTTTAGAGAAACATACTATAGTTCTCGGTAACAACCTAGTTTTTTGCCTCTTCATTCTTGCCCTGATTTTCTAGGGCATCTAATCTGGCCAAAATACTTTTTATTTTTGCATTTTCCTCCTTCATTTTTTTCATCTCGGCTTCTTGGGCCAATAAATAAAGCGTTAGCTCTTCTATTTTTTGCAATAATTTGGCATCCATTACTCCCAAATCAATTCCATTTTCTTTCACTTTTTCAGCACTTGGGATGTTTGGTAAATGTCCATTTTCCTTGATATACCTTCTTACTTCATCCAATTTCATCAAATCAAAATCCTTTAAGAAGACAAAATCTGGCCAGTTACCTTGCAATTCAACTTTTACTCCTTCCGCTATAACATTACCTGCGACAGCCAATCTATATCCTTGAGTATCCGTAGTCCCGATCCCAACGTTCTGATCGGCAAACAAATCCCTTACCGTCCAATCCACAGTGTTTAGATTAGCATTTTCCGAAGTATAGTCAACTATTCCTGCTCCTGTGAGGGTAGTTATATTTTCTGTATTACTAACTGTAGAAGTGTTGCCTGCGGCATCCTCCGCAAAGACCGTAAAATCATAACTCGTATCAGCCACAAGACCTGTAACATTAAATGAAGTTGTTGTTCCCGTATTGGCGATGCTGACACCATCTTGGAAGACTTCATAATTGGTAACACCAACATTGTCAGTAGCAGCGGACCAAGACAAGCTTGTTCCTACAGAAGTAGTACCTGAAGCAGTCAAGTCAACAATAGCAGTTGGGGCTTCCGTATCAGGACCTGCAAGCGTATTCACGGTTTCGGTGTTGCTTACCGTAGAAGTATTTCCTTGGGCATCTTCTGCAAAAACAGTAAAATCATAGCTCGTATCTGCCACAAGACCCGTAACATTAAATGTGGTCGTGGTTCCCGTATTGGCAATGCTGACACCATCTTGGAAGACCTCATAATTGGTGACACCTACATTGTCGGTCGACGCTGACCAAGATAGATCTGTAGTGGTTTCCGTTGTATTTGATGAAGCCAGGTCTGTTATTGCGCTGGGAGCCTGGCTATCGGCAAGAGTGTTTACCGCCTCAGTATTGCTCACTGTGGAAGTATTGCCTGCGGCATCCTCCGCAAAGACCGTAAAGTTGTAGCCGGTACTCGGAGCAAGGCCAGTTACATTAAAATTAGTGGTTGTTCCCGTATTGGCAATGCTGACACCATCTTGGAAGACCTCATAATTGGTGACACCTACATTGTCAGTGGATGCACTCCAACTAAGATCGGTTGTTGTATCCGTCGTATTTGAAGAAGACAAGTCGGAAACCGCACTTGGGGCTTCCGTATCAGGACCTGCAAGCGTATTCACGGTTTCGGTGTTGCTTACCGTAGAAGTATTTCCTTGGGCATCTTCTGCAAAAACAGTAAAATCATAGCTCGTATCTGCCACAAGACCCGTAACATTAAATGTGGTCGTGGTTCCCGTATTGGCAATGCTGACACCATCTTGGAAGACCTCATAATTGGTGACACCTACATTGTCGGTCGACGCTGACCAAGATAGATCTGTAGTGGTTTCCGTTGTATTTGATGAAGCCAGGTCTGTTATTGCGCTGGGAGCCTGGCTATCGGCAAGAGTGTTTACCGCCTCAGTATTGCTCACTGTGGAAGTATTGCCTGCGGCATCCTCCGCAAAGACCGTAAAGTTGTAGCCGGTACTCGGAGCAAGGCCAGTTACATTAAAATTAGTGGTTGTTCCCGTATTGGCAATGCTGACACCATCTTGGAAGACCTCATAATTGGTGACACCTACATTGTCAGTGGATGCACTCCATGATAAATCGGTGCTTGAATCCGTCGTATTTGAAGAAGACAAATCGGAAACCGCACTTGGGGCCTCTGTGTCGCTTCCGTCGGCCATTATGGAGACACTATCTATAATCACTGTATTACCTGCAATAAACCTCAATTGATAGGGGCTGGTGTACACCCTTATCAATGGATTTGCATTGGTAGCAGTAACATTAAAAACGTACTCTACCCAGTTCGCACTAGCAATCGTAGTTGTTGAAAAACCATTAAAACCGGTCCAATTGGCAAAGGCTGGGTTGTTTCCGTTAGAAACCTGAGGTCCCTGTTTTGCCCAAATACGGATCGTGTAATCCACCCCCACGGTAGCGCTAAAAGTGTATTCCAAAGTTCTTCCATTGTTAGCAGTAGACTCTACTCTTATACCAAAGTTACCAGATTGTGCTTCTGTGTTGTCTGAACTAATAACTCCCAAACCTGTCCAGCCTGTTGTACTATCAGATTCGTTTTCAATAGAAGCTGCATTTGACTGGGTATGTAAATTTTGAGATGATACTATAAAAGTTCCAAAAAGAAATGAAGATAGAAGTAGTTTTTTGACCATCGGTACGAGGTTTATAAGGTTGATGAACGGGAGATTATTACAAAGGTATATTACAGGTATAACAATCGATTATTTTGACATAAAATATCGATGAAACGCAAAAAAAAACTGCAACTGAAACTTTAGTCTTTACCGAATGAAAAAAACAAGTGTATTCCAATGGGCAAAATCGATATTTTATTACACTTTTTAAGAGGAATTTGCGTTGTTACAATAAAGCAGAAAATTCTTGACATTATCAGTACTTACAAACCATTTCACAAATTTCAACGTATATACTTGAAATGAAATGTGACTCAAAAAAACAAAACGTTTCCAATACTGTAATGATTTAAAACAAAATCAAAAAAACTTAAAAATTAATGCCCCTTAATTTTTAGACCTGAACTTAACTCATTTTGCAATGATAAACAATTTACCTTCTAAGCTTAGATACCTATCATTTTGGATTCTAGATACTTTAAAAGGAAGAAAAATCTTAAAAGAATTAAAAGATATTCAGCTATTGCTTGGTCAAAATTCATTTGATTTACTTAAAAAAAAGAATGAAGCTAAAGTCAAGGACCTATTAAACAAGGTAGTTCATGAAGCTCCTTATTATAGCAATTTTAAAAATTACAAATCTCTTCAAGATTTTCCGGTAACTAACAAGCATATCATAAAAGAAAATTTTAATCAGTTCCAAATAGCATCTTCCAGAAAGACCAAACTGCATACCATATTTACAAGTGGATCCACAGGAACACCTTTTATGGTTTATCAAACTAAACAGAAAAGACATAGAAACACTGCGGATACTATATATTTTGCAGGAAAAGCCGGGTATACACTAGGAGATAAATTGCTTTATCTAAGATTATGGAACAAAAATCTAAAGAAAAATAAGATTTCCGCCTTCATACAGAACGTACATCAAATCAATATTGAAAATCTTAATCCAAGTTATATTGAATCCTTTTTAAAAAGGCTTCAAAAAGACAAATCTCCCAAAGGCTGGTTAGCTTACCCTTCTGGGTTAGAAAAAATTTGTGACTTCCTAGATTCTATAAATTCAAAACCTCTTGATTGTAATATTAAGTCTATAATAGGGATGTCAGAAAACCTAAGTAATCATGTAAGAAATAAAATGTCCCATTATTTTGATGCTCCAATGGTGTCGAGATATTCAAATTTTGAAAATGGAATAATAGCTCAACAGAGTATTGATAGTAATTATTTTGAAGTTAATTGGGCCAGCTACATTCTGGAAATCTTGGATTTTAAGAAGGATGTTCCCGCAAAACCAGGTGAACTGGGTCGCATTGTCATAACTGACCTATATAATCATGCCACACCAATGATACGCTATGATACCGGAGACATTGGAGCAGTTACAAATGTTGAAAACCATTCATTTCCGGTACTTGAAACAGTGGAGGGCAGAAAAGCCGATATCCTATTTAACACAAAGGGAACAATGATAAGTCCCTTTAAGTTTATGGGTATTTTGCCCCAATATCCAGAAATAGAGCAAATACAGTTTATCCAAACCAAAAAAACTGGATATGCTATTAAAATAAATGTAAGAGAAGAGTTTTTGCAAGAGACCGAACTAGTAGCTCTTTTTAAATCAATTGTTGGCGACGATGCCGCAGTAGCAGTTGAATACGTTAATGAAATTCCATTGTTGAGTTCCAAAAAAAGAAAAATTACACGAAATTTGTATTCGGAACAGCTTCTGCAAAATGCATTGGATAGTTCTTTTATTACCAAGCCAACTTTTTAGATGAAAAACACCAATATTCTTTTTACCTGCGCTGGACGACGAAATTATCTCATTAAATACTTTAAGGAAGCACTAAACGGAAACGGAAATGTTGTTGCCGTAGATATGCAACTTTCAGCCCCCGCATTAGTAGATGCTGACATAGCCAGAAAAGTTCCCAATATATATGACCCTGCCTATATACCTGCCTTGAAAAAAGTAATAAAAGAAGAAAGAATTAATGCCGTTATTTCCTTGAATGACCTTGAGTTGCCTATTTTATCGAAGCATAAAAAAGATCTTGAAAATCAGGGCGCCAAAATTATTATTTCTGACCCAAATGCCATTGGAATTGCCTTTGACAAGTGGAGAACTTTTACTTTTTTCAAAAACATTGGAGTAAACACTCCAAAAACATATTTAACCATTCAAGACGCTCTTGATGCAATTCAGAATTCAGAGTTAATCTATCCGTTAATCATTAAGCCCAGATGGGGAAGTGCGTCAATTTCTATTGATATAGCCGAAAATGAAAAAGAACTTAAACTGGCCTATAACCTGCAACACATTAAAGTAAAAAGATCGATATTAAAAAATGCAAGCTCAGAGGATATTGAAAAAAGTATTCTTATCCAGGAAAAAATTGATGGCGAAGAATATGGGATCGATATTTTAAACGATTTTGAAGGCAATCATTATGATTCATTTGTACGTAAAAAACTGGCAATGCGATCAGGAGAAACAGATAAGGCCGTATCAATAATAGATTCTAAATTTTCTGAAACAGCGAAAATAATTGCTGAAAATACCAAGCATGTTGGGAATATGGATTGCGATTTCTTTGTCCATAAAAATGAAATCTACTATTTGGAAATGAATCCCAGATTTGGTGGAGGTTATCCATTTTCACATGAAGCCGGAATTAATACGCCCGCTATCTATATTTCCTGGCTAAATGGACAAACCGATGTGGATAAATTCAATAATTTCGCACCAGGGTTGACCTTTTCAAAATATGATAACCTCATGAAAATTTCAGAAGATTGAAAATATTGACCCCATTAGTTAATAGGACATTTATAGGTGTTTTGTAGATTTGCATTCCACACATCATAATTGCTTTTTACGATAACAAATTTATACCAAATGCAAGCATTAAAGACAATTAAGTCAACATCTCTTTTAGCTTTGTTTATTACTATAGGTCTTTTTTTTTCAAGATGTAGTCCAGAAGACGGTGAAGATGGAACCAATGGCACAAATGGAGTTAATGGATTAAACAGTGCCCTACAGGTGGTCGTTGAACAACCGGGAACCAATTGCCCCAATGGCGGTTATAAGATTGGTTCTGGCCTTGATTTGAATAGAAATGGTCAACTCGATAATGAAGAAATTACTCAAGAGGAGTTCATTTGCAATCTGGTGGAGCCTGACTTCCCGTTTACAAATTATGTTGCATTAATTAGTCAGTCAAACGCAGAAAACCCTACTAGCTCGATTGTCATAAATACTTTAGAATTGAATATTTCATGGGTCCGACAATCCGCTGGCATCTATATAGGTACACTAGATAAAACCATCGACTTGTCCAAGACAGTAATCTTCTACTCCACTCCAAGCAGTCATACTAATGTTCGCGGAGAAGTGTTATCTGAGAATAGTATTCGATTAGAATTACAAAATGGAATCAATTTTTTCCAGGATAATTTCGATAATCTTTCATTTGAAATCAGAGAATATGAATAAGCATAGTTTGATTATAGTAGCATTCATGGTTTTGGGTATTGAATCAAGTGCTCAGAACCTGTTTCCCGCTTCAGGTAATGTGGGTATTGGGACTCTCAATCCTACATTTGAGTTGGATGTAAACGGTTCTTTGAATGCGTCTCAGTTACTCCTTAACGGAACTCCATTAGAAACGTCTCCATGGATCACAGCGGGCAATAACGCCTATTATAATACTGGAAACATCGGTATTGGCAACACCAACCCGGCTTTCCTTTTGGACGTTTCCGGAGCTGTAAATGCAACACAATTACTCCTTAACGGGACTCCGTTAGAAACGTCTCCATGGATCACAGCAGGTAATGACGCCTATTATAATACTGGAAACATCGGTATTGGCAACACCAACCCGGCTTTCCTTTTGGACGTTTCCGGAGCTGTAAATGCAACACAATTACTCCTTAACGGAACTCCGTTAGAAACATCACCATGGGCCACAGCAGGTAATGACGCCTATTATAATACTGGAAACATCGGTATTGGCAACACCAACCCGGCTTTCCTTTTGGACGTTTCCGGAGCTGTAAATGCAACACAATTACTCCTTAACGGGACTCCGTTAGAAACGTCTCCATGGGCCACAGCAGGCAATGACGCCTATTATAATACTGGAAACATCGGTATTGGCAACACCAACCCGGCTTTCCTTTTAGATGTTTCTGGTTCGGTAAATGCAACTCAACTTTTAATAAATGGAACACCTATTGAGATGCCTTTGTGGGATGTAAACGGAAACGATATATCTTATACCCAAGGCACAGTAGGTATTGGAACTGCAACGGTACCTGCTGGATATCAGTTGGCTGTATTGGGAAGTATTATTGCAGAGGGTGTAAATGTAAGATTGAATGTTGATTGGCCAGACTTTGTTTTTAGGGATAATTACAAATTACCCAAGTTGGAGGATGTAAATAGATTTATAAAACGCAATGGGCATTTACCCAATATCCCTTCACAGAAAAAAATTGAGAAGGATGGCATAGATCTTGGCGAGATGGACGCTTTACTGCTTCAAAAGATTGAAGAATTGACGTTATACACCATAGAACAGAACAAGCAAATAAAACAACTAATAGAACAAAACAAAGTACTCATGGAAAATCAAAAAACGATGAGAACCGAGCTATCAGACTACAAAAAACAATGAGGTTTTATTTACTTAATTGACAAAGGGGGTTATTAACCCCCTTTGTCAATTATAATCTTTTTCAAGTGTATTTACCGAACAAGATTTTCTTTGTAATTCGCTTTTAATATGCGATCAACTTAAACTCCGACCTTCTATTCTCACTATGTTTCCTCTCCGGACAATTAACTCCATCTTCACATTCATTGGTCAATCGGGTTTCACCAAAGGCGTCAAGCTGAATTCTATCTTTAGATATACCTTGAGACAATATATATTTTACAGTTCTTTCCGCTCTCTTTTCAGATAACCACTGGTTATACTTATCTGTTCCCCTGGAATCTGTATGGGCATTTACCTCTATCACTAAACTTGGTGTATTCTTCATTATGTTCACCAACTTATCCAATATCACTTTATCATTTGTGGTAAGGTAGGACGAATTTAGCTTAAAATAGACGTTGGACAATTTATCAATTGCCCTTTTTATTTGGGCTAACCTAGCGTCTTCAGCATCTTTCTTTGCTTTCTCGACCTCGGCTAGTCGTGCTGCTTCTTTCTCTCTATCCAAGCGCTCAGCCAAAAGTCTGGCCTCCTCATCGGCTTTTTGTTTCGCTGCGATGGAATCTTGAATTCTTTGCTGCTCGGCCTCCAATTCCTTTAACAATGCCAATTTCTCTTCTCCTTTCCTTGAAAGCCCTTTCTTGACATTGAATCTATACGCAACACCAACAGCATGTTGAATATGGTTAGTGGCATTTTCGGTGTTCATAGCCCATTTTCCAGTGGAATTAAAATCTAGTCCCCAGTGGTCAGAAAACCAAGTTCTAAAACCGACAACTGCATTATATGTTCCCCTTCCTTGATTGTTTGCATCTGTATAACCAACGCCAATGCCAACATACGGATCAAAAAAGCCCATTTCTCCAAGTATCTTATTCAAATCGTAACTTACCCTAAAATCAATACCGAAATAATCCACATCTCCTGGATTCACAGCATTGTCCACTATTTTTCCTGCATCGTACTTGTTATAACTAGCAATAGCTTCCAGCCCTAATCCGTTTTCAAAATAACGACCAATACTGGCCCTTGAGGGATATGGAACAGTGTTCCAACCTGCGCTAAGGTCGAATAGCTTCCCGAATTCGTCTCCAGAATCATCTACGAAATTTGTTCCCAAGGTTACCAACCAATAACTATATACAATACTATCTTTTTTTGTGAGCTGGACATCTTGACCAACTAGGTTGAGGGAACTAAATAAAATAAGTGCCGCAACAAGAGGTTTTACACTTTTCATATGAATAAGATTTGAGGTTCTTTTCAGGGCAAAGCTAAATCAACCCTATGGTAATTTTTTGCTTTGTACTTTGAAGTGCTCTTATTTTCGATAAGAAGTCAAAATCTTGATTAGACCGCTTTTAAAATCCAGATTTTTGTATGCTTACCTCCTTGGACGTGTGTTGAAGTTTATAAATATAAAAGGGATAGGACATTAGAGAGTTTTCAGCTTCCAAACTGCTAGTTTTGTCTGATAATTCTATGGTAATCAAAATATTATTCTCTTCTTCTGTTTTTGTGAGTAAAGGGGTTGTTTCCCCTTTTTGTTTTCCCAAACACATTACCAAAAGAACATTTTTGGAGAAATCAACTTGAGGTACGGGCAGGCCAGGTTTTCTTGTCTGATTGATTCTCCCGTAAAATTTATTCAATGACTTGGAGTCCTGTATTACAGATGCTTCGTAGTTATCAATGCCGCTGTAAGCATCGCTTGCAATCAATTCCATATCTCCTTTTTCAGAGGTATTCATTTTCGTGTCTTTTTGGGCCTTACATGAAACCAAACAGAGAAACGATATCAACAGGAAGTATTTCATAAATTAAAAAGTGTTCTTGAATCTGGATTTAAAGGCCTTTTCATATACCTCTTCATAAAGCGGTAAAATATTCAATATATCAAATTTAGAAGCCACCTTATTGGCATTGTTCTTGAATTCTTCAAGCACATCGTCATCTTTTAAAATATGCATTGCCTTGGATGCCATCTCTTCGATATCGCCTACATCTGCAAGATAACCAGAAACTCCATGTTTGTTTACCTCAGGAATACCACCGGTATTACTGGAAATCACAGGGACTTTATTAATCATTGCTTCCAAAGCTGCCAAACCAAAACTTTCGGATTTGGACGGCAATAAAAACAAGTCTGAAAAGCAAAGGATTCTGTCAATCTCGTTGCTATTCCCCAAAAACACAACCCTGTCTTTTATTCCAAGATCATCACAAAGTTGTTCTGCATATTCTTTTTCCGGTCCTTCACCAACCATGATAAGTTTAGCTGGAATTTCTTTCTGAACTCTATAAAAAACATGAATAACGTCTGGGATGTTCTTGACTTTTCTAAAGTTACTGATATGTGTAATGATTCTCTCGTCTTCATTGGCCATCAAAGACCTTTGGCAATCGGTATAGTCGGATTGGTATTTTGATGAATCAATAAAGTTGGGGATTACCTCAATATCTTTTTCAATATTGAAAATCTCCAAAGTTTTTTGTTTCAATCCTTCTGAAACCGAAGTCACCACATCAGATTTATTGATGCTAAAATTCACCGCTGGTTTGTAAAATGGATGCTTTCCAACCAGTGTTATGTCAGTTCCATGAAGCGTGGTAATCATTGGAATAAAAATTCCTTCTTCTTGCAACATCTTTTTTGCCATATATCCGGCATATGCATGCGGAATGGCATAATGAACGTGTAATAATTCTATTCCATACAGCCTAATTGTGTCCACCAACTTGCTCGACAGGGCTAATTCATAAGGTTGATAATGAAAAAGTGGGTATTCTGGAACGTGAACCTCATGAAAGTGAATATTGTTGCTCAAAAGCCCTAATCTCACCGGCTGTTTGTATGTCACAAAATGCACTTCATGCCCTCTTTCGGCTAGGGCAATGCCTAATTCAGTGGCTACAACGCCACTACCTCCAAAAGTGGGGTAACAAACTATAGCTATCTTCATAAGAACAAATCTAAGGCAATATTTTAAGCCTAATTTATAATAGAATCATAAATCGCCTGCTGAATTCTAGTCCGCAGTCCCGATTTTATCAACAAGGTATTGCTTGAGGACGGGTACGTTCGGTTAGACAGGAATACATACACCAATTCTTCGTCAGGATCTGCCCATGTGTAGGTGCCGGTGAATCCACTATGACCAAAACTTTTCCTTGAAACGCATCCACAGGTTGGTCCGCTATCCTTTAATTGGGGCTTATCAAAACCAACCCCACGTCGCACATCTTTATGGCAGAAATAGCATGTGTTGAATTTCTTTATGGTCCGGTCTGTCAAAAAGCGTTTTCCTCCGTAAACTCCACCTTGTAAATACATTTGCATGATTTTGGCCACATCCATGGCATTGCTGAACAAGCCGGCATGTCCCCCAACTCCGCCCTGCATTGCCGCTCCCATATCATGAACATAGCCTTGAACGGTCTGGTGGCGGTAATAATTATCTTCTTCGGAAGGTATGATAGTTTCTTTCGGGAACTTTTCCAGTGGATTAAACGCAGTATGGTCAAGTCCCATAGGGTTGATCAAGAATTCCTGAATCAATTTATCCAGTGACTGGTCATAGGTATCCTCAATATATTTTTTGAAAACGTAATAGGCCACATCGCTATAGCGATATCGGTTCGATTTTAGACTCTGTCTTCCAATTCTATTGTAAATGGAATCTTTATAGGCATCCGTCAAATACAAATTATCAGCTACCTTATATGAAAAACCATCCGTTGGTGCATTCCTGTAAAATTGGCTGGAAGGTTTTCGACTTTTGGTCAATGTATCGATATAAAAAGCGATCCAAGCAGGCAAACGCCCATAATGCGACAGCGCTTTGAGTACGGTTACATCTTTTAGTTCCGTGGAATCGTACTGCGGAATAAGTTCTTTGAAGGTATCGTTCAATGCTATTTTACCCTCTTCCTCCATTTTCATTATCAAGGGTAATGTTGATAGTATCTTGGTCAATGAAGCTAAGTCATAAATATGGTCGCCTTTGATTTTCTCTTCAGAATCATACGTAGGCTTACCAAAGCTCTTATTGTAAATTACCTTTCCTTTTTTAGCAATTAATACCTGCGCTCCGGGAAACATCAAAGAATCCAAGCCGGCATTGACCAAAGTGTCTACAACGGCCAATCGTGATGAACTTAAACCCACTCGTTCTGGGATGCTATAACCCAAACGCTGCAAGGGTTTTAATGAAGTACCTGTGTTCACTGGGAATTCTGGATGGGCAGACACCGGTAACTTCCCATTGGCGCCTATAGCTCCAAAAATAACCTCTGCTGCTGCTTCTTGTGCCATATCGCTATTTTGATAGGCCATAATCAATCCATCTATTGTTCTGAAATCAAGCACATCCAAAAGCGCGTAAGGTTTGGCAAAAACACTTAAAATAGTGTTACTTGTTCGCAGATTTGCTATTTCGTGTAGCCAAAACAATTCATTCTTCGAAAGTTTATAGGATTTCCAAGGACTTTCATTGCTCTTATGGAACCCGACAATGACCAAATTAAAATCCGCTAGGCTTTTTTTATAACCAGCAGCATCCATTGCCTTAATACGTGTAACCTTGGCGTATTTGGTCAAAGTCTTTAAAAATGTTTCCCCAGAAGCATCACCAAACTGCACATATGCAATTTTTTTGTTCTCTAATTTCTTGACTGGAAGTAAAGAGAAATTGTTTTTGACCGTGGTAATTGCATGCTCTATGGCATTCTCATAGACAACATCATTCTCAACATCATTTAAGTCACCATACAGATTTTCCAGATCAACAGGAGCGTAATCATGAAGGCCGGCCTTGTATTTGGCCATAAGAATCTTCTTGACGGAATAGGCCAAACGATTTTCACTGATTACCCCTTTTGTGTATGCCTCAATAAGTTTTTCTTTAGCTTTCAATACATTTTCGGGCATGAGCAACATATCATTTCCAGCTTTGAAAGCTTCAAGTTCAACTTCTCCTTCCGGAACAAATTCAGAAACCGCCTTCATATTGAGGGCATCGGTAAAAATCAAGCCTTCAAAGCCCATTTCTTCTTTCAAAACTCCAGTAATTATTTGTTCTGAAAGTGAAGATGGCAATCCCTGCATAATTTCGAGATTAGGAACATCTAAATGAGCTACCATCACGGAACTCAATCCATTGCCTATCAACTGTCGATATGGATACAACTCTACGGAATCCAATCGTTGTTTAGTCGAATTGATAACAGGAAGTGATTTGTGAGAATCCGTTGCAGTATCGCCATGTCCTGGAAAGTGTTTCCCGCAGGATAACACCCCGGCCGCTTCCATCCCATTCATAAAAGCAATTCCTTTTTGGGTAACATTGAGAGGGTCTTCGCCAAAGGAACGATTTCCGATAATGGGGTTCTTTGGGTTATTGTTTACGTCAATATCTGGTGCAAAATTGATATGTACACCAAGTCGTTTAGCATGTTTGCCAATTTGATATCCCACTTTTTCAACAATAGAACTGTCTTGAATGGCTCCGAGGGTCATATTCCATGGAAACGCATAGGTAGAATCCAATCGCATGGAAAGGCCCCATTCGGCATCCATTCCAATAAGCAGGGGTATTTTTGCACTTGCCTGATAGCTATTGGTCAGCTTTGCTTGTCTAACCGGACCGCCTCTCGAAAAAATGACACCCCCTATATGCTCTTCTACAATGAGCTTTCTTATGGCATCGGTTGCAGATTTATTTTGGTTGGAAGCGACACTTACCATAAACAGCTGCCCCACACGTTCCTCTAGCGACATACTATCATATTTGGCTTCCACCCAATTAGATTGCACCAAGGAATCTTTAGTGACCAACGGGTTTCTTTGACCGTGGACACTATATAAAACCAATAAGAAAATGGGAAAGTAAAGGTTTATCCGCATAAATATCTTGTCTAAGACATGAACTTACAACGAATAAAAATATTGCATTTCATCGAGGAATGCACAATTATTAGGATAAATTAAGGAGATTTTAGATAAACCAAGAGCACGAATACTTCTGTTTTAATAAAGAGTGGTAGCTGATTTGCCTCACTTTTTCAACTAAAATTATAAGCTCCCGCCACCACGGAATCACTTTCCAAAACTGCGCAGAATTCCTGCCAAACCACTCTTTACTATTCTTTTAGAACCTTTAAATGAAATGAGCCATTGAAATACCCAAACATATAACTACCAGCTTTGACAAATTAAACTTATGACCTTCACCGGTTTCAAATAGGATGGTTGTAGCAATGTGTAAAAAGATACCGATTACTATAGCATTAACAATGTCTAAATATTCAGTAGCTAATACCGTATTATTAGATATGTAGGTTCCTAAAGGGGTCATTGCGGTAAATATCACCAGAAAACCAATAATCTGAACTTTGCTATACTTAGATTGAAATAAAAATGTAGTTAACAATGCTGCTATTGGAATTTTATGGATCAACACACCATACACCATATCATTATTTTGGTGAATAGGAAACCCTTCTAAAAAACTATGAATACAAAGACTTATAAATAGTATCCATGGAAACTGTTCTCCTTCTTTATTAGCATAGGCATGGCCGTGTTCAACACCTTTAGAGAAAAACTCCAAAATAATTTGCAATAGGATACCGCACATTATGAAAAGTCCAGTTTGCTTGGCTTCTAAATGATGATACACTTCGGGCAATAAATCAAAAAGAGCTAATGCTAATAGAAATGCGCCACTAAATGATAATAAGAGTTTAGTGCCTATCGATTTTTGTTTTTTGGTGACAGATGCAATAATAACACCAACAGCAATGGCAATAACTGGGAGTAAATACTTATTCATCAGGTTATTATTTGTAATTGATGGGTTTTGTAATTCGTTTTAGCTATATGGGAGTGGTTTGCAAATATGATTATCATATATCCTTAAAGCGCATTCAAAAGCTGCTAAATTGATGTGCCAAAAAAGTTTTAAAATGTCTTTCGACACATCAATTTGCTGTCATTGTAAATTTTTAATCCGAAAGGATTAAGGCCGCAAAGCCACTTTAAGTGTTCCCGATGAACGGTCACGCATTAAATCATAGCCTTTTTCCGCTTCTGACAATGGTAAAATATCAGTAAAGATTTTACTTGGATCTATAACACCCCTTTCAACTATAGGAAGTAATTTTTCCATATAGGCAGCTACGTTTACAACACCCGTGTGAATAGTTATGTTTCTAAACAAGGCCGATGAGTAAGGCTGTTCTACTGGTTCATAAAGGTGACCAAATCCTAGAACACTTATCGAAGCGCCAGCCTGAGTCATTTCCATACCCTGTGCAATAGCAGTTTTATTACCGACTGAATCTATAACAGAATTTGCACCTCTTCCCTCCGTAAGTGATTTAACGAATGCAACTGGATCTTCGTTTTTTGAATTTACAACATGTGTTGCTCCAATAGTTTTTGCCAATTCTAATCGACTATCGTGACGACCTACAAGAATAATAGTAGAAGGACCAAATAACGTAGCTGCCATTACTGCGCTTAGACCAACCGCACCATCGCCAATAACCACTACCGTTTCACCTGTTTTGATATTCGCATTTAATGCACCATGGTAACCGGTGGCAAAGTTATCTCCCAATGGAAGAACTTTGGTATCGTGTTCCTCTCCAGTTAAACCCTCTGGAAGTTTAAATAGTGATGTATTACCATAAGGAACTCGGATAAATTCGGCCTGACCTCCTTGGATATCATCACCTCCATGCTCAGCAAAAAGTGGTGTTCCAAATAGACCTCCATGATCACATGCTGAAGGTAAATCTCGTTTACAATAGTAACAATCTCCGTCAACAAACATTGCTGAAGCTACCACACGGTCTCCAACTTTTAAGGTGTGAATATCCTTTCCTACTTGATCTATGACACCAACGAATTCATGTCCTATTCGCATCCCTTCAAACAAGCCCATTTCAGGTCCATTTTGGGTAAACTCCAAATCCGCTCCGCAAACACCTGCAAGTGTAATACGTACGATAACATCATCATCTTTTAAAAGTTGTGGTTTAGGTATATCCACAACCTCGATTTTTGCTCTTTCTTTATAAACAACTGCTTTCATGTATTTGAATTTTTAGTTTGAACTACATTTGTTGTCAATTTTTAGGATTAAGGTTGAGCTTGACAGATTTATCGGTCGAATAAACCTTAAAACCAAATTTTTAATTATTGACATGACAAAATTGCGTCATATGCGAAGAGATAAATATGACCTGTGTTAAGAAAAAAGCTTGACTTTTGTCAAGAAGTAAAATTGATATAAATCAATTTTACTTCTTATCAGAACGGATTCTGCTTATTGATTCTGGAGAAATTCCTAAATAGGAGGCTAAGACATACTGAGGTATTCTATTTGCTATTTGAGGATATTTATTAACGTACTCCCAATATCGCTCTTCAGAAGTTTTACTAATGTTGGTAATTACTCGTTGATTAGAATGGGATAAGGCCCTTTCTATATATAATCTGAAATACTGACATAGAGGATGTATTCTACTGCAAAGGTCTTCAACGTCTTCATATTTCATTTGTAAAATTAGGGAGTCTTCAAGAGCTTCAGCATAGTATTCCGCCGGAGTTCTGGTTAAATAACTGTGGAAATCTGTAAAAAACCAATCCTCTATTCCAATACTTACCGTATGTTCTTTTCCATGGTCATCTAAATAAAAAACTCTTACCGCTCCCTCTACAATATAGTTTCTATACTCAGATACAAACCCTGGTTGTATCACAAATTGCCTTTTCTTTATTCTAGTGGTTTTTAATATTGAAATAAACTGTTCTGTTTCGTCATCAGATAGTGTAACATATCTAGCTATATTGTTCAATATTCCTGTGTAAATACTCATCGATTTATGTTTTTCTTTGAGACTTGCCGATAAAAGCCACACAACTATGGTAAGTCAGAATTTCGAGCTTTTCTCAGAAATAGGGACTACCATCTTAGACACTGATGTGCTAGAGCCTATGGAAGGAAAAGTAACTTATCAGTGATTGTGAGGGCCGATTTATGCTAATAAAGATAGTGTTATTTGCGGGTGAATCGAAAGTCGTACCACGTGTTGGTTAGAGAAAAAAGGTTATGAGTGAAGATGAATGCAAAATGGAGGTCTACAACAAACTGATTGTTCGCTAAAAAGAAGTTATACCGTCCTTATTTAATTACAGCCACGGTATTTTATAAGGTTACTATTCGAGGTAATATTGAGAAACATTTTATTTGACGATAGTGCCCTTAAATTCGCCTTGCGTAAAACTTAATGAATTAATATTATTTTCAGGATTACTCCAATCTTGTATAAGGGATATTTTAAAATTTCCCCTTATTATATTTTGTTCTGAACTATAATCTGAAATTGTGATTTGAGATGTTAGGTCATCCTCTAAAATGTATAAGCTGGTAATAACATCACCACCAACAGTTGTGTAATAACTAGATTGAGTTCCAGACAAATTATACACTCCTTTACCATTAAATTTAATCTTAAAAACAACCACTTCCTCGTTTCCAACTCCTAATAAAATAAGAGTGTCATTGACCATATTTAGATTCACTTCCGGAATTCCTTTCCAATTTTCGGAGTTTATTTTTGCAACAATAAAATCAGCCTCTATTTGATCGTCATCTTTGCTACAGGAAACAATCCCTCCAAAGACAAAAAGTAATACCCCAGAAATTAAATAAATCCGCTTCATGGCTAGGTAAGTTTATAAAGAGGATGGAGCTTAGTAGCAATGGTTGCGTAAAGGAATATTCAGACCGGCTGGAGCTATATAAATCGTGAATGCCAACTGTCACTGGCAGGCACCTCCCAATGCTCTAAATACTCCATTTTATTGGCCACCAAATTGTTGAAAACAATAGTGTTTTTGGAAATTGCTTTGTCCTTAGCCATTTTTTTGAAATCCTTTAAGGATTTATAGGCTACATATTCACCTTGTTTGAAGGAAACATTCATGCGGTCCAGAAGGTTTACATCATATTTTTGTTCCAACTGTTGAATAAAATGCACAGAGGCATCAATGGAGCAACCTGACGCTCCCGCCAAGGTCTGGTCTAACCCAATTATCAGGAATCGATTGTATTTAATTTCAAAACCAGCTTTCAATTCACTCCCATGGGCCGTCCAGTCTTTCAGAAATTGTTCTAGTGCTTGTTCAATTTCTTCGAGTTCCTCACTTGAAAAACCACGATTTGATTGATAAATCCAAATTCTTGAGGTGTCCGGAAGTGACTTAAAATCAACTAGCATTTAAATAGAATTTGCGATTAGTTCGGCCACATCCAAAACGGTGACATCATCCTCTTTTTCGTGGGCTTTAATCCCATCTGTCATCATCGTATTGCAATATGGACAACCTGTTGCTATAATATTGGGGTTGGTCTCCAAAGCATCTTTTGTGCGTAGCACATTGATATCCATATCTCCTTTCTCCGGTTCTTTGAACATCTGTGCCCCACCAGCTCCACAGCATAGTGCTGTCTTTTTGTGCCGTTTCATTTCCACAATATTGGCGTTGGTCTTTTTAAGTACTTCTCTAGGAGCATCAAAAACCGAGTTTGCCCTTCCCAAATAACATGGGTCGTGAAATGTGATTCGCTTTTCTTTGTATTCTTGACCAGCAAGGGATAGACGTCCGGCATCCAATAATTCTTTAATGAATTGGGTATGGTGAACCACATCATAATTTCCTCCTAGACCGGGGTATTCGTTTTTCAAGGTGTTGAAGGAGTGAGGGTCACAGGTTACAATGCGCTTTATTTCATAGCCATTTAAGACCTCAATGTTCATCATAGCCTGCATTTGAAACAAAAACTCATTGCCTGCACGCTTTGCTACGTCACCCGTGCAACTCTCTTCTGGTCCCAATACAGCAAAATCGACATTGGCGCTATTCAGAATTTTCACGAAAGCACGGGAAATTTTTTTCGCCCTATCGTCATAGCTACCTGCAGAACCCACCCAAAATAAAATTTCCGGTTGTGTACCCTGAGCCATGAATTCCTCCATGGTTTTTACTTTAAGTTCTTCACTCATAGCAACTGATTTATTCGTTTACCCAGTTTAAGCGGTCCATTTGGTTATACGGCCATGGTGCTCCATTATTTTCAATATTGGACATCATATTGTTCAATTCTGTGGGTGCGGCAGATTGTTCCATGACTAAATAGCGCCGCATCTCAACAATAATAGATAAGGGATCTATGCTTATCGGACACGCCTGAACGCATGCGTTACAAGTTGTACAGGCCCATAGTTCTTCTTTTGAAATGTAGTCGTCCAGCAACTGTTTCCCGTCAGGAACAAATTCACCTTTATTGGCATCGATATTCTTACCCACTTCCTCTAGACGATCACGGGTATCCATCATAATTTTCCTGGGGGATAATTTCTTTCCTGTTTGGTTTGCAGGGCATTCTGATGTACACCTTCCACACTCCGTGCAGGTATATGCATTTAGCAACTGGACCCAGTTTAGGTCCATAACATCAGAAGCGCCAAATTTTTCTGGTTCTGGTGCATCATCCGCGGGTGCTGCATATGGGTCCGCGGAGGGATCCATCATCAATTTTACCTCATTGGTAACAGCTTCCAAGTTGTTAAATGCTCCTTGTGGCTTTAGTTTTCCATAATACGTATTTGGAAATGCCAGTAGAATATGAAGGTGTTTAGAGTAATAGAGATAATTCAAAAAGGCCAAAATTCCTAAGATATGTAACCACCAAGCTGTCCTTTCTACCAATACAAGTGATGAAATCGACATTCCATCAAAGAGTGGCATTAAAAATTGACTTATGGGAAAGGCTCCTGCTTTTGTGTAATGCGGCGCATTCAGCTGTTGTAACTGGAAATCAGTTGCATTCATTGTCAAAAACAGCAGCATCAGCACAAATTCTATATATAGGATAAGGTTTCCATCCTTTTTGGGCCAACCTTTCATCTCCGGTTTGATGAAACGCTGAAGTCTGATCAGGTTTCTTCTAATCCAAAAAACAACAACGGCGATAATTACCAAGAGTGCCAATATCTCAAAGGAACCTATCAAAAAATCATATAAAGCTCCTACCGGGGCAAATATGCGGTGCGTACCTAAAATACCATCTATAATGATTTCCAATACCTCAATATTGATGATGATAAATCCAACATAGACCAGAATGTGCATAATGCCTGCGACCGGTCTTACCACCATTTTGGTTTGGCCCAAAGCTATTCTGAACATATTTTTCCAACGTTGGGGTTTGTTGTCACTAACATCAATATCTTTTCCCAATTTGATGTTTCGAGACAACTTTTTTATGTTCTTGGTGAAGAAACCAACACCTATTATCAAGGCTATGGTAAAAAGAATATTGGGCAAATACTCCATATATTAATTCTGGTTTTGTTCAGCAGGGTCGTTTTCTGGAAGTTCGTAGTCTTTTTGCTTTTTTCCAAATACAGAAACATTCACATAGCGTTTTGGATTAAGCCTGAAATCTTGTAACAAAAGGTCCAGCTGTTTTGAAGCCTCGGTTAAATTTTCATAAAGTTTTTCATCATTCGCCAACTTACCCAAAGATCCTTCTCCTTGTTCAATTTTACCTAATACACCATTCAATCGGGTAACTGTTTTCTGAAAGTCAGCAACAGTTTTTGCCAAACCAGCATTCGCCAACGAATCTGAAAGCATAGAGAAGTTCGTCGTGATCTTGTCAACATTCTTCAACGAACGGTCCAATTGGCCTTTGTTGGCTTCCAATAGGATGTTCAACTTATCCGCACTGGATTTGAAAGAGCTTATCAGTGCATTCAGCCCCGCAATACTTTGTCTCAGTTCAACTCTTGTTCTATCATCAAGCACATCGTTAACATTAATTAGCAGCGAATCGGCATGAGAAACAGCCCCTTCAACTTTTAATTGAAGTGGTGTTAGTTTTTCTTGCACCAAAGCGGTAAGTCCAGGTTTGATACTCGATTTAAGTGTATCTCCTGTTTTGACCATTGCAGCGTTATCAAAAACCGGTATAATTTGAATACCCTTGCCTCCAATAATTCCCGTATCATAAATTTCAGCACTACTATTTACTGAGAAATTATACTTGTCGTCAATGGAAAGTTTTACTACGGATTGAAACTTATCATTCTTTATCTTAATCCCAATCACATTACCAACTACAACTCCATTGATGGTTACTTGTGTTCCGGATTGAATGCCCCCAACGTGGTCATAGACCGCGTGCAATGTCTTCGTATCTTCAAATAAGGAGGATGATTTTAGGTAACTTAATCCAAAGATAAATGCTACAATACCTGAGAGTACTATAATCCCAGTCTTGATTTCCCTTGATAGTTTCAAAAAATTTGGTTTACTGTTCCTAACAAAATTAGGAATATTTTTTACAAAGGACCTATGTAACGTATCCCTATTTAAGGACTTCTTTCAACGAAACACGAGTTCCATTTTTGTACGCAACGATGTAGGATGTGGTATATCCCTTGGCATCTGCTCTGGACTTTAGTCTCTTAGCAGCATCGTATGAGGTTGCATTCCCATACATATATCGATAAAGATTTTTATATGGTTCTTTGGATAAGACGTCGAGCCCTCGAAAGTTCTCTCCCCTTAGGGAAATATTCTTTGCGCTTGCCATCAACTGTACTTTAAAAACTACACCATTATTGGTAATGGGGTTTTTAGGTTCGGCTGCTTTTGTATCGGAAGACGCTTTGGCATTATCAGCAACTGCAGGCTTATCTTCCTTTTTAGGTGTCTGTTGCTCTTGTTTAGTAGTGGTATGCAACGCCCCGGAAGAATCTTCAATAACAACCGGTGTGTGATTGGCCTCAAACCCTTGTGCAATATCATTTTTATAGGTGATAATGGCATCTGCAATGGCTTTTCCCATTTCGCCCTGCCCTTTTGAGGAATTCAAATAGGAACCCTCGTTCTTGTTGGTCAAGAAACCGGCCTCTACCAATACACTGGGCATAAAGGTTTGATGAAGTACTATGAAACCAGCTTGTTTTACCTTTCTATCTTTTCTACGCAGTTTTTTGGTGAAATTATCCTGTAATTTCTTGCCTAACATAATACTATGCTCCAAAAATTCTTCTTGCATAATCGTAAGTCCGATTACAGATTCTGGAGAATTAATATCGTATTCGGCATATTTTTGCTCATAATTATCCTCTAAATAAATAACCGAGTTTTCCTTTTTGGCAACTTCAAAGTTTTGCTTATTCTTATGTAGTCCCAATACAAAAGTGCCTGCCCCATGTGCATCAGAACCATGGGAATCACAATGAACGGAGACGAAAAGGTCCGCATTGGACTGATTGGCTATTTCACCGCGTTTAAATAAGTCTACAAAGGAGTCATCCTTGCGTGTATAGATTACTTTTATACTTGGATCCTTCTCCAATTCTGCTCCTGCCTTGAGTACAATGGCAAGTGCAATGTTCTTTTCTAGATGACCATTTCCCAAGTTTCCAGGGTCATGGCCGCCATGACCAGCATCTAAAACCACCACAAATTTGTCTTTGGGAGGTATTTGGGTATCATTTTTGGTAAACGAAGTCAGGGGTAGGACTGCGATGATGAAAATTAAAAAACCTAACTGACTTTTTTTCATAAGAACTGTGTAATTATGGTATTCCTATAAGGTTAAAAATATTGTAATCCCCAATAATCGGAACAAAAAATATATGTAAGTTTGGTCCCAAAAACTGAGCCAAACTTCCACAAAAATAGGATTTATCGCGTTGCAAGCAAACAAACATCTTTTAGTATTCCTATTTATTCTACTTGGCGGTATGGCAAAACTTGCGGCCCAAGAGGATTTAATCAAGCCTTTGCCTCTTAAAGTGGTCCAAGATACCATTACAGCTCCGCTACTTCCTCCAAACATTCTAAATGACTCAATAGCCCGTGATTCTTCGCAAGTTGATTCTGTGCAGGGAAAACAACCATTGCTGCTTGATAAAATTAAATATAAAGCAAAAGATTACGTAAAACTAAGCCAAGGAGACAACAAGATTTATTTGTACAACGAGGCAGAAATTTATTATCAGGACACGGAACTGAAGGCTGGGGTCATTGTAATGGACTACATTAAGAATGAGGTGTATGCGGGTAGACTTAGGGATTCAACCGGAACGTATTCTCAGCTGCCCTTTTTCAAGCAGGGGGATAATGAAGTGCGTCCAGATTCCATCCGATTTAACTTCGATACACAAAAAGCCCTTATTTGGAACTCCCGAACAGAGCAACAAGCCGGACTGGGCCAGTTGGGTTCAGATGCTATGAAGGTGTATGCGGAGGTTACCAAAAAAGAGAATGATTCTGTCTATTTTTTAAGCGAAGGTAAGCTTACCACCTCCAAAGATACGGTCGACCCGGATTATTATATCAGAGTCCGTAAGGCCAAATTTGTACCAAAAAAGAAGATTATTGCAGGGTTCAGTAACATTTACATCGTGGATGTGCCGACACCCGTCGCCCTACCTTTTGCATATTTCCCACTTACAACGGGAAGAGTCGCTGGATTGTTGTTCCCAACTTTTGGTAATGACCCGCAACGAGGATATTTTTTGCAAAATGGAGGATATTATTTCCCGATTAGTGATTATGTGGATTTAAGTCTCACCGGAGATTTCTACACTAATGGTAGTTATGGGTTTCGAGGACAATCTATATACACCAAACGCTATAAGTTTCGGGGGAATATCAATTTTAACTATGAAAATTTAATACAAAGCCAGAAAGGTTTTGATGATTTTAGCAGAACAAGCAACTATAATATTCGAATACAGCATACCCAAGATCCAAAATCCAATCCAAATTCGCGTTTTTCGGCATCAGTAAACCTGGGTAGTAGTCAGTTCTTTACCAATTCCCTGAATCAGATAAACCGAAATAATTCCCAAACCAACACTTTTGCTTCGTCGATAAGTTATTCGAAGACCTTTCCAGAATATCCATCAGTAAATGCCAGTTTAACGCTGACGCACACCCAAAACTCACGTACGCAAGCCATACAAATGTCATTACCGACACTTCAAACAAGTATGGAACGGATTTTTCCATTTGCGAAAAGGGATGGAATAAAAAAGGGAATTATTCAAAACATCAATTTCCAATACGATTTAAACGCTCAAAACAGTATTACCACAACAGAAGAAGACTTTTTTACAAGTAAAATGTTCGAGGATGCTAGAATTGGTGCAAGACATAGAATTCCATTAAGCACGAACTTTAAGGTTGCAAAATACATGAGTGTCTCTTTAAGTGGTAGTTATGAGGATGTTTGGACTCTCGAAACTGTAAGTCGTAGGTTCGACGAGGAAGAACAGGCCGTTGTAACAGATACCATTCCTGGATTTGATCGCTTTAACCGATACAATTTAGGGGCCAGCATAGGAACTACCCTTTATGGAACCGTAAATTTTGGAGAAGATAGGAAGATACAGGCCATTAGACATGTGATGCGACCTTCCATAAGTTATTCATACGCTCCATCCTTTGAGCAGTTTTATGAGACCTATACGGATGGTGATGGTGATGATGTGCAATACACTCCTTTTGAAACCAGTATTTATGGACGGCCCTCATTGGGTAAAAGCAATTCGATAGGTTTTTCGCTACAAAACACGCTTGAGGCTAAAGTTCGTGACAAGGATTCCACCGCAACAGAGCCAAGAAAAGTCAGTATTTTGAGTAATCTTACCCTGAATGCCAGTTATAATTTTGAAGCAGATTCTTTAAAACTGAGTCCAATTAATCTCAGTGGTGCCACAGAAATTATTAAGAACGTGCCCATCAACTTTGCAGCGAGTTTTGATCCGTATGCCATTGATAACAATGGACGTCGAATAAACACATTTAATGTGAATAATGGTGGTGGACTGGTACGCCTGACATCGGCTCGATTAAATACCGGCTTTTCATTGAATAGTGATATGTTCAAGAAAGGAGGGCAGAAAAAAGACCAAGGCTCCGAGTCGAACAATCCAAACTATGGCGATAATCCATTCGAGCTTAGAGGAGCCAGGGACGATGAATCATTCTTTGACAGGGGAAGGGACAAAAAAGAAGATGAAGAGGTCGAAAGTGAACTCTACGCGAACAAGACGCCTTGGGACATGCGCCTAACCTATGTTGCATCCTATAACAACAATAACAGACAGCGGGAGATTACCAACCATTCCTTGATGTTTTCGGGCAATATACAATTGACTCCTAAATGGGAAGTTGGGTTTAACTCTGGATACGATTTAAAAAACAAGGGTTTTACCGATACACGATTTAATTTTAAAAGGGATTTGGATAGTTTCCGTCTCAGTTTCGATTGGACCCCTTTTGGTCGATTTGAGCGATGGTACTTTTTTATTGGGATAAAAAGCTCACTACTTAGCGACCTTAAATGGGAAAATCGAAGTCAACCCTTTAGAAGATAGTTTATTTAATACTTACCTTATCAGTATGAAAAAAATAATCAATACGCCAAAAGCTCCTGCACCGATTGGACCTTATAACCAAGCTGTACTTATCAAAGACACGCTTTACATTTCTGGACAGATTCCAATAGATCCTTCCACAGGTTCGCTGGTTGAGGGAGATATTAAAAAGGAAACCCAACAGTCCATGGAAAACTTAAAGGCGATTCTTGAAGAAGCTGGAATGAACTTTGAGAACGTAATAAAGACATCCATTTTCATTAAGGATATGCATCAGTTTTCTGAAATCAATGAAGTCTATGGCAGTTATTTTGATGCAGAAACAGCTCCAGCAAGAGAAACTGTAGAAGTAGCAAATCTTCCCAAGTTTGTCAACGTTGAGATTTCTATGATTGCGATTAAATAGTCTTTTTATGGAATTCGACCAATCCTTCTATCGGTCTTTGTCGAATCACACCTAAGATTAAATCATTGCGTTCTAGTACGGTAGCAAGTTCCTCCCTTAGAAAGTACGCAATACTGCCTACAAAACTTATTGGAACTTTTGTGGCCAGTTCAAACTGCATGATGTAGTTGTTTACAAACTGTTGTAAACCTTTATCTATAACACCTCTGCAATAAGGGTGTTCCTTATTTTCAATGATAAATCGGGCAAATGTGGCTAAATACGTATTTGGATTCGGTTGCTTGTATAGATGCTCTTTGATCACATCCGCTTCGAGGTTGTATTCCTTGGCGAATTTGATGCCCAAATCTTGTGGCATTTTGTGGAAGTAATAGTCACGGAGCAATTTCCTTCCGAAGAAATTACCGCTTCCATCATCCATCAAAATATAGCCCAATGAGGTTACTTTTTGAAACAATTGATGTCCGTCATAATAACTACAGTTGGATCCTGTTCCAAGAATACAAACGATTCCTTGATGACCGATTTGGGTAGTAGAATAAATAGCAGCAAAAGTGTCTTCCCTTACTTCCGCCTTCGCATTTGGAAAAAAGTCCTTAAAGATTTCCTTTAGAAACTTTTTCATGCGATCGGTACCACATCCGGCACCGTAAAAATATAACTGATTTACTTCATCCTTATTTTTTGAAAGCTCAAAATTGTTCGCAAGACGATCTTCGATGACCTCTCTTGTAAGCACCTCTGGACTTAATCCCAACGTTTGGGTAAGAAATAATTGATCTCCGTTATCATTAAGTGCAATCCAGTCAGATTTGGTCGCCCCACTGTCTACAATCAATATCATAAATCAGGTTTTAGGTTGGATCCTGGAGAGAAAGGGCTTCCTCTCCAGGATTTATTTGTAAGATACTAAATTATAGACTTGCTACGTGCTGTGCCAAGTCAACTAATTTGTTTGAATACCCTGTTTCATTATCATACCAAGAAACTATCTTGAAAAATTTGGAATTCAATTCCATTCCAGCTCCTGCATCAAATACGCTGGTTCTGGCCTCTCCAACAAAATCTTGAGAGACAACGGCTTCTTCTGTGTATCCTAAAATACCTTTCAAATCTCCTTCGGAAGCATCTTTGAAGGCCTTTTTAATTTCTTCGTATGAAGTTTCTTTTTCAAGTCTTACCGTTAAGTCAACTACGGAAACATCAGCAGTTGGAACCCTGAACGCCATCCCTGTAAGTTTTCCCAAAAGTTCTGGGATAACCTTGGTTACCGCTTTTGCAGCACCGGTTGATGCTGGAATAATATTCAATAGCGCACTACGTCCTCCCCTGTAATCTTTTCTTGATGGCCCGTCAACCGTCATTTGTGTCGCTGTTGTAGCATGAACCGTGGTCATAAGTCCTTCTTCAATACCGAATTTATCATTCAATACTTTAGCCACTGGAGCAAGGCAGTTGGTGGTACAAGAAGCATTTGAAACAATAGTATCAGATGCTTTTGCTTCATTATGGTTTACTCCCATTACAAACATTGGAGCATCTTTGGAAGGTGCTGAGATAACCACTTTTTTAGCACCACCGTCTATATGGTATTGGGCAGTCTCCAACGTAGTGAAGATTCCAGTACATTCTGCAACAATATCCGCTCCTACTTCATCCCACTTCAAATTCTTAGGATCACGCTCGGCTGAAATACGGACAGTTTTGCCGTTTACTACCAAATTCCCATCCTTGATCTCTACAGTTCCATTGAATCTTCCATGAACTGAGTCGTACTCCAAAAGATATTTCAGGTGCTCTACATCCAACAAATCGTTGATAGCTACCACATCCACGTCATCTCTCTCTACGGTGGCTCTAAACACCAATCTTCCTATTCTACCGAATCCGTTAATTCCTATTTTTAAATTTGACATTTTACTGTATTTAATTTTTGTTATGTTGTCATTATATCAGAAACTCGAATGAGCTCTTCATCCACTTCTGTATGTGCTTTAATTGCTTCGCTTATAGGTGTGAGAATAAGGTTATTGTCACGAATACCCACCATATAATTAGATTTTCCTTCCAAGAGACTTTCTACTGCTTTTACGCCCATTCTGCTGGCCAACACCCTGTCAAAACACGTCGGGTTTCCACCTCTTTGCATATGCCCAAGTACGGATACCCTGACATCGTAGATTGGCAGGTGTTCCTCGACATATTCTTTAAGTTCAAAAACATTCTTTCCTATTTTATCGCCTTCGGCGACAATCACAATACTAGATGACTTCCCTGATTTCTTGCTTCGCTTAAGTGAATCAAGAAGTCTTTCGAGTCCCAAGTTCTGTTCAGGTATAAGAATCTCTTCAGCTCCAGCTCCAACCCCAGCATTTAACGCAATATGGCCAACATCCCGGCCCATCACTTCTACGAAGAAAAGTCGATTATGTGAGCTAGCTGTATCCCTAATCTTATCGATTACCTCAACAACGGTATTAATCGCTGTATCAAAACCAATGGTATAGGTGGATCCCAAAATATCATTATCAATGGTCCCAGGAATACCCATTATTGGGAAGTTGTATTCTTCGTTGAATAATAGGGCGCCGGTAAAGCTTCCATTTCCTCCGATGACTACAAAAGCATCAATGCCTTCCTTCAACAATTGCTCATGCGCCTTAGCTCTACCCTCTTTGGTTCGAAACTCTTCGCAACGAGCGGATTTCAAGATTGTTCCACCCTTATTTATAATATTGTTTACACTACGTGCATCCAAGGTTTTAAAGTCTCCTTCAATCATTCCTTGATACCCTCTGTAGATACCAATACATTCAATATTTAAATAGGCACAAGTACGCACAACAGAGCGAATTCCCGCATTCATTCCAGGGGAATCTCCTCCTGATGTAAACACCCCTATTTTCTTAATTTCTTTCGCCATTCAAAATTTTAAGAGCCCAAAACTAGGAAACTTTATTTAATTATTGAATGACTTATTAAGTAATTTGTTTTCAAGGTGTTTCGCAAACGTTTTCGTAAAAAATATGTAGAAAAATTGTGAAAATCACAATGTTGAAAAGCCTATTTTTTGATGGTATTTTTCTTTGGGATAAATCGAATCAAACTATCTTTTCCCATAATTTCGGTGGATTGTTCCGGCTCAGGTAAGGCTTTTTCTTTTTTCTTTTTTCTGAATACTCTTTGCATCAATTCTTTAAAGCTATTAAAATCAACCTGGTACGATAAACCTACTCCCTGGGTGTATCCTTGTCTCTCAGCTAAAAATTGCTGGATTTGGTTCTCACGGTTAAATATTTTAGCACTAAGTGTACCTTCTTCATTCAATAAAACCTGAACTTCTACATCCCCAGCCACTACAGTTTCAGAAACTCCACCTACCGGAACCCCTACTCTACCATTGACCAAAACCCGATCCGAGATTTGGGTAGAAACAG
This sequence comes from Flagellimonas rhodophyticola, assembly GCF_049332665.1. Taxonomy (NCBI): domain Bacteria; kingdom Pseudomonadati; phylum Bacteroidota; class Flavobacteriia; order Flavobacteriales; family Flavobacteriaceae; genus Flagellimonas; species Flagellimonas rhodophyticola. Next base: position 2,232,645 of record NZ_CP186326.1, on the reverse strand, counting down.
TTACCCCTATTCTATCTTCGGTTAAAATTTCGGCATTAGGGTCGTTATAGCCTTGCTCATAGGAAACGCCTAGGTTGAACTTATCGTTTTCTCCTGCCAAAATTTGATTTAATAGACTAGAGGCTGTTTGAATCAGGTTACCGGTCACTGCTTGTTGGTTGATTCCCGTTTGCTCGTTTACAAAAGTTCCTTGAGCCAACAAGAAAAAGGCATTTCTTTCTTTTATGGTAGGATCTTGAAGCCTGTACTCTATTTCCGATTGAATTACTGAATTGGCTCCCGGAAAATCAATATCAAAATTGATGGTGGGACTTTCCAACTCCCCATCAAGTCGCACCACAACTTCAGTGGGTATTCTTCCGGTGTAACCTTGATTATCTAAAAGCGGTGCAGGGTTGGCATTCAATGCATAAACAGCTTCAAGATTTAGCTGTGCAGCCAATGGGTCCCTTTCCCAAAGAATAGTACCTCCTGGACGCACTTGGAATTTCTTATCGATTACACCTCCGAACCTATAATTATATTCTCCAGTAACGGCGACAAACTCTCCGTACATATTAAACTTACCATTTGTATTGATCTCAATCAAAAGAATTCCTTCTCCCGTTCCTTTTAGGGAGCTGCCTGTATTCTGATCTACAACAATCTCTACTTCGGCATCTGGCGTAACAACAAGGTCAAAGGCCATTTCTAAACCTTGATAATCTTGAAGTACTCGTTCTTCATTAAACGATTCTGAGGTCCCTTTTTCAATAAAGTTGATGAAAGAATAATCTCCAATACTGGTGACATCACTTAACGGGATTTTAAGCGCAGTGCCTTGAGCAGTGGACGCATCCACAGATATATTAAGGGCATCAGTAGGCCCATAAATACTTCCTGTTCCATTTATAAAACCTGTACCATAATACAATGCCTCCTCATCAAACCCGGTATTCAAAATCATGAAACGGTCATTCTTGGTATCCACATCCAGGTCCAATGACCAATCACCAAACCCAGTATGATTTATGGTTCCATCCAAAGTGGCTGTAGTATTTTCTACAACGTCTGATAGCTCTATATTCTCAAAGTAAAATGTTTGATCAAAAAGACGCACTCTCGAATATGGTGCAAAATCATAATCCACATTTAGATATGGGATGCCAATCCCAGCATTATTTAAAGTCAGACTCCCGTTTATGGACGGATTATTCACCGGCCCGGTAATTTTGGCAAATCCACCCAAACTACCCCGGATATTGGAAATAACATCTTCTCCCAATGGACTAAAAGGTTCTAAATCGAAATCAGTAAAGTTAACTGCCAAATCAAGCTCACGTTTGTTGTTGATATTGGTCACCTTTCCATTAATGCTCATTTTTTCGAGCCCATTTTGATTCAACCAAGTACTTACCCCAAACTGTGATAGATCATTGTTTCCAAATATTCCAATTTCCAAATCCCCTAATCGTCTGTTATTTACACTAAAATCTGAAACGTTCAAACTTGAGGTGGGCAGATATTTTCCATCTTTCTGAAGTATATTGAGAAAACCATCGACTGACCCATCCAACTTCAAACTATCGATCACTGGAGTAATTTTATTCAAGGAAACAATCTTGAACTGTAGATCTAAGTCTTTGTACGTCGAGTCGGCCAACTCTCCACGTAATCGAATTTGTTCTCGGTTTTCGTTGTCCATTACAACATCTTCGATTCGAATACTATCCAAGGTTCTATTGATGATAACCTTGTTCTTGTTGTTGGCGTCCTTGTTTAAAACCCAGGTATTTCCTTTAAAATTGATATCGGATTTTTTCAATCCTATTACCGATTTGTTCTCTTTATTGAACGTATGGTAGAAGTTTAGGTTGTATTTGTCATCATAACCTAGACCTCCTTTGAACTCCGTTCTAAAGAAAAGTGTATCCTTTAGCGTAGTGTTGATGAGGTTAAAGTCTTTTACATCATAATAGATGGTTGACATGTCCTCCACCGAAACGAAGGTGTTAAACAGGGGGTTCTTATTGTCAATTTTGAGTTCAATATTATCAAACTCGTTTCCATACGCAGCAATACTTGGGGATTTGAATGTGAGTTTAAAGTCTCCTTCGTCAGAGACGATATTGCCCCGAATGAAAGTGTTGGGACCAAAGATTACCTCTGGGAAGAAAACATCTACAATCTTATTGTAAATTTTAAAGTTGAAGTTCAATTCCTGGCCTTCTGAAATTTCGAAGGGTTTGTAATTAGTGTATATGCTTCCCACTGAATTTTGAACCAAACGGCCAAGTTCGTTCACCTTGAATTTTCCCTTGGCAAATCCCGTGATAATATCGGGGGAGTTTATCTCGACAGTTCTAACGGTATCCTGGTCGAATGAGGAAGCCACCGCGAAATCTTCAAAATAATAGGTCTGATTCTTGTTTTGATAGGTGGTATTCGAAAATCTGACTTGCCCTATTATATTGTCCAAAGTGCTTCCTTCAATATCCATGTTCAAATTCCCTTTAAAGATGGAAACACTATCATTAATAAAATTGAGTCGTTTTAAGTCGGCATGGTCCACCGACGCTATAAAGTTGAATTTGTTCTCGTCCGCTCCAAAATCGGCCAATCCTTTAAAATCAAACTTAAAGTTCTCATCTCCACTTACAAGAGAACCATCGAAAAGTTGATCTTTAAGAATTCCAGAAACCCGAAGGTTATTGTATTCATAATTATTGTATTCCAATTTGTATACCTCCCCGATTACTTCAGTGTTCAAATATTCTGAGATAAACCCTTTTCCTTCCACGTTTACATCCAAGGTGGCCAATCCCAATTGTTCGTACTCAACAAAATTTCCAAGATTGAAATCGATAAGTGAGATAAAACCGATATAAGAGGCATCGTCAATAGTATGAATATTGGTCATTTGAAGGTCAGTATAGCTACTTCCGATATCGGTATTCAAATTGATTTGCACATCTAATGATGTTTCAGTTACTTCAGCATCTCCGCGGATGGTAAATTGACCTAATTTTTGAAAGGAGGATGGTATGTTCTTACCCAAAATATTGGGCAATATTGATCTAAGTTGATAATAACTTGAGGTCAGATTCTTCATATCGGCCCTCATAATGAAAGGAGCTTCTTTGCTCAACATATTGTAAAACTCAAAATCTCCGCGAATTCCCGTGTTTTCCGATTGTATAAAAAGGTCGGTTACTTTAAGCTGATTCAGCACTCCGTTAAAGCTACCGGAGAGCGAAACCTGTTTGTTCTTCCCGAATTCGTTGTAAAAACTGTTCACTTCATTCATCGCAATGATAGATTCATCAAAATCTGCCTCAATCTGCACTCTATCTACAAACTCCGCTAAGTCTTCCCGGTTGTAGTTAAAGGTCATATCTCCCTTCAATTCAGATTCTTTGGTCCTTATTCGCAAAGAATCAAACCGCATTTGTGTCTTGGTATACTTAAAATTGGTGGCGAGTTGTTCCAAGGCAATGCCCCTTTTACTCATTAAGGAGAGGTCTTCAATATTCAAAGAAACATCCGGCCCTAAAATCTGAAAATCACTGGCCTGGACTTTCATATTGGTGAAGTTCAGGGTTTCTTCATTTTCTAAATTTTCATCTGAAAGCCGAAACCTTCCTTCGGAAATCTGTATTTCATCCGAAGACATAAAAAATGGAGGTGTGCCTGGTGCCCGTGGTTTACCATCATCCAATTTGTCGACAAAGACATCAAGATTTGTGTCACGTTCTCCTATGTAGGTTTTCAAATTAAAGAACAACCCCTCAACATCAATATCTCCAAATTCCATCTTTCCATTCACCATATTCCGAATGTTCAAAATAGAAGTGGAAAGTTTACGGATATATACTAGCGTATCCTTTTTATAATCTTCCACATAAATACCTTTAATCCCTGCATTTAGATTAAAGAGAGAAAGTCCTAAACGGTTTATTTGAATATTTGTTCCGAATTCTTCGTTCAGGGATTTCGTGGCATACTTGGCCATTTTTGTTTGAACAGCCGGAATGGAAAGAATCAGCGAACCTAGGACCATTATCAGCAGAATTGCCAATAGTATACGAAGCAGTATTTTCCTAAGTTTTCTGATAGGGCTTTATGTTTTACCTTTGCTCGACCAATTTTTGTTCCAAAATCAGTGGCAATCGAAAAAAATTACATTCTTGCAATAGAATCTTCTTGTGACGATACTTCTGCAGCAGTTTTATGCAATACAAAAGTATTGAGTAATGTTGTGGCAACACAAGAAATACACAAGCAATATGGAGGTGTTGTCCCAGAATTGGCATCTAGGGCACATCAACAAAATATTGTTCCGGTAGTACATCAAGCCTTGGCCAAGGCAAATATCGATAAAAAACAACTATCGGCCATAGCTTTCACCAGAGGTCCTGGGCTCATGGGATCCTTGTTGGTAGGAACGTCTTTTGCCAAATCCTTGGCTTTGGGACTAGATATTCCCTTAATAGAGGTAAATCACATGGAAGCCCACATTTTAGCCCACTTTATTGAGGATGAGACCATGACAGCTCCTAAATTTCCATTTTTGGCATTGACCATTAGTGGGGGCCATACCCAAATCGTGCGAGTTAATGGCTATTTTGATATGGAGGTTCTTGGCGAAACCTTAGATGATGCCGTAGGCGAGGCATTTGATAAAAGTGCCAAACTTATGGGACTGCCTTATCCTGGTGGCCCATTGGTGGATAAATATGCTCGGGAGGGAAATCCAAAAGCGTTTCCTTTTCCAAAACCCAAGGTAGATGGTCTAAACTTCAGTTTTAGCGGATTAAAAACCAGTATCCTTTATTTCATTCAAAGGGAAACCAGAAAAAATCCAGACTTTGTATCAGAAAACATTAAAGACATTTGTGCTTCGGTTCAGTATACCATTTTGGAAATTTTGATGGATAAGCTAAAACTTGCCATACAACAAACCGGTATAAAACAAGTAGCTATTGGCGGTGGTGTCGCCGCAAATTCTGGAATTAGAGCACGACTTAAGGAGGCTGAAGAAAAAATGGGTTGGACAACTTACATTCCTAAATTTTCATATTGCACCGACAATGCTGGAATGATCGGTATTGTTGGGTATTTAAAGTTCCTTGATGGACAATTCACAGACCAAAAGGTTGCGGCAAAGGCACGTTATACCATTGGAAATTGATTTTTGAACCTTAACCTTTAAATTTGGAGTATGGCATATGACGAAGAGTTAGCGAAAAGAATCCGTAGCTCGGCTTCACTTTTTCCAGAAGAATTTACCGAAAAGAAAATGTTCGGAGGTGTGGCCTTTCTGTATCAAGGAAAAATGACCGTTGGGCCTGTTAAAAACGATTTGATGGTCCGTGTAATCCATTCCAAAATGGAAAAGGTATTACAGCAAGAATTTGTAAGGCCTATGGATTTTACCGGAAAACCAATGAAAGAATTCATTTTCGTGTCGCCCGAAGGTTTCAAGACAGAAGAGCAACTTCATCAATGGATGGAACTGGGTCTGGAGCATGCAAAAAGTAAATTGAAATAAATGCAACTTTTCTACAATCCTACACTCGATAATAGTTTTAAGCAATTTTTCTTTTCAGCAGAAGAAAGCAAACACATTCTAAAGGTTCTTCGAAAGAAAGAAGGTGATATTTTGCATATCACAAATGGAAGGGGTTATCTTTTTGAAGCAAAAATTCTTGAAGCGGACCTTAAAAAATGTAAAGTCCAGATTATTTCTGAAGATAAGAGCGTTCCTAAACGCTATAAGCTGCATTTGGCCGTGGCACCAACTAAAATGAATGACCGTTATGAATGGTTTTTGGAAAAAGCTACAGAAATCGGTGTGGACGAAATAACTCCAATAATTTGCGAACGTTCCGAAAGAAAAACGATTAAAATGGAACGAATGGAACGTATCGTCCAATCAGCGATGAAACAGTCTCTACAAACTTTTTTGCCAAAATTGAATCCGCCAATTGCCTACAAGGACTTTCTTAATGAAGAAGTCAAAGGTTTAAAATTCATCGCACACTGCGATGAGGGCGAAAAAATGGAATTGAAAAGGCGCATAGCCGCTGATAAAGACATTACTATACTAATAGGACCCGAAGGAGATTTTAGCGTTCCTGAAATCACTGGTGCAATAGAAAAAGGTTTTGTTCCTGTTGCATTGGGCAATACCCGTTTAAGAACAGAAACCGCTGCCATAGTAGCCTGTTCTGTGGTTTCCATTATCAACAATTAAAGCTTCATAGAGGCTTTTGCAGCAGCGGTAACATCAAGGTTATCAGCCTCAACAAGCAGAATTAAGGTCAAATCTTCGCCCCTCGATGCAATGCTTGGTATGGAGATAGAGGACTTTCCCCTTGATGATTGTAAGGGAATATATTTTTCTGCAATTACGATGTTACTGTTCTTTAAGGTTCTGTTCCTATTTTCACCTTTTTTAACCGAAGTTGTTCGTTCATCCAAAACCAAAACAGCCCTAAGCTGTCTTCCTTTAATATCGCCTTCCAGGTTAAAATCGAATGAAATGCCAAAGTCTGATTTCACAATACCATCGAGTGTTATATTGTTGGTAGTTTTTCTGTCTTTATACGTTGTGATTTTGGAAGTTAGTTTTGCAGCATTGGATCCTACAAAATGTTCCCTGCCATTTACGACCAGCTGTGGAGTATAGTTACTTCTATATCGAAACTTCTGATTGTACTCCCTTTGTTTTTTCGTATAAGTGGATTTGCTAAACGGATCTTCCCATCCGATATAATTCCAATAATCTACATGGTATGATAGCGCGAAGACATCCTCTGGATGCTGCTTTTTTACCTTATCCAATAAAATGTCAGCGGGAGGACAACTCGAACAACCTTGAGATGTGAAAAGTTCCAATACCACCACTGGTTCATAGACCTCATTTTCCACTTTTGTTTCTATCACTGCCCTATCCTCTACCCTTGCCGCATAAAGTGCAATTAGGGACATTCCAAAAAATGCAAATGATGGGATTAAGATTTTTTTAAGCATGAATACTGTACTTTTGATTACTTACTTATTCGGACCTATATGAGACAACTTACCGTTTTAAGCTGTTTTTTAACTTTTTTTGTGATTGTTACCTGTCAAGCCCAGCAAATTGCCATTTTAAAATATGGAGGTGGTGGTGATTGGTACTCCAATCCTACTGCTTTGCCCAACCTAATAACTTTTTGTAATAGTAATATTGGTACCAAGATTGATGAGAAGCCGGAAACCGTGGAGGTGGGCAGCGTGTCTATTTTTCAATATCCATATCTACATATGACAGGTCACGGTAATGTGTTTTTTTCAGATGAAGAGGCTGAAAATTTAAGGACTTATTTGCTTTCAGGTGGTTTTTTGCATATTGATGATAATTATGGGATGGAGCCATACCTCATAAGGGAACTGGAAAAAGTCTTCCCCGAAAAACAGTTGGAGGAACTTGGAGCAGATCACCCAATTTTCAATCAGCAGTTTTCCTTTCCCGAAGGTTTGCCAAAAATTCATGAACATGATGGGAAAAGACCCCAGGCCTTAGGAATTTTTGATAATGGTAGATTGTTGTTATTGTTTACATTTGAAAGTGACCTTGGAGATGGCTGGGAAGATCCATCCGTTCACAACGACCCCGAAGATATCAGATTAAAAGCATTACAAATGGGCGCCAACATTTTGGAATACGCCTTTAAAAGTTAACGTATGAATTCGAAAATTATAGCTAATGGAATTTTAAGAGCCATAGCCATAATCACTGGCATAGTGCTTCTTGCCTATTTTCTTTTTAAAATACAATCCGTGCTGGCCTATTTGGCCATCGCTGCGGTGATAGCACTGCTTGGCAGGCCCGTTGTTCTCTTTTTGAGAAGAAAACTAAAGTTCCCCAACACCTTGGCAGTAATTATAACCATGGTTTTTATGTTCGGTATTTTTATGGGGATATTGGCCTTGTTTATTCCTCTCATTTCCGAGCAGAGTAGAAACTTATCGTTATTGGATATTGACGCTTTAAAAGCTGATGTAAATACATTGTACCATCAGATTTTGGAATATTTTGGGGCCACAACGGATAATGTCTCCGATTTAATACAAGACTCTGAGCTGGAAAAAAATGTTTTGGAAGGACTGGACTTAGGGTTCATACCCAACTTCTTAAACTCATTTGTGAATACTTTGAGTAGTTTTAGCATTGGTCTTTTTTCCGTCCTTTTTATTTCCTTTTTCTTTTTGAAGGATAGCAAGTTGTTCCAAAACGGGATGTTGATTTTTGTTCCTGATAATAAAGAAAGTAACCTTGTAAAGTCGGTGGACAAAATCAATGGTTTGCTTTCAAGATATTTCGCTGGAATCTTACTCCAGCTTTTTATTCTATTCGTGATTTATACCATTGCATTGTTAATTGTCGGTGTGGAAAATGCCATCGTCATCGCATTCCTTTGTGCCTTGTTCAACATCATTCCATACATCGGTCCAATCATCGGTGGAGCCATCATGATCACCCTCACAATGACCAGCTTTCTAGGATCGGATTTTAGCTCTGTTATTTTGCCAAAAGCATCTTATGTTTTAATCGGATTGGCTATTGGTCAATTAGTTGATAATTTCTTTTCTCAACCTTTTATTTTTTCAAAAAGTGTGAAGTCCCATCCACTTGAAATCTTCTTGGTAATCATCATTGCCGGCCTTGTTTTTGGAGTGGTTGGAATGGTCGTAGCGGTACCCGCTTACACGGCGATAAAAGTGATTTTAAAGGAGTTTATAGCTGAAAATTCCTTTGTAAAAAAACTAACGAAAAATTTATAGTATTAGTTTGAATAAATTGATATTAAATACTGGTGTACAGAGTTTTATATCAGAAAATTGGAATACTGACATCGTGTCAGTTTTGCTAAAAAAACCAGTTTTCAACGGTGTTTCCCAAAAAGAACTTGCTGGTCAGCTTGAGTCAAAAAAAAAATGTAAAGAAAAGCTCCCTACCTGGTTTAACACCACAGGTATTTATTATCCAAAAAAGTTGAATATTGAGCAAACCAGTTCGGAACAAACGGCGGCATATAAATCAAGACTGGTCAATGGAAAAAAGCTTCTAGATGTTACCGGAGGACTAGGTGTGGATACGTACTTTTTTTCAAAGGAAATTGCAACTGTTTTTCACTGCGAAATCGACACGGATTTGAGCGAAATCAGCGCTTACAATTTTGAAGTTTTGGGCCGAAAAAATATCCATTGTCTTTCAGAAAATGGAATAGAGTATTTAAAAGAAACTGATCAAAAATTTGATTGGGTCTATGTTGACCCTTCGCGTCGAAGTGATAGTAAAGGGAAGGTGTTTTTATTAGAGGATTGCATTCCAAATCTACCCGAGTATCTTTCTATGATTTTTGAGAAAAGTACAAATGTACTAATCAAGACCTCTCCCCTTTTAGATATCACTCAAGGAATAAAAGAACTCGACCACATAAAAGAAATCCATGTGGTTGCAGTTCAAAATGAAGTGAAAGAATTGTTGTTTGTTTTGGAATATGGCTTTGATGGGGAAATCGATATTAAAACCATCAATCTGGCAAAAGGGAAGGAAGAAATTTTTGATTTTAGGCTACAAGATGAGCTGCAATTAGCAATTAGTTCTGGCCCACCTGAGACCTATCTATATGAGCCCAATGCGGCTATTCTTAAATCAGGCGGTTTCAAATCTGTTTCGAGGATGTTCGAATTGAATAAATTACACAAACATTCTCACTTGTACACCTCAGTCAAGTTGATTGATTTTCCTGGAAGAAGGTTCGAAATCGTTAACACCATTTCCTATTCAAAAAAGGGTTTAAAAATATTGAATATACCCAAAGCCAATATTACTACGAGAAACTTTCCCAGCACTGTTGCTGAGCTGAGAAGAAAACATAAAATCAAAGATGGAGGAGATAAGTATCTTTTCTTTACTACAGATTTAAATGACAAATTGATTATTCTCGAGTGCAAAAAGACTAATCAACACATTCCCATTTAAAGTTCGCCACTTTATCATTTGAAGCCGTTGATAGGTTATAGTGCCACCATTCGGTGCGTATGGACCAAAAACCATAGGCTTCCATAGTTTCTTTCAACAATTTCCTATTTGTGAGAATTATTTCGGGAAGGTCCAGATTATCATGATACGCCCTTTTTCCAAAAAAATCGAAGTCCGTACCCATATCCAATTCTTTTCCGTCCAAATCAACCAAAGTAATATCCACAGCACCTCCTTTATTATGAATTGAGCCTTTGACGGGGTTTGCCACATATTGAGGATTGGGCACAATCTCCCACATTTTATATTGCACTGAATTCGGGCGATAGCAATCAAAAAATTTGATTTTTACTCCTTCTTCCATAAAACTTTTATTCGCCTTAATCAGTGCCCTGGCGGTTTTTACACGGGTATAGCATTCTGCACAATCGTATACTTTAGCCTTTAGAAAATTGTTTTCGGTAGCGTATCGCATATCATAAGCAAAATCAGCACTGAAATCAGCCAACCTAACAAAGGTGGTATCGGCGAGACCATCAAACGTTTTTAATACATTCTCTTTGGTGGTGATGGAGATTACAGTATCCCTTACTTCAATATTCTCCGATTCCATTTCAGGAATAATATCGTTGGCAATCTTGCCTTCTTTTTGTTTGCATGAACAGAAGGCAATAAGTAAAATGTAAAACACTAGCTTCTTCATCAATTTCTTTTTTGTTGGTTAAGCCATTTGTATAATGAATCATCTGTATAAGCTCTACCCCAGGAGTTATGACCTACTCCTTCATACCTCGTATATTTTACATCATACTGCATTTCTTTTAGTTTGGCCACCATTTTATCAGATTCTTCCACGGATATGACTTCATCTTGGTCTCCATGGAATACCCAAATCGGCATTTTTTTATCAATCCAGTGCGCATATGGCAAAGGGGCCATTCCACACACAACGGCTAAGGCTGCAAATTTCTCTGGATATTGTGTAGAAATTGCCCATGCAGCGCTTCCCCCACGGCTTAAGCCTGTTAGGTATATTCTATCGGCATCAACACGATTGGTCTCGATTACCGAATCCAATAACTTCATTACAGCCTTGGTGTCCCACCACTTTCTTTTATGAGGATTTTGGGGTGCCAACACCAAAAAGGGGAACTGTTTTCCTTCCACCAATAGTTTCGGCGGTCCGCTTTCTTTCAGCTCATCCAAGTCTCCTCCGGATTCTCCCCCACCGTGTAAAAACAACAATAGGCCAAATTCTTTATCAACATCTGAATCATACCCTTCGGGATAGTATAAATAATACTTTAGGTTTTCAGTGTTTACGGTTTGAATCTCATCTTCGATGAGTCTGGATTGGGCAGCACAACTTTCTAATAGAAAAAGGCTCAATAGCAAAATAGGTACACTCAGAGTTTTTGGGAATTGCATGCTCTAAGTTACAAAAGTTTATCTGCGACCTCTTGCCATGAATTTACACGTTCAAATCCATTGGTATTCACGTTATGAGGTGAGGTAAATAGAAAGGAACGGCCATCAAAATTCTTTAAGTTATATGACCTGTCATCTATAAGGATATCGCCCTTCAAAATGAACTTATGCCCGCATAATATGCGATTTTGCCATGGAATGAACGGAAAAAACTCATCCAGCCAATCCGACTTTTCTTTTAATGAATTGGGAAATTGCATGGCGGCTGATGCAATGTACACCTCATGCTTCTTATTAAGTTCAGCCATTACTTCCTGGCTTCCTTCAATAAGTTTTAAATTTCTAAAGAAACCAACTTCCCACGCATGATTTCGTATTTCTTTGCTATGTTCTTCGGGTACACTTTCCCATGCTTCCTTACCCTGACAATCCGCCAGATTTAGCTGAACCCCATGTTTTTCTTTATACAATTCCAAATGGGCTCCATACGTATCAGCGAGCACCTCATCCATATCTACAAATAGCGTCATTTCAAAAATTTTAAGCCTCGAAGGAATAAAAAAAAGAATGAATCACAAACTATTATAGAAAGATATAGTGGAAAATTAACCTGTAGGAGAACTGGTAAAAAGAAATATACTATTGGATTGTTTTGGTCGATTCACGTTCAACCAAACTGGTTTTTACCAGTTTTGTGGTATATGGCATGTCCCCCTCGTATTCAATGCGATCTATAAGTAAATTGGCCGAAAGTTCTCCGATATACTTTCCATGTTGACTTACCATGGTCAATGCGGGAGATACATATTTTGATAATCTTCCGTTCGTAAACCCAACCAATGATATCTCTTCCGGAACATCGATGTCTTTTAGCTTCAAAATATTAAGAGTATCCACAGCGGTCATTTCGTCCAAGGCGATAATTCCATCAATTTCTTTATCATCCAATAAAAGTGATATCAATAATTGTAGGTCATCTTTTTTACCAACCTTTACTATGTTTTTTTCTTCAAAAACTAGCCCATTTTCCTTTAGTGCTTTTTTATATCCATCTACCCTTAGTTTCCCAACACTAGAATTATAAATTGCGGAGATAATGGCTACTTTTTTACATCCTGTTTTCAATAAGTGATTTGTGGTTTTATATCCAGCCTCAAAATCATCCACAACGACTTTATCGCATTCCACTTGTTCAGATACTCTGTCGAACATGACCATGGGAATCTGATTGTCCACTAAAGTTTGTAGATGCTTTAAATCACCTTTAGCTTGTGTTTCTGCAGAAAGTGAGAGCATAATTCCGTCTACAGCCCCTGCATTTAATAGGTCGATGGTCTGTATTTCTTTGTGGCAAGACTCATTGGAAAAACAGCTGATAATCTTATACCCTCTGGCATTGGCGGTTTTCTCAATACCAAAAATTACCTGTGCGAAAAAGAAGTTGAGAATATTCGGAACAATAACCCCTATGGTTTTGGTACTATTACGGACCAAACTTTGAGCAATCCTGTTTGGCTTGTAATTGTTCTCGTTAGCAAACTTCTGAATCTTGGTTTTTAGATCACGACTAATCTCGTGACTATCATTTATTGCCTTGGAAACTGTGGAAATAGAAACTCCAAAAATATATGCGATGTCCTTTAAAGTGACTTTTTTCATTCCACAAGGATTTACTATAGGTGTTTATGCTCATCACGTCCAATAGAAAATGATAAATAATCACCGTAATAAGAGGGAATGAAAGTACAATATCTAAGTTAGATATACTTTCCTTATGAGGAAATACCTACGTCAAACGTACTGGTTTATAATATTTTCAAACAACTCTTGTTTGCCACTAATCTGTTCAGGCTCTCCTTTACCCTTCGCATAATCGTATAAATCAGTAAGTGATAACTCTCCAGCGGAGAATTCTGCTCCCTTCCCTGAGTTAAAAGAGGCATATCTTTTGTTTAAAAGTGATTCATAAGGTGATTGCTGAATCACCGCATCCGCTATCAGCAAAGCCCTAGCAAAGGTATCTGCACCACCAATATGAGCCAAAAATATATCTTCCAAATCGGTTGAGTTTCGCCTTGTTTTCGCATCAAAGTTAATACCGCCACCTTGAAGCCCTCCTGACTTCAAGAACACTAACATGGCTTCGGCAGTTTCAAGTACATTATTTGGAAATTGGTCCGTGTCCCAACCATTCTGATAGTCTCCTCGGTTGGCATCTACACTTCCTAACATACCAGCATTCGCAGCAACTTGTAGTTCATGCTGAAACGTATGTTGGGCCAAAGTGGCGTGATTGACTTCTATATTTAGTTTAAAATCATTTTCCAAACCATATTCCCGAATAGAATTGATGGAAGTGGCTGCATCAAAATCATATTGATGTTTTGTAGGCTCCATTGGTTTCGGTTCTATGAAGAAAGTTCCTTGAAAACCTTGACTTCTTGCATAGTCTTTTGCCATATTTAAAAAACGGCCGATATTATCCTGTTCACGCTTCATATCCGTATTCAACAAAGACATATAGCCTTCACGACCACCCCAGAAAACGTAGTTTTCACCACCTAGGGCAATAGTAGCATCTAAAGCAATCTTTACTTGAGCTCCTGCTCTTGCCACAACATTGAAGTCAGGATTGGAAGCTGCGCCATTCATATATCTGGGATTCGAAAAACAGTTGGAAGTACCCCATAACAGTTTTACCCCTGATGCTTCCTGCTTCTCTTTAAGGTATGCTACTATCCCCTGAATTCTTTCTTCGGATTTGGACAAGGTATCTGCTTCATCTACTAAATCATAATCATGAAAGCAATAGTAGTCAAATCCCATTTTAGTAATGAACTCAAAGGCTGCATCAGCCTTATCTTGGGCTGCTTTCACTGAGTCTGAGGCCATCGCCCATGGAAAGCTCTTAGTGCCAGGCCCAAAAGGGTCACCTCCAGTTCCACAGAGTGTATGCCAGTACGCCATAGCGAACTTAAAATGGTCACGCATTGTTTTTCCTGCCACAACTTGTTCAGGATTATAAAACTTAAATGCCAATGGGTTATCAGAATCCCGACCCTCATATTTAATCTCTCCTATCCCTTTAAAAAATTCCTTATCGCCTATAAGTGCCATGTTAAATGTTATTGGTTTATAATTAATTCAAGTTCTTTTTTCCATGTTTTATATGCCCTATCATAAGACTCCATATCTTTTTGCGGGCTATACGTCATTATATAGTCGTTTTGCATAAAAGATGAAAACGTATCATATCCATCCAGTGTAATAGTACATGCCCTTGCAGCTCCTATCGCTCCGGTGGTATTGTATATTTCGATTTCTTGTTTACTGAGAGAAGATATGGTATTGGCAAAAATCTCCGACCGAAAAAGGTTATCATTCCCGGCGCGTATTACCTTTGAGTTTATACCATCAGATTTCATAATATCCATCCCATAAACAAAAGCGAATGCAATACCTTCGATTGCCGCCCTACAGAAATGTGCTTTGGAATGCCGGTTCAAATCAAGATTAACAATCCGTGTACCAACATCTCTATTTAAAAGCATGCGTTCGGCTCCATTACCAAAGGGAATAATACAAAGGCCATCAGCACCTATTTCAACCTGATTCGCTAATTGATTCATTTCTTCATAGGAAGAAACATCTAAATTGTTCAACAACCACCTATATTGGATTCCCGCGCCATTTATGCAAAGAAGTTTACCAATGTTCTTTACTTTATCGAAACCATAATTGACATGGGCAAAATTGTTGACCCGGGAACTTTCTTTAACCGAAAGGCTATCCGTAACGGCATATACCACTCCTGATGTACCTCCGGTAGCGGCTACTTCCCCGGGATTAAATACATTGAGGGACAAAGCATTATTAGGTTGGTCGCCAGCACGATACAGAATTGGGGTTCCTTCCAAGAGCCCACATTCTTTTGAACCTCTTAGAGAAACTACTGATTGATTATCAAAGGTTTGAACAACATCCGGAATCAATTCTTTTGAAAAACCATGATAGTTCAAAATATCTTTGGAAACGGAGCCCTGTTCGAAATCCCAAAATATTCCCTCCGACAGGCCAGAAATGGTAGTGTTCATTTTGCCAGAAAACCGATATGCGATATAATCGCCCGGTAGCATGAACTTATCTACTTTTTGAAAAACTTCAGGCTCATTGTCCTTGACCCATCGTAACTTGGAGGCAGTAAAGTTTGCAGGTGAATTCAATAAATGCTTATGACATTTTTCAGGACCTAGGTCTTCGTAAGTGATATTTCCAATTTCTACAGCCCTACTGTCGCACCAAATGATTGACTTACGCAGTGAATTACCGTTTTTATCGACAACTACCAAGCCGTGCATTTGATAAGCTATACCAATTCCAACAATATCTTGCTCTGAAATATTATGAACGTCCTTGAGTTTTTTTATTCCATTGCAAACATGCTTCCACCAATCTTCGGGTTCTTGCTCCGCCCATCCTTTTTCAGGAGAATGAATAGGCATTTCTTCCTCAGGTTCTTGGATAACTCCAATACGCTTACCACTTGCACTTTCAACTAATGCAACCTTTACGGAAGAACTTCCCAAGTCTATACCCAAATAATACATTGATCTCTACGTTGATGGTCTCAATCAAATGTAAAAAATGTTGGCCCTAAAAAAAGCGAACTGCCAAATAAATCCTATGGATTCTCGTATTAAAAAAGTCAAATAGGTTAATTAAAACGAAAACAAGCCATTGATTATCATGTATTTAAATATAAATAGCATGTTACGAAATTTTTTCGAAAGGGTTTTCGTATTTTTTCGTAACTAAAGATTAGACAACGAAAAAACACCTTAAAGGTAAGTTAGGCATCAATTGGTTTTAACCTAAAAATAGACCCACCATCCACCCCAATATATATGAAGCCATCTGGACCTTGTCTTACTACTCGTATTCTCTTACCAAATTCCTCCAACAAACGTTCTTCATGTATCACCTTCCCATCTTTCAGTACTAGTCTATTAAGGTGAGTCAAAGCCATAGCTCCAATAAACAAATTGCCCTTCCATGATTTAAATTTATCTCCAAAGTAAAATTCCATGCCACTTGGGGCTATAGATGGCGTATAGAAATGTATTGGCTGCTCCAAACCGTCTTTATGTGTTATTCCGTTTTTAATTGGGGTATCATCATAGTCAATCCCATGGCAAATTATTGGCCATCCGTAGTTTAATCCCGGTTCTATTCGGTTCAATTCGTCGCCTCCTTTTGGTCCGTGCTCATGTAACCATAATTCATTTGTTTCAGGATGCAAGGTTAAGCCCTGAGGATTTCGATGTCCATAACTCCAAATTTCGGACTTGGCACTATCAATTCCAGCAAATGGATTATCCTGTGGTATTCGACCATCAGCAAATATTCGCATTACCTTTCCCAAGTGGTTATCTAATTTTTGAGCGGCATCCATGAGGTCATAACGGTCACCCATTGTAAAAAATAAATACTCATCTTGGATAATCATTCTTGATCCATAATGACTTGGAGATTTATAAAATGGAAAAGCTGTAAAAATACGCTGGATATTGATCAGCGAATCTCCTTCTAATTTGGCCCTATCAATCACCATGGAGCTACTGATGGAATCTCCGATAGAATGAGAAAAATAAAGCCAACCATTTTTCTTATAATTTGGATGGAGTAAAACATCCAGTGCCCCACCATCACCACGGGAATATGACGTTGGAACTCCTTGAAGTACTTTCTTTTTTCCCGATGCTATATCTATCCTAATGAGTTCTCCTGAAAATCTATTGGTAACTAGCATATTTCCATCTGGTAAAAAAATCATTCCGAATGGAATCCGAATACTATCGGTTATCTTTTCCAGTACAAAATTCTGTACCTCACTGGCGAAGATTTGCGATTCTTTTGGATGGTTGCAGCCAATCGCAATTAATCCAAGGCAAGCAGTAATTTTAAAGAGGTGTTTTTTAGCCATCATAATCCAGAAAATTAATTTTCTGGCAATCTCTAATTCAATATGAAATTTGGCTATTTCATTTGAATAAAACTATGATGGATTTATAAATTGATTAAACCAAAAAAGGCCCCCAAATTAAATGGAGGCCTTTTCCTTTATTGAAAACAATTTTTATTGTTTTTCAAGTTCAAAGTGGAATATTCCTTGTCCAACAAAGTCGACATTCAGATCTATGGCTCCATTACACGTGTTTACCGTTCCAGTTCCCCCGACCGCTATTGGAAAAGGCGCGCCAGGAGTACCATAATCAAAGGGTTCATTAGACGAAATGGTCACATTTCCATTTTCAGGGTCTACCTCCAAAATCATGTACGAAGTACTTGGATTGGTGATAAATGGATTATTCGTTGATAAAATAAATACTTGATTTGGTTCATCTCCTGGGACGACCGGAACACTCTGTCCAGGGGTGTAATCAGCCCAAACATCATCTATCACTGTATAATTTCCATCAAAAATGCTTTGATCAAATGGACAAACTAGCAATGCAGAATAGGAATATGGAGAGGAAAAGAACGATCCTCCTGAAACATTACCCGTTGCATCAATGTTAGTGAACGATCGTCCATCCGTTAAGACCAACTCCAAACGAATTGTGAAGGAATCACCTCCGGTGAATCCATCTGAAGGAATGCCTAAAGCCGTTAGTGCTTCCTGCAAAGTAATTTGTAGATCAATAACGGGTAGCCCGTTGCTTCCTGAGGTAAATGCGGAAGAAGGGATACTTTGATATAGTGTTTCACTTACGTTATTGTCAATACCATCATCTGTATTATCAACAAAAGTCAGAAATACTTCCAACGATTGCATTAAACCTCCGTTTTCATCGTCCTGCTCTTCAATTGTAATCGAAAAAGCTGAATTTAGATCATTGGCTTGAAAAATACCACTTTCGGTGTTCAATGTCCGTATAATCGCACCACGTGTCACTATATCTTGAACCTCCAATGTAAGTTTATCATCCTCGCTGCAAGAACCGACCAAAATAGCCAACGCAAGCACTAGAAAGTTTTTAATATTATTCATAGAATTCAATTTTTAATGATTAATTAGCTATTGGATTGGTTGCATTATTATCCCAAAAAACAGGTATTGTATGACTTGCCTTTTGATCAATATTTGGATTGTTGTTTACCACATTTGATGGGTAATACATAGACCTAACAAATTCACCAGGATTTGGTTCCAAATTTGGTTGTAACGTGACTGGAAATTGGTTTCTTCTGTAAAAATTATAGGGCTCCACGCCGTTTCCATAATGAGCAATCCAATATTGTTCTGCCAATACATTCCACTTATCGTTCATGTCGCCATTGTCAAAGTTTGTGCCTATGGTATTTCTATAAGAGGTAATCTCAGCTGTTGTTGGGGCAAATGAAGTATCTGCGCCTCCTTCTCTTCCTACTAGAAACGCCTGTACCTTGGCCATAGACCTATCAAAAGCAGCCAATAAAAATGTTCTGGCACCAGCCATGTCGCCATTTGCCATAGCCATTTCAGCTTTCATGAAATCCACGTTAAATGCGGTTAAAAGTGAGCTGACTCCATTTCCTCCTGATCCTGTACCCAAGCCTACTGGCAAAAACTGATCAGAATCAAACTGCCCACCTACAGGGTACACACCCCATGTAGCTCTCAGTAGGCCATCTGGCGGGATTCCCGTAGCATTACCATGGTCACGCCCCCAATAACCATTGTCCAACCAACAGAAAGTGAAGTTTCCATCTACGTAGTGTTGTGGCGGGGTCTCCAAAGAGCATCTTAAGGTTTCCTCATTGGGGTCTATTTCTGCTCCTGGCACCGCTGGTCTTTGTCTATAGAAATAATAACGAATCCTCGGGTCGTTAGTCGTATCCATTAGATTCATCATCCAATTGGACATGTACTCACCGGCTCCTCCGGCCGTATAATTGATTCCATACCGTGGATGTCTTGTATCGGGTTGCGTGGCGCTTGTGGCTGGCCAGTTCCATTCAAAATCATCTGCAGTATCTTGAATATAGTTGCCCGAATTAACGATGGCATTGAAACTTGCCATTGCCTGAGAATCTACCAAACGGCGTTGTAGATAGATTTTCATTTTCAAGGTATTCGCCGCCCTCACCCATTTGGTATAATCATTTGCGTAATAGAAATCTGTGGTAGGTTCGGATGCCGCGCTTTGGTTGAAATTTGAAATCGCTTCATCTATAAGCAGTAGCGAAGCATCATAAATACTTGCACCTGAATCCACAGACGGATTTAAAATACCCTCTGCTGCTTGAATAACCTCGGAATAGGGAACATCTCCAAAGAAGTCTACCATAGTTACCATTAAATACGCTTCTATAAACTGTGCGATGGCAATATGGTGGATTTGATTTGCCTCTTCCGCCAAAGGCGTCATCGCCCGAATATCCCCAAGAATTCCTAAATAAGCATTGATCCACTCATCATCCATATCACTATCTTGGTAAATACTTGCATATTGCCTACCAGCTCCGTTAATGATTCGGGTCAATTCCATTCCCAGCTCATTAAAACCGTCTCCAGTAGTATTACCTCCACCTTGCCAATTATCATTTAAATCATTGTCTGCATCTCCTTCAAACTGCCTAATAAAATCTTCTTGTATAGAATTAAGGAAGAAATCCACACTCGCTTGATTTGGAGTCAGCGCATTTGGATTGGATGTAATGTCCAATTCCGTGGTTTCGCATGACGTGAATACGAGCAATAATCCCATGACCGATAAGGCCATAAACTTGTTTATGTTTTTCATTATTTTCATAGTATTATTTTTAAAATGAAGCTTTTACACTCAACCCGTACCTTCTTGAGCTTGGCCCGTTTATAAAGTCAAAACCAAAGCCATTTCCAACACCCAACCCCGAAGTATTTGGATCAAAATTTGCTCCCTTCGGTGTGTTGATAGCTCTAAACCAGAGGTTGTTTCCGGAAGCTGTAAAAACGAGGGATCCAAAAGGTGTTTTATCCAGGAATTTAGATGGCATGTTATAGCTTAGAGAAGCTTCTTGCAGTCTAATCGTTGTGGCATCATAAACCTGAAGCTCACTCGGTCCATTCAAAACATTACTGAACCAAAAGGTCGAGTTGTTTATCTGTAAATTATTCACGTTACCATTTTGGTCAACCCCAGGAAGGATATAAGTGTTTTCTCGATCAATAGTTTCTGGTGTTAGCCCTCTACCTAATAAAGTAGATATTGTTGAGGAGTAAACATCGCCGCCTTGCGTATAGTTCCATTGGAAGCCAAGGGTGAAGTTTTTGAATGAAATGCTATTTCTCACATTCATGACCCAGTCTGGGTTTGGGTCTCCGATAATGCCATTGTTAGGGTCTTGCACATAATTTCCGTCACCCCCAACTACAAGATTACCATTGGCATCACGAAGGACTCTTGTCCCAAAGAACACGCCCAAAGGCTGATCTTGTATTGCAGAATTTCCTAGGTTACTAAAACCGGAGTAGACAACTTGATCGGTATCTACACCCAAATCTGTTACGGTAGTTTCAAAAGCTGTGAAGTTCACATTGGTGCTCCAGCTAAAACCGTCACCTGAACTTCTTATCCAATTAACTCCTAAATCAGCTTCAATTCCTTCAGATTCTATTTCACCAATGTTTGTAGCTGTAACAAAGAAACCACTCGAAGGGTCTAGAGGTCTGTCCAAAATCAAATCTTTGGTGAACCTTTTATACACAGACCCATCAAAAGTAACACGTCCGTCCCACCATCTGGATTCAACCCCTAATTCTACTTCATTTAATGTCTCAGGTTGAAGGTTGGGATTTCCAAGTCTAGCACCTGTTGTATTGGCCACAACATTTGTACCTGTGCCATCCTGCGAATCTTGGGTATCTAAAAACAAGGTACTTGCGATTGGATAGGCGGATGATTCGAAATTGGCAGATACTCCGATACCCGCTCGTAGCTTCAAGTAGTTCAAAATATTCTCAGATTTCAAGGCATCAAAAGCTGTGGTAGGAATAAAAGAAAGACTTGCACTGGGATAAAATTGAGTTCTATTATCTCGTGAAAAATTGGAAACCCAATCGTTCCTTCCCGCTAAGGTTAGGTAAAGCATATTGTCATAGTCAAAATCCATTTGCACATAGACTCCCACTAAGTTTCTCTCAACAAAACTTTCTATTTCGTTTTGATTTAAAAAGTTAAAATGCCTTAGTACTCCGAATACTTGTTGGCCATCACTTGCTACTCCAATTTGATTGAAAATCTCTCTTCTAGATGTGGCCCCTAAATTAAATGTGGCCCCAACCTTTTCAACAATGTCGTAGTCCCCATTCAGAACTATGTTATGGTCCCATATGGTGTTATTGTTGTTCCATGTTTCATATATACCACTGGCCAAACGTACATCTCCACTATTTGAATTAATACCTCCCGCATTTTGGAAGTTCACATTGTCCTCACTATATACATCTATACCTGCTCTATAAACAATGTTTAGATTATCATTAATGTCATACTGCAACGATGCCTGACCAAAAACGCGATTTGTCTGTTGCTGTGTTTCGGCATTTGCAACTGTCCAAAGAGGGTGTTGTATGGTATTATCTTGTCTATAGTATACACTTCCGCCAGTAACTGGGTCTTGGAAAGGTAATCCTTGAATATCGATACTACGAGGTGTAAACCATAAATCTCCGAAGACGGATGAACCGGTTCCTGTTGCACCATCACCTTGACTCAATGCCACGGGCGGAGATACAAATTTCGTTCTACTAAAATTTAATGTTCCTGATGCGGTAAATCTGTTGGAAAGTTTTGCGTTTCCTCCGATGGATAATGTATTACGGGTTACCGTGTTATTGGGCGTAAATCCATTATCTTTTAAATGTCCGTAATTGATATTGTAATTTATTTTGGAATCTTCGGACGCTCCTCTAACATTGATTGAATTATTTGTAATTACTCCCGTTCTAAAAAATTTATAAACGGAGTCATAGGGTTGCCATTTATAGCGCACGCCTTGAAATTCTGGGAAAGCTGCCTGAATAGCCGCAGTGGATGTAGAATATGGATGCGCTAAAGTACCTTGAGCATCAATGGATGCCTGATTGCCCCAGCCGGCAGGACCATTACGATCAAAACTTGGACCCCAGTTACTAAAGAACCAGCCAAAAGATTGGTCAAAACCATTGCCATATTGGTTTTGATATTCGGGTAAGGAAGCAATTTGATTGATAAAAACAGAAGAGTTTATCGTTACTTCCGTTTTTTTTGGGCCTGATGATCTACTCGAACCTCCTTTTGTAGTAACTAAGACAACGCCATTCCGACCTTGAGAACCATACAATGTAGCTGCTGCAAGTCCCTTAAGCACGTTAACACTCTCAATGCTATTTGGATCTAAGTCCAAGAATCTACTAGAGCCATTGTTTCCATTAATAAAATCTTGCCGAGCTCCATTTCTGCCAGATGAATTTGTATCGGTGCTAAACGGTACACCATCCACAATGAAAAGGGCTTGATTACTAGAACTAAAAGTTGAGAGTCCTCGAATAATAATATTTGTACCTGACCCTGACAGACCACTCTGGTTGGTTATTTGTACTCCCGATGCTTTTCCTTGCAACACTCTTGCTACATCACCATCAGGTCTAGATTCCAGCTGATCTTCTCCAACTTCGGCGACAGCGTATCCCAAAGCTTGCTTTTCCCTTTTAATACCTAATGCGGTCACCACTACTTCTTCCAATGCCTGGGCATTTTCAGACATCTGTACATTTATAGTACTATCTGCGCCAACAACACTTCTGGTATCTTGTTGTCCTATGTAACTAAATAATAATACTTGACCCACACTAACATTAATGGAGTAGTTACCATCAAAGTCGGTTTGAGTTCCAGTAATGGTGCCTTCGACAACAATGTTGACTCCAGGCAAGGGAAGACCATTTTGATCTGTAACCTTCCCTGAGACCACTTTTTCTTGTGCAAAGGACATGTGAACAATAAACGCGAACAAGAGCGTCAAAAATCCTTTTACTTTCATACAGTTTGAGTTTTAATTAGAAATTAATTGAGTTATCTGTACAATTGAGAAAGGCAGGTGGGAGAAGGGTTTGATAGCTAATTCAAATAATACTCCTAATAAAATGAGAACAAAACTGAGTGTCTTGCGATGTCAGAAAGAAGTAAAGTTTCTCACCACCTTACCTTTACAATTGCGCTGTAAAACAAGTCAAAGGAATTGCCAAAAAGACCACAGATTATAATCTGTTACTGATTATCCGTTACATAGTTACTGTTACTATGATGCAAAGTAGACTGCTGGATATATTTGGTAGGAGTCATATTCGTAATTTTCTTGAAAGCTCGATGAAAACTCATTTTGTTGTTGAAACCAACCATAAAGGCGATTTCTATAATTTTGAGGTCATCATTACCCAAAAGCAACTTCTTGGCTTCTTCCACCCTAAATTCATTTATAAAATCGTGGAAGCCTTTGCCAAAATGTTCATTGATTACTTGTGAGGTGTGGTGCCTAGCCATTCCCAAAGCATCCGATAAATCTGAAAGGCTTAAATCACCGTTAAGAAAAAGTTCTTTGTTCTTTACTTCATCCCAAATTTTAACTTTGTACTCCCTAGACAGGATATCTGAAAGTCCAGATCTGTTATATTTTGTTAGCGGTATGAGCTTCTTTAATGATTTTCCTTCAAATATTTCTGTGTGGATATAACCGAAGTAGGTTATCAATCCAACGAAAATAATCATGGATATTGTAATTATGTAATCATGCTTGTCGGTTAGCACATCTGAAAAAGATAATATATCATATACCAGCCAAGACAGGGCAAAACCCATAAAAAAGTAAGAGGTGATCTTTAGCCACAACCTCATCTCATCGTCTTGCACGTAGCTTTTCCGGTTCATTATGTAGGTGCTTATCGCATAGATAACCAGAAGAATTGAAAGTCCAAATTCCAAATGGGTTGGGTTGATGAAAAAAAACTTGAACAATGTGCCTTGCTTCCAAAATACTACTCTGTCGGTCAAGGGCAACATATAAAATCTTCCACAGTTAAGGAGTACAATGAAAGCGGGAATCAAGTGTACTACCAATTTGCCTTGATTAAATACATCTTTTTTTAATACCAATCGTTTAATGTATAGATAAAACAAAGGCCCATATAATGAAAGTGGCACTAAGTAAACATAAGTCAACCTTCTAAAAAGATATTCATTAAACCTTGTCCAAAAAAGGACATTGTAGAATAAATTGTATGCGAAAAGTATTAAAAATACAACCCATATCAGTTTGGATTTTCTATCTCCTTTTCTGGTGCTAACAACAACAATAGCAGTGAAGAGTACATGAATTGCAAAGGATAGTATCAATATTTCCCAAATGTTCATAGCAAAATCTTTGAAAAACTTTATAATTCAAGTGATTGAACAACTTGATTTAGATGATATAACTAAAAGCTATTTTATCTGTGGATAATCTTTTTCTTTACTGTTTTCCTTAGCAGCTATCAATATGGTTCGATATAGATTGCTGAATATATTTGGTCGGAGTTGTATTTGTTATTTTTTTGAAAGCTCTGTGAAAACTCATTTTATTATTGAAGCCCACCATGAAGGCGATTTCTATAATTTTAAGATTTTGGTTTCCTAAAAGCAATTTCTTTGCCTCATCAATCCTAAACTCATTTATAAAATCATGAAAACCTTTACCAAAATGTTCATTGATTACCTGTGAGGTATGGTGTCTGGCAATTCCTAAAGTATTGGACAAATCAGATAAACTTAGGTTACCTTCTAAGTATAGCTTTTTGTCACTGACTTCATTCCAGACTTTGATCTTGTATTCTTTGGAAAGCGCTTCCGAAAGCCCAGATTTATCATACTTTACCAAAGGAATCATTTGTCTGACCGCTTTACCTCCAAACAATTCTGGATGGATATGACCGAAATACATTGTAAGTAATAAAAAAACAATAAGGGTAATTGTAATCGCGCCGAATACCTGAATCGAAAAAGATAGTGTCAATATTTCCCAAGTGTTCATGACTAAATATTTGAATATGTAGCCCGAGCATTTAATATGAATGCCAAGACTATGTCTCAAGGTATATTTTGGACTTTATTGTAAAAGAAGTGAAAGAAAATTGCAAAAAGGCAACAGCCGGTAAACTGTTACCTAAAATCGGTTAGATAATTCTAATAGTTAAATAAGGGGTGCAGCTTTTAGGCGTTAAATAGGATTACTTAGCACTCATAACGACTCATAAAAGAAGAGCTTCTTATCTAGATACTCTTATTAAAAGTAATTTGTTAACGCCAAAATTCCATTGTAAGAAATAACCAAAGAAAAGAACAGGGCGGCCATAAGCCCAATATTAATCCCAAGGCTTATTTTATGTGTCCCTTCTAATTTTTTGTTGTTAATCAATAGAATTATTCCTATGATAACCAATGGCAATACAAACACATTGAAAACTTGGGATACGATTTGCATTTCGATGGGGTTTGCACCAAATATGGGCACTATTAAAGCAAATAGACAGGCAATTGCGGTAATGATTTTAAATTGTTTAGAACTGGTGTCCAATTCTCCTGACTGATAATCGGCTACTAGTATGGGTGCAATCAGTAGGCAAGGAAAAATAGAGGATAATCCTGCACTTAGTGTTCCAAAAAAGAACAAGGTAAGCGCAAATTTGCCGGCAACAGGTTCAAGCGTGGTCGCCATATCCAAGACTTTGGTGACAGGCTGTCCCTGATGGAATAATGCCCCGCTTGCAACGGCCATGACAGCACCACTGATTACAAATACCAGGCATGCTGCTATAATAGCGTCTTTTTTCTGTTGTTTTAGGTGTTCAATTGTCCAACCTTTGCCTTTTACAAAAAGTGGTCTCGATAAGAATGTAGCAGCAGCCATAGTAGTGCCAACAAAGGCAGCCACCATCATTTTTCCCCCTTCTACCTGCGGAACCGAAGGTATTAATCCCTTTACTACTTCAATAGGTTGTGGGTAAACCATGAAAAGAGATACCAAAAAAGACATCCCCATGACGGTAACAAAAATCACCAATATCTTTTCAAAAAAAGTGTATTTACCAACTAGTAAAAGGGCATACATAATTGCAATAATTAGGATAGCTATACCTAAAACCGCTTCATACTCGGAACCTGCCAACTGAGGAAAATAGATAAGTAAGATTTCAAAAATGACGTTGGCCGAGATACCTAAAATGCCCATCAAGGAATTCCATTGTCCGAACGATATTCCAATTATAATTAAAATGGCTATTAATTTTCCCCATTTCAAATGCCTCTTAAAAGCAAATAGTGCAGTCTCTCCTGTAATCAGGGAGTAATTTCCATAGGTGAACATCAATATTCCTGAAAAGATGCAACTAAGCAACAATACCCATAACAATTGCATTCCATACGTGCTTCCCGCTACTATCATTGAAGTAACGCTTCCCGTACCTATGGTATAACCAATGGCAAAAATACCAGGACCAAATGCCAATACAACCCCAAGTAGTTTTTTGATAAACGAATTACGGGTAGGGGTTTGATTGCTCATTGCTTTAGTTTCTAATCCTTACGATGGTCTCCAATGTGTTCTTCACCAGGTTCTCAAGTCCTCTAAAATCTCCATTGGCCAATATATCCTTTCCAATAAGTTTCGAACCCATGCCTACGCAGGTGACACCGGCCTCAAACCATTGCTTCAGATTTTCTTCTGTAGGGGCCACACCACCCGTCGGCATAATCGGTACCTTAGGAAAAACGGCTTTCACAGATTTGACAAAACCAGGACCAAGTACATTCCCTGGAAAGGCTTTTACTACTTTAGCACCCAATTGTACAGCCTGATGAATCTCGGTTACGGTGCCGCAACCCGGCACCCAAAGCACATCATTTGAAGTGCAAAATTGTTCAAGTTCAGGAATCATAGCTGGAGAAACGATGAAAGCTGCTCCTTTATCAAAGAATTTTTGACCTTCTTCTGCGGAGAATATGGTACCAATACCTAGTATGAGATCATCATATTTTTCGGCATGCTGTACCAAGATTTCGAAAACTTCCAACGCGTTCTCCCCACGATTGGTAAATTCAAATACCCGCACACCTCCATTATAGCAGGCATCAAGTACATTTTTTGCCACTTCTGAATCTGTATGGTTAAAAACGGGCACTAGCCCTCCTTTTCCCATACTGCTAATGATTTGCTCTTGTGTGATTGCTTCCATTTGATATGTATTAACGGGCCACTCGACCTGAGGCATCACCTCCCATTAGTTTTTCGACCTCAGAAACTGTCGCTAGGTTTGCATCACCCTTAATCGTATGCTTCAAGCAAGAAGCAGCTACTGCAAAATCCAACGCATTCTGGTCGTCTTCAGGATACTTGAGCAGTCCATAAATCAAACCTCCCATGAAGGAATCACCACCGCCTACTCTGTCGACAATATGGGTAATCTGGTATTCTGGAGACTTGTACATAGTCTTCCCATCATACAATACCCCTGCCCAGGTGTTGTGCGAAGCAGATAACGACCCGCGCAATGTTGTAATCACCTTTTTGGCTCTAGGAAAACGTTCCATCATCTGCTTGCAGACTGATAAAAACGCCTCTGCCTTAACATGCTCTCCTTGGGTTGTGATGTCCAAACCTTCGGGTTTGATGCCGAAATGTTTTTCTGCATCTTCTTCATTGCCCAAGACAATGTCACAATAGGATGTCAGCTCAGCCATAATTTCCTCTCTCTTGGCATCATCACAATATTTCCAAAGTTTTGCCCTATAATTTAAATCCGTTGAAATAGTAACACCTAATTCACTAGCAGCTTTTACAGCCTCTAAACAGGCATCTGCAGCTCCTTGCGAAATGGCTGGTGTGATCCCAGTCCAGTGAAACCACTCTACCCCATCGAAGACGGACTTCCAGTCTATCATTCCTTTTCCCATTTCGGCCATCGCTGAATGAGCTCGGTCATATACCACTTTACTGCCTCTGCTCACCGCTCCGGTTTCGAGAAAATATATTCCAAGACGGTCGCCGCCAAAAACAATCTTATCTGTTCCAACGCCTCGTTTACGCATTTCCATAAGGGCACATTGACCTATATCGTTATCTGGAAGCCTAGTAACAAAATCGACTGGAACTCCATAATTGGCAAGAGAAACTGCCACGTTGGACTCTCCGCCTCCATAGACCACATCGAAACTATTTGTTTGAGAAAATCTCAAAAAACCTGGTGGGGCCAAACGGAGCATAATCTCTCCGAAGGTCACTACTTTTTTCATGCTAAATTATATTTTGATTGCTAATTGTTTGCTTAGCTAAAGGCCAAGCCACCGTTGATATCTATGTTATTACCCGTTATAAATGAAGCATCCTTTGATGCTAAATATACAACCAAATCTGCTATTTCCATTGCAGCTCCTTCCCTTCTAAGAGGGGTGCTTGCCGCTACTTTTTCCCTTATTTCATCTTTAGTGAAATCGTCATGAAATTTTGTTCCTATCAAACCTGGACAAATGGCATTTACACGGATGCCTTTTGGACCCAATTCCTTGGCCATTGCCCTTGTAAATGTAGTCACAGCACCTTTTGAAGAACTATACAATGCTGAGCCACCGCCACCACCATCTCTTGCTGCTTGCGATGAAAGATTAATAATTGAGGAACCTTTACCCATGAGCGGTTCAAAAGCCTGGGATACAAAAACGGTGGATTTAAAGTTGACATTCATCACTAAATCATAAAAGGCTTCATCAAATTCTTGGAGTGTTTTTCTAGCAAAAAGACCTCCTGCGTTGTTGACCAAAATATCTACTTGATTTCCAAAGGCGACTATAACCTTTGCTTTTAACGCCGCTATTTCATCAAGATTTGATACATCTGCTTTGATTGCTATTGCCTCTTGTCCTAAAGACTTTATTTCCTCGACAGTTTCATTGGCTCCAGATTCAGAATTGAAATAATTTACAATCACTTTGGCTCCTTCTTTGGCAAGTTTGACCGAAATGGCACGCCCTATATCTCTAGAACCTCCGGTAACAACAGCTATTTTTCCTTTTAGATTACTCATTATTATTTTTAAATATTAAATACCTAAAGCCTGTCCACCACCAATTTGGATGGTTTCTGCTGTTATAAAGGATGCATCCTTACTTGCTAAGAAAGAAATAACCCCAGCAACATCTTCCGGTTGCCCTAACCTTCCCAACATAATGTTATTTGCCCAAGAAGCAAAAACCTCTGGTTTTGTAGCTTTAATCTGAGCATGAAATGGTGTGTCAATAGTGCCGGGAGATACCGCATTCGCTCGAATTCCATATTCAGCCAAATCTTTAGCCAACGCTCTGGTAATGGCATGAACACCAGCTTTAGATGTGCCATAAATTCCAGCTCCTGGTCCACCAGCTGTCCATCCTGCATTTGATGTATAATTAATTATTGAAGGATGCTCTCCTTTTTTGAGAAATGGGATAGCGGCCCTTGAAGCAAAAAATACAGAATCAAGGTTTAACGCCATTACAAATCTGTAAAAATCCGTTGTCATTTCTTCAAACCTAGATCTTCCGCCTAATCCACCCGCGTTGTTGACCAGTACGTCTATTTTACCATATTTTTCACCAATTTTGGTAATGTTAGTAGTCACAGCATCTTCGCTTGTGACATCAAAACCATAATATTCAGCGGTTATTCCTTCTGCAGTAAGCTCTTTCACTCTTTCTGCTCCTGCTTCATCTTCTATGCCATTTAGAATAACGGTATATCCGTCTCTTCCGAGTCTTCTGGCCACTTCAAAGCCTATACCACCTGTCGCTCCCGTAACAACGGCAACTTTTTCTTTTGATATCATTTGTAATTCTTTTGTTTAATTTTTCATTATATCGAATCGAGTTCGACTGGTTTAATCTTCTTAATTAGGATATATATTGATAGCACGGCCAGCGGAGCTAGCACTGCGATAATTATAAATGCTGGGGTATAGGAAACCGTAGTGATTTTTGGGATTAGCCAATTCATAATAATTACGGAGACAGCAGCTACCGTACCTGCCAAGCCAGCCAACGTACCTACTGAAGGTCCTTTAAGCAAATCACTTGAAAGTGTCTGTATATTGCCAATCGCAAATTGAAAGCCAAACAGAACCACCGCCACTATATAGATAAAGGTCATCGGGTTATCGCCTTGAACAAAGAAGATAATTCCCATTAATCCAAGGAAAATTAGAACTCCGCCGATTAGTATTGAAATCTTCCTTGCGTAATCCACCGAGTGTTTTTCCATCAGTTTGCCACAAAACCATCCTCCTGATATGCTTCCTGCCATTCCACCCAAATAAGAAATCCAGATAGTAGCCCCAATTTCTTCTATGCTAAAACCAAATTTTGAATTAAGGTATAAGGGCATCCATCCAACAAACAACCACCAAATAGGTTCAATAAAAAACCTTGAAACCAATACTCCCCAAGATTCTCTATAGCTAAGAATTTTTGAGAGGGAAGATCCTTTTTCCTTTTTGGTTTCCTCTACCGGTTCAATACGATCTGAAAGAATCAGACTTCTTTCCTCATCAGTAATCCATGGGTGTTTTTCTGGTTTTGCCTTATTCAGTATAAGCCAAGGGAATATCCATACAAAACCAATTAGACCTAGTATAATAAAGGTGGTACGCCATCCAAATTGTGCATATAAAAATGCAATTAACGCTGGTGCTATGACACTACCTAATGAGGCACCAGCATTAAAAATTCCTTGAGCAATGGCCCTCTCTTTTATAGGATGCCATTCACCGTTACTTTTAACCGCTCCCGGCCAATTTCCAGCTTCACCAAGCCCTAACATTGCCCTAACCACAGAAAGTGATACAAGACCCCTAGCAAAGGCATGGAGTATGGCAGCAGCTGACCAAAGGGTTATTGAAAAAACAAAACCAAGCCTCGTTCCAATTTTATCGTAAAGTTTTCCTGATAAAAATTTACCTAGAGCATAGGTAATCATAAAAACATTGAGCATTACGGCATAATCAGCCTCATCCATCCCAAGGTCTTTGCCCATTTCTGGCCACATGACACCAAATGCAGTTCTATCTATGTAGTTAATCACGGTAGCAATGCAAATCAGTGCAATTACCCACCAACGTAAACCTTTTAATTTCATTTTCTTTTAAATTTTTGGAGGGTTTTGACAAGAGTTTCCCTGAAAGGCAACATGATTCTTGTTGAAATCATCCTTTTTGATCAAACCCTTTTGAAATTTAAACGTGATATTAAACCCTCTGGATTAACAGGAGATACATTATTTCGTTTAATTTTTCTTCCCTCCAATTTTTCTTTAAACAGTAAAAACAAAAACGTGCAATTTTGTCTTTACCAGTACTAATGACTTTTAAACGTTATAGCAATATTGGTACAAGATTTTAAAATGTGTTTTCATTTTTTCTTTGGCCTTTTTTGGATCTTGATCTTTTATCGCGTTATAAATGTCTTCGTGTTCTTGAATACCTTTGAATGAAAGGTTTGCATCACAAACATGATACTTTTCGAAATTTGTAATAATCTCTGGGGTGATTATCAGCATGAAAGTATTCATTGTAGTGTTCTTACTTGCTTGTGCTATTGCTAAGTGAAACAGTAGGTCTTCCTGTACTGCATCTTGACCGTTCAAAACCTTCTCCTTGTAAGCGTCTAAAGCTTGCCTCATTTTTTCTAAATCCTCTTCTGTTCTTCTAAGTGAAGCCAAACGCACGGTTTTAAGCTCTAGAAGAATTCGTGTTTCCACCAATGATTTGAAATCAGGGTCTTCCAATCTTAAGATATCATCCATCATACCGCTCATCGCTATTTGTCCAATATCTGCTATAAAAGTGCCGCTTTGTGGTCTAGATTTTAGTATACCAAAAAATTCTAACTTCTGAATGACCTCCCTAACATTACTCCTGCTCACCTCAAATTTTTCAGAGAGCATTCTTTCCGAAGGCAATTTGTCACCAGGTTCAAGGTTCTTATAATTTATCAAATCTCGCAACTTGGAAATTATTTCCTTTTGAACCTCTAAGTTTTCACTCTTTGTAAGTATATCAACTCTCATAAATTATCTTAATCAAAAACTGGTTAACCAGATTGGTTTGTTAAATTTAATCAATTTGCCCTAACCAAAAAAGCATAATTATTACAATTGCGAACTGACTAATTTTCAGGTGGTTTTTTTAACTATTGGCCAATTAAATTGGCCAATAGTTATCAAACTAACTAACTCAATGTTCAACCTGTAAATCATAATATTTTACCCGAGCGAACGCTCCTTCATCAGACGTTTGCAAATAATTTCCCGCCTTAAAATAGTTTTCAAAAACGCTCCACTTTGTAATATCGTCACTGTCATATACAACAGACTCGGTATCATTTAAAATCACTTCCATTCTTCCTGCAGAAACCAAGACTTCCAAAGAAAACTGATCGAACCCAACTTCTTCGCTGAAATTGAAGCCTTCATCATCGGTCCATGAATCCGTGCGCAGGATATCGATATTGGAAACAGCAGGGTTTTTAAGAATCTTGGTCTTTACCCTTACTTTACCATCTTGCCAATAAATTTTAAGCATTGGTGGGGCATTGTTATCATCTTCACCTATCAAATCTCTTTGGGCATTAGTTAATCTACCATGGATTTGCATCACTATAGTACGATGGTATTTGCCTTCTGAATCCTTGGAAATTTCGTCCATTGCCAATGTTCCCTTTAACCTTCCTCCTTCTGAAAATGTCCAATTAACCGAATTACTACCTGGTTCCATTTGTTCCCTAAGCTCCGTTCTGGATCTGGAGGAGTTTGCCGTTGTGGCTCCGGGATAGGTATAGAAAACCAGAGCACCTTCGATGGAGTCATTATACATAAATGGTTTTAGCTTCTCGACAGTAGCATATTCCAATATTTCAGGAGGTTCCACTTCATCTGGCCTACCAATCGGCAATGTGACCTTCCAATTACTTAAATCGATTTCAGGCAGTATATAGGTAGATTCTTCATCGTCTGGTTGAGGATCATCCACAACATCTTCCGCAACATCTTCAACCTTGTCATCCTCAATTTGCATATCCTCTATTTCCTCATCGGCCGACGATGATTGGCAATTGAACAGGAGTAGAACCGCTATGATCATTAAGGGCAATCCAATTATATGTGTGTTATTGTTGGGCATTAAATTCTTTCTAGTGTGTTACAGATAATTCATAAAACTTAACCTTGGCAAAACCATCTTCATCCCTAGACTGAAAATAGTTACCTGCCTTAAAATAATTTTCAAAAACTCCCCACCGTTTTATGCTTTGGCTATCGTATACAAAAAACTCATTTTTATTGAGTGAGACTACCATTTTTCCATCAGAGACCTTAACCTCCAGCTGAAATTTCCTAAAACCAACTTCTTCTTCAAAGTTTCTTCCCTTATCGTCTTTCCAAGCTTCTTTGTACAAAATTCCTTTAGCAGAAGCAGACGGGTTCACAAGTTCCTTGGTCTTCACTCTAATTTTTCCGTTCTGCCAATATATTTTTAAAATGGGTGGCGCATTATTGTCCTTTTGTCCAATTAAATCTCGTTGTTCATTGGTCAATCTACCATGGATTTGGGCAATAATTACTTTGTGGTATTTGCCCTTTTTATCTCTTGAAACTTCACCCATGGCAATTTTAGCTTTCATAACGCCTCCATCAGCAAAGGTCCAGTTGGTATTGTTATCGCCTGGAACCATTTGTTCTCTCAATTCAGATCTAGAATACTTGGTATTCGCAGTTGTCGCATTTGTAGGAAATGCATGAAACACTAAAGCACCTGAAGTTGAATCGTTATACATATACGGTTTTAAAACCTCATTAGTTGCATAGTCAGATATCTCAGGAGGTGATACACTTATGGCTCCACCTTTACCGCTACCAGCTGGTATGGTGATCTTCCAATGACTTAAATCTATGTTTGGAAGTTTTACCTTTTTTTTCTTTTTCTTTTTTTTCTTCTCAATTTTTATATCCGATTCTGCTACACTACTTTTTTTGTTTTGTGAAGTAGCGCTAACAACAAGAAATGCCATCAAAAAAAGTGTTAGATATTTCTTTCGGAAAACTTTCATTTATAAATTCTTTTTTTAGTCCAAATGGTTGCAATAACCATTCCTATTTGTTCAACGTTTTTGTTTTAAGACCACCCAGACCCAATTTACAGTCTGGGTGGTTTAACCTAAAACAATGGATTGATTCTTAATCAGTAATCGTAATATTATCAAAGAATGCTTCTGCTGGACCATCAACAACATCTATGTTCCGTACATAAATGACTATCTGATTTGTTGAAGCAGTAAATTGAAATGTACTAGTCGCATACGCATCACCATCTGTGTCAAAAATATTTGGAATTGCGAAATAGGCATCGACATCTGGGTCTGCACCTAGATTGGCGTTAATACCTGTTTCATCAGCAATTTCCGTATTTAAGATAAATACTTCGGAGGTGATTCCAGTGGCAGTATGCCGAGCGTCAATGGAGAATGTATATGTTGTCCCCTGCTGAACTGTTACCACTTGATACAAGCGACGTCCTCTCTCGTCTAATTTAGCTCCTCGAGTACCGTCATTTCCATCACTGGTAGATCCTGCTTGCTCACTATCATCGCCATATTCTGTTTCTAGCCAACTATCTAAAGCTGGGTTATCCCAAAGGTCTGCGTAGGGACTAGGAATATCAGCTCCAGCACAATCTTTAATAGTCGAGTTAGTTGTCATATCCCATGGGTCGGCATTGTCACCAGTGCTTTCTCCACCACACCCTGCTGTTGTGCCGTAGAGGTCAAAATTTCCATTGATTACCTGCACAACAAATCCTTGAGCCACTACAATCTCTTCAGTTGCGGCGCTTATGTTTCCAGTAATACTTGTGGCCGTTAGGGTTACCGTATAAATTCCATCTTCAGCATAAGTATGTGAAGGATCCATTCCTGTAAATTGGAATCCATCTCCAAACTCCCATAGTAATGTTTCAGCACCTTCAGAAGCATCCATGAAAGTATACGTTCTATAATCACCTGGGTCTACTTGAGATGTAAAGTCCGCTGTAACCGGAGCTAAAATGGTAATACTCTGTTCCAATGTAGTTGATAATCCAGAGTCATTTGTTGCGGTAAGCGAAACAGTATATGTATCTGCTACAGTATAAACATGAGTTGGAGACTCTTCTGTAGAGGTATTTCCATCACCAAAATCCCAATCATAGCTCACAGCTCCTGTTGAAGAATTCGTAAATGTATACTCCAAAAAGTCAATCTCACTTTGCTCAGGAGCAAATCCGGCGGAAGGAGGCACAGCACCTTCTGCTCCCACATCTATTGTAAAATCATCCAATCTACCTTCTACATCCCCATTCGTAAAGAAAATAGCAATTGTATTATTATCGCCCGAGTTGAAGGACAATTTCTGTTGTACGTAAACATCCGGTTCATCATCATTGGTTACTGTAACCGATGCTAAAGTACCATTTGTAACATCATCAAGAGTTTCAAACGTACCTCCATTTTGTGTTACTCCAAGTACGGATACGATTAATCTAGCGTCGGAAGAACCAGCCAACATCGTGTACCAAAAACTTAAATCATAATTGGTTTCTGGATCCACGGTGATCTCCTGATAACCAATACGATCTCCTGCAGGAACAGGTAATTTTGCACCTTGGTCTCCAAATGTCACTGGACTTCCTGTAATCTGAATTACACCTCCAAGATCATTATTTCTCCATGAATCACGGCCATCGCCGCCACCTGCTGGAAGGGTGTCATCTTCAAAACCAGCTTCTACAATAATTGGTTGAAATGGACCTTCGACCACTATAACATCAATAGTAGTAGTTCCACTCATACCGTTACCATCAGTCGCGGTCAATGACACTGGATAAGTACCCTCACCATCAGAAAAGGTAAATGACGGATCTTCATCAGATGAAGTATTTCCATCCCCAAAATCCCATGCAAACTGCAAGGCTTCTGTAGAAAGGTTGGTAAAATTTATCGTTCTAAAGTCGTCAGAGGAGGAAGCGTATGAAAAATTAGCCTCTGGAAAAACAGTATCCACCTTGGAATTTGCCCCAGGCAATTCATCTCTAAAAAGCTCATCTCCAACACAGCTCACAACAATACTGGCAACGACCAAAGTCGCTAGCAACAGTTTTGTTCTTTTAAATATGTTTACTTGATATTTCATAGTTTTTTATATTAATTTTTAGTACCCAGGGTTTTGTGTTAGAAGCCCATCGCTTAAGTTGATTTCTCTTGCTGGGATTGGCAACAGCAAATCTCTTGCTGAAAAAACATATCCCATCTCAACAGCATGTGCGCTCAATACTTCGTTTGCTACTCCAAACCTGAGTATATCGTACCATCGCTGATTCTCAAATGCCAGTTCTACACGTCTCTCTGTCAAAAGCTCATCCTTTGATACACTTGAAATTGCATTAGGAGCTGTAGCTGGAAAAGCTCTATCCCTGATTTGTTGAAACGATTGCAGGGCGCCTATATCAGAAGTACTTGTTCCTGTACCTATAGTAGCTTCCACATGCATTAACAATACGTCTGCATAACGCAATGCTATATAATCGTTACCTGCGTTACGGGCATTATCTCCATATGTTGGTGGGGAAACTGTGATATCAGATCCATCTGGTAAAAACTTTATAACCTCTATTGAACTACCAAGGTTAATAAAGGATAGTGGTCCGCGATCACCTCCAAATGCGCTGAAGTCCGCTACTAAATTATCGTTAACAATGTTTTGACCATCTTCACGACCTTGACGGGAAAAAGAAGTAAATTCAGAAGAGAAACTTTGACTTTCCAAGGTGTTCCCGAATTGATATTGGATAGCGAAAACTATCTCATCATTCAATTCATTATAAAAAACATCTGAAAAATTACTCTGTAATGAAAATTCTCCGCTACTTATTATTGCTTCACATAGTTGCTCAGCAGCAGAATAGTCAGGGCTTGGTTGAGTCATATATACCTTTGCCAAAATCCCCTGCGCTGCCGCTCTGGAAGCTCTAGATTTATAGGTATTGTCCAATATTCCTACTGCTTCCTGTAAATCCGCCACAATCTGGGCATAAATCTGCTCTTCAGATATTCTTGTAAAAAGTGCTTCACTATTATCCGCGCCTACTACTTCGGTTACCAAAGGAACAGCACCGAATAGTCTTACCAATTTAAAGTAAGCATATGCTCTTAAAAACTTTGCCTCAGCAGTATACCTTGCCTGATTACCTGCATCTGCAATATCAATAAATCTAAGTGCATTATTTGCTCTAAAGATGACCTCATACATGGATGCATAAAAATCCTCTGATTCTACGTTGTTTGCATCGACAACATATCTATGGAAATCTGATTTAGAGCCCTCCAGGGTTGCGTTTCTAGTATTATCGGTTCGATGTTCTGTCAAAAGGTGTTCAAACTGCACCCCTCTGTTCACAATACCAATATTTGTTACCGTATTTTCATTTACACCTTGAAGCGCATCATAAATTCCAAGTATGCCCGCCTCAACATCAGCATCTGTCTGAAAGAATGATTCTTCCACAACGACAGTATCCGGTATTGGATTTA
The DNA here is from genome assembly GCF_049332665.1 of Flagellimonas rhodophyticola. Classification (NCBI taxonomy): domain Bacteria; kingdom Pseudomonadati; phylum Bacteroidota; class Flavobacteriia; order Flavobacteriales; family Flavobacteriaceae; genus Flagellimonas; species Flagellimonas rhodophyticola. The sequence goes on along the minus strand of NZ_CP186326.1, from coordinate 2,194,533 downwards.
AAAATTCGTCTGCTTCACACGACACTAAAAATGCCGTTACTGTGAATGCTATATATTTTAAGTATTTCATAATAATTTTTTTAGAAATCAATGTTTAGACCTAGTGTTAGTGTTCTAAAAATGGGAGTACCAGCTCTTTGCGAACCAAATGCCCTCACATTCCCATTATCGTCATGCTCTGGATTAAAGCCATGATAATCATCTGCAGTAATGTAAAGAAGGTTCTGTCCGGTTGCATAAATTCTAAGACCGTCCAGACCAATTCTTGATAGAAAATCCCTATCAAAATTATACCCGACATTTACATTTCGAAGTGAAAAATAATCCGCACTCGCAATTACCTCACTGGTCAACACCTTTTCTTGAATAAAGGATTCATGCGGCACTAAGCCATCTGCAACGGCCTGAGCCTCTCCCCCACTTCTAGTTCGATTACCAAACCAATTGTAGAAATATTGATCTCCAATATTATTTACCTGAGCACCTAAACTACCTTGCACCATAAAGGAAATATCAAATTGCCCAATCTGAAATTCATTGGTAAAACTATAAATCAAATCTGGGTAAGGATCTCCTAGTATCGTTTTGTCATCCTCAGTAATAATACCATCACCATTTAAGTCTTTAACTATGGTGTCATCAGCCTGGCCATTGATTCTGTTCCAAGGATTATCCACGTAAGTAGTCCTAAAAGAAGTTTCATCGTAAGCGTCAGTATCCACTACAAAGCCCCAATACGAAGAAATTGGTTCTCCTATTCGATTAATCCATTGTGAATTTCTACCGTAAGTATCTTCAATAAGTGCATTATTGGAATCTCCAAAACTCAACAATTCGTTTTGGTTGGTAGAAGCTATTATTGTGGAGTTCCAACTGAATTTCTCATTAGAGATGTTTCTAGTTCTTAGTTCAAATTCCAAACCTCTGTTTTGAACCTCACCCAAGTTTACGATACCATCATTAAATCCGGTGATATATGAAACTGGGTTATTCAATAGTAAATCATCACTGTTTCTTCGGTAATAATCTATAGATCCGGAAATTTTATTGTTCCAAAAACCGTAATCTAATCCAACAGTTAATTCTTCGGAAGATTCCCATCCTAGATTGTTGTTGGCAATGTTCAAAGGCGATATACCAGAAACGAGGCTATTACCTACAACAGCATTGGTATTTTGTAATAGAGAAAGGTATGGCCATATAGTTTCTTCAAGTGTAGTCAGATTAAAGTTCTCAGCCCCAGTAAAACCATAACTAGCCCTGAACTTTAGATTGCTTACTACATCACTTGAAAGTAGGAATTCTTCTTTGGCAACATTCCACCCAACGGATACCGCTGGGAAATTACCCCATTTGGTATTTAAACCAAAAACCGAACTCCCATCACGTCTAATAGACGCATTGAAAAGATATTTGTCTTTATAGGCATAATTAACCCTTGCGAACATACCAATCTTTTTACGTTCGCCGTTGTTCTGAAAAGCAGTGGTATTATCAGGATTCGCCCCTTGAATATTTGGAAGACGGTCATCGGAAAAGCCATTTCCATTGATCTGGCTTATCTCAGTTTTTCTCTGTTGTATCGTAAAACCACCTAAAAGGTTCAAATCATGATCACCAAAGGTTCTACTATAATTCAAAGTATTATCTGAAACCAATCTGGTTCTGAACCTGTTTTGTAAAAGGTAGTTCGATCTTGACGCTCCTGAAGCGTGGTAATTAACACCATCGTACCTATCTCTTTTGCGTTGCTCCAAGGTAACACCCAACGAGGTTTTTGCGGTTAACCCCTCTAGCAGCTTATAGCTTAAATAGGTTGAACCAAATAGTTTTGTGTTGAATTCATAGTGCTGACGCTCAACATATTGTTGATATGGGTTGGAGTCACCTGAAGTTCGAGGTCTCTCTGTATTCCCATCATTATCATAATCTCTATTTTCCAAATGGTTTTCCCAAAAGTAATCTCCAACACCAACATCAGGATAAACACTGCGGTTAATGAATTGAAGTGTTTCCTCAGTGTGGAAAATTGGCAACCATGGCGATTGACGTGTTGGGTTATGAATAGAAGTAGGCAATCTTCTCTGTTTTGTATACGATGGAGATGCTCTTAAACCAAATTTTAATTTCTTACCTACTTTAGTATCAAATTTCAAGTTTGCCGTATATGATTTGTAATCATCAGTAATTACCACACCTTGATCATGTAATGACCTAAGAGAGGCACTAAATGTTGAATTCTCCGTTCCTCCTCTAGCAGAAAGCGAATGACTTGTTACCGTTCCTCCATCAAAGAAAACATCTTGCCAATCTCTATTGATTCCAGTGATATTGACCAAATCCAGAGCATACAATGTTTCTCCAGAAAGAGTTCCGGTTGCAGCCTGTTCTTCGGCCGCCCATTCATTTAGGTCCTTGCGATAGTCGTCGCTTCCATGAGCTTGCTTATAACCCGTATAGGTTTGATAACTAAATTGAGTTTTTCCAGCCTTACCACTTTTAGTTGTTATTAATATGACCCCGTTCGCACCTTCACTACCATAAATGGAAGCGGAAGCAGCATCCTTTAGAACCTCAAAGGATTCCACATCGTTCATATCAATATTGGCAAGAAATTCTGAGCTCACTACAATACCATCAATTACCAAGGCTGGACCTGTATCGGAACTAATGGAACCTACACCTCTTATATTAATTGTTGGCGCACCCCCAGCTTCTGCATTGGTCGCTTGGATATTTACCCCAGATACCTGACCAATAAGGGCATCGTCTACCCTAGCCACGGCAATCTGGTCCAAAGTTTCATTAACTACCTTGGAAATTGATCCGGTTACTGTTGATTTTCTCTGTGTTCCGTAACCAATGACAACAACTTCATCCAACTGACTGGTATCTTCTTGCAGCGTAATGTTTATCGTTGATTGTCCTGTAATAATTACAGTTTGGGTAGCAAAGCCGATATATGAAAATTGCACCACTTCATTATTAGAAACGGCTAGAGCATAATTTCCGTCAAAATCGGTTTGAGTACCTCTTGTTGAGTTGAGCACAATAACGTTCACCCCAGGAATAGGGACGTTATCTGCACCTGTAACGGTTCCAGAAACACTATAAGAGTCCTGGGCAAATGATTGAATGCCGACTAGCAACATCGCAATCAATAATAATTTAAATTTAAAATTCATTTGTTTAAGTTAGTTTCAATAATTCATGTTGATTAGTAAAATTCAATTCACATTGTGCATTGTGATTGTAGCCCTCACTTACCGTCAACCGCCACCTACCTCTTTAAATCAAATGAATTCCGTAGTTTTGTGTTGACAAGTAACATTACGTGTATTTGTTATGTATTACTTCCCTCCAAAGAAGTGATAGCTTTAAAAGGATAGGCGTGCACCTATCCTTTTTCTTTTTTAAGTTTTCATAGTTAGTGTTTTTATTGGTGTTCCAGATTGGTTAACCAAATTGGTTTACCAAATATATGTTATTTTTTCGTTAAAAAAAGTAAAAACTTGATTTTAACACTTTTAGCTCATAAAATCCTCTCGAATTGGGCTGAATACGTCAATCAAAACCCCGGCTTCTGTGCAGATCGCTCCATGCATGGCGTGTGGAGGAATATAAAATGAATCTCCACCTTTTAAGGTTTGCGTATTACCATCTATAGTGACATCAAAACTTCCACTTTCAACATAGGTTACCTGAGAATGGTAATGTTCGTGCATTTGGCCAACGGCCCCTACTTCAAAATGAACCTTTACCAACATAATCTTATCGTCATAGCCCATAATCTTACGTTTTAGACCTTCACCTACAACCTCCCAGTCAAGGTCTTCTCCTTTTATAAATTCTTTACTTGCTCCGAATGTTTTCATATAATAGTGTTCTTATAAAATTCAAAATATAATTCTCTCAATCGTGCTATTCCGGTTTAGTTTGGCGCTACTCCTGGGCCCACGGTTCCTTCTCTAAACCATACTTCAGTGTAACAACCATTCTCATATTGCTTCGCAATATCACCTCCATAGGTCTCTGCCCCTGCGCACCAAACCCTGTTGGTTTGGGGATCTTTTCCATTGGTTTGGTTATAAGCCCCTTGTTTGAAATAACCTAACTCACCTTTGTAGGCGGTTGCTCGTTCAGTTCCATCTTGCCCAATAGGTACAAATAGTCGCTTCACCTGTTCTGGAAGATCGGATGGATTGACATAATCCGATACGATAAGATTCTTTGTGAATGTCTTTGTTTCGTGATTGTCACTTTTGAAAGTCAGGTACATGATGCCTTCATATACATTTACCTCGTAGCTAAACTCTTCTCCCAATTCAATACCATCCGATGGCTCCTCGGGATAGTCATTTTTATCTTTTCCAATAACGGACATATCATGACCCCATACCGCTCTTGAGAAATCCCATCTTTTAGAATTATCGTCACCGGCTGTATTTATTTCATAGTTCCAAAAGACGGAACCTTTTGTATGGCCAGGGAATTTTTTGTAAAATATTTTTAGAGGTTCATTTTCATGGCCTTCACCGCCATGAATTTGCCCTACCACCACAGAGTAAGATGCTGCAACCGTTGCATCACCTGAAACAGAGACCTGCATAACCTTGCATGTACCTGTCAGATTACCTCCTTCTTCAGGTGTCCATTCTCTTTTTTCATGTAACTCGGTTCTTGTATTGCTGGAATTTTTTGAGGTAACCCCTGAATTTGGTGTTTTGTAGACCACCCATCGTCGTGTACCATCAATTGCTGTGTAGAAAAAATCCTTGTCTTCGAAATCGATAAGGTTTTCCACATGCGTTCCGTCTCCCATCAGAATTTTAAACTTGTCCATAAAAGGAATTACCTCACTGGGGTATACCGATTTTGCACTTAGGCCATCATTTGCTTCAAAATACCCAGAATTGGATATAGCATCTTCCGGAATGGCGATACTTGCGGATTTAAACCAGACTTCGGCGTAATTTCCGCTTTCATATTGTTTTTGCAAATCGCCGCCATAGGTTTCCGCTCCTGAACACCATACCTTATTTACCTTAGGGTCCTTTCCGTTTGTTTGATTGTAACACCCCAGCTTGAAAAAGAGTCCTTCGTTGGCGTATGCATTTTCACGCTCTATCCCATCTTGCCCTATGGGCACAAACAAATTTTGAACCTGTTGAGGGATGTCCCCCCGTTTCGAATACTCGGAAGTAATTAAGTTCTTAGTGAATGTTTTAGTTTCATGCCCTTCACTGGTAAACGTTAGGTTCATAATGCCATCCTTAACTTCCACTTCATAGCTGAACTCTTCACCCAAAGCTATTCCATCTTCTGGTTCCGGAGGATGCGTGTTTTCATCTATGCCGACCATGGAGAAGTTATAGCCCCAAATGGGATATGAATAATCCCATCGTTTAGAATTATCATCCCCAGCGGTATTGATTTCATAATTCCAAAAGACAGAGCCCTTGGTATGACCTGGAAATTTTTTGTAAAATATTTTTAATGGTTCATTTTCATGGCCATCTGCACTATGAATCTGACCAACAACTACAGAATACGTTGCCGCAACACGGGGATCACCAGTAGTGGCCACATTCATTACTTTTAGAGTGGCCTTCATATTGGCTTCGGTTTTCGGGTACCACTTTTTTAATTGGGCCAGTTCGGTTCTGGTATTGTTTGAGGTGCCATGTGTATTGCCGGCATTGGGTGATTTAAATACTACCCAATCCGCCTTGTCGTCATTTGTGGCATAAAAGAAATTCTTGTTCTCAAAATGTGTCGCCTGACCCACATTGGAACCATCACCTAAAATTAAATTCCATTGTTGGAAAAAGGGTATGATGTCGTTTGCATAGGTCACTTCGGTTGCCTCCCCAACATTACTTGTTGCGTTCTTTTTTTTATTACCATTTCCACAACAGCTCAGCAACAAAATGACAACTGCTGCTGCTGTATAAGTGGTAAAATCCGATTTGAATATTTTAAAGTTCATATTCTTTAATGTATGGGTTATTGTTAAAGTGATTAGGTACTCAGTTAAATTTCAACGGTTGCAATGCATTCTTCGACATTCAAAACAAACCTTTCTTTATGGTGGTTTAGCATCTGGTAATTGGTAAAGGAAATTCCCATAACGGTGTAAAAGCTTATTTATTAAAATTGGTTAACCAGTTTGGTTTACCAAAAATACATATATTTGTAAGACGAGCAAATTTTTAACAATAATTCCCTCTATTCGGTATTAATTAGAACCTGATTATGCAAAAAACTAAAAAAGTGATTTCCAGAAGAAGCTTTACTAAGTTATCTACTAAAGCCGTTGCTAGTATTCCATTAATGGGATTCGGGAATACCCTTTATCCAACTGCTCCGAAATATAAAAATGAAATCGAAGTAAGTATATTTTCGAAACACTTACAATTTCTTGATTATTCAGGAATGGCGTCAGCAGCAGCGGAAATAGGGTTTGACGGATTAGATTTAACGGTAAGGCCCAAGGGTCATGTTTTACCCGAAAGAGTGGCGGACGATTTGCCAAAAGCTGTAGAGGCCATTAAAAAAAATGGCATGAAACCCAAAATGATGACCACCAATGTTTGGGGTGTAACAGACTTAACAAATAAGATGGTATTAGAAACGGCCAGTAACCTGGGATTTACACATTATCGTACTGGCTGGTTAAAATACCCTAAGGATAAAACCATCTCGGAAAGTCAAGCAGCTTATGGACGGCAGGCAAAAGAATTGGAATCGATGAATAGGGATTTGGGATTAATCGGCTGTTATCAAAATCACGCAGGAAATCATGTTGGAGCTCCCATTTGGGACCTTCCTCCCATTTTGGAAGCTACTAATAATGAGTATTTAGGAGTACAGTATGATATCAGGCATGCCGTTGTTGAAGGAGGAAGTAGTTGGGAACTTGGTTTAAGACAAATAAAACCGTTCATTAAATCCATTGTGATCAAAGACTTTAAATGGGGAAAAGTCAATGAAAAATGGAAACCCATCAATACGCCATTAGGAGAAGGTATGGTAGACTTCAACAAATACTTTTCGTTGCTCAAAACGTACAAAATCAACGTTCCGGTTTCTTTACATTTTGAATATGATTTAGGAGGTGCCGAACACGGAAACAGAAAAATAACTATCTCTAAAGAAGAGGTTTTCAAACGTATGAAGAATGATTTAAACTTTTTACGTGAAACTTGGCGACAAGCACCTTAATTTAACCCGCTATTCTCCTTCCCATGGAAAAAGACAACAGTCCTATAATAGAACAGCTAAAAAAAGTAAGCACCGCGACAGTAGCCACTTGTCTCTTTAAAAAAGGGTTAAAAAACCAGTTCATTCAAAATGTTCGTCCCTTAAAAAAAGTGACTACTACGATGGTAGGGCAAGCATATACCTTGAGATATATTCCCGCTAGAGAAGATTTAAACCCCATAGAAGTCTTTAGAAACCCCAAGCACCTTCAACGTATGGCCGTAGAGGAATGCCCAAAAGGTCATGTATTGGTTATTGATAGTCGCAAAGACTCCAGAGCTGCTTCCGCAGGCTCTATTCTAGTAACCAGACTCATGAAACGAGGTGCTAGTGGAATCGTGACTGATGGAGGTTTTCGGGATTCGGCGGAAATAGCTGAGTTAGATTTCCCTTCCTTTCATCAAAGTCCATCCGCACCAACCAATCTAACCTTGCACCAAGCTATCGCCATAAATGAACCAATAGGTTGTGGCGATGTCGCTGTATTTCCGGGTGATTATATTATTGGCGATGACGATGGAGTCATGGTAGTGCCCTCTCACCTAGCCGAAGAAGTAGCCAAAGAATGTATCCAAATGACGCTATATGAAGAATTTGTCATGGAAAAAGTAAATGGAGGTACAGCAATAATTGGTCTTTATCCCCTTACAAATGAGGATATAAAAATTGAATTTGAGCAATGGAAGAAGAAAAATCGTCGCGAGTAAGGGTTCTATTGAAATTAAAGGCCAGAAATTCCGGCTTTTCTGCTACCCAAGTACACTGCCCAGCTTAAACATGGGCAAGTACATGGCCACCAAGATTACACCAACGCATATTCCGACCACCAAAATGATCATAGGTTCCAATAAGGTGCTCAATAATTTAGATTTTTGTTGCACTTCAATACTATACTGTTGATTAAGCCGATCAAACATGAACTCGGTTTGATTGGTTTCTTCTGCTACTTTGACCATGGAAATCATTTTATTGCTAAAAACTTTATTTCCTTTAAGGCTGTTGCTTAAACTTTCCCCTTGCATTATTTTCCCAGTTACAGATTTTAAAGCATCCGTTAAGGGATAAAACTCAATCATTTTTCCCGCCAATTCAATACTGTTTAAAACGGGAACCTTTGAAGCGGTAAGCAAACTAATAGCTCTGGTGAATTGAGCCAAATACACAGATTTTATAAAGTTCCCCAAATACGGTATTCGTAAAAGCAAATAGTCCATTCGTTTTTTGAATCCGTCGTGACCAAAAAGCGCTTTTCGCAGGATTAGCATTGTTATGATAAGTAATAGCATCCACAATCCGTAGTCTTCTATAAAATCTGATACGGACACAATAAAACGGGTTATCCAAGGTAACTCCACATTGTTCTGTTTAAAAATATCTTGGAACATGGGAACCACCAATCGTAGCATAAAAATCACAACCAAAATGGCCGTTACCAAAATGATAATAGGATAAGTAAGCGCATTTACCAGATTTCTGCGTTGCTCATTCTTTTTGGCAAAAAATGACCCCAATTCCGTTGCGATGGTCGCCAAAGTTCCAGATTCTTCACCAATTTTAATGGAGTAGTATTCATATTCAGTAAACTCTTTTTTTTCTTTTATGGCTTCGGAAAAATTGGATCCAGACAATAAACTTTCACCCAAATTTTTGAACAATTCTTTTTGCTGTTCCTTCTTTTGGCCTTCTTCAATGAGCTGCAGGGCTTCTTTGAGTGTGATTCCGGCCTTGAGCAACACCGCCAATTCCGTATAAAAGTCTTCCTTTTTTTTATTGGAAAATGATTTACCCAAAAAAGTCAGTTCTCTTTCAAGCAATGGAACCTTTTCTTTTGCTTCCGCCCCACTCTTACTTTGGGCATTTGTTGTTGATATGTTCTCTAGATTAAATCCCATCAGTTCATAAAATCAGCGGCAGTATTTTTTTTGTACACAAAAATCCTTTTGGTGTCTTCTTCGTCTTTAGATAATTCAAGTGCATCAATACTCCCTCCAAATACCTCATCCCCTTCAAAATAAAGTTTTCCAAGCTGATAATCCGTATAAAATGTATCCAAATCCCGAATGATATAATCTTCATAGAAACTATAATATCTCTCCCCCATCTCATTGCTCAACTGTATGGAACCGGTTTTTTGGGAGAACATAATTTGCGAATGCGAATTAAAATCTATCCATAATGCTTGTCTCAACAAATTTCCCGTTGTTTTGTCTTCATAATTTTCCTGTATGCCGAACATCTGTCTTTGTACCAACCCTAAAATGGAAAAAGCTAGACCCACGACGATGATGGTAAGCAACAAAACAACCAACATCTCGCTTAAAGTAAATGCATGTACTTTTTTATGAACCATTGGCTTGATTTATAATTCGTTTTAAGGTTCGTGCTTTATCCCCAATTTGTTCTTTGGCTTCAATAAGCACTGTTCCATTGTTTTGATTCTCGATGCTGATACTCCAATCATTCCATTCCTCATAATAGGGAACTACCAATTTTTCCTTGGAATATAAATACTCCACCTCATCCAAATGAGTCTTTAAAGGTTGAAGGTTTCCTTTAACCTGGACGGTGAAAAGGTTGTTCAAAATAAGACTGGACAGCATAAAAATGACCACAATGAGCACGGTCGCCACCATGGTTTCCATTAAGGTCGATGCTTTTATCCTTTTTTTCAATAGAGCCATTTTGCCACTGCTTTTTCCTTGTTCAATACTAAGCCCCCGTATTGTTGGGGCAAAAATTCGGTATTTATGGTGCCTCCGAACAAATGATTTTGATATACACTCCCATTTTCCATTGCCATAAAGGCGTTAGTGGTTACGTTTCCAAAAATGTCCCCTTTCAATTCCAGATTCTTTTCACAAAATACTTCGCCATAAATCGATGTTTTCTCTGAGATAAGTATTTGTGGGAAAAATTGATTCTCCTCAGTTCGTTCAAAATAGGCAACAATGCCTTTCAATATTGTACCTGATTCAATCTCAATATTGGGCTGCCTTCGCTCCTTATGATTCGGTCTGCTTCCCCTGTCCACTACCAATGCTGATGGATATTCCAAATTGACCCTATTACCCACTTCAATTCCATTGGAAGCTATAGCCTGTAATCTTCCATTGAACCTGTCCTCTATTTCAATTTCCGGAGCGATAAGCAGTATATCTTGAAGATTGGAATCCTTACTCACAATAATTTTATTCGTCGCCAGGACCGCTATGTTACCTCTAAGGTTACAGCCGGACAATCGTAAAACATCTCCTAGGACATATTGGGTGGGTGACTCAAATGAATTGGCCAATTGCAATTTACTGGAAAACCGAATTGTGTTGCTTCCTGACATACCAAAAACTTGGGACTGCATTTGTTGGATGTATGTTCGCAACTCAGAGTCAATTGGCGGCAAGGTTTTGGTACTCTGTTTTATATTGCCGTAGACCGGTCTTGTGAACTGGTAAAACTGCCCTCGAATACTTCCAGGGCGAATACCTTGTTTGGGCAGATATGCATTTCCTGTAATCTTCGCATTACCTGCAATGACCATGGGACGGTCATTATCTTTTAGATAAAGTGCTGAAAAATCTTGGTCCATTCCCCCACCAACCAAAGCTGTTTTGGAAAATCTGTTCTTTTGGAATTGGGAAACCACCGCATATTTTTCAAAAATGCCCCAATGGGATTTAATCACTGTAGTTTTGATTCCATCTTCGTGTTTTAGGTCAATGGATACCGAATCATTCAATCGTACTTTTTGCTGCATTGCCTGCCGAAGTGCCAGATCGGTGCTTTTGATCAGGTCAATGGTCTTGGAAGTTTTTCTATCAAAAAGGGAATGCGTTTGGTGCAATAACACAAATGTCATTAGCAGCACAGCAATCACCGCTCCAATGAACAGTACAAATTGCAGTGAGCCTGCGCGTAGTTTTTTACTGCGTAGCATTTTGAAGGGGTATAGTCTTTACAATGCCCTTGTAGCGCACGCGAATGTTTTTGGAAGAACCACTCACCAAGGTAACCTCGGCTTGGGTATTGCCCTTGTACATGAGGTATTGGTTGCCAGAAATAGTCACAAAAAAGATATGGTTTTTGGTATTTTGGTCCGAGACAAGTCCGGTATAGCTAATGTCCGGTAGCTGTACCTTCGGTTTTGCAACGCGTTTGGCCCTGGATTTCTTTTTGGAAAGCGGCAAGGTTCCTAAAAACGGATCTCTATAATCTGCTAAAATGCTGAAAGTGTCTTTTTTGACCTGTTTTTTAGGTTTAAAGTTGATATTATCTGCCAACACAGGAGCTTCTGGTTCTGGTGAAATAGCACTGAACACCTTAAAGCCTATGATGCCCCAAATAAGCAGCACAGCTCCAAGTAGTATATATGTTTTGGTGTTTTTGTTCAATTGCTAATGGTAAAGTTAAAGGTAGTGCTCAAATCACTTTCGTTGCCAGCAGCGTCATAGGCTTTGACCACCCAATAAAAGGTTCCTGAGGCCAAATTGGCGTTAAAAGTTTTATTGGCCCCCAAGGCTTTGGTGGAAAGGGTCGCTAAGCTTTCATCGGAATAGATAAAGATACTGTCTCGTTCTGCAGTTCCGGGCACATCTTCACGGGTCCAAGAGAAGCTTACGGTCGCTTCACTTTGTGATGCTCCATTTGCCGGAGCAACCAATTGTGGAGTATTTGGTGGGGTCACATCCAAGTTTTCATCACCATCCACATGAAAATTGTTTAGGGTATAAGGGGTTTCATAATCACTGTTTAATGCTTTTATACGCCACGCATAGTTGCCATTGACCAGAGTCCGTTGAATTTGTGTCGCCACCCGGCTCAAACTATCCAATTCAAATATACTGTCGAGCACCAATTGTTGGGTAGTTTCAAAATTGGGAGCGGCCAACTGGAAACGATATCTTGTGGCATCTTCCACTGTATCCCAATTAAAACTAATGTCGTTACCATTGATCACTGTATTGTCCAAAGGCGCAAAAACGGTAACCGTTTGGTTGGAAATATCGGGTACTTCCAAAATATCTTCGCAGCTGTATGAAATGGCCAAAATTAGAGCAAAGAGGGTCTTAAATTTGTTCATCATTGGGGTCAGAATTTGTGGTATGCTTTATCTCCGGTTACCTTGGAGGCCTTTAGGTATGTACCCTTAGGGCATTTTTGGCCCTCAGAAACCAAGTTTTCAATAATCATATTGTGGTATTGGTCCTCACCCCAGCAAAAATGGGCATATTGGTAATCGAATACCTGTAACTCGGAGAAAAAGTATTCTTTTTCATGTTCACCATGGATTACCACCAACACAATATTATTGTACTTATCCTTTTGTAATTGAATGGCCTCTGCTTGCAAAAAACCGGGCATTTCGGTCTCGGGAACGGTAATGTTCAACCCCGTCACCATTTTATAACTATCATCATTGGAAATGTAGGAACGCAGCGCATCATGTTTGTCTTCGTTCAATAATTGGGCAAGGCCCAGTTGGTCTAACAATTGCAAGCGTAAATATTTTGGTTTATAGGGTAGTGAATCGTTATAGGAAATGGTATTGATCTTGGCGGCCTGTTGCATATGTTTTGCATAGCTGAAATAGCTCTGCCGGTTAAAGGGTATTTGCTGTACAACTACCTTTAATTCGGCCCAATCGGGTACGCCAATTTGCTCTGCGGCCGAGTACCATAAATCGCCTTTGGTCTTAATCAAGGTGCCCAGTTCGGGAAAGCTTAATTGGGCTTCTTGCTTTTGGGCTTTGTAGGTACTGCAAGCCGTTAAAAACAGTGCTCCGAAACCCAAAAATGTCAGTATTCTTATCTGCTTCATGTAGTCAACATATATACACACTAAAATACAGAAATTACGGGCTAAAATCCCCTTTTTAAAGGGATAATTTTGCTTTAAAATCGGGTTTTTATGTTAAAAGTTTTGTTGTGGAATTTACCTGCTAAAAAACCGTCAGTTCGAGTTTTTCAAAGGAAAAGTATCGAGAACAAGGTTTTTGCTTTGTTCGACCTAATTCTCGATACAATTTTTCTTGGCTTGGTCAAGAAAAACCACTCGAATTGACGATTTAAGAATTGATCGTATGTTTATTTCTCTGGCTCGTCAAAAGAACCCTCAAAAAAATCCCCCCGCTGCCGCCAGTTTGTAACTGGTGGTATTTCAAACCTAATCCAAAAAACCTATTTCGTCTATTTCCAAAACGGTAGTATCTCCGCTGAAGTTTCTAGCACTGCTGTATTTCCAGTCTTCTGGTCTGGCCACAAATCCTGATACCACTGGATTGTTATGGATATAATTCAACTCTTGTTTGATAACCGCTGAACTCCAAAGTTCAATGGGCTTGTTGTGGTGTTGCCAAAACTGATGGAAGGTTATGTTTCCTTTCTCCTTCCCAGCTTGTTCAAACATTTCAAGCATCCATTCTCTTCTACTCTCTTGTGGATTTGCTTTTATGGCTTTAATTACTTCTTTGGCAGTATGTTTTTTAAAATCCCGTAGTAAACCTGAAGGGTCGAGTTGCGAAGAACGAAAAATTAGATGTACATGGCTGGGCATAAAACAATAAGCAAAGAGTTCCATTCCTTTTTCTTTTCTGCAATAATCAACGCTTTTTGCCAATACCTCAAAGTATATTTGTCGGGTAAATACATCTATCCAATGGATGGTTGCAAAAGAAACAAAATAGACCCCTACCGGATTATGAAACTTGTAGTTTCTGCTCATACAAGAAAGATAGCTGTCCCTCTTTTTGAATATATGTTTGAATTGACCAAAAGCCGCTACCAGTTTATATTTTTGGATATCACAAAAAAAGCCACGGTTAATGCCGTGGCTTTTATCTCTACTTTTGTCTTTTCTTACACATGCTGGCCACTAGTCATAGACTAGCGGGAGCGGGGGCAGAAGCTGGCAGGATAAAACAAAAAAACCATCCCTATGGGATGGTTCGTTCACTTAAAAATTTATTTTACGGGTTAAACCCAATCATTTAATTTCCAGCCATTTTCTAAATTTTCCACCAGCAAAGTATCGTTCCAAACCCCCCAAGGAGACAACTTTTTTTGCTCTTGTGTTAATAATTCAACCGATTCCCGTTTCCAAGTTTCAGAGTCTATGATTTGCCATCCTTTATCAAACATATTCTCCGTTCTATAATATCGAGGACAAGTAAATCCTTGAGGTAAAGGAACGTTTTCAACAAAAGTTACAATCTTTTTTTTGTACGCCGCGCTTAGAGGAAAATCGATATAATAAAAATCTTCCGATAGTACTACACTTTCAATTGTTTCAGGTTTTTGCTCAAATAAACGGCTAAATACCTTGACTTTTTCAACCTCAGAGGTATCTTTAGGCACCTTTACATATTGCAAATACCCTCTGCCTTTGGACGTTTCTATTCCAAAAACATCACCTAATTCTATCTTCTTTTTTGTCATTGTAATCATCTTATTGAATTCCAACTGTTTTTAATAACTCATATCCTCTTTTTACAGCCGCAGCGTATTTAGGATTAGTCTTGGCTATACTGTTTATCTTATTAAGCAATTGACCTGTTTGACCAGGTTTCCCTCCCAATTTATAAATCTCAATCAACGCTTGTTCTACTGCACGTGCATCTGCCTTGGTTAGGTTTTTCAATAAAGGTTCTATAATAAAACCTCTAGCTCTTAAATGCTCGGCAGCTCTTCTAGCTAAATTATTGGTGATACCAACATACTTAAATCCTTTTGATCCTTTGACAAAATAAACAATATAATTAACAGCTTTCTTTTTTATCCCTCCAAGAAATGGTGATACTTCAAATTCTTGGATTTCTTTCTCATATTGAAGTATAAAGCCTTTTGGTAAAATTTCTAAAGAACTGGAAAAAAGATCGTCCATTTCTAAATATCCTCCTACTTTGTACTCTTTCCCTTTTTGCTCTTTACCAATAACATTTTCTGCACTTCTCTCATTTAGATAAATATTATCATCACCATCATCTTTATAATCAATAATTTTCCCTGTGCTGTCCACAACGGTGGAAGTGATATGTTGTGGGCCAAAATCATTTATAGGGTCAAAGTTATTTCCTACGTTCATATTTCCAATACCTATAGGCATCATCCCATCGGGGTCCATAAAATAGATAGGATTATTGAAGGCATGGGCATAGGGTGAGATTCGTCTCATCTCTTCCGTCAACGGATCGATGTTCCACCAACGGATGCCCCAAGGATCGTATGTCCTCGCCCCGAAGTCGTAGGTTCCCATGGCACCGTTCAGGCTCTCGTCAAGTTCCTTGTTCCCGAACTTCCAACGTTGGGCCACATCGTTCCCAAGGGAGGTGTCACCGCCCATGTTGTAGCCCCGCATCTTCCCACCATAGGGGTAATAGTTGTTTTCCTCGATGATGGTGGGCTGCCCCAAATTGCTGGGATCTTCAGTATAACTAAGGCGAACATTGTCCACGTGGTCAAGGTATTGGTAAACATATCTCCAACCGCTTCCATCGGGCATTACATACCCTTCAGAATGTGGAAAGAATTGTAATATACCCCCCTCGTACACATGCCCATTGGCATACTCAGTGACCGTACCGTTGCTGGCCGTTTTCTTGAGCTTGGTGCCATCGGCCGCATAGACCATCGCTATGTTGCCCGTGGCCCCGAAGTCCACCAAGGTGGGCATGTTCAGGTGGTTGTACGCTATCAAGGTGATGCCCTTGTTACGATCGACCTCCAAATTTCCGTTTGGATCATATTCAAAGTCATCGTTGGAGTTCGTACCATCTTTGAACCCGTAGGTATCATCACCACTGTCGTTGATGCGCAATACCTTGTTGCCGCTGTCATAGACATAGCCCAGAACGTCCATGTTGCCGAAGTTCGTGCCCCCACTGTTCAAGTGGCCCTTTCGTGCAAGGCCCGTGACATTTCCGTTCTTGTCATAGGTGACGGGGGTTGTCAGGTTCCCCGAGCCGTCATAGACCCCGAGGTTGTAATTCCCTACGTTGTCCCTTGCCCCAATCAGCCTGTTCAGGGCATCGAAGTCATATCGATACCATTTCAGGGAGCTGTCGGTGTTCGCAGTCCTCCACTCAGTCTCAGAGATGTTCCCATTGAACAATGCTGTCGCTCCATGAACAGGGTCGTTATAGCTTATCCCAAAATTAAAGAGGTCGTTGTCGGCATTGGCATCTTGATTAATGCTTTTTAACCACCCCCTGACATTATAGGTATAGTCCACCTCTTGTAAAGGTGAAGTCTCCGTATTTCCAACTTTCTTTTTCACCAATTGGCCGAGTTCGTCGTACTCGTTATGGGCAATCAACTCCTCTTGTCCACCATTGCCTGTTACCGCTAAAGTAACACCACTACCACCGGATCCAGGTAAAATGGTCGTGGTAGGCTCTATTACTATACTTTCCTGTCCAAAACTATCGATGTCCACAGTAACATTCTCAAGTACCAAATTCACTTCGGTGGCACCTTCGCAAGTATCGCCCAGGGTATCGTCTCCCGCACATTGGGTCTGTTTTAGTAGTCTACCCATATGATCATACTTAAAATTATCCAGGGTCACAATGGTATTACTGTTACGGATATGCGTACTTTTTACTTTTAAAGGCTTGCCTATGAAGTCAAGCAAGATTTCTGCAATATCTTCGGTCCCAAGATATTCGTTTTCACTGTAGGTATAAATGGGTCGGCCTTTGGCATCGTAACGGGTAATCGTGGTGATCCATTGGGCGGGGGTTACGTCCAAGACCTTTATTTTGCTCCCAGTTGCCAACCCTCGGGTTCGGCTATCTACTGCTTGCCCAAATACTGAGCTTGGAGCGCTTCTTGGGGATTGGGGAGCCCAGTCGTAATAGTCATAATAGTTTATGGTCAACACCTCTGAGAGGTCCACAATCCTGCCCTGCAAACTATTGTTTGGATAGGTATCATTATCATAAAAAATATTCACCTCTTCCGTAAACGAGGAATTTTGATCGGTATCGTAATAGGTCACCCATTGCTGTGAGACCCCATCCACCTCATTTTGAATACTTGTTCGAGTGGCTCCCTGTGTGCCAACGGCTATACCGGAATAAGCCACCCTGCCAAAGGCATCATATTTGGTAAAGAGCCATTCATCAGAGTTTGCATCCTTCGCCCTCTGGTTACCGTCCTGTGTCAATATGGGAAGATCCAATTTATTGTAGACGATATACTCCCAGTCTTTACCCGGTATTTTTTTCTCCACCAAACGATTTCGGTAATCGTATACATATTGATAGCCCAATTCATATAGATTCGTATTGATATTGGCCAAGGTTGCCGAGCTGGCATCCATTTTTGGCGGCAGTACATAAGATAGGTTCCCATAATCATCATAAATGTAATAGGTGTCATGTGCCTCGACTACGCTCGGCGATCCGATTTCGGCGTAGGTGCGTTTGAGCACCACTTGACCACGCTTATTGGTAAACTCTTCGGTAGTATGCAAGTTGGATGCGGTACCATCATGGTTTTCGTCTTTAGTAATATTTTTGTAGAGCTGTCCAACTTTGTAATCTCCCGACGTTTGCAGTGAGGGGACAAAGGTTAAGACCCCATCGGTTGTACTCTCCACAAGATCTACGGTAAAGAGTGCCACCTGATCTGTAGTCTGATTGACATCATAACCGAATTCTATTTCATGCCCAGCATCCATTGCCCAGTCGTTACCTGGGGCCGCCTGCCTTTCCACCCTATTCAAAGGTGAATCATCAAAGTCTTTCTCTGCATACGGATTTTGCGTATTATCGTATTTGGAGGTATCATAATAGCTCAAAATAGAAGTTTCCATGCTACTTTTAACCGAACCAAAGGTTCCCGGAAGGGCAGCATAGGGAAGCCATTCCTGGGCCATACGACCATAACCGTCGTATTTCATCATATTCACGACATCTTTCTTAGTACCGTTGACCGAGGGAGCTTGCTCCAAGGCAATTTCTTGCCCTGGCCTACCGATATCATCGTAATATATGATGTTCTGTATAACTGCTTCAGAGGAGGTAAAGAAGTCGAAGCCATTATTTTGGTTCACATTGTACAAATTGGCCATTTCAAGGGAATCCTTTTGATATGCTCGTCGATATACGTAATTGTCTCCCGAAATATCTACAACTGGATTGTTTTCCGCACATGGATTACCCGGAGCTGTAATGCTTATGCTAACGGATGCTGGCGAAGAACAATTTCCATTTCGTGCCGTTACGGTGTAACTATTTGCGGGACCGGTTATGGTGTTCCCGACAATTTCTACACCTTCAGCCGGTGATACTATGTAATCATACCCGACAATATGATTGGTTATAGTAATACTACCTAGGCCCGTAGCACAAATCGGTTGGGAAGCAATTTCTACTGTAGGTTGCTCCAGAGTATTGGAGTTGTTGAATACATCTTTTTGCGCAGATGGTGACACACATCCCATATAAGTGGCCGTAACTGTATAACTACCTTCCGGAGCGGTAACTTCTGCCTCTACCCGGGTAACATTTATTGACGGGTTAAAAGAGTACTGATAGTTTGCATTATAATTTTGAATATATAAGGTTCCCAAGGTATCAGAGCAGTCGTCAAAGGTTACATTACCAAGTATGGGGGGAGAAGGAGCGGAAGCGGAAGCATTGATTGTGTTAGCATCAGAATAGTCCGAATAACAGCCATCAATTAATTGTCGTCTCACCCTATATACCCCGGGAGGAGCCGTCACCAGCCCAGAGCCAGATATAGTGGCACTAGGCGAATCCACTTCGTAATTGTAAGTAGACGTATCGTATGCTGTTATAGTGAAACTTCCGTTGGGTTCTGCACAATTCGGTTGGTTAACCGTACCTAAAGAAGGTTTTGAAGGAACTGGGGGTGCTGGCCCAATGGTTATACTATTCGTACTTTGCACAGTGCACCCTCCATCAATGGAAACTGAAACCGTATAAACACCTGGTGACCCACTGACCGTGCCATCGGATGCAATAGTAGCTGACGGACTTGGGGTATAAGTGTACGAAGATAAGTTAACATAGTTGGTAATTTGAAAAGTTCCCGAACCACTGCCACAAGCAGGTGCTGTGGCATTTACCAATATAGGGGGGGAAGGTGAACTGGGAGGATTATTGACTGTCCTAGCATCAGAATAATCGGAATAACAGCCATTGATTAATTGTCGCCTCACCCTATAAACTCCCGCAGGCGCCGTGACCAACCCAGAACTAGATATAGTGGCACTGGGCGAATCCACTTCGTAATTGTAAGTAGATGTGTTATAACCAGCTATGGTAAAACTTCCTGTACTATCTCCACAATTCGGTTGGGTTACAGAACCCAAAGAAGGTTTTGAAGGAACCGTGGGTGCTGGCCCAATGGTAGCACTATTGTTACTTTGAACTATGCATCCACCATCGATTGAAACCGAAACTGTATAGACACCTGGTGATCCACTTACAATCCCGCTGGAGTCAACACTTGCCGACGGGCTGAATGTGTAATTGTAGGAAGATGAGTTTACATAGTTTATAATCTGAAAAGTCCCTGTGCCACTGCCGCAAACAGGATCTGTAGCATTCCCTAATATGGGTGCGGCAGGCGAATTGGGTGGGTTGTTGACCAACCTATATGCAGAATAGAGGGAAGTGGCTCCGCCATTGGAAGCTTGTACACGATAGTTACCCGGCGGAGCGGTAATATTAGCCCCATTCCTCACAGCCCCGGCAGGGGTGATTGTATAACTATAGCTTCCACTATAGTTTAAAATGGTGAAACTACCTGTGGTTTCTCCACACCCGGGCTGTGTCACAGCACTAAGCGTTGGCGTTGGAACGTTAATGACATTTACAGAAGTTTCAACAGTCCAATATACCTGTCCAAATGAGTTGGTGACCTTGGCCCGTACGTATGATCCCGCAGCTGTGCTGTTGAAGGTTATTGATGCACTGGAACCGAAACCAGAGTTAACCGTTCCGTTACTTGACGTAAACCATTCAACGGCCGAAACTGATCCGGAAGCTCCTGAATTGGGGACCACATTATATACAGCAGAATTGTTAACGATAACCTGGGATGGCACCTGTATTGAATATTGCGCGCTCAATGATATTGCACTCAATGCAAATATCATAATACATGATTTTAAGCTAGTTGATTGAAAAATAAATTTCATAATATCTTGATGTTATTTCGTTTGGCAACTTGTTTAACTATAACCCATTAATTTGGGTTTTGACACGGATTCGGTTGACAATTCAACTGATAGTCTTGATTGCTGAATTCAATTGATTTTGTTTGGCTTCCACTTGTTACAACCACCTTCATGTATTTTCTCTCATCGCAGCAGATTAACCAATTATATCCATTGGTCGAAGAAACCTTGGTGTGGTAGACCACCTCATTCTTGCTTGGACCTTCACCCAGATACCATGAATATTCATAATTACCTACTCCACCACTTGGTTGAACGGTCATATCCACATATTGATCACTGGAACCAAGAACATTTATCCCACCTAAGACAAGGGTATCAAAACACTCTGATATTGTCTGTTGTGGATAAAGCGAAACATTTGTAAACTGATAGGAATAATCTTCAAGTAAATTGTTGTCCTCATCTCTAATGGCGGACAAGCGATTATAGGGGTCGTATTCATATTTGGTCTTGTATCCACGTTCGTCTTCAATTGAAACAGGACCTACGAGCGGGTCATGATCATAAAAAGTGATAAGGGTGTTGGACATACTTGAATTGTTCCGCAGGGTATCTTTTTGAGCAGAAGACAAAGTGGAATTTTGTAAGTCAAAATTCACACCAAAACCTGGAAGTGCTTCAATTTGGGAATAATTCACATTGTTCAACTTCGCCACCATATATTCCCCATCATAACCCCAAATCGCGGAGATTGGATTACCATTTGCTTCGCTGTACTCAGTCAGATTTCCGTTTAAGTCATATCTTTCGTATTTCACCCTATTTTCCATCTGTCCAAGTGATGAATCGGTCTTTCCGAAATAAACACCCTCTGGCTTGGTAAATTGGTTTCCGTTAAATTTTTTGTATTTGGTGAGCTGATGGCCAATCAGATTATCATTTTCGAAGTATCGGGTATAAACCGGCCGGCTTATTTGGTTCCTTGCCTCCAAATCTTCAACAATGGAAACATCACTAACGCCAAATTCTGTGCTATATGGATAATAGAATTCGGTTCGTGCTTTTATAGGTATTTCTTCTATTCCATTTCCTGTATTAACATCCTCAATTTCGGATGTTGTTTTTTCCGAAGACTTCAGACGAGATTTATTATTGTATTGATTAAATGTTGTGTTAACTAATTTTCTACTTCCATCTAAAATTTCGGTGATTGTATCCCGGGAAACCAAGGCCACATATTTTTTAGGGGCAAAAGAATAGTAATCCGACACAAACGACGCAGTTGCATTAATATTGAATCCGTTCTGAGAGCTACCATAAAACACCTTCCAGCCCAGAGGCAAATTCGGGTAATTCGGATATTCATAGGAGTTTACCACGGTTCTTTTGGCGTTTCCACTTCGATCAAACGTTTCCTGTTTTAACATTCGACCGTTTGCATCTTCATAATTGATGGGAGGCGTTTCAACAATAAACTTGATACCATTGGCATCTTCCTTCAACGATTCATTCGGTTTGTTAATGAAGTGCGTAACGGTCCTCCCAATATTGACATTGCCATTAATATTTTCATGAATCTCCTCAACTCTCCCGTAGCCTAAATGGGATCCCAGTGCGGAGCCATTGGTTGAGAACAAATTACCACTGCTTACAATTATATTTGAGTGTAGAACGCCTACAGTGGGTATCTCAAGAAGTGTCCTGTAATGATGCAATCCATCCATTAATCTGCCAGAAGAAATAATATCTCCATTCGATGCTATCTCGTCATATTTGTAGGATTTGCGTAGCAAAGGATTACCTGAAGCATCTGTATTGACTACTGATTTTATGCGCAACCCTCCGACAGGAACTATTTTGTAATTAGGATTGTTGGTTCCCGATTTTGGGTAACCTGCTTCAATGTTATGGTTTAAGAGGTAAGGAAAATTAAAATCGTCTACGGTAAGTTGTGTAGAGGTGAGGTCTAAAGTAACCATGTTGGACTCGTACTCAAATTGAGCTATGCCTCCTGTTGGAAACCTAATCTCTTGCAAAGTACCAATTAATCCATGTTCAAAACTACTTCCCTTGGTCGCCCCAACCAATTCTCCATTACCATTGATTAAATCCGGAGTTTCCAAGAGACAAACATTTGCATCATACTTAACTGAAGGTGTTCTGCGAACATTAGAAACACCATTGTAGAATCCCCAAAAATCAGTTGACTTTGAGTGTTTTTCGGGTAAGGCATCATCACATTTGTATTTAAATGCATATTGTTGATCTTGAAGTTTAAATCCATCTAGTTTTAGTCGAAGGAAACTTTTAGCGTCTACATCGGAACTTTTATATGCATTGAAATACGATTGTTGAAAATCAACCTTTCTTATTGACTTGTTTGTTGAAGAAAAAAGTTCAACTGTAGTAAGTCTTTTTGGAATTGGATCAAAATTCTGTCCGTATCCATTGAAACCAGCTAATAAACTTGTAGAATAAGCAAAAAGATCGTCTCGAGATGCTGTTGTAAAAACCAGCTTATTCCCCGTGGATGAATGGACAATTTCCGATAGTATCATTGACTCTTGGATGGTCCTAGTTGCAATGACCTCATCAAAGGACCCAAATTTCCAACCCGTCCCGACATTATTACTGCCCTCTGCACTTCCACAGGCCGTAACTTTTGTGGTAGAATGGTATATAGGATGACTCACCGTTACATTTGGTGTATCGTCTATTTCATACTCATATTTAAAGTCAAGTACCTCTCCATCCGGAGAAATGATTTGATCCGCGTACCAGGCTGTTGGCACAAAGTTTTCTTGGCTTGCATTAAAAGTCGTATCCTGTTGTCCTGTGATTGAATTAGCTTCATATTCACTTAATATACTTCCAGCCGTTTGAGACCAGGTGGTACCATATTCCACATGGGTGAATTTATATACATAACCGTCCTCATCAATTATATCAAAATGTTGTACAAATTCTGATGTCCCAGCTCCATCATAATAGTCTATCTGCGCATTGCTATCATTCAATATGAGCGCTTGAATTGTCCCTGTGCTGGCCTCTTGTGTTAATTGGAATTTAACAGTTGATCCGATTAAATTAGCGACAAACACATCGGGTTGGGTATCTGGTTCCGTATACGCCCCTGGGTAATTGCCGTTATTTATCCAATTGCGATAAACATCAAATTCAGTTTCATCAACGGGTAACTTGGGTTCATAACAAAAACCTCTAAAATGATTCGGAGGTTTATTTCCAATATCGCTTTTCTGATTGATTTGATGGGTGATAACCGGTATTCCACTTAAATTCCAACCCAATCCAATCCAAGATGCTTCCTGCCCAACTCGAACTCCACCAGTGTCATAGGTCAACGTAAAGGGTAATTCCTTCCCGTCTAGGTTCATACTAAAGATTGGAAAACTTACCTGAGCTTTTCCGGTATACGGATTTAATGGCGTCAGTCCAAACTTCGATATTTCAAACGAAGTCGGGTTCATTACTGAGAATTCTTGTCGTTTGGTATAGGTTTGAGCTGCTGATTCAATACTTACGAGAAGAATAACAACCAATATGTTTTTTGCTTTTCTCATTTTATTTTTGGGATAGTTCATTATTGATTTTTTCTAGTTTCTGAATTCTAATATTTTGTTGTAGGAGATGAAGGGTTAACTCTTCAATCTTCTCTAATAAGAGTTTGTTCATCTCACCAAGCTCAATACCATTTGTTTTGACTTCATCTGCGGATGGAATTTTGGGCAGACGCCCTTTCTCCTTAATATGTTTTTGGATTTCCTCTAATGTGGGCAAATCATACCCCTCTTTGAAGACATAATCTGGCCAATTGCTTGATAGTTGTACCTTAACTTCCTCTGTTATGAGCTTACCATCAATGGCCATTTTATAGCCTGTGGGAACTGTACTGGTCCCGATGGCCACATCCCCAGTATAACTGGCAACGGAATTCGATTCCGACCAAACGGAACCTCCGGAGCTTCCACCTCCAGAGCTGGAATCAGTTGTTACAGAAACCGAATTGCTAGCAGCACTCTCGTTTCCTGCAGCATCCAAGGCGGTTGCTGTGAAGTTGTATGCGGTGCTGGCCGTAAGCCCTGTCACTTGGTACGTATTCACATTCCCCAGAGTGGTTTCCAAAGCTCCATCTTTGAAAATCTTATATCCAGTTACACCGATATTGTCGGTGGCACCGCTCCAGGACAGATCAGCAGTGGTATCAGTTTGAACAGTGCTTGAAAGAGTTGGGGATGTTGGAGATTGAGTGTCACCACCCCCTCCACCAGAAACACTTTCGGGGGTTCCGGCGAAAGCAAACGTGGAAGGGTTTAATTGGTTGTTGTACTCGGTAGTCAACCAACCTGTACTTCTACTTACACTATCTACTCTAAGTTCATCAATCCAACCTGGAAAATAGGCCGCATCGCCCTCAGAACCAACGTGATCAAATGCACCACCATCCAAGGCTTGGGTATTGCTGACATTGGACACAGTATTAATAAATTGCTCGATATCCCCATTCGTAGCAACGAAGTCATATCGTGTGGTTGTGTTCGGAACAACGCTTCCAGCGGCTGTAAATTCTTGGCCACCATCATAGAAAATAGCACGATTACCTCCGTCTGATGTAGTCCAAAAACCATCCCACGGAGATTTATTGGTTAAAATTCCAGAGTAAGTATGACTTGCAGCAGGTTGATCCCAATTAAACCAGACAGAAAAGGTAAAAGAAGTGTTATATGTAAGATTACCACTTATCAACATTTGGTCGTTGATACCATCAAACTCGATGGCATTGCCAACAACTCCAGACTTCACATCCCAATGATCCATAAATCCAGTGCTATTAAGTCCATGTCCATTGCCGGTAACATCGGGTATAGTTCCGGAAGGATCAGTTTCCATGTGCCATACAGCACTGTAACCTGACCACACAGATTCACTGCCAAAAGTTGAATTGGACGCTGGTTGAGCTTCACCAGATTTGTTATACCAAATGTAAATTGTGGTATCCGCACTTGTAGACAAACTAGGAACTTTTACCCAAATTTGACACCTTCTATCGGCAGATGTAGTACTGCTCACAAATTCCACTACCTCTATCGCTAATTGGTTGTTACCATTTGCGTCGCTTGAAAAACGGATGTCACCACCCCCGTTCAGAGCGGAGTTAGCGCCTCCATCTACAATTTCATTATTAAGATGGTCAAGTGTTATCAGAACTGGGAAGTTAGTTAGGTCCGTAGATCCCGCCACCTGGACAGCCTGAATAGTGATGGCCTGTTTACGGTTCCAACCAGGAAACATATACATCTCCTCTGATGTGTCCTTTTTTTTTGTTTTGATTTTTGCATTAGCACTTACCATATTTCCCGATAGGGCAAAAAGGATAATGAAACTGAACAAAGTCGTCTTTTCCATGTCTTTTACTTATCTAGTTGTGATTCTTTTTTAGTTTGGAAACCTCTTCCCTGAGGTTTTGTATCTGTTCCTGTTGTTCATTGAGGAGTTTTTGCTGCTCAATCGTATGTAAAGTGAGTTCTTCAATTTTCTCTAAAAGCAATTTGTCCATCTCCCCAAGTTCAAATCCATTGACCTTTACTTCTTCCGCTGATGGAATATTGGGCAGGTGCCCTTTTTCTTTGATATGTTTCTGGATTTCCTCTAATGTGGGCAAATCGTACCCCTCCTCGAAGACATAATCGGGCCAATTGCCACTAAGCTGTACCTTAACTTCCTCTGTTATGAGCTTACCATCAATGGCCATTTTATAGCCTGTGGGAACTGAACTGGTTCCTATGGCCACATCGCCAGTATAACTGGCCACGGAATTTGATTCCGACCATACGGAACTTCCCGAGCCTCCACCAGAGCTTGCATCCGTAGTTACAGACACAGCATTACTTGCAATACTCTGGTTGCCCGCAGCATCAAGAGCTGTAACGGTAAAATTGTAGGTTGTGCTTGCCGTAAGTCCGGTAACTTGATGGGAGGTTGAACTTATATTTGTAGCAACTGAGGTACCATCTTGATACACATTGTATCCCGTTACCCCAACATTATCCGTAGCGGCATTCCAAGAAAGGTCCACCGTCATATCTGAGTTTCCAGAACTTGATAGGTTGGTCGGTGTTGATGGGGACTGGGTATCCGCAGAACCTTGTGATGTTATGGATACTCTATCGATATACAGCTCGTCGCCTACGGAACCTCCTCCGCTGGAGCCCGTATAGATAAGAATCAAAGGAGAAGTCGAAGTAGCTGTAACTGTAAATGTATATTCAGCCCATGCTCCATTGGTAGATATTAACGTAGGATTGGTAAAACCAGTAACCCCAGTCCAAGAGGCGAAAGCCGGGTCAGAAGTCTGCACACCCGTTTTGGCCCAGATACTAATGTCATAGGTTTCACCTATAGAGGCGGTGTACGTATACTCTGCTCTCCTGCTGGTACTGCCAGTACCTGTAGATACTACTTTCATAGCATAAGCCCCATGATGCGGGTCAGAGGTATCTGCTGTCAAGACTGCGTTTCCAGACCAGCCTGAGGTCGAATTCCCTTCATTCCCAACACTTACCGCATTGCCATGAGTTTGTAAGTCTTGTGCACTGATGGAGGTGCTTGCACAAATCAGAATCAATGCAAAGCCAATTGAAAAGATCGTTTTCATGTTTAAGAATTTCAGTTATTTCTAATTTTTTGTATTGCAATTATTTGTTTTTGCAGATTTTCTATTTGGTTCTTTTGTTCAATCATATGTAGCATTATCTGTTCTATCTTTTCCAAAAGCAGTTTATTCATCTCACCAAGCTCAATCCCATTGGCTTTTACTTCTGTAGCGGATGGGATATTGGGCAGATGCCCTTTTTCTTTGATATGTTTGTGGATTTCCTCAAGACTGGGCAGTTCATACCCTTTCTTGAACACATAATCTGGCCAAGTATCTTGGTCCACTCGAATTTTGCGGGTACGGATGTTTCCATCAACCGCCAATTTATACCCGGAGGGAACTGAACTTGTCCCTATGGCCACATCACCCGTATAACTGGCAACTGAATTTGATTCCGACCAAACAGAATCTCCGGAGCTTCCCCCTCCTGGACTTGCATTCGTGGTCACTGAAACACTATTACTTGCCAGACTTTCGTTCCCAGTAGCATCCAGAGCCGTTGCTGTAAAGCTGTAGGCAGTGTTTGCAGTAAGCCCTATTGCTGTATAGGTGCTAACGTTGCCCAGAGTGGCTTCCAGTGTTCCATCCTTGAAAATCTTATATCCTGTGACACCAACATTATCAGCAGCACCGCTCCAAGAGAGGTCAACTGTTGCATCAGAATTACCAGAATTTGAAAGGGTTGGAGCACTAGGAGCTTGGGTGTCGGAAGAATTCATGGTACTTGCCGTGATATTACTTGCCGTACTTTGATTACCCGCTGCATCCAAGGCCCTGACCGCAAAAGCATAGCTTGTTCCTGAAGTAAGTCCGGTCATTTGATAGGTTGTAATATTCCCGACTGTAGCCTCCAATGCATTGTCCTTGTATACTTTGTAATTGGTAACCCCAACATTATCAGTAGCTCCGCTCCAGGAAAGGTCAATGGTGGTATCGGTTTGCCCTGTGGCAGTTAGGTTGGGGGTTGTTGGGGCTTGGGTGTCATTGTTTCCTGCTCCCACTTTAGCGACGTTTAGGTTACTAATATCGAACGAACCACTGACATCACTTTGGTTATTATTGGTGAACAACCGAATGAGCAAGGTAGTGGCGCCCGAGGGCACTGTTATTATTCTACCCAATACGGGCAAAGCGGACGAGTCCAAAGTAGTACTACCGTTTCTCACATCATAGATAAAATTTGCGGTAGCATTGGTGACATCCATCGAAATTTCAATTTGATCTCCTGAAACAAGTCCATTATCAGCAACATTTATGGGAATTTCATACCTCGCCCATGTTGCACCTAAGTCGCCAACTATGTTAAGCCCGCATGAAGCCCCAATTTGTACGCCCGTTGCATTGGTGCCAGACCGTGGATAGCCAGGTGACAGGGTGATTGAGGTACTTTGGTTTGTTAATTGATCAGGGCATTGGGCTATACTATTGCCTGCCCAAAAAACCAATATGATAAGGGTGGGAAGTGATAGATTTTTTCTCATAATTATTTATTCTTTAGCAAATTGATTTCTTCTTTAAGTTGTAAGATGTACAGTGTCAACTCCTCAATCTTCTCCAAGAGTAGCCTATTCATCTCCCCAAGTTCCATTCCATGGTCTTTTACCTCTTCGGTAGATGGGATATTGGGCAAATGCCCTTTTTCCTTAATGTATTTTTGGATTTCTTCTAAAGTGGGCAGGGCATAGTCTTCCTTAAAGACATAATCCGGCCAGTTGCCACTGAGCTGTACCTTGACCTCTTCCGTGATAAGTTTGCCATCGATGGCCATTTTGTATCCGGTCGGGACGCTTGCTGTACCAACTGCAACATCTCCACTATAACTGGCCACGGAGTTGGCCTCTGTCCACACCGAGGAACCACCTCCACCTCCACCTGAACTTGCATCTGTGGTAATGGAAACCGCATTGCTGACAGGGCTCTCGTTTCCGGCCGCATCTAATGCTGATACAGTAAAACTATATGCAGTGCTCGCGGTAAGTCCGATCACTTGATACGTGCTTACATTGGCTAAGGTGGTTTCAACGATTCCATCCTTGAAAATCTTATAGCCCGTTACGCCAATATTGTCCGTTGCACTGCTCCAGGAAAGATCGGCAGTGGTATCGGTCTGGCCTGTACTTGAAAGGTTTGGGGAGATAGGAGATTGAGTATCTGGACCACCACTCTCATATACCTGGACTTCCGCAAGTGAGAGAAATTCATTTAAACCTGCCCCATAAATCATAACATATCTTCCGGTAGTCCCAGTATTTCCGGAAGATTGTTCTAACGAACCATCAAGGGTCATGATTTCCATATAATCATTGGGATTGGTGCTATCAGTATTTCCAATGTAGAGTTTAAAGCCTACCAGCCTATCTAAAACAGATTGGCTGGAACTACTTCTGTTGAAAATCCTAACGTCTCCAATATTGTAAGGGTTTTGGAGATCCACACGCCAAAATGGATTTAAATCTTCTTGAGTATGGGTATGAAAGTCTCCGTTGGTATTCCCATCAACAGCTAAATCACTAGTAAGGCCACCATAAACACTGGACTGCATGGTAGGCTTGTTAAGTGCTAAGTTGTTCAGAGGTGTTATTGAAACGTGATCTATTAGTACTGAGTTTCCGGTTACCGCAGGGACACCAGTATAGACCCAAATTGTTCCACTTGTTCCGCTTGCTGTTCGAATTGTGGTGTATTCAGTCCAATTTGTTCCAATACTAATAGAACTAGTCTCGTTGAATCCATCCCAATAAAAGCCAGGACCCGTGGAACTTGAGCTTTTAGCATAAATCGATATTTCATATTGCTCTCCGGGTGTGGTTGAAAAAATGTATTCACCGCGATACCAGCCATTAGTGGGTGCCTCAAATTTTATACTATGGCTACCGGAATAAAAATCATTTGATTCAGATGTAGTCAATAAATTTCCTCCCCAACCTGTGATGCTATTGCTTTCATTGTCTATGCTTGCTGCGTTGGCCTGGGTATGAATTTCTTGCGCATTTGAAAAATTGACAACAAAAAACATAGTCCATATAATGACGAACGAAGCCACATTTCCCATTTTAGTTATTTTAAATAGTTCCGGTTTTTTAAAAAATGAGGTGTCTGAGGGATTATTGAATTTGGTTGAGGTCATGCTAATATCTTTGCTGTAAGTAATTTTACAAGATTTTGTAGGCAACTTGAAAAAAGGCAATCTTTTTTTTGGTCGATTTATAAATTGACTCAAATTTCATAGGTAACGGCTTCTTTTTACACTGACAAAGTGATAAACTAGTACTGCGATTATCCCGGTCCTAATCCGAGACACCAATTGTTAAGAAAGTTTTGGATTGAAGCTTTATAGAAAATAGATGGCCGAGTGGATTTTTTGATCGAGGTTGTTGACATTGTGTTGAAACTATGATTAGGTGAAAATTTCAATTTCTGTAAGAAATTTACTTTTTAATTTTAAACTTTTTCTAATCATTTTGTGAATAAAATATAATTTTGAAAACAACTAATTCGGATTAATCTATATAACATATTGAATACTAAAACTTTAATATCTAAAACACCTTGTTGATAACTTTTTGAATTGTTAATCTGAAAATATTTATAGAATATTCCATAGATAATTAGCAGAAAAAAATTACATTTCGAGTAGGATTCGAATAAATACTTTTTTTAAGGCTTAAGCACCTTATCCCAATACCGGTCTCATGAAAAAAACCTCTTCCCCTCACATATTGCAAGTAAAAATCCTAGCTATCAATTTGCAAGAAACCTTGATTGTGCTGGCCATCATAGGCATCCTATTATTGCTTGCTCTTCCTAACTTAATGCCTTTAATCTCGAAGGCCAAAAGTGTGGAAGCACAGGTTCAATTAAAGGCTATTTACAATGCGCAGACCACCTATAGGTATATGCACAGTAAGTATTCCAATGTCATAGGAGAGTTGGATTTTGAACCGCCCAGAACTGTTAAAGAAAATGGAACTGCCAATTATGTATATGAAATTCTGAGTGCCGATAATGCCACCTTCAAAGCACGAGCAGAAGCCATCACCGATTTTGATGGAGACGGGGTGTTCAATGTTTGGGAAGTGGATGAAAATGGCAACCCCAAACAAATTATTAAAGATTGATTACTGCACTAACAGTTTTGACCATGATTTGCTTAGGCTACATTACAATTCAGGATTTTAAGGAACGACAAGTTTATTGGTTTCTGTTTCCGTTGGCCTCAATCTTACTGGGACTTGTTCATTTTTTAAACACTGCAGAACCTTTGGCCTTTTTAAATTATATCGCTTTGAATGTGTTATTTGTCACGTTGATTTTAGGGGTGCTGTATTTGACAACTCGCATCATATTTAAAAAGAGGTTTTTAAATCATAGTTTAGGGTTGGGTGATATTTTGTTTTTTTATGGCTTTGCAATTGGTTTTCCAACAATAACATTTGTTATCCTCTTTACAAATGCCATTTTATTTGCACTACTGTTGTTTTTTGTTTTTAAAAAAAAGTTACACCTGCAAACAGTTCCTTTAGCTGGGTTAATGAGTTTATTTCTCATTTTTATATTCGCATATAGCTTCATCTTTCTATCTCCAACGCTCTATGGATATTAAGGAAAAGAAATTACGATTAGCACCTGAACTTGTGCAGTTGATTTCTGCTGAGCAAGCATTCCATTATAGAATTGTGCCAAAAACTAAATTGGATGATGTCCTAACCTTTTATACAGATTCTTCTTCCCAAGAAGATCTTCTATCCGAATTACGTATTGTTTTGGATGTTCCCCTTAAGCTAGAAGTTCTTGAGACCCCATTGCTTCAAGATTTTTTGACTGCAAACTATCGACAGGCTAAGGTCAATCAAAATAGCGAACTTCACTACACTCCCGATTTTTTGGAGAAAATATTGATCAATGCCAAGGCCATTGGAAGTAGTGATATCCATTTTGAACCTTACGAGACCCAATGCCGGGTTCGTTTTCGTTTGGATGGAAAATTGGTGGAACAATTCAATGTGCCAATTCATGAATATCCAACCATTGTAAATAAAATCAAAATCAGGGCCGATTTAGACATTGCGGAAAAAAGATTGCCTCAGGATGGAAGAATCACAGTAAAATATAACAACCAAGAATTCGATATCAGAGTATCGTCCCTCCCAACACTTTTCGGCGAAAAAATTGTTTTACGAATTTTAAACAAGGACACCCAATCGGTAAGTTTAGAAGATCTGGGGTTTAACGCTCATGAACTTCGTCGCTATAAGGAAGGTATCAAAAATCCCAACGGAATTGTCTTAATATCGGGGCCAACAGGTTCAGGTAAGACCACAACTCTCTATGCCACTTTAAAATTGTTAAATGATGCCAAGACCAATATCCTAACCATTGAAGATCCGATTGAATATACGCTAGAAGGAGTCAACCAGGTGCAATTGAAAGAAAGTATTGGCTTGGACTTTGCCAGTTCACTTCGCACATTTTTACGTCAAGACCCAGATATTATCATGGTCGGTGAGATTCGGGATGTGAAAACTGCCAACATGGCTATTAGAGCGGCCTTAACGGGCCATTTAGTACTTTCCACAATACACACCAATTCTGCATGGGCCACAATTTCAAGATTGATTGACATGGGTGTCCCTCCTTTTCTAATTGCAAATACCTTAAATATAAGTGTTGCACAGCGGCTGGTTAGAAAACTATGTCCTAAGTGCAAAAGACAAGATGTAATTCAGAAAGAGTTATTTCCTGAAGGTTTTAATCCGCCAAAAGACTTAAAATTTCATTTTTCACCTGTTGGATGCCAAGAATGTCACCATACTGGCTACAATGGAAGAAAAGCAATTTATGAGATTATTCCCATAAACAAAACACTGATTCCACATATAAAGAACAATGTGTTGGACATACAAGAATATTTACAAGAACGACAAATAATGACCTTAAAAGACAATGCGCTTTCCTTAATGGAAAATGGCACTACCTCGATAGAGGAAATTTATCCCTTATTAACCAACTGATCGAATGAAGAAGAACCTCCTATTGATTTTTTTGTTCTTGTCAATTTCTGTTTTCTCACAGCAAGAGGAATTGCGTATACAAAGTATTCAAAACAATTTGGAAGCACTGGCGGTTGATAATCCAGGGCTTTCTGAGAACTTAAAGCTCGATATCAATGTAAACAGTGTATCCTTATCAAATTTTCTTTTGGCTGTTTCGCAGGTTCATAAAATTAATATCAACATTGACCCCAGTCTGCACGGTATAAACGTCGTTAATAATTTCTCAAATGTAACGGTAGCGGATTTACTAGTCTTCTTGTGCAAGCAATATGGCTTGGATATAAATTTCACTGGTAATATTCTCTCCATTTTAAAATACAGTCCTCCTCCCGAGATTATTCCAGAGAAGGAAGCGCTTGTAAATTTTGATGCTCTGAACAACCTTATCTCAATGGATTTAAAAGGTGACTCATTGGGAAAGGCTTTCCGGAAAATCATAGATGAATCTGGACAAAATCTGTTGTATTCCAAAGGAATGGAGAACATTCCTTTATCCATTTACATTAAAGATGTTCCGATGGACCTTGCCATGAAAAATATAGCCGAAGCTAACAATCTTATCTACTCCAAGTCTCGCGACGGGTTTTATCTTTTTGATCAGGCAGACGTAAACAATTCACCAAAACAAGGACGCTCTCGTGGTCGTGCTTCGGGTGAAGATTTTTACTATCAGGTATTGGACACCATAAACCGAATATTGAATGTTGACTTCACTGACGTCCCCATCGCTGACATTGTACAAGAAATCAGCTTGGACTTAGATTTGGACATTTATATGGCAACTCCATTAACGCAGGCAGGCAATGTTACTTTTAAAGCGAAACAGATTTATTATGATGAGCTCTTGACAAAAATATTTGAAAGCGAAGCAGTTCAACCATCCGGTATCAATTCCACAAATGGATCACAAAATACCCAATCTCAAGATAGAAATCGCAACCAAAACCAAGGTAGGGCCAATGTAACCCCCTCTCCTACCCAAAACAACACCAATTTTACCTTTAAAAAGGAAAATGATCGATATTTTTTTGGTACCGCAGATCAACTGAGCGTGCGAAAATTAGAAGTAGTGCAAATGATGCATCGTTCAGTGGAGCTGTTGGGTGACCCCATGCAATCAACTGGTTACGGAAGGTCAGCCGGGAGAACCGTAAACAGCGGGGTCAATTATGTGGGAGGAGGATTTCAAAACGGTGGAGTCAACGGATTTGGAAATAACCAAGGAAATTTACGGCAAAACACGAATAACACTAGACGTATAAATACTCAAAACAATCAATTTGGTGATTATTCTTCAAATGCTGAAGCAATTGTCAGTATTCTACCCGATGATGTAGTTGCAGATTTAGATATCAAAATTGACTATGAACTCAATAGCTTTTTGGTCAGTGGACCTGCAGCGAGTATTAACCGGTTCAAAAAATTTATACGACAGATTGATAGACCGGTTCCGGTGGTGCTGATTGAAGTTATGCTCATTGAGGTAAGAAAGTCTGCAACAATTGAGACCGGAATCAGTTGGGGAATTGGAGATGAGCCCGTAGCAACTCGAGGAGGGATTTTCCCTGAAACCGATTTGACCCTTGGGGCAAAAACAGTCAACAAAATTATTGGCGGCTTTGATGGTTTCGGATCCTTTAACATTGGGCGTGTGGTTCCTGAGTTTTTTGCCACCATCAAGGCCATGGAAGCTAATGGAAACATAAAAATAAAATCTACCCCCAAACTCTCTACTTTAAACGGTCATCGTGCCAATCTTTCTATCGGAGAAACTACCTATTATGTAGTCACGAGTCAGAACTTTTTTGGGTCGCAGATTCCA
The DNA here is from genome assembly GCF_049332665.1 of Flagellimonas rhodophyticola. Lineage (NCBI taxonomy): Bacteria > Pseudomonadati > Bacteroidota > Flavobacteriia > Flavobacteriales > Flavobacteriaceae > Flagellimonas > Flagellimonas rhodophyticola. The sequence continues at coordinate 2,159,579 of NZ_CP186326.1, read as the reverse complement.
ACAGCATCGGAAATACGGAACTTTCAACCCATAGATGCTGAATTGGCGGTAAGTATAAAACCTTTGGTTTCAGGCAATGGGCAGGTTACTTTGGACATCAATGTCATCCAATCCGATTTTAGCTCTGAACGTATTGACGAGGATGCTCCACCGGGATTAACTTCCCGGGAATTTAGTTCTATTATTAGAATGCAAAACCAAGATTTGGCCATATTGGGAGGGCTTGAAGAAAAAGTAAAAAATGATAGCGGTAGTGGAGTTCCTTTTTTGGCAAGAATACCGGTAATCAAATGGCTTTTTAGCAAAAGAAGAAGAGAAGATTCCAAACAAAAATTGACAATTCTGATTAAACCAACGGTTATATATTAGTGTTAGACCTTCTAAAAACATATTTCTCCAAAGGAAGAACCTTTTATGCATTGGAGGTCTATCAGATAGATGAGACCATATCGTTTCATTTATTGGAAGTAAAACGGAAGAAAGGCCAACTCACCATCACCCATAAAGAAAGGGTCACCAACCTTGATTATATTTCAAAATTTGCTGAAAACACAACCCCAATATATTTAGTGTACAATGCAGAAGGGGTTATTACAAAGGTTTTGGAGCTTCAATCAACTTATAAGGGTAGAGCAGTTGTTGAGCATACGTTTCCTGGTTTGGATTTAGAGAGTTTCTACTTTCAAATTTCAGAACTTAAGAAACAATCGGTAATAAGCGTTGCAAAAAAGGACGCAATTCTTTCATATATAAACAAATTGAAAGATCTAAAATTCAACGTTGTTGGTTTTTCATTAGGCCCATGTTCACTAAACACCATCATAGAATATATCAATCAGGATGTGGTTTTCACTAACTCCGAAGAAATAAGACTTGACCATAATCCAACTAATGGAATTAAAATTATAAAAGCCAAAAAGAACCCTTCCGCTACGTACAATATCAATGGCCTGCCTATTGAAAGTTCCGGCTTATTAGCCTTTTCTGGAATTTTGAACTTTTTGTTCAACAACGTCGATTACAATTCCAATTACAATGCTGAACTAAACAATCTTCAAAGAGAATTTGAAAATAAAAGAGCTTTTTATCTGCTTTTGCGCTCTTCATTGGCTTTTATGTTGATTCTATTGCTAGTAAACTTTTTATTTTTCAATTTTTACTTTAATAAAGTTCAATCCTTAAAGGACAATTTGTCTTTTAGTAACACGAACAAAAAAAGCTTGATCGCGATGCAACAAAAGGTTGAGGATAAAGAAAAAAAGGTAGATGCGGTGTTGTCCGTTTCAAATTCTAAAGCATCCTTTTATCTGGATGAAATAGGAGCTACTGTACCATCAAGTATTTTGTTGACAAAACTGCTATATCAACCACTATCAAAACCTATCCAGGAGTCCAAACCCATTGAATTACAAGAACAAGAAATCTTGGTAATGGGTACCAGTATGGACAATGAAAATTTTTCATCGTGGATTACTCGACTCGAGGCGTTGAAATGGGTCAAATCGGTTGAGACCAAAGATTTCGACTATAAAAACAAGAGCAGTTCTAACTTTAAAATCCAAATTAATGCTATCGGGTTTTAGGAAAAAGAATATAATTTTAGGTTTATTGATATTGATATCACTATGGTTATGCTATAAAATAGCTATATCAAATACCTTGGCATTGGAAAGTGAGTATCGCATTATGAAAAATGAGGAAAATCTATATAAGAATATTCCCCAACAACTGCTTCTACTATCTAAAAAGGAAATATATTTAGATTCCATCCTTCAAGTTTTAAACCTCAACAATACCTCAATGGAAAATAATCTGTTGCGTATAATAAATCAGGAGGTTTCAAAAAACAACCTAGCACTTATAGATTATAATCCTTCCCATATTGCGGTGGTTAACGAAACTACTTTTATCACCTATAATTTTGTGCTCAGAGGCAGTTTTGCTTCTATTCTAAAAACTATTCATTCTATAGAGAAACATTCCGGGTTTGGAGAAATCATCCACGTGGATTTTACTTCAAACAAAAATTATAGAACCAGAAAGAACTTTTTGGAAGCCACTGTGTTAATTCAAAATTTGGAATAAAAGCTAGCGAGACATAATAACCAGCTGTCTAGTAGTAAACAAATACTCAAACATAGTGTACTAAACCTATTTCAGATAATATTAGTCGAATCCACTATAAACAAAAAGCACCGCCAACTTGTTAATCGACAGTGCTTTGATACCCATTTAAAATCTTTGTCGGGATGACAGGATTTGAACCTGCGACCCCACGCCCCCCAGGCGTGTGCGCTAACCGGGCTGCGCCACATCCCGAAAATGGATTGCAAATATAAACTAATACTCTTTAAAAAAAATAGTATAATGGACACAAAAAGTATCTCGTGGGACTTGCAGTTGTAGTTTTATAGTTTTATATTAAATCGTATATTAACGATATACAATATTAATGGATTATATAAACACTATTTCTGAAATTGCTTCCGCCCTTGAGACCTTTATCAAAGCTTCAAATAAAGGTAGGGTGAATGTCATCAATCAAGAACCGCTACATAAAGTAATCAAGATTTTAAATCTAAAAAAGATTACTAGCAAAGGGGAACTGCAGGGTGCAACACTTGAGAAGTTCGTCAATGACTACTTAAACCTTCATACTCGCTTACACCATCCGGGTTACTTGGGACATCAATGTGCTCCACCTCATTATGCTGCTTCTTTCGCGGCATTGATAAATGCTTTTACCAATAATGTGCCTTCCGTATATGAAATGGGACCGGCTTCGGCTTCTGTTGAACATTTTATGATAAACTGGATGCTTGAGCATGTGGGATGGAAAACTATTCCTGATAAAAAACCAAATACATCACAAAATCTAGTGCATGGCGGGGGTGTCTTTGTGAATGGAGGTTCCATTGCTAATCTCACCGCCTTGGTTATTGCCAGAAGCAAGGTTGTTCCCGCCATTTGGGAAGTCGGTCATAGTTCCGATTTGGCACTACTTCTTCCATCTGAATGTCATTATTCCTTGACCAAGGCAGCTGGTGTAATTGGGTTTGGGAAATCATCCATATTTTTTGTGGATGTTGACCAAACTGGTGCAATTATTCCTGATAGACTAATAAATACCCTAAGTAAAGTTAAATCTGAAGGCAAGCAGCCTATAGCTTTGGTCGCTAATGCCTGTAGTACTTCTGTAGGTATTTATGACCCCTTGGATGAAATTGCGGATTTTTGTTCAGAAAACAGGCTTTGGATGCATGTTGATGGAGCTCATGGAGCCAGTGTTCTTCTTTCCGAAAAATATCGCCATCTGCTCAAAGGCGTTATCCGTGCAGATTCATTAACATGGGATGCACATAAACTATTACAAACTCCATCCCTATGTGCGGCTTTGCTTGTAAAAAAACATGAAGACCTAGTCAAGGGAATCCATGTTGGCGATAACGCCAGCTATTTATTCCATGAAAAAGACCAGCTGGGTTATGATTCGTTGCAATGGACTTTGGAAACGACAAAATCCGGGCTTGGCGAAAAACTATTCTTTGTGCTCGGAACAATTGGTGAACAAGGCCTTGTAGAATATATTGATAGCAGGTACCAACTCGCCTTTAAAGCTTATACCTATTTGCAAAAGCTTCCCGATTTTGATTGTCCTGTTGCACCTCAAAGCAATATCTTATGTTTTAAACACGAAGGAGACGACCAACTTCAAATCGAGATTCGAAAACAGCTATTAAAAAATAAAGACTTTTATTTGACCTCAACCCTATTTAATGAAACCAGGTATTTGCGTTTGGTCTTTATGAGCAAGGCAACCACACTCTCGGATATTGAGCGACTTGTTATGTCTATCAGAGAAATTGTCCAAAAAAGAAGAAAACTTCCAGATTAAATATTCTTAGTCTTAGAACGGTTAATTGATGACCTCCAAATTCCCACCTTCAACAGCCAAATAGTGTTTGTTTATTTCAATGGATTTATGCACATCTGTTTGACCATTTGGCCAAACAAGCTGTAACGAGTCTATTTTGGAAACCGCTCCAAATCCAAAGTGCAGCTCATAGTCATCTTGACTACCATAACCTGTTACCGGATACATCCATCGGGTTTGGGAATGCATATCATAAAAAAGGGTCACACGTGAACCAATACCATATTTGTTGGCGTCTTTTCCCGTCAATCGCAAAGACATCCAATGCTTTCCACTGGTTGTATTTTTATAGAATCGGTTTATTTGGTCAGAGCTACCCCAATTGGCCACGAAAATATCCAAATCTCCATCTCTATCGAAGTCTGCATGTGCCATTCCAGCGGAAGTATCCGCATGCTTTACGATAATCTCCGAATAATCCTTAACGAAATCGCCTTTCCCTTGATTAAGGTATAGGAAGTTGTTCATTTTAGGTCGATAAGTACCGTTTGCAATGAAAAGGTCCAAATCACCATCATTATCATAATCTCCCCAGGAATGTCCTTTGGAAGCCCCTCCTGTTTCCGTGGTTAGAATGCTTTTGGTCAAGGTCGTAAAAACTCCTTGACCATCGTTCTGATAGAGAAAATTGCGTTTATCAAAATTGGCAAGAAAAAGGTCAAGGTCTCCATCTCCATCATAGTCGGCCCAAGACACCCCATAGGAATATCCAATGTCTTCAACCATATGCCCCTCATTTACCGATTCAAAATTCCAATCACCAAGGTTTGCATAATATTCATTCCCTGTCCTTGCGTTGGCAATATAAAATTCAGGTAATCCATCATTATTGGAATCTCCACAGGCGCAGGCCCGTCCTCTGCCATTTCCACTGGAAAGTATATGACCGTCAAGTTTTTCAAACTTCCCATTTCCCAGATTTTTAAATGCCAGATTGGAACCGCTCCCGCTAGCCACTACAACAACATCAAGGTCTCCATCCCCTTCAATGTCAGCCCAGCAGGCCATCGAAGCGCTAATTCCTTCAGCTGTTAAAGGGCTATCCGTTATTCTTTTGAAACTCGAATTATCCAAATTTTCGAACAGAAAATTCCCTTCCTCTCCTCTACTCACAACATACAAGTCCAAATCACCGTCATTGTCATAATCAACCCAATTTACCCCTTCCGAGTTTCCTCCGTGTTTCACAGTCTCTGAAATTGCTCCTATATCACCTCCACCTTCAGTCATTTTTTTGAAAGTTCCATCTCCGTTATTCCTGTATATGGCATTCCACTGTCCACTTGAATTGGCAACATAGAGGTCCGGGTCTCCGTCCGCATCATAATCTCCCCAAGCAACACCTCTTGATACACCTCCATCCAATGCAATTCGTCCCTCGGTGACTTCAACGAAAATGTCGTTGTCGATTTTTTCTTTATTTGGTTCATCCGTTTTGGAATCCGCGCAACTAACAACCAATCCGATAAACAAGAGAGTCGCTTTTATGAAAAATGTATTGCTCAATTTCATTTCCATTCTGCTTTTGCCGCAAGATATTCCTTTTTAAACTTGGGATTATCCCACATAGACGAAAGCATTCCATGTGCCAAAATCCTTGCAGCTTCTTCATCACTCGGGTAATGTATTCCCATGATTTCACGAGATTCCCCAACCTCATAGGCCTTGGCTAAAAATTGTTGTCTTTTTTCAGGTACAAGCTCACTCCAAACAAAGGCGTGTATGTAGGCCCATAGCGTATGGCCACTTGCAAAAGAGGGTGAAGAAATACGTGCAAGTGGGTTCAATTTTGGTTCAAGATGATATGGACGAGCGCGTAGCAAGTGATATTTGACGGTAAATTCCATGATTCTCATATCCTTGGTAATTCCTCTAAGGAGTTTAGCTGTGGCCGGATACGTCGAGGCATCACAATTTGCTCCTAATACAGCTCTACCGATATAAAATAAGTGTCCCAAATTTTCATCATAGCGCTGATGGTCTTCCAAAATATCAACATGTGGCCAATAACCTATTGGTGCCAGTATATTGCTGGAACGATGTTCTTGTGCTGCGGTTCTATTTTTCTGCCATTCCAATAAAAAATCAAGTTCGGCCCTGGTTTGAATTGAGCTATTTGCTGGAAACTGAATAGAATTCTTCAGTTGGTCCACCTGTTTTGCAGTTAAATAATGTGGGGTAACCATGGTATATATCAAGGTTCCACTCCTATACTCCGATGGAGGGTAACTAATTTTATCTAAATCGGCACTTTGGGCCCTTGGTGAAGCACTTAAAGCCTCCAACGTTCGATAGTGATCCTTAGCAGGTTCTAACTGATGAATGGTCTGAGATATGCCAAGATTGCATACCAATACAAAAGAGTAAAGTAAATTTTTGGTCATAGGATATAGTTTTAAATCGCTTATTAACGATAAACGAATTTAAATAAAAAACTATATCCTCTTTTATATTTAACAATATCTTGACAGAATAATGAGGTATTACAGATCCAAGAAACTTCTATACTCTTCCAGAAGCTCCTTGTTTAGGTAGTAAAAAGTGAACTTTTCCTTGCTCTCGGTAATGAACAAACCTGATTCTTTTAAAATCTTGACGTGTTGAGATACGGTAGATTGAGAATAATCGAACATTTGAACTAAATCTTTGTTGCAGGTAATATTATCCACTCCCCTGCCATAGTTCTTCGTGCTGAGGTATCTTACAAGTGCAACTCTTAAGGGATGTGCAAGGGCATTTGAGATCACAGCCATCTTATGATCAGTCTCTGTGATATATTTACTTAAGGTCTGAGTTCTTATCCTCATCTGATCAATCGTTTATAGCAAATATACAATTATAAGATGTACAAGATAAAAACTAGAAATAGTGGAGTCCTAAATCCCTAACAAAAATTCCCGTACATCCAAGTAAAAAGCCTCGCGGGCCTCAGCCGAATCATTTATAGGATTCATGAGAAAATAACCAATTGTTTGCTTTTGGCAGAATTCTTCCAAGTCCTTACCCTCCCATAAATGGTAGCTCATGAGCAACAAATGATAGTCAATCTTATAAGGTTTGAAAGCATTACCGTATCCATTTAAATAGAGGTTTAATTGAAAAATGGAATAATCAAGGTCAGCAGGTTCAGTTGTAAGAAAAGAAGGGATTTGGGCAGTTACATTTTTATTCATTTGGTTAAGTTTAGAAGCATCTTATCAAAACAATTTTGATTTCGTTCTACCATGCTCTAAATATAATCAAAAAACACCTTCGTGCTATCGGTACAATGTAAAATGCCCAACGTATTGTTGTTTTTCCCTATCGTTTGCATTTACAACATACCAATAATCTCCAGTAGGTAATGGGTTGCCTTCATACAAACCATCCCATTTTTTCACTTGGTCCAGTCTAGCCACCACACGACCATAACGATCGTAGATAATGACATCTATGTTCGGAAAGAATTCTCTGTTTCCAGGATACCAATAATCATTCATATTATCGCCATCTGGCGTAAAAAATGGTGGAAAATATGGCATTCCATCAAAGTTGAATGGCATAACCAAATTGGCCACACAACCATTTTGATCTCTCACCATTATGTTGATATTGGAATCAACGTTGACGTTGAAAGTATTTACATCCCCAAACGATTCTCCTTGGAAGAAATATTCATAGCCTCCAAATCCGCCTGTAGCCATTGCCGTAATTTCATTTGGACCTGTTTTGGTAGCTTCCAGCGTTAATGGCTCATAAGCATCTATTTCAAATTCTACAAAAGTGACACATCCATTTTGGTGATAAATATAAACGGTATGTTCTCCTGGTGGTAAATCTCCATAGACCCGTTGATCAGTAGCCAATTGAACGTCGTCAACATCCAGAGAAAACAACAAACTTGGAATTAAAGATGTATCCGCAATGGAAACGGTAGCGGTACTGTTCGGGAAAATTCCCTCACAACCATATTCAACTATAGGTTCTGCCATTAGCTCAATTCCTATTCCAATTTCAGCCGTAACATTTGTTTGACAGCCATTTTCATCACGAATAAAAATCACATAGGTTTCTCCACCCATCAGGTTATCAAAAAACAAGCTGTTGTTTTGCTCGAAATCTGCATCATCAGAAGAATTTACACTGGTATAATATGGTGCAGTACCTCCAGATATACCCAATGTGAGGGTACCATCAGCATCTCCCAAACAAGTCTCTGGTGTTGTCGTCACCACACTTGCCACCAACTCCATTGGTTGTGTAATTTCTACTGTTCTGGTAATGGTACACCCTAGATCATCTTGAATAATGATATCGTAGGTTCGTGGAGCCAAATCATTGAATGTCTTTCTATTTGGATTAACAGGGTCGTTTCCTTCAAAGAATTCGCTCAAATTGTCAGAAATGGAGTATCGAATGTCTCCAGTACCTCCACTAGCCTCAATAATAATTTGTCCATTTTCATCACCTGCACAAACCACAGGAACTGCTTCCAAATAGTCTAGTACCAATGGTGGTTTAGGCTCAATAACTATTGGATCAGATATTGCTTCGCATCCTCCACTTTGGGCATAAACGTAATATGTTCCAGGGTCAAGATTCCTGAATATCCCAGAAGACTGAGCTGGCCTTACGGTATTCAAAGCGGTAGGGTTAGGAGGTGTATTTGAATTTAAAAGTGTGTACACGTAGCTTCCAATTCCACCAAACGCTTCTGATCGGATAATCCCTGTTGCTTCTCCAGCACAATTGATGGTTGCGTTGGTCAAGTCCAATGCAATTACTAATGGAGCAGCCGGATCCAAAGAAATCTGGTTGGATAGTTCAAATGGACATCCGTTTGAATTTTGAACATCATACTGGAACGGCCCTGGATCTATGGTAATATCTGCTGCGATTTCTACGCTTGACATTCCAGCTCCGAAAGGTGTAAATGGGTCTGCAGTTCCTGACCTGCGGTAGAAATAATCCACACCCACTTCTGGGTTGGTAACCGTAAGTTCCATCCTTCCTAAATCCCCGCAACCGGGAGGTTGTAACTCCCTCAATTCTGCTATAACAATTTCAGGATCTTGAACAGTTATTGGAATGGTTGTGAAACTACAGTTCCATCCATCGAATATGGTAATAGTATATTCACCAGCGGACAGGTTTGCAAAAGTCGGTGTAGTCTGTAAACCACTGTTGGTGCCATCTGTTATTCGGTTTAATTGATAGAGATAGTTGCCTGGACCTTGTCCTCCAGCGATGTTATGTGCTTCAATAATACCGTCGTTGTCATTGTTACAACGCAAAGGTTGTACCACTTGAATATCTGCGGAAATTGGTGTAGGTAGCGGCAAATTGATGTTTGTTGTCTCCTCACAACCCATTAAATCCCTGATGTTAATAGTATATGTTCCCGTGGATAGGTCTTGGAATATTGGATTGGTATTGGGGTAATCTACCAAAACAGTGATACCGTCCGGCGCAATCAACTGGTACTCATAGGTACCCCAACCACCATCTCCAGAAGCGGTAATTTCACCGAATCCGGGAACATTACAGGTTACTTCTGTTGTTTGCACTGCAGTTACCGAAAGTGCCCTATCGGGTGATCTTACTGTAACTACATTACTTACTACATCACAGAACGGGGAAGCGAGAGCTTCAATATGTACCACAAGGTTCCCAGCAGGAACACCTGTAATAATTTCTGGACTGTTTATTGGGGTATTGGTATCAAAACTTCCTGTGACTCCAGTAGTGGTTTCAACTCCTGAGTTGTCTCTTGAGAAAACTTCATAGTTATAAGTACCACTATAATTGTTAATGGCCAGACTAATTTCTCCATCATTACCATTAAAACAGGTAACAGGTCGTACCTCAGCGATTACGGCTTCAATATTATTGTATTCCGGCATATTGATAGTAGCCGTCAAGTAAGAACACCCACCACTGCCTATATCAGTAACAGCAAAAATATAGTCACCCGGTGTTGAAATTGGCCAGGTCACTCGATCCGTTCCGGAAGAATTTCGTGCTGGTTCAGAACCTAATGGTAATATTTCCACTTCATAGTTTCCGGGACCTTCATTTACAATAATTTCAATGAATCCGGGGTTTACTCCTGTTCCTGAAGCATCACAGGTAATCTCTCCTACATTGTAACTAAATGTTATGTCGGTTGGAGTGTTTATGTTGACCGTGGTAGTTTCCTCACATCCATTTTGATCTCTTGCTGTGAGAATAATACTTTGGTTAGTACCATTGTCTATCACCTCAAAAACGTTGCTAGTCTGAAAGTTGGTTCCATCAAATTGTGGTGTGCCATCATTCATACTGTAGGTATAAGGTCCAGTTCCAGTTGCTGCTCCAGTACCATCTCCATTAGTATCCGTGAAGACTGTAATTGTTGCCGTACTGAATTGGTTGCTTGAAGGATTACAGCTAAACTGGGTGTTTGCTGCATTAACAAGCAGTATTGCCGGTTCAATTATGATTACATCAGTTGAGCGATCAGTACATCCTCTGTCCGAAACTACCTCAACTTGATATGTGTTTGGACCTAGGTTATCGAACAATGGTGAAGCTTGTGGTCCGACAAGTACCGTAGAACCAGCTCCATCATACAGAATATAGCTCATTGGGGTATCCGTATCACTTCCTGGTTGAAGCTCAACAAAGATTGAAGCATCCCCTGCTCCATTACAGGTTATATCGGTAACCGGTGTAGCCGTAATTATCGGGGTATTAACGGTAGATACGTTAACAATAGTTTCATCGGAACATAAAGGTGTTGTGTTGGAGCTTAAGTCCGTAACCAAAATATTATAATCTCCTGGCAAAACGCTGTTGAAAACATTCGTGCTTTGCGCGGGACCAATGTTGGCCAAAGTACCGGCATCACGTAATTGGAATTCGAAATTACCACTACCTCCGGTCGTGTTCACTGTAATTACACCATCTCCCGCATTACAAGTTGGGAAGGATGTGGCATCCGCCGTAATCGCGAAGAAATCAAATACCTCTGCCGTTATGGTATCCGTACATCCGTTACCATCTCGAATTGTAATTACATAACTTCCTGGGTTTGGAACTACGAAATTGGCACTGCTCTGGAAACCGCTTCCAATGTCATACATAAAGGTTTCTTCCGGCAATCCTGAACCTGTGGACAATGGTGCTGTTACATCAATTTGGTAACCGCTTGTGGCCGTACATTGATTTGTAACATCTATGGCAGGTGTTGGAATTCCAGCTTCCTGGGTTACTGTAACCGTGGTTAGGGCAGTACATCCATTTGCATCTTCCACATAGAAGTCATAATCTGCAGGGTATGGTCCTGGAATTTCAAAGGTAGTATCCGCGCCAAAAACAGTAGGCGCTGCTGCTCCGTTAGGGACATAGGCATATCCGAATGGAGCTGTTCCACCGAAACCTCTAACGGTAACGAAAGCTCCAGCATTACAAGTAGCTTCAACGTTGCTATCCACAACAATGCTCGGAGAACTGAAACCTATAAATACTAAAGTACTCGCACTACATCCTGTATCGGTATCAGTAACAATAATTTGATAGTTGCCTGGCGCCAAGCCTGTAAATGTACCATTGAATGGAAGTGGCTCATTTGTAAATGAAGTAGGTCCTGATATGGTAGCACCTGTATCCGTATTTTCAAGAGTAACTTCAAAGTTTGCGGGATTGGCCGGTAAGCCAGAAACATCATAAGTTATTTCACCGCTCCCTGCTACATTACAAGATGCAGTATTTGAAGTTGCCGTTACCGTTACCGGACTTGGGGGCACAATCGGGTCAATTTCTTCAATATAAGTACAACCCAATGCATCTCTTACTTCAACAAAATATGTAACGCCAAAAGTAACTACGGCAGAAAAATCATGAATGTCCACACCATTTACATTGGCCAAAACAAAAGTAGGATCTCCGACCAATCGGAACTCATATGGTGAGGTACCTCCAGTTGCTTGTACCCGATAAGAAATAAAAGGATCGGTACAAAGTGCAGGTGGCGTATCCAACGGAATCAAATCCAATACGTTTTGGTCTAGGATAACATTATCTCTATCCTCACAACCTTGTGCATCGGTGGTCACTATGGTATAATTTCCAACGCCAAGATTTGGGAAGTTCACAGTTGTACTTCCGGTTCCAATTGATTGGGCGACCAAGTTTCCAGCAGCATCCAATAATACATAATCAAAAGGTGCCACTCCGTTATTGATAGTGGTAGAAATAGACCCCAGAACATTTCCTGCGGAACAAACTGCAGGTGTTGGCGTAACAGTGGCATCCAAAGGCGCACTTGCGGCAATGGTAGTGTTGTAAGCTGGACTCACACAACCTCTACTATCTCGAATTATAAACCCTCCATGTGTACCAGGTCCATAACCGGAAAAGATATTTTGAGTGCTGAAAGTTGCTCCATTATCATTACTAAATTCGTAAGGAGGAACTCCTTGATTCGTATCAGGAACCAACTCTATAATACCACTAGTATTATCTCCACACTGGGTATCCGTACCCACAAGAGAACCTGCTATGGTTTCTGGTGGCGTAATTGTAACAGTGTTTGATTCGGTTGTACATCCTTCGCTGTCCGTAATCATAAACTGGTATGTAGTATCAGCTATAATTGAACCATCGTTCGGTATATTGTAGATAAAGGAATTCCCGGTAATGTTGTTATTATCCGATGTATAAGCAGCACCGTTTATACTTACTTCGTAAATATCATAATCACCACCAGAGGTATATCCATTACTAATATTCACTTGTATTTGTGCAGGAGGACCAGCACAATCCAATTCTTGAATGGTTGTGGCGGTGGCTGTAACTTGTGGTTGAATAGTTTGAGTCACGGTATCACGACAATCATTGGCGTCCACAACTTCTATGGTATAGGTACCTGGGGTAAGCCCTGAAAAAGTATTGCTTCCTCCTAAAACTCCTCCATTGATTCTGTATTGATATGGAGCTGCTCCCAAAGTGGCATTTACAACTAATGTTGCAGCATTGAAATTATCATAACACAAATCAGAAGCACCTGTATCCAACGTTAATGTTGGGGCTTGTAATGCTGTAAGGGTAAAAGTATCCGTAAGTGTACATCCATTTGCATCGGTTACACTGACCTGGTAAAGGCCATCTTGAGAAAGGTTAGCGAACACACTTCCATTTTGAGGCCCTCTTGTAGAACTATCTGGTTGTGTTAGTGTATAACGATTACCTCCCCATCCACCAACGGTATTAACGCGTACGGAACCAATGTTTCCATTTTGACAGCTCATATCAGTCACATCTAAACCGGAAATGGCAAAAGCTGTTGACGGCTCTTCAATAACTAAGGTTGCTGTATCCGTACAATTGGTTTCTTCATCGGTTACAGAAATTACATAACTTCCTGCTGCCAGTCCTACTACTGGAATTACACCAGCATTCTGTGCGGTAAACACAGTTCCGCCATCTATGCTGTAGCTGTATGTTGAATTGAATCCATCAACAAGAAAACGTCCTTCGCCATCCGAACCACCCACACAGGTAACAACTCGGGTTTGTTGTGCTTGAACTCCAATTGAGCTTATATCGGTAATAGCATAATTTTCATCATAAGAACATCCTTCGTTATCTGTAACTCTGAATGTATAGGTTCCTAATCCAAGCCCGGCGAATGTATCGTTATTTCCATTGTTAATAGCACTTCCCGCAGGAGCTATAATTTCATAATTGTAGGGTGCGGTTCCTCCAGTAACTGTTAGTGCAACTGTTGCGGTTGTAGTAATACAATCTAAGCTTGAAATGGAGAAATCCAAATCTGTCGGCTTATCCAATGTATTAAAGACAACATCCGGTAAAGGTTGCACACATCCGTTGGCATCTCTGATCAGAGGGGTGTATGTACCCACACCAAGATTTGAGAATACAGGGTTTGTTCCAAATCCTGCGCCCACACTGTACTCGTAAGGTGCAGTTCCCCCAGAAACTCCCGAAATGGTAATCTGCCCTCCTGTTTCATCTAAACAGGTAGGCACGGTATCTGGAGTTGCCGTAGCTGTTATGTTGGAAGGGGTCCCAACGGTACCAACAATAGGAGTCGTGGTACAGGTAAAAGAATCTTGCTCGTATCTTAATACGATATCATATGTCCCCGGAGCTAAGTTTGAAAATACGTTACTGATCTGATAGTTTGCTCCATTGTCAATACTATATTCGATTTCGTAACCAAATCCGCTAGTTACATTAATAGTTATTCTACCATCGTTAGCACCTCCACAATTTGCATCTTCTTCTGTGATGTTAAAAATTGGTGGTGGAATATCAGGAACATTTACAGAAGCGCTTCGTTGGCATCCATTTGCATCTTCTACCAAAATGGCATAAGTACCTGCTGTTGTTACCGTAAATGTTGTAGCGCCGGTGTAAGTAGAACTAAAAGGACCTCCATCAACACTAAAACGATAAGGCGCAGTTCCTCCAGAGGTTGTTAAATCAACATCAACAGATGTGGCCCCGCATCCAAAACTGGCCGAAGCTGTTGCCGAAACATCCAATGGACTGATGCCATTTCCAATTTCAATAAGACTTCCTGTGGTATCCGTGGTAATGGTCTCCGAACAATCATTAGTCTCAACCCTAATACTATATGTTCCTGGACTTACATTGGCAAATGTGTACGTATCAGAACCGTTTGGTCCAAAGGTATCTACAGTGACACCATTTTTAATTAAACGATAGGTATAAAAACCGGGTACTCCAGAAACTGCTACGTCAATACTTCCCAACTCACTACTACATAAAATATCATTAGCAGTGACGTCAACCGTAATATCTAAATCCTGAACATTAACGGTGTTTGATGGGAATAAACAGGCACTTGCAGATACATTCTTTAATCGCACCCAAACCATATAATTACCAGGAGTGGTAACATCAAAATACGGATCATCTTGATAAGGGCCGGTAGAGTTGTTCAAACTATACTCATATCCCGCCGGAACATTGGTTACTTCTACCCTACCAGGATTACCACAAATGATATCCTCCATTATTAATTGAGGGTCCAATGGGTTAAGCGTAGATTTAAAATAGAAATATTGACCTGAATTCACTCTTACCCTAAACTCACCGGCAGAACTCAAGCTATAAGTAGAACCTGTTCCCACAGTATTCCATGTACAGGCAGCGTTGATAGTAGGACAATCCTCGATTACGGTTGGAGCACAAGAGTTGGTGTCCAATCGTTGCCACTCATAGCTGCCTCCAGACTGGCTCAGCGAAAGAGTTCTAATATCACTTGTACCACACAAGAAGAATTTCGCCAAGGTACTACCATCATTTGGACATACCACTTCCTCATCCGCACCTTGGATGATGGTCATGAACATACTACTGGAAGCTGTTGGTGAAAAATCCGCATTGCCCAAAGAAGCTTTTGAGGACAATTCGGTTTCATTTACCGCCTTAGAGTCTGAAACAAAAGATACAAGCGAATCAAGTATCTTGCTCGTTTCATTTTTTGCTAGTACCGTGGAACAACAAATTGATATCAGCACCAATAACACGGCATATAGCAAATGCCTTGTTTTTCGAGGGAGCATAGGTTAAGTCTTGTTTGAAGAATATCAGATTTGGGACCTTAATATTCTAATTGTAATTATCTAAACTTATATAATTCTAATTATCTTTCGACTTTAAAAAGCCGTAGTTCATCTATAAAATCTATTACTTCAACGTAAAATTATGAAAAAAAGTGCTGTGCTTCCTTATTTTTTCGTTGTAATGCTAACTACATCCTGTGCTCAAAAAAAGGATAATAGCATAAATCTTCCGAAAACCCTTGATTTCACTGCCGAAAATATAATCTCTGATATTCAGAACCCCTGGGGAATGGCATTTCTGCCCGATGGAGGGCTATTGATTACAGAAAAATCAGGGAAATTGCTCCTTTTTAAAGATGGGAACACAGTAGAAATTGGTAATCTTCCTGATATCTATGTCCGGGGTCAAGGTGGACTTTTAGACATAGAATTACATCCCAATTACGCAAATAACGGTTGGTTGTATTTATCATATTCTTCAAGCGATGGTTCAGGAAAAGGTGGGAATACAACCTTCCTCAGGGCCAAGCTATCAAATAATCAACTAGTTGAAAAAGAAGTACTGTACAAAGCTGTTCCCAATACTACGAAAGGTCAGCACTTTGGTTCCCGTTTTGAATTTGATAATGAAGGCTACCTTTATTTTTCAGTTGGTGACCGAGGTAATAGAGATGTAAATCCACAGGATATTAAGCGGGATGGAGGAAAAATTTACAGACTTCACGATGATGGGCGAATTCCAAAAGACAACCCTTTTGTATCCCAATCTGGTGCTAAAACAGCAATTTACAGCTATGGCCATCGAAATCCACAAGGGTTAGCTATACATCCTGTAACGGGTAAACTTTGGGAGCATGAGCATGGTCCGCGCGGTGGTGATGAAATCAATGTTCTTGAAAAGGGTAAAAATTATGGATGGCCAGTAATTACGTATGGCATTAATTATAGCGGAACCAAAATTACTGACGAAACTTCAAGGCCAGGTATGGAACAACCTGTTTATCAGTGGACACCATCAATAGGTCCCTCAGGAATGACATTTGTAACATCGGACAAGTATTCTAAATGGAAAGGCAATTTGTTGGTTGGATCATTAGCTTTCCAATACTTGGAACGTTTGGTCATTGAAAATGACAAGGTCATCTATCGTGAAAAGTTATTAGATGGTATGGGACGTGTTAGAAACGTTCGCCAAGCACCAGATGGCTATATCTATGTGGGCATTGAGGGAAAAGGAATCTATAAATTGGTTCCAAAGAACCAATAAATCATTTCATAGCTTCGATTGCATTCTTTACAGAGCCATATTTTTGTAAAGCTGCCGCCGCTTTATCATAGTCCAATCCTAACTCCTCAACCAAATATCGGGTGCCTCGATCCACCAATTTGTTGTTGCTCAGTTGCATATTTACCATCTTGTTGCCCTTGACCCGGCCAATCTTAATCATTAATGAAGTGGTTATCATATTAAGTGCCAATTTCTGACTGGTTCCACTTTTCATACGAGTACTCCCGGTCAAAAATTCGGGACCAACATTAATTTCAATAGGAATATCTGCCCCTGTAGCTAAGGGAGATCCTGGATTATTTGTGATTCCAGCGGTCAAAATGCCTTGCTTCTTGGCAGCTGCGATACCTCCCAAAACGTATGGTGTGGTTCCGGAAGCGGCTATACCGACCAACACATCATTAGAATTAATATCTTGCTTTAATAAATCTTTCCATGCTTGATCGACATCATCCTCGGCAAATTCTACCGCTTTTCGAATAGCACCATCACCGCCTGCGATAAGTCCAATTACCCTATCATGAGGAAGTCCAAAGGTCGGTGGAATTTCAGATGCATCCAAAATTCCTAATCGCCCACTGGTGCCTGCACCAATATAAAACAACCTCCCCCCTTTTTCGAAACGTTCAGCAGTCATGTCCACCAACTTTGAAATTTGAGAGATAACAGTGGCTACTGCTTGAGCAACTTTTTGATCTTCAGCATTAATGCTCTCCAAAATGGTTTGGGTATCCATTTGCTCCAAATGATCATAATTTGAAGGGCTCTCCGTAATCTTGGTATAGTTCGTCTGCATTATAAAAGATGAATCTCTTGGTTTCTAAAAAGGTTTAATTGCTCATTGTCAGGTTCAAGTTCAGTTATCATAGTGCCAATAGCGTTGATATCACAGGTTTTATAACGGTGTTGAGAGTTCAATTTTTCGGAAATTGATAACAAGATGGTTCTTTTAGAAGCTTTTATCACCGCTTTCTTAACCTGCACAATATCCCAATCAAATTCAGTAAGTCCGTAACTAGCATCTACATACCCTGTGCCAATAAAACCATAATCTACATGGATTTCTGATAGTTGGTTTATAGTGCTCGCTCCCAAAGATATCTGTGAATCCCTTGAAACTTCTCCTCCTATCAATATAACCTTAACATTCGGCTTGACTAAAAGCTCCAAAGCTACAGGCAAACTCATGGTAAAACAAGTCAAATTGATATTATCAGGAATCTTTCTGGCAAGTTCTACGCATGTGGTTCCCCCATCAATAAAAACAACCCCTCCTTCTTTCAGGAGACCCACTGCTTTTTCCGCTATTTTCTTTTTCTCTTCCAAAGCATAGATGTTCGCACTTCTTACCGTTGTATTGGTAAAACCCAAAGCAACGGCCCCACCATGCACTTTCCTGAGTTTACTATCAGCGTCTAATTCCTTTACATCGCGCCGGACCGTATCAATAGAAACATCCAATAACTCTGCAATATCAGTCAAGAGCACTTTGTTGTGCAATGCTACTTCGTTTAGAATTGTGCGTTGTCTTTCTTCCTTAAGCATATTCTGAAATCTATTTCGCAAAGATATATAATTTTAACACTTGCTGTTTTATCCCGTATTAGGTTAATAAAATGTTATTAAATGCAAAAAACAGCATTAAAAAAAGCAAAAAACTGCAAAAATCAAATTTATTTCCTATTTTTGCCGTATTAAGTTTTGATTTAGAAAGTTTTAAAATCAATAAAAAGCAAAGCCAACGTATTGAAAATTCACCTTTCATGGAGACAGCAACATTAAAAAAGGAAAGTATCGACATTTCATACAAACCTGTCGGACAGTTTGAAGAAACCCGTTTCGAGAAAATTCACAACATCATTTTTGACAATGCTCGAGATGGTTCTGCAATTGTCGCTCAAGAGATTGCAGATTTAATTCGCCAAAAGCAGTCGGAAGGCAAACCTTGCGTGCTCGGTCTCGCCACTGGTTCCTCCCCTATTCGTGTATATGAGGAATTAGTGCGAATGCATAAAGAAGAAGGATTAAGCTTTTCCAACGTTACCACCTTTAACTTGGATGAATATCTGCCCATGGAAAAAGAAAACAGGCAAAGCTACCATTACTTTATGCATGAGCATCTGTTTAACCATATTGATATTGCCCCTGAAAACGTGAATATTCCCGACGGAACGGTTAAAGGAGAGGCAATCCTAGAGCATTGTGTGAGCTATGAAAAGAAAATAAAAGAAGCTGGGGGGTTGGATTTTCAACTCTTGGGTATTGGAAGAACGGGGCATGTCGGTTTTAACGAACCTGGTTCGCATTATAATTCGGCCACGAGGGTAATCACTTTGGATCATATTACCCGGGTTGATGCCGCACCAGCGTTTTTAGGTATTGACAAGGTACCCAGAAGAGCCATTACAATGGGTATCGCTACAGTGATGAGTGCTAGGCGAATTGTCCTACTTGGGTGGGGTCAAAATAAGGCTGATATCATTAAAAAAACTGTCGAAGAAGAAATCTCTTCCCACGTTCCAGCTACCTACCTCCAAGAGCATATGAACTGCACTTTTGTACTGGATACTGGAGCTGCTACAGAATTGACACGAAATAAAACACCTTGGTTAGTTGACGAATCCTGCGAATGGACAGAACAAATGACGGCCAAAGCCATCGTATGGTTATGTGGCGAAACTGGAAAATCCATTTTGAGCTTGACTGATAAAGACTATAACGACAACGGAATGTCCGGCCTTTTGACTCAGCAAGATTCCTATGAGTTGAACATTAAAATGTTCAATCGACTTCAACATACCATTACAGGATGGCCAGGTGGTAAACCTGATGCAGATGATACCAATAGACCAGAACGAGCTCTTCCCGTAAAGAAAAGAGTCATTATTTTCAGCCCACACCCAGATGACGATGTTATTTCAATGGGAGGCACCTTTGATAGATTGGTATCTCAAGGGCACGAAGTACATGTAGCATACCAAACATCAGGTAATATTGCTGTCGCAGATACGGAAGCCTTAAAATTTGCAGAAACTGCCAACGCCATACAACCTACAGTTGAGGCTCAGAAAATCATAAATGCCATAAAATCCAAAAAGGAAGCGGACTTTGACCCTGTTGAAGTACGAAAGTTAAAAGGTAGTATCCGAAGAGGAGAATCCTACGCCGCTACCCGTTACTTTGGCCTGAATGATTCAAATGTTCATTTTCTTGACCTCCCTTTCTACGAAACTGGAACCATAAAAAAGGACGATCTTTCTGAAGCTGATGTGGCTATAATGGTTGACCTTATCAAAGAAGTAAAACCTCATCAAATTTATGCAGCGGGTGATTTGGCAGATCCACACGGTACCCACAAAGTTTGTCTTGATGCTGTGTTTGCATCTGTTGAAGAATTGAAAGAGGAATCTTTTATGGACGATTGTTGGTTATGGTTATATAGAGGTGCATGGCATGAATGGGACATCAACGAAATAGAAATGGCCGTTCCAATGAGTCCAGGTCAGGTGCTCAGAAAACGACTTGCCATTTTCTGTCATCAATCACAAAAAGACGGAGTTATGTTTCAAGGTAACGATTCACGAGAGTTTTGGATGCGCGCCGAAGAACGAAACAAAGACACCGCAGGACACTATAAGGCATTGGGAATGGCAGATTATGCAGCAATCGAAGCATTTGTAAGACATAAGTTCAAATAATTATTTAACTAAACGATTTTAGTTTTGAGTTAATTTAATTTTAAGTTCAAGTAAAAGGCCTACTTTTAATTCAGAGTAGGCCTTTTCATTCATTTTCTATGCAACGCTTTACACTTCTCTTATCGCTTTTGGTTTGTTTCTCATGCTCTGTCTACAAATCACCAAAAACCGAGTTTAGAGGTGTGTGGATAGCTACGGTTGTAAATATTGATTGGCCAAAAAATGGGAACGATCAAGTGGGGAAACAGAAAAAAGACTTTATTGAGATTCTAGATTTCTATCACGATTTAAATTTTAATGCGGCGATAGTTCAAATACGTACTGCAGGAGACGCTTTCTACAAAACCGAACAAGCCCCTTGGTCAAAATATTTAACGGGCCAAGAAGGAAAAGCCCCTGAAAATTTCGATAACCCATTGAAATGGATGATTGCGGAGACCCATAAAAGAGGTATGGAGTTCCATGCATGGTTGAATCCCTACCGCTCCACTTTCGATTTAGATACCTTAACATTGTCCGAACAGCACGACTTCTACCAACATCCAGACTGGATGCTCAAATACGGTAAAAAATATTATTATAACCCTGGCTTACCGGAAGTTCAGCAAAAACTTACCAATATCATCGAGGAAGTGGTAGTTAATTACCATGTTGATGCCATTCATTTCGATGATTACTTCTATCCGTATAAAATTAAAAATGAAGTATTCAATGATAGTTTGGCCTTTCAAACCTGGGGTTTAGCAAATCAAGATTTAGAAGATTGGCGCAGAAGTAATGTTGATTCCCTAGTAAAAAAAGCGCATCAAATCATCAAAAAAAACAAACCCTGGGTGCAATTTGGGATCAGTCCATTTGGCGTTTGGAAAAATAAAAGCACAGACCCAAGCGGTTCAGATACCAAGGCTGGTCAAACCACCTATGAAGATTTATATGCAGACCCTCTGCTTTGGATGGAAAAGGGTTGGTTGGATTATGTGGTGCCTCAGGTGTATTGGAGTATGGATTATGCACCAGCCTCGCATCGTATCATTACTCAATGGTGGTCTGAAAAAGCTGAAAACACTAATCTCTATATTGGCAATGGAGCCTACAAAATCAAGAACAATGCGGATAAGGCCTGGAAAAGAATAAAGGAAATACCAAAACAACTTTCATTGGCAAGGTTAACCGAACAAATCAAAGGCAATGTATTTTTTAGTGCCAAATCCCTAGCCGAAAAGCATGAGAAAATTTCAAAAAAATTAAAACAGCAGTTTTATAAGTATCCAACCCAAAATCCTGTTGGCCAGAAAAAAATTAAAAGGTCTTTACTCCCATTAACCATTAAGTCGGTTGAGTTTCGTGATAGGGAGCTAGAATTCTGTGTTTTGCATGAAGATACCATTCCAAGGTTCCTTCATATCTATACCATAAACAAGTCAATCCCTGATCAAAAACAACTCATAGGAAAGCATTATCTTTCGGTTGAACAAAACCATATTCGTTCTCAAATAAACTTGACCAAAAAACAATTGAAAAACGATATTGGTGTCTCCTTGATTGATGCGTATGGCAATGAAAGTCCAACCCAAACTATTTACCAATCCAAAAAAACAACTAAATGAGCAGCATTGCCAAAGATAAAGGCGCCTGGGCCTGGATACCCATTCTCTATTTTACCCAAGGCATTCCATATATTTTGGTTGTTGTTGTGTCCGTTATCATGTACAAGCGATTGGGTATTGGCAATGCGGAAATAGGATTGTATACCAGTTGGCTTTACCTTCCTTGGGTATTAAAGCCACTTTGGAGTCCACTAGTTGATCTTAACGGGACCAAAAGAAAGTGGTTTTTGGCCATGCAACTTGTGGTGGCCCTATCATTCTTGGGTATTGGTATTTTTCTACCCTCCAACTCATTTTTCATCATCACATTAGCTTTCTTTTGGATGGCCGCATTTGCTTCAGCTACTAACGATATAGCTTCAGATGGCTATTATATGATTGGTCTTACACAAAAAAAACAATCATTCTTCATAGGATTGCGGAGTACCTTTTACAGATTGGCTATGGTCACCGGACAGGGTCTTCTTGTCATATTTGCTGGCTTTTTGGAGAATAAGTACGGGGATAATACCAAAGCTTGGTCAATGACCATGATATGTGCGGCTGTTTTAATGCTGCTCTTGACTATTTCCAACTTTTTTGCTGCTCCAAAGTTTGAACAATCCTCGGATAAACCCCAAGAGAAACCAGCTGGATTTTTGGATGTTTTTGCCTCTTTCTTTAAGAAAGAGCAGATTTGGATTGCATTAGCGTTCATCCTCACTTACCGTCTAGGGGAATCGCAATTAGTGAAAATGGCCTCACCCTTTCTGCTAGACAGTTTGGAGGTAGGAGGTTTGGCTTATTCCACCGAAGCTGTCGGAACCATTTATGGTACCGTGGGTGTTATTATGCTTTCATTGGGTGGAATTTTGGGTGGAATCTTGATTTCGCGAGATGGATTAAAAAAATGGATGCTGCCCATGATGCTAGCACTCAATCTGCCCAATGTGCTTTATGCACTTTTGGCTTTTACCCAATCCACAAGTTTGTTTGCTGTTGTCGGAACGGTAGTCTTGGAGCAATTTGGTTATGGATTCGGATTTGCCGCTTTCCTTATTTATCTAATCTATATTTCTGAAGGAATCTCTAAAACTTCGCACTATGCGATAGCAACAGGATTTATGGCCTTGGGAATGATGCTGCCCGGAATGCTCAGCGGTTATGTGCAAGAATGGCTGGGGTATGATGGTTTCTTCTTTTGGGTGGTCATTGCCGCCCTCCCCGCTTTTCTAATCTTGAAGTTCCTGAAGTATCCAGAAGATTATGGAAAAAAATCCAATTCCATTGACAATGCATAATTTCCTATCATACAAGGAAGCTTCAGAAAAACTAGCCTTAGATCAAAAAGTTGGGCAATTATTTATGCCTGCAGTTTTTATCAATGACACTGAAGAAGAAGTACAACAAATTGAAGATTTGCTTCGAACACATGCAATCGGTGCCATATGTTTTTTTCATAGCCGTGCTAGCGCTGCCACCAATTTTGAAGGCAAAAAGAAAGTGGTTCACAATGAGCATAGTTATGATAGATTAAGGCAATTAATTTCGAAATATCAGCGAGCGGCACAATTTCCATTATTGGTTGCCATTGATGCCGAGTGGGGCCTGGCCATGCGCATAGAAAACACCAATCAATATCCTTATGCCATAACATTAGGGGCCATTAAAGAGAACCATCAATTAATTTTTGAAGTTGGAAAGCAAATCGCCTTGGATTGCAGAGAAGCAGGTATTCATTGGAATTTAGCTCCAGCAGTGGATATTAACAACAACCCGGAAAATCCGGTAATTGGATATCGGTCGTTTGGAGATGATAAGCACAAAGTGCTTTCCAAAGGAAAAGCCTATTTAGAAGGCATGAAAAGTGCAGGTGTCTTAAATGCAATCAAACATTTTCCTGGTCACGGTGATACGGCAACAGATTCTCACCTGGGTTTACCCGTAATCGATAAATCGATGCAAGAACTGAGGGATAATGAACTTTACCCCTTCTCCGAACTCATAAAACAGGGCGTTGATGCAGTTATGGTCGGGCATTTAGCTGTCCCTGTTCTGGATGGTTCAGAAAACCCGGCGACCACCTCATCCAAAATAATTACCGATGTTTTGCGCACAAATTTGGAATTTAATGGGGTTATCATTTCCGACGCACTTAACATGCATGCTGTATCCAAAGAATATCCCATCAAAGGAACTTTGGAATCTGCTGCCTTCGCAGCCGGAATGGACATGATGTGTTTCTCTGAACATCCAAGGGAAGGCATTCAGAACATTTTAAATACTTCGGCAGAGGAAAGAATAGAAGCTAGCTTCAAAAGGATTTGGGAATTAAAAGAACAAGTTTATACATCCGAAATTAAGATTCAAAGAACGTGTGACGTTTCTGAATTGAATAAAAAATTAGCCATAGAAAGCATAACGGAACTCTACCAAGGTGCTAACGTTGTAAAACAAATAAAGCAGTCCAATTTTTTAAATCTGTCAGTAGAAAATCAGAAGGGAAATGTTTTTTCAAAATCCGTTGAAAAGCAATTCGAAAAGGAGCATCACATATTGGATTTAGATTCCGTTGGAGAAATCAAAAAACTTATCACCAAGCATGAAAATGTTGTTTTGGCACTCTTCCCTCCTATGGTAAAACCTAAAAACAAATTTGGATTTCAAACTGAAATACTGAACTTCATAAATAAAATAATCCAACAAAAGAATGTACTGATCTATCTTTTTGGAAACCCTTATGCGCTGGATATTTTGCAACTGCACTCATCTTCAAACACGGTGATAGCATATCAGGATTTTCCAGAATTCCAGAACGTGGCGTATCAACATTTTTTAGGTCAACAAAAAGCTAAAGGAAAACTTCCGGTGAAACTTAAAACCCTACAATCCATCTAAACAAAGCTCCTATGAAAAAATATAAAGTCTTGGGTTTAATGTCAGGCACCTCATTGGATGGTTTGGATTTGGCATACTGTCATCTATGGCAGTCCAATAATCATTGGGAGTTTTCCATTGAAAAAACAAAAGACATTTCTTATGGTCACAAGTTAAGAGATGCCCTTAAGAATGCCATTTACTTATCCGAGGAAGACCATAACAAATTGCATAAAGATTATGGGGTCTGGTTGGGAGAACAAGCAAAGAATTTTATTGAGGAGCATCAATTAGAGGTTAATTTTATCGCCAGCCATGGACATACTTCGCATCATAAGCCAGAGGAGGGGTTTACATTCCAATTGGGAGATGGGCAATTGTTGGCCAATACAAGTCTCCAGCAAGTGGTTTGTGATTTTAGAACCAAAGATGTTTCACTAAACGGACAAGGTGCGCCATTAGTTCCGATAGGAGATCAGTTGCTATTCTCTGAATATGATTTCTGCTTGAACTTAGGTGGAATTAGTAATATGTCGTTTGAAAAAGAAGGAAAACGTATTGCTTATGATATTGGACTTGCCAATATGCCACTCAATTACATCACGCAGAAAATAGGGTTGGATTATGATGAGAATGGACAATTGGCTAGGTCGGGAAAACTAGATGAAGCTTTGATGCAGCAACTAAACTCGCTGGAATATTATCAACTTCCTTATCCTAAATCTACAGGCTTTGAATGGTTCACTGAAAAGATCGTTCCCATTATTGAGACCTCCGAAGCTTCAGAACAAGACTTATTGTTCACATTTATTCAGCATAATTGCCAACGGATTGCGATTGAAGTGAGCAAACATGCCGTAAAATCCCAAAACAAACTATTCGTTACCGGTGGTGGTGCTTTGAATCAATTTTTTGTAGATACCCTACAAGTTGAACTTGGTCAATCAGTTCAAGTCATCGTCACTAACAAAACCTTGATTGCCTTTAAAGAAGCGGTAGTTTTCGCCTTAATGGGAGTACTCCGTTTAGAAAACAAGACCAATGTGCTTTCCTCTGTAACAGGAGCTATCGAGGATTCATCTAGTGGTGAGATCTTCTTCCCGGAATAACGTTATGCGGTAACGATAGGCCTAGATTTTCGTATCATGGCATAAATCAAAAGTGATACTATTCCACAAATCGATAAACCAGCAAAAAGAGGCCAAACGCTGGTCTCAACAAAATCTCCAATAAAGGTAGCAATCGGTATGGCCAACAACGTGGATACAAAACCATTGATTGCTGCTCCAATTCCTGCTATATGACCAATGGGTTCCATGGCGATAGACCTGAAATTTCCCCACATAAAACCAAGACAAAAGAATTGTGCCGATAGAAATCCTACCAAAACAAAAATGTTTGGATTTGGGGAGTTCCAAAAAAGAAAAGCGTACAACAAAGCAATTAAACAAAATGCAACAAGTGCCATGAACGAAAGTTTGCGCATACCAAAGCGTAGCACCAATGTTCCGTTTAGGAATGTGGAAAGCCCGATGGAAATTGCCAATCCCGCAAATATATATGGGAAAGCTTCCTTCATATTGTAGATATCTTCAAATACGTGCTGGGCTGCACTCAGATAAACCAAAAAAGCTCCTGTCACCAAACCGGACATTAGGGTATATGCAATGGTCTCTTTGTATTTCAAAAACTCTTTTGTTCCATCCACAAAGACATTTCGCGTAAACGGTATTTTAAATTGCGGTTTAAGGGTTTCAGGTTGTCTTTTCCAAAACCAAATGCAAACCAAAAGGCCGAAAATAAGTTGTATGTAGAAGATGGCTTTCCATCCCATATTATCCAAAATGACCTTGCCTATTGCCGGCGCTACCACAGGCACTAGAATAAAAAAAGCAACAACAAATGACATCACCTTGGCCATATAATCTCCTTTATAGGTATCTCTTATAATGGATATTGCCAAAGTACGCGGCGCAGATAGCCCAATTCCTTGCAAAATTCTTCCCACAATCATAATTTCCAAAGATGGTGCAAGCACACAGATGATACTTGCCGCCACAAAAACAATAAACCCAACATAAACTATTGGTTTTCTGCCGTAGCAATCCGATAATGGCCCGAAGAACAACTGTCCCACACCAAGTCCCAAGAAAATCATTGTTACTAACAACTGATTATCCGTAGGATTAAGGCTATTTATGGCTATTCCTATATCAGAAATTGCAGGCAAAAGGGCATCAATAGCCAAGGCCACAATTGACATTAATGAGGCCATTAAAGCAATAAACTCAAAATTGGGTTTTTGGGTATCTTTTTGCATGCTGCAAAATTACGTATACCCTTTTCGATAGTGAACTTTTTTAAAAGGTATTTGAGTATGGAACTATAAATAGTTCTTATGCTTTCTGAAAATCACAGGGGTATATTTCCATGCTTCTTTTTAGGAGTATGTACTTTCTTTTTCTCCAACATTGCAAAAGCTTTTACCAGTTTACGTCTTGTATTCTTTGGAAGAATGATTTCATCTATAAATCCACGGCCCGCCGCTCTGTAAGGATTGGCAAACTTATCGGCATATTCCGACTCTTTCTCCTTTAGTTTGGACTCTGGATCATCTGCGGCAGCTATTTCCCTTCGGAAAATAATCTCACTGGCTCCTTTCGCCCCCATTACGGCAATCTCGGCAGTGGGCCATGCAAAATTAAAATCGGCGCCGATATGTTTGGAATTCATCACATCGTAAGCTCCTCCATATGCCTTTCTGGTAATCACTGTAACCCTTGGCACTGTGGCTTCACTAAGCGCATACAATAGTTTTGCCCCGTGCATGATAATTCCGTTCCACTCTTGGTCCGTACCTGGTAAAAACCCTGGAACATCCACCAGTACCAATAACGGGATATTGAAAGCATCACAAAAGCGGGTAAAGCGTGCTGCTTTTCTAGAACTTTTTACACCCAAAACACCAGCCAAAAACATAGGCTGGTTGGCTATTATCCCAATGCTTCTTCCACCCAAACGCGCAAATCCAACAATAATATTTTCTGCATAATCTTTGTGGATTTCATAAAATGAATCCGTATCAATAATCCCACTGATCACATCATGCATGTCGTAAGGCTTGTTGGGATTGTCCGGTACAATGCCGGAAAGTTCATCCCTAACTTCATCTCCTAAGGTATACTCTCGAATTTTTGGAGTTTCTGAGTTGTTTTGAGGAAGATAATCCAATAGCTTTTTTATATCATCCAAACAAGCTGCATCATTGCTTGAAGTTTTATGAGCAACTCCTGATTTTGTGGAATGTGTGCTTGCGCCGCCCAATTCTTCAGAAGTCACTTCTTCATTGGTGACGGTTTTGACCACATTTGGACCTGTCACAAACATATAGCTTGTCTCCTCAACCATCACAATAAAATCTGTCATAGCAGGAGAGTATACGGCTCCGCCTGCGCATGGTCCCATGATAGCAGATATTTGAGGGATTACCCCTGAAGCCTGTACATTTCTGTAAAAAATATCGGCATAACCCCCCAAGGATTTCACACCTTCTTGTATCCTCGCGCCGCCCGAATCATTTAATCCTATAACTGGAGCTCCAACTTTCATGGCCAAATCCATCACTTTACAGATTTTTTCAGCATGGGTTTCGGATAAGGCTCCTCCAAAAACTGTGAAATCTTGTGCATATACGTATACCAATCTACCGTTAATGGTTCCATAACCTGTAACAACACCGTCTCCATAATAGATTTCCTTATCCATTCCAAAATCAGTGGTTCGATGTGTAACCAAAATCCCCATTTCCTCAAAAGAGCCTTCATCCAATAAATAATGAACCCGTTCCCGTGCTGTGAGCTTTTTCTTTTGGTGTTGTTTTGCAATCCGTTTTTCACCTCCACCCAAATGAGCTTCGTTTACTTTATCCTTTAATGTTTTGATTTTGGAATCCATCTACGTTAGTTTGTGGGTAGTTGTACTATTGTTTTGTCCTCAAGATATTGATGCAGTGCAACCATGGCGGCAATCTCTGCTGCGCTTTCGTTCTTCTTTTTGATTTTTTCGGGCGAGTAGTAATTCTTTACAAAATGGGTGTCAAAATTCCCAGATCTGAAAGCCTTATGGGCAAAAACAAAAGCGCCAAAAGGCAAGGTCGTCTGTACTCCCTTGATTTTATAATCCTGAATGGCATCAAGCATCAATTCGATAGCTTCTTCTCGGGTGTTGCCATAGGTAATCAATTTTGAAAGCATGGGGTCATAATAAATGGGAATATCCATTCCTTCATCGAAGCCATTGTCCACTCGGATACCTTCCCCTACCGGAAGTCGGTAAGTTTCCAAATTTCCCACACTCGGAAGAAAATCATTCAAAGGATCTTCGGCATATACCCGAAGCTCAACAGCATGCCCTTTAATTTGTAAATCTTCCTGTTTTATTGCAAGTCTCTCTCCTCTTGCAACCTTAATTTGAAGTTCTACCAAATCTACGCCTGATATCAATTCTGTGACCGGGTGCTCTACTTGCAAACGGGTATTCATTTCCAAAAAATAGAAATTGAGATCAGCATCCATTAAAAATTCCACAGTGCCTGCCCCCACATAGTCACATGCTTTGGCAACCATGGTAGCAGCCACTCCCATTTCCTCCCGTAGTTTAGGCGTCAAAATAGAAGAAGGTGCTTCTTCAACCACTTTTTGGTGTCGTCGTTGAATGCTACATTCACGTTCAAAAAAGTGAAGTACATTGCCATGGGTATCTGCCATCACCTGTATTTCGATATGCCTTGGGGAGGTAACATATTTTTCCAAAAAAACCGAACCGTCGCCAAAGGCCGAGGTGGCCTCACTTATGGCTCGTTCCATTTGAGATTCCAAATCCTTCTCCTTTTCGACAATCCGCATACCTTTTCCTCCGCCACCGGCAGAAGCTTTTACTAAAATGGGATATCCTATTTCATTGGCAATTTCCTGTGCTTTTGAAACATCGCTAATAGCTTCGTCGATTCCGGGAACCATGGGAATTTTATATGCCTTAACCGCTTCTTTGGCCATTAGCTTGCTTCCCATAATCCGAATAGCGTTAGACTTTGGGCCTATGAACGTCAAACCGTTTTTTTCAACGGCTTCAGCAAAGTCAGCATTCTCGCTTAAAAAGCCATATCCGGGATGTATTCCATCAACATTTAATTCCTTGGCTACTTTAATGATTTTGTCCCCTAGCAAATAGGATTTATTGGATGGTGCTTTGCCAATGCATACCGCTTCATCTGCAAATCGCACATGTGGGGCATTTCTATCTACTTCAGAGAATACGGCCACCGTACTTATTCCCATTTTTTTAGCGGTTTTCATTACCCTAAGAGCAATTTCACCTCTGTTGGCCACTAATATTTTTTTCATATTCCTTTCTATTGAAATTCTATTAGCAATTGCTTCTTGTCCACGGCTTCACCTTGCTTGACAGCGACTTTTTTAATCACTCCGCTTCGTGGTGAAGTAATGATGTTTTCCATCTTCATAGCCTCAAGTACCAATAGCTGTTGGTCTTCTGCAACTTCTTCACCCTCCTTAACTGAAATATCCAAAATAAGGCCTGGCATAGGAGCCTCGATGGAGTCAATATTTTTTGAACCATTTGATGCAAAACCCATATTTTTAATAAGCTCATCCAATGGAGTGCCTATTGAAACCTCGTATTCGTCTCCGTTTACTTTTACCAAGTACCTTCTTTTACCAAAATCAGCATCGGAAATCGACACTTTGTATGAAGCTCCATTTTTTAGAATGTGGAAGGTATTGCTTCCTGTTTTAAGAATATCCAGTTCAGAAATATTGTCCTCCGACAACTTAAAATCAAAGTCTTCCCTAACCTGAACCATGTATGATTTTTCCATAAAAATTGTTCCCATAGGTTACCCATATAAATATAAGGTTAATGCTACAATGCCACACAAAACTAGTCTCATAAACTTTATTGGATTATGATAATAATCATTCCGTATTGAACTTTAGCTGCGTAACTATGCATCAAGAATAGTAGTTTGGAAATCTTATCAAATGCTTACTTTTGGAACTAAAATTATCACCATGCTTATATTGGGGATTGCGGGAGGTACTGGATGCGGAAAAACCACCGTTGTAAATCAAATTGTAGATCAACTACCAGAAAATGAAGTCGGTGTGATCTCACAAGACTCATATTACAAAGATCTTTCCCATTTGACCAAGGAAGAAAGAGGGGCAATTAATTTTGATCATCCAAATTCCATAGATTTTGATTTACTGATTTCTCACTTGGAAGAATTGAAGCAGAACAAGTCTATCCAGAAACCCATCTATTCTTTTGTTGAAGAAAACCGCTTACAGGATACTATTCTAACCGAACCAAGAAAGGTAATGATCGTTGAGGGGATCCTGGTGTTGAGCAACGCAAAACTCAGAGAAATGTTCGACATCAAAATTTATGTACATGCCGATTCTGATGAGCGCCTAATTCGAAGGTTGCAAAGAGATATCCGTGAGCGCGGGCATGATTTAGAAAAAGTATTGACCCGATATCAAACGGCTGTAAAGCCCATGCACCAACAATTTATAGAGCCCTCAAAAGAATTCGCTGACATCATCATCCCCAACAACCATTACAATACTGTGGCTGTGGATATGGTGCGCACCATTATAAATGACAGGTTGAACTAAAATGGGATTGAAAGAGCTGAGAAATAAAAAATGGTTCAAGTTCATGAAGAACATTTATGTTCTTGTGCTAACTGTTTTTGTCATTTGGATGGCTTTTTTTGACACCAATTCCTTGATGATTCATTTGGAGCTTCGAAGCGAAATTCAAAAGTTGAAAAAACAACAGGAATTTCTTCAAGAAGAAATAGCTAAAGACAAAGAAATCTTGGAAAAACTATCGGATCAAGGTGAGCTGGAAAAATTTGCTCGAGAGAAGTTTTATATGAAGAAGGAGAACGAAGAAATTTTCTTGATCGAATATGAAGACAGCCTAAAAACCAAAAAGCATGAGTAAGGTCGAGCTGTTTGATGAATTTCCGGGTGTTTCTGCAAAACAGTGGAAACAAAAAATTCAATTTGATTTAAAGGGAGCAGATTACAATGAGACCCTTATTTGGGAATCTTTAGAAGGAATCAATGTAAAACCTTTCTATCATGCCGAAGACTTGGGTGAATTAAAAACGTTCTATCTTCCTGAAAAACATAATTGGAAAATTGGACAATCAATATATGCTGGTGATGCAAAACTAGCCAACAAAAAAGCAATCGACTCGCCTAATAGAGGTGCAGAAAGTCTCGTGTTCACCGTACCCGATAAAAAGTTGGATGTAAAAACATTGCTTGCAAATATTGATTTGAAGTCCACTACACTGCATTTTAATTTTCAATTTTTAGCAGCTGAGTCCATCAAAGAGCTACTTACATTTTTAGAAGAACAAAATACCACAGCTCACCTCAACATTGATATTATTGGCAATCTGGCAAGGACGGGAAACTGGTTTCACAATTTGGAAGAAGACCACACAATTTTAGAAGAAATCTATAGTGCAACTGAAAACCAAAAATGGGCCTCAACATTTAGTGCTGATTTATCGCTGTATCAAAATGCTGGTGCCAATATGGTTCAGCAATTGGCCTATGGTCTTGCCCATGCCAACGAATATCTCAACCATTTTAATACTAATTCTGAGCACACCAAAAGGGAATTTCCCATCACTTTCAAAGTATCGGTCGGCAGCAATTATTTCTTTGAAATAGCAAAACTGAGGGCGTTACGTTGGCTATGGAATACGATTGCTCCTGCCCATGGCTTTAACGCCGATTGCCATATTTTGGCCACTCCATCCAAGCGCAACAAAACCTTATACGATTACAACGTGAACATGCTTCGAACTACATCCGAATGTATGTCTGCTATTTTAGGAGGAGCCGATACCATTTGTAATATGCCATACGATGCTGTTTATCATAAAGATAATGAGTTTGCAGACCGTATTGCTAGAAACCAATTGTTGTTGTTAAAAGAGGAAAGTTATTTGGCCCAAGCCTCAAAATTGTCTGAAGGTGCTTACTATATTGAATCCCTAACACAACAGTTAGCACAAAAGGCATTAGATCTTTTCAAGCAAATTGAAAATTCAGGTGGATTCTTGTCAGAATTGAAAAAAGGCACCATACAACGAAAAATAAAAGAGAGTGCTTCCAAAGAACAGCAACTTTTTGATTCAGGTGAAATAACAGCGGTGGGCACCAACAAATATCAAAATGCATCAGATAAAATGAAAGCTGATGTTGAGTTATATCCTTTTGTGAAAATCAAACCTAGAAAAACTATACTGGTCCCCATAATAGAAAGGCGCCTCTCAGAAGAATTGGAACAAAAAAGGCTGGACGATGAGTAGAAAAAATCTTCAACATCTTGAGTTATCCGCTGCTACCGAACCGCACAATGCAAAAGGTACAACAAGTGGATATTCCAACTTTGCAGCTGGTATCCCTCCTTTTCTCCGTGGTCCATACTCCACCATGTACGTTCGTCGTCCGTGGACTATTAGACAATATGCTGGCTTTTCTACGGCAGAGGAAAGTAATGCCTTTTACAGAAGAAATCTAGAAGCAGGTCAAAAAGGGCTTTCAGTCGCTTTTGACCTACCCACACACCGTGGATATGATAGCGATAACAATAGAGTAGTAGGAGATGTTGGAAAGGCTGGTGTTGCCATTGATTCTGTTGAGGACATGAAAGTTCTTTTCGACGGCATTCCGTTGGATAAAATGTCCGTTTCCATGACCATGAACGGAGCTGTTCTTCCAATTATGGCTTTCTATATAGTCGCTGCCCAAGAGCAAGGAGTTTCCATGGAACAGCTTTCCGGAACAATCCAGAACGATATTCTTAAGGAGTTCATGGTTCGAAATACGTATATCTACCCTCCTCCTCCTTCCATGCAACTCGTGGCTGATATTTTTGAGTTTACGAGTAAATACATGCCAAAATTTAACAGTATCAGTATTTCTGGATATCATATGCACGAAGCGGGTGCCCCAGCAGCCATAGAACTTGCATATACGCTTGCCGATGGTATTGAATATATAAGAACAGGTATAAAAGCAGGACTAAAGATTGATGATTTTGCACCTCGTCTCTCCTTTTTCTGGGGAATTGGAATGAACCACTTTACTGAAATTGCGAAAATGCGAGCTGGTCGAATACTATGGGCCAAATTGGTTCAGGAGTTCAATCCGAAAAATGAAAAATCGCTAATGCTACGTACGCATAGTCAGACCAGTGGCTGGAGTTTGACCGAGCAAGACCCATTCAACAATGTGGCAAGAACCACAATCGAGGCGATGGCAGCTGCATTCGGAGGAACACAAAGTTTACATACCAATGCTTTGGATGAAGCTATTGCGTTACCAACAGATTTTTCAGCCAGAATTGCGAGGAATACACAAATTTATCTACAGCAAGAAACCCATATTACCAAAACGGTTGACCCTTGGGCCGGCAGTCATGAAGTAGAAAAACGTACCAAAGAAATTGCTGAAGAAGCCTGGGATTTGATTCAGGAAGTTGAAAAACTAGGCGGAATGACCAAAGCCATTGAGGCTGGTATTCCCAAAATGCGTATTGAGGAAGCCGCAGCCAAAAAACAAGCTAGAATCGACAGTGGTCAAGATACTATTGTTGGTGTGAATAAGTATGTTTTGAATGACGAAGATGAGCTTCAAATCCTTGAAGTAGACAATGATAAAGTCCGTAAACAGCAAATTGCTCAGTTAAAACAGCTTAAGTCCGCTAGAGATGAAGATGCGGTTCAACAGGCCTTGAACAGGATCATAACAGCATCCAAAAAGGCATTACAAATCGGTGCTGACCGTGAAAATTTGTTAGCTTTAGCTGTTGACGCAGCTAAACTAAGAGCCACCTTGGGTGAGATTAGTGATGCTATGGAAAGTGCCTTTGGAAGGTATCAAGCAAAAATTCAATCATTTACAGGAGTGTATTCCAAAGAAATCAAAAAAGACGAGAGTTTTGAAAGGGCCAAAAAAATGGCTGATGATTTTGCGGTTCAAGAAGGAAGACGACCACGAATCATGATTGCAAAAATGGGACAGGATGGCCATGATAGAGGAGCAAAAGTTGTTGCTACTGGCTATGCCGACCTGGGCTTTGATGTAGATATCGGTCCACTCTTCCAAACACCTTCAGAAGTGGCCAAGCAAGCTGTGGAAAACGATGTGCATGTTTTGGGTATTTCATCATTGGCGGGAGGACACAAAACACTGGTCCCTGAGGTCGTCAAAGAACTGAAAAGCTACGGAAGGGAAGATATTCTTGTCATTGTAGGAGGTGTAATCCCAAAGCAAGATTATAAGTACCTGCTCGACCACGGCGCTGTAGCAGTCTTCGGCCCGGGAACTAAAATAAGCCAAGCAGCCATTGAAATTTTAAAGATTTTGATGGACTGAAGTCCCTTAAAACCCTTAGAATTATAACTTTAACTTTCTTTAACGTGCATTGGGTGTGTTATTCACCTAGTGTTAACAAAATACATTTTTTAACGTCTTAAATAATCGTATTTTTAGCACCTAACTTACTATGAAATGGGCAAGATAATTGCTATTGCGAATCAGAAGGGTGGTGTAGGTAAGACAACAACTACAGTGAACCTAGCTGCCTCTCTTGGTGTACTGGAAAAAAAGGTGTTGTTGATTGATGCCGACCCTCAGGCCAATGCCACATCCGGTTTGGGCATTGATGTGGATAGTGTTGAACATGGTACGTACCAGTTATTGGAACATACCAAAACTGTTGATGAGGTTATCATACCGACCGATTCTCCCAATGTTGATTTGATTCCAGCTCATATTGACCTAGTAGCCATTGAGATTGAGTTGGTTGACAAGGATAACAGAGAATATATGTTGAAGGAAGCACTCAAAGGTCTTGGTGATCGCTATGATTATATTCTAATTGATTGCGCTCCATCCTTAGGGTTATTGACATTGAACGCCCTTACAGCAGCGGATTCCGTCATGATACCTATTCAATGTGAATATTTTGCATTGGAAGGATTGGGAAAACTATTGAACACTATTAAGAGTGTTCAGAAAATACATAATAATGATTTAGACATTGAAGGTATGTTGCTGACAATGTATGATTCAAGATTACGTCTTTCCAACCAAGTTGTGGAAGAAGTTAAAAAACACTTTGCAGATATGGTTTTTGACACCATAATCCAAAGAAATGTTAGGCTAAGTGAAGCACCAAGCTATGGCGAAAGTATCATCAAATATGATGCAAGTAGCAAAGGAGCTACCAATTATTTGAACCTGGCCAATGAAGTATTGAAGAAAAATAAGGAGAAAGTTTAAATGGCGAAAGCAACCAAAAAACAGGCTTTGGGAAGAGGTCTGTCCGCTCTATTAAAAGATCCCGAAAATGATATTCAATCAGTATCGGATAAAAATGCGGACCAGGTCATTGGTAATGTCGTTGAATTGGATATTGAGTCCATAGAAGTAAATCCTTTTCAGCCTCGCTCTAACTTTAATGACGAAGCGCTTAAAGAATTGGCAAGTTCTATAAAAGAGCTTGGAATCATCCAGCCGATTACGGTAAGAAAACTAGATTTCAACAAGTTTCAGCTTGTATCAGGGGAAAGAAGGTTTAGAGCTTCAAAATTGGTTGGACTTAAGACTATTCCTGCATATATAAGAATTGCCAATGATCAAGAATCATTGGAAATGGCATTGGTTGAAAATATTCAACGTCAAGATCTTGATCCTATTGAAATAGCCCTCTCTTACCAACGTCTTATAGATGAGATTCAGGTCACACAAGAAAAACTGAGTGATCGTGTTGGTAAAAAGCGATCTACAATTACCAATTACCTGCGATTGTTGAAATTACATCCAATCATCCAAACTGGGATGCGTGATGGATTTGTAACAATGGGCCACGGCCGAGCCCTAATAAACATCGAAAAGAAAAAGGATCAAATCAACATCTATGAAAAAGTGGTTTCCGATGGACTTTCTGTTAGAGAAACAGAGCGATTGGTCAAAACTTATAAAGATGGAAAGAATGGGACTCCTTCGGTTAAAAAACAGGATGCTGAAAAAGAAGTGCCCAATTTTATCTCTAAAGGGTTGGATGCTTTAAAAAAGCGTCTATCAACTCAAGTTGACATCTCTACCTCACAAAACGGAAAAGGAAAAATCGTAATTCCTTTCCACTCCAAAGAGGAATTCCAGCGATTAAGAAAATTATTGACAGGTGATTAAGAACCTCCTTTTTGTTTGCGCTTTTCTGCTTTCGTTTAGTTTCACTTTCTCCCAAGAAAAGGAAGAGGGTGAAAAACAGCATCCACAGGAAATTGATTCTCTTGCCTTAGATCTTGAAGGTGAAGGCATAACCATTGACGAGATTACCTATCAGAAAAAAAGAATCAACCCTTTGGCACCGAGCAAGGCAGCGTTTTATTCGGCCATACTTCCAGGGTTGGGTCAAATCTATAATAAAAGGTATTGGAAAGCACCCATAGTGTGGGGAGCTATTGGTACAGGTATTTATGTATACTCTATCAACAATACTCAATATAATAAGGCCAGGGATGCTTTTAAAAGACGAAGGGCAGGTTTCAGTGATGATGAGTTTTTTGATTTAAATGGTGATGGTAGTGGTCCGGATATTTCTTTGGAAGCCCTTCAAGATGCACAAGAAGCAAGGCAAAGAGACCGTGATTTGGCATTATTGATTACCATTGCGCTTTACGCATTCAATATTATTGATGCAAATGTTGATGCCCACCTCAAACAATATAACGTGGATGACAATCTTTCCATAGATTTTAAACCATATTTAGACCTTAATCCACTGACCAACAATCCAAACTATGGAATGGCATTGGTCGTTAAATTCTAGCTTATGAAGATCGGTTTGTTCGGCTATGGTAAAATGGGTAAAATGATAGAGCAAATAGCGCTACAAAGAGGTCATACCATTGTTTCAAAGGTCGATGTTGGCGCTACAGATATAGATTATTCAAATATGGATGTCGCCATAGATTTTAGTACCCCAGATGCCGCTTTCAATAACATAACAACCTGTTTTGAGCATAATGTCCCCGTGATTTCTGGAACTACGGGGTGGCTTGAAAGGTTTGATGAAGCATTGGATGTTTGCAAAGCGAAAAATGGAGCATTTATTTATGCCTCGAATTTCAGTTTGGGTGTCAATATATTTTTTGAGTTGAATTCTTATTTGGCCAAAATGATGTCCTCCATAGACCAATACAAAGTTTCTATGGAAGAAATTCATCATACACAAAAACTGGACGCACCAAGCGGTACAGCTATTACCTTAGCAGATGGTATCATAGCAAACACCGCTTATGCCAATTGGAAATTGGATGAAGATGGGGCAACCACCATTCCAATTACATCCAAGCGAGAAGGTACGGTTCCAGGAACGCACATCATTAACTATCAAAGCGCGGTGGATGGCCTAGAAATAAAACATACTGCCCGTAATCGGGAAGGTTTTGCACTTGGTGCAGTAATTGCTGCGGAATGGATCAAAGGAAAAGCTGGGATTTTTTCAATGAAAGATGTGTTAAACCTAAATTAAAAAACGTAACAATACCATAGACTTTCAGTCTAAAAAATAAACTTCGATATGGACGGTACACAGTGGGTCATTTTTATCTTGATCATACAGGTAATTCACTTCCTAGGAACCTGGAAACTTTACGTAAAGGCTGGTAGAAAAGCATGGGAAGCCGCAATCCCAATTTACAATGGTGTGGTTTTAATGAAAATTATAAATCGGCCTTGGTGGTGGGTGTTGTTGCTTTTTATTCCCATAATCAATTTGTTGATGTTTCCTGTGGTTTGGGTTGAAACCATACGAAGTTTTGGGAAAAACAAGCTTATTGACACTTGGGCTGTTATTCTTACCCTCGGCTTTTACATTTATTATATAAATTATGCGGAAGACGTAAAATATATTGAAGACCGGGACCTAAAACCTAGAACAGGGTTAGGTGAATGGGTAAGTTCTATCGTATTTGCCATTGTAGCTGCGACCTTTGTGCATACGTACTTTATTCAACCATACGTCATTCCTACCGGTTCATTGGAAAGAACACTCCGTATTGGTGATTTTCTTTTTGTGAGTAAGTTTCACTATGGTGCAAGGATACCCATGACCACTTTGGCCGCTCCTATGGTTCACGATACTCTACCAGGAATCAAAAAGAGGTCCTACATTGCTGATGTTGAACCGGAAACTTATAAAACTTCATGGAAGAATAAATTGCAGTTGCCCTATATGAGATTGCCTGGCTTCCAGGAAATAAAAAAGAATGATATTGTCGTTTTTAGCCTTCCTTCGGACACCTTATACCAATTTTTCAAGGCGGAGAAAGCCGTAAAGAAACCGATTGATAAAAAATCCAACTATGTAAAAAGATGCGTTGGAACACCTGGAGATTCATTGGCTGTCATTGACGGTTTTGTACATATTAACGGTAAAAAGTTAACGCTTTCTGATCGTGCGAAAGTAATGTACGATTACATAATATACTCTAAAAAAGGCGTGTCTAGCAGACTTTTAGAAGAAATCGATGCCTCTGACTACCTGAGAAAATATTTTGCAACCGGTATTAATCAGAATCAGGTAAATGCGCTTTCATCTTATATTGTCGGAGTCGGACAAGCAGCTAATGGAAAAATTGAGCTCACCACTCGCGAAAAAGGAATTCCTACTGAAGTTATACGTCAGTTACGATTATCCTTGACCGAAGAAAAGCCAAGATCAAGAGTAGCCAACATGACTGATGAGATGGTTGCCCAATTGCGCAACAATCCAGCTATCGATTCCGTGGTGAAGACCATGGAACCGAAAGGAAGGTATGGTGGCTCATTCCCACAAAAGGCCAATTTCTATCCTTGGAACAGTGATAATTTCGGACCTATATATATTCCAAAAGCCGGAACTACGGTAGAAATCAATTACAGAACCATTCCGCTTTACAAGAAAATCATCCGCGATTACGAATACAATGATGTAAAAGTATCTAGCAACAAAGTCTACATAAACGACCAAGAGGCTTCATCCTACACCTTCAAGCAAGATTACTACTGGATGATGGGTGACAATCGAGATCATTCCGAAGACAGTAGGGCTTGGGGCTATGTCCCGGCCAATCATATCGTAGGTAAACCAGTATTCCTGTGGATGAGCTTTGATAACTTTAATGATGGATTGTTTAATTGGAAGCCACGCTGGGATAGGATTTTCACAACCGTTGGAGGTGGCGGAGAGCCCATCTCATACTTTAAGTACTTTTTAATGGTGATAGCCGGTTGGTTTATTTTTGATTTTGTCAGAAAACGAAGAAAAAAGAAAGCATAATACCCTCTGTTCAGTTGAAAACTGTTGTTCATCCGACCTATTTTCCAAGTGTGGCCACATTTTCGGTTCTCGTCCAAAAAGAGGTCTTATGGGAGGCGCATGACAATTTTCAAAAACAATCTTACCGAAACCGATGCTATGTCTGTACCGATCAGGGCAAGCATATGCTAAACGTTCCTATTCGACACTTAGGCAAAAAAGAAGGAAGGCAAAAGTATAATGCTGTGGCCCCTGATAATAGTTACCCCTGGCAAAAAATCCATTGGAGAACTTTGGAAACGGCCTATAGAACTTCTCCTTTTTTTGAGTTTTACGAAGATGATTTAAAACCAATTTTTGAGGAGCCTTGCCCTTCCCTTTTTGATTTCAATATGAAAACCATCAAAGTAATTGGAGATTGTTTGGGCGTTCAAATTCCGGATAAAAAAACGGAAACCTACGAGCGAGAGCTTTCAGAAAAAGAAGACGCTCGGTTTCTGGTAGAAGCGAAGAAAGAACTATTGATTGATATGAATCCGTACCCTCAAGTCTTTGAGGAACGACATGGTTTTGTTCCCAATCTAAGTATTCTTGATCTTTTGTTCAACGAAGGAACCAATGCACTTACCTACTTAAGAAATCAATCCCTGGACTTTTTAAATGCTTAGGTTTTTAGTCCATTATGGAATTCATATCATAGTACCTATTCTCATCGCAGTAATCTTTTTTAAGGAAAGACGGCTTAAGGTGTTTTTGATACTTATGGCTGGAATGCTAATAGATTTAGACCACCTGTTGGCAAATCCGATTTTCGACCCAAATCGTTGCAGTATAAATTTTCATCCTTTGCATAGCTACGTGGCCATAACAGTTTATTGCATTCTCCCATTTTTTAGATGGACAAGGATATTGGGCCTTGGATTAATCATCCATATAATAGCAGACACAATAGACTGTCTACTCATCTGATTTAAGTCTCAGAGTAGACATGACCGGGTAATGATCTGATAACTTCACATCGAAGTTTTCATGGGAAATAACCTCAAAATCAGAATCAGCGAATATGTAGTCAATTCGCATGGGAAAACCGAGAAGGTTGTAGGTTCGTCCAAATCCCTTGCCTTTTTCTAAAAAGGTGTCTTGTAAATCTCCTTTAATGGTTTTGTAAATATTGGAATATTGAGTATTGTTGAAATCCCCGACAACAATTTTTTTATGACTCGTCGACTCCATACTGGCTCTAATCAAATTCGCCTGCTCATCTTGCTTAAGCATAACTCCTTTGGATTTCGCCAATAATTTGGACGATTTTTGGTTTTTAATGGCATCAATTTCCGGAATTATTCTGAAAGATTGTAAGTGAACATTATATATTCTTATTGTATCCTTTTTATATAATATATCAGCATAAACCGCACTATTTGCGCTGTTCGGAAATAAAATGGAGTCCTTGGCTAAAATTGGGAATTTCGAATAAATGGCCTGTATTACTCTGGTAGCTGGCTTTCCGTAGACATAGTCAATATATTTATACGGGTATTGACTGAGCGCATTATTTCGCTTCATTTCATAGTAGCATTCCTGAAAACAAAGGATGTCTGGACTTTTACGGTCTACGAAGTTTAGTATTAAACTGTCTACGTTTTCGATATCTAGTTGGCGATGCTCATTGAATCGTCGAGAATTGAACGACATTATTGATAATTTCTCAACGTCATTTACATTTTCAACTTGATTTGAAAATTCATAGAAAGAGCCAAGAATCACATACCATGCTATAAACATCATAGCCGACCAAAGCCATAATTTTTTCCTTCTAAGCAACCAAAAAGAAACAAACACCATATGGACACAGGCCAAAATTGGTGTTACTAAACTAACTGTAGATAAGGTTGGCATATAGGTAACGGGAATATAAGGCACTAGTAGTGCAATTGCCGTAACCAAAACAAAAATAAGGTTGACAAAAAGGATAAGTTTATTTAAAAAAGGAAAAAATCTTTTCACACGTCAGTCCTCCTTACCAGCTTTAAACAAAAAATCTTTTTCCGTCTTTGACAAGCTTTCATAACCTGACTTGCTTATTTTGTCCAAAATGGTATCTATTTTTCGTTGATTGGCCTCTTTGTCGTATTCAGCCTTACTTTTCTTTTTAGAAACCTTCTTTTTGTAAACGGTTTTCATTGGTGCTTTTTTCTCTCGTGGCTTAAACAGTTGAGCTATGCCATTTCTAACCTTTGTAAATCCCGCACCAATATCATTTCCTTTGAGCAATTGTCGAGCATAAACATATCCAAGGGCGGCACCGCCCAAATGCGCCAGCCTTCCTCCAACATTACCTCCATAAGGAATTTGAATCAAATCAACCAAAACAAAAAACAAACCAACATGCCATAGTTTGACATTGAAGAAAACAATTCTTACTTCTTGATTTGGCATATATGCGCAAACAAAAATCAAGACTGCGGTTACACCTGCAGAAGCACCAACTAATGCCGTTTGTGTATTCAATAATGTTGGAAAAACATTATAACTGAGCAGAAACACGGCTCCTCCTATGATTACTCCTAAAAAGTAAACGTTGAGGAATTTTTGTGTATCGAAAAGATTAACAAAAATGCGGCCTGCAAAGTATAACATAATCATATTCCAGAAAATATGTCCCAAACCAGCATGGAAAAACGAATAGGTGACTAAAGACCATGGTTGGCCCA
Organism: Flagellimonas rhodophyticola; assembly: GCF_049332665.1. Classification (NCBI taxonomy): domain Bacteria; kingdom Pseudomonadati; phylum Bacteroidota; class Flavobacteriia; order Flavobacteriales; family Flavobacteriaceae; genus Flagellimonas; species Flagellimonas rhodophyticola. The sequence goes on along the minus strand of NZ_CP186326.1, from coordinate 2,116,483 downwards.
AAAACCCAATAAAGTCTTGGGGCAACTGAAACCATCTTACCACCGAGTTGCCTAACAAGGCCAACGAAAGACCATCGAGAATGAACACCAAAACGTTAATGGCAATCAGCTTCTCTGCAATGTTGAGTCGTGCAAAATTATATTGAAGTCCTCCAGCCATAGGTCAATTCCATCGATTTTTGTTAAACTCATTCTTTTTCCAATACCACATCATAATAAAACCTATCAATGCACCACCAATATGCGCAAAATGCGCAATTCCTGTATTTACATTTCCAATTCCAAAGAATAAATCGATTGCCAGTAATGCGGGTACAAAGTACTTTGCCTTAATTGGAACCGGTAAAAATATCAACATCAATTTCGCCTCAGAATACATAAAGGCGAAGGCTACCAGGATTCCATAAATGGCACCAGAAGCACCTACTACCGGGGTATTATAAGCACTCAAAAAGTTTTCAATGGTGCCTCTATCCGCAATATTATACCAATTGGGGCTATACTGTCCTCTAGATATAATGTCCAAAACTTGCTGCTCTGTCATGCCTGCATTCACCAATGCATTTAATCCTTCGTTAAACAAATAGTAATTGACCCCGGTGTGTAGCATTGCAGAGCCAAGTCCAGCGGAAAAATAGAAAAACAAAAATTTGTTTCTTCCCCACACGCGTTCCAAGGGGGTCCCAAATGCCCACAGCGCATACATGTTAAAAAGAATATGCATTAGATTGCCATGCATGAACATGTGGCTGACAACCTGCCACCATTGAAAATTTCCATTTTGTGGAAACCAAAGCGATAACCATTGGTACATTTGGTCTCCGTACATTTGGGTGGCGAAAAACAATATGACATTGATAATCAATATATGTTTTACGGCCTCAGTCAATCTCCCCATTTATTTCATTTTTTTTTCGATATCCCCTTCGGAGATAATGGTGTATGTTATTTTTTGAAACGGACTCAATGTCGGTTCCTTACAAGCGAACAAATCGTTTACCAAAGCCATTTGTGATTCTTGATCCAGGACCTCTCCCGTTTTCACAGCTAAATTTTTAGCAAGCGTTTTTGCCAAAAGTTCTGCTTGGGAAATTTCACTTCCCCCAAAACCTTCTTTGTAATCCGAAATAAGTTGATCCAATACCATGCCAATTCCACTTTCGGTAACTGTCATTGGTACACCTGTCACTTTTACCGTTTCGTTGTCCAGAGTATCAAACATAAATCCAACATTGGATAAGCTTTCTTCTATTTCTGTTAAAATAATTCTATCCTGATTTGAAAATGGAAGTTCCAATGGAAAAAGCAGTTGTTGACTTACCCCTTCCTTCACAGTAATTTCTCCTAAAAACTTTTCAAAAAGAACCCGTTCATGTGCCCTATTTTGGTTAACTACCAACATTCCCGATTTAATGGTACTCACCACATATTTTCGTCGAAGTTGAAAGGTGATAGCAGCTGGTGCTTCGTTGGAGTCATCTGCATAAAAAGTTCCCTGTACACCTGTTTCCGATTCAATCTCTACGCTGCTAAAATCATCGGTATCCAAATGAGTTGTTAGACCTTCATACAGATTTTCCCAACCTTTTGCACTTTGTTTTTGATATGATGAACCACCCATTGATTTATTTCCAACTTCCTGAAACGGATTAAAGGAAGGGTCAACAGCAACTTGAGGGACTACTACCTCCTTTTCTTTATAGGCATATGGCGTCACCATGTTAGGGTCGTGCTCAAAATCCAAAATGGGAGCTACATTGAACTGTCCCAAACTGTGTTTGATGGTTGACCTTAAAATCGCATATAAGGTATTTTCATCATCAAACTTCACTTCTGTTTTTGTCGGATGAATGTTGATGTCAATCGATGACGGATCCACTTCCAAATACAAAAAGTAACCTGGGTATGTGTCCGATTTAATAAGTCCTTCAAATGCAGCTACAACGGCATGGTGTAGATACGGACTTTTGATGAATCTGTTATTTGCGAAGAAGTATTGTTCTCCCCTACTCTTTTTTGCAAATTCGGGCTTGCAAACAAAACCAGAAATTTTCACGACTTCAGTTTCTTCTTCAACGGGTACCAAGCGGTCTTTCATTCGACTACCAAATACATGGGCTATCCGTTGCCTATGATTTGTTTTTGGTAGGTTAAAGATTTCTGAACCATTATTATAAAAATGGAATTCGATATGTGGGTGCACCAAAGCCACACGATGGAATTCATCGGTAATGTGTCTAAACTCAACTTGGTTGGACTTCAAAAAATTACGTCGGGCTGGGATATTAAAAAATAGGTTCTTGACTGAAATGGATGTTCCTATTGGCGTAGCCACAACCTCTTGGGAAATAATTTTACTGCCTTCAATCTTAATATGAGTACCCGTTTCAGCACTTTTGGTTCGGGTTTGCATGTCAACATGCGCTATGGCAGCTATTGAGGCCAAAGCCTCACCTCTAAAACCTTTTGTATCCAAATTGAAAAGGTCCTCTGCACATGATATTTTGGATGTTGCATGTCGTTCAAAAGAAAGTCTTGCATCGGTTTCGCTCATTCCAATACCGTTATCAACCACTTGAATAAGGGTCTTTCCACCGTCTTTAACAATAAGCTTGATTAAATCGGCTCCAGCATCGATTGCATTTTCCAACAGTTCCTTGACCACAGAAGCTGGTCGCTGAACCACTTCCCCTGCTGCAATTTGGTTGGCAACATGGTCGGGTAAAAGTTTAATGATGTCAGCCATTAGGGAGTGAGGAATATGGATAAATCAAAGTCGATGATGTACAAAAACAACAATATCAAGACTGCCACAATAACAAGGAAACGAATTTTCAGGTTCTTGTCGCCCTCGGTTTTTAAATCATCTACGGCGGAGGAAAATTTATTTTTGAGACCTCTTTGTGTATGTGCAGTACTTCGGAATTTATCTAGTTTGTGTTCTATTTTATAAGGATTGCCATCTCCCTTGTAGTACCTAGGTGAGTAATCATAGGTCCTATTTTTTCGAAGTTTCAGAAAATTTCGCATGACATCCTTTTCGTATTACCTCAAAGGTACTTAAAAACAAAAAACGGGATTGCCCCTTAATGCCAAAAAATGTTAACAGGATTGAAAGTTCAAACGTAAACTCAATTTGATTTGAGTTTAAAGCTATTAATCCTGGGTTATTTCCCCAACATTACCATTTTAATTGCTGCTATTGCAGCTTCTGAACCCTTATTGCCGTGTTTGCCTCCACTTCGGTCAATAGCCTGTTGAAGTGTGTTGTCCGTCAATACACAAAAGATGACGGGTGTATCAAACTGAATATTTAAATCTTTTATTCCTTGGGCTGTTGCGGAACAAACAAAATCGAAATGACTGGTTTCCCCTCGAATCACACTACCAATTGCTATTACAGCATCAATTTTCTGGGTGGAAAGCATTTTTTTACAACCATAGGTCAGCTCGAAACTTCCTGGAACATTCCAGCGAACAATATTTTCGGATACAGCACCACAGTCAAGTAAGGCATCAATAGCTCCTTTATAAAGTCCTTCTGTAATGTTTTCGTTCCATTCAGAAACAACAATCCCAAACCGAAGTGACTTCGCATTTGGGATTGTGGTCTTATCGTAGGCCGACAAGTTCTTATTCTCGGTGGCCATTATTTTAGTTTTTGGTCAACCCGATTAGAGCATCTATACCATTAGCTTCTTGAGAAGAAGCGAATTCTTCTTTTATCTTTTCAAAAAAGCTAAGCGCTTTTTCCTTTTCACCTAATTCAATAGCAACGATACCAGCCTTGTATAAAAATCTAGGTGTAGTATATTCATTTAAACTGTGAGCAACGGCTTTTTCATAATATTCCAAAGCATCACCTGGCTGATTTAACTGCGAAAAAGCGTCACCAATTCCTCCTTTGGCCATGGCGCCTAAAACCGCATCATCTGATGAAAAGCTTTCCAAGTGGGAAATAGCCTCATCATATTGTTGCAAGTTCAAATAGGTCATCCCTGCAGAATACTTAGCCAAGTTTGCCGCTTTGGTGCCTTTATATTCTTCAATAATATCTAAAAACCCATATTTTCCTTCAGCACCGTTCAAAGCCAAGGTGAACAATGAATCTTTTGCTGTTTCATTGGTCAATGCTTGGTCAAAATATTGTTGCGGGTAATATAGCTCATTAGCAGCAGAAGCCTCTTTGGGTTTTTGAATAAACTCATTATATCCCAAGTAGCCCAAAACAGCCACAGCAATGGCCCCAATGGCTCCTAAAATATAATTTTGGTTTCTTTGAACCCAGGCCTCAGTCTTGGAAGCGCTTTCATCTAAAGTATTAAATACTTCCGCCGTTGTACTGTTCTGTTCATCCAGTTGTACTTCCTCAGCCTTATTTTTTGGTTTAAAGCCTCGCTTCTTATATGTTGCCATCCTTGATTTTATTGATCGCGCAAAAATAAAGTTTTTATCCAAAACCAAAAGGTAATTTATTCGTTATTTTTGGATTCCTTAATTGGCGCTAACACCATACAAAAGCACTTTCTTCTTTAGATTTTTATGTTTTTAAAACACTTATCCTTAGTTAATTACAAAAATTTTGATTCCAAAATTCTAGATTTCGACCCCGTAATCAACTGTTTGGTGGGTGATAATGGTGTGGGGAAAACAAACATTTTGGACGCTATTTATCATCTTTCTTTTGGAAAAAGTTATTTCAATCCGGTGTCTACCCAAAATATAAAACACGACACGGATTTTTTTGTGGTTGAGGGTGAATTTGAAAAAGATGAGCGTACCGAAAAAATTATTTGCAGTTTTAAACGAGGGTTAAAAAAAGTAATTAAACGAAACGGAAAAGCCTATGAAAAGTTCTCTGAACATATTGGCTTTTTACCCTTGGTGATTATATCGCCATCGGATCGTGATCTAATTATTGAAGGGAGTGATACCCGTAGAAAATTTATTGACGGAGTCATTTCGCAATCAGACAAGGCGTATCTCCAATCACTCATTAAATATAATAAAGTTCTGGTGCAGCGAAATTCTTTGCTGAAGTATTTTACAGTCAACAACACCTTCGACCGGGACACCTTGTCTGTCTACAACGAGCAATTACATCTTTTAGGCACTGAAATACATAAAAAAAGAGTTGATTTTATATCATCCTTTACTCCAATATTCAAAGAACAGTATGCCCATATTTCCGAAAAAGATGAGCAAATCATGCTATCGTATGAGAGTCAATTGTCATCAAAAAACCTAATGGAGCTTTTAGAAAGTGCCATAGACAGGGATAGAGCTTTACAATACACCAGTGTCGGGATACATAAAGACGATTTGAGCTTTACCATAGCCGGACACCCCATCAAAAAGTTTGGAAGTCAGGGGCAACAAAAGTCGTTTTTAATAGCATTGAAACTTGCGCAGTTTCATTTTATAAAAGAGCAAGCAAAGACCACTCCGATTCTTCTTTTGGATGATATTTTTGATAAGTTGGATGAAAATCGGGTATCTCAAATAGTAGGCTTGGTAGATAATGATAATTTTGGCCAGATTTTTATCAGCGACACCCACGCAGAACGCACGGAAAACGTTGTTAAAAATATTCGTCAGAGTTATAAAATCTTTACCTTGTAACATGAAGAAGCTATTTCTTTTTGGGGGATTATTATTGCTTTTTGCTTGCAAGAAAAGTCCAATTTCAGAAGAGAGCCTGAAATATTTGAATGGGTATTGGGAAATTTCCGAAGTAGTATTTTCGGATGGTACAAAAAAGAGCTATACTGTTAATCCAACCGTTGATTTTATCCAATTGGAAAACAATGAGGGGTTCAGAAAAAAGATGCAACCGAAATTTGATGGAACCTATAAAACATCCGGTGATATACATGATGCAGAACTATTACAAGTAAGTCGAACTGATTCTGATTTTGTTTTACGGTACTCCAATGAGTTCAGTGATCGTGAAGAGGTTTTAACGCATCTTGATTCCATTTCCTTTTCAGTAATGGGTGATGACGGTAATTTATACACCTATAAAAGGTTTCAACCTATAATTCTCCCAAAATAATGGCGAAGCGGAATAATTCACATTTACGTATGAACGAGGCACTGAATGAGTTCATAAAAGAGAATAAGCTTCAAAAGGGCATGGACAAGGTTGATGCCAGGGAAGCTTGGGAAAAACTCATGGGCAACGGAGTGAACAATTACACTACCTCTGTTGAGCTAAAAAATGAAACACTTTATATATCTCTTTCATCATCGGTACTTCGTGAAGAGTTAAGCTTTGGAAAAACTAAAATTATCGCTATGCTCAACGAAGAGTTAGGCAAAGAACTGATCAAAAAGTTGGTATTACGATAGAAAGTTCATTACCTCGAAAAAGATGAAACTAATTGTTGAAACTGAGAGATTACTAGTCGTCGAGGCAGAATTGGAAGATTCAAAGTTCTTCTTTGAGTTGTTGAATAGTCCAAATTGGTTGGAGTTTATCGGAGACAGAGGTATCAAAACAGAAAAACATGCCGAAGCCTACATCCAATCAAGTCTTATTTCGTCCTATGAAAATAACGGTTACGGACTTTTTAAAATGGTGCTTCGCCAATCTTTGGAACCCATTGGTATTTGTGGTTTTGTGAAGCGGGATTATTTGGAACATCCTGACATTGGTTTTGCCATACTCCCCCAATTCGAGGGAAAGGGTTTTGTTTTTGAGGCGTGCAACTCGCTTCTGATTTATGGAAAAGAGATTTTAAGCTTGCACCCCATCCTAGCTATTACCACTGAAAAAAATGTTAGATCACAGGCTCTTCTTTCCAAAATTGGATTAAACAGTTCTGGAATTATCAAACCAAACAAGGAAGAGTTTTTACTTTATTCTACCTAAAAAGAAAGCCAACCTTATTCCCTTAATCCGAGGAAGTTTTCAACTATAGATTACGGTCTTTACAACGACTTAACATAGTAATCAAAACAGCTAGGTGTTATAAGGTCAGTTGATTTTTTTGAGTCTACTTCTCCAAAATCTTGAGAATGTGTGTATTTATACCCCAACCGTTGATACCAAGCACTGATTCTAGTTTTGAATTCTACTTCTATAGTTTTAGGTCTTAAAATTCCAATTTTAATGAGTTTTACGCTCTCCGTCGCCACGATTTGCTCTACTGAATTTATCAAGGCACGCCCAATGCCCATTCCACTTTTTCCAAAATCTGCGCATAGTAGACCAAATCCATAACTATTTGGATTCAGTTTATAATAATGTATTCCGCCTACGACCAACCCTTCGTTATAAGCTACAAGTATTTCGCCTTTATTTATAATCTCATTATAATCATCGAACGAAATTCGGGGATAATTCTCGCCCCAGATTTCCTTTTCCGTTTCTGCATAAGCAATTGTCAGAATTTCATAAAGTCTTTTACGATCTTGTAAGGACAGACTTTTTGTCTTTGTAGAAACCACATTAATCATTACACAAAATTAATGAAGAACCCAATTATTGGATTTAACAACAAAAAAAAGCCACCCAAATAGGTGGCTTTTATTTTTTCTATTTCCAATATTATTAGAATACTTCTCTTCCTGAAAAATGGAAAGCACCTTCAATTCCTGCGTTTTCATCGCTATCAGAACCGTGAACGGCATTTTCACCTATACTAGTGGCGTATAATTTACGGATGGTACCTTCAGCAGCTTCAGCAGGGTTTGTTGCTCCAATCAAAGCTCGGAAATCGTCAACCGCATTGTCCTTTTCTAAAATGGCAGCCACAATAGGACCCCTGGTCATAAAATCGACCAACTCTCCAAAGAAAGGACGCTCCTTATGAATTGCATAAAATTCCCTTGCGTCTCTTTTGCTCAATTGAGTATATTTCATAGCTACAATTTTAAATCCTGCAGCTGTTATCTTTTCCAAAATCGCCCCAATATGACCATTTTCAACGGCGTCTGGCTTAATCATGGTAAATGTTCTATTTCCAGTCATTTTTTAAAATTTTGCGCAAACTTACGCTTTTTCAAGCAACGTGCAAGATTCGCTGAACAAGCTTACGTTAATTTTCAGTTTTTTTAGGAATTAGTTCAATCTAAAAGTCATCCAAAGAATACGTCTTTCTGATATTATTGTATCTTTGCCGGCATGAATTTAGAGGATATTACGACGGTAAAGTCGATACTTTCCCAACCCCAAAAGATCGTAATCATACCCCACAAAAACCCGGATGGCGACGCCATTGGTTCGTGCTTGGGATTGTATTGCTTTCTGAAATCGCTTAAACAAGAGGTTTCGGTAATTGCTCCTAACGACTATCCAAAATTTTTGAAATGGATGCCCAAAAATGAGGTCGTCCTGAACTTTGAAAAGGAAAATTCACAAGCCAAAAAAAGACTTGAGGAAGCAACCGTCATTTTCACTTTGGATTTTAACGATTTTTCCAGAACCGGTCAATTGGAAGCAATTCTAAAAGAAAAGCAGGCTGATTTTATTATGATAGATCACCATCAGCAACCTAAAGATTATGCAAAGGTTACCTACTCCGATGTAGAAATGAGTTCAACTTGTGAAATGGTATACAACTTTATAGAATACCTTGGAGGATTGGATAAAATTGATGCTTCAATTGCGACCAATTTGTATACTGGCATCATGACCGATACTGGTTCGTTTAAATATCGTTCTACGTCCAGCAGGACCCATAAAGTAGTCTCGGATTTAATTGATAGAGGTGCGGACAACATGGAAATCCACAGACAGGTTTTTGATACTAATTCGCCCTCACGACTTCATCTTTTGGGGGTTGCACTGAGCAATATGGTGATTTTGCAAGAATATAAGACCGCATATATTACCTTATCTCAAGATGAGTTGGACGCCAACAACTTTAAAAAAGGAGATACCGAAGGTTTTGTCAACTACGGACTAACTCTGGAAGGAATTATATTCGCTGTTATTTTTATTGAAAATAAGGAAGAAGGCATCATCAAGATTTCCTTCCGTTCCGTGGGAGACTTTTCAGTAAACGAATTTGCCCGTAAACATTTTAATGGTGGCGGACATGACAACGCAGCTGGAGGTCGAAGTGACACAAATATGGAGACTACAATTGAGAATTTCAATGAAATCCTAAAGACTTATAAATCAAAATTGAATCCATGAGAAGGATGCTACTCTTTAGTCTAGTTTTAGCAATGGTCTCCTGCGGTGGTCCAGAACCTCGTAAGCCTGTAAAGGTAAAATCAGGGAGTTTCTTCAAAGAATCGGTTGAACGAAACAAAGCACTCTTGGCTAAGGAAGAAAAGTTGATTCAAGAAATTATTAATCAAGACACTGCACATACTTATGTGGCAAGTCCAAGTGGGTTTTGGTACTATTTTGAAAACACAAATGAGACTTCAGCATATTTACCAAAAACAGATGATCAAATTTTGTTTTCCTATAATCTGCTAACAATGGGCAATGACACTCTATATTCTGCAAAGGAAATAGGCCCGACCTCATACGTAGTGGACAAGGAACAATTGTTCCCAGGTCTACAAAATGCAGTTAAATTGCTTAAAATCAACGAAAGGGCGACCTTTCTTTTCCCTTCATTGCAAGCTTATGGCTACCATGGTGATGGAGAAAGAATTGGTCCAAGAACCCCCATAAAATCTACAATAGAACTACATACAATCATTATAAATCAAGATAGTTTAAATCTTAAACCATGAATACAATGAAACAATCACTTGTTTTACTCACCCTATTCTCAATTACTCTTTTAGGATGCAAATCAAGCAAATATGCCGATTTAGGTGATGGTATCTTTGCTGATATTCAGACAACAAAGGGAGATATCATCATTAAACTGGAGCATGAGAAAACTCCTGTAACTGTTGCCAATTTTGTAGCACTTGCCGAAGGTACAAACCCCTATGTTGCGGATAGCCTAAAAGGAAAAAACTACTATGATGGTATCATTTTCCATAGAGTTATAAAGGATTTTATGATTCAGAGTGGTGATCCGTTGGGTACCGGAAAAGGAAACCCAGGTTATAAGTTCAAAGATGAATTCCATGATTCTTTAGCACATTCCAAAAAAGGAATTTTATCAATGGCCAATTCAGGTCCAAAAACCAACGGAAGTCAATTTTTCATTACGCACAAAGAAACTCCTTGGTTAAACGGAAAACATACTGTTTTTGGTGAAGTTATTGTTGGAATCGAAGTTTTAGATACTATCGCCAATGTAAAAACCGTACCTGTAGACAAGCCTGAAGTTGACGTAGTCATGAACAAGGTGGAAATCGTTCGGAATGGTAAAGAAGCTAAAAAATTCGATGCTGTCCAGGTAATTCAAGACTATTTTAAAGCAGAAGAGGCCGCAGTTGCAGCCTTCAAAAAAATGATTGGGGACTACGCCATTGAATTTGCCAAACAAAAAGAGGAAGCTGAAGAAACCACATCAGGACTGCGCATTTTGTCTTTGAAAAAAGGAGATGGTGAGAAACCAAAAATCGGTCAAAAGGTATTTGTTAACTATGCTGGTTGGTTACCTAATGGAGATTTATTTGATAGTAATGTTGAAGAAATGGCGGCAAAATTCAATAAATTGAATCCGGGTAGAAGAGACCAGGGCGGTTATCAACCATTTCCAATGGACTACAGTCCAGAGGCCAGATTGATAGCAGGTTTTAAAGAAGGTTTGCAAACCATGTCTGTGGGCGATAAAGTTCGTCTCTTTATTCCTCCTCATTTAGGTTATGGTGCTCAAGGCGGAGGTCCAATCCCTCCCAACTCTGATCTTATTTTCGATTTGGAGATTACTGGAATTCAGGAATAATATTATTCCATCAAATATTCTGAAAAGCAGCACTAGGTGCTGCTTTTTCTTTTGTATAAAGCTTTGTTAAGATGAAAGTCTGTATTGGCAATCTAGGAATTAAGAACTAGATTAGAAGCAAATAATACCCAGCTTGCTATTTTGAAAGGACAGAAAGTCAAAACAATTATTGCGATTGCCCTGCCAATACAAATCATACTCGTAAAATGGATTGGCAGCTATCCAGAATTCGTGGAAAACTATTATAGCAATGGATTGTATCCACCTATATCTCAATTTTTCAGAACTCTTTTTGGTTGGATTCCCTTTTCTATAGGTGATATTTTTTACCTCCTACTATTTTGGTTTGCAGTAAAATATCTTTTCAAAAATTGGAAATCCATTAGAAGAAAACCGTTGCTTTTTGGCAAAGATATCTTGGTGGTGCTCTCCATAGTCTATTTTGCCTTTCATCTTTTATGGGGGATGAACTATTATCGTTTGCCCATCACTACCAAAATGGGTATTGAAAAAGAATACAGTTTAGAAGGATTGACAGATTTCACCGAGTACATCGCGGACCGAACCAACTATTATCAAACCAAGATTACCGGAGACACTATTGATCCAGTAAAAATACCGTATTCCAGAAAAGAGATTTTTCAAAAAACGGAAGAAGGGTATTCAAAATTGAAGGAAACTTATCCTGACTTTGAATACAAAAAAGTTAGTTTAAAAGCTTCGTTATTCAGTACTCCCTTAACTTATATGGGGTATGGCGGATACCTCAATCCATTTTCCAATGAAGCACAAGTAAACGGTATAACACCATTATTTAGGTTGCCAACGGTTAGTGGTCATGAAGTGGGTCATCAATTGGGTTATTCTGCGGAGGATGCCACCAATTTTATAGGATTTCTTGTTACTTCACAGAATGAAGACCCTTATTTCAAATACGCGGCATACAATCACGCACTTGGTTACTGCTTGTCCGATTTGGCTCGAAAAGATGAGGCAAAGTCCAAAGAAATTGTTCAAAAACTTAACCCTGGGGTTAAAAAGAATTTCAGGGAACTATCAGAATTCTGGGCAGGATATGAAAATCCTTTGGAACCTGTGTTTAAATCAATTTTCAATACCTTTTTAAAAGCAAATAACCAAGAAGAGGGAATTCAAAGCTACAATTCGGTCGTGGGCCTATTGATAAGCTACCACGACCAAAATGGATTTTGAAAAGCGTTACTGCTTTTTCTTTGCCTCAACGAAAATCGCATCATCAGGCTTTGCAAAATACCCTTCAGGCTTAGCTGCAGTGCTTAACGATATGTTTTCAAAATTCACAGTACTTCTAGCATCTAAGATTTTGGTCCCTTCGTAATTGTGCCAGGTTATCGATTTTGGCAGGTTTAACCCCTCTACATCTTGCCAATCATCGTATCGAATCCACTTTACGTTATCCGAAATTTCTCCAGTTCGGTAAGTAACGGTGTAACCCAGCCAGGTCATTTTATGGGTCTCAGCGTCAAAATGAATGAAATACTCATCTTTTGGCGAAGTTCCTACACCGGAATCATATGAAATACGGATTCCTGGATAACTCTTGCCATCGTATACTAAATCTTCGGTTTCCCCATAGTTTATACCATCGTCAGCCAAAACAAAGGGCATTGCATAGAAATAAAACATTAGATTATGATAAAAAACGGCGTCTCCTTCGTAGTTTTCAGCAACATCTAAAAGCCAAACCTTAGAACCATTGGAGCCCATGGCAAATTTCTCGGTATCAATTCGGTCATTTCGTGTCCAAAGATCTATAGTATGCAGTTCTTTCAAATCGGATTTTGGAATCTCATAAGACAGCGTTCGCTGTTTTTTCCAGTTTTTTAATCCACCATGGGCTGCAAATACATTTTCAAGAGTTTCAGGATAGCTCGTTGCCATGGCCATTTCCACCTTTTCAGTTTCTTTGGTGACAACTTCTTTTTGGGTGTTGTTCTTACAGGCAAAAGCCATACATGCAAGAAGGATAATACTAAAATTTCTCATGTGGATAGTTGTTTGCCGCTTTGTCGTAAAAGCGGTTCCAAGATTACAAGAATATGTATTTTTGATCCGTGGATGAAATCAAATTAATCAGTAGCACTCAAAATCCCTTAATTAAGAAGATAATTCTCCTTAAGGAGAAATCCAGGGAGCGAAAAAAGACAGGGCTCTTTGTGGTGGAAGGACAACGCGAAATTGAGATGGTCCTAAAAGGAGGGTATAGCATCAATACCTTGCTTTACTGTCCTGATATTCTTCCTGATTTTTCCCAAACAACTATTTCCAAAAACTCAGAGGTCCAATACGTTCAGCTGTCCAAATCAGTCTATGAAAAAATAGCTTATCGTGAAAGTACTGAGGGAATATTATGTATTGCCCGGGAAAAAGATCAAACCTTGGAAAATCTTCAGTTGAAAAAAGAGCATCCCTTGATATTGGTTGCAGAAGCTCCTGAAAAACCGGGCAATATTGGTGCTTTGCTGCGAACCGCGGATGCAGCAGCTGTGGATGCAGTTTTGATAGCCAACCCAAGAACAGATCTCTATAATCCAAACATAATCCGATCAAGTGTTGGCTGTGTTTTTACCAATACCATCGGAATGGGGACCACTTCCGAAATCATTGCTTTTCTTAAGGATAGAAACATCCAAATATTTTGCGCAGCCCTAACTGCATCCAAAAACTACGTGGATTGCGACTTTAATTCAAGTACTGCTATAGTTGTGGGCACAGAGTCCACCGGTTTAACGGACGATTGGCTACAAAGTTCGGACCAGAACATCATAATTCCCATGCAAGGCGAAATTGACTCCATGAACGTTTCCGTCTCGGCAGCAATACTTATATTTGAGGCAAAGCGTCAGCGCGGATTTTAAGCTATGGAAAAAACTACTTTGTTCTACGTGATCATTGCAATTCTGGTCATTCAATACCTTATTCAACAGCTACTGGAGTACCTAAATGCGCGTCGTTTTAAATCAAATGTTCCGCAGGAGTTAAATGATGTTTTCGACACAGCCGAATATCAAAAATCCCAGGAATATAAGCTTACCAATTATAGATTCGGTATGTTTTCAGATGGCTTCTCACTTCTACTAACACTTGGTTTTCTATCCTTTGGAGGATTTGAATGGGTAGATGGACTTACACGTGCCTGGGTTGACGAGACTATTCCCATGGCCTTAGTATTTTTTGGTATCATCTTATTGGGAAGTGGCATTTTAGGATTACCCTTTTCGTATTACCAGACCTTTGTTATTGAACAGCGCTATGGGTTTAACAAATCCACAAAAAAAATATTCTTTTTAGACAAACTAAAAGGAATGTTGCTTGCTGCTTTGTTTGGTGGAGGAATACTGTCTTTATTCATCTTGTTCTACCAATGGACGGGACCTGAATTTTGGATGTATGCTTGGTTATTGGCAGCAGCCTTCATCCTATTTATGAATCTGTTTTACAGTCGATTGATTGTTCCTTTGTTCAACAAGCAGACTCCGCTATCAGACGGAAGCTTAAAAAGCGCCATTGAAACCTATGCGAAAAAAGTGGGCTTTGAGTTGCAGAACATTTTTGTGATTGACGGTTCAAAAAGGTCTACCAAAGCCAATGCTTATTTTTCTGGATTTGGAAAGGAAAAAAGGATCACATTGTTCGACACTTTGATCAACGATTTGGATGAAGATGAAATTGTTGCCGTTCTAGCGCATGAAGTTGGCCATTATAAGCGTAAACATATTATTTTCAACCTTTTGGTTTCACTAGGGTTGATGGGTTTTACGCTGTACATTCTATCCCTTTTTATAAACACTCCCGAAATATCTTTGGCCATTGGAGTTTCCATACCAAGCTTTCATGCAGGGCTTATTGGGTTTGTTTTGTTGTACAGTCCTATTTCCGAAATAACCAGTCTCGCCATGAATTATTTATCTAGAAAATTCGAATTCCAGGCAGATGATTATGCCAAAACTACCTTTGCTGCACAACCATTGATTACATCTTTAAAAAAGTTGTCGAAGAACAGTTTGAGCAATCTTACGCCGCATCCGGCATATGTTTTTGTTCATTATTCCCACCCTCCCCTAATTGAACGAATAAGGAACTTAAAGGCATAGTTTTTGTTGTTTACCATTAAAGATTATGGTAACTTTAATTTACTATGACGGAGGCTGCTATCGAAAAAGAGAATAAGGAGATTGCCAAGCAATACAAAGAATTGCTTCGCATTAGCTATCAGACCTTGACCAATGAGGACAAGAAACTGATACGCTCTGCTTTTGATGTGGCGGTTGATGCGCATAAAGACCAACGACGCAAATCAGGTGAGGCGTATATTTTTCACCCCATTGCCGTGGCAAAAATTGTTGCTTCAAAAATTGGGCTTGATGCTGTCTCCATAGCTTCTGCCCTGCTCCATGATGTTGTTGAGGATACTCCATATACATTAGATGATATTGAGCGCATGTTTGGGGAGACCGTAGCACGTATTGTTGACGGACTAACCAAAATAGCTCACCTTAAAAAGGATAAGGATATTAGTCAGCAAGCGGAGAATTTCCGAAAAATGCTGCTCACCTTACATGATGATGTTCGTGTAATCATCATCAAAATTGCGGACCGGTACCACAATATGCTCACCATGGATTCCATGCCCGAGCACAAGCAGGTTAAAATTGCATCCGAAACCCTCTACATCTATGCGCCATTGGCTCATAGGATAGGTCTTTATAACATCAAGACCCATCTTGAGGACTTGAGTTTGAAGTATACTGAACCAGAAGTATATCAAGATATACAGGCGAAAATCGAGGATACCGAGGAAGAGCAGTTGGCCTATATCGATGATTTCTCCAATGTTATTCGAAATTCCTTGGATAAGGAGGGACTAAACTATAACATTAAGGGGCGGATGAAGTCCATCTTTTCCATTCGCAGGAAAATGAAGGCCCAAAACGTAACTTTTGATGAAGTATATGACAAGTTTGCGATTCGAATCATTTACAAGTCCGATAAAAAAAATGAGAAGTTCCTGGCATGGAAAATCTATTCCATAGTCACTGATCACTTCACACCCAATCCTATTCGTCTTCGTGATTGGATAACTTCTCCAAAGTCTACTGGCTATGAAGCCCTTCATATTACGGTGATGGGCCCAAAAGGAAAATGGGTCGAAGTACAGATACGAAGTGAGCGTATGCACGAAATCGCTGAAAAAGGGTATGCTGCGCATTTTAAATACAAGCATGGGGTACAAAAAGAACAGGGAATTGAAGAATGGTTGAACCGTTTGCAAGAAGCACTGGAAACCTCAAATGGAAATGCAGTGGATTTTGTAGAGGAATTCAAACTGAACTTATACTCAAAAGAGATTTTTGTTTTTACGCCAAAAGGAGAGTTAAAATCGATGCCCAAAGGGTCAACACCATTGGATTTCGCCTTTCACATCCATACAGAGGTTGGCATGAAGACCCGAGGAGCGCGGGTGAATGGAAAACTAGTGCCTCTCGGCTCCGAATTGAGCAGTGGCGACCAAGTTGAAATCATTACCTCGGAAAGCGCAAAACCCAATCAAAGCTGGCTTGATTATGCTCAAACGGCCAGGGCACGCTCTAAAATTAAGTCTTCGCTGAGCGAGGAGAAAAAAAGCATTGCCTCAGATGGAAAGGAAATTCTGCGAAGAAAATTAAAATCCCAAAAAATTACGCTTAATGAGGATACCGTCAATAAACTGGTGACCTTTTTCAAGCTTAAAACCAGTTTAGACCTCTTTTATAGAGTAGGAATCGGGGTTATCGACAATGAACGCATAAAAGACTTTGCCTCATCGTATCACAATGCATTTTTGAATTTCTTCAAGAATAAGATTCGTAGAAATCCTGTACCCAAAGATGTTGACAAGGAGGAAATAACCACCAAGTACGACATGCTTGTGTTTGGAAAGGAAGAGGAAAAGCTAACATACAAATTGTCCCAATGCTGTAATCCAATTCCCGGGGATGAAGTATTTGGTTTTGTAAGCGTGAACGACGGAATAAAAGTGCACAAAAAAAACTGTCCAAACGCCATCTCATTGCAATCGAACTATGCATATCGTATTATGTCGGCCAAGTGGATTGACTCCACCCAAGAAGAATTCGCAGCGGATATTGAATTAACCGGAATTGACAATTTAGGATTGGTAAACGATATTACCAATATCATATCGGACAACATGCATGTGAACATGCGTAACCTCAATTTTAGTGCGGATGGAGGTACTTTTACCGGAAAAATAAAATTGGTAGTAAAAAACAACAATATCCTTAAAAAATTGATGAACAATCTGAAGCAGGTTGAGGGCATCGATAAAGTGACCAGAATTTAATTTTTAGCTGTACCTTTGTCCTTTAGCATTGGTGAGAAGGCTATGGGAAACAACAAGAATCAAGAAATAGTAAAAAGTGTGTTCACCTCCTTTTTGGAAGAAAAAGGACACCGAAAAACTCCAGAACGCTACGCTATTTTACAGGAAATTTACAACAGTGATGATCATTTTGATGTGGAATCCCTCTACATTAAAATGAAAACCAAAAACTATCGAGTAAGTCGGGCTACGTTGTACAACACAATCGAACTTTTATTGGACTGCAAATTGGTCAGAAAACATCAATTTGGCAAAAACCAGGCGCAATATGAGAAGTCGTATTTCGATAGACAGCACGATCATGTCATTCTTACAGATACTGGTGAAGTAAAGGAATTTTGTGACCCACGCATTCAAACCATCAAAAAAACCATAGAGGAGGTTTTTGATATTAAAATCCATAACCATTCACTCTATTTCTACGGAACTAAAAACAAAGAAGAAAACCTAACCGAATAACCAACACATTTCATGGTAGATTTATTGCTTGGACTCCAGTGGGGAGACGAGGGAAAAGGGAAAATTGTTGATGTATTAACCAAAGACTATGATATTATAGCCCGTTTTCAGGGAGGTCCGAATGCTGGACATACTTTGGAATTTGATGGCATTAAACATGTTCTTCATACCATTCCCTCAGGAATTTTTCATAAAAATGCCATGAATATAGTGGGTAACGGAGTAGTTATCGATCCTGTCATCTTCAAAAAAGAATTGGACAATCTGGACAAGTTCAATATTGATATTGTTTCCAAACTTCTAATCTCAAGAAAGGCACATCTTATTTTACCTACTCACCGGTTGCTTGATGCTGCTTCGGAAACCGCCAAAGGGAAGGCGAAAATTGGTTCTACTCTAAAGGGCATTGGTCCTACCTACATGGATAAAACGGGAAGAAACGGTATGCGTGTGGGTGATTTGGAATTTGAAAATTGGAAATCAAAGTATCGTGCTTTGGCCGACAAACATGAAGCCATGATCGGATTCTACAATGTGGATATCCAATATGATTTGGCTGAATTGGAAGAAGAGTTCTATGAAGCGGTTGAAAAACTCAAAAAGCTCACCTTCATCGATAGTGAGGAATACATGTTCAGAGCACAGGATGAAAGAAAAAAAATATTGGCTGAAGGTGCCCAAGGCTCTTTGCTGGATATTGATTTTGGAACGTATCCGTTTGTAACCTCATCCAACACAACTGCTGCTGGAGCCTGTACCGGTTTGGGAGTGGCACCTGGCAAAATTGGACGAGTATTGGGAATCTTCAAAGCATACACGACAAGAGTTGGTAGCGGTCCCTTCCCTACAGAGTTATTCGACAAGGACGGTGAGACTATGGGTCGCGTAGGAAATGAATTCGGCGCTACAACTGGAAGACCCAGACGCTGTGGATGGCTTGATCTTGTAGCTCTAAAATATGCCGTGCAAATAAATGGGGTTACCGAACTGATGATGATGAAGGCTGATGTATTGAGCGGATTTAAAAACATTAAAGTTTGTACCGCTTATAAATATAAAGGAGAGGAAATTCAACACCTACCCTATAATATAGAAAGTGAAAACATTACCCCAATATATACCGAACTGAAAGGATGGGCCAAGGATTTAACCAAAATGACCAAGGCTGAAGAACTTCCTCCTGCACTTAACGACTATATTGCATTTTTAGAGGAGCAATTGAATGTACCCATCAAAATAGTTTCTGTGGGACCTGACAGGGTGCAGACCATACATCGCTAATCGTAGTAATTAAAAAGTTAAAGGCTGCGTTTAAATCAGATTAATCCTCCCTTCCAATCAACTACTTTTCCAGTGTGAAGGGCATCGAGGCCCATTTGTACACAAATGGCTGCTTTTGCTCCGCTTATCACATTCGATTTTGGCATCGAGTTGGTCACAATACTATCTCTAAAATCAAGTAATGCCTGTTTACTTGGATCCAAATGTTCTACAGTGATTGGAATCCCTTTTTCTTGGTCCCATTTGACAGTTGCACCAGAAACACCATCGACTTCACCTATTTGTCTGGATTCTTCCTTCTTCTCTGGATAAAACCAAGCCTCGGTGTAATCAATAGTTATTGTTCCCTTGTCCCCTAACACTTTAATCTGATAATCATCTTTGGAATTGCTGGTCAAACAGGTGAATTTCGCTCGTACTCCGTTGGGATAGGAATAAATCATATGAACATTATCGTATGTTTCTCGACCATCTTTCCAATAGTCGATGCCGCCGTCTCCTACCACCTTTATTGGAACTGCGTCTAATACCCAATTACAAAAATCCAATTGGTGTGAACAAAGCTCGGCCAGTAAACCTCCTGAGAATTGTTTATACATTCTCCAATTAATAGCTCTTTCGAATTCTGGACTCGGCACAGGTCTTCGCCAATCACCATTTCTATTCCATTGACATTCGATAGCTGTAATCTTACCTATTTTCCCATTCTGAATTAAATCTACAAGATGGGTATACAATCTAGAGCTATGGTATTGGTGGCCAGTCTGAAAAATATTTTTTGATTGTGAAGCTTTTTTAATCAAACTTTCAATGGATTCATATCCCTTAACCATAGTTTTCTCGCAGTAAACATGTTTTCCGGCATCCAAAGCGTCAAGAGCTATATGGGAGTGCTCACTAAATGGAGTGGCAATCAAAACTGCATCTATTTTTTTATCATTCAACAGCGCTGTATAATCTGAATATGCCTTTGCCTTGCCCTCGACTTTTTTCAATGCACTTTCCAATCTAAAAGGCAGTACATCGCAACAAGCGGAGACATTTAGACCTTCAATTTTATTTATAATTGGAATCAGTCCACCACCACGGTCTCCAGTGCCAATAACACCAATATTTATACTATCTTCTTTTGATGGATGGAGTACTCCGGCATTCATCGCAGACACTCCTGCTATGGCCAACCCCGTTTTGGACACAAAATCTCTTCGTTTCATCTCTTAAAGTTTAGGCTCCCAACCTTTTGCATATTCCCGTTTCCAACTTTTCGTCATAATTGTATCATCATTGACCACTCTTCCGGTCTTTGTATCCACTTCCAGTGTGTGCCCGGCGTCTTGCGCCATATTTCCCAAGTGGCACAACATGGTTGAGATACTGGCGTCATTGATGTCAGCATACAGAGATTCATCTTTTCTAATGGCATTGAAAAAATTACCTACATGATCTACATCCAATCCACCTATTCCCTGTGTATTGGTGGTTGCACTTTGGTTCGTCTCAAACTCCATCCTGACCGGATTGCCCGCCAAATCGTATAATTTGTAAAAATTTCTATCGAGTTGAATACTTCCCTTGCTTCCATAAATTGTAACTCCCCTTCCCGGGCGTTCTGGTTTCATGATACCTCTACTATGTCCGGTCCAAGTAATAAATTTATTGCCTGGAAAGGAATAGGTCACCTGCTGATTGTCTACAAATTCCCAATCATCATTATAGGTATATTTTCCGCCAAAAGAGGTCACACTCTCTGGAAGATCCACTCCTAGCGCCCATCGACAAATATCAATCTCATGGGTACCATTATTATGAATTTCCCCTGTTCCCCATGTCCGGAACCAATGCCAATTATAGGGATGTACATTGTCTCTATAATCCTCCCGTGGCGCCGGTCCTTGCCAAAGGTCCCAATCCAAAGTTTTGGGTACGTTTATTTTATTCCCTTTTCCAATAGAACCTCGGTTATTGGAATAATAGGCTTCCCCCTTGTATACTTCTCCAATAATTCCGTTTCTGATATCCGTTATGGCCGAGGCAGATGTCCTAGCTGATCTTTGCTGGTTTCCCATCTGCACTTTTTTGCCATATTTATTTTGCGCAGCGACCAACAGTTCATTTTCATGTGGATTATGACTGCATGGTTTTTCAACATAAACGTGTTTTCCTGCCTGCATAGCCATAATGGACATGGGGGCATGCCAATGTTCTGGAGTAGCTATAAAGACGGCATCAACGTCTTTATCTTCTAAGATTTTTCTAAAATCTTTTTCAACTTTGGGAACATAACCAATATTATCTTGACACCAAGTATTGTGTTCTTCAATAATTTTGTCATCTACATCACAGCTATACAGAATTCTAGCATTTGGATCTTGATGAATTGCGATGCAATGTGCTTTGGCTCGACTTCTAACTCCAATGACAGCAACACCAAGACGGTCGTTAGCTCCCAAAATGTTAGTGTACGCGGTGTTAGGCAGTATCATTCCACTTAAGGCTAAACCTGTAGTCCCCGCTGTTGTCTTTTTAATAAAATTTCTTCTCGTACCCATTATTTTAGGTTTAAAGTTGTTTGATTTTTATATTTCTGAAAACCACCTTATCTCCATGGTCCTGAAGTAGAATATTTCCTTTGTCTGCTTCTCCAAATTGAGGCCATGTCACATACTTGCTCTCTGAGACCAATTTTCGGTATTCGTCACTTTTACGTTCATATTCCAATACCTTGATTCCATTCAACCAGTGCTCCACATGGTTGTTATTTGAAATGATGCGTGCCGCATTCCATTCTCCAATGGGCTTTACATATTTTGCAGTATCTGCTTGAATGAGGTCATAAAGTGATGCCAGGGTTCGGCTGCCTGCATGATTACCCAATTTGGCATCTGGATGGCGTTCATCGTCCAAAATTTGGAATTCAAGTCCTATGGAAGATCCAGCACCCTTATTCAAATCGGTATTCACATAATATTTGATGCCGCTATTGGCTCCTTCCGTAATCCTAAATTCAAGTTTAAGTTCAAAATTGTCATATTGTGTTTCCGTGACTATATCACCACCAGCTTCGGATTCTCCGCCTCCAGAGGCAAGAACGGTCAATTCGCCATTTTCAATTGTCCATCCTGATTCTGGAAAATGGTCCAGTTTTGCTCCGCGCCAACCCGTAGTTGTCTCACCATCCCAAAGCATAGTCCACCCTTCATTTTGCTCGTGTTCGGTGAGTCTATTTTTCGTAATTACAGGTTGCAGCAGGGATTTTGTGCTATACTTTTTCAAATCTTCGGTAAGAATCCGAATATTTTTCCAACGTATTTCAGTTCCTGCTTCCTGTTTTTCGCCTATACTGTGGACCTGCAAACCAATAAACCCGGATGCAGTAGCATCATCAATTACATATGCCGCTGGCACATTATTAATCCAAGTTTTTATAGTATCACCAATAGCTTCTATCCGATAATGGTTCCATTCATTTTGCTTGAAAGCCTTTTGAGCTGCACTGTTTTTGGATAATGGATTCAGCCACCCTCTGCGGCCTTCTTCATAAATTCCGGCGCTCCAAGCTCGTTCTGATGGGTCAATCTCTATTTGATAGCCATGTACACGCCCATTGTAATAATCAGGGATACTGTTACTCCGTATTTGAATTCCTGAATTCATTGTAGAATCCACCAGATAATCCAATTCCAAAATAAAGTCCCCATACATCTTATCGGAAGTAAGAAAGGTATTGGGCGTATCGTGCTTTGTAATCCCAACTATGGCCTCATCATTCACCGCATATTCCGCGTTACCTCCTTTTACTGTCCATCCTTTTAAGGTTTCACCATCAAAAATTGACACCCAAGGGGCATTGTCTTTAGGTTTTTGTTCACAACCTACTATCATTGTCAGCATCAAAATTATGGACAGCTGATATAGGCCTCTTTGTTTATTCTTCACTTTTATATAGTTTAAACTATTCATCTTTTGTTCTTTATACATCAAATAAATTAGGCAACCACATAGTCAATTGTGGGATATAGGTAATAAGAAATAGCGCAATGATCATCGCCAAAAACAATGGTAATAAGGGTCGTATCACTTTCTGAATCGAAGTTTTTGCCACACCGATCCCTACGAAAAGTACAGACCCGACTGGAGGAGTACATAATCCAATGCAGAGATTCAAAATCATTATGATTCCAAAATGAACCGGGTCAATTCCCAGTTTAGTGACCACAGGTAAAAAAATCGGAGTAAAAATGAGTACCGCCGGTGTTATATCCATAAAAATTCCAACAAAAAGTAAAATGGCGTTGATAATCAAAAGAACTACGAACTTGTTATCGCTAATTCCCAATAACACATCACTGGTGGCCTGAGGAATATTTTCATAAGACATCGCCCATGACATACTTATCGATGCCGCTATCAACAGCATCACAATGGCAGTGGTAATAGATGATTCCAATAAAATATTAGGTAAATTCTTGAATGAGATTTCCTTATACAGAAAACCTAAAAGCATGGAGTATAAAACGGCTATGGCAGAAGCTTCTGTTGCAGTAAATATACCGGCCACGATTCCTCCTATAACAATGAAAAGTAATAAGAGGCTTGGGAATGCACTAACAAAGGTTTTTGCAATCTCGGAAACGCCAATGCTGCCTTTTTTAGTTTTACTGGTATACCCCTTCCTTTTGGCCCATAGAAGGGCAACTATCATTAAAAATACTCCTGTTAAGATGCCAGGCACATATCCTGCGAGGAACAATGCTCCAATAGAGATTCCACCACTTGCTAAGGAGTACACAATTAAGATATTGCTTGGGGGGATGATCAATCCGGTTGTTGCTGATGTGATATTGACGGCTGCACCAAATTCTTTTGAGTATCCTTCTTTCTCCATTTCTGGACCTAGAATGCTCCCCATAGCGGATGCAGATGCCATAGCGGAACCGGCAATAGCTCCCATGAGCATGGCAGCGACTATATTTATCAACGCCAATCCTCCTGGAAGTGCCCCCACCAAGGTTTTTGCAAAAGCAATAAGCCGATGCGCCATTCCACCTTTGTTCATTAGATTGCCAGCCAATATGAAGAAAGGAATCGCCAATAGCGCAAAACTATCAAGTCCTGCTCCCATTCTTTGTGCAACTGTAGTTGTGGCTGGTAGAAAAGGAATACTCACTAGCATGGTCAATAAAGCCGAAACGGAAATACTCCAAGCAACTGGAGTTCCTATCGCCAACAAGCCCAAAAAGCTAATAATCAACACTAAAATTGGAAAATACTCCATCAAGTAGTGGGTTTTAAAATATCTGAAATCTTGTAATACATAATTAAAAATCCACTTATGGGAATCACCAAATACACATATGCCAGCGGTATCTGAAGTGCCGGTGACAGTTGGTCAAGTACGTAGGTGATATAAACCAACCTACCCCCACCAACAATCATCGCAACTAAAGCGAACAGTGCTATAATCAGTTTAACCATAATTGACAATTTCATTTGCGTTGTCTTTTTCAATTTTTGAGGGAGGACGTCTATAGCAACATGCATATCTTGACCTGCTGCATATGCAGCACCCAAGATTCCGACCCAAATCATGAGGTAACGAGCCAACTCATCAGTAAATGAGCTTGGTGTTCCAACAACAAACCGCGTAAATACTTGCCACAATACATTTAATACCATCATCGCCATAATAACAATCAATGCACTACCCAGTATTTTATCTATTGCTTTTCTCATTCCCAGTTTCAGTTTACGGC
Organism: Flagellimonas rhodophyticola; assembly: GCF_049332665.1. Classification (NCBI taxonomy): domain Bacteria; kingdom Pseudomonadati; phylum Bacteroidota; class Flavobacteriia; order Flavobacteriales; family Flavobacteriaceae; genus Flagellimonas; species Flagellimonas rhodophyticola. The sequence goes on along the minus strand of NZ_CP186326.1, from coordinate 2,091,758 downwards.
TCTTATTTGTTGAATCAATGTCTGAAGGGTTTTATCACTCTGGTACTCCTCATATAATTGGTGTGTTTTTTCTGAAAAAGGAATTTTATTAGGCCTTACAATCTGTACTCCCGATTTTTGAATGGCCTCTAGAGCTTCGGCTTCGGCTTTTGCCCATAATTTCCTCTGGTAAACCACAGATGCATCCACTGCTTGCTGAAGCCAATCCTGTTCCTGTTTCGTAAGTTCATCCCAAAAATGGGTGCCGATAATCACAACGTCAGGAGAAAAGGTATGCTCGTTTAAAGAATAGTACTTGCATATTTCATAATGCTTTGATAGATAAAAGCTGGGGGGATTGTTCTCCGCTCCATCAACAACACCTTGTTGAAGTGATGTATACAATTCTCCCCAAGATATCGGTGTGGGAGAGCCTCCAAATCCTCTTACCATTTCCATAGCAGTAACACTGGGCATCACCCTGATTTTTTGACCTTTTAGGTCATCAGGGTGCCGTACGGGTATTTCCTTAGTATAAAAACTTCGGCTCCCTGCATCATAAAATCCAAGGCCTTTTAACCAATATTTTTTACCGTCATTCAGTAATTCCTGACCAATGGGGCCATCAAAGACTTTAAATGAATGTTCCCTATCCCGAAACAAGTACGGCAGTCCCAAGACTTTGGTTTTTGGTGCAAAATTTTCGAGTGTCGCTGCTGAAACCTTGGTCATGTCCAAGCTGCCAATCTGCAACAATTCCATTATCTGTCTTTCTGTTCCCAATTGCTGATTCGGGTAAATCTTTACCGAAAGTCCTCCACTAGAAAGTCTTGCCAGATCTTCACCCATTTTTACCAAAGCCTTGTGAACGGAATGGTTTATGTCCAATCCGTGAGCCAACTTAATGGTCTTTGTGGTCCTCGTCTTATTGCATCCCATAAAAAGAATGATGAAAACTACAAGGCAGAGATATTTGGACTTTATTTTAATCATTTTTAAAATTGAAGTATTCCTTTGCATTAAAATAACAGATGTCTTGAATGGTCTTTCCAATCAAATCCATGTCATTTGGCAACTCTCCATTCTGAATTTCTTCCCCAAAAAGATTACATAGTATTCTTCTAAAATATTCATGCCTTGGAAAAGACAGAAAGCTTCGAGAATCGGTAAGCATTCCAATAAAACAGCTTATCAGTCCTACATTGGATAGCGCATTCAACTGTCTGGTAATACCATCTTTTTGGTCCAAAAACCACCATCCTGAACCATATTGCACTTTCCCTTTACTAGTACCATCATTAAAATTGCCTGTCATAGCAGCGAAAACTTCGTTATCCGCTGGATTGGAATTGTATAAGATGGTCTTGGTCAATTTGTTTTTGGAATCCAACGCATCCAAAAATTGAGATAGACTTCTACCATGTGAAAAATCACCTATGGAATCCCAACCTGTGTCCGGACCCAAGGTCCTCAACATTCTGGTATTATTGTTTCGTAATGGACCCAAATGGAATTGCTGTATCCAATTGTAATCATGATAGGTCTCAGAAAGAAACAGCAAAAGAGCAGTTTCAAATTGTTTGATTTCTTTTTCAGCAAGTTGTTTTCCACTTCTTTTTTTCTTGAAAATGGCTGAAACTTCCTTATGTGTTGAAAGTTCAAAGGGTATACTTTCCAATCCATGATCCGATAAAGTACATCCATTGGTATCAAAATAAGCTATTCGTTTGGCTAAGGCTTCGCACAGCTCATCGTAAGAACTAATCTCTATGTTGGACACTTCTGACAACTTATCGATATATCCATTAAAGTTCTCAGCACCGATTAATAAAGCCTTGTCTGGTCTGAAAGAAGCACTCATCAGAAAATCTGAGTCATTTTGAGTCATTTTTTGATGGTACTCCAAAGAATCTGTTGGGTCTTCTGTGGTGCACACTACCTCAACTTTCATTTTAGCAAGTAAGGATGAACAGGAAAATTCTTTTGACCTCAACTTTTCGTTGGTTATATGGTATATACTTTGGGCGTTATTTTCATTCAATAGATCGAATACATCAAAATACCGAGCCAGTTCTAGATGTGTCCAATGGTATAATGGATTTCTTATGGTTTGCGGAACTGTTTTTACCCAGGCCATGAACTTTTCTTCGTCGGAAGCCTTTCCTGTTATAAATTTCTCACTAACTCCTGCGGTTCGCATGGCTCGCCATTTATAATGATCTCCATGAATCCAAGCCTCGGTTATAGTATTGAATTCACGATTGATGGCAATATCTTCTGGTGAAAGATGGCAGTGGTAATCTATTATGGGTAAATCTTTTGCATAGCTGTGGTACAGTTCTTCAGCAAAGCTGTTTTGCAATAAAAAATCTTTATTTATAAATGATTTTTCCATCATGATAATAAAACATAAATCAAAATTGTAATTGCTGTAAGTGCAACTCCAAAAGCATTAACAAAACGCCAAGACTTCTCTTCGCTTCCTTTTCGTTCCACGTATGCAGCTTCAGGATACATTTTTGAAACTAAAAACATAATGATAAAATTCAGTACAAATTCTATTCCCCACAGATGGATAAAATGGATATCAACATCTAAAATGAAAGTCGTCAAAATATAAAATGCGAAGCCAAAAAACAGACCTGCCTTAGCTCCCGTTTTGTTTATATTCTTAAAGAATATTCCAGCAATAATCACTGAGGAGATGGGAATAAAAAAGATACCATTAAGTTCTTGAAGCAAAAAGTACAATCCGTCCGGGGCATAGGCAACCAAAGGGGCAATGCCAATTGCAAGTACGGCAAGAATAACAGAAGTAATCTTACCGAAATGAACCAGTCTTGCATCTGAAACTTCCTTGTTAATCAGTTTTTTATAAATGTCATAACAAAATATGGTGCTCGCTGAATTGAGCACACTATTGAACGTGCTCAGCACAGCTCCTAGGACAACCGCAGCGAAAAATCCAAAAAGGTAGGTCGGTAATACCTTCTTAACCAACAGTGGATAGATTAAATCAGGAGTATTTAAATATTGGTCTTGGAAATAATAATATGCGATCAATCCTGGCAACACGATAATCAAAGGGACAAACAGCTTAAGTATTCCTGTATAAATGAGGCCCTTTTGTGCTTCTACCAAATTTTTAGCACCAAAAGCTCTTTGTATGATAGCCTGATTCATTCCCCAGAAATATAATTGGTTAATCATTAAACCGGTGAACAGGGTTGAAAAAGGCATTACAGAATCTTCGCTTCCCACAATATCAAACTTGTCAGGCGCAAAATCATACACTGTTCCCAAACCGCTAAGAATGTTCCCATCACCTATTTGATATAATGCAATAGCAGGAATTAACAGGCCTCCTAGCAAAAGACCTACTCCATTTAAGCTATCAGAATAGGCTACTGCTTTCAATCCACCAAAAATGGCATACATAGAGCCAATAATACCTATCACAAACACGGTAAAAAGCATCGCTCTTTCTTTTCCAATCCCGAACATTGTGGAAAAGTCAAAAACACTTTCAATATTGATAGCTCCAGAATAAAGAACTATTGGCAATAGCGTTATTACAAAGGATAGCATTAAGAGGAATGCAACAATGGACCTCGTAAGGCCATCATATCTTTCTTCTAAAAATTGCGGAATGGTGGCCAATCCCATTTTAATGAACTTGGGAATAAAAAATATAGCTGCGATTACCAATGCAATTGCCGATGTTACTTCCCATGCAATTACGATTATACCATTCTTATAGGAACTGCCGTTCATTCCTATTAGATGTTCTGTAGAAATATTGGTCAGAATCATTGACCCTGCAATAATGGGACCTGTAAGACTTTTGCCAGCCAAGAAGTATCCTTTGGCGGACTTAAAGTTGTCTTTTCGTAATCTATACGTGGTATAGACAATTACGAAAAGGGTGAATCCAAAAAAGCCTATATATGTGGCCAGCATTGTATTGGATAGTTAGGTTAAAAAGCTAGAATCTCAATTTTTCAGGTAAATACTTTGCCACTAGATCTTCATAATATGGTTTTAGAGTGTTAACATCTGGTGGTACAGGGGCCTTTGAATACAGGTCATACGGATTGAATTTTTTCACCCACTCGAACATTTTATGGTCATGTTCACTCATAAGATGGTCGTAAGCGTTTTCACGATGCTGTGCATAGAATGAATGGTATCGAATCATATATAGTGCAGGTTCTGGTAAATAGTCTTTCATGATTTGATAGAGATATTCATCGTGCCCCCAACTCATTTTGACATTATCCAAGCCACAATTTTCTTCGTAAATCCCATATTTATGGTTATATCGATCATCGATAGAATCCATGTTTGTTTCGAAAAATTCTGGATATACAATTTTATCTGAGAACTCGCATCCAACAGGGAAGGTATCTCCGACGACGGCCCACTGCGGTTCTCCGAACAGGCATAGTACCTTACCTACATCATGCAAGAAACCGGTCAACACAAACCAATCCGGATGGCCATCAGCTCGAATAGCTTCACTAGTCTGCAAAAGGTGTTGTAATTGGTCCAGATCTATATCGGGATCGCTATCATCTATCAAAGTGTTAAGGAAGTCGACAGCTTCCCAAAGTGACATTTCTTTTTTATCAAACTTCAAAAACTCATTTTCCTTTTTGCAGACAAAATCATAGTTCTGATACTGGTGGTTAAGCTTATAAAATTCCCGAACGGTATCTACCCTATCTGAATTTTGATAATCCCTAAATTCTTCCTTTTCCTTTTTTGGTGTATCAGGGTCAGGATAACGTTTTAGCACATCATCTTCCCAATGCTCCAAAGATTCCAAAGGGTTGTTTTTATCCATCTTTTTCATGTTCGATAGTTTTTTTGAATTTTATTGGTTCCATATAGATTTGGCTATACCCATTTCCAATCCTCTAAGCTCCGCCAACCCCCTTAATCTTCCAATACAGGAATATCCGGGGTTTGTTTTTTTCTTAAGGTCATCTATCATTTGGTGTCCGTGATCAGGTCTCATCGGTATTTCAATGTCTTTTCGACCTTCATTCATGCGTCTCTGCTGTTCCAAAAGCACCAATTTTATTATTTCATGCATATCCGAATCTCCATCCAAATGATCGGCTTCGTAAAAATCTCCTTTTTTCGTCCGCCTGGTATTTCTAAAATGCAGAAAATGAACACGATACGCAAATTTTTTAAAGATTTGTGACAAATTATTGTCTTCCCGAACTCCTAAAGACCCTGTGCAGAAAGTTATACCGTTATGTATCGACGGAATCTTATCAAACAGATATTGATAATCATCCTCCGTGCTTAAAATTCTGGGCAATCCCAAAATCGAAAAAGGAGGGTCATCCGGATGGGCACAAAGAAGTACATCGACTTCTTCGGCAACAGGAACGATTTCTGAGAGGAAATAAACCAAATGCTCCTGTAATTTTGATTTTGAGATTCCCTCATAGGTGTCCAAAACGGCTTGAAAGTTTTCCAAAGAGTACCCCTCTTCTGCCCCGGGCAGTCCAGCTAAAATGTTTTGGGTCAGCTTGGCAATATCTTTGTCACTCATCACATCAAATGCGGATTTTGCATCTGCTTGTTCCTCTATAGAATATTCCTTTTCCGCTTCAGATCTCTTCAATACAAATAAATCAAACGCAGTAAAAACGTCCTTTTCAAAAAGCAAGGCCTTAGATCCATCCGGCATTTCATAATCCAGTGAAGTGCGTGTCCAATCCAAAACGGGCATAAAATTGTAACAGACTATTTTTATTCCACAACTTGCCAAATTTCTAATGCTATCCTTATAGTTTTCAATGAATTGCTGAAAGTTTCCTTTTTGGGTTTTAATATCTTCATGGACAGGTACGGATTCAACAACCGTCCATTCCAATCCTTGCGATTCTATAATTTCCTTCCGCTTTCTGATTTCAAAAATTGGCCAAACCTCTCCATTAGTGATATGGTGCAATGCGGTAACTATGCCTGTGGCTCCAGTTTGTTTAACATCTTGAAGCGATATGGGGTCATCTGGACCATACCATCTCCACGTTTGTTTCATTCTTAACTCTTTCATACCCCACTAAAAATGTTGAACCCTCCATCAATAGGAATTACAGCTCCCGTAACAAATTTTGATGCATCACTGCACAGAAAATGTAAAGCGCCGTTAAGCTCATCCGGTTCCCCAAATCTGCCCATGGGTGTGTTTCTAATGATGTCAGCCCCACGTTCAGTGTATGTTCCATCTTCATTCAGCAGTAGGCTTCTGTTTTGATTTCCGATAAAGAAACCAGGAGCGATTGCATTTACCCTTATGCCATCATTAAACTTTGTGGCCATTTCCACAGCCATCCATTTTGTGAAATTTTCCATGGCAGCCTTGGATGCAGAATACCCCGCAATTCGAGTAAGTACGCGTGGTACAGCCATAGAAGAATAGTTTATGATCGTTCCAGAGCCTTGGTCGGCCATCACTTTTCCGAATACCAAAGAGGGAATTACCGTTCCGTTCAGGTTCAATTCCGTAACCTGGTTGAAATCATCTAATTCTATATCAAAGATGGTTTGATTCGGTTGTATGGTAGCGCCGGGTAAATTTCCTCCTGCAACATTAAGAAGGATATCAAGTCTTCCAAATTTTTCCAGAACAACATCACGAACAGCTTCCATTGATGATTTTGACAATACATTTCCTTCCAACAATACTACTTCACCCCCGCTATTGCGAATAGAACTTACCAGCTCAGTACCGTTCTGTTTATTCGTTGTGAGTAGCGCCAACTTAACACCTGAAAGGGCTAGGCTCTGGGCTGCTTCGCTTCCCAAAACCCCAGTTCCTCCTGTTATCACGGCTACCTTATTTTTTAAGTTGAACATGGTTTTCAAAACCTCGTATTACGTATTTTTAGTTATTTTCGTGTGCGCACACGTTAAAAATATAAATTCATCTCACATAATACAAATCTTAGGCCTGGAAAATCACTGAAGGTTGTATATTAACAACTTTGTTCAACGCATGATAACGATTAAGGAAATAGCAAAACTTGCCAATGTGTCCCCTGGAACGGTAGACAGAGTGATACATAACAGACCCGGTGTTTCTGAGAAAACAGCACAACGGATACGGGAAATTTTAAAGGAGCATGATTTTAAAGTTAACCGAATCGCTCAATCGTTGGCTTTAAAAAAGAAGTTTACCATCGCCGTTATGCTTCCGGGCTATGATGAAGAGAATCAATTTTGGAAATCACCACTTGAAGGCATTCATAAGGCTGGAGAAGAGGCTATGAGTTTTGGAATTGATGTTAAAACATTCGCTTTTGACCAAAAAAGCCCAAAATCCTATGTGGACTCGTTCGGTCTTCTTTTGAAAACCAATCCTCAAGGTGTTGTTCTCGTTCCCACTTTTAAAAAAGAGACTAAGGAACTTACCCAGATATTGTTGGAAAAAGAGATTCCGTTCATTTTTTTAAATATTGCCTTGGAGGGTCATGACAATCTTTGTTTTGTTGGACAAGATTCATTCAAAAGTGGCTACCTGGCAGCTAAGCTGATGCAGCTCTGTCTAAACGAGAATGACGACATCCTTACGGTTCACTCAAGATCGAACCTTTCCAACGTCAATAATATATCAAAACGGATTAAAGGTTTTGAACATTATTTCAAAGCGCTAAAACTGAAAAATACCAACCACAAAATTGAGATAGAGGATTTTTGGGATGCCAAAAAGTTCCGAGATAAAATTACTTCGCTACCACAGGAAGGCAATGAAATTAAAGGAATCTTTGTGCCTAATAGTAGAGCACACATTATTGCCAAGCACATCGAGGATTTCGGAAATAAAATTCCCTATTTAATTGGTTTTGATATTACCGAGCACAATTCGAATGCACTGGCAGATGGTAAAATCACCTTTCTAATCTCACAAAAACCGTTTCAACAGGGGTACCAATCAGTTAGCGGTCTTTCGAAATTCTTGTTATACAATACACCACTTCAACCCGATATTTTATCTCCTATTGAGATTATCACCAAGGAAAATTTGCCGAATGGACAACAAAAGGATTATACCATTTTTCCTAGCTTGTAGAATATCATATTCTGGCCATATACTGCCCACCACATATCGAGCCCAAATTACAAGTGAAAATGCGGCTCAAATAGGAAAATGACATCATGAAGTATTTCGTTCCTGTCTCATAAACTCTCTTGGGGTCATATGTACTTGTTTTTTAAACGCTGCATTGAAACTTGACTTCGATTTGAAACCGGCCTGATTAGCGATTGCCTCAATAGTTAGATTTCTACTACTTAGGTCTTTCAATCTTTCCTTAACTTCTTTTACCCTATAGTGATTAACAAAGTCATAAAAATTTTTACCCAAAACGTTATTGAGAACCATACTCAGTTGTTTTGGATTCAACTCTAACGCATTTGCCAAAGTGTCTAGACTCAGATTGACATCTGTATATAACTTCTGATCCTCCATTAAAGAATGGAGTTCATTTTTCAAATGCGAAAGAACCTCAGTTGTCATTGAGTGATTTCCATTGAACCGGTTAATTTTTTTATGGAGTAAAAAGAATTTTGAATTAGAAAAAATTTCAATTCCCAGCCATAATAGGACCATTCCGAAAATCAGCCATAGCGGGTTATAAGAAACCGTGGCCACTCCAAAATCATATATCCAAAAATTTAAAAAGATAATGACGGCCCAAGACAGAAACAACATTGTTAATCCAGATAGGAAACGGAATATCCATGTGGTTAATTTGATATTTTTGATTACGTTCTCAGTCTTCCATTGTTTAAAACAACGATAAGCTTGAAACACATAGATTAAGCCCAGGAAAACTGAAAGAAATTGTTCGAAATGGGATAATCGAACCTCAAAAGGAGAAAACATAAATAGTTGCTTGGTAGCTTCAGGTGCTAGCAACAGTATTGTATAATATAGGAACATTACTCCGCCAGGCAAAAAATGAAGCCAGTAGTATTTGTTCCATTTAAAAGAGTTCACAGTTAAACTTTTTATATAGAAAAAAACCAGAGGGCCCAACATTAAAATGAATGAAATGGGAGTAAATAAGCTTTTGTAAGAATTGGTCAAACCATAGTTTACACCGTATAACTGATTCTTAAAACCATAAAGGGATAGAATCAAAATAACACTGGCAAGAAATACATTCAAAGACCTCCTGCGTACACTGCTGATCAAGAAGAAAAGAGATAACAAAATACCAATTGCAAATACCGGATATATCAACTTGGTATAAACCTGACCTAGCATACCCGTTTCCAAAAAAGGTGAAAGTTCCTCATCTATCTTTTTGCTAAATCCAATCGGACTTTCCACCAACTGCATGCTACATCTAGGACACAAACCTTCTTCATGAAATAATAGTCCATCATGGTCACAGCCGCAAGGAGGACATCTATAAACAACTGTCTTTTCGGCACTCACGTCTTCTTTTTGAAAGCCATACGCCCCTAAAAGCGTAATCATAAAACAAACAAAAAACAGTTTCATATTAGTTTCATTCCTTATTGGACCAATGATTATAAAAATACCAAATAGAGTTCTAAAGTTCCTGTTAATTATCCACAACTAAGTTGACATCTAGGTTAAAAGCTTCTTTTAATGGAAAGAAATGTACGTTTGGAAGAATTCATACAAAATGACTCCGGACCTAGACCGCTAAAGGTGCTTGTTAGGAATAATTTTATGATGCTTTTTCTAGACAAGTCAGCAAACGCTTCATGTGAAAACTTGACGGTTTTTAAATTATAAATTTCAATTTAACCCATGCATATGCGTATTTCAATGTTCTTATTAATGTTCTGGCTTGGATTCCAATTTGGATTCGGGCAAGTTTGGTCACCAGATGGTAATAAAATCGCCTTTTTCTATATTCATACCATCGAAGATATCTATACGGTAAACATTGATGGTACTAATTTCAAGATTCTTGAAGGGCACCCTGAACGGGATTTCGCTCCTCGCTGGTCACCTGATGGAAAACATATAATTTTCACATCCGTACGTGATGGACATCATGAAATATACCGTTTCAATAAACAGGGTGAGCAATTGGAAAAACTTACCGAAAGTGACCATAACAGTGAAGATGGCGATTATTCTCCAAACGGGAAACATATCGTATTTAGTAGTAACAGAACTGGCAACCAAGAACTTTATATAATGGATAATGATGGTTCAAACCTAAAACAGCTCACCCACACCGAGGCATTGGAGAGTACTCCCCGTTGGTCGCCAGATGGTTCTAAAATTCTTTTTAGACATCAGATAAGTGAAGAGGCCGAAGCAGAACTCTATACCCTTACCATAGGGAGCGGTAAATTAATGCGGCTAACCAATAGTCCTGAAGGAGAATTCCATCAAAGTTGGTCTTCAGATGGCAAGCAGATTTGTTATATAAAAGTTGTAAATGGGATTTTCGAAGTCCATGTCATGCCATCAGAGGGCGGGGAAAGTCATAAATTAGTTAGTAAAAGTGGTTATCAAGCTTTCTATCCAAATTGGTCTCCAGACAACAAGCACATCGCCTTTACACGTGATGTTACTGAAGGAACTCAAGAGGGGTTGCCGGCTCTTTTTGTAGTTGACATGAAAGGAGAAGAAAAACTAATATCAAGTGGGAATAGTTTTTAATTCATCGATACATCAGCAAGGATCGAAAAATCAATCCTTCAATTCATCGAAAATTGTTTGGTAATCACTCGCCAGCCCGTTTCAAATTTATACAAAGTGAGGTAGTCAACATATTTTAACTCCTCCTCTTCATAAAGAATCAACTTTACCACTGCAGTATGGCCCTCGTAATCTATCTGCGCAAATTCCCATGTGGTCGACTTTAAAGGAAGGTTTCTTTTGCGAACACTTTTAGTATCTTCTAGCCATTCTGATCGCGTCCTAGTATAAAAAGTTCCTTTGTAGAGCACATTCATTCGGAATTCTTCATGAGAACCTTCTTTAATCTTATCAAGATTCCCTTCTAGGTATAAAGGCTCTATATCACACTCTACAATCAGTTTTTGAAGATCATCTTTGGTAGGGTTCTCTTGCCCAAGCAAAGTATGAACCGTTACAGAAAAGAATAAGACAAATTGAGGGAAAAACGACTTACCTATTATGGACATTAAATTTAATGGATGATCCTTTCTTGGTATTTTCAGTTGCTTTCAAAATGTACGAATACTTCTATCAGCACATGAAATGAGGTGGATTTATGAAACCGAATGGCCTCGGATTGAACAGTAATCTCTAACTTTATTTGCCTGCGGAATTACTCAAACCATCTATGAAATACTGGAAAAGAATTTTTTATCAACTGCTGCTATTTATTCCTACATTTTTGTTTTTAGGTCTTCATTGTCTATTCGCACAAGCTTCGGATTATTTTCCCAAATCCGATTGGCGTATTGCCAGTCCAAAGGATCATAATATGGACCAGAACAGGATAGAGGAGTTTGTGGCGCAATTAAAGACTGGGAAAGTCCAAAAACCCATAAGCTCTTTTTTGATTGTGAAAAACGGTTATTTAGTCGTTAATGAAACCTTTGGAAGTTATAACGGTACACCACATACTTTGCAATCAGTTACCAAGAGTATTACATCTACCTTGGTCGGGGCGGCTATCCAGAATGGGTTTATTTCCAATCTTGATCAAAAGGTGATCTCTTTTTTTCCAGAATACAAGCAAATTGACCACCTGGATGCCCGAAAGAAAGCTATGACCTTGGAACATGCACTAACCATGCGAACAGGACAGGCATGGACGGGAGAACGTCATCTAGATCCTTTGAATCGATATCAAGGAGATAGAATGAAATATGTGCTGGATTATACAATGGAAACTCAGCCAGGTAAAGTATGGTACTACAATAGTGGCATAGCGATATTAATGGGAGGGCTTTTAAAAAACGTAACAGGGATGTCGACACAAGATTTTGCTCTGCGGTATCTTTTTGACCCTCTGCATATTGAAGATGCAAAATGGAGATGGAGTCACAAGGGAATACCACATACCGGTGGTGGCCTTTTTCTTAAACCAACCGATTTGGCAAAAATTGGATATCTGTATCTAAGAAACGGACGATGGAACGGAAAACAAATATTACCAGAGTGGTGGGTAGAAAAAGCAACGCAAAGGCACGTGCCTGATACGGAAAATATTGCTGGTATTTCCAAAATCAGTTATGGATATATGTGGTGGTTGATGAACATGGATAAAAAGAGTAAATCCAGTGAATCACCCGAAATTTATATGGCTTACGGGCATTGGGGTCAGTTTATTTTTGTGATTCCAAATTATGATATGATAGTTGTTTTCACTAACGACAGCTCCGCCTCGTATTCAGACGAAATCCGACCTATTTCGTTGCTCTATGATTACGTGTTGCCAGCGATTCTGAAATAGTGGCTAAATAATCAGTATTGACTTAAAAACTAATTTAAGAATGATAAGATAGCACCGTGATTTATGAATTTAATTTTAAAAAATTCCAACGGTGATTGCTGCTAATATAAATCGAGAAAAGAAAATCAATCAAAAAGGGAAGTTTATGAAAAAAGTAGTGTTTATTGCTGTAGCAGCGCTAATGGCTGCTTGCCAAGCCAATAAAACAGAACTTGTAGGGCATATTAGCAGACCAGATATTTCCCCTGACGGTAGTAAAATAGTTTTTGTTTACATAAAAGATGAGTCTAAAGGGGCCAGGGAAATTTATTCTGCGGATATAAACGGTGAAAACGTAGAACGGTTAACCCATTTTCCAAAAGCACAAATAAAAAAAGGTCCAGTCTGGTCACCCAATGGCAAAAAGATAGCCTTTCATGCGGACATCAATGATGGTGCCCAGATCTTTGTAATGGATGCTAATGGCAAAAATTTGAACCAACTTACAGATTTGAGTGGTTATAATGTAGAACCCCATTGGTCCCCTGATGGAAATCATATTATTTTTAATTCAATCCCCGAAGCAGGCAAAGTTAAAATGATGATGATAGATTTAGATGGGTCTAATGTTAAACAGCTATATAACCCAGACGGACAGAATTGGTATCCTAGAATGAATAATAGAAATGAGATTATTTTTACATCTGACTTTGATCATGAGAACTATTATGATATTTATATCATGAATCTAGACGGTTCAAACATTCGACAATTGACCTCAGTAAAGGCCATCAATTGGTTTCCTGAATATTCCCCAGACGAGGACAAAATAGTATTCCATTCAAATCGAGATGATCCGGAATTGAGCGATGCAGGGGACTATAATCTGTATATCATTAATACGGAGGGAAATCAACTTCGGAGAATTACTGATTTACCAGGGCAAGAGCTCCATGCCAAATGGCACCCTTCGGGAGATCAACTAATCTTTGGATGGTATAACAATGGTTCAAAAGGACTTCACACTTTGGATATTTCCACTGGTGAGATTAAAAAAATTAATCTCTTTTACTAAAACCAGAATTGTAATTATAAGAAATTTCACGAGTAATTAATGGTATTTAGATTTACACCAGTCTAAGGTAATACGTAAGTTGAAAAGGCTGCACAACTCAAGAATGTCCACTTAGAAAGATTCGAACAAATCCCTTTAGTTCTGTACCAGACCCTAAATGATTAAGCTAACCTTTAGTATCCAAATAGCAACAATATTGTTATTTCTAAAAATTAAGATCAGCCTGGCCTATTAATCCAGTAAGCAAGGCAAAACGTCCGGATAGATGTCATCGTACAAAGTGTCCCAGTAGCATAAACCTTTCGATACCAACTACTCATATATTGTTTTGAAATTCATCAATCACTTTTCAAAACTATGGTCCGTTTATTTACTCTGTTGGCTTCATTCCCAATATTTGCTTTGGGACAAATTCAAGAAAAAGCAGCATATCAAATCAAAGAAATTAAAGATCAAGAAGTTAGAATCGATGCATACTTGAACGAGGCATTCTGGACCCAAGCTGACACCTTACTTCTAGGTTACGAAACTCATCCCGGAAATAATAACAAAGCCGAAGTGACAACTATCCTTAGATTGGCTTACGACAAGAATTATTTTTACTTCTCCTTTGAAGCCAAAGACCCCAACCCAGAAAATATACGTGCTGTATTGAACGATAGGGATAAACTAGATGACAATGATACGGTCTCGTTATTTTTGGATCCTTTTAATGATTCTAGACGTGCATTTTTCTTTACAACTAATCCTTTGGGAATACAACAAGATGGACTCTTTGAAGAGCAATCTGAAGATGGGGATCTAAGCTGGGACGCCATTTGGAAATCTTCTGGTAGGGTTACAGCTAATGGATATATTGTAGAAGGTGCAATTCCTTTTAAATCCTTACGCTTTCCAGGTACAGATAATATTCAAACTTGGAGATTCTTTGGTGTTCGATCTTACCCAAGAAGTTTGCTCAAGTCATTTCATTCCATGCCCATTGATCAAGGCGATAATTGTCAGCTTTGTCAAGCAAATTTACTTAGTGGACTTCAAGGAATAAAGCCTGGAACGAATCTGGAATTTGTTCCAACACTAACGGTCAGTAGATTTGATGAAAGAAAAAATGACTCAGAAAAGCCCTTGGAGAAAGGTAAAGTAGATAATAACATAGGGCTTGATGCCAGATGGGGCATTACAACGGATCTAACTTTAAATCTTGCTTTAAACCCTGATTTTTCTCAAGTGGAGGCAGATGATGCCCAATTGGATGTTAACAACCGGTTTACACTCCAATTTCCTGAAAAACGCCCTTTTTTTCTAGAGGGTGCCGATTTTTTTAATACCCCCTTGCAAGTATTTTTTAGTCGAACAATTACCGATCCACTATACGGAGTGAAAATAACCGGTAAAATCAACAAAAATGCTTTAGGAATTCTCGTTGCAAGAGACCGCATTAACAATCTTGTTCTACCAGGCTTTCAAAGCTCAGAGACCTCATCTACTGACCAGCAGGTAACAAATATCATTGGGCGGTACCGAAGGGATATCGGCAAGAAAACAAATGTAGGGCTATTGTTCACCAATAGGGAAACCGAGGAATATTTTAATAGATTGGGGAGTGTTGACTTCTTTAGCAGACCATGGAAGCCCTTGACATTGAGAGCGCAATATGCATACACCGAAACGCAATATGACAGTCTTTTGGTGGCAGCAAATGGAATCTCAGATTCCCGTTTAAGCGGGAAGTCGATAAACTTTCAAGCCACCTTTGAAACGCGCAATTGGGAGACAGTTTTTATCTATGAAAATAGGTCTAAAGGTTTTCGAGCTGATGCAGGATTTGTCCCTCAGGTAGATTATAGACAGTATCGAGCATATATTGAAAGGAGGTTTTGGGCCCAAGAGGGAGGTTGGTATAGCAATATTGGCTGGAATGTTGGGGGCTTTAGAAGAGAATCTACCAGAAGTATTCTTGATCTAGAGGGTATATGGACCAGCGCTTATTTCAACGGCCCTTTGCAATTAAATTATTGGATAAATCCAGATATAATTTGGCAACAGTCAAATGGAGAAACGTTTAAACTCATCAATTTATGGACCGGCTTCGATATTCAACCATTAGGAAATCTTGGTATAAATGGTTGGATAAATTTTGGAGGCGCGGTTGATTTTGAAAACACCCGAAAAGCTGACAAGTTTCAATTTCGACTTGAATCTGATATCCGCATCGGAAAACACATAGATATGACTTTTAATCATCGATTACTAAAACTACATCTTTCAGGTGAAAACATATTTGCGGCCAATCTATCACAAATTCAAGCAGCTTATAACTTTAATCCAAGATTATTTTTTAGAATAATTATGCAGTATAGGCATACAATTCGCAACCCTGACCTGTTTATAGATAGTGAAATCAACCGTTTGGATAAATCGGTATTTGCACAACTTTTATTATCGTATAAGTTAAACCCGCAATCTGTAATATTTTTAGGATATGTAGACAACCACAATGGTTTTACAAGCAACGAGCCATTTGAGGATATTTCATTAAGACAAATCAATCAAACCCTATTTCTTAAAATTGGCTATGCGTGGAGACCCTGAATTCGAAGATGTTATTTATTGTTAATTTGATAATATTCTTCGGTTATTGGTTTTTTGAAAAGTGGAATTCTGAAAGACGCTGATTTACATCAACCGTATAGATGTCCAGATTACCCTTGTTGGCTGAAAATATAACTTTTTCGCTATCAGCTGACCAAGTTATCCCATATTCCTTCTCAGGTGTTTTGGTGAGTCGTCTAGCTTCTTTTCCTTCTACAGGAATCACATATAAATCATATGAATTTTCATCGTTTAAATTAGATGAAAATACTATGTTTCTTCCGTCGGGTGAGATTATCGGCCACTCTCCCCCTCCGGTGGAATTGGTTATTTCTTGATATTCCCCTCCGCTTGCAGATATTTTATACAATTTCTGTGTGCCTTCAAAATCGCCAAAAAAGAATACAGTCTTTCCATCGGACGAAACGCTTGATGGAAACAAGGTAGCATTGTCATCCCCAACCAAAGGTTTTGTAATACTCGAACTTATCTCGTGAGTCCAAATGTCATAAAACTTATAGCTGGTGTTTACATCGTAGGCAAAAACGAGATGGTCTGCATCAATCCAACAATAATTTTTGATTCCACCGATTGTGGTAATAGTCCGTCTATTTGAACCGTCCTTTTCCATAATCCAAATATTGTTCGTATCCGAAGCTCCACCACTAATTTGAATAAAAGCTATTTGACCATTGGAATTTGGCACCCATGTAGGGTTGATATCAAGATAATGTTCTTCTTGCGGAGGGATAATGATGTCCTCACCAGTTTGAATGTTTCTAACTACGATGTTATGTTGATCATTGAATAGAATGTATTCCCCCTTAGCATCAATCTGGGCGTCCATTTCATAATTGTTAGAACGGTCTGGCATCACCATTTGAATTGAAGTATCTTTCAAGGAAACGGAATACAAACGGTCCTTTTCTTTCTTACCGACAAATGCCAATCTATTATCATTAGGGGACCAATTCAAAGGATTCCATTCCACAATTACTTCATCCTTGAGAAATAGACTTTTTTCTGATTTTGATTCTCGGTCATAAATCTTTATTTCATTCGATTTATCCCAAGAAAAATAGGCAATTAGGCTATCATTATAGTTCATGGCAGGACCAAATTCTTCAATTTCGCGATCGGTTACCCTCACCAGTCCTGTTTCAGACCCGTCCGTAATCCAAACATCAGTCATTTCACCGTTCCATGTGCTATAAAAGTATACTTCGAATTTTGTGCGGGACCATCTTGGGTGCCATTCAAATCCAGATTCATCGCTTACCAATGGTGTTATTTCTCCTGTTTTTAAATTGATTGCTTGCAGGTGCGGAAAGTCGGACCCTCTGGAATAAAACCCAATGTATGTTCCATTGGGTGAAAAGCCAAAGTTCGTTTCATTTCCTTCCATATCCGTTAATTGTTTGAATTCCTTGGATACTAGATCAAATAACCACAAGTCCCCATCATGGTCAAAATCCATAACAAGAGTATTATTGTCAGGTGACCACTTGGCCCCAGAAGCTTTTTGTTTTTCATCACTGATGGTTACAATCTTTTTATCAAATAATTTAAATAATCTGACACTCGGGACCCCATTAAAGTATGATGTAAAAGAAAGAAATCTGCTGTCGGGTGACCATTCGATGTCATCGTATTTGTTAACCGAATCTGTTACCGCCACTTTTTTCTTTTCCTGGAAATCGTAAATTACAATATCCTCTTTGCCATATTCTGTCGAGATATAAGCAATATACCTGCCGTCATTTGAGAATTTAGGGCTGTGTTGGTCCCCTAATTCTGTTGTCAACTGATTTAAATTTTGCACTTCTGAATTGGAAGTTCGATTCGTCAACTTGTGTTCACAAGACCAACAAATGATACCTATCACCAGTAAGAGTTGAATTAATCTTTTCATGACACGTGATTTTAGCTAAAATAACATGAGGAAAAGATCAGTGCTCAAAGAAGGGAGCTAAAGTCGTGTGAATTCCTTAATTCGTACACAGTATTGAGTTTAAAGCTCCAGATTCTCGATAGTGGATTGAGTAATTTATCGCCTTAAAAAAATATAATCTTCAGGTGTTTGCAAATAAAAAACCCCAGTAAAACTGAGGTTTGGAAAGTGGAAGTGTGATCGCAGCAGGATTCGAACCTGCGACCGTCTGCTTAGAAGGCAGATGCTCTATCCAGCTGAGCTATGCGACCATAATAATCTAAATTAAAAAGCCGAATCGTAAGGATTCGGCTTTCGTCGGGGTGGCAGGATTCGAACCTGCGACCTCCGCGTCCCAAACGCGGCGCGATAACCGGGCTACGCTACACCCCGAATGATTATCTATTTAGTCTATAAGAAAAATTGCGGAGAGAATGGGACTCGAACCCATGCGACACTTACGCGTCGACAGATTAGCAATCTGCTCCGTTACCACTCCGGCACCTCTCCTAACATTTTATTATGAACGTACATTTTGAAAATGCGGATGCAAATGTACCTTTTCATCTGTAAGAACGCAACTATTTTTGGATTTTTTTGAAAGGAAAATTGATAACTCAATGTCATTCTGGGTACTCCACCCGAAGGTGGTAGATATTGGTCAATTTTTGCTTCAGTATTTTTTTAACTTTTTCAATTTCTTTAAGGGTAATATTGGCATTTAAAAATTGATTGGCTTGCATCTGACCACTTACAATTTTTTCCACAAACTGGTCAATAATGGTATATGTTGGATTCTTTAAACTCTTGGAGGCTGCCTCCACTGCGTCTGCCATCATCAATATTGCAGTTTCTTTTGAGAATGGGATTGGCCCAGGATACCTAAAATTCTTTTCATCGGCCTCTCCTTCCATTTCTTGTTGTCGTTTGAAAAAATAGAAAACCAATGTTGTGCCGTGATGCGTACGTAAAAAATCAATAATACGATCAGGTAAATTATTTTTCCTCGCAATTTCAATACCCTGAATCACATGATCAATAATAATCTTAGCACTTTCTCTAGGTGGAAGATCATCATGAGGGTTCACGCTGGTAATCTGATTTTCGGTAAAGAAGGTTGGGTTGCTCATTTTACCAATATCATGATACAGAGCCCCTACCCTCACCAACATGGCATTTGCGTTAATTTCATTAGCTGCTGCTTCTGCTAAATTTGCTACTTGCAGGGAATGATGGAATGTCCCAGGAGCTTTATCCGACAACTCTTTTAAAAGCTTGGAATTGGTATCGGATAATTCTAAAAGCGAAACATCGGATATCAATCCAAAAATCTTCTCATAAATATAGATCAAAGGCTGTGCGAAGAGGGTCAAAAGTCCGTTCAACACGAACACTCCGAATAAAACCCACTCAATATTGTCCAAATTACCTTCGTGAATGGCATGAAAAGCAAAATATCCAACAATGTATATTAGGGTAATCTGACCAACCGATATGAAGAGATTTGCTCTTTTATACAGTTCGGAAGCAGTTAAAATAGTAACTATACCTGCTATTATCTGTAAAAAGATATACTCAAAACTATTAGGCACCACAAAACCTAAAATCAACACCGTCAATACATGGACAAACAAACCTAACCTGGCATCGAAGAAGTTTTTCAGAACTAATGGAAGAATACACAAGGGAACAACATAAACGTAGTTTTCATTGTTTTTGACCATTAGTGTAGTAGCCAGAACCATCAAAACTATGTTTACAAAAATGAAGGTGACCTTATTGTTATTCTGGAAGATATTTTTTCTATAACGCTTTAAGAAAAGAAATAGCATTATTAAAACCAAGGCAACCAAAATGGTATACCCCAAAATGATAAAGTAATAATTGGTACCCCGCCAGAGTTCGGATTCGAATTCTTCCTTTAAGGAGTTAAGTATTTTAAAATTTTCCGCTTCTACAACTTCGCCCCTTGCAATGATTAGACTTCCTTCAGGCACTTCACCTCGTGTAAAGGAAATTTTCCCCAATTCATCCTCCAGAGCTCTTTCAGTAAGGGCTTTATTATATATAAGATTCGTCTCCAGAGTCTTGGGTATTACATTGCCAAGAATAGCAGCAATCTCATTGTTCCGGTTACCTAAGATTTTTGAAACAAGGTCTTCAGCACGACCCAAATTGTGATAACTATTTATGCCCAAAAGTCTTGCCTCGTTGTTTTTAATCACCAAAACTGAACTTGCCGCCGGCAATTCTTTGAACACTCCTAGGGTATATATGCTATCCACAATACCAAGTCCCGTATTTAATAGTACTTCGTTTTGTGAAACAGAAAAACTATTGGCAGTAGAAAAACCTTTGAGTTCTTGCTCTAAACGTTGTTTTACCTTGGCTGGTACACTTTCATCAAATGAGTAGTAATCTACCTTGTTCTCACGAATTGATTGCTGCTCCTCTGCTATTTCCTCTTCGGTTTTTTTTATTGAAAAATCAATAGGGGCGTATAAGTTCTCATACTGCCAAGGTTTCCCTTTTTGGAACTCATACTTAAACTTACCTCCTTTTGGAAAGAAAAATACAATTAACGCGACTGTTACTACATAAAGGAAATACTTGTAGGCAAGTGATTGATGCTTGTAAACATTATCTAAAGTTTTTCCCATGCGATGCGCTAATGTTTCAAAAATAGAAAATATAAATAACAAGTATGGCAGGTATTAAACACACAAGCATTGCATTTAATTTTAGTATTTTCGCACCAGTAAAAATGCATTGATGAATAAAGTAGTTATCGTTTCTGCCGTAAGGACTCCAATAGGAAGTTTTATGGGCGCTTTGTCCAGTATTCCTGCACCAAAATTGGGAGCAGTGGCTATCAAAGGAGCTCTGGATAAAATCGGTTTAAAGCCTGAGCAGGTTGAGGAAGTTTTAATGGGAAATGTTGTGCAGGCCGGTACCGGTCAAGCACCAGCTAGACAGGCAGCAATTTATGCTGGTATTCCCGATTCTGTTCCTTGCACCACAATTAATAAAGTATGTGCTTCTGGAATGAAGTCAATTATGCAAGCAGCCCAATCCATAGCCCTGGGGGAGAATTCGATTGTAGTTGCCGGTGGAATGGAAAACATGAGTCTTATTCCACATTATGTGCACATGCGTAATGGACATAAGTTTGGTCCTTCTACATTAGTGGATGGTATGCAAAAGGATGGGTTGGTTGATGTTTATGACCAAAACGCTATGGGAGTTTGTGCAGATGCCTGTGCTGTTGAACATAATTTTAGTAGAGAAGACCAAGATGCTTTTGCCATTCAATCCTATGAAAGGTCTGCGGCTGCATGGAAAGAGGGAAAATTTGCTGATGAAGTCATTCCTGTAGAAGTTCCTCAGCGAAGAGGTGAGCCAATTATCGTTAGCGAAGATGAAGAATATAAGAATGTGAAAATGGAAAAGATTCCAGCTTTACGTGCCGCTTTTACCAAAGAGGGCACGGTTACGGCTGCGAATGCATCCACAATTAATGATGGTGCTGCGGCTGTTGTACTTATGAGCGAGGAAAAAGCTGCAGAATTAAACCTAACTCCCTTAGCTACAATAAAAGGGTATGCAGATGCGGCCCATGAGCCTAAATGGTTTACCACGGCACCTGCAAAAGCATTACCTAAAGCATTGGATAGAGCTGGTGTTTCTATTGATGCTATTGATTTTTTTGAGTTCAATGAGGCATTTTCAGTCGTTGGTCTAGCTAATATGAAACTTTTAGGGCTTAATGATTCCAATGTAAATGTGAATGGTGGAGCGGTTTCCCTCGGACATCCTTTGGGGTGTTCTGGAGCACGTATTACCATAACGCTGCTAAATGTACTTGCACAGAACAATGGTAAATTGGGTGCAGCCGCAATTTGTAATGGAGGTGGTGGGGCATCAGCAATTGTCCTTGAAAGAAACTAATCTACATTAGGGGCCACAGATGCAATACGGAGTTTGCCATTTAAGCATTGTTCCCATTCGAATATCTCCAGATGATACCATGGAAATGGTATCTCAACTGCTCTATGGCGAACATTTTAAAGTTTTAGAGCAACGAAAGAAATGGAGCAGAGTTCGGGTAGCTTATGATGGTTGCGAGGGTTGGGTGTCGAACAATCAAATTACTTTAATAAGCGAAGAGGATTTTGAGCACTTGAACTCACAAACCACTTCAAAAATTGCTTCGGATATAATCTCCCATATTTGCACTGAAGATAAAATGTTACTTCCTGTTTTATTGGGTTCGATGATTTCTTCGGCAAGCCTATTGGGGCATACCTTTGAGGGAGGTTCCATTGACCAACAATTACAAAAAGAGCATTTAGCTGCTATTGCCCTATTATACATCAAAGCACCTTTCCAAAAAGGTGGAAAGACTCCATTTGGAATAGATTGTTCAGGGTTTACCCAAATGGTCTATAAGATTAATGGATATGAGTTAAAGCGAGATGCTGAATCCCAGTCTAAACAAGGAGAGGCTTTAAGTTTTATCGAAGAGAGCGAACCTGGCGATTTGGCTTTTTTTGATAACAATGAGGGAATTATCGATCACGTCGGAATTATTCTAGAAGACAACTATATTATTCATGTCAATGGCCATGTTCGTATAGATCGAATAGACCACACTGGTATTTTTAATACTGAAGAAAAGTTATACACCCATAAACTAAGGGTAATTAAAAAGATTCTATAAAAAAAAGCCCCATTTTATGGGGCTTTTTTGTCTGAGAAAATTAACTGATTATTCTCCCAATAGCTTTTTAACACGCATAAAATTATCGGTATCTCCTAAAGCTCCGTATATATTTTTAAGCTGTGAAAGCACTCCTTGGTTATCAGGATTGGTTTTCAAAGCATCTTCCAAAACTTTGGCTCCTTCTAAAAACAAATCATCTTTTTGTTTCTTAAGCTCATCATATCTGGCGATATCAGCTCTTGAACTACCAAGGGTGTTCATTTCATCAATAAGACCATTTCCTTCATTTACAAACGTAGTAGAAAGGTTCAAAAGGGCATTGATATAACCTGGATCTACAGCTAAAGTCTTGCGGTAAGCTTCTCTAGCATCTTCCAAGTTTCCTTGCTCCATATTAATTACACCAATATTGTACAACAAATCTGCATTGTCCGGTGCCATATCAGAGGCCTCTGACATCAATACCTTAAACTTATCTTTGTCTCCCATTGCGTAATGCAAGTTAGCTTGACCAAGTACAAGATTTACATCATTTGGATCAACTGCTCTGGCATCTGAATATGCTGCCAATGCTTTGTCATTATCACCCAATTGCTGATATATCAATGCTATATTCTTAACAATTTCCGCTTTTTTAGAAGGGCTTTTTTCTTCTTTTGGGTCTTTGTGGGTTCCAGCTTTTACATAGAGGTCTCTTGTATTTTTGTCCATAGTATCAACCTCGCCAGTTTCAATATTAACGGCAGTGTAAGTAACGTCACTTCCGTCATAACCTATGTCCTTCAACTCATTGTAGTAGGTCAATGATTTCTCGTAGTTCTGTCCATTGACAGCACTACTTGCGGCGTAATACAGATAAATGGTGTCCTGAGGGCTCAATTGATATCCCAAATACAATTTATCTGCTGCTTCATCAAACTTCTTGTTGTTATTGTCTTCAACAGCGGCATTGATCAAGTCAGAGGTCATTTGCGCAAGGCTTTGTGTAGCAACTGCAGTATACTTGACCTTACCAGTGGCTTCTTCAACAGAAATCACTTTTTTGAAAGCATCAATCGCCGGCTGGAATGCTGTTGCATCTCCTTTTTTAGCCAAATCTGCATAAACATTGCCCTTTAAAGCAAAATACTGTGCTTGGGTTTTTGCGTCAGCACCATCAATCAAGGAAGCGGCGCTATCTACTGAAGCTTTGGCGCTAGCAGTATCTCCACCTTTAAGTGCTTTTTCTGCAGCCTTGATTTCAGCTTTTTGGGAAAATCCTATTGTAGAAATCCCTATTGCTAATAGCATTAAAACTTTAGTCTTCATTTTTAAATGTAATTATTAGTGTTTATGATTATTCTTTATCGTTATTCTTTTCGTCGGTATCATTATCAATTGCCGTGCCATCTTCTCCATTGACCTCTATATTAAGTATATCGGCTTCCTCTACTGCATCCTCATCTTTCATTACTTTTGCTACAGCGGCTATGGAATCTTTATCCTTTAAATTGATAAGACGTACACCTTGAGTGGCCCTTCCCATCACACGAAGATCCTCTACACTCATCCTAATGGCAATTCCAGATTTATTGATAATCATCAAATCATCGGTATCGGAAACACTCTTGATAGCCACAAGACCACCTGTCTTGTCTGTGATAGAAATAGTTTTTACACCTTTTCCGCCTCTATTGGTTACTCGATAATCGTCAATTGTTGAGCGTTTTCCATACCCATTTTCTGAAACAACCAAGATATCATCTTCAAAATTGTGTACAGAGACCATTCCAATTACCTCATCCTTGTCATTGGCCAAGGTAATACCCCTAACACCAGAAGCATTCCTTCCCATAGGGCGTGTCTTGCTTTCTTCAAAACGAATAGCTTTACCTGATTTTAGGCCCAGGAATATCTCACTTGTTCCTGTGGTCAATTTTGCTTCAAGCAATTCATCTTCTTCTCGTATGGTGATAGCGTTAATACCATTTTGGCGTGGTCTGGAGTATTGTTCCAAAGAGGTCTTTTTCACTGTACCCTTTTTGGTAGCCATTATCACATAATGTGTATTAACATAATCTTCATCCTTAAGGTCCTGAGTGCATATAAATGCCTTCACCTTATCTTGTGGATCAATATTGATTAGGTTTTGGATAGCTCTTCCTTTGGATGTTCTACTACCTTCTGGAATTTCATAAACCCTCATCCAAAAACATTTTCCTTTTTGGGTAAAGAACAACATATATTGGTGGTTTGTCCCAACAAAAAGATGTTCTAAGAAATCCTCATTTCGAGTTGAAGAAGCTTTTTGTCCGACACCACCCCTATTTTGGGTTTTATACTCGGTCAAAGGTGTTCTTTTGATATAACCAGCATGAGAGATGGTAATTACCACCTGCTCATCTGGAATCATATCTTCGATACTTAAGTCACCTCCGGCAAAGTTTATCTCGGACCTTCTTTCATCTCCATATTTCTCCTTGACTTCTAGAAGCTCATCTTTGATGATTTGCATTCTACGATCTTTCTTTTCAAGAATATCCTTCAGGTCTTCAATGGTCTTAAGCAATTCATCGTATTCAGCGCGAAGCTTGTCCTGCTCTAATCCAGTAAGCTGTCTTAAACGCATTTCTACGATGGCCTTGGCTTGAACTTCGGTCAATTTAAACCGTTCCATCAAACCGTTTCTGGCTTCATCCACATTAGAAGACGCCCGAATCAAGGCAATAACCTCATCTATATTATCAGAAGCGATGATAAGTCCCTCCAATATATGGGCCCTATCTTCTGCTTTTTTAAGTTCAAACTTTGTTCTACGAACAACCACTTCATGTCTGTGCTCCACAAAATAGTGGATAATCTCCTTTAGATTAAGTAACCGAGGTCGGCCATTAACCAGTGCAATATTGTTGACACTAAAGGAAGATTGTAGCGCTGTATACTTATAAAGCATGTTCAACACTATATTCGGAATCGCATCTCTTTTTAAAATATAAACAATACGCATTCCCTTTCTATCGGATTCATCGCGTATTGTTGAGATTCCTTCAATCTTTTTATCATTGACAAGATCAGCTGTTTTCTTGATCATATCGGCTTTGTTCACCTGATATGGAATCTCGGTTACCACAATGCACTCTCGTCCTTGTACTTCTTCAAAAGTTGCCTTAGCACGCATAACAACTCTACCTCTACCAGTATGGAAGGCTTCTTTAACACCATCATAACCATATATGATACCACCAGTAGGAAAGTCTGGTGCCTTTATGTGTGTGATGAGCTCGTCAATCTCTATATCGTTGTTATCGATGTAGGCAATAGTGCCATCTACCACTTCCGAAAGGTTATGCGGCGGCATATTGGTGGCCATCCCTACTGCGATTCCCGAAGCTCCATTCACCAACAAAGCTGGCACCCTGGTTGGGAGAACTGTAGGTTCTTGCAAAGAATCATCAAAGTTTAGCTGATGGTCTACAGTATCCTTATCGATATCTGCCAACATCTCGTCAGCTATTTTACGCATTCTTGCCTCCGTGTAACGCATTGCCGCAGGGCTATCACCATCTACGGACCCAAAGTTACCTTGACCATCTACCAACATGTATCTGAGGCTCCATTCTTGAGCCATACGCACCATCGCATCATATACCGAGGTATCACCATGTGGGTGGTATTTACCCAAAACCTCCCCAACAATACGAGCAGATTTTTTGTGCGCACTGCCTGATCTTACACCCAGTTCATGCATCCCAAAAAGTACTCTTCTGTGAACAGGTTTAAGACCGTCCCTGACATCTGGCAGGGCACGTGACACAATGACCGACATTGAATAATCAATGTAGGCAGATTTCATCTCATCTTCAATGTTGATAGGAATTAACTTTTCTCCTTCAGCCATGCTAAAATCTTATTGTTTTTTGCGGTTAAATTATCATGGCAATATACGCAAAATCGTACCTTTCAAAACAGTTGCGCTCTACTTTATTAAAAAAATTATCAACAGCATATTTTAAAGATAGATTGCTGATAAAACTTTGTTAAACTCAATCAAAAATGCGTTTTATTTCGACTTTAACAACAAGTTTATCGATTATAGGTATGGTATTTGACTACGGTAATGATACTTTTATTAATTTTAATTGCTGAAAAGGTAGTGTATGGACGATAATTTTTCCCCAAGAGTAAAAGACGTTATAGCATATAGTAAAGAAGAAGCCTTAAGATTAGGTCATGATTTTATAGGAACGGAACATTTAATGCTAGGCCTTTTACGAGATGGCAACGGTAAAGCCATCAACATCCTCGATGCTTTGGATGTAGATTTGGACCACTTGAGAAGAAAAGTAGAAATTCTTAGCCCGGCCAATCCAAATACTGGAACAATCCAAAAAGACAAAAAGAATCTACATCTGACAAGACAAGCAGAGCGTGCACTTAAAACTACGTTCTTGGAGGCCAAACTCTTTCAGAGTTCTTCGATTAACACTGCACACCTACTGCTGTGTATATTAAGAAACGAAAACGACCCTACTACAAAACTTTTACACAAACTAAAAGTAGATTACGATAATGTCAAGGAACAATTCAAGTCAATGATTACAAGCGACGATGATTATATGGATTCTCCACAAGCAGAATCTTCGTTCCCCAGTGACCCGGAAGATACCGGTGATTCCAAAGAGAGCACTTTCGGTTCTGGCTCTTCCCAAAAAGGAAGTAAAAAATCCAAAACACCTGTATTGGATAATTTTGGACGTGATCTAACTCGTTTGGCTGAAGAAAACAAACTTGACCCCGTTGTAGGCAGGGAAAAAGAAATTGAACGTGTTTCTCAGATATTGAGCAGACGTAAAAAGAATAATCCTCTACTTATTGGAGAACCTGGAGTTGGTAAAAGTGCCATTGCTGAAGGTTTAGCCCTAAGAATCATTAATAAGAAAGTTTCAAGGATTTTATATAATAAACGCGTTGTGACCCTGGATTTAGCCTCACTTGTTGCGGGCACTAAATATCGTGGTCAGTTTGAAGAGCGTATGAAAGCCGTGATGAACGAGCTTGAAAAGAATGATGATATTATTCTTTTTATAGATGAAATCCATACCATTGTAGGTGCTGGTGGCGCTACAGGAAGTTTGGATGCTTCCAATATGTTCAAACCTGCATTGGCAAGGGGCGAAATTCAATGTATAGGAGCAACTACCTTAGATGAATACCGTCAATATATTGAAAAAGACGGTGCTTTGGAACGTCGTTTTCAAAAGGTAATTGTTGAACCCACAACCGTTGAAGAGACCATTGAGATTCTAATGAATATCAAAGGTAAGTACGAAGATCACCATAACGTTATGTATACTGATGATGCTATCAAAGCATGTGTTAAGTTGACAAATCGGTATATGACAGATAGATTTTTGCCAGACAAAGCTATTGATGCCTTGGATGAGGCAGGCTCCAGAGTACATATCGTAAATATGGATGTTCCTAAACAGATTTTAGAGCTTGAAGGTCAATTGGAAGATGTTCGTGAGTTAAAAAATAGCGTAGTAAAAAAGCAGAAATATGAAGAAGCTGCGAAACTACGTGATGATGAAAAGCGTCTGGAAAAAGAATTGGCTTCTGCTCAAGAAAGGTGGGAAGAAGACAGTAAACTGAACCGGGAAACAGTTTCTGAGGATAATGTTGCAGATGTAGTCTCCATGATGAGCGGAATTCCGGTGAACAGAATTGCGCAAACAGAGAGCAACAAGCTGGCAGAACTCCCCGATCTGATCAAGGGATTTGTAATCGGCCAAGATGAAGCTGTTGCAAAAGTGGCCAAGGCCATTCAAAGAAACCGTGCAGGACTTAAAGATCCCAACAAACCTATTGGTTCTTTTATATTCTTGGGTCAAACTGGTGTTGGAAAAACGCAACTGGCCAAAATTTTGGCTAAAGAACTGTTTGATTCTGAAGATGCCCTTATCCGAATTGACATGAGTGAATACATGGAAAAATTCGCGATTTCTAGATTAGTCGGTGCACCTCCGGGATATGTAGGTTACGAAGAAGGAGGGCAGCTTACTGAAAAAGTGCGTCGTAAACCCTATTCGGTGATTCTTTTGGATGAGGTAGAAAAAGCGCATCCAGATGTATTCAATATGCTACTCCAGGTTTTGGATGATGGCTTTTTGACAGACAGTCTTGGCAGGAAAATAGATTTTAGGAATACTATCATTATTATGACCTCGAATATTGGTGCAAGACAATTGAAAGATTTCGGTCAAGGAGTAGGATTCGGTACTTCTGCCAAAAAGGCTCAAGCGGACAGTCACCAAAAAAGTGTAATAGAAAACGCATTGAAAAAGGCTTTCGCTCCCGAATTTTTGAACAGGATAGACGATGTTGTAGTATTCAATTCGTTGGAACGAGAAGATATTCATCAAATCATAGACATTGAATTGAACAAGCTTTACAAGCGAATCAAGGATATTGGGTATGATCTTAAACTATCCGATAAAGCAAAAGATTACATCGCGGACAAAGGGTTTGATAAACAATATGGTGCAAGACCTTTAAAGAGAGCTATCCAAAAATATATTGAGGATGCCCTTGCAGAGGAAATTGTAAATTCCAAACTTGATGAAGGTGATAGTATTTTCATTGATTTAAATGAGAAAAAGGAAGAGCTAATCATAACCATAAAAAAGCCTGAGAAATCACCAAAGGCTGATGGTTAAAGTGGTTAAATATGTACCAGAGCCGGCTGATAGCCGGCTTTTTTTGTGCTTTATTTTACCATACATATGATATTTACGCCTTTAATCGTTTATTTTTCTCCTCCTTGGGCTTTCGGTATACTTTCGTTTTGAGACACTATAATTATTTGGGGGAATGAAATTTGCTTCTACTAGGAAAGCTGTTGTTGTACGCGAATACCAGTTAGACATTGGAATTGTTCAGGTCTTTGAGGATTATATGGTTGCCACTTTTGACGAGGGAGCCACGGTAACTTTAGAGCGCACATATCAGATTATTGGAATATCAGAAATACATTTTAGAGAGAAAGATTTTGGTTACATAAGTCTTCGCAAGAATTCGTATGCTGTAGACCCTACAGTATATAACTATTTGCGAGGAATGAAAAACCTTAAAGCTTTTGCTATTGTTTCCAAAAAGGAAATAGATATGCACAATTTCAAAATAGAGAAGCTGTTCTACAAGAAAAACATGGAGTTCTTTATTGAATATGATAATGCTTTGGCTTGGGTCAAAAAAAGACTAAAAAGCAGTCAAAAGAAAAATAAGATTTAAGACTCACCATTTTTCACCTCTGTTCTTTCTGGAGGTCGGAGCAGTTCCATATAAGCAGCACCAATAGTATTGATTATTCCCAAAGCATTTACCGCCTCATAACCCACTTTCGAAGCTTCAATATCTCCTGCAAATCCATGCAGATAAACCCCAAACAAGGCGCTCTGTAAGGGCATATATCCTTGCGCTATTAATCCGGTAATCATCCCGGTAAGCACATCTCCACTTCCTGCGGTAGCTAAACCAGGATTGCCGGAAGTATTAATATAAGCCATCTCCCCATCAACAATTATGGTATGTGCACCTTTGATTAAAAGTATGCAATTGTGTTTACCAGCAAATGTTTGGGCCTTTTCCAGCTTTTCAAAATCGTCTTCCCACGTGCCCACTAATCGCTCCAATTCTTTAGGATGTGGTGTAAGCACCGATTGTTCAGGAATGTCCTTTAATAAATCTGGAGTTTTAGCCAAGATGTTCAATCCATCCGCATCTATGACCATTGGAGTCGATGTCTTCTTAAGCAACTCACCGAAGGCTTTGCTAGTTTCTTCACCCGTTCCCATACCCATACCTACTCCAACTACAGATGGCGTAAAAGGAATTTCGATTTGTGAAATCCAATCATCCTCATCATCCGTCAAAACCATAAGTTCAGGAGCTGCGGTCTGCAGGGATTGATATCCACACTCTGGCACAAATGCCGTTACCAAACCGCTTCCAGTAGTTAAACAGGCCCTGCCAGCTAACTGTACTGCACCTATTTTCCCATAGCTTCCACCAACTATCAAAGAGTGTCCATAAGTTCCCTTGTGTGAAAACTTAAGTCTGGGTCGGTACATTTCCAAAACCGTGGGTTTCCCAATCAGCTCAAACTGAGTTTTGGTGGTTGCCATAAATTCTTGGTCCAAACCAATATCAAGAACTTCCCATTGATTGATATACACACCTGTTTCAGGTAGAAAAAAAACTAGCTTAGGAGCTTGAAAGCTTAACACATAACTTGCTTCAATAACATAATCAGGGTTCCAAGGTTTTTTATCCATGGGCAAACCGGAAGGAATATCGACAGATAGCACAAAGGCAGAAGAAGCATTAATATGCTTTATCAAATTACCAACCCATATATCCGGTTGGCGATTCAGCCCAATCCCAAAAATGGCATCTACAATAATATCATTTGGTGTAATCTCAGGTAAACAAGTTTCCGAATTGATAAACTCAGGCCATATTTTTCTGTCCTTTAACCGTTCAAGATTTAAGAGAAAATCCTTAGAACGCTTCTCGCTATAATTGACAACATGCACATTGACATTATAGGAGTGCTCCTGAAGATGCCGAGCTAAAGCTATTCCATCACCCCCATTATTCCCGATACCACAAAAAAGATGGATGGTTACTTGAGCCCCTTGTAATCTGGAATGCATCCATTCGAACAACTTAAGTGCTGCCCTCTCCATAAGCTCATCACTGGAAATCTGTTGTTTGGATATTGTGAATTTATCAGCTTGATATATCTGCTCTGCGGTAAAAATTTTCATTCAATAACAAAAATTAACAATTACTACTGATTTCGTAAAAATTTTAGAATCATTTGATGAAGTACCCAAAAGTACTACTTTTGACCTTGAATATTGTACTATGCAATTTAATCAAGCGGATATCAATTCTTTTCAGATGAAAGTTTCTTCATCCATCTTCACTTTGACCATTACAACCCCTTTGGGGTAGTCTACTTTTTATTTCCGTCCGTTTCATTTAAATCGTTTTCAACATTTTACAACATAATCTAATCATGAAAGTCTTAAAGTTTGGTGGTACTTCAGTAGCCAATCCTGAAAATATAAATAGGGTCAAATCTATAATTGAAAACATAGATGCCGATAAAGTTGCAGTAGTAGTTTCCGCTTTTGGTGGAATCACCGACCTCCTCTTAAATACCTCTGGTTTGGCTTCGAGTCAAAATTTAGCCTATAAAAAAGGATTGGAAGAAATTGAAGAAAGACATATCTCAGGCATTAAAGAGCTGATCCCGGTTCAAAAACAAAGTGGCATCCTTAGTCAGGTTAAGAGTGACCTCAATACCCTTGAGACACTATTGGAAGGCTCATTTCTAATTGGGGAGTTGACACCAAAACTATCCGATAAAATTGTAAGTTATGGCGAACTGCTTTCCGCCTATATCATCAGCGAATTTTTCAAGGCTGAAGGATTGAATGCAGAGTTGAAAGATAGCCGAGAGCTTGTCATTACTGATGACAACTTTGGAAAGGCTAGCGTCAATTTTGATGCAACAAACAAGAATTGCAACACCTATTTTAAGGGAGTTGTACATAAAATAACTGTCCTACCGGGATTTGTAGCATCCAGTCAAAATGGGAATTCCACCACCCTGGGACGTGGAGGTTCAGATTATACTGCTGCCATTGTTGCAGCTGCCCAAAATGCCGAGGTATTGGAGATTTGGACCGATGTAAGTGGTATGTTCACAGCAAATCCTAGAATGGTAAAACAAGCCAAGTGCGTAGAAAATATTAGCTACGAAGAAGCTATGGAACTTTCCCATTTTGGAGCTAAAGTACTTTATCCTCCAACTATAGAACCTGTCTTAAATAAGGAAATACCTATTGTAATCAAAAATACCTTTGCTCCTGATGATTCGGGGA
This sequence comes from Flagellimonas rhodophyticola, assembly GCF_049332665.1. Lineage (NCBI taxonomy): Bacteria > Pseudomonadati > Bacteroidota > Flavobacteriia > Flavobacteriales > Flavobacteriaceae > Flagellimonas > Flagellimonas rhodophyticola. The sequence continues at coordinate 2,059,105 of NZ_CP186326.1, read as the reverse complement.
CACGAATAGCCAAAAGCGATAACGGCAATGGAAAAACCGTGAGGGGCATCAGTCATGTGGGTGGTATTAGCTTACTTTCCCTAGAGGGTCCTGGAATGATTGGTATTCCAGGGATTTCCAAAAGATTTTTCGAAACATTATCGTTGGAGAATATTAGTGTTGTATTGATTACTCAAGCGTCGTCAGAGCATTCCATTTGCGTTGGTATTTCAGATGAAGATGTTGAAAAAGCGGTCAGCGCGGTGAACGAAGCTTTTGTATACGAAATAAGCGCAAATAAGATACAACCTGTTATTGTTGAAAAAGACTTGGCCATAATCGCTTTAGTTGGTGATAATATGAAAAGTCATCAAGGTTTAAGTGGAAAAATGTTCAGCACATTGGGCAAAAACAATGTAAACATTAGGGCGATTGCACAAGGAGCTTCAGAACGAAACATTTCCGCCGTCATCAAGAAAGTAGATGTTAAAAAAGCTCTGAATTCACTCCATGAGCGATTCTTTGAGGAAAACATCAAACAACTCAATCTTTTTGTCATGGGAGTTGGAAATGTTGGTTCAAAGTTCTTGGGACAGATCCAACAACAAAAAGCCTATTTGAGGGAAGAATTAAAACTCAACCTAAGAGTCATTGGAATCAGTAATTCAAGGACCATGGCCTTTGAAGATGATGGAATAGACTTAGAAAATTGGGAAGAAGCCTTATCAAATGGGCAGAAAGCAGATAAGCAAACATTCTTTGATACTATAAAAGAACTTAACTATCGTAACAGTGTATTTGTAGACAACACGGCAAGCGAAGAAGTCGCCCAAAGCTATCGCAACTATTTAAAGAATAGCATCTCCGTAGTCACCTGTAATAAAATTGCCTGCTCATCTGATTATGATTACTACAAGGACTTGAAGCAATTGGCCAAACAATACAATGCACCATTTCTATTTGAAACCAATGTAGGCGCAGGACTTCCCATAATTGACACTTTAAAGCATTTAATAGCGTCGGGAGATAAGGTTAATAAAATTCAAGCTGTGTTATCGGGAAGTTTGAACTTCGTCTTCAATAATTTTGATGATTCAGTCACATTTCATGATGTTGTAAAACAGGCCCAAGAAGAAGGATATACCGAGCCCGACCCAACCATCGATTTGAGTGGTATTGATGTCATGAGAAAAATTCTGATTTTGGCTAGGGAAAGTGGGAACAAATTGGACATAGATCAAATTGAAAATGAGCCCTTCCTGCCCGAAGAAAGTTTAGAGACCAATTCCAACGAGGCCTTCTTCAATTCGTTAGTAAAATTTGAATCTGACTTTCAAAAAATGTATAAAGAAGCCAATGATTCCGATAGGAAACTAAAATATGTAGCTCAATTTGAACATGGCAAGGCTAAAGTTGGGCTTCAAAAAATTCCCAAGGGACACGACTTTTATAATCTAGAGGGAAGCGATAATATCGTTTTGTTTTATACTGAGCGCTACCCCAATCAACCAATGATTATAAAAGGAGCAGGAGCAGGAGCCAATGTCACCGCTTCTGGTATCTTTGCTGATATAATTAGAATTGGAAACTTCTAGTATGCAAGAAATAAAAGTTTTCTGTCCAGCCACTATCGCCAACGTTTCTTGTGGATTTGATGTACTCGGATTGGCCTTGGAGTCTGTCGGGGATGAAATGATTGTCCGAAAAACGGATACAAAAGGAGTTACAATTTCAAAAATTGTAGGGCAAAACCTCCCATTGGAAACTTCAAAAAATGTTGCTGGAGTTGCCGGAATGGCACTGTTGGAAAAAAGTGGCTTTGATGGAGGTTTCGAAATAGAAATTTATAAAAATATTAAACCCGGTAGTGGTATAGGTAGCAGTGCAGCCAGCTCAGCAGGTGCAGTTTGGGCTATGAATGAACTGTTAGACCAACCATTTTCAAAATTGGAACTGGTTCAATTTGCCATGCAAGGAGAAAAATTGGCCAGCGATGTAGCCCATGCCGACAATGTTGCTCCAGCAATTTATGGCGGTTTTACTTTGGTTAGGAGTTATGAGCCTTTGGACATTATCCCACTACCAACTCCAAATGAGCTTTTTGCAACTGTAATACATCCACAGATAGAGGTAAAAACATCCGACTCCAGAAAAATATTGAAAACCACTATTACCTTGGAAAAGGGTATCAAACAATGGGGTAATATGGGTGGGCTTGTAGCTGGGCTTTTTCAATCAGATTATGATTTAATTGGCCGGTCGCTTGAAGATCATATTGTTGAACCTATTCGCTCTATATTGATTCCCGGTTTTGATGACATAAAATCAAATGCCACGAAGGCCGGTGCATTAGGAAGTGGCATATCGGGTTCTGGTCCATCCATATTTGCATTGAGCAAGGGTGAAGCTATAGCTCAAAAAGTTGCCGATGCCATGCACGAGACGTATCAAAACATCGGAATTCCTTTTGATATTCATATTTCCAAAGTAAACACCCAAGGGGTAAAACGATTAACCTAACCTATGAACTTTTACAGTCTAAACAACTCAGACTTACAAGCGTCGTTCAAAGAAGCTGTAGTTGCAGGAATTGCACCAGACAAAGGGCTATATTTTCCTGAAAAAATTGAACCCTTACAAAAGGAATTCTTTGACAATATTATAAGCCTTTCCAATCATGAGATTGCTTTTAATGCCATTCATCAATTCGTTAAAAATGATATCCCAGATACCATCCTGAAAAAAATCATTGAAGACATCCTTGATTTTGAGTTCCCAGTGGTTGAGATAGCAGAGAATGTTGCAACCCTAGAACTTTTTCATGGGCCTACCATGGCTTTTAAAGATGTAGGCGCCAGGTTCATGGCCAATTGTTTGGGTTATTTTTCAACAGACAAAGATTCCAATGTCACTGTTCTCGTGGCTACATCTGGAGATACCGGTGGAGCTGTGGCAAACGGATTTTTAGGGGTTGAAGGTGTTAATGTTGTTATCCTATACCCTAGCGGAAAAGTAAGCGATATTCAAGAGAAACAATTGACCACCTTGGGTCAAAACATTGTGGCCATGGAGGTCAACGGAACTTTTGATGATTGCCAGCGAATGGTGAAAACCGCTTTCTTGGATGCTGAAATCACGGATCACAAAAAACTTACCTCTGCCAATAGCATCAACATTGCGCGTTGGTTACCACAATTGTTCTATTTTTTATTTGCCTACAAACAAGCAAAATCCAAAGGAAAAGAAATTGTTTTCTCTGTTCCCTCTGGAAACTTTGGAAATATCTGTGCGGGAATAGTTGCCCAGAAATTGGGTATGCCGGTTAAACATTTTGTAGCATCCACCAACATAAATGATGTAGTTCCAAAATTTATGGAAAATGGAGTTTATCGACCCATACCTTCCAAAGCAACCATATCCAATGCCATGGACGTAGGTGACCCAAGTAATTTTATTAGGATTAGGCATTTATACCAAGATGATTTTGAAGGGTTAAAGCAACATCTTTCGTCATATTCGTTCACTGATGAAACCACTAGGGCAGCAATGAAAAAAGTTCATGCCGAATCTGGTTATGTGCTCGACCCACATGGAGCAGTAGGCTATCTTGGATTGAAGGAATATCAAAAATCAAATCCCAATACCTATGGCATTTTCTTGGAAACTGCCCATCCGGTTAAATTCTTGGATATTGTTCAGGAGACATTGGAAATATCACCTGAGATTCCCTCACAAATTCAGAAAGTGATGGGTGGTGAAAAGAAATCCATTAAGATTTCAACCTACGAAGAGCTAAAAACCTATCTATTGGAAGGTTAGGACAGAATTCACAAAAGTTTGTTGAAAACAATGGGCGAAATGTAGCAAGAGCTATTGCGAATTCAATAAATTTATCCCCATAAATTGATAATTATGAAATCTACTGCCTTGAGCAATACCCATATTGCGTTGGGTGCAAAAATGGTTCCCTTTGCTGGTTATAATATGCCTGTTTCCTATGAAGGAGTCAATATTGAACATGAAACTGTCAGAAATGCGGTTGGGGTTTTTGATGTGTCCCATATGGGTGAATTCTTGGTGGAAGGTCCTAATGCATTGGAACTTATTCAAAAAGTGACTTCAAACGATGCTTCTAAACTTACGGTGGGCAAAGCCCAGTACGGTTATTTTCCAAATGAAACAGGTGGTATTGTAGATGATCTTATCGTATATCGTGTAAAGGAAGAAACTTATTTATTGGTTGTGAATGCCTCCAATATTGAAAAGGATTGGAATCATATTTCTAAATATAATGAAACCATTGAGGCTGAACTGAAAGACTTATCCGAAGATTATTCCCTTCTTGCCATCCAGGGTCCAAAAGCCGTGGAGGCGATGCAATCGCTTAGTTCCGTAAATCTATCAGAAATCAAGTTCTATAATTTCGTTGTAGGAGATTTTGCTGGGATTGAACATGTCATTATCTCTGCTACGGGATATACGGGTTCAGGCGGATTTGAAATCTATTGCAAAAATGACGAAGTAAAACAAGTTTGGGACAAGGTTCTAGAGGCGGGAGCTGGTTTTGGAATAAAACCAATTGGATTGGCTGCTCGCGACACGCTTCGTTTAGAAATGGGTTATTGCCTTTACGGGAATGATATTGACGACACCACCTCCCCTTTCGCTGCTGGATTAGGATGGGTGACAAAGTTTACCAAGGAGTTTGTCAACAGTGAAGCTTTAGCTAAAGAAAAGGAAGAAGGTCCCTCAACCAAACTAGTAGCATTTCAATTGGATGAAAAAGGAATTCCAAGACAGGGGTATTCTATTGTTGATGCAAATGGAATGGAAATTGGAAAGGTAACATCAGGAACCATGTCGCCTTCGCTTTCTAAAGGAATCGGATTGGGATATGTAAATATTGACCATACCAAAGTTGAAAGTAAAGTCTACATTCAAATTCGAAAGAATCAGGTTCCAGCTACCATAATCAAATTGCCCTTTTACAAAAAATAATGCCAGATTTCTCATCCATCCTTAGCTCCATTGCCCAAGAAGTGACCAAGCAAGCGGATAAAGGCAAAGTGGCAAGCTATATTCCCGAGTTGTCTTGTATAGATTCCAATAAATTTGGAATATCAATTTTGGACAAGGAAGGAGAAGCTTATAATGTTGGGGATTCAGGAGAAAAGTTTTCCATTCAGAGTATTTCCAAAGTATTATCACTTTCTATGGCGTATTCCATTTTAGGTGAGAAGATATGGGAACGGGTCGGTGTGGAACCGTCAGGCGACCCATTCAATCACCTGTCCCTTTTGGAAATGGAAAATGGGATTCCAAGAAACCCTTTGATCAACGCAGGGGCAATTGTGGTTTCCGATGTTTTGATATCAAATCTGGTCAATCCTAAAACCGACTTTCTGGAATATGTTAGAAAAATTGCCGGGGACAATTCCATAGACTTCGATGAAAGTGTTGCGCTGTCGGAAAGAAAAACAGGATTTCGAAACTATGCGGCCGCCAACCTGATAAAATCCTTCAATAATCTTGAAAATGAGGTTGAAACCGTATTGGATTTTTATTTCCATTGTTGTTCGTTGAGCATGTCATGCGAACAATTGGTCAAAGTTTTTTACATTTTTATGAATCGGGGCAATTGCCTTCAAAACAATAACTATCTCGATTTATCCAAAGTGAAACGTATCAATGCCATAATGCTTACATGTGGTTTTTATGACGAAGCCGGTGAATTTGCGTTTGAAGTTGGACTTCCAGGCAAAAGTGGTGTTGGTGGTGGAATTGTAGCTTTGCTACCCAATGAATTTTGTGTGGCTACGTGGTCACCTGGACTTAATGATAAAGGAAATTCCAAGCTTGGTATGATGGCCCTGGAAAAACTCACAACCATTACAGGGTTGTCAATATTTTAATGTTTGGAAAAGAAAAAGAAGATACTTATTCTAGGAGCCAGCGGATTTATAGGAAACGCAATCTACAAAGAGCTATGTAATTATTTCAACACCTACGGCACCTATTGCCATAGTACGATTTATAGCGATAACGGACAGTTTTTCAGGTATGATATGCGTGAAGATGACATCGTTAGATTGTTGGACAGTATAAAGCCCGATTTTATTATATCAACCCTTCGAGGTGATTTTGGCGCTCAGGTACAGGCCCACCAACATCTGATGGAGTACCTAGGAAAAAATGATGCCCGGTTTTACTTTATCTCTTCAGCAAATGTGTTTGACGCCTATAGCAAATATCCTTCTTATGAGTTTGACAAAACGCTTTCTGAAAGTGTTTATGGTCGATTAAAAATCAAGATAGAAAACATGATGATGCGATTGCCAAAAGAAAAAATGGCAATTCTTAGGGTTCCTATGGTCTTTGGCAACACCTCTCCCAGAATCAAAGAAATAAAGGAGCTACTGGATACTAATCAACCTATTGAAGTATTTCCCAACTTGATTATTAATGTGACCAATGATGACAGACTGACCCAACAAATCCATTACCTCATCAACAGAAACAAAACGGGTATTTTCCATTTGGGAAGCAAAGATTTGATTCAGCACGAAGAATTTATTAAAGAGGTCATCAAACGCATGGGGAATTATCACCCCATACTTAAGCGTGTTTTTACCACGAACGAAGACCGTTATCTAGCAGCTCTTCCCAAACACAATAAACTGCCGAAAAATTTAAGAGTCAAATCCCAGGATATTATTGACCACCATATTGTTGTAGATTAAACTTTTTGAACAATCATTATTTCATACTGTATTGAAAATATGAATAATCTTGGATAACCTCGTTTGCCAAATGTTCAATTTTTTGATGGTTTGGATGACTCTGATAATGCTTTAAAATTCTGTTGGATGAGAATGTTAGGTCAATTACAAAATCGTAATCCCCTGAAGAGTTCTCAATCTCGGCGATTCTTACCTTTTCTAGACCTTCAATGGCAGAGGGTAACTCTTCAAATATCTTAAGGAAAGCTTCCTTTTTTTGACCTCCAACATTTTCCGACCATGTGTAAAGTAAAATGTGATGGAATTCGTTGGTTTTTTGGCAAGTACTGATGGAGCAAAAGATTAACAATATCAAAAACAAAGTTCTAATCATATGTATTTGGGGAAACATTGTATGACCATTTAATTTTCTTGCGATTCATACGATATATCGGATAGACTTTTTAGAAGCCTGTAGTCCACCATAAGTACGCTCCATTCGCCTCCAGGCTCAAAGGCTTCTTTCCATAATCTGATAGGGCCATAATCTGTCATTTCACCAAGAAAATGCGTTTCCGCATGATTATTGGACCGACCATAAGCCACTGGATTTCCATTAGAATCCGTAGCAATCCATACTGCAAACCTTCCATCAACATAAAAATCGATTCTATCCTCATTTAAATCATAACTGAGACTCGGGTCATTGGAGGCTATGAGATGAAAAATCCTAGTTGGAATTCCTGGCCAGAAAGAACGGAAGCCATTTACCGTTTTCTCTTCCCATTCGGTTAAGGTATTACCCTCTAAGGTCCAACCGTTGTTAATATTTAAAACTCTTTCATTATTTTCTCCAATACTCCTGGTAATAATCTTAATTCTTGGTTGCTCAAAATCAATCCAAAAATCTCTTACCAAAGGTAATTTATGACTACTGACGTTGGTTATTTCCAACATATGAAAGCCCTTGGCCATACGCCATGAATTCTCGTCACCAACAGCCTTCATAAGTTTATCAATTCGCTCTGGTCTATGCGTGCTTGTTTCTTGACCATGCGCATGCGAATAAATTAGTATTCCGATTAATATGCCCAAAATTTTCTTCATAAAGTCATTCTTTAGAATTACTGATTTTCTGACTGAAAGGAGATATCGGGAGCAATTTTAAACCCTTTTACCTCCACATACTCAAACTGCCAATGACCATCTTCAGAGGTACTCCACTTTGGTAATTTGAACCTTCCGAAAGTACTTAACGGTCCATGGATTGTTATTTCCTCGCCATATATACTTTTCATGTTCCATTTGATGGGATTGCTATTGCTGTTCAACTCAACAATGCACAAGAGTACGTTACTATCTTCATAGATTTCTATAATATTATTTGGCATTAGATTAAAGGTCAGTTCATCTTTTTCAAGTGCTATTCTTCGACAGATGGTATATATATTTCTTTTCCAGTTGGCTATTTCCTGTTTCAATCTCATTGAATCAAATTCATATTGTCTACCATTTTCAAGCCTGCCCCAACCTCCATGGGCGGTAAATGCCCTTACCCTATCAAAAGTTCTATTTTTAAGCTTAATCTTTGATTTTGCAATGGTTAAATCCAACCAAACCTCCATATCTATTGGGTCTGCTTGTTTGGTCCACATTTTTTCTTTTAAGTAAAGAAAATTGGTTGTTTTCCAGAGTTCTTCTCCACCCATATTTTCAATGAATTCCTGCACCACAACTTCCACGGATTTTTCCTGGGAACAAATATGTTCCACGGGAATCATCAAAACCAATAAAATTAAAAACCGAAACTGTTTCATAAGCATATCATTCATACCATCAAATTTGATAATTTTAATGAGGTTCTCCTTCCTGATTTGCAAATCATGAAATAGAATTTCAAATGAGGAAATTACTTTTATAGAAATCATCCATATGGATCACACACATTTAATGGTTATGGCCAGTTCCCTGTTATTGGGGCTTTCCATATTTTTTGCCCTATTCCTATTTATGGATAAAAGAAATCGGAAGTATCGGGCTATTAGATATATATTGGCTTTCATTTTGCTAGCCTTTGCGTTAAGAATTGCCAAATCTGTTATATATATTCTCTTTCCTGAGTACTCAAGCACGTTAACATCGATAGGTATTGTGGGAATGTTGGCAATTGGCCCATTGTATTGGTTTTACATCAATGCAATTTTGGTAAAGATTAAAATCAATTACTTGCATTTTGCGCCTATGCTTTTAGTGTTAATGGTTATACCATGGCTCACACATAATAGCCCGTTTACATTGAAGCATCGTGTGCTACTATTTATTTACGTATCTAGTTTAGGACATATGTTGATATATTTTGTTAGGGGTATTTGGGTTTTATACCAAGGCAACGGGTCTAACCATCCAGGACAAAATAAAAAGAAAAAATGGGTATACAGGTTGACGATTTCCATGATTTTTATTTGGATAGGGTTTGTTCTTCAGGCATTGGTTAAGGATAAATTCCTTTACGTGGTTATTACATTCGGTGAGGTACTTGTTTTTTTTGGTATTGCGTTGATTGCCATGAGGGATTATGGTTTTATTGTAAAGTCGGCCAATACTTTAGTGCTGGGAAATACAGAACTTAAAAACCTGGCAAAAAATACTATAATCATTTTAAAAAAAGACAGGTTGTTTACCAAAAATGATCTTTCCATATCTATTCTGGCCGAGGAAATGGGAACCAACAAGCACACATTGTCCATGGCCCTGAATAATTTTGAAAACAAAAGTTTTCCTGAATTACTAAACCATTTTCGAATTGAATATTCGCTGCTGTTACTCAACGACATTAACAGTACTAATTTAAGTATTGAGGCCATTGCCTTTGAGAGTGGTTTCAATAGCCTTTCTGTTTTTTACAACAATTTCAAAAAATACAACAAGCTTACCCCCGCAGAGTACAGAAGAAAATACGGTCTGATTAGTTAACTTCGTACAACTGCGGAAAAGTCCCCAGTAATTTTCCCATAACGACATATATTAGACCGTTAATAAAGTTCAAATAAAAAATGGAAAAACTAGACCTCTCTCAAATAGAACATCAACTTGAACATTTGGATGGATGGACTTATGAAAATGGTAGTATCTGCAAATCTTTTGTCTTTAAGGATTTTAAGGAAGCATTTTCGATAATGACTCGCATTGCCTTTGAAGCCGAACAACAAAACCATCATCCCAATTGGGAAAATGTCTATAATCAACTGACCGTAAAACTAAACACCCATGATGCGGGTGGTATCACTCAATACGACTTTAACCTCGCTAAAAGCATCGAAAACATTGTTGGGAATAACTAACCGACGTCTTATATTTTCAACTTGCCAAAGGGGCTTTTTTTGCTAAATTTGTCCTCGTCCATAATCAAGAAAAATTCATGGGAAGAGCATTCGAATTTAGAAAAGCACGTAAGATGAAGCGTTGGTCAGCAATGTCCAAGGCATTTACAAGAATTGGAAAGGATATCGTTATCGCCGTCAAAGAGGGTGGTCCGGATCCAGATTCCAACTCGCGTTTGCGTGCGGTAATTCAAAATGCCAAAGCTGTGAATATGCCCAAGGACAACATTGAACGGGCTATAAAAAGAGCTTCGGACAAAAGCCAAGGGGATTTTAAGGAAGTGCTTTTTGAAGGATATGCGCCCCACGGTATTGCTATTTTGATTGAGACCGCCACGGACAACAACACTAGAACTGTTGCGAACATTCGAAGTTATTTTAACAAATGTAACGGTAGTTTGGGCACTTCAGGTTCGGTAGAATTTATGTTTGACCATACCTGCAACTTTGCAATTAATGGAGAAGGTATGGATCCAGAGGAACTGGAATTGGAAATGATTGATTTTGGTGCCGAAGAGGTTTTTGTTGATGAAGATGGCATCCATATTTATGCATCATTTGAAAGTTTTGGATCCATTCAAAAAGAGTTGGAATCCCGAGAAATTGAAATCATTTCTTCTGGCTTTGAGCGTATACCACAGGTAACCAAGGAACTTAATGAAGAACAAATAGCGGATGTTGAAAAGTTACTCGAGAAGATTGAAGAGGATGATGATGTACAACAGGTTTATCACACCATGAAAGAATAGTTTTTCAACTGGGTCAGTCTTCTTTCTTCTTTCCTTCAACAAAAATCTGCCAACCATCCATTGTAAGTTCGCTTCCCGTATCTGAATTTGTATAAATGATATAGCCCATCTTTAGTTTGTCATATATTTCAAATTGACATTTAAAATCACCATTGTTACCGCCGTGGAAAAAGGTGTCACCGTAATCTGTCTTACGAATAAAAATTCCCAGTCCTGCTCCTTCTGGTTTATCTTGATAATTCCAAAACTCCGAATTTGATTCTGTATGAATCTTTAAAAACTCTTTGTATGTATTTGGTTTCAACCCTTTTCTTTCCAATATGGTAAGAGCGTATTTTGAAAAAGCCTTGGACTCCGTGTGCATGCTAAAAGCCATACCTGCTTCTTGGGGAATACCCCAATTGGTAGGGTGTCCTCCAAAATGACCATCAGATACCACCTCACGCAATGCCTCACTGTCACTAAATTCCATATGGTAGAGGCCATTGGGTTCAAGAAGTTCTTCTTCCAAAATTTGTTCAATAGGCTTTCCCCTAATTTCAACAACAACACGTTTAAGGTATTCAAAGCCCTCACCTGAATAGCCATATTTTTCTCCCGGTTCAGCAATCATATCAATTCCCCAATTGGGTAAACCTGTACGGTGAATTAAAACATGCCTTGCCGTCATTTTCTTATACTCTTGATATTTTTCAAGTTGTTCAAAAGGAAGATATTTGTGCAATGGCTTATCTAAGCCAATCAGATTACGATCTGCCAACCTCAAAACCACAAAGGCAAAAACCGGTTTAGTGATTGAAGCGGCTTCGAACAACGTGTTTTCATTTACCAGCTCTTTGGTTTCTGAATTCTTCACTCCATACGTTTTGTGGTAAGCTATTTGACCATCCTTGATCAGGGCCAATGAAACACCTGGGATATTATAAAATTCTTGATATTCTGCAATTATTTGGTCGACCTGTTTTTTAGCATCATCATCAAAATCATGAAGGAGACCCCTTACTGGAATCACATCAGGTTCTGGAAGCATCTTGACTTTTATTGTTGGAAGTGGGTCATGTCCATCTTTTCTTAAAGTAAAAGGTATGGGCTCTGTTGGAGCCATCCTATTGAATCTGTAATCAACTTCTACAACCTTGGTGGGGACCTCAAGTTGATAGTCTCCCAAGGGAAGGGGGACGGAAAAATTTCCCAAGGAATCAGCGACGGTCTGGACCCACATTTTTTCATTTTCCAAACTGTTTATCCTAATACTTACAGGTATTGGTTTTGAATGAAATCCACTGGTATCCACCTTTCCTTTTACCAAACCAATTTCAGTGGCATTAGCCACAAAAATCAAATTCCCTAACCTATCGGGATTCGATACTTTTTGCATTCCTCTTCCCCAAGAGAGCCATGTAAAACTTTCGTCGCTATCTTTATCAATTGCGACTAAATCAATCCCTAATGACATCCCCTCTTCAATTTTCTTTTCTAGTTTTACCTTCCACTCAACAGTTTTACCATTCTCAGTAACATGTTTTACCATCTCGACATTGTCCCAAGTTGTTCTTGCACCATAGGCATTTCTGCTATCCCCGTATTCGCTATATTGGGTCACCGGCGAACCAGATTTTAAGCTTTTCTCATTAATATACAACTCAAGACCGTCTTGATTGTCCCAAAATGACCTATCCGCGGATTCAGTAACCAAAGACTCATCTGAGATTTCCATGGCTATATAAATCTCATTTTTCTCCACATTGTATCCTATTTTAAAGTCACCCTGAAAATCTTCCTCGTTCTTAGGTGTTTTTCCCAGTTCGGCATTTTTGATAGGATATTTGGGCATATCATCTGGCCATTCCGCCAAATCACCATCAAGCATAATCTCATTCATAGGTAAGGCATAGGCGATGGCGTCTTCTGTTATGATTATATTGTCTTTTTTAGTGTTTTGACATGAGGATAAGAAAAGACAGCCCATTAAAGTGGAAAAATATAATCGGAACGGATAAGGGAAGGGTAATTTGTTCATCACGTGGTTTTTAGTTGTATAGTTAATGATACACTAAAAATCAAACTGTTACAGTATGAAAGCTATTCTCGATTTTCTGATATTTTCCAAATATCAATTTGTCGATGGTATCAATCACTTAATTTATTCTTAGTTTTAAAACTATCATTGGTATTTGTAAAGGATTGGAGAACCTGGCGACCAATAATTAAACTTCCCATCATGCGTATATTAATTTCCGGAATTTTCTTGTTCTTTCTTGGCTCAATTCAAGCTCAGGAAATGACCGCGGCCAAGCTTTATGAAATTATTGAGCAAGAAGCCGATACGGTCAAGACTAATGGCAACCAATATCAATTTTTATTTAATGATGCCATGCTGATATGCATTTTCGATGAAAACGCGAATCGAATGCGTATTATTTCGCCAATTGTTGAAAGGGAAAAACTGGGAGAGGAAGAACTTTTAAATGCGCTAGTGGCCAACTTTCATTCGGCTTTGGATGTAAAGTATGCCCTAAGTGATGAAATTATTTGGTCCGTTTATACTCATCCTTTAAAAGAGCTTTCAGAACCTCAGGTAATTGATGCCATTCAGCAAGTTTATGCGGCTGCAATAACTTTCGGGAATTCATATTCCAGTACCAATTTGGTTTTTCCTGGAAATTCCAAAAAAGTTGAAAAACCTAAGCCGGAAAAAAAGTTGAATAAAACCTAATAACTGTATTCCGGCACTTTGCCTTGCACGCCCTTGAAAAACATTCTAATCTCTTTGAAGTCTTTCTGAACATCATCTGTTGGAAACTTAGGTTCGGATATTTTGACCTGTTTTCTTCCAAAATCAAAAGCTGCCATTACAATAGGCACTTCGGCCTTTTTTGAAATATGGTAAAAACCTGTTTTTAACGCTGTAACTTTTTTGCGAGTGCCTTCGGGTGCCAAAGCAAACCGGAATACCTTTCGTTCCTTAAAAATTTGTGCCACGCTATCAACAGTATTCGAATTCTTGGCACGATCTATGGGTGCTCCTCCCGTCCACCGAAAAAACCAACCGAAAGGAGGTTTAAAAAGACTCTTTTTTGCGATATAATTCATTTCCTTATTTATGACTTTTCTAACCAAAAGTCCCAAAAAGAAATCCATCCAATGGGTGTGCGGTACCACAATTATTATACATTTATCCAAATCGGGAAAAGTGCCCAAAAGTTTCCAGCCCAACACTTTGAAGTATAAAAACTTTGCTAGTTTATGCATGTAATCGGGGTTAATAAATTTGCAGAGCCCTTATTACTATATTTTCATATAGATTTCCTGCAAACAATCGGGTGTAACCTTATTTTTCCAATCACTTCCCAGGGCATTTTCCCATAAGGCATCCATACTAAAGGCAACGTTTATGAGGATATCAAAATCGTTTTGTGTTAGATTGGAGCAAATTCCTGTTGGGAGCTGTATTTGCTGTTTTCGCATCATTTTTTTAAAAAATCGCACTCCTTCAGGGTAGAACTTATCCAGATGCTGAAATACCAAACAATTGCCCAAACCATGTTTTATGCCTAACAGGTATGAGAGACCATAACTCATGGCATGTGCAACACCAACCTGCGAGTATGCAATGCTCATACCCCCATGCCAAGAAGCCATCATCAATTTATCTCTTGATTCATCTTCAGGAATATCTTTTAAGAAAACATCCATACACAGTTCCAGGGATTTTTCCCCATAACTTTTGCTAAAAGCGTTTAAATAGGTTCCATTTAACGACTCAATACAATGGATATAACAATCCATACCGGTATAAAACCATTGTTCCTTGGGAACTGTTTTTGTCAGGTCCGGATCTAAAATTACTTGGTCATATGTGGTAAAATCCGAATTAATGCCCAACTTCTTATCTGGCCCTAGCAATACCGTTGTTCGTGAAACTTCCGCCCCAGTTCCGCTTATCGTTGGAACCCCAACGTGGTAGAGGGCAGGTTTATGAACTAAGTCCCATCCTTGATATTCGCTGGAATTACCCTTATTAGTAGCCATTATGGCGACCGCTTTGGCCAAATCCAATAATGTTCCGCCACCAATTCCAACGATTCCGGATGGTAATTCTTCAAACTTTTCTCCAATTCTTGCCACCAGAGCATCTACTTGCTCCGTTTTGGGCTCCTCATCTGCTGAGATAAAGATGAGTTCATCATTAAACATGAGTGGTATCTTGTTTACGATATCGGTATCCTGGAAAAAGTCATCCACTAAAAAAATAAAAGGGGCTTCTGAATTTCTACGTTTGGGCAGTATCACTTCTCCCAATTGGGAAAAACTACCACGTCCAAAAACCACCCTTGGTACCATGGGGAAATTGCGGTACGGGGCATTCTTGTCCGATTTAAGTTCTTTTTTCAAATTGCTTTGTGTCTTCATTAGTTGTTCAAATACTTTAGAACTTCTTTTAAGCTGTTCAACTTCAGGTGACCATTCACCTGATGCTCATCTTCTACCATTTCATGTACCCAAGTGGTATGAAATGGAACGTGGATGGCTTTGGCCCCAATATTCAAGATAGGCAATACATCTGATTTTAACGAATTGCCAATCATCAAAAACTCATCCACATTAATCTCTAAATGGTCTAGTAGGTTCTTATAATTATTTTCTTTTTTGTCGCTGAGTACTTCCACATGGTGAAAGTACTTGGATATTCCTGACTTTTCTAATTTACGTTCTTGATCTAGTAAATCTCCTTTGGTAAGGACTATTAGCCGATACTTATCCTGTAATTTTTGCAATACCTCCTCTACTCCATCCAATAATTCGACAGGATGCTGGATCATTTTTTTTCCCAAGTCGAGAATTTCCAGAATAGTTGTTTGAGAAATTTTATTGTTGGAAAGGTCTAAAGCGGATTCAATCATGGAAAGCATGAAACCTTTTATTCCATAACCATAGGTTTCAAGGTTTTGCATTTCAACCTTAAAGAGCTCCTGATCAACTTTGTTTTTGGTTTCGTAACCTTCCAAAAGTTCGGCGAAGCGTTCCTCCGTTTCTCGGAAATAGGTTTCGTTTACCCATAGGGTATCATCAGCGTCAAAGCCTATAACTTTTATGTTCTTAAAATCTATCTCCATGCTTTTTGGGCTCGTTCTAGGTCTTCTGGGGTATCAATTTCTATGCCGGTCACGTGTGTTTCGACCATTTTTATTTTCTTTCCATATTCTAAAAATCGTATGGCCTCTATTTTCTCCTTGGCTTCCAAGGGAAGCATAGGCAAACGCTGAAAATCGAGCAAGGCGCGCTTTCGAAAGGCATAGATTCCTTTATGCTTGTAATATTTGGCATCTACTTGTTCATCTCTAGGATAAGGGATGGGTGATCTTGAAAAGTAAAGTGCAAAATCTTGGTTATCCACTATTACTTTTACCGTATTAGGATTGGCAATTTCGTCCCAATCTGTAATGGGTGTCATCAATGAAGCTAGGTCTATCTCTTCTTCTTCGTCATTTTTAAAGACTTCTATGACCTTTTTTAAACTTTCTCCATCAATAAAAGGTTCATCACCTTGCACATTAATTGCAATGTCAACATCCAAATCGACCACAGCCTCAGCAATTCTATCACTTCCACTTTCGTGCTCTTTTTTGCTCATCAGCACTTTGCCTCCAATAGCGGAAATGGTATCATAAATTATTTTACTATCGGTTACCACATAGACTTCATCAAACAGTCCTGTTTCAACCGCTGCTTTATAGGTTCGGACAATCACCGGTTTTCCGCCTAAATCTTGCATCAGTTTTGCGGGAAATCTTGAGGCTTGGTACCTTGCTGGAATCAATGAAATTATTTTCACTACTTCTATATTATGGCCAAAACTACCTTTTTGGCCGCAATTTGCGATAAATTCTAAAAATAATCACCAAAATTACAATTACAAGAATGGCTGCGATTGGTGGTACTAATATAGAGGCTGTTGAAACTGCTACCGCAGTTCCTGTTTCGATGGTTGATACTACTGGATTGGCCACTCCTCCTGTAGTCGCCGTGGAGGTCATTCTTCCGGCGGCATTTGCGCCCTTAATAGCTGTTGCTGTTCCTCCACCAGCTATGATGGCCAATGACCATGTAATTATGGGGTCTAAATTGGCTACGGTTGATACCATAACCGCTGTACCTGCTATGGCGGCCAGAGGAACTGCCAAACCATCCAGGGCATTGTCTACCCATGGAATGAAATACGCAAAAATCTCAACAAGCATGGCTACTCCGAAAGCTATCAGTGCTGCAACACTTCCTATCCATTCCCAATTTTCATTTAGATCCCATACTCCCAAATAAGCTGCTAAACTCAAAGCAAAAAGTGGAAGAAATACTCTAAAACCCACGGATGCGGCCAGGCCAACGCCTAAAAAAATACTTATAATGGTATCGGGATTCATGCTCATGATGTTGACTAAAATAACGTATTCCTACTCAAGAAAAAAATCATCTTTAAATCCTATAAGGAATAGTTTCTGTTTCGCTCTAGTAACTGCAGTGTACAGCCATCGTAAATAGTCTTTGTCGGGGCCATTTGGCAGATAAGGTTGTTCCACAAACACTGTATTCCATTGTCCACCTTGTGACTTATGACAGGTAATCGCATAAGAGAACTTAACCTGCAGGGCATTGAAAAACTTATTGTTTTTTACACCTAAAAACCTTTTGTAATTTGATTTTTCATGAGCATAATCCTTGGAAACTTCTTGATAGAGTTTATTTCCGTCTTCATATGACAATGATGGGGTTTCCGCATTTATGGTATCTAGAAGCAAAACGGTTTCAAAAGGTTTCTGATTAGGATAATCAACCATTTTAACTTTTACCTCTGCAAAAGAGAACCCATATAATTCCTTAATAGCAAAGAGCTCTAAAATTTCCATAATATCCCCATTTGCAATAAATCCAGCCTCAGAATTTGGTCTCAACCAGAAATAATTGTTCTTGACCACCATCATATAGTCTCCAACCGCGATTTCGTGATCCAGGTACAAAATACGTTCCCTTATATTCTTATTATATAGATTGGCGCGTTTGTTTGATCTTACAATTATGGCTGTTTCTTCTTTTCCGTTTTCTGCATATGACGAATCTATGGCCTCTTGTATTTCGGTTCCATCAATTAACCGTACAATATCCTTGTAATCGGTTACGGAGAATTTGAATTCATCAAAATATTCTGATTGTAGTTGTTCGCGTAAATTGGTAGCATTGAAAAGTATACCAGAGTCATCTTGCTGACGCATAACTTCATCTAACTCTAGAGTTTCGACCTCTTTATTATAATTAAGCGATAGTCTATCTTCTTCTAATGCAGGACTTATATCCAATTTTACCGGAGGTAATTGGGCAGTATCACCTATTAGTAACAGTTTACAGTTATGACCAGCGTACACATAATACATTAAATCGTCCAATAAAGAACCATTTTCAAAAAGTTTAGAATCGGCCGGAGTATCCGGTATCATTGAGGCTTCATCCACAATGAACAGTGTATTTCTATGTTTATTAGGGGCCAAAACAAATTGAACCCCGCCTCCCGCTTGTTTTTTCGGAAAGTATATCTTTTTGTGGATTGTAAATGCCTGGGTTGCAGAATAAGAAGACATTACCTTAGCGGCTCTTCCGGTAGGTGCAAGGAGCACCGCGCTCATTTTTACTTTCCACAAACTATTGACCAGTGTACCTACAATGGTTGTCTTCCCAGTACCAGCGAATCCCTTTAGGAGAAAAAGTTCGTCCCGCTTTCCATCTAAAACAAATCTTGAGAGTTTGTCTAAAGCACTGGCCTGTTTCAAGGTAGGTTCGTGAGGAAATTTATCCTTGAGCAGGGTTAAAAATCCACTGGAAGAAGGGTCTTTCATAAGCACCTAAAGATAGCATGGATTTTTAAAGCAAAAAGTTTCGTGATTAAAAAAAAATTGTAGATTTGCTTGTAACCGCTAAATTAACTCTCAAAGAAAAAATTAGTATGTTAAGTTTAATTCTTATAGTTGTAGTTATATGCCTACTGACCATAGGCCTTGTATTTCTAATTGATAGGTTTTTACCTCAAAAGATAAAACCGATTCTGGTCATTGCTTTTGGACTTTTAAGCATTTTCTTAGGCTACAAAATTTATCAATCCATCAATGCACCTATTGAGTTTAAAAAGGTGAGACAAGAAAGATTTTCAAAAGTAATCGCAAAGTTGAAGGACATACGTGATTCCCAAGAAGCATATAAAACCGTAAATGGTAGATTTGCAAGTAACTTCAATAGCCTTATCCAGTTTGTTGATACAGGGAATTATACCATTACGCAGCAAAGAGATTCTTCTTTCATGCGTTATAACAAAGTATATCAAATCGATTTACAGGTTGATACCATTATCGTTGACACTCTTGGTTTCATTAAAGTAAAGGACTCATTGTTTAAAAATGATAGTCGTTACAAAGACATGATGAAAGTTCCCGGTGGTCAAGCAGATGAAAAATTCACAATGAAGGCAGACATCATTGACAAGCAAGGATATAAAGCGCCTGTTTTTGAAGCTAAGGTTGCCAAAAATGTTGTTCTTTACGATCAGCCAACGGATTTGGTGGCGCGGGAAAATGCACATCAAAGTGTTGAGGAAGTGAATGGTACGGAAATTAAAGTGGGCTCTCTTACTGATGTAAGTACAAATGGAAACTGGCCTCCAATCTATGACAGAAAAAATTAATAATATACAGGAGTCAGAAACTGAAAATACCTTTAAGAAACTGTCCATTCAAGTTGGTTTGAATGGACTTTCTTTTTGTGTTTTGGATACTATTTCAAATGAGATATTGGCGTTTGAAAAGATATCCTTCAAAACACCTTCCACTCCCTATTTAATGCTCAAAGAGCTTAAAAAGCTTCTGGGAACGGTGGATGAAATTCAAAATAAGTTCTCAGATGTTGTGGTTATTCATAAAAATGGGTTGTTCAGTCTAGTCCCCAAAACTCTTTTCAATAAAGAAGAACTACCCAATTACCTAAAGTTCAATGCCAAAATTATGGCGACCGATCATATTATCTATGATGAGATTTCCAACCATGATTTGGTCAATGTTTATGTCCCTTTCGCAAATATCAACAACTACATTTTTGACCTTTTCGGAGAGTTTGAATTCAAACACAGTGGTACAGTATTAATCGGTACCCTATTGAATCAAACTAGAGCCTCATCGGAACCGGTCTGCTACGTGCAAGTATCAGATAAGGAGATGGAAATGGTTGTTGTTTCTGAAAAAAAACTACTTTTTTACAATCACTTCACCTACAAAACTGCAGAAGATTTTCTATACTACCTTCTTTTTGGATTAGAGCAATTGCATATCGATTTGGAAAAAGTACAGCTAAAATTGTTTGGTTTGGTGGAGGAAGGAGATACTATATTCGAATTATGCCATCGCTATGTTAGGAATGTTTCGGTTTTTGTTCCAATTGACCCCACCTACCCCTTAGAGCAATTGGAAACCCAGACCATTGATTTTACAACCCTAAGTTCCTTGTAGTGCGAATTATTTCGGGTAGATATAAGGGCAAACGACTTGTAGCTCCAAAAAAACTTCCGGTAAGGCCCACCACTGATATGGCCAAGGAAGGACTTTTCAATATTCTTAACAATCGTTTTTTTATTGATGAACTTAAAGTAATAGACCTTTTTGCGGGCACCGGTAATATAAGCTTCGAGTTTGCATCAAGGGGTGCCGAGAACATTGTTGCAGTGGATGGTTATGCTGGCTGTGTTCGGTACATCAGTAAAATAGCAGAGGAGTTGGATTTATCGATTACCAGCATAAAATCTGATGTGTTCAAATATCTACAACGGACACCTGAAAAGGCCAATTTAATTTTTGCAGATCCCCCTTATAGCTTTGAGATGTCTCAATTTCATCAAATTGCAACTTTGGTTTTCGAAAATGAATTATTGGTTGAAGATGGAGTTTTAATTATTGAACACTCGGACCAAACTGATTTATCGGAACATTCCAACTTTGTGGAATCGAGAAAATATGGTGGAAGTATTTTTAGTTTTTTCGAAAAATAGAAACATTCTACAAACTGCTCAGAACCTTCCATTTCTTCCAATATAGTCATCCAAAAATAGCACCAAAACGTACAGCAATAGGACAAACGGAAAAATCAAATATGTTGAAATCATCCTTAAGGTTGTTTAGGGTTTAAATACCTTTTTGATATTTTCCTGTCCGAAATACTATACAAGTCTAATTTTTCAAGCCACGAACTAATCAAAATATCTATCGCTTTCGTCCCAAAATTGATGGAATTCGCCATTCTCATAGCTCTTTATATCAAGACTTTTGGAAGGATGTATAAATTTTATCAACCTTATGCATATGTAACCAAGGCATAGAGTGGCTGTAATAATATTAATCCAAAAAGCAATCATGGTTTAAAACTACCATCTCCATTCAAAAGCAGGAATACACAATTGATATATAGAGGGTTAGGATTGACGAACTCTTATATTAAGGCTAATCATGAAAGAAAATACCTCAATTTTTCTTAATAAAATTTCAATTAGTTGGATTTCAGGAGATTAAAGAAAAGCAGGCCATAAGCCGGATTCTGTCTAGCCTTATCATTTATCTAGGTTTTTGGTTGCCCAAAAGCTCGAACCGTCTACCCTCCAACTCGGGCGTGCAGCCCTCAAACACTGGTTTACATGACGTTTCACCGCATAGAGTTTACCTGATTTCACTACAGCCGAACTGTACTTGCTTTCTGTTGCACTGGTCCTCGCTTTTCAACGGACGGATGTTATCCGCTATGCTGCACTATGGTGTCCGGACTTTCCTCTTCCGATGGTGACCGGAAGCGATAAGGTGGCCTGCTACGAGCAAAGGTAACCTAATTGTTAATAAAAAGTAGCTTCCTCACCAACGACAATGGCACTTTGCACGTTCCTATTTTTATATTTGTAGTAACGCAAATTTCCTGATTTTGGAACCCTTTATAGTATCGGCTCGAAAATATCGCCCCCAGACCTTCAAGGATGTAGTGGGTCAGGAAGCTATTACCAATACGCTACTCAATGCGATTGATCATAATCACTTAGCGCAGGCCCTACTTTTTTGTGGACCACGAGGTGTCGGTAAAACTACCTGTGCACGTATTCTCGCTAAGAAAATCAATCAGGACGGGACGGAACGGGAAGATGAGGATTTTGCATTCAATATTTTTGAATTGGACGCTGCCTCGAACAACTCGGTTGACGATATTAGAAGCCTCATCGACCAAGTTCGCATACCGCCTCAGGTGGGTAGGTATAAGGTATATATCATTGATGAGGTCCATATGCTATCGCAGTCTGCTTTCAATGCTTTTCTAAAGACCTTGGAAGAACCTCCAAAGCACGCCATATTTATACTGGCCACTACTGAGAAGCATAAGATAATCCCGACAATACTTTCACGTTGTCAAATTTTCGATTTTAAACGAATTACGGTAAAGGATGCTTCGGCATACTTAAAGTATATAGCAGAGCAACAGGGAATTGAAGCCGAAGACAGTGCGCTTCACATCATTGCTCAAAAAGCGGATGGCGCCATGCGCGACGCACTTTCCATTTTTGATAGAGTGGTTAGCTTTTCAGGAAATACATTGACCAGAAAGGCGGTCACGGAAAATCTAAATGTTCTTGACTACGACACCTATTTCAATACCACCGATCTTATCTTGGCCAACAATATTCCAGATTTACTTGTGCTGTTCAACAAAACACTTTCATTAGGGTTTGATGGTCATCATTTTATTTCTGGATTGGCCTCTCATTTTAGGGATTTGATGGTATGTCAGCATCCTGAAACAATAGCTTTACTGGAGGTGGGCGAAGATGTAAAAGAACATTATCAGACGCAGGCAAAAAAAGCTAGCAGAGCATTTCTTTTACAAGCGTTGGAAATGGCCAATAATGCTGATCTAAAATATAAAACCAGTAAAAATCAGCGTCTGCTTGTTGAGCTTACTTTAATGAAATTGGCTTCCATCTCCTTTGATGGAGAAAAAAAAAGTCTGATTTCATAATTCCCGCTTCCTTCTTTAAATCCAATGAATCTAATAATGGTAGTCCCGTTGCAGCTCCTACACCAAGTTTAGAAGAGCCCACACCTTCGTACACCACTGAACAACCGAAATCATCTGGGTTCCAAGAAACGCCAATACAACCTGAGGTTCAATCGCAAGAACCCGATACTGAACCTGAAGCTGCACCTCCATCGATTAAAAAAATTCAACTTAAAACTCCAGAAAATAGGGTTTCAGGCTTATCCATATCCAGTATAAAGGCCAAGAAGGCCCATGAAAATGTTAAGGCCCCTCCGGTTAACCAAGATGATCTTCCAAAGGAAAGCTTTACGGAACAGGATATGCAAGCACATTGGAACGATATGGTACAACAGCTGGAAATTAAGGGAAGAAAAATATTGGCCAGTAATTTCCAGACCGATGTTCCGAAACTTAAAGATGAGCATAACATATGGATTGAGCTTCCCAACAGTACCATGAAAAAAGAGGTAGAAAGGGAACAAAGTCTTATGATGGACTACCTAAAACAAAAATTGAACAATTATTCCATCACCTTGAATATTACCGTAAATGAAGAGGTGGCGAAAAAGTTTGCCTTCACTCCAGAGGAAAAATATCAGAAATTGAAAGAGAAAAATCCTGCCATTGATCTACTCAGAAAAGAGTTCGACCTCGATTTTTAACCTTCCACTTTCTTTTTTAATACCCTTATCTTTGTTCTTTAAATTTTAAAAAATGCTTGGTCTTAAATTACCAACAGACCCCAGATGGGTCAATATCGTTGAAAAAAATATTGAGGAAATCTTAACTGATCACGCATACTGCGAGCAAAAAGCGGCAAGCACAGCTATTTCATTGATTATCGGTTTTCCTGAAAAATCAGAATTGGTCAAAGAAATGACGGCTTTGGCCAGGGAGGAAATGGGCCATTTTAATATGGTACATGATAGAATTCTGAAAAGAGGATGGATTCTAGGTCGGGAGCGCAAAGATGAATATGTTTTGGAGTTGATGAAGTTTTTTCCAAAAGGTGGTAGTCGTGAAACACATTTAGTTCACAAACTACTCTATGCAGCCCTTATCGAGGCTAGAAGCTGTGAACGTTTTCGATTACTTTCCGAAGAACTTGACGACAAGGAATTGTCTGATTTTTACCGAAATTTAATGGTAAGCGAAGCCAACCATTATACCATGTTTTTAAAATTTGCCAGAAAGTATGGTAACCGCGAAGAGGTGGATAAAAAATGGGAACAATTGCTTGAATATGAGGCCAAACTCATGAAAAATCTGGGTAAACGAGAAACCATGCACGGATAGTTTTACTCGTAATACAAGGTTTTTATCATCCCATCTGCCAATCCGATTTTAGGCACGTGAATTTTCTTGGCGCCACTCCATTTGGCTGCAGATAAAAATATTTTGGTAGCAGGAATAATAACATCGGCCCTATCTTGGTTCAATCCCAATTCTGAAATCCTATCCTCATAATCCATACTATTTAGAAAAAGATACTGGGCGTTCAACCAAATATAGGATAATGGTTGATTTATTTTTCTTCCGGACATCTTATGAAGTTTGTTAATATTTCCTCCAGAACCAATTATCTCAACCTTGCTATCTCGTGAAATATATTTCTTTATCCATTCATGCACTTCATCCCAAGCAGCGTCACCAACCAACCCATTAAGAATCCTGACCGTACCTATTTTAAAAGATTTTGATACGAGTACGCTGCCTTTTTCAAAAATCGTGAATTCAGTACTTCCACCGCCAACATCAACGTAAAGATATAATCTGTCCTTTTTTATAAGTTCCTTCAAGTCTGTCGAAGCTATTATGGATGCTTCTCTTTTTCCATCTATTATTTCAATTTTGATTCCAGTTTCCTTATTCACCCTTTCAACTACTATCTCTCCATTTTTAGCTTCCCTAAGGGCGGAAGTTGCGCAGGACATATATTTTTCCACACCATATACCTGCATCAACAAATTAAAAGATTTCATGGTCTTTATCAACCGTTGCAAGCTACCTTCCGAGATTTCACCTTTGGTAAAAGCATCTTCCCCCAAGCGCACAGGTACCCGAATAATTTCGCTTTTTTTAAATGTAGTGGGTTTATCTGCTTGCTCAATTACATTGGTCACCAACAATCTTATTGCATTGGAGCCAATATCTATAGCGGCAAATTTTCGAATTATCAAAGCAAGGCTTACTTAAGATTCTACTTTCTTTTGATAGTAATCATATAGTGCGAATTGCGACCTTAATTCAGGTTCATTGGGAGCTTTTGGTTTATAGGCGTTATCCTGTTTGTCCGAAAAGACTCGGGCCTTAAAATTATCTCTCCAAGAAATGTCAAAAGTGTCCAACAACTCTTGCTTAATCTCATTATCATAAATTGGACAGCCTACCTCAACCCTAAAATCAAGATTACGTGTCATCCAATCCGCAGATGAGATATACACTATGGGTTCGCCTCCATTCCCGAAAATGAACAAACGTGGATGCTCTAAAAACTTATCCACTACGCTAATGGCTTCAATGTTTTCGCTCATTCCCTCAACACCAGGAATAAGACAACACACCCCTCTGATAATTAATTGAATTTTAACCCCAGCTCTGCTTGCATCATATAACTTGTCCACCATTTTATACGAAGTGAAACTATTCATCTTGATTTTGATGTAAGCTTCTTTCCCCGCCCTTGCATTTTCAATTTCTTGGTCAATCAGTCGTATGAAGGTGGACTTTGTATAATGGGGTGAGACGATGAGGTGCTTGTATTTGTTGATTTTATAATTGGTCTCGAAAAACTCAAACACGCGATTCATATCTTTTAAAATCCCTTCATGGGCCGTAAACAAGGTGTAATCCGTATAGATATTTGCAGTGGATTCATTGAAGTTACCTGTACTTATAAAGCCATATCTTTTCACTCCTTCGGTTTCTTCCCGTTCTACCAAGCAAATTTTGCTGTGTACTTTCAGACCAGGAACGCCAAAAATCAGTTTTATTCCCTCAGCTTGTAACTGATTTGCATACTTAATATTGGCCTGTTCGTCAAATCGTGCCTGAAGTTCAATTTGAACAGTTACTTGTTTACCATTTTTAGCAGCATTGATTAACGAAGCTGCAACTTGACTATCATTGGCCAAACGATACACGGTGATTTTGATACTTCTTACCTTCGGGTCAAGAGCAGCCTCTCTCAAAAACTTGGTAACGTAATTAAAGGTGTGATAAGGAGCATAGATCATATAGTCTTTTTGGCTGATCATCTCCAAAAGACTTCCTTCCATACTAAGCCCTTTTACGGGTAAAGGTTCTATTTTCTTGTGCATGAGATCTTGTCTGCCAAGACTTGGAAAACCCATATAATCCCTTCTATTATGGTATCTTCCACCTGGAATTACACTATCCGTGTCCACAATATTCATTTTATCTTTTAGGAATTGAAGGGTATCCTTGTCTATTTGCTTATCATAAACAAACCGCACTGGGTCACTAATTTTCCGGTGCTCAACGCTAGACGATATCTTCTCGATAAAACTTTTGGTCAGGTCGTTATCAATATCCAATTCTGCATCTCGCGTAATCTTGATCATATGAGCAGAAATGGACTCAAAATCAAACATCGTAAAGACACTACCCAAACAGAATCGTATCAAATCATCTAAAATGATGATGTAATTTTTGTCTCCTTCCTGCGGAAGCACAATAAAACGGTCAATGCCCTTGGGAATTTCAATCAGGGCATATCGGTTTTTCCCATTGACACCCATGGTTTCATCGTCCTTCATCACCATTTTTACGGCCAAATAGGCTGCAGTATCTTTAAGTAGAGGAAATTCGGTTAAGTCATTTAGAATAATGGTCATCAATTCTGGATTGACCTTTTTAAGAAAATATGATTTTATAAATTCTGCCTGACTTTCACTTACTTCATTCTCATCTATTATAAAAATATTTTCAGCTTTGAGTTCCTCTTCTATACTGTTGAGAATTTCTAGACTTCTAGCTTGTTGATTTATTACAATCTTGGTAATTTCTTCAAGTAAATCTTTGGCCTTTTCCCCTCCTAGAACGCTTTTTCCTTTTTTTCCGGCATCAACAATACGTTTTACCGTAGCGTATCTTACTTTAAAAAATTCATCGAGATTATTACTGAAAATACCCAGAAATCTTAGTCTATCAATTAATGGGACCCTTTTGTCGGCACTTTCTTGAAGCACCCGGGCATTAAAGTGTAACCAACTGATTTCTCTGTTTACATATTCGTTCTTGGGCTTTACCATTTATCCTTTTAAGTGTTTTGGGAAACTGATTTGTTCTGTGGTTCCTTTCGAAATTTCTGCCCAGTTGTTTACATCAAATTTGATTTGAACCAATCCGGCAGTTGGAACGTTGTCAATATACTGATCTCCCCAAGCATTTGCAAGGGATGTGAACGCATAATTGTGTCCAAAAATGCAAACAGTTTCGTATTGGTTGTCCAAATTTTCTATAAAGTTCTGTACGCTACCTCCAGAAAAATCATAAAGTGCTTCTGTGACTTGAAACCTGCTGAATGAAAAACCAATATTTCTAAGGAAAATCATACTGGTGTGTAATGCCCTGTTCGCTGGACTTGAAAACGCGAAATCGATTTGCATATCCTTTTTATTGAATTCTTGGGATACTAAGTGCGCATCATTAATTCCTCTTTCTTTAAGAGGCCTGTCTTTATCAGAAACTTCATATTCCCATGAAGATTTGCCATGCCTCATCAATATTATCCGCTTCATATTCCGGTAGTTAGGGTGCTAATCGTTCTATTTTCCAATTGTAATCTTCTTGAAGGGTATAGCGAATTCTATCATGCAAGCGATTGGGACGACCTTGCCAAAATTCAAAAGAAACAGGTCTGACCAAATACCCTCCCCAGTTTTCCGGACGGGGTATTTCTTTCCCTTCATATTTCTTTTCCAAAGCGTCCAGTTTTTCTTGTAGAAATGCCTTGGATGGAATCACGTCGCTTTGGTCTGAAACTACTGCTCCAAGTTGGCTACCAACTGGTCGTGACTCAAAATACCCATCTGACAGGTTTTCGGCAACCTTTTCGGCTTTACCTTTTATGATAATCTGCCGTTCCATATTAGGCCAAAAGAATGAAAGGCACATCAATGGATTATTTTCAATGGCTTTCCCTTTTTCGCTTTGATAGTTTGTATAGAAAATAAAACCTTCGTGTGTATATTTTTTCATCAGTACAACCCGGTTTTTAGGAAATCCATCCAAACCTATAGTAGATACCGTCATTGCATTCGGTTCATCCATACCATACGTTGCCTCTACCTCATAAAACCACTTTTGAAATTGCTCCATAGGGTTTTCCTTTATGGACGTTTCATCAAGCTCGCTTTTTTCGTAGGATTTCCTGTAATTGCTCAGGTCTTTTTGCATGACACTCTATTAGTACCATCAAATTTCAACAAAAGAACGGAGATTAAAAAGATTGTATGGGTTAAGTTTTTGCTCTTTGACCTTAAATTTCAAAAGTCTTGCCATCATCTGCCAAATCTACCTGTGAAAACACCTTTGAGGCTTCTTCTTTGAAAAGGTCGATTGACTTATACCGGGTCGAATAATGTCCCAAAACAAGTTGCCCAACGTTTGCCTTTTCGGCAATCCGTGCGGCCTGAGTAGCTGTGGCATGTTTAGTTTTAGTACCTAAATGGGCTTCAGATTCCAAGAAGGTCGATTCATGATATAACAAGTCCACGTTTTCTATAATGGGTACAATACTTTCATTATAAGCGGTATCACTGCAAAAAGCGTAGCTTTTAGGTTTTGGTGGGTCAATGGTCAAATCGGAGTTGGCAACTTCAATGCCATTTTGTTGTACACCATTTGCTCCATTTTTGATATTGTTAAACTGACTTCTGTCTATTTCATATTTTTCGGTGGCTTCAATATTCAATTTCCGAGGAAGTGGCTTTTCGTGAAACAAAAAACCGTTGGTGTATACTCGATGATCTAATGGTATAGTTTGAACACTGACAGTCTCGTCATCCAGTATTAATTCAGATTCCTTACTGGTCAATTCATGAAAAATCAAAGGGTAATTTGTCCATGAATCTCCCAATTTCAAAAACAAGGTGATGGCCTCTTTAATGCCCTTGGGTCCATAAATATGGAGTTCTGATTCTCTTCCTAAAAGTCTAAAAGTTGAAATAAGTCCCGGTAAACCGAAAAAGTGGTCACCATGCAAGTGTGAAATGAAAATATGTTTTATTCTGGAAAACTTGATTTTATTCTTTCTTAACTGTACCTGTGTTCCTTCTCCACAATCAATCAAGAAAAGATGGTTTCTAATTTCAAGAACTTGGGCTGTAGGATTGGTAAAAGTGCGAGGTGTGGCGGAATAGCATCCGAGAATGGTCAACTTCATATGCCCAAGTCCCGTTCTATGTCCTCCATTTCAATAAGGTCTTTTGCTTCCTGAATTGTGGGTACGACGCTTATTTCGTCAGGAATTTCGTCATATGAAACTTTGTTTGTAACCAAGACAAAAGATTTATTCGAGTTTTTGTGGGTGTTAGAAATATCAAGAAATTCCAAGATATCACCCGTGGTCAACTTTTCGAAGGAGAAAAGGTTAACCACAATATTATCGTGCTTTAATTTGGAATATGCCTTTTCAAGGTTTTCCATGAATATGGAAATGGAAGTCTTCTCCTGAAAAACAATGGTCGTTGTTCCTTCTTTATTGAAAATCATTTCGTTACTTTTTTGCCGCCAATAAATACATTACTGCCATACGAACCGCCACTCCATTTTCTACTTGTTCCAAAATAATGGACTGGTCGGAATCTGCTACATCACTTGTGATTTCCACTCCTCTATTTATAGGACCTGGATGCATAATCACAATTTGCTTATCTAAACTGTTCAATAGTTGTTTATTAACCCCAAATTGTTGGGTGTATTCCCTTGTAGATGGGAAATAACTGATGTCCATTCGTTCATTCTGCACCCGCAGCATATTGGCCACATCGCACCATTCCAAGGCTTTCCTCAGGTTTGTTTCGACTGTCACTCCTAGAGATTCTATATGTTTTGGAATCAAAGTCTTAGGCCCGCATACTTTTACATTGGCGCCTTGCAGTTTTAATGCAAAGATATTGGATAGGGCCACTCGGGAATGTAGAATATCACCAACTATAACCACATTTTTCCCGCCGATATCCCCAAGCTTTTCTCTTATGGAATAAGAATCTAAAAGTGCTTGGGTTGGATGTTCATGGGCTCCATCTCCTGCATTTATTATAGAAGCGTCTACATGTTTGGATAAAAATATTCCAGCGCCAGGGTTTGGGTGCCGCATCACCACCATATCCACTTTCATGGACAGGATATTGTTTACGGTATCTATTAGGGTTTCTCCTTTTTTTACGGATGATTGGGAAGCTGAAAAATTAATAACATCAGCTGATAATCTTTTTTCCGCAAGTTCAAATGAGAGTTTGGTTCGGGTGCTGTTTTCGAAAAAGATATTCGCAATGGTCGTATCACGAAGTGTTGGCACCTTTTTTATGGACCGATTAATAACTTCTTTAAAGTGATCGGCCGTTTCAAAAATGAGTGCTATATCCTTTTTATCAAGATATTTTATTCCTAGCAAGTGATCTACACTTAATTCACTCATTCTATACTATTTGCTTACTAAATACACAATGTCCTTTCCATCATTCTCCTCCCACATTACCTTTACTTTCTCTTCATTTATGGCATCTACCTGTCGACCCCTATAATTGGGCTGAATGGGTAAGTGCCTACTGAACCGTCTATCAATCAACGTGAGCAATTCAATATCCAAAGGCCTGCCAAAGGATTGAATGGCTGTTAAGGCTGCCCTGATACTTCTTCCGGTATACAAAACATCATCTATCAAGACCACGTTTTTATCTTCTACCAAAAAATCAATTTTTGTAGTACTTGCTTTTAAGGTCTTTTCACCTCTTCCAAAATCATCCCGGTAAAATGTGATATCCAATAAACCGAGTTGTATATCCTTTACTTTGTAATCTTCGCGAAGCACCTTGGCCAAACGTTCGGCCAAATAAACACCCCTAGGTTGAATTCCTATCAGTACGGTATCTTTAAAATCTAAATGGTTTTCTAAAAGTTGACAAGCTAAACGGTGAAGTATGATGTTGATTTCTTTGGAAGTAAGAAGAACTTTTTGACTCATTTGCTGTACTACCGTCTCAGTTGGATACAAAAGTAAACAATTCTTTAAAATGAACAGGGTATAAAAAAGCCCCGTTGTTTCCAACGGGGTTTTTATTATGTAATGAAGGGCTGATTATTTTTTAGAATCAGCTTCCATTTTATCCTTCAAAGCTTGCAGTTGTGAATTGGCATCACCTAATGTAGGTGCAGCTTCATCAGAAGATGAAGAACGCTTTTTAGCAGTTCTTACATTTCTTTCTTCCTGCTCTCTAAAGATAGCTGTGTGGCTTGCCACTACTCGTTTGAAGTCTTTGTTGAACTCAATAATCTTGAAATCAACTTCTTCTCCTTTAACAAGCTTTTTGCCATCTTCTTTTTCCATATGACGTGAAGGAACAAATCCTACGATATCCTCATTGAAGTTTACAGTAGCTCCTTTGTCAACAACTTCAGCAATTGATGCTTTGTGCAAAGTTCCTTCGGCAAACTCTTTTGAGTATTTATCCCAAGGGTTCTCTGTAGTTTGCTTATGACCTAGGCTCAATTTGCGTCCTTCTACATCCAATTCCAATACTTCAACTTCCAAAGTATCGTTCACAGCAACAAATTCCGATGGATGCTTGATCTTCTTGGTCCAAGAAAGGTCGGAGATGTAAATCAATCCGTCAATTCCTTCTTCCATTTCTACAAAGACACCAAAGTTGGTAAAGTTTCTAACGATTCCTTTATGACGAGAACCTACAGGGTATTTAGATGTAATATCAGTCCATGGATCTGGAGTCAATTGCTTAATGCCCAATGACATTTTACGATCTTCTCTATCCAAGGTCAATACAACAGCTTCAACTTCATCACCTACTTTTACAAAATCTTGTGCAGATCTTAAGTGGGTAGACCAAGACATTTCAGAAACGTGGATCAAACCTTCAACACCTTCGGCAACTTCGATAAAGGCACCATAATCAGCTATAACTACTACTTTACCTTTTACTTTATCACCTATTTTGATTTCATCACCTAAAGCATCCCATGGATGTTTCTCCAATTGCTTAAGACCTAATTGGATTCTTGATTTGTTATCATCAAAATCAAGGATTACCACGTTCATTTTCTGGTCAAGTTCAACAACCTCGTTCGGGTGGTTGATTCTGCTCCAAGAAAGGTCAGTAATGTGGATCAATCCGTCAACACCACCAAGGTCGATAAACACACCGTATGAAGTAACGTTTTTAACGATACCTTCCAGTACTTGACCTTTTTCAAGTTGACCGATAATCTCCTTCTTCTGCTCTTCAATATCAGCTTCAATAAGTGCTTTATGAGAAACAACTACGTTTTTGAATTCGTGGTTGATTTTCACCACCTTGAATTCCATAGTCTTACCAACGTACTGATCGTAATCACGGATAGGTTTCACATCGATTTGAGAACCTGGCAAGAACGCCTCGATTCCAAATACATCTACGATCATACCTCCTTTAGTTCTGCATTTTACAAAACCAGTAACAATTTCTTCTTTGTCATGGGCAGCATTTACTCTGTCCCATGCCATAATGGTTCTTGCTTTTCTGTGTGACAATACCAACTGACCGGTTTTGTCTTCGCGGATATCGATAAGTACCTCAACTTTATCCCCTACTTTAAGATCCGGATTGTAACGGAACTCGTTCAACGAGATAACACCTTCGGACTTGGCATTGATGTCAATGATCGCTTCGCGATCTGTCATGTGAACTACCTTACCTTCAACTACCTCTTCATCGGCAGTGTCCACAAAGTTTTCTTCAACAAGTTTTTCAAATTCGTCCAACTTGCTGTCATCAACTTTTTCAATACCTTCCTCGTACTTGTCCCAATCGAAACTTTCCAAAAATTCCTTAGGGTCTTGTTGCGTGGTAACTTCTTCTTTAACTTCTGTTGTTGCCGTAGTTTCTTCTACTTCAACATTTGCTTTTTCTTCAGCCATCTGCTGATTTAAATTTGTATTCCATAAGTCTACAGGAGTTAGACAATCGCTATGGAAGTTGTTATCGTTTTTTGTAATCCCTTTTTCTCCTGCTGCTTTGCCAAAAAGGAGTGCAAAAATACAATTAATTCCTTGTTTTACAAACCCTTATTGAACTCTTATCGACCAGCCGGGATAATTAATGAAAAATTAAGTCAAAATGTGACTTTTATGCATATCTTGTTTCCTAATATTAACCATTAAAACAATACAACATATTATGAGTGTAAAAGCAAAATATCAGGCAGTTTTAGATTTAGGACAACAATTTGCGATTAAAGACGGTGATGTTTCTGAAGACGGAGGGGTTTTGAAAATAAAAGGTGAAGCCAACACCCCATATGAGAAAAATGCGATTTGGGACAAAATCAAGGAAATTGGAGGGGAAAGCCCAAGTGACATCAAAGCAAATATTTCTGTTTCTGATGACTCTGTATACCACAGACACACGGTAAAAGGTGGTGAATCTTTAAGCAAAATCGCCAAGCACTACTATGGTGATGCCATGAAATACAAGCAAATATTCGAGGCGAATACCAATATCTTAAAGAATCCGGATTTAATCCATCCTGACCAAGTTTTGGTGATTCCAAATCTGTAATAGAAACAATCTAATCCATAGAAAGCGCCTTACAGGCGCTTTTTTTTTGTAATAGCATGAAAGTAAAATATTTGCATTTCAATCTATTCACACCTCAACTTTGGTTTCAATTAAAAACTCTTCTTTAACTTTAATAAATTTGTGGTTCATCAATCTAAAAACAAAACATGAAAAATTGTAATATCGGTTTTATCGTAATTGGAGTACTTTTTCTCCAACTTCTTTCTTGTCAGCCTAAATCCGACACAGATTTCAAGGAGGCTTTGACGTTTTACGTTTCTTTTGACAATGGAACTACAGCAGATTTTGCTCTTGGAAATTCCAATATGTTTACCGCGAAGGCAAGCTATGTTAACTCAAGAAGAAGTTTGGAAGGGATTCAGATGGGCATGAACAACCCTGACCATCGCATCGTTAAAGGAGAAGGCATATTTGGCGATGCTTTTGAATTCGGTAAAAAAAGTGATACCGTTGTTTTTTATAAAAGTGAAAACAACATTGTCTACAGCCCTCAAAGCTGGTCTGGCACCATTTCATTTTGGTTGAGTGTTGATACCGTAAATGACTTAGATGGTTATACGGACCCGATTCAAATCACCGATACAGAATTCAATGATGCCTCCATATGGGTGGATTTTACCGATGCAGACCCTCCTGACTTTAGATTGGGGCTTATCGGTGATAAGGACGCTTGGACCCAAGACACCCTAAA
The DNA here is from genome assembly GCF_049332665.1 of Flagellimonas rhodophyticola. Lineage (NCBI taxonomy): Bacteria > Pseudomonadati > Bacteroidota > Flavobacteriia > Flavobacteriales > Flavobacteriaceae > Flagellimonas > Flagellimonas rhodophyticola. Next base: position 2,024,668 of record NZ_CP186326.1, on the reverse strand, counting down.
TGCCCCTGTAATGACCGTTTTTGAAAAAAGGTTGGTGACTATGAAAGAGCCTCCTTTTTCAAAAAACAGCTGGACGCATGTTCTTGCAACCTATGATGGTCTGGGTACAGCAAACAGTCTTGGGAATCTTTACTTGAACGGGGAAAAAATTGGAACGGTAAGTGGTGTGGATGATCCTTTTACCTGGGTATTGGAGGAATCCAAAATTTTCCTTGGATTAAATTATACCGGTTTAATGGACGAACTATCCATTTTTAATGCACCATTGACAGACGCTCAAGTAAAGAAACTTTACCATTTAGAAGGGGGAATCAAATCTATTCTTTGAATCTTTAGTTAAATTTCCCAAATTTTACTTTTCTGTCGAAATAGCTCATTAAAACAAGCGATATCTTAACCGTTGTACACCAATATGAAAAACCTGCTTGCAAGCATAATTACCCTTCTGATTTTTAATAATTCCTTTGCTCAAAAAAGTGAATCTGAATTATTGAAAAATTATGAATTCTATGTTGAGAAAAACATAGAAATGGGAAAATGGAGTACTAAATTTTATCTTATAAACGGACTTGTTTCAGTACGAGAAAATTATTGGAAAAATAAACTACGAAGCCGAACGGAAGTTGAATACGACCAATTTGGAAATGTAGAACGTGAAACAAATACCTTTGACATCAACGAAGGACAGATAAACGATATTTCAAACCTTAAATTGGAATATGATGACTCATTGCTTGTAAGAAAGAAATTTGATTTTGGAATGACCGAAAAATATTCTGACTTCAACGAATTGGGAAAACCCAAACTGATTGAAAGAATTGAGGAATCTGATTTCAAAGCGTGGCCTTATAAAGAATTGATGGAATATGATAAAAAAGGAAATATCATTAAATCAACAAAATTCAGTACTTACGAAGATTTGAACGGAAAAACTGTCAACGAAAAAGCTACAACATATTATAGATATGACAATCGAAATAATGTGATTGAAATTCACAGAGAATATGAACCAAAACAAGAATTTCCAATCCCAATCACAGGAGGACCATTTTTGTATGAGTTTGAGAATTTTAGATACAAATACAACAAGAATGGAGTTTGGACTAAAAAGTATAAAACAGTAAACGGAAAGGAATATCTTGTTGCTAAAAGAAAATATAAATAACGGTGTACAACAATGTATAACCGCAATTACCGCGGATTCGACTACGTCCGAATTCACTCGGAATTGCTAACGCCTGCGCTAAACCGAAAAGTCTGTGTAAATTAACCCGTAACTGACGGTTATACGATACCGCTAAGTGAATTTGAAATCTTGATTCAAAATGAAAACCATTACCTGGAAATTACAGTTAGCATCTGACCCAAATAAGGTTTTTGATTTGCTCACCACTGCTGAGGGAATAACAAAGTTCTGGTCCGAAAAAGTAAATTTAGATGGTAATGTAATTCACTTCTTGTTTCCAAATGGCCAAACCTATCAGGGTCAAATTATAAAGAGCATTCCCAGTAAAGAATTCCATTTAGACTATTTTAATAGCTTGGTTAAATTTAAATTAAAGGAAATGGAAAACGGGGGGACAGATCTTACTTTAAGTAATGAAAATATACCTGAAAGTGATTTTTATCAGGTGCATGCTGGGTGGATATCTGTACTTATGAACCTAAAGGCCGTTGCAGACTTTCAATGTGATTTGCGGAATCATAACCCAAAAAAAACATGGGACCAAGGTTACGTAGATAATTGATAAAATTGTTAGCTTCTCTAAGCTTTTAAAATAACCCTTTGCGTATAATCAAAAATGCGCTCAAATTGTTCCGCCAAGCCCATGTCACTGTTATCAAAAGCAATAGCGTCATCGGCTTTACGCAAGGGTGACGTTTCTCTGGTAGAATCGATAAAATCCCTTTTTTGCACATTTTCAAGGACCTCTTCATAGGAAACCTCCTCTTCCCTATCCAACAATTCTTTGTAGCGTCTGGTAGCGCGAGCCTCCGGCGAGGCGGTCATAAATATCTTTAATTCCGCATCGGGGAAAACAACGGTTCCGATGTCTCTTCCGTCCATCACAATGCCTTTTTCAGTACCCATTTGTTGCTGCATTTCCACCAACTTATGCCGTACCTCTGGGATGGTGGCAACCTTGCTCACCTGACCAGAGACCAACATAGTCCGAATTTCCCGCTCCACGTTTATCCCGTTTAGATGCATTTCGGAAATCCCCAAATCTGCATTGGGAACAAACTTCAGGTTGATTTTCGGCAAATCGTTGACCAGAGCTTCAATATCATCTTCGCTGCCCACATAGTTGTTTTGGATGGCATATAAAGTGACCGCCCTATACATGGCGCCGGTATCCACATAAATATAGTTGAGCGCCTTGGCGAGTTGCTTAGCTATAGTGCTCTTTCCGGTTGAGGAATATCCATCAATGGCAATTGTAATCTTTCCCATGGGATAAAAATAAGGAGAAGGAAATAAAGGATTTCAAAAAAAAGGGCTAAAGTCGTGTCAGGGAAAACTCAACTAAGTAGGAAACCAGAAAGTATCCATTGAAAAAATCAACACATAAATTTGAGCTGGACTTTTTCATAGAAATTCCCGAACTTCACTTATCAGTCGATGTAGCTCATTAAAACCAGCGATATTTTTAATGTTAGCAGCAAGTTTAAAAATAGAGCTTCAAAAGAATATATGATAACAAATTCAAATCTTCACTTTTTAATTATCAAAGGAATAATTGACAACGGTTTTGCACCAAATGTCGATGAACTTGCAAAGACCTTAAATGAAGATAAAAATCAAATTGTAAAAGGATTAAATGAACTACAAGAATATCACGGAGTTGTTCTTCATCCAAACGAACCGAAAGTTTGGGTAATTCATCCATTTTCCTTGGCCCCAACAAATTTTTATGTAAAAACAAGGAATGGAGAATGGTGGGGAAATTGTGCTTGGTGCTCGCTAGGTGTTGCTGCTTTGCTCAAAGATGATGTTAAAATAACGACAACAATCGGAGCGGAAACCAAGCAAATAGAAATAAATATTATCAACGAAGACATTCAAGAAAAGAATTACTTTATCCATTTCCCGATTCCCATGAAAAATGCTTGGGACAATGTGATTTACACTTGCAGTAATATGTTGATATTTGAGAACGAAGAACAAATTGACAAGTGGACAAAAAGACATAACATTCCGAAGGGAGATATTCAACCGATTGAGAAAATTTGGAACTTCTCAAAAAAATGGTACGGCAATCATTTAAATCCAAAATGGACAAAATGGACAATTGAGGAAGCCAAAGAAATGTTCCGAGAATTTGAACTCAATGGAAAAACTTGGTCACTTGAAACCTCAGATGAACGATTTTAATACAACCTACTGCTAGCAATGGTTATGATTCATTGTGGCACAAAGTTTAATTTATAAATCAAAGCCTAAACCTATAAGTACACTCCCAAAAAACCTTCTTTATGTTTAAAGCTGTTTGGCGTTTTTAACCTTCCTATCGGTAATTGCTATATCTATCACCTCGCTCATATCATTTACAAAATGAAAAGTGAGACCTTTTAGATAATCTTGCTTGATTTCCTCGATGTCCTTTCGGTTATCCTCACAAAGAATAATCTCTTTGATACGAGCCCTTTTTGCAGCTAAGATCTTTTCTTTGATTCCACCAACAGGTAATACCTTACCCCTTAGGGTAATTTCACCTGTCATGGCCAAACTCTTCTTTACCTTGCGTTGGGTGAACAACGAAACCAAAGAGGTCAACATGGTAACACCAGCACTTGGGCCGTCTTTAGGTGTAGCACCCTCAGGAACATGGATATGTACATTGTACTTTTCAAAAACATCCGAAGCTATACCAAATGTTTCAGCATTGGATTTGATATATTCCATGGCAATGGTGGCAGACTCCTTCATCACCTTCCCAAGGTTTCCAGTAATATTGAGTGTCCCTTTTCCTTTGGAAAGGATGGATTCAATAAACAAAATGTCTCCACCAACGCTCGTCCACGCCAAACCTGTTACCACTCCAGCAACATCATTGTTCTCGTATTTGTCACGCTCTAAACGTGCTGGTCCGAGAATTTTTTCAACATCTTCGTTGGTAACCTTTATGTTGTACTCCTCTTCAATTGCAATGGATTTGGCCGCATAACGTACCATTTTCGCCAATTGTTTCTCCAAACTTCGTACTCCGGATTCACGTGTGTAACCCTCCACGATTTTTTCCAATTGTGGTTTTCCAATTTTCAAATCCTTATTGGAAAGTCCGTGTTCTTTTAATTGCTTCGGAAGCAAATGTTTTTTGGCAATCTCCACTTTTTCTTCAATGGTATAGCCAGTCACATTGATGATTTCCATACGATCACGCAAAGCCGGCTGAATAGAACCTAAGTTATTTGCTGTCGCGATAAACATGACTTTGGAAAGGTCATAGCCCATCTCCAAGAAGTTATCATAAAACTCACTGTTCTGTTCTGGGTCTAAAACTTCAAGCATTGCAGAAGATGGATCTCCCTGATGACTGTTCGAAAGTTTATCTATCTCATCCAAGATAAAAACTGGATTGGAAGTGCCTGCTTTTTTGATGCTTTGTACAATTCTTCCAGGCATGGCGCCGATGTAAGTTTTTCTATGTCCGCGTATTTCGGCTTCATCACGCAATCCTCCCAAAGACATTCGCACATATTCCCGGCCCAAAGCCTCCGCTACAGATTTGCCCAATGAGGTCTTCCCTACTCCAGGAGGGCCATAAAGACAAAGAATAGGCGATTTCATATCGTTTCTCAGCTTTAGTACTGCCAAATATTCGATGATTCGTCTTTTCACATCCTCGAGTCCATAATGGTCACGGTCCAATATCTTTTGAGCACGTTTTAAATCAAATACGTCCTTCGAAAATTCATCCCAAGGTAAATCCAAGAATAGGTCCAAATAGTTCCGTTGTATGGAGTATTCGGCCACTTGTGGATTCATGCGTTGCATTTTGGACAATTCTTTTTCAAAATGCTCTTTTATTTTTTTGCTCCACTTTTTCTTTTTGGCTTTGACCCGCATTTCATCAACCTCCTCTTCATACGAAACCCCACCAAGTTCTTCTTGAATGGTTTTCATCTGTTGATGCAAAAAGTACTCGCGTTGCTGTTGGTCCATGTCGTTTCGGACCTTGGACTGAATATCATTTTTCAGTTCAAGCTTTTGAAGTTCTTGGTTCATGTACTTCAACGTTGTTAAAGCCCGCTTTTGCAGATTTGGAATCTCCAGAAGTTTTTGCTTATCCGCAACACTCAAATTCAAGTTTGAGGATACAAAGTTGATCAGGAACGAATTGCTCTGAATATTTTTAATAGCGAAGGTGGCTTCACTTGGGATATTTGGATTGTCCTTGATGATTTTGAAAGCCAATTCTTTTATCGAATCGATGATGGCCACAAATTCTTCACTTTGTTCATCAGGGCGTTCTTCTTCGGCCTCTCGCACAGTTGCCGTGAAATACGGTTTCTCTGTAACTACTTCAGCAATCTCAAAACGTTTTTTACCTTGAATGATAACTGTGGTATTACCATCAGGCATTTGCAGTACCCTAAGAATCCTTGCCACAGTACCCAAAGTGTTAATATCTTCAACACCCGGGTTCTCGGTCTCTTCATCTTTTTGTGATACTACCCCTATGGTCTTTGTGCCATTATTGGCATCCTTTATAAGGTTGATGGACTTATCCCTCCCCGCGGTAATGGGTATTACCACTCCCGGAAAAAGCACTGTATTCCTTAGGGGAAGTACTGGAAGGGTTTCCGGAAGGGTTTCCCGGTTCATTTCCTCCTCATCTTCTGGGGTAAGCAAGGGTATTAATTCTGCATCTTCATCTAAACCTTGCAAGGACATATTGTCAAAAGTTGAAATCTTTATTTCTCCCATATCTTCAGTTTCGGTCATTTTGTCACGAATGACCCCAATTTTTCTTTTCATCATTTGCCCAACTCCGCCGTAACGCTCTAAAAGTAAGCACTACAAGGATGTTTGGCCCTTTTTTCAAGGTTATAAAGGCAATTCTCATGCCATTAAAAAATAAAAATGCGTAAAAAAGTGTAACAATTGATAAATTCATCAATCTATAAGACAAACCATTCATTTTTTGAGCCACCAAAATGAACATACTGATGCACTGCTTCAATCGTGCTTAAAGGGAAATCAAAGTGCACAATTGGAAATTTACAATCGATATTATAAAGCGATGTACAACACTGCTTTTCGAATTGTAAAAGACACGGCAGAAGCTGAAGATGTGATGCAGGAATCATTTTTGAACGCGTTCACCAAACTGCACACATTTAAGGGGGATGTCGCCTTTGGGGCATGGTTAAAGCGCATTGTGATCAACAACAGTATTTATCATTACCGAAAGCAGCTAAAAACAAAAGCTGTGGATTTGGATGACGTAATGTACAAGGTCGAAGATAATGATGAAGTTGCTTTAAATCACGATGGTTATACTGAACTGAAGGCTCAAAAAGTGATGGAAACCATGAAAAGTTTAAAAGACAATTACAGAGTTTCTTTGACCTTACATTTAATTGAAGGTTACGATTATGAAGAAATCAGCGGCATTATGAATATTAGTTATGCCAATTGCAGAACAACAATTTCAAGGGCCAAAGAAAGCTTGAGAAAAAAATTGACCCAAAACGCAGTATTATGAGCAAGGATAATTTTGAACAACTGTTTGAACGACTTGAAGGTGAATTTAATATTGAGGAACCTAATTCTGGGCACCAAGAACGTTTTTTGGAAAAATTGAATCGGTCCAAGGGGGTTGTCACACTCAATAAGCGAAAAACAAATTGGTTTAGGCCACTTTCAATAGCAGCCTCCATCATTCTATTATGCGTATTGGGACTCAAGGTATTCAACGGTCAACCCACATTAAAGGAGCAGGTTGTTGAAATTGCTCCGGAGGTGTCCAAGACCGAGTTTTACTTTGCCAACCTCATCGAGGAACAGGTGCAGCAATTGAAGGATGTAAAATCTCCGGAAACAGCAAAACTGGTAGATGACACCTTACTTCAATTGCAAAAGCTGGAAAATAATTACCAAACCTTGGAACAAGAACTTGTAAATGGCGGTAACAGTAAAATTATACTCAACGCTATGATTACTAACTTCCAAACCAGGATAGATTTATTAAAAGAAGTATTGACCAATATTGAAAACATTAAGAATTTAAAATCATACAATGATGAAAACTTTACTATATAAATACACGCTTCTCGCATTCTTTCTTTTGCCTTTGGCAGTTGTCGCCAACAACGACGAATTAAAAGGGAAGTACACCAAGGAAAAGACCATTAAAAAGGAATTTGAGGTTAATTCCGATGTCTTATTCAAGGCAAAAAACAGCTATGGAAATTTAAATCTCACTTCTTGGGATGAAGACCGAATCGTTATTGAGGTGCACATAAAAACCAGCGGCAATAATGAAGAAAGAGTATTAAAAAGGTTGGATCAAATAGATGTGGACTTTGAAAACACCAGCAGTCTTGTTTCGGCCAGAACCCGTTTTGGGGACAAAGGCAACAGTTGGGGCTGGAACTGGGGAAAACGCAATGTAAATGTTCAAGTGAATTACACCATAAAGCTCCCGGTAAAAAGCAGTATTCATCTAAACAATGATTATGGCAACATTTATGTAGATCGTATTGATGGCCATGCCAAAATCAGCTGTGACTATGGAAAAATTGATGTAGGTGAACTACGAGGGAGAAACAACGAGCTCAGGTTTGATTACACATCAAGGTCGACTTTTGATTATATCAACAGCGCGGAAATCATCGCGGATTACTCAGGGTTTACAATTGAAAAAGCAGGTGACCTAATTGTAAAGACGGACTACACCAATGCAGTAATCAATGAGATGGGTAACTTGGATTACTCTAGCGACTATGGTTCCATTGAAGTAAAAGAAGTTCAAAATGTCCAGGGGAATGGTGACTACATTGGAGTTAAACTGGGAACAGTACATGGGAATCTCAATATCAACTCTGACTATGGTTCTATAAAAATTACTGAGATGGCGCCTGATGCAGGAAATATCAATATCAAGTCCGATTATACCGGAGTCAAAATAGGATACAATACGGGTTATCATTTCGATTTCGAAATCTCAACTGAATATGCTGGGGTAAGTGGTAAAGATGCATTTGAAATCAACATCAGTAAAGAGAAATCAAGTGAAAAATATTACAAAGGTTATTACGGAAAGCAAAATTCGGGCAATCTGGTTCAGATTTACAGCGATTACGGAGGTGTAAGTTTTAATCAAAACTAAATATAAATTGCAAATAATGAGTTGGGTTTTCATGCGTAATATCTCTATATCAATACTTTGCTTTGTGAGTATTTGCTTTGGTTGTATAACCAAAACAAAGGATAAGAAAGATATAGCAGCTGGTGAAAATTCTAGCAAAATGGCTGAAACCAGATGGGTAGTTGGCAATAGATTAATTTCGAAGAAGGATCCAACCATAGAAATTGAAGTAAGTGATAATTTTCAGTATGTTGGAAGTTTTGAATTTGAAATACAAGCTTTGACAGATGAATACTCAAAGGAAGTGAAGGGCAAAACTATAGCGGCTGGTGACAGATTTGTTTTTGTAGATTCAGACGAGAAACGTGCAGTCAAAAAGATGTTCATTGTACAATTGGAAGGGTTTTTGGATAACAATGAATTCATTTACAACTATGATTTGGATAACGCCCCGTATATTGGGGATAACAAATACAGAAACAATACATGGTTTTACAATAGTAAAAAAGCAGCTTTGAAAAATCCGAATGACGAAGGGGCTTTAACCAGAAAGTTTTTGATTGAAAAAGGATATAGGATTGCTGATGAATTCATGATGTCAAGGTTTGTTGGACTTGCAAGCGCAGATAGGAAAAAGGAAATAATCATTTTTTATATCGAAATGCTTCAAGATAATACCAAACTAAATTTGGAAGAGTTTCAAAATAACATCAGTGAAGATGAAGCGGCGAGAATTGAGCAATCACTTATTGAACGTTCAAAGAAAAGTTTTAAAATAGTAAGCGGATAATAATAAATAATCAAAAAACACAATCATGAAAAAATTAATCACATTAAGTTTGGCCCTAGGTATTGTTTCAGTTACAAGTGCACAATGGGGAAAAAGAGTAAAAGGAAACGGTGAAATTGTCACCATAGAGCGTTCTGTTGGCGATTATGATGAGGTGGCCTTGGCCGGTTGGTTCGACGTTGAACTAGTAAGCGGGCAAGAGGGTGAACTATCTTTAAAAGGAGAGTCCAACCTACTGGAATACATCAAAACTGAGGTTAAAGACGGAAAATTGGTCATCAAAACTGAAAAAGGGGTGAACCTAAGACCTTCTAACTGGAATGGAGGCATTCATATTACCGTTCCTGTTGAAAGTATAAGTTCTGTTGCCCTATCAGGTTCAGGAGATATCGTGGGTAAAACCACTATCAAAGCGGATGACTTCAGTACACGTATGTCGGGATCAGGTGACATTACGCTTTCGGTTGAAGCTCAAAGTGTAACAGCAGGTCTTTCCGGTTCAGGAGACATTGTGCTAGAAGGTAAAACCACCGATTTAAGCGTCAAAGTTTCGGGTTCCGGGGATGTTAAGGCGTATGATTTGGAAGCTGAAAATGTAACCGCTCAAGTTTCAGGTTCTGCTGACATAAAGGTAACTGCGAATCAATCCATTTATGCGCAAGTTTCAGGGTCTGGGGATATCCATTATCGTGGAAATCCTGATAAAGTTAAAAGTAAAGCTTCTGGTTCTGGAGATATATCTAAAGGATAAATCTTCTTTTGAGCTAGTCTAGGAGTTTATCACCAATCAAAAACTTAAAAGCTTCGGTCTAAGGGTCGAGGCTTTTATTTAATCTCTTTTAAAGAAAAATTCTCTAGATACTTCTAGTTTTCCATCTATAAGAATTTCAGAAGTTTTAATATATACCGCAACCGAATCCTTTAAAAGGTCATCACTTGAGCTTATATTTACAAGGAACTTTATTCGTTCTATTGAATTCGAGACCTTCTCCTTCTTCCCTATTTGTCGAATATTGATTTGACTTAAATCCAAAATAGTTTTAGGGTCAAAAAAACTAAGGATAGTCAATGTGTCACTTGATGACGTCAAACTAGTCCCAAATTCTGGATAATCATCCCTAATCTTAAGTAACTCAATATGATCTTTGAGTTTTTGGGATGCCAATTCTTCAATAGTAATATGTCTGGCCTCAACTTCATAATCCACAATTTCATTCATTGATTCTTTGTTTCTGCCCGCACATGAACATAACAAAACCAAAACAAAATATATTGTTCCCTTCTTCATTTCATCATGAATTTTAGTTTCACAATCTTCCCATCTACTATACGTTTATCCAAAATCTCGATTTTCTTTAAAGAAGTTGTTGGAATCGTAAGCATTTGGATAAAATCCTCCTTGGTATATACCTCAACTCCAATGCTAGAACTATATAGCTCATAAACTATAGCCTCCTCTGATATTAAATCATCAAGTTGTCTTTTATGTTTTTTCCAATCCTTTACATTACCTGAAGTGTAAAAATTTAACATCAGTGCATAATCATCACTGGCTACTTCGATAGCTTCTGTGGATTTGGTATTTATATACCTCGTTATGGTATCAGTCTTATAAAATGGAGATTTTACAATAAAAGTTACATAGTCCATGGTGGTTTTATACCTAAAACATCCCAAACTATCCGTTTTAAGGACCACGGGGGACTCCTTATCCTGAAGAATCTTGATATCCAAAGGTGTTTGGACGATTGCTCGGTCTGTTAATTGGTCAACAAAACAGAAGTTAAATTCATTTTCCTTTTCCCAAGAGAACCAAAAGATGCCCAATACCAAAATTCCAGCTAGCAGGAGATACGCGTTTTTGCCAAGTTTACTTTTGGATGCACCTCGTTCGCCATAACTTTTCTTGAAGACATACCAGTTTTTGTACCCAAGGTATATGCTCAATATATTAAGCATATCAATTCGCGGGAGTTTGCCCGTTTCATTTTTAAAATAAGTGTAAAACCATTTTTCACTGATACTTGCCTTTACTCTAGCCAACAAATCTTCTTGGAACAAGGCTATTTCGCTTCCCTTCCAATCCTCGATGTTGGATGAAACTCCGTGCTTCCCTGCAAAGGACGCTACCACCTCTTTTTTCAAAAGGTCAAAATAAAACTTGTCATCTTTTGTCAATTACACCTAATTGATTGATTAATAGCTAATTGCAATGTTTACAGACATAATACAATCGTTTTACAAGCCATTTACAAACTTCAAATTCATGTGGTTAATAGATTTGATTCAATATCTAAAAATAAACACAATGAAAACAAAAGTCGCCAAACGATTTATTAAATTATCAGCATTACTTATCGGATTTGGATACATCTCATCATGCGGAAATGAAAGTTATCAAGAAAATGCTCTTACCAAATCGGTTGATATCAGCAAGGAGTTTGAAGTCATATCCAATACAAATATTTCTGACGAAACTTCATCCCAGCCTTCACATATAAAAATTATCAAATCTGCAGAGGTAAGATACAAGGTGAAGCACGTTAAAAAGGCAAGTAAACTAATTAAGAGCATAGCTCATGAATATGATGGTTATGTTTCCGATATGCGTTTTGAAAACAATCTGCATAGCTTAGAGAATAGATTCACTCTTAAAGTCCCTCAAGCCTATTTTGATAGGGTAATGGATACTATTGTCCATGTGGCTGAGTTCGTGGATTACGAAAACATTACCTCTAAAGATGTAACTGAGGAGTTTATTGATGTAAAAACACGTTTGAAAACCAAACTCGAGGTAAAAAGCAGATATGAAACTGTTCTCAGAGAGAAGGCTAAAACCGTTGAGGACATTTTGGCTGCAGAGGGAAAGCTACAAGTGATACAGGAAGAGATTGAGGCTTCCCAAGGAAAGTTGAAATACTTAACCAATAAAATTTCCTTTAGCACCATTCAAATTGACCTTTATGAGACCGTAAATTATAAGGAGGAACCTGATGCCTATGAAAAAAGTTTCTGGTCACGTGGTAAAGAGGGTGTCGTATTTGGGTGGCATTTTGTGGAAAATACAATTTTGGCTATTGTATATATCTGGCCTATTCTCCTTGTGGGCGTTACCATATTCGTTCTTTACAAGCATAGAAGAGCTAGGAAATAATGTTGAAAATTTGAACCAAAACCTTCCTAATCGGAGGTTTTGTTAACCCTTAGCAGCAACAAAGCCCCAATCAAAAAGAAAATTCCCAAAAAGATGGTACTGTTGCGCATACTTCCCGTAAGTTGGGCAACGGCACCGTACAAAAACGTGCCGATTACAATCCCGATTTTTTCAGCAACATCGTAGAAGCTAAAAAACGATGTGGTATCAGTAGTCTCTGGAAGAAATTTGGAATAAGTAGAACGCGAAAGTGCCTGTATTCCTCCCATCACAATACCCACCAATCCGGCTGCAATGAAAAAGTCCATTGGTGTCTGAAGGAAATAGGCATAAATGCATAATAAAATCCATACCACATTCACCCAAACCAATGTTCTGACATTACCGTACAATTTTGACAAATGCGCCGTTAAATAAGCTCCTCCAATTGCAATCACCTGAATTATTAGAATACTTGCAATCAATCCAATTTGCCTAAAATCATCAGAGCCCCAGTCAATTTCTTCCTCCCCAAAGTATGTTGCAATCAACATAATGGTCTGTACAGCCATACTATATACAAAAAAGGCGCCTAGGTACCGTTTAAGTCTGGTTTCAGCACCTAATTGCTTCCAAACACTTTTAAGTTCCCTGAAGCCGTTCAATACAATATTCTTTCTTTCCCCTTCGCGTTTATGTCCTTTAGGTAGATGTTTAAATGTGTATTGACTAAATAAAATCCACCAAACCCCGACCATAATAAAGGAGTATTTCATCATTGCGATGGCCACCGGTTCTCCATTGATTTCTTCTATACCTAAAATGGAAGGTAAGAACATCACCATTGATAAATTGATGGCCAACAAGATTACACTTCCTATATAGCCCAAGGAAAAGCCTTTGGCACTTATGCCATCTTGTTGTTCAGGGAAGGCAATATCTGGCAAGTACGAATTATTTATGGCGAAACTCACCCAAAACCCTACCAAGCCAAAGAAATAGCAAACCAACCCAAAGTAAATATTTTCCAAAGAAAACCAGTACAGCCCTATACAAGACAAACCACCCAAGTAACAGAAGAACTTGAGGAAAACTTTTTTATTTCCTAAATAATCTGCTATACCGGAAACCAATGGGGTTACAATAGCAATAAAAACAAATGCCAAGGAAGTGACGTAGCTGATAAGCGGAGCCCGCGCAATCTCACCTCCAAAAATGGTTACCTTTTCAATTTCAGCAACACGAAACAAAGCCCCATAAAAAATAGGGAAAATGGCCGATGAGATGACCAAACTATATACAGAATTTGCCCAATCATAAAATGCCCAAGCATTCAACAGTTTTTTACTTCCTTTTAATGCGAATGCTTTTGCCATATGTTGTCAAATAAAAAAACCACTACCTACATTCCAATTTTTGGAGTATGTGGGTAGTGGTTATAATGGTTATTTTGGTCAATTGCTATTTAAATGATGTTACACCAAATTTAGCCGCTTCTTGTTTTGCCGCTGGAGCCCAAGCCGACAAATTATTAATTCTGGTATCGTTTGAAGGGTGCGTACTCATGAATTCAGGTGGTGCCTGTCCTCCCGACTTAGCTTTCATTCTTTTCCATAACTCGGCAGCCTCATCTGGATTATAACCTGCGATAGCCATAATTTGAAGTCCAATTCTATCCGCCTCTGTTTCATGACTTCTACTAAAAGGGAGCATTATTCCAACTGTAGAGCCCAATCCGTAAGCTTGGTTAAAGGTATTTCGTTTTTCCGGGTCTTTAATTGCAACGTTTCCAGCTACCGCTCCTATCTGCTGTACCATTCCAGCACTCATACGCTGTGCACCATGATCGGCCAATGCATGAGCCACCTCATGTCCCATAACAACCGCTACACCCGTTTCCGTTTGGGTAATCGGCAAAATGCCTGTATAAAAAACAATTTTGCCACCGGGCATGCACCAAGCATTCACGGTTTCGTCATTTACCAAATTGTATTCCCATTTGTAATCTTTCAGATAGCCGGGATAACCGTTTGCATCCAACCATCTTTCAGCCGCAGAGGAAATACGCTGACCTACCCTTGTTATCATTTGAGCCTCGGAAGTGCCCTCAATAACCTTGTTTTCAGTCAAAAACTGGTCATACTGTGCAAAAGCCATTGGAAAAATCTGGCTATTCGGATAAAAGTTAAGTGTGCTTTTACCCGTAAATGGATTTGTCTTACATGATGCCACGGTCATAAAGACCACAGCTGTGATAATCAACTTCTTCATAATTGTTAATAGTGTTTAGTCTAGGGAAAATACAAAAAATTATTTTCCAACGATATGAAGCTCCGTAAAATCCTTGGTCACTTCAATACTATTGTTCCCATTCAGCTTAATGTCCTTTAGGTTGACTTGTTCGTTGTCCACTTCCACGGTACCAATTGTAAAAGGTAATCCGTGAAATGTGAGTTTAAACGTGGAATAGGAAGTTATAAAGTTACCATCCTTAAATTGTTGAATGATCAATTCATTTTCCTTTCCTTTTAGCCTAAATTTTCTCAGACTATATCGTCCTTTTTTGTAATCATATCCATCTTGCTGGTCTTCATACACGATGGAGTTCTCTATTCCCTCAATAAAGTACACATCAATTTGTAGTTCTTCTAGTTCCTTCTCCCCAACATATTGCTGTACAGGATATTTCGGAATCATGGCCCCTTCCTTTATAAACATTGGAATAAGGTGTATCTCGGCCGATACCCATTTTTCCATTCCACCCTCAACAACTTCCTCAGTCCAATAATTATACCATCTTCCTTTGGGAAAATACATTCTACGACCTTGAGCATTAGGCTCTTGTACGGGACAAACTAGAATTTGCTCTCCAAAAAGGAATTCATCGGTTCTAAAATGTGTTTGGGTATCGTCTTGATCATAGAAAACCAAAGATTGAAGCATAGGCATTCCTTCTTTGATATACTTGTAGAACATGGTATACAAATACGGAAGCAATTGATACCTCAATTCAACAAACTTCTTAAAAATATCGGTGATCTCATCTCCAAACGACCATGGTTCTTGATCTCCGTGATCTCCACTGGAGTGCACTCTACAAAATGGATGAAAAATTGCTAATTGTATCCAACGGGCAAATAGCTCACCATTGGGTTGCTCGGCAAAACCACCAATATCTGAACCTACAAAGGAATAACCGCTCATGCACATGCGCTGCATCTGCACATTGGCAATCCATAAATGTTCCCAAGTGGCCACGTTATCACCCGTCCAGGTCGCACAGTAACGCTGTGTTCCGGCATATGCAGCCCTGGTAAGGACAAAAGGCCTTTTGGGAAACATAAACTTTTTGACACCATTATATGTAGCCCTAACCATTTGCATTCCATAGACATTATGCGCCTTTCTATGGCTACAAGGATTTCCATCATAATCATGACGTACATCCAAATTAGCCGTTTTCGAAGGCACTTCCATAATTGCCGGTTCGTTCATATCGTTCCAAACGCCATGTACACCAAGATCTGCTATCATCTCTTTATATAAGTCTCCCCACCATTCACGAACCTTTGGATCTGTAAAATCAGGAAACTTGCACTCTCCAGGCCAGACTTTTCCTTTAAAATGGGGTCCATCTGCTCTACGACAGAAATAACCTTTTTCCATCGCTTCTTGATACACCCAATAATCCCGATCTATTTTAATTCCTGGATCAATCATGGTAATGGTTTTAAAACCATCTTCCTCCAGTTCATCAATCATCTTTTTGGGGTCTGGAAAACGCTTTTTGTCCCAGGTAAAACATCGAAATCCATCCATATAATCAATATCGAGATAGATGGCATCACAAGGAATCTTTCTTTTTCGGAATTCGGATGCAATATCTTTTACCTTTTTCTCAGGGTAATAGCTCCATTTGGATTGATGAAATCCCAGTGCCCACAATGGTGGAAGTTCAGGTACTCCGGTTAAATCGGTATAGGCTTCCACAACTTTCCCCATTTTGGGACCATAGAAGAAATAATAGTTCATTTCTCCGCCATCCGCCCAAAAACTGGTCACGTTCCTTTTCTCATTGGCAAAATCAAAATAAGTGCTAAACGAATTATCAAAGAAAATACCATAGGCAAGATTCTCCTTAAGTCCCACATAAAATGGGATGGATTTATACAGTGGTTCCTGGTCTTTTCCATAGGCATACGAATCCGTGACCCAATTATTTACCCGCTTGCCTTTAAGGTTGGTATGCGAGGCTTTATCTCCCATTCCATAATAGCTTTCACCTGTGTGGCAAACCTTGCTCATTTTGACCACGTTGCCTCCATAATTGTAATTTTCTTCCCAATGAAAGCCCAGTTCATCTTCCAACAAGGTAACATCATCCATATTATGGATGTTTATTTTGAGATTCGTTTTGTTTAGAAGAATCTTGATTTTAGAGGTTGAAACAACATATTGTGAGACTTCTTCTTCTACAGAAATTTCGTTGTAGCCTAAGCTCACGTCTTCGCTAATGGCATAAGAAAAGTCAGGTTCAAAAGCGTATTCCGTAGCATATCGAAAACGAATGGTGCTATTCCGTAAAATAGTAATCTGCAATACCACCCCATTTTGAGTAGTAAAATAGAGCTTATCGTTTTCCTGTTTGAAATCTGTTATATGGTTGGGGTACTGATTGCCTCTTTTTTCAATTTCAGTATTGGTAATCATATTTGGCTAATTAAGACAGACAAAAAAAATACATTAGAATGACAAATTAAAGAGATGTTCATAACAACTCAACTACAACGTTGTAATTAACCGATTATCTATAAATTACCACTCCCAAAGGCGGTAAAGTCATCGAAACCGATTGTTCAAAACCGTTCCATGCTGTCTTGGATGGCTTTATCGTTTTTTTGCCAATTCCACTTCCTGAATATTTGGAATCATCACTATTGAAAAGCAATTTCAACTGGGTGGTCTTTGGAACTCCTACCCTATAATTTTCTCTAGGTACTGGTGTGAAATTACAGGCCACGATAAGATCATCTTTGGGATTGTTACCCTTCCTGAGATAGGTAATCACAGAATTTTCCTGATCATTGTACTCTATCCACTGGAAACCTTCCTGGCTAAACTGCTTTTCATAAAGGGCCGGATTGTTTTTGTATACCTTGTTCAAGTCTTTGATCACTTCTTGAATTCCCGAGTGAAAGTCATATTGAGTCAAATGCCAATCCAAACTTTCTTGAAAATTCCATTCTGAAGATTGGCCAAACTCACCGCCCATAAAAAGTAAGTTCGCACCAGGGTGCGTGAACATATATCCAAACAGTAACCTTAGATTGGCGAAACGCTGCCATTCATCACCTGGCATGCGATATAACAAAGACTGTTTGCCATATACAACCTCATCATGTGAAAAAGGCAACATAAAGTTTTCCGTAAAGGCATAAGTCATACTGAATGTAATCGCATTTAAATCGTATGAACGGTGTATTGGTTCTTTCTTGAAAAATTCCAAAGTATCGTGCATCCATCCCATCATCCATTTCATACCAAAACCTAGTCCACCAAGGTCGACTGGCTTCGAAACCCCAGAAAACGCAGTGGATTCCTCAGCGATGGTTTGAATTCCTTTGAAGCTTCCGTACACTTCTTGGTTCATTTCCCTTAGGAAGGACATCGCCTCCAGGTTTTCATTGTTCCCATACATGTTTGGCTCCCATTCCCCGTCTTCCCTCGAGTAATCCAAATACAACATAGAAGCAACAGCATCTACACGAAGTCCATCTATATGAAATTGATCTAACCAAAAAACAGCATTGCTAATGAGAAAAGCACGCACTTCGTTTCTACCGTAGTTAAAAATCAAGCTTTTCCAATCGGGGTGATATCCTCTTCTTCTATCAGGATGCTCATAAAGGTGAGAGCCATCAAAAAAACCAAGTCCGTGGGCATCCTCTGGAAAGTGTGACGGTACCCAGTCTAAAATAACACCTATACCTTTTTCATGGAATTTGTCGACCAACAACTTAAAATCTTCTGGTTTTCCAAAGCGGGAGGTCGGTGCAAAGTATCCCGTAA
The DNA here is from genome assembly GCF_049332665.1 of Flagellimonas rhodophyticola. Classification (NCBI taxonomy): domain Bacteria; kingdom Pseudomonadati; phylum Bacteroidota; class Flavobacteriia; order Flavobacteriales; family Flavobacteriaceae; genus Flagellimonas; species Flagellimonas rhodophyticola. The sequence goes on along the minus strand of NZ_CP186326.1, from coordinate 2,006,358 downwards.
GCTGATACCCCCATGAAGGATCGTAAGGATATTCCATAACGGGCATGAACTCAACATGGGTAAATCCCATATCGGCGACGTAGTTTACCAATTCATCCGCCAAGTCCAAATAGGAGAGAAATTCATTGCCATTTTTTCTTCGCCAAGATCCCAAATGCACTTCGTAAACCGAGTAAGGTTTATCAAGCCCATTTTTTTTCTCGCGCGTATCCACCCAATTTTTATCCTTCCATTGATATGGGGCATCCCATACCATAGAAGCCGTCTTAGGAGGTTGTTCACAATATCGCGCAAAAGGGTCGGCCTTTTCCGTCCATATATTATCGTGATGCGATTCAATTTTGTACTTATAAATACTGCCCTTGTCCACTCCAGGTATAAAACCTTCCCATATGCCACTTCCATCCCATCGTACGAGCAATTTATGATTTTCTGCATCCCATGAGTTGAAATTCCCAACTACGGAGACAGATTTAGCTGAAGGGGCCCAAACGGCAAAATAGGTGCCCTTTTCTCCATCGACCACCATTAGATGCGAACCTAATTTTTCATAAAGTCTAAAATGCTTCCCAGATTTAAATAGGTTGATATCGAAATCGGTGAAAAGACTATGTGCAACTACCTTGGACATGAAATCGGTTTTACTATTGCAATATTAACATCTTTTGCCCAAGAAATGGGATTTTATCCATCAGATTATCAAATCATCAGAATTTATGGAACGCTTTTTGATTTTGGTAGAAAAACAATTGAATTATATACAAATCAAAAATCAAAAATCATGAATAGATTTAGTACAATTATCGGAATATTTATCCTAGTGTTTGCAACTTCTTGTGAAGGACCAGAAGGCCCTCCAGGTTTTGACGGATTTGATGGACTGGACGGACAAGATGGACTGGATGGAATTCAAGGACAAGTAGTGGAAGTTGACGGTGTCAATTTCGATTATGATGCTAGCGGAAATATTTTTAGCAGTCTTATCACTTTTAGTGATGTCACCGACTTCGAAGTGTTTGAGTCTGATGCTGTACTTGTATACCGTTTTGATGGCACCATAGATCTTGCCGATGGAAGTACTGCCGATGCATGGAGTCAAATTCCACAGAGTTTCTTTTTACCTGAGGGTACCATTCAATACGTAATGGCCCATACTTTTGTGGATCTGGAACTTTTCATTGATGGAAATTTTGATTTATCTGCAATAGATACCGCGTTTACGGACAATCAATCCTTTAGGATTGTGTTTGTGCCAAGTGTATTCGCCACTGGTTCTAAAATGGATACTTCCAATGTGGCCAACGTCATGGCTGCTTTAGGACTTAAGGAAAGTGATGTCAAAAAAATAAATATGGACTAAGTCCCTCAAATATGCTAACTTAAAATCCTGCTGTATTTCAGTGGGATTTTTTTTACCTTATTTTTGAAAGGAACAGCTAAAAAAAGCGTCTATTTTGAGAAAAAGAATATCATGGGAAAAAATTTGCTTTTAGTCTTTGTTTTAATTCTTTCAGGATGCAAAGGAGTGTCTCAGGAAGACAAGCAAACATCTAATGAAAAAGAATCGGAAATTGCCTATGCTATCACAAAAACCGATGCGCAATGGAAAGCAGAACTTACCGACATGGAATATTATGTGCTTCGAAAGGCTGCTACCGAAAATGCTTTTACAAGTGATTTGCTCGATAATAAAGAAAAAGGCACCTATGTTTGTGCTGCTTGCGCTACCCCCCTATTTAGAAGTGAATACAAATTTGATTCCGGCACTGGCTGGCCAAGTTTCGACAGAGAAATCGAAGGTAATGTAGCTTATGATGTCGATTATAAAATAGGATATCCAAGAACCGAGGAACATTGCGCCACCTGCGGTGGGCATCTGGGTCATGTATTTAATGATGGCCCCGGGAATACCACTGGAAAAAGACACTGTATCAATGGTGTCGCCCTAGATTTTATTCCTGACTCCAAATAACAACATCCAACCATGGACAAAAAATACGATATCGAGAAAACCGAAGCAGAGTGGAGGGAAAAACTCTCACCAGAAGAATATTTTGTGCTTCGTCAAAAAGGTACGGAAAGGCCGCATACCGGACAGTACGACCTTCATTTCGAAAATGGGGATTATCATTGTAAAGCCTGCAACTCAAAACTATTTGAAAGTGAACATAAGTTTGAAAGTGGTTGTGGGTGGCCTTCATTTGATCAAGCTGTGGAAGGAGCTATTGAATACATCAGGGACACCTCACATGGTATGATTCGGACGGAAACCGTATGTGCCAACTGTGGCGGTCATTTGGGACATGTTTTTAATGATGGCCCTAGAGAAACTACTGGTCAGCGATATTGCATAAACTCTATAAGTATTGGTTTTGACCCAGAAAAAGAATGAGTTTTCACGAAAACTACATTAAAAGTGTTTTGTTTGAGTTCCGTCGGTACAAAACGATGGGCGATAAGACATTTGACCAGCTTTCTGACAAAGAAATCCTGTGGAAACTTAAAGATACCGATAACTCAATTTCTATCATTGTAAAGCACATGGTTGGCAATATGCTCAGCCGCTGGACCAATTTTTTAACTGAAGATGGCGAAAAAAATTGGCGTAATCGTGATATGGAATTTGAAGGGGAGTATCAATCTAAAGCAGAAATGCTTATCGCTTGGGAAAAAGGTTGGAACTGTCTCTTTAATGCATTAGAAAGCATCAATGCTTCCAATTTTGATACAAAAGTCAATATAAGGTCAGAACAACATACTATTATTGAAGCTGTTAACCGTCAACTGGCCCACTACGCCGGTCATGTGGGGCAAATTGTATTTGTTGGCAGAATGATCAAGGGAAGCGATTGGGTCTCACTATCAATTCCCAAAGGAGGTTCAAAGGATTTCAACAAAAAGATGTTCGGCAGTTCCAATTCTGCATAGCCAAACCTTGGTAAATGGCGTCCGAATTCCGTACTTTTGCACTTCATTTTTAACAGCAAAAAATCAAAAACTAATGAGCAACTTCGATGTAATTGTTTTGGGTAGTGGTCCCGGCGGATATGTAACGGCTATTAGGGCTTCACAACTTGGATTCAAAACTGCAATTGTGGAAAAGGAAAGTTTGGGAGGTGTATGTTTAAACTGGGGATGTATCCCAACCAAAGCACTATTAAAGTCCGCTCAGGTTTTTGAATATTTAAAGCATGCTGAAGATTACGGTTTGAGCGCCAAAAAAGTAGAACACGATTTTGATGCAGTAGTTAAAAGAAGTCGAGATGTTGCCGGTGGCATGAGCAAGGGCGTTCAATTTTTGATGAAAAAAAATAAGATTGAGGTTCTTCAAGGCTATGGGAAGGTACAACCCGGTAAAAAAGTAGTTGTAAAAGGAGAACATGGAGATCCTGCTGAATATACAGCTGATCACATTATTATAGCAACGGGAGCGAGAAGTCGTGAATTGCCAAGTCTTCCACAAGATGGAAAAAAGGTCATTGGATACCGCGAAGCGATGTCTTTGGATAAGCAACCTAAAAAAATGATTGTTGTAGGTAGTGGTGCCATCGGGATTGAATTTGCCTATTTCTACAATTCCATGGGAACCGAAGTAACCGTTGTAGAGTATTTACCTAACATTGTTCCTGTTGAAGACGAAGATGTATCCAAACAATTGGAACGAAGCTTCAAAAAGGCAGGTGTGAAAATTAAAACCTCTGCGGAAGTAACGCATGTTGATACCTCGGGTGAGGGAGTTAAGGCCACCATCAAAACTGCTAAAGGCGAAGAGGTATTGGAAGCTGATATTGTACTTTCAGCTGTAGGTATCAAGACCAACATTGAAAATATCGGGTTGGAAGACGTAGGAATCGCCGTAGACCGGGATAAAATTTTGGTCAACGATTACTACCAAACCAACATTCCAGGATACTACGCCATTGGTGATGTAACTCCAGGACAAGCATTGGCCCACGTTGCTTCGGCCGAAGGTATTCTTTGTGTTGAAAAAATTGCAGGAATGCATGTGGAGGCATTGGATTACGGAAATATTCCAGGGTGTACCTATTGTGTACCGGAAGTTGCCTCCGTTGGTCTAACAGAGAAACAGGCCAAAGAACAAGGCTATGACATAAAAGTGGGTAAATTTCCATTTTCCGCCAGTGGAAAAGCAAAGGCTTCGGGCACTCCGGATGGATTCGTCAAAGTGATTTTCGATGCCAAATACGGAGAGTGGCTCGGCTGCCATATGATTGGCGTAGGTGTAACGGATATGATTGCGGAAGCTGTTGTTGCAAGAAAATTGGAAACAACAGGGCATGAAGTTCTAAAAGCGGTTCACCCCCATCCTACAATGAGCGAGGCGGTAATGGAAGCTGTTGCGGATGCTTATGATGAAGTAATCCATCTGTAAGAACATTTTTTCATGAAATGGAACAACAGAAATATCCATAGGGATATTGCATATTTTTACATTGGCCTCATTATAGCTTTCTCTTTTTCAGGTATTATTTTGAATCATAGGCAGGATTGGTACCCCATGGATTATGCTTATGATACTGAAGAGGTTCAAATAGCGTTGCCTGATAATCCCAAGAGTCTGGACTCCGAAGAGTTTATCAGATCCATTGCTGAAAAATGGGATTTGCAAGATAAATATGATGGTCATAGAATCCGGGGAGAAGAGCTTCGTGTTAGTTTTAAACGCAACATTACGCTCGATATCAATACCAAAACAGGAAAAGCTTTCTTGGAATACAAAAGAAAAGTTCCCGTGATTGGTCATACCATGTTTTTGCATAAGAGTACAAACAGTTTTTGGATTTGGTACTCTGATATTTTCGGCGCCGCCATGTTGGTAATTGCTTTTACGGGACTATTCATTACCAAAGGAAAGAATAGTTTCAGTAAACGAGGCTGGAAATTGGCCTTAGCCGGTGTTCTATTTCCTTTGTTGTTCTTAATTCTATTTGCCTGATGCTTAAACTATTTAGAATCACAGCAATTTTAGAGGGAATATCCTATCTCCTCTTATTCGGATTTACCATGCCCCTGAAATATTGGGCCAATATCTTGGAGCCCAACAAAGTTGTTGGATACATCCACGGAGGGCTTTTCATAGCGTATGGCTTGATCGCTTTGCTATTTTGTTGGCAATACAAATGGAGCATTAAGCGCTTTCTGGTACTCTTTGCGGCCTCTTTATTGCCTTTTGGAACCTTTTATGCTGATAAGAAATACTTAAAAGACGCTTAATCAATTCTCAACAAGACTGCATCCCGATAGAAATTGGGGTTGTTTGTGATACGAAAAATATGCCCTTATCAGTTCTCAAAGACAATTACCCAAGGTCCGGTAATTACAAAAAGCTTTTAATGGCCAGATCATAACTTTGAAGACCAAATCCCAATATTACACCCTTCGCTCCCGAAGAAATGTAAGAAACATGTCTAAAATCTTCCCGCTTGTGGGTATTTGATATATGGACCTCAACGACGGGAGCGTCTACCGCCTTTACAGCATCTCCAATACCTACAGAAGTATGGGTGTAAGATGCCGCATTTAGGACAATACCATCATACTCGAACCCAACTTCTTGGATCTTATCTATCAACTCCCCTTCGATATTGGATTGAAAATACCCCATTTGGACTTGAGGGAACTTTGCCTGCAATTCAGAAAAGTATTCTTCGAAAGTGGTGTTTCCATAAACCTCAGGTTCGCGTTTGCCCAGAAGGTTTAGGTTCGGTCCGTTGATTATCATCAGTTTCATACGCTCAAAAATACAACAAAAAGAAAAGGACGGAAAAATCCGTCCCTTCCATAAGTTTATATTTTGTGGTCTTCTCTTCTTATCTAATTAAAACAAGAATAATATTCCTATCGATGCTATAGAAAAGGAAAAATCATCTTCGACAACCATATAGGAAACGTTCAATTCTGTATTTCCCGTGATATTATAGCCAACTACAGGACGATAATACAATCCTCCTTCCAAACCTTCAGTGGTTCCAAAGGCATAACCACCATCAACTCCCAACTTAAATTGGTACGTTGGATATAATCTAAAGGAAGCGGCTACAGGCACAAATTGAAAATCTTCGAATTCACCTGAAATCGTAACTCCACCCTGTGATTCGTTAATTGTTTCCCCAAAAGCGTTTACAAATCCCGTTGCAACACCCACATCCAATAATTCAGAAACACCCCAGTGACAGGCAAGGTCCAACCCAAGGCTGAAACTGGATAAATTCGCGGCATCACCGACAGGTATACCGGCATTCAAGCCTGCTTTAAAATTGCTTCGATCTACTTGTGAATGGGTTGAAAAAGCTACAAAGAACAAAAAAATACTTGTTGTAATGATTGTTTTCATGTTTGGTCAAAGGTTTTTTAGAATGTTAAAACGCAGTCTTGCCAAAAAAAGTATCCAAAAAACTTCAAGTGTTAAAATCGAAAAAGGAGGTAGCGTCAATACTATTTATTTGTAATTATCTTTAACCAATGAACTGGAAGCAGGCCTTACAGGATTATCAGCATTATTTGAAAATAGAGCGCGGACTTTCCGATAATTCTATTTCCAGTTATTCTTTGGACTTACAAAAGCTCATGGATTACCTTGATTTACATGAAATCGTAGCTTCCCCGATTCAAATTCAACAAGAGACAATACAAGAGTTTATTTATTCCATTGCTAAAACCGTTAATCCACGTTCTCAAGCGCGAACCATTTCCGCCCTTAAAGGCTTTTTCGGTTATCTGGTTTTTGAGGATTATCGGCAAGACAATCCCATGGATTTGGTCGAAACCCCAAAAATTGGTAGAAAATTACCCGACACGCTGTCCATTCAAGAAATCAATGCTCTTATCGAAGCCATAGACCTTTCAAAACCAGAGGGAGAACGTAATCGAGCCATTTTGGAAACTTTATATGGCTGTGGGCTTCGGGTATCTGAACTGATTAATCTAAAGCTTTCCGACCTTTTCTTTGATGAGGATTTTATAAAAGTAACCGGAAAGGGGAATAAGCAGCGTTTTGTCCCGATAAGTGCCGTGAACAAGAAATACATCAATATTTACAAAAATGAAATTCGAGTGCATATACCTGTTCAAAAAGAGCATTTGGACTTTCTTTTTTTGAATAGAAGGGGAAAACAATTGACTCGGGCAATGATTTTTACGATAATAAAGCGTTTAGCCGAAAAAATCGGGCAGAAAAAAAATATAAGCCCCCATACGTTCAGGCACTCTTTTGCAACGCACCTCTTGGAAAATGGTGCTGATTTAAGGGCCATTCAACAAATGTTGGGGCATTCGAGCATTACCACTACCGAAATTTATATGCATGTAAACCGCAAACATCTTACCGATGTTTTACATGCTTATCACCCAAGAAAATAAATATATCCCGATTGTTTAGACAACAGTTTCTGTTTCTTTGGAAACGCTAGTATTCCTTTTATACGGTCTGATAATGAGTCTCGCCTCCCGGTCAAATCGGATATAATTGTAAACCCAATTGATAAAAACCACTACCCGATTTCTAAAACCAATTAAAAAGTACAGATGGACAAACATCCAAACAAACCATGCAAAAACTCCTTGAAACTTGAACCTTGGTAAGTCACAGACGGCTTTGTTTCTACCGACAGTTGCCATGCTCCCTTTGTCATGGTATTTAAAAGGTTTTAAAGGTTTATCCTCTATCAATCGGATTAGATTTTCTCCTAAATTCTCACCTTGCTGAATAGCGGGCTGTGCCATCATGGGATGTCCATGCGGGAAGACTTCAGTTTCCATTTGTGCAACATCGCCTACTGCAAAAATCTCCTTAAATCCATCAACTTGGTTAAATTGATTTACCTTCAATCGATTCCCTCTGCAAAGTATTTCTTTGGCGTTCAACCCATCCAGACAGACCGCTTGAACACCAGCTGCCCATACCAAAGTGGCAGACTCAAAAGAGATATCCCCATCAGTGGTTACATGTTTTCCATCATAATCCATAACTCTAATATCTTTCCAAACATGCACGCCCAACTTTTCTAAAAACCGCTCTGCCTTACTCGAGGCAATCTCGCTCATCGCCGGAAGAATTCTATCACTTCCTTGTACCAAATTGATTTGCGCTCTTCGTGTATCCAAGTCGGGGTAGTCCTTGGGTAAAATTCCTTTCTTTATTTCAGCCAATGCACCTGCCAATTCAACTCCGGTAGGCCCTCCTCCTACAATTACAAAATTCATTAGGGCATCTCTTTCATGAAGGTCATCAGTCAATAAGGCTTGTTCAAAATTCTGGAGAATCAAGCTCCTAAGGTTCAGGGACTGTGGAATGGTTTTCATGGCCATTCCTTTTTCTTCGATATTCTTATTTCCGAAAAAATTTGTTTTTGAACCCGTTGCGATTACCAAATAATCAAAGCCAATATCCCCAATATTGGTTGTCAACCGTCTATTTTCAGTATCCACCTGAAGTACTTCTGCCAACCGAAAGTAAAAATTTGGGTAACCCTGTAGTACTTTACGAATCGGATACGCTATGGAATCCGGCTCCAATCCACCAGTGGAAACTTGATACAATAAGGGTTGAAAGGTATGGTAGTTATGTTTGTCCAGAAGAACTACCTGAATTTCTTTTTTGGACAATTTTTTAGCTAATGCTATGCCTCCAAAACCACCGCCAACGATGACGATTCGGGGAAGACTTGATTGTGGAATATTCATGCTCGACATGTATACAAATTTACGCATTCCCATGCTGGAAAAAGGACTTTAGGCCTCCTTTTTTAGTATATTTAACCTGACTAACAAAACAAACTGAAATGAGACTCACACACCTTTTTATTTGGATTATCGTACTATCTCCCCTAATGGGTTTTTCTCAAAAGGATGAGAAAGCTGTGCTTGCTAACTTAAGTTCCAAAACAGAGCAATACGGAGACATTGCACATCAGATTTGGAACCTTGCCGAAATGGGTTATTTGGAAGAAAAAAGTTCAGCGCTTTTACAAGAAACGCTTTCAGATGCCGGATTTTCCATTAAAAAGGGAGTTGCCGGGATTCCAACCGCTTTTATAGCAGAATATGGCTCGGGGTCTCCTGTAATTGCCATCTTGGGAGAATACGATGCTTTACCAGGTTTGTCACAACAGGCGGTGGCTGAAAAAAAATCAGCGGGTAAAGCTGCGGGGCATGCATGTGGACACCATCTTTTTGGGACTGCTTCTACGGCTTCGGCCATTGCAGTTAAGGATTGGATGGCTACCAATAAAATCCAAGGCACAATCAGATTCTATGGATGTCCTGCGGAAGAAGGAGGGTCAGGGAAGGTTTATATGGTCCGGGAAGGACTTTTTAACGACGTTGATATTGCACTACATTGGCACCCTGGGTCGCAAAACGCAGCCAGTGCCGGCGCGGCTTTGGCCAATAAATCAGCGAAGTTTCGATTTTATGGGACATCAGCCCACGCTGCAGGAGCACCACAAATGGGACGTTCCGCTTTAGATGGTGTAGAGGCCATGAATGCCATGATAAACATGATGCGAGAGCATATTCCGCAAGAGGCTAGAATCCATTACGTTATCACTGATGGAGGAAAAGCCCCCAACGTTGTCCCCAACTTTGCCGAAGTATATTATTATGCCCGACACAATCAAAGAGATGTGGTCATTGATATTTTTGACCGTATGGTAAAAGCTGCGGAAGGCGCCGCTTTGGGAACCGGGACCACTATGGATTACGAAATGATCGGTGGAACACATGAGCTTCTACCCAACTTGGTGCTTCAAAAATTAATGCATGACAATCTATCGAAAGTAGGCGGTATAACATATTCGGATGAAGAAAAAGCTTTTGCAGAAAAAATTTCCACAAGTTTTGGTTATGATAAGTTGGCTATTGAAAAAGCCACAGGTATTCAACCTTATAAAGAAACCGCCAGAGCCTATGGTTCCACAGATGTTGGGGATGTAAGTTTTGCAGTACCCACGGTCGGCTTGAGTGCGGCAACTTGGGTTCCAGGAACACCCGCTCATAGCTGGCAGGCCGTTGCCGCTGGAGGAACTTCCATTGGCACAAAAGGCATGATGGTCGCGGCAAAGGCAATAACCCTTACTGCTATGAACATATTTAAGAATCCTAAAATAGTGGAAGAAGCTAAGTTGGAGCTTGAAAAACGCAGGGGAAAAGATTTTAAATACATTCCTCTTCTTGGGGACAGGCCTCCTGCTTTGGACTATAGAAAATAAAAGTATTGCCAAAAATGCTGTAACAAAAGTCAATTTCTTAATACCTATACAGCAAACTTACCAACCATAGTGAATAAAGAACTTGAACATCGTTTTGTGACGGAGCTTGAGAGCAATCAGAATATTGTTCATAAAGTATGCAGTCTGTATACCAATAATCGGGATGCACACAACGATTTGTTTCAGGAGATTACTATACAATTGTGGAAAGCGTATCCGAAGTTTCGAGGAGATGCCAAGTTCAGTACCTGGATGTACAGGGTAGCCCTAAACACGGCTATCACCCTATACCGAAAATCCAAGAAAAGGGTGCAGACACAAGACTATGATTCGGTAATTTTTAAGATTAAGACCGACGAATACGATGATACCGAAGAAAAGCAATTGAAGCTCATGTACAATGCTATAAAGCAATTGGGCGATATTGATAAGGCCTTGGTCTTTTTGTATTTAGAGAATAAAGATTACTCTGAAATATCAGAAACCTTGGGTATAACCGAGGTAAATGCTCGAGTGAAAATGAATAGAGTAAAAAATAAATTAAGAACCATATTAAATCCTTAAGCATGGTGGATGAACTGGAACTCTTGAAAAAGGACTGGCAGAAAAAGGGTGAACACCTTCCTAAACTGTCCTACGATGAAATATATAAGATGATTTGGAAAAAATCATCTTCCATAGTCAAATGGATATTTTATATCAGTATTATTGAATTTGTTTTCTGGGCAGGGATAAACATTATTTTTAGCGACCCAAATTCCATGCAAGAACTTAAGGCAATGCACATTTACAATGTGATGATGGTATTGAACATTGTCAATTATGGTGTAATTCTCTACTTCATTTTTAGTTTTTATAAGAACTATAGAAAAATCTCTTTTACTGATTCTTCCAAAAAGTTGATGGGTGCTATCCTTAAAGTCAAAAAAACCGTTACTCACTACGTTTGGTTTAACCTTATAATTTTCACCATCACCATGTTAATAAGCATTTATGGGGTGCTTGTATATGGTCCCGAAGGAAAGAAAATAATTGAATCAGCGCTACAAGATGTAAATGAAATAACTTTTTGGATAATGGTCTCTATAATTTCTATAGTCTTTATAGCGGTGCTACTCCTGTTGATTTGGCTTTTTTACAAATTGCTTTATGGAATACTTCTTAAAAAGCTCAAAGAGAATTATAATGATCTAAAGAAACTGGAGGTTTAGTCTCCTTTGTAACTATATCTTCTTTTCTGATGTTCGGCTTCGTAAGCTGCCAATTCTTCTTTTGGGATTACCTTTAAAAAAGAAGGATGTTGTTCAATCGCATATTCCAATTTTTCCAAGATAGAATCGATGGATTCGTTATCGTAATCTATTTCCAAAGGCTGCTTGATATGCATGGATTGCAATATCCCTTTCTTTTTGACGCGTAGTCCTTTTTTATCAAAAGAGCGTCTAAAACCATCAATAACCACCGGAACAACCACTGGTTTATACCTTTTGATAATATGCGCAGTCCCTTTACGTAAAGGTTTCCATGGAGTTGTGGTTCCCTGTGGAAAGGTAATTACCCAACCATCATCCAAGGCTTTTGCGATGTTACTTATATCACTGAACTTTACTTGTCTATTTACATCCTGCCCATCTGCACGCCAAGTTCTTTCTATGCTAATGGAGCCTGCATAGGCCAATATTTTTGCCAAGACACTTTGCTTCATGGTCTCCTTGGCAGCCACATAATAAATATTCAGTTTGGGATTCCATAAATAACCCAAGTTTCTAATATTATCATCCCTTCCTTTCAAACTGGCATTGAATACATGGAACATGGCAACAACATCTGCAAAATATGTCTGGTGATTGCTTACAAAAAGGACATTGGCATCCGGTAAATCCCGAATAATCTGAGATCCTTCGATTTCCAACTTATTAAAACCTTTGTAACGCTGATGCGTGATAGAACCCGCAACGCGAATTAACCATCGTTTTAAAAACAAAATATGTCCGAAAGGATTTTTCTTAAACAGCCCCATATAGTATGCCTTGCGGGCTAATTTACAAAATAGCAGCTAAAGCACCTGTTCCAATAGTTCTTTGATTTCACTCAACATCATTGCAGTTGCTCCCCAAACTGTATAACCATTTAATTTATAGGCCGGTACATTAATATTTTTAGCGTAGGAAGTTGTAAGGTTTTCTTCGATGTGATTCGACTTGTCCAAAAAATCCTTCAAAAACACCTCAACCAAGGCCTCCACCTCAGTCTCCTGAATCAAAAAAGGTTTTGGCTGTTGATAGATGCCAATAAAGGGACTAACCATAAAATTGCTCGGAGGAATGTAAACCTCACTCAACTCCTTTAAAACCTCAACAGCATCTGGAGCAACGCCCACTTCTTCATGTGTTTCACGTAATGCAGTTTCCAACAATCCATTATCCTTCGGCTCAACCTTTCCGCCCGGGAATCCAATTTGATTGGAATGTACCCCATTATAAGTCTTTCTGAGAATCAGAAGTAGCTTCGTGTTAAAATCCATATCCGGGTAAAAAAGAGCCATTACTCCTGCCCTTTTCGGGTTCATTTTCTGAATCTCGTTGGATTTCAACCATTGCACACGCATTGCGGGTGACATTTTATGATGTGAATCTTCTCCGGGTAGTGGTAGATTTTTTATTTTTAAAACCTGTTGGTAAAATTCCTTAAAATCCATGTTTTTAAAACAAGCTACTTTAACTACAAGTATACTATTATTTTTTCTGGTCTCTTGTGCAGAATCACCCAAAAAGAGCAATCCGAAAGTTGAAGATTCTGTTGTTCAGACAGATTCAATTCCGGAGAAAAAAGAAATTGTTGAGGAGCAAAAAGAGGAGGTTTTTGTACTTAATGAAGAAAATGCCATTGATTTCTTTTTTAACTACGCCAAAGAGGTGAAAGAAAACAAGGTACGATTAACCACCAGTATGGGAACTTTTACTGTTGAGTTGTACGGCAATGTACCCTACCATAAAGCCAATTTTATTTATTTAACGCGTAAAGGGTATTTTGACAATACGCAATTCCATAGAGTAGTAAAGAATTTTATCATCCAAGGTGGAAATTCTGATGATAAAGAAACTTCTAAAAAAAGAAGGTTGATTGGTCGATATCTACTTCCCCCTGATGCGAAAAAAGGACACAAGCACCATAGAGGCACCATTTCTATGCCTAGCAGTGAACGCAACAACCCCCACAAACTAGCCTCTCCTTATGAGTTCTTTATTGTGGTTACTAAACCTGGCTCTTATCATTTAGATGGTTCTTACACTCCATTCGGAAGGGTCATTGAAGGGATGGATGTGGTAGATGCCATAAACAACGTCCCAGTAGGCGACGGAGATTGGCCATGGCAAAATGTATATATTTTGAAAGCAGAGGTACTCTAACTAAGCTTTCTTCTTATAAATATTGGGAAGGCGGATGTCCAACTTCACAGCCAAAATACGTAGTGAAATTACCAAAATTATAGCGGCCATATAGGCGTAGTCTTCTGGCATGGGCAGTTTCACAAAAAGAAAATAACTAAAGCCTCCCGCGATACAGGCGGTTGCATAAATTTCCTTTCTAAAAATCACCGGGATTTCATTACACAAAATATCCCTAAGCACACCACCGAAACTAGCCGTCATTGTACCCAATGCCACACACATAACTGGCGAAAGACCTGCTTGTATGCCTTTTTCGATGCCAACCATAGTGTACAGCCCGATTCCAATCGTGTCAAACAAAAACAATGATTTTCTTAAATATCTTAGTTGATTGACAAAAAGAATCCCAAAAACCACAGTGATAAAAATCGTTGTAACATAAATTAAATCACGCATCCAAACAACTGGGGTATTTCCAATAAGTAGATCTCGTAAGGTTCCTCCTCCAATTGCCGTTACAAAAGCAATGATCAATACCCCAAATAAATCCAAACGCTTTTCCATGGCTACAAGCACTCCGGAAAGAGCAAATGCAACGGTTCCCAATATGTCAATGGTCTGATAAAACATATTTACATTTTTTGGGTGTAATAATTGTAATCTTTTAAAACGGTATCTAGAAATTGTACATCATACAAATCCGATTTTATACTTAATAAGCCCTCAACTTTGCTTCGCAGGGCGGTAAGGGTTTTAAAATCGTTGCTTCTTCGTGCAATCAAAAAAGTATCTTTTATCAATCTTACGTCTTTATCTGTCAATAGTGTGACATTTGTAAACTGTGGTGTATATTCTTCCTTGATTTCTTCCAGGATAGTGTGGGAAACCTTGGTCTTGTTCTTTGTGCTGATCACAACAGTTCCGGCCGCAGCATCTCCAACCCGTTGTCTTCGTTCAGAGAAAAGTATGGACAGTATTCCAATAGACCCCAAAAATATCCAAATGTCCACTAACCGCAACATCCATCGCACCAAATAGTTGCTCCAATGGACCGGGGTCCCATCCAATCGGACCACTCTCATTTTCAATAACATTTTTCCCACTGTTCTGCCATTAAAAATGCTATGCATCAAAAGCGAATAAAACATCGCCGGTAAAAAGATAAGTGCGGCCAGTCCTCTTTGAGTCCAGGTATCTTCATAAATATATCCCATCGCATCAATAATAATATTGACCAAAAACGCATACATCCAAAGAATGAAACCATCAATTAAAAATGCAACGATTCTTTCGCCAATGCTGACTATTTTATAATCTAGATTGACATTTTGCGTTGTATTGATTTGGAGGTTACCCATATAACCGTAATTTTAGCTTAACGAATTCTTATTTATGCGCGAGGCCGCCTTTGTGAAACAAAATAAGGAAAAATGGATTGCTTTTGAAAAAGCACTTTCCTTAGGCTCCAATACTGACCCGGATAGCTTAGTGGATGGTTATATTCAGTTGACCAACGACCTTGCATATGCACAAACGTATTACGATCAAAGTAAGACTTTATTGTATCTGAACTCCTTGGCGTCCCAAGCACATCAAAAAATTTATAAAAACAAAAAAGAATCGGGAAATAGGATTATTGATTTCTGGCTACGTGAGTTTCCTTTATTCTTTAAGCAATATCATAGCACATTGGGAATCGCTTTTCTTATTTTTTTGGTTGCATCGGCCATAGGCAGTATTTCGGCACTGAACGATTCTTCATTTGTACGTTTAATTTTGGGAGACGCCTATGTAAATGAAACATTGAACAACATCGCAAATGGTGAACCCACGGCCATATATAAAAGTGGAAGTGAGATAGGTACTTTTTTGGGAATTACAATAAATAATATACGTGTGGCTTTTTTGGCTTTCGCCTTTGGAGTAATTACCAGCATAGGAACAGCTTATATTTTGTTTAGTAATGGTGTAATGCTTGGTGCATTTATCACCTTTTTTTACACTAAAGGGGTTTTTTTTGAGGCCAATAAACAGATTTGGTTGCATGGAACCATAGAAATATCTGTGATAATTATAGCAGGTTGTGCCGGACTTATTATGGGGAACAGCATCCTATTTCCAAAGACATTCTCCCGAAGGGTTTCCTTTATGAAAGGCGCGAAAGATGGTCTTAAAGTAGTGGTTAGCACCATACCATTTTTTATTATTGCCGGTTTTATTGAAGGTTTCATCACTCGCTACTCCAATATGCCCAACTGGCTAGCGTTTTCCATTATAGGAACATCTTTATTCTTGATACTTTTTTATTACATCTTATACCCAATAAAAGTTAACCGATCATATGAAAGACAAATACATTGAACTGAGGATAAACCGCGATTTTGGTGACATCCTTACTGTCTATTTTGACTTTTTAAAACAGAACATCAAGAAATTCACCAATGTTTTCTTGAGCTATAATGGCGTGTTTCTGGTAGGCCTGCTCATCACCAGCTATTTATTGGTGTCTGGTTTCATCGGTCTTATCGCTGCAGAGGGCAACTTTTTTGGTACTGGTCCTGCCCCGACTAATGAAGATACCTATTGGATTTACATTGCAGCCGGGAGTATTTTGTTTATCATAATCTTTCTACTAGTTGCCGGTCTCAACTTTAGCCTCAGCTCATCCTATTTGGTAAAATATGATGAACAAAAAGGTATGCCCTTCGATAAGAAAGAGGTTTGGGAATTGACCAAAAGTAAATTGGGAAATACATTACTTTTCATTTTGCTGTTGATTCCGATTTATCTTGTCTTTATGATTGCGGCCATAATCTTTGCCTTTATTCCATTATTGGGAATGTTTGCACAATACATCGTCCAATTTTTTATCACCGCCTGGATAGGAGTTTCCTTTTTCAGTATGATGAGCGAAAATAAAGGTGTGACAGACGCTTTTGGCGAAGGATGGAATTTGGTCACTAAAAGCTTTTGGAAATCCGTTGGTGTGAATTTCATTTTAGGATTACTAAACGGGCTTTTGTTTTTTATCATTTTGATAATTCCATCAGTAATCATCGGAATTTATGTCTTCCATGATGTGCAGAGTGGCGCCACTGAGGGAGGTTCTGTGGTATCAACTATTGTCTATACCTTGGGTGGCTGTTTAGTATTGATTTTGATGGTATATGCCCAATGTCTTTCCCAATTTGTGAATGGTATTCTCTTTTATGCCCTTCACGAGAAAACCTATAACATTAACACAAGAAGTAAAATTGATCAAATAGGACAGTCCAACTAGTGATAAAACATAGCATTACTTTATTCTTTCTTTTATGTATCACGATAGCGTTTGGTCAAAACGATTCTATTGCAATACCCGTTGACCAAGAATCCCTGCTGCAAGACCGCATTCTGGATGAGGATTTGAGCAAAAAATATACTGGTGACGAATTCAATTATGAGGTAAAGACAGGTGAATCGCTAAACCTATTGGCACGGTTTCTTAAATGGCTTTTAGAATCATTGGGCAGTGCTTTTGGAGTTGATATTTCACCTCAAACCTTGGTGATTTTGGAATATATTATTTATGGCTTGATGGGACTTCTGGTCATATTTATTCTGATTCGAATATTCGTTAATGAAAAGTTCAATGCCATCTTCACAAAAAAAGCCAAGCCCATTGTAGACGTTGACTTTGCTGAGCAACATATTGAAACGGTGGACCTAGACGCTTTGATGGCCTTAGCTCTTGAGAACAAGGATTACAGGCTCGCCGTTCGTTATCAGTTCCTAAAAATTTTAAAGCTATTGTCTCAAAAAGAGATTATTGAATGGCATTTTGAAAAAACCAATCTAGACTATCAAAAGGAAATTGGTGAAGTCAAACTGCAGACCGAGTTTCAAAAAGCATCGTACCTGTACGAGTACATTTGGTATGGAGAACAATACATTGATGAAACGGGTTATTCCAAAACCAGTTCTCGTTTTGCAACCCTAAATAATCTGATTAACTAATCCATGGACAAGCGATCTAAAATAGTTATTACGATTTTCTCCCTTGTGGTCCTTGGAATCATAGTTACTGAAATTGTACGGCCCAAGCCCATCAACTGGAGACCATCTTATACGGCCGTAGATAAAATTCCGTTCGGGTGTTATGTGCTTTACAACGAGCTATCCACAATGTTTGACAAAAGTGAGATTAAAACTGTTGAAGAAAGTGTTTATGATGCATTGGTCAATAAAGGCGACTCCCGGACCTCCAATTACATTTTCATAAATGATTATGTCGACCTAGATGAACAGGAAACCAATCAAATTTTGGATTATGTATCCGAGGGAAATACAGTTTTTATTGCTGCTACCGGTTTTGGATGGCAATTATCAGATACATTAAATGTTGAAATTGGTTCTGACTATAGTGTTGAAGAAGGAAGCAGTATTTTAAAATTTACAAACAATGAAATCCGTGACCAAAAATATGAGCTGTCGCGAGGCAATTTCAATTCCCACTTTACAAGTGTAGACTCAACCAACACTACCATTTTAGGACACATATCATATACGGTCGATAATTTCATTGATGACAAACCTTCTCAAAAAGTTACCAAACCCAACTTCATAAAGACAAAATTTGGAGATGGTTATTTTATTTTGAATACTACTCCCGTGGCCTATTCAAATTATTATATGCTCAAAGGAAATCAGGATTATGTATCTCATACATTGTCATATCTAGAGAATCAAGATGTTCTTTACTGGGACAACTACAAAAAAGCAGGTCGAGTTGTAATAAATTCGCCCATGCGATTTGTTTTAAACCAAACAGCTCTTAAATGGGCCTATTACCTAACTATGTTAGGACTCTTGCTTTTTGTTTTCTTTAAAGCCAAACGAGAACAGCGCATTATACCTGTAATAGAGCCTTTAAAAAATTCTTCGGTGGAGTTTGCTCAAGCCGTGGGTTCTCTTTACCATCAAAACAAGGATTTTACAGATTTGAACCATAAAAAAATCAACTATTTTCTGGCGTATATTCGGAATAGATACCTTATGGATACCAGCCAATTGAACGAAAAAACCATTCAGGTTTTAGCGGCGAAAGCTGGTAAAGAACCCAAAAGAACAAAGGAACTAATGGAATATATCATCCATTTAAAAAACAAAAAATCACATACCGAACAGGAGAGTATTGAACTCAACAAAAAAATAACCGCATTTAAGCAATAACAGATGGAAGAAAAAGAACCACAAGGAGATGCCCTGAAGTTTAACCAAAGAGTAGATCTTACCAAATTACAGGAGGCTGTTTCACAAATAAAGTCAGAGCTGGGAAAAGTCATCATTGGTCAACAAGATATGATTGAACTGTTGATTATCTCAATTTTGGCCAATGGCCATTCATTAATAGAAGGAGTACCGGGAGTTGCCAAAACAGTAACTGCAAAGCTGCTGGCGAAGACCATGAATGTAGAGTTCAGTCGTATACAGTTTACCCCTGACCTGATGCCAAGTGACATTTTGGGCACCTCCATTTTTAATGTAAAAACTTCTGAGTTTGAGTTTAAGAAAGGTCCTTTGTTTTCAAACATTATTCTGATTGATGAAATAAATCGAGCTCCTGCAAAGACCCAGGCAGCTTTGTTCGAAGCTATGGCCGAACGTCAAATTACCATGGATGGGACTGAATATGCCATGCAACCACCCTTTTTGGTCTTTGCCACACAAAACCCAGTTGAACAAGAGGGAACGTACCGTCTCCCAGAGGCACAACTGGACCGTTTTCTTTTTAAAATCAATGTACAATACCCAAGTTTAGAAGAGGAAATCCAAATATTGGAGAGCAAGCACGAACAAAAAAACACCGAAGCGGAAGATCTGATTAATAGTATTCTGTCCGCTAAACAAATTGCTGAATACCAGGACACCATTAAAGAGGTCATTGTTGAGCAAAATCTGCTAAAGTATATAGCCGCTATTGTGGACAATACACGTAGCAATGCCAATCTTTATCTTGGTGCTTCTCCAAGGGCCTCTATTGCCATAATGGATGCTTCCAAGGCCTTGGCAGCCATAAACGGTCGGGATTTTATTACTCCAGACGATATTAAAAAAGTGGCGGGTCCAATATTAGGACATAGAATCATTCTAACTCCAGAACGAGAAATGGAAGGCTTGACATCTGAACAAGTTGTAAAGCAGATTGTTGAAAGTATTGAAATCCCGAGATAGATAACCCTTGAAAAGATTATTTAAACATACCTTTTTTCAGAAGCGATTTTTTGTTTCGTTGGTCGCCATTATTGTGGGCTTTTTGCTATCATTTATTTACAATGATATTTATGGCGCGATTAAAGTTTTATTTTATGTTTTTGTACTCTTCTTGATTATTGATTTCTTACTGTTGTTTGCCTCCAAAGGAAACTTAGCAGGAAGTAGAATTCTTCCCGATAAGTTTTCAAATGGAGATGAAAATCCGATTCAACTGGAGATTTCAAACACTTATTTGTTTCAAGCCCAAATAAAAATCATTGATGAAATTCCATTTCAATTTCAGAAACGGGATTTTGGTCTGGAAAGTAAACTCGTAAGTGGAGGCACTAAAAGATATGATTATCAACTCAGACCGACCGAGCGTGGTGTCTATTCCTTCGGAAGTGTCAACGTTTTTGCAATTTCCCCAATTGGTTTTCTTTCAAGAAGATACACATTTGACCAATCACAGGAAGTACCTGTATACCCATCTTTTCTTCAACTTCAGAAGTACGACTTAATCGCTTTTACCAATCGACTGCACGAATATGGACTGAAAAAAATCAGACGGATTGGACATACCATGGAGTTTGAGCAAATTAAAGAATATGTTCAGGGAGATGATATCCGAAACATAAACTGGAAAGCCACTGCCAAGAAAAACCAGTTGATGGTCAATCAATATCAAGATGAAAAATCCCAACCCGTATACTCGGTCATCGACAAAGGAAGGGTAATGAAGATGCCCTTCAATGAGTTGAGTCTTTTGGATTATGCTATAAATGCAACTTTGGTCATCAGTAATATTGCCCTAAAAAAGCATGACAAGGCAGGAATGTTTTCGTTTAGTGATAAAATTGAAAATCGAGTGGTGGCGGAACGCCGGAGTTCCCAGATGAACCTTATTCTCGAAACATTGTATAATCTGGAAACCAACTTTATAGAAAGTGATTACAGCAGATTGTATATCGATGTAAAGCGGAATCTTAACCAACGGAGTCTGTTATTGCTTTACACCAATTTTGAGACATTGGATGCCCTTCACAGACAGCTTCCCTATTTACAGGCCATTGCAAAACAGCATTTATTGGTCGTCATCTTTTTTGAGAATACGGAATTGAATGAGTTTGCCGATAAAAATGCTAAAACAGTTCATCAAATTTTTGAACAGACCATAGCTGAAAAATTCATTTATGAGAAAAAGCTTATCGTGAACGAACTTCGGAAATATGGTATACAAACGATTCT
The DNA here is from genome assembly GCF_049332665.1 of Flagellimonas rhodophyticola. Classification (NCBI taxonomy): domain Bacteria; kingdom Pseudomonadati; phylum Bacteroidota; class Flavobacteriia; order Flavobacteriales; family Flavobacteriaceae; genus Flagellimonas; species Flagellimonas rhodophyticola. Next base: position 1,985,255 of record NZ_CP186326.1, on the reverse strand, counting down.
GACCAAACCGAAGGATTTGACCATAAACACCATTAACAAATATCTTGAAATTAAAGCTAGAGGACTTCTCTAAGGATTAAAGGTATACCTCATTGAGGTAGTTAAATCAGGAAGCTCTGTACTCAAGGTAAGTACTGCGTTAGGACCAGATGTTATTGAAAAGTCCTTCCAATCCAAACGTTGGGTGGTAAGGCTCCCCATAGGTTTCTTTTTGTTGCGTTTTTTAGAAAATATTTCAATGGTCACACCTACAGTGACACCACCAAGTATTGTCGCCACCAAATCATCATTATCCCATTGGTTCCCTTCTTGACCGGAATCAACTGCTTCTTTTCCAAGGCCTATCAACGCGCCACCGGCAACAGCACCAACAAAGGTCCACGCTCGATTTCCATCGGAAATTTGTTTTGCCACTCCAGCTCCGACCAAACCAAAAAGATTGCCTCCCAAATAATGAAGCGCTTTATCTCGCTCTATTTGAGCAAATAGTTGCGTACCGATCATAAGGACCAGGAAGGTTGATAGTAGTGTTCTCATGTTGTCGGCTAAATGTAGCAAAATTCCGTTATGCGCTGTTTCACAGTCGATTAAGTGTATTCTTTATCCGACCAAATTCTTCAATCATATCGTTGATAATTTCTTCGGCTGATTTTATATCATGGATTAATCCAGATACTTGACCTATTTCAAGTTCACCTTCCTCCAAGTCCCCTTCAAACATACCCTTTTTGGCTCTTGCTCTTCCCAAAAGAATTTTTAGGTCCTCGACGGAAGCTCCTTTTGCATATGCGTTTTGTACATCATTGTAGAATTTGTTCTTCAACAGTCTAACAGGTGCCAACTCTTTAAGCGTTAATTGCGTATCACCCTCCTTTGCTAAAACAATCTGCTCTTTAAACAAATCATGGGATGAACCCTCTATACTGGCTGCAAACCTGCTTCCCACCTGAACTCCATCGGCGCCTAAAATCATCGCTGCCAACATAGCCTTGCCAGTGGCTATTCCACCCGCAGCAACCAAAGGAATATTGATTTTTTCTTTCACGGATGGAATCAAAACCATTGTTGTAGTCTCATCCCTTCCGTTATGACCTCCTGCTTCAAAGCCTTCTGCCACAATGGCATCCACTCCTGCCTCCTGTGCCTTTAGAGCAAATTTGACGCTACTGACCACATGAACCACCGTAATACCATTTTTTTGTAAAAACTCGGTCCAAGTTTTGGGGTTCCCTGCAGAAGTGAAAACAATTTTGATTCCATTTGCAACGATAATATCCATCAACTCCTCGATATTGGGATAGAGCATCGGGATGTTCACACCAAAAGGTTTGTTCGTTGCCTTTTTACATTTGTCTATGTGTTCTTGAAGGACATCGGGATACATGCTTCCGGCTCCTAATAGTCCCAATCCTCCTGCATTGGAAACTGCCGAGGCCAATCGCCAGCCACTGGTCCAAATCATTCCACCTTGGATTATGGGGTGTTCTATTCCGAAAAGTTGTGTAATCCTATTTTCATCCATATTATGAAATCACTCCAGATCCGATTAATTCGTCTCCTTGGTACCATGCAACAAATTGACCTTCTGTAATTGCAGATTGCTTTTCCTTAAAATCTACATAAAGACCATGGTCAGCTTTATGTAATGTAGCAATCTGCAAAGGCTGTCTATATCGAATCCGTGCCATTACATCCATCGTTTCTCCTGTTTTCAAAGCCAAATCTTGCCGTACCCAATGCAATTCATCATTGTTTACGAATAAGGTATTCCGTAATAACCCTGGATGTGATTTTCCCTGACCTGTATAGATAATGTTTTTCTCAACATCGGTATCTATTACAAACAATGGTTCTTTAGTTCCACCCACATTTAATCCCTTTCGCTGTCCTTTGGTGAAATAATGTGCTCCTTGGTGCTCTCCCACTACCTTTCCATCTTCCAAAGAATATTCCGGTTTTTCAGCATAAAAAGCCAATTCTTCGGATTTGGTTTTAAACTCCGGTGTTGTTAACAGAAATTGTTGGGCATTATTCGGTACTTCAACAATGACACCCTTTTTTGGTTTTAATTTTTGTTGTAAAAAATCAGGTAAATGTACTTTACCAATAAAGCATAATCCTTGGGAATCTTTTTTATCCGCGGTAATCAGATTGTTTTCAGCTGCAATCTTTCTTACCTCCGGTTTAAGAAGTTCTCCTATCGGAAACAATGTTTTAGACAACTGCTCTTGGGAAAGTTGACATAGAAAATAGGATTGATCCTTATTTGGGTCCTTCCCTGACAGCAGCTGATAGGTTTCACTACCATCTTCATTTCTAATTGTCCCCTTTCTGCAATAATGCCCTGTTGCCACATAATCTGCTCCTAATTGTAATGCGATTTTAAGAAAGACATCAAATTTTATCTCCCGATTACAGAGCACATCGGGGTTTGGGGTTCGACCTCGCTCATATTCATTGAACATATAATCAACAATACGCTCTTTATATTCTGCGCTTAAATCAACAGTTTGAAATGGTATACCCAACTTCTCAGCAACAATAAGTGCATCGTTACTATCCTCGACCCATGGGCACTCTTCGGAAATGATGACCGAATCGTCGTGCCAATTTTTCATAAAGAGACCGATTACTTCATATCCCTGTTCTTTTAGTAAATATGCTGCAACGCTAGAATCCACACCTCCCGAAAGTCCAATAACAACCTTTTTCATCTTACTCGTTCAATGTGCAAAAATACAAAAGAGTCGTTAGTAATCATGAGTGACCATTATCAACTTCGTCTTAATTCAAGCTTACAGTGATCTTTTCACTAATAGCTCTTTTCTGAACACTTTTAAAACCATGATTGATAGCAAAAAATCTTCACTCCTAGAAATAGTTTTAATGCATTATGTTTTAATTATAAACAATTTACTTAAACAATAAAATTCTTAGTAATAACAAGTATTGTAAACGGAATAAGTATTGAATTCGAAGCAAAGAACCCTACAATTACTTAAAATCAAAGGATTTTCATTTAATGTTTGATATCCTAGAATTCATTTTGTTAAATTTTTCACAAAAAACATTAAACAAAAGCAACCTTTTATGTTTAACTATATCTTTCAAACATTAAACAATTAATTTTCTTAAAAACAATCTCATGAAAGCACTAGTTAGACTGTCCCAAATCGCATTTTTTTGTGCAACATTCATTCTATCGTCATGTTCAAACGATGATAATGGAGTGGTAATTAACCCTCCCGAGGGTAGTAATATTGTAGAAACCGCACTAGCAACTGCAGACCTTAGCAGCTTGGTAAGTGCCCTTCAAAAAGCTGATGAAAGCGCCAGCAATGATCTAGTTAGTGCTTTAAGTGGGGATGGGCCTTTCACGGTATTTGCACCTACCAATGCTGCTTTTAATGATCTTTTTGCCCAGCTGGATGGTTTTGACTCATTGGATGATTTCAACACTGAGGAACTTCAGAATTTATTGGCAACTATCCTTACATACCACGTTATTGTAGGTGCTGCTGCTCAATCTACGGATTTAAGCGATGGTCAAACCCTTGCTACGCTTCAGGGCACAACCCTTACCGTATCAACCCAAGGTGGGGTATTCATATCTGATGCTACGGATGTTAGCGCAGAAGTCACTACAGCAAATGTTGAGACTACAAACGGTGTGGTTCACATCATTAATAAGGTTTTGCTTCCTCAGGCTATTCTTGACGAATTAGCGGATATCATTTTGGTACCCATTACCGATTTGGCAATTGGTAATGAAAATTTGGAAAGTTTGGTAGCTGCCCTTGTAGCTGCAAATGGAGATTTGCCGAATGTACTTCGCGGAGATGGGCCTTTCACTGTTTTGGCTCCTACGGATGCCGCATTCGACACCTTTTTGAATGGTGCAAGTTTGGGTGATATTCCAGTTGATGTGTTGACCAATGTACTGCTAAACCATGTTATTAATGGTGCTCTATTCCAAGCAGATTTGGAAGCTCTCGGTTCCGGATACTCAAACACATTGGCCACTGGAGCTGGAGATCAGAATATGAGTATTTTCTTTGATACATCAGATGGGGTAACCTTCAACAATGTTTCTTCAGTAGATATGGCTGATGTAAAAGCATTGAATGGGGTGGTCCACGTCGTAGACGCTGTAATTGATTTACCAAATATTGTAGATCATGCTGTTGCCAATCCAGGACTTACATCTCTAGTAAGTGCCCTAACAGATGGTGGAAATATGACTTTCACAGATTTATTATCCGATGAAGCAGAAAGCTTCACAGTTTTCGCACCTGTTAATGCTGCCTTTGATGCATTTACCAATCCAAGTGGAAACGATTTGAACGATATCCTTTCCAACCATGTTGTTGTTGGAGCCGCTGCATTTTCTTCTGGTCTTAGCAATTCGTATGTCAACACAGCAGCAGAATTCGATACTGATGAAAACTTAAGTTTATATATCAATACTGACGACGGTGTTACCTTAAATGGCGTAAGTAATGTGGCCATAGCCGATATTGTGGCAACAAATGGAGTGATACACGCTGTAGATGCTGTAATCGATTTACCAACGGTAGTAACCTTTGCAACAGCAGACCCGACTTTTGCATCTTTAGTTGAAGCGCTCACCACCGCAACACCCGCTACAGATTTCGTAAGCGTACTTTCTGCTCAAGATGGTGCCGGAAGTGATCCATTCACCGTATTCGCTCCAACAAACATGGCTTTCCAAGCTTTGCTTGACAGCAATATGGATTGGACCACGGTTGATGATATTGAGGAAGGTCTATTGACCAGCGTACTGCAACATCATGTAATTGCCGCAGCTAACATACGCTCAGGTGACCTTACACCAAATGGAGACACTGTTACCCCAGCTACTTTGGAAGGTGACACATTTACTATAACCTTACCGGGTACTAATGGAAATATTGCCGACGTAACTGATGGATCAGGCAATACAGGAATTGGAATAGATGCTGTTGACGTTCAAGCTGTAAATGGAGTAATCCATGTTTTGGATGCAGTTCTAATTCCAGATACAACAAATTAAATTCTTAAAAGAGGGGCACTAAAATGCCCCTCTTTACCTCAACAATTAATTATAACCTTTAAACACTTTTGAAATGAAAACAACCCTACACCTAAGGAGTTATCTCCTCATGATTTTATTTTCATTGTCACTATTCACAGCATGTGATAAGGATGATGACCAAGAAATCAACAGATCTTCCGAGACAGAAAGCAACATTGTTGAAACCGCTCAAGCAACCGATGCCTTAAGCTCTCTAGTAGCCGCCTTACTCAAAGCGGACGAAAATGAAAATTCTGATTTGGTTGGAACTTTAAGCGGAAATGGTCCTTTCACTGTTTTTGCTCCAACGAACGACGCTTTCACAGCCTTGCTTGAAAGTCTTGAAGGTTTTGACTCTTTGGATGATTTTGATACGGATGAAGAAAGAGCTATCCTGGCAACTATTCTTCAATATCACGTAGTGGCCGGCACTGCTGCAGCATCCACCGACCTTTCCGATGGACAGGCTATTGCCACAGTACAAGGTGAAGAAGTTACCATCAATCTGGATGGTGGTGTCTTTATCGATGATGCAACTGACATGGATGCTGAAGTTGTTCTTCCAGATGTAAATACTTCAAATGGCATTGTACATGTCATCAACAAAGTTTTATTACCACAGGCTATAATCGATGCGCTCAACGGACCCGGTACTTTGGTAGATATCGTTGTTCAAACCGAAGCTTTATCACTTCTCGAAGCAGCTGTAATCAAGGCTGACTTGGTAGATACTTTAAATAGTGATGGACCTTTCACTGTTTTCGCACCTACAGATGATGCATTTGAAGCACTTCTTATGGCCCTTGGCAATGATTACATGAGCTTAGAAGATTTTGATACAGCCGAAGAAATTGAGCTTCTAAAAAGTATATTGTTGTACCATGTTATTCCAGCACAGGTCCTAGAAGCTGATTTGGCAGCTGGTGAAGTTGGAACTGCTCTTACAGATAATTCAATAACTGTTATTGAGGAAAGTGGAGCTTTTGTTATTGGAGATGCTTCGGATACCAACGTCAATATTACTGGTACGGACATTATGGCAACAAATGGAGTGGCCCACACTATTGACAAGGTATTATTGCCACAAGCAGCTATTGACTTTGTAGCTTCTTTACAATTAAAGAACATCGTAGAAATAGCCATCGAAACAGAAGACCTAAGTGTCTTGGTTGAAGCATTGCAAGCAGCCAACGCTGGACTTGTTGAAACACTTAGCGGTGATGGTCCATTTACGGTTTTCGCGCCTACCAACGAAGCTTTTATAGCTTTATTGGATGCATTGGGAGATGATTATAATAGTCTTTCCGACTTTGATACTCAAGAGGAAATTGACCTTTTGGTAGATATCTTGACCTATCATGTGGTTGCGGGTACAGCCGCCTTCTCAACGGATTTATCTGATGGACAACACATCGCTACCGTTCAAGGTGATAATGTTGGAATTAATATAAAGGATGGATATGTTCATATCGTTGACGCCTCCGATGAAAATGCAAAAGTTGTCCTTCCCAATGTAAAGGCAAGCAACGGAGTTGTGCATGTAATCAACAAAGTTTTGTTACCTCAATCTGCTGTTGATTTTGTGGCTTCATTGCAGTTAAAGACCATTGTTGAAATCGCAATTGAGACTGATGACCTAAGCTTATTGGTTGAAGCATTGCAAGCAGCCAACGCTGGACTTGTTGAAACGCTTAGCGGTGATGGACCATTCACCGTTTTTGCACCAACCAACGAAGCTTTTGGTGCACTTTTAGAGGTGCTAGGAGATGACTACAACAGTCTGTCTGACTTCGATACACAAGAAGAATTAGACCTTTTGGTTGACATCTTGACCTATCACGTGGTTTCAGGAACAGCTGCTTTCTCAACGGATTTATCTGATGGACAACACATTGCCACGGTTCAAGGTGACAATGTTGGCATCAGCCTAAAAGATGGACACGTTTACATCGTTGATGCTTCTGATGACAATGCTAAAGTTGTTCTTCCAAATGTTGGGGCCAGCAATGGAGTGGTTCATGTAATCAACAAAGTCTTATTGCCTCAATCCGCAATAGACTTTGTGGCTTCATTGCAGTTAAAGAATATCGTAGAAATCGCTATTGAAACTGACGACCTAAGTCTATTGGTTGAAGCTTTACAAACTGCAAATGCAGGTCTTGTAGAAACTTTGAGCGGCGACGGACCATTTACCGTTTTTGCACCGACCAACAAAGCATTTGAAGATTTATTGGGAGTATTAGGTTTCCACAGCTTAAGCGATTTTGATACAGATGAAGAAATTGACATATTGATAAAAGTACTTACCTATCATGTCGTTGCAGGAACAGCTGCTTTTTCTACCGATTTATCCAATGGTCAACAAATTCCAACAGTACAGGGAGAGTCAGTTGGAATCAATATCAAAAATGGCACTGTCCACGTAGAAGATGCCACAGATGACAATGCAACAGTAGTCCTACCTAATGTGGAGGCCAGTAACGGTGTGGTACATGTAATCAATAAAGTATTATTGCCTCAGGAAGTCCTAGATATCCTTTACCCTCCTACTCCAAACATTGTGGAGTTGGCGCAATCTGTTGATGATTTAAGTCTACTGGTTGATGCCTTGATTCAGGCAGATGCTGGCTTGGTTGACGTGTTAAGTGGGGATGGGCCTTTTACCGTTTTCGCTCCAACAAATCAAGCTTTTATCGATTTGCTCCACGCGCTTGGAAGCCAATATAATAGCTTGGAAGATTTTGACACCGTAGAAGAAAAAGCGCTTCTAGCAAAAATCCTTACGTATCATGTGGTGGCCGGTGCAGCAGTTGCATCTGGAGACCTATACAACCATCAAGAACTGCATACGGTTCAAGGAGAATCCCTTTTTGCCATCATCAATCACGGTGTATTTATTAGAGACAAAACCCATGTTGATGCAAAAGTCGATGGTCCGGATAACGAGGCAAGTAACGGTATAGTTCACATTATCGACAAAGTGCTATTACCTCAAGAAGTATTGGATGCGCTTCACTAAATATCAGTGTCATTAAACACTGAGTTTGTAAGTCAAATATTACAAAACAACTCCCTTAATATTAATTAAGGGAGTTCCTTTATCTATAAGGGTTTACCGTTTATCGATGTCACATCAAAAGTGGTCTCTTTACCATACAAAAAAGGGGGCTTTGACAACTATTAATTTTTTTGGGCAGATTTATGTGGCATATTTGAAGTCCCAAATCTTTCCAAACTACACCTATCAATGGTGAAAGCTCCCCCACATTTCATGGGGGAGTTTTTGTCTTTTAGGAATCAGGTTTATCTTCTACCAGTCTTTTTTTGTTCCTCGGCTTGTTCCATCATCTCACGCATTTTCTTTTGGAACTTATTCTCCTTTTTAGGCTTTTTCTTGTTCTCTTGAATCTGTGCATGAATTTTATCCTCGTTCAAAATGTATTTTTTGATGGCCAACATGATAAAGATGGTAATCAAATTGGAAATGAAATAATACAAACTCAATCCACTGGCATAGTTGTTAAAGAAGAACAACATCATCAATGGAGAAAGGTACATGATGAATTTCATATTGGGCATACCAGGCTGTTGTTGCATCTGCATGGTCTGTCCTGTAGTCAAAGTCATATAAAAGAAAATGGCTACAGATGCCAAAATTGGAAATAAACTTACATGGTCTCCATAAAATGGAATTGAAAATGGAAGATTGAAAATAGTATCATAAGATGATAAATCTTCCGCCCATAAAAACGATTTCTGACGCAAAGCAAAAGAGGTTGGGAAGAACATAAAGAGCGCATAGAAAATAGGTAACTGCATCAAAGCCGGCACACATCCACTCATTGGACTCACCCCAGCTTTACCATACAACTTCATGGTCTCCTGCTGTTTCTTCATGGCATTGTCCTTATACTTTTCGTTAATCTCTGTAATCTCTGGCTTTAAAACTTTCATTTTAGCTTGAGACAAGTATGATTTATACGTAACAGGTGAAAGTGCCAATCGAACCAAAATGGTCATTACAACAATAGCGATACCGAAAGGTAAGAAGGAACTCAAGAAACTATAGAATGGTGTAAACACGTATCTATTGATCCAGCCGAAGATTCCCCATCCAAAATATATAGTGTCCTCCAGTTTATACTCCTCATATTGACTTAATACTTTGATATCTGTAGGGCCATAATACCAATTCAGGCTCTCGGAAAACTCCCCTCCTTCTAGTGATAGCGGAATAGAAGCACCGAAGTTCTTGGTAAAAGCGATATCCTTATTTTCTTCCTCGACCAAATTTTCAGAACGAAGGTCGGCGGTTTTAAAGTTCTTTTTAGTTGCCAAAATCGAAGTGAAGAAATGCTGTTTATATGAAAGCCAACGCACATCTGTTTCGGTTTCTTCATCCTCACTGGAAGAAGCGGACAGATAATCTATTTTCCCATCTTCATAATTGTACATGACCTCTGTGTAACGGTTTTCATACTGTACACTTTTGTCATGGCGAATACCTTTTAAGTTCCATTGTAAATCAATAGGTCGACTTGAATTGACAATCCCATTCAACCCTTGTGAACGAACATTAAAATCCACCAAATACTCATCAGGTTTCATTTCATATCGATACTCCAAAAAACGATTGTTATCGACTTTTGCTTTCATAGAAAGCACTTGATTATCACCACTCTTGGTAAGCGATGGTTCAAAAAACAATTCTTTGGTATTGAGGACCCTATTGTCTGAAGTTGAAAAATTAATGCCAAAATTAGCATTCGCATCCTTTATAAGATAAACAGGTATAGAGTCATAGGTGACAAAATTCTTCATTCTTGCTTCAACGATCTGTCCTCCTTTATTGGCCACTTCCAGATAGAGTACTTCGTTCTCCAATACTGTTGTTCCTTCAGATGCCGTAGTAAAACCAAATGCCCCAACTGAACTTTTATATTCAGCAACAGCAACCGAATCTTGCAAATTGACTGGAGTAGGTGTATTATTTTCTTCAACTACCTGTTCTACCTTCACCTCTGCCGCTTTGGCCTCGGCTTCAATCTTAGCTTGTTCAGCCTTTTGGGCCTCCAATTCTTCTGGGGTGGGTTGATTTTGGTAAAACATAAAAACTAGTATTCCAAAAATCAATACAAATCCTATAATGGAATTGATATCCAGCTTCTTTTCTTCCATGAAAGTTATTTAGTGAAAATCTTTATCTGCTTTTTCAGGTGGCAAATATATGTCCAAAACCGCAGTTTATGCCAAACTGGCATTAGTTTGTTGCTGTTTTTGCGCTAAAACTGCCTTTACAAAACCAACAAACAATGGATGAGGATTAGCCACAGTGCTGCGATATTCTGGGTGGTATTGTACACCAACAAACCATGGGTGTGATGGAATCTCTATCACTTCGACCAATCCCGTTTTCGGATTCAGACCTGTTGCAACCAAACCAGCTTCTTCCATTTGGTCTTTGTATTCGTTATTAAACTCAAAACGATGTCTATGACGTTCCGAAATTTCAGTATCTCCGTATGCTTCGTGGACCAAAGTATCTTCCTTCAGGGTACAATCCCAAGCACCAAGACGCATAGTGCCTCCCAAGTCAGTGACCAATTTCTGTTCTTCCATTAAGGAAATTACAGGATGCGTTGTGCTTCCGTCCATTTCGGTACTATTCGCGCCATCCAAGCCCAAAACATTTCTTGCAAATTCGATAACCGCCATTTGCATTCCCAAACAAATTCCTAAGAAAGGAATATGGTTTTCGCGGGCATATTGAACTGCCTTTATCTTTCCTTCAATACCGCGTTCACCAAAACCAGGGGCTACCAGTACTCCATCCAAACCCATTAATTTTTGGGCAATGTTATCAGCGGATAAATGTTCAGAATGAATGGAACGCACCTCAACCTTCACCTCGTTTGCCGCTCCGGCATGTATAAAGGATTCTAAAATGGATTTATAGGAATCTTGAAGCTCAACATACTTTCCTATTAAACCAATGGTAACTTGGTGTTTTGGATTCTTATGTTTATTCAAGAACTGATTCCATTGCTCAAGATTGGGCTCTGAATCGCTTGGAAGGGCCAACTTTTCAAGGGCCACCTTGTCCAAACCTTCTTGCTGCATCAACACAGGAACGTCATAAATCGTGGATGCATCTATGGATTGAATAACTGCTTCTTGTCTTACATTACAGAAAAGTGCCAGCTTTTTCTTGATATCATCGGAAATTTCATGCTCTGTTCGACATACCAAAATATCTGCCTTTATTCCACTCTCCATCAAAGTCTTAACAGAGTGTTGAGTTGGCTTTGTTTTCAATTCACCAGCAGCTGAAAGAAATGGAACCAAAGTCAAGTGAACAACTATACCATTATTATCGCCCAATTCCCAAAGCAATTGTCTAACAGCCTCAATGTACGGTAGTGATTCAATATCACCTACGGTTCCTCCAATCTCAGTGATTACAATATCATAATCACCACTTTTTCCTAAAATCTGGACTCGTTGTTTGATTTCATTGGTAATATGTGGCACAACCTGTACCGTCTTACCCAGAAATTCTCCTTTTCGTTCCTTTTCAATAACACTTTGGTAGATTCTACCTGTAGTTACATTGTTCGCCTGCGAGGTTCTAACGTTAAGGAATCGTTCGTAATGTCCTAAATCCAAATCGGTCTCAGCGCCATCATGGGTCACGTAGCATTCACCGTGCTCATATGGATTTAAAGTTCCGGGATCTACATTGATATATGGATCTAGTTTCTGTATGGTGGTTCGGTATCCTCTGGCTTGAAGTAATTTGGCCAAAGAAGCTGCTATAATTCCTTTTCCTAAGGAAGAAGTAACTCCGCCCGTAACGAAAATGTACTTTGTCTGTGACATATTTGGGATTTCAATACGGGGTGTAAAGGTACAAATTGCAACCGGAAACTGGATTATTCCCGTGGAAATTCTTTTCGGATTTTTCGAATTAAAGGCTCTAGCCCATTATCCTTGATATCCAAAATAGTGGTAAGGTGTTCCCCTAGTTTTCCCTTTGGCCATCCCTTCTGCCTGAACCACACTAAATAAGCCAAAGGCAAATCGACCAAATAGCGGTCTTTATATTTACCAAATGGCATTTTATAATGTGCCAGTTCAAGTAATTTTTCTTTATCGGGTCGAATTTCCATTTGTATTTCTAAAATACTATCTTTCTAGGGATATACACCTCAACATGAAGAGAAGAAATTTCATTGCCACGGCCACCATCGGTTCCGCAGGTATGGTAACCAGCTCATCCTTAGCACAAAGTCAATTGTACAAAGATTTTAAGTTGAAGAACAATGTCAACCATAGTGTATGCCAATGGTGTTTTGATCATTTGCCTTTGGAAGAGTTTCTTAAGGTATTAAATGGATTGGGAATTAAAGCCATTGATTTAATCGGTCCCAAAGATTGGCCTTTACTTAAAAAATATGACATCCATTGCTCCATGTGCAATGGGGCGGAAATAAGCTTGACAGAGGGATGGAATGATCCAAAATATCATGCACAGCTTATTGAAAATTACACCAATATTATACCTCAAGTGGCCGAAGCTGGCTATACCAATCTTATATGTTTTAGTGGCAATCGAAGAGGAATCAACGACTATGTTGGACTTCAAAATTGTGTGGATGGACTTTCCAAAATTATGCCACTGGCAGAAAAGCACGGTGTTGTAATTCAGATGGAATTGTTCAATCAAGTGAACCATCCTGACTATATGTGTGATAGTTCCCTTTGGGGGGTGGAACTTTGTAAACGTTTGGGGAGCGACAACTTTAAATTACTTTTCGACATTTACCACATGCAAATCCAAGAGGGCGATATCATTCGAAGTATTCAAAACTACCATCCTTACTTTGGACATTATCACACCGCAGGTGTCCCTGGCCGAAATGAAATTGATGAAACCCAAGAGCTGTATTATCCAGCCATCATGAAAGCTATCTTAGAAACCGGATACATAGGCTACGTAGCTCAGGAATTTATTGCCACTTGGGACGATAAAATTGCTGCTCTCAAAGATGCCTTCACAAGGTGTGATGTATAATAAGAATCCCATGAAAAAACTTCTGCAATGTGCACTCTTGATGCTGCTTATGGCATCTTGTAACACTAACAATCCAAGTAATAAGCTTCCTAAAATCGCTATTGCAGGCATTGCCATAGAATCGAGCACCTTTTCTCCAGCAAAATCGCATATTGAAGCCTTTCATCCCATGACAGGGGAAAAAATTCTGGACATGTATCCGTTTTTCCATTTGGATTCACTCAATCGGAATCGGGCCGAATGGATTCCAACGCTAAGAGGAAGGTCACTTCCCGGAGGTATTGTAACTCGCAAAGCTTATGAGTCCATGGTTGTAAAAACCCTTGGAATGTTGGAGAAAGATGCTCCTTTTGATGGTTTGTTCTTAGATATCCATGGTGCCATGAGCGTAGAGGGGCTTGATGATCCGGAAGGGGATTTTATTGAGAGAATCAGGAAAGTAATCGGTAATGAAACCCTTATTTCAACTTCCATGGACCTTCATGGAAATGTCTCCAAGCGGTTGGCAAAACATTCAGATTTAATTACCTGTTATCGCATGGCCCCTCATGAAGATGCCCTGGAATCTAAAAAAAGAGCCGTGGATAATCTTTTGGACAGAATTGAAAATGGCAAAGGGAAACCAGCATATAAAGCATGGGTTCCAATACCAATTTTGTTACCAGGTGAAAAAACAAGCACCCGAATTGAGCCAGGAAAAAGTTTGTATGGGCAAGTAGCACCTTTAACGGAACAGGAAGGGGTAATTGATGCCGCCATTTGGATTGGTTATGCCTGGGCGGATGAACCGCGGAACCATGCTGTGGTCATGGCGACGGGTGATAACAAAAAGGAGGTAATTCAAGCTGCTGAACAATTGGCTTCCAATTTTTGGGAAGCCCGAAACCAATTTGAGTTTGTAGCTCCGACTGCTTCTTTAAAAGAGAGTCTGGATATGGCCATAGCGAGTGACACTATACCTTTCATCATCAGCGATATGGGTGACAACCCTACAGCCGGGGGTGCTGGAGATGTTACCTGGACTTTGGAAAAAATACTGGAGCGACCAGAATTTCAATCGGAAGAAGGTCCTTCTCTAATTTATGCGTCAATTCCTGGACCGAAATTCGTTGAGCAAGCAGTTGAAATTGGGATTGGTGGCAAAATATCAGCCCCAGCAGGCGCAGCAGTCGACAACCGATACTCCCCACCTATTGAATTATCAGGAACTATTACCGCAATAGTACATGGCGATAAACATGCAGAAACTGAAGTGGTCGTTAAAATCGGTAGTATTAGCGTCATTGTCACAAAAAAGAGAAAGCCCTATCACCAAGAAATGGATTTCACAAGGCTCGACCTAAACCCGAGGACCACTGATCTCGTAGTAGTTAAAATCGGATACTTAGTACCCGAACTTTATGATATGCGGGGTGATTGGATTATGGCTTTGACACCAGGAGGTGTTGATCAAGATTTGGAACGATTGGAATACAAAAGAATTAAAAGACCTATGTTTCCTTTTGACAAGGATATGAAGGACCCTGATTTAACCGCTCGTTTAATTCCCGCTTCAGATTCCAATCAGTAGACACTCCCAAATTAATAATCGAAATAAAGACTTGAACATGTCCAATCAAAAATTAACCATCGTTGCCCAAATTTTGGCCAAGGAAGAACATCGCGCATTGGTAAAAAGTGAGCTTCTAAAATTAATTAATGTCACCAAAGCTGAAGAAGGATGTATCGACTATGACCTTTATCAGGATAACGAAAACCCTAACTTGTTTCTATTTTATGAAAATTGGGAGAGCCGTGAGCTATGGCAGAAACACATGGAAAGTCAACATGTCACTATGTGCACAAAAGCCACAGAAGACGCGGTGGAAAATGTAATCTTAAATGAAATGACCGGTATTGGATAAAAGTTAATCTGAACCCGTTGCCAATGCTTCGGCAATCTTTTTATTCCACTCTAACTGCTTGGCTGCATTTCGAGAGAAATTGGTTTCCCAGTCATATTGACTTTGGAATTCCTTCAGCTCAGTTAGTATTTCTTTATAAATCTTGCGGATTTCAGCTTTTACATTATCCGAAAAGGAAGTTCGATTCAGTTTATCTCGCATTTTGCGGGCAAACAATTCGGTGATGTCAAAATGCAAGCGTTCATGACTTAAAATCAAATCATCGCAAAGTTCTGGTTTATACCATGATTCATTTGGATAGAAGAAGGCATTTACTTCAAAATCCAGTTCCACTTCGTGATGAATCAAATTGGCAGAATATCTATAACTGATGCCGCTCGCCGTGGTCGCGGCAGGAACAGATGCTGGAGGAACTTTTCCTTTGAAATCTGTCCAATTAAGCTTCATATCAGCACTCCATAAAACACCTTCCTCAATTTCTTGGGCAAATCCAAAGAAACCAAAAAGCAAAAAGCATCCTATGAAAGTTATCTTATCCAATGAAATTCAATGACTTTTTCAACGTCCGGGTGCAAAGAGTAATGCACTGGACAAGTATTAGCGGTATTCTCCAATATCTTTCTGTGCTTATCAGATATATTGGATGGTAATTCCATTTTGACCTCAATTTTTGATATACGTCTTGGATTGGCAGCCATATGTTTGGTCACTTCCGAAGTTGACCCTGATAAATCCACTTCTAAATCTCTAGCCTTGATCCCCATCATAGTCATCATACAACTTGCCAAACCCGTTGCTACAGTATCGGTAGGGGAAAACGCCTGTCCCAAACCATTGTTATCAACAGGAGCATCTGTAATAAACTCATTGCCCGATCTAAGATGTTCGCACGTAGTTCTTAATTCGCCGGTATAGGTAACTTTAGAGGTCATTTAATTTTATTTCTTTAATTCGAAGGTTATCGTATTCCATCAGATAGGCTGCTTTATTGTAATATCCAGATGACCAGTCATTGAAGTAATCAAAACTGTTCCCTGTATATTCCGTCAAGCCTATAATCTTGGAAGTTTCAAACAGATTGTTCTTGTGCGCCAACTTCAGTAAAATATCAAAAGTCACGTCAAAACCACGTACGGCATAGCGGTCAGGCTTTAATCCCTTATAACGCTTTCTATATGCCCTGATAAAAGTATCGTTACCCGATTCCCTGTAAAAGGATGGGTACGCAAATCTTAACTTGGATAGGTGGGTCACCTGAACAGCATCATTTTCAAAAGCGCTACTATAGTTTGTGGTGAACATTCGAACAGAAATTTCCTCGGTTATAGCTGAATTCAAAATTGAACTAACACTAGAAACCATATTCGCCTGATCCGTTTCTACAAAAACCCAGTTTTCTTTATCTTCAGATAGTTGGATTAGAAATTCATCCAAATGCAATGATTTATTATCAATGATTTTAGCAATTTGAGCTGAAGGAAATTTCGATAAAATGGAATCATGAGCCACTTGGTGTGTGGAGTCAGCAATAATCACCACATTCTGATCTGTATGGATTTTTTGCATGTAAGACAACATCTTATCCCTTAAGACTGTCTCCGTGGGCACCGTGTAAAATACATTACCATGACTTAGAGGCCTTTCAGAAGCAACAGGTGCGATAACAGGTATATTGTTGGTGGCTGCTTGAACAGCAACCTCGTCTAAAGCAGTTCCGGAAATGGGTCCTATAATGGCATTAACACCGATTAAGCTCTCCCTGAACAATATTTCCTTTACTTTGGCTTGATTCAGTTCAGTATCAAAGGTTTTTACATTGACAGACAGGCCCATTTTTTTAATTGAATCCAAGGCGACCATCGCTCCTGAATAAAAACCAAGACTTAAACTAAGGTCTCTTCGGGTCTTAATCTGGGTAGAAGTCTTCTTCCTGTCGTTCATATTTATGCGGTCCAATCGAAATGGAAGCATAAAAACCAAGCTTGGATTGTTTTCTACATTGATACTGTCAATAAGGTTTATTTTATCGAGTATCAAGGCATTTTTAACTTCAAGGTTCTCAGCATTTGCTTTGGGAAGCTTTAGCACCATTCCTGCCTTGAGCCCATTTTCCAAATCAGGATTTAATCGATACAATTCCTGGCTTGAAACTTTAAGGTTTTGGGTAAGTCTGAAAATATTCTGTTTGGGCTTAACCTCATAAAAGATGAAATTTTCGGTATTGACCTCCCCTGTTGTATCCCTTTTCTTAGGTAGACGGAGTACCATTCCTTCTTTCAGTCCTCCACGCTCCATAATCTCTGGATTCAGCTTCACAATGGAATCCGACGGAATACCATATTCTTTCCCAAGGCTATACAGCGTTTGTTTGGGCGGAACAGTGAAAGAAGTATAAAGATCAACTTGCTGGTCCTTCAAACTATCTCCTTTGGGTCTGGGCAATTTTAATTCTTGGCCTACTGCAAGATAATTGGAATTCTTCTCAAGGTCAGGATTCAATACCAACATGCTATCTATAGTAATCCCGTATTTATGGGCGATACTCCACCTGGTTTCTTTGGGAAGTACGGTGTAGGTTTCAAAATCCAGCTCGCGTTCGTCTTCCTCGGTACGTTCAGGGTACTTTGGAATTTGTAGCACCATTCCTTTTTTTAAAGGCTCTGCATATAATTGGCGGTTATAGCGCTTCAGTTGTTCCTCAGTGATTTTGTACTTCTGGGTCAGCCCAAAAAGTGTTTCCCTTTTTCTTACCCGATGTCTGCTAAAACCTGTCGGCTTATCCTCTTCTTGTATTTCTTCTTGTATGGGTTTTTCTTCTTGTTTTACCACTGAGCCATCCAGTGGGATAATCAAAATGGTATTTACCTTGACATCGTTTGCTGTCTTGATTTCACTATTGGATTGTAAAATAGTATAAGGGGTAACTCGATATTGACGTGAGATGCTTTGAAGAGTCTCTCCTTCTTTGACCACATGGGTAGTCTTGTTTTGGGCCAAAACATCAACTGTTGCCATTAAAAAAACAACCAAACCGAGTGCTAAAATACTTTTTTTCATTCCCATTCTATAGTTGCAGGTGGCTTAGAACTAATGTCATACACTACTCTATTAACGCCTTTGACCTTATTTATTATATCATTAGAGGTTTTTTGTAAAAATTCGTAGGGTAAATTCACCCAATCCGCTGTCATCCCATCTGTACTTTCTACTGCCCTCAGTGCTACACATTTTTCGTAGGTACGTTCATCACCCATAACCCCTACACTATTTACGGGCAAAAGCATGGCTCCGGCCTGCCAAACCTTATCATAAAGTCCCCATTTTTTCAATCCATCAATAAAAATAGCATCGACGTCCTGTAAAATAGACACCTTTTCCGCAGTAATGTCACCTAAAATACGAATTCCAAGACCAGGACCCGGAAATGGGTGTCTGCCCAATATGTTTGCATCCATACCTAAGTTTTTACCAACCCGTCTCACCTCATCCTTGAACAAAAGTTGTAAGGGCTCTACAATTTTCAGTTTCATATAATCTGGTAAGCCTCCCACATTATGATGGCTTTTTATGACTGCGGATGGTCCTCCACTTGCCGAAACCGACTCAATTCTGTCCGGATAAATGGTGCCTTGCGCCAACCATTTGGCGTTTTCAACCTTATGAGACTCATCATCAAAAACTTCAATAAAAACCCTTCCTATAATCTTCCGTTTTGTTTCCGGGTCCGATTCTCCCTTCAGGGCTTCCAAAAAGCGTGCCGAAGCATCCACTCCCTTTACATTCAAACCCATATGCTGATACTGGTCAAGAACGCTATCGTATTCATTCTTGCGTAGTAATCCGTTGTTCACAAATATGCAATGTAAATGAGGGCCGATGGCCTTGTGCAATAACATCGCTGCCACACTGGAGTCTACCCCACCGGAAAGTCCGAGAATTACCTTTTCATCCTCAATTTGTTTTTTGAGTTCTGTAACTGTTGTTTCTATGAAGGCATCCGGAGTCCAATCTTGGTTCAATCCTGCAATTTTCACCAAAAAGTTTTCTAGCAATTGTTTCCCGTCTTTGGTATGGTATACTTCTGGATGGAATTGAATGCCATACGTCTGCTCTCCATCGATACGAAAAGCCGCGTTTTCAACATCGTGAGTGCTGGCCAAATGCACTGCACCTTCTGGCAATTGTTTTATGGTATCACTGTGACTCATCCATACTTGACTTCCTTCGGACAAACCATCCAAAAAAACTTCGCCATCCTTTGCATAAGATAAATTGGCACGTCCGTACTCTCGGGTTGCGGAAGGAGCAACACTCCCACCATTAAAATGAGACAAATATTGTGCTCCATAACAAATACCTAGCAAAGGTTTTTTGCCTTTTATTTCCGAAAGATCCGGGTGTGGAGCATCCTCCGCACGCACGGAAAAGGGCGAACCGGATAAAATCACTGCCTTATAGGACGATAAATCCTCTGGAGGGTTGTTATAGGGTTTAATTTCTGAGTAAATATTGAGTTCCCTTACGCGTCGTGCAATCAACTGGGTGTACTGGGAACCGAAGTCTAGGATAAGTACGTTGTTTTGCATGGGCAAAAATAGCAATTTGCAACTGTTGGAAAAGTATCTTTCTGAGGATATTTACACAACTTATTTAAGGATTTATCAACATTCCATTCCCGTACTCATTTTCGCTCCATTTCGTAACCCAAATGATAAGAATATAATGCTAAGTAGTTTTTTTCTTAACATTTTTCATCATTTCTTTGCGGTCCAAAATATGGTTAGCTATGATAAAGGGATTCATCTTTGATTTGGATGGTGTAATTACAGACACCGCAGCATCGCATTATGATGCCTGGAAAAAATTGTCCGACGAAATGGGCTGGGCTTTTGACCATACAGTCAATAACAAGCTCCGAGGTATATCTAGAATGGATTCCATACAAGTCATCATGGACCATAACAATGCTTCATTGGATGAAGCAATAATTATTGAACTTGCAGCTAAGAAAAATGAAATCTATGTGGCAAGTCTGGAAACTATGACTCCAGAAGACTATTTGCCAGGGGCCAAAGAACTTTTGACCCACTTACGGACAGAAGGGTTTAGCGTTGCTTTGGGCAGTGCCAGTAAAAATGCAATAAAAGTGCTGCAACAATTGAATGCAACGGCCTATTTTGATGTTATCGGGGATGGAAATAGTGTTTCCAAAAGTAAGCCCGAGCCAGATATTTTTCTATACGGTTCGGAAAAAATGGGCCTTCAACCCGATGAGTGTATTGTTTTCGAGGATGCCGAAAGTGGTGTGGATGCTGCCAAAGCCGGTGGGTTTTATAGTGTAGGAATTGGTCCCGAAGAACGAATAGGTCATGCTGATTTGAGATTTGATACCATGGCAGAGGCAACCTTGTTTGAAGTCAAAGCATATTTCAAAGAACTTTTTGGTTAAACATTTCGCTTTCAATCTGTTATTTTTTATTGGCTATTTTTAAGGAGGTAAAATCAACCTCAATGAAAACCCTATTCAAATTATGCTTGCTTTTAGGCATTTTCCTTTTTTCCAATCTTAACGCTCAGGAAAATCAAGAAAAAATTGACAGTATCCTTGAGGTCATAAACGAAACAACAATTGACACCATAAAGGCAAGGAATTATTTGGAGCTATCCAATCTTACTATGTACAATAGCCAAACAGCAACGATTGGATACATAGAAAAGGCTGCCGCTATTTACAAGAAATCAAATAACGATAAAGGAGTTGCCAAACTTTATGCTCAAAAAGCAAATTATTATTATAGGCTTGGAGAAATAGATTCAGCTAGGCATTACCTTGTAAGTTCTGTGGACAAATCCTTCTTTATGGGGGACACCCTGAGAGGTGCGGTCATTCGACACAATATTGGAATCCTTGATCACTACCAAGGAAATGCCGAAAGTGCAAAGGCTATAATGGATTTAAATATCCCAATATTTAAAAGCTTTGGTGATACGCTCCACTTAGGTAACGCATTTTTACTGAAAGGTAAAATTGGCATTACCGATGGTTTCTTCAATATAGCATTGAAAGAAACCTACAATGCCCTCAAAATGCACAAGGAAATTAACGATGATTTTAGAATAGCAGAAGATTTATTACAAATTGGAATAATCTATCAGGGAACAGGTGAAAACAAAAAAGCAGTCGACATTTTTAACGAAAGTATTGCGTATTATAAAAGAGTGGATAGCGATCAAAGTATTGCTCAAGCATTAAATTATATGGCAGATTCAAAAATCAAGTTATCGTTATTTGAATCTGCTAGAAAAGATATAGAGGATGCCCTGACCCTTTCAAAAAAATTGGAATATACATCCAATATTGCAAGAACTTATTACAATAAGGGAGTACTTGGATATGTCACTGGAAATTATCACTCAGCTGTTGACAATCTTGAATCGAGTTTGGAAATATGGGAAAAGATTGGCTCCCCAAACAATGAAGCCAATGCTCTATTTTATTTAGGACGTTGTTACTTAGAGAAGAAGGAAGCTTCAAAAGCAATAGGTTTTTTTGATTCAAGTATTGAAATAGCTAAGACAATTAAAGACCCTGAGGTTTTAAACAAGGTATATTTAGAAAAATCAGTTGCACTAGAAGCTTTACAAAAACATGAAGAAGCTTTAACCTATTTCAAGAGAAACAAAGCAATTAGCGACTCCATCTTTACCCTCAGTCGCGAAAAGGCTACTTTAGAGCTAAAAACCATCTATGAAACTGAAAAAAAGGAGCAAGAAATTGCACTTTTAGAACAAAAGGCAGAAATAAACAATCTACAAAAATTACTCCTGGGAGTCTGTCTAGGATTGTCGTTCTTAATTTTTGGGCTTGGCTACTATGCACTGCGCCAAAAAATGAAACGCAACAAACTGGAAAAAGAAAAGTTAGATACCGAGCTTACGTTTAAAAAGAAAGAACTCACAACGCATGCATTGCATTTGGCAAAAAAGAACGAAGTTTTAGAACATATAAAACAAAAGGTCAAGGAGTTAAAAATCAGCGAAAACAAGCAAAGCTATCAACAATTGGTACAGACTATCAACTTTGATCAACAGGATGACAAAAATTGGGAAAACTTTACCCAATACTTTGAGCAGGTCCATAAAGACTTTGCCTCCAATGCGAAATCCAAATATCCAGATGTTACCAAAAACGAACTTCGCTTTATGGCTTTGTTAAAGATGAACATGTCCTCCAAAGAGATTGCCACCATTCTAAATATCTCTACTGATGGTATCAAAAAAGCACGGCAACGTCTTCGAAAAAAGATGAATCTTGCATCTGAAGATTCACTGGAAAATGCTGTTTTAGCAATTTAAAATCCTTCACAAAAACTCTCAAAACTCCTATTTTTATTGGTCTTATGGCACGTACCCCCTTTGTACCCCCTCTAAATTTTTAAGACCAAAATCGCTATTCTATGTTTGTCCTATCATCGGAATTCTATATGAATCCTGATAACCGTTTTGTGGTCTTGCTCGGCTAAGGGCTGCAGACCATTTTCCCGAGCGGGTCACACAAAACAATCAAGTTTAACCCACAAAACCAAAACGTGATGAAAACAACATGTAAAGAATTGAACAAGGTTTTAATTGTGCTACTTCTACTAGCTTCCGTTGCTTGTAGTAAGGATGATAACACTCCGGGTGAAAACCCAGAGCCAGAAGTTCTAACTTTTGCCGAAGTTATAGCACTAGGTAACGAACCCGCACCTTATCCGGAAGGACCCACCGAAGAAGTAATTGAAGACCATGGGACTGAAAATGAAACGTATCAATATACGGATAGCGAAGGCAACATAATCAACGACTTCTTTGTATGTAGCAGAAAGACAATCAGTATTCTTGATGGAAACCCTGAATTTCCATTATTTAATACAAATGCCGAGGTTATATATCCCGGTAACCTTTTACAGGGAAAGACCGTCTCCAATGCAACTCCTTCACCAATTGTAGTCAAAAGAGGTGGTGGAACCATCTCCTATAATCTGAATATTGGGGACGGAGATGAAAGTAACCGAATAGAATCCAGCTTTACGGTGGACGAAGTAAAAAGAAGTACAATTCAAGAAGCCATGAACGCAATCATTGGCGATGGAACTGGTCTGGTACCTGATAGTTTCGTTTTGGATATAGAACAAGTAGAGTCTGAAAGTCAATTGGCCATTGAAATGGGGCTTGATGTAAATACTTTTACTACCAGAGTATCGGCAGATATGTCATTCAGCACTGACAAGCAGTATAACCGAACTTTGGTAAAGCTCCAACAATCTTTTTATACGATGATTTTTGACCTGCCCACAAGCCTTGAAGAATTTTTTGATGAGACGGTTACACCGGAACAGCTGGCTATATATGTTCAAGAAGACAACCCCGCAACATTTATATCATCGGTCACTTATGGTAGGATTTTTTATATGCTTGTAGAATCCACGTCAAGTCGAGAGGAAATGGATACCAAACTGGATCTTGCATACGGGGCCTTTGAAGATAATGCTTCAGCGCAAGTAGACGTCAATGCATTTAACGAACTATCAGATGTTAAAATAAAGGTAATCGCCTATGGAGGAACCAGTTCTGCCCGTTTAGCAGGTGAATCCAATATCTCAGACATAGTAAAAAGGCTTGATGAAAGTACAGACATTAGATCAGGTCTACCTCTGTCCTATGTGGTAAGAAGTGTCGAACGTCCAGATATAATTGTGGGCACAACCTTAGCCACTAGCTATGATGTTGTGACATGCGAAAACATTAGCGAAGGGCTACCCATATATACTAATCTAAGAAGCAGTGTTAAAGCTGCCCTTTACGGGGGCATTAACACCCAAACATGGGGTGCAGCTGTCTCTAACCCATCCAACCTTCTATTTGATTCAAATAACTTTTTTATACATATAAATAATAAGGGAGATACGTCACTAGAATTTGGACTCGGAGCGATAGGGCCACCAGCGGAGAGCTACCCTTTCAATGGAATTGGAGCTGCTGCTTTTAGACCCCAAAGTGTAGGTGTCAGTGATGGAATTTACTTTTTTAACCCTTCGGGAGATATGTACTCTGCCTATCTTATAAACTCCTCTAACGGAAGGGGTGTATTCTTGGGTGTTCAGGATATTAGTGCCTTGGGATCGGGGTTGACTTTTGATGCTATAGGAGCGGCAATGGACGTCTCTTTTGGTGGTCGTCAAAGTTTGCTGTGCGTATTTAATGAAGATGGAACCCAATACAGCATACGCGAAGGTGGTGTTTTTAAACCTGCAAGATCAATAAAGGATTTTCAGATCAAAACAAGTGGAGACTCCTTTGAAATACCATTTGAAAGTATAGGCGCTGCAATGCGCGTAGACCTTCCCGCTGCGGAAACCAGAACACTATTAGCACTTTTTGATGAGGCAGGCACGCAATACGTTTTCTTTGATATTGACAATGATGAGTTTATTGGCCCCTTTAATATGTAAACAACCATTTTAAAACAAAAGCCCCGGAATCACCTCGGGGCTTTTTATAAACACCTCTTTTTCAAAAGCTTGGTTTAAAATCCCTATTTTTAGTTGGTAATCCAACCTTCATGAAAACCTCAATCTCCCTCCTTTTTATATTTCTTGGTTTTTCTCTATTTGCTCTTGGGCAGGAAAAACAGAAATTAGATAGTATCTTAAAAGTATACCATTCCCAAACCGCTGGTATTGAAAAAGTAAAGACTTTAGACGAGCTTT
The DNA here is from genome assembly GCF_049332665.1 of Flagellimonas rhodophyticola. Lineage (NCBI taxonomy): Bacteria > Pseudomonadati > Bacteroidota > Flavobacteriia > Flavobacteriales > Flavobacteriaceae > Flagellimonas > Flagellimonas rhodophyticola. The sequence goes on along the minus strand of NZ_CP186326.1, from coordinate 1,960,451 downwards.
TTAAAGTTGAATTCAGCCGAGAAACTTCAGAGAAAGCAATAGGTTATGCAAAAGAACAATTGGACTTATCCAAAAAAATAGATTATACAAAAGGAAAGGCCAATGCTTACCGAAACATAGCCAAATACTTTGGGGCCAGTAGAAATCTTGACTCTACCACCTATTATTCCAAGCTAGCAAAAGCTATTTATGAAGAGTTAAATGATTTAAAAAATCAATATGAAATTCTCTTAAATTGGACTAGGTTGGAAAATCTTGAAGGAAGCTTCGAGAAGGCCTTAAGCCTCTGCGATGAAACCATACAAATAGCGAAAAACTTGGAAAACGGAGAGTTGATTTCCGATGCTTTTTCTCAGAAATCAACCACTTATGTTGATCAAGGCAACTACAAGAAAGCAGTTGAAAATTTATTGTTTTCGCTGAGAGCTTTGGATACTTTAAGTATTCCAAAACCGATGAAATCAGGGATATTAAAAGCGAAGTACGGTAGAATTGAACTTCTTCGAGGTAACTATGATGATGTCCTTCAACCACTTTCCGAAAGCTTGGAAATCTTTAAAGAACAAGATGATAAACGATGGCAGGCAAATGTTTACATGGAGATAGGTTCACTTTTCTTTCATTTGAAAGAGTATGATAAATCCTTAGAAAACTATCATAATAGTTTAGAGGTTAGCTACGCCATGAACAGGGATGATTATGTTGCCGCCAACTTGGGGAACATTGGCGCAGTTTTCATGGAACAGAAAGAATATGATAAGGCTCTGGAATATTTTTTCAACTCAATCAATACTGCAAAAAAAAGAGGATCTGTCAATAATGAAATAATCGGTTATAATGATATCACAAATGCATATCGAGGCAAAAAAGAGTATACAAAAGCCCTGGAGTTTAATGCTAGGTCTATTCATTTAGCCGATTCCGTTGGGTCCTTGGTTTATTTAAAGGATGCTTTCTACAATAGATCTAGGATTCAAGAAAAAATGGGTTTGTATGAAAAGGCTCTTAAGAATAGAAAAAAATTTGAAGAGTTGAAAGATTCCATATTTAATTCAAGTAAATTCAAGCAAATCGAGGAACTTAAAACACAGTACGAAACTGAAAAAAAGGAACAGCAAATCGCTCTTCAAGAAAAAGAAATTACCGTGTTGGAACAACAAGCTGAAATCAGCACCCTTCAAAAAATACTCCTGGGTGGTTTACTGGTATTATCTCTGATTGGATTTTATGGAATCCGCCAAAAACTAAAACGCAACAAACTCGAAAAAGAGAAAGTTGATGCCGAACTCGCCTTTAAAAAGAAAGAACTCACTACGCATGCTTTGCATTTAGCCAAAAAGAACGAAGTCTTGGAAAGTTTAAAACAAAAGGCCCAAGAACTCAAAGAAAATGAGGAGTCCAAAAAGGGATATCAACAACTTATCAGAACCATCAATTTTGATTTGCAGGACGATAACAATTGGGAAAATTTTGCCCGCTACTTTGAAGAAGTTCATAAAGACTTCAACAGTAATGTAAAATCAAAATACCCGGAAGTAACTTCAAACGAACTCCGTTTACTGGCTCTTTTAAAGATGAATCTGTCCTCAAAAGAGATTGCCAATATCTTGAACATATCCCAAGAAGGCATCAAAAAAGCCCGTTATCGACTCCGCAAAAAGTTGGATATTACTACGGAAGACTCTTTACAAGATTTAGTGTTATCCCTTTAAAAACAAGCGTTCTCAAGCCTGTCCACCAATTGTCCCATACATATGTTTAAGGTGTCCACCTGTTGTCCACCTAAGTTTTTTCATTCCTCAAAATCAGCACTTTAGGTTTGTAGTGTCATTAAGTTGACAACCGTTTTGTGGTCTTGCTCGGCTAAGGGCTGCAGACCGTTTCCCGGGCAGGTCACACAAAACAACAATCAAGTTTAACCCGCAAAACAAAAAGTGATGAAAACAACAAATCTAGTATTCAATCGAATTTTTACACTACTCCTGCTTATTACGGTCGTAGCATGCAGCAAAGATGACCCTGGGACAACCATGCCACCTGGACCCAATTCGGAATTGGAAACTACCCAGTCCAATGTTGACACCAATGAATATGAAGTAGATGAGGGGCAATTGGGCCTTAGCATTAGTGCACGAAGTTTAAAACGAAAGGGATACGCTCCAACTAAGGCTATTATTACCATATCCGAAGGAGAAAAAGCAGGTGATTATGATGCCAACATAGGTCAGGATACCTTTTTAGCAAGCTTTTCATTTGAAAATAAAGACCTATCAGAAACGGAAAGGAATGAGCTTGAAGATGGTGTGGCCATGAGTATCACTGTTGAAAATGCTCTTGGTGAAGTCCTAGCTGTATTTACCAGCACTAAAAAGTCTTTCACATCCAGTCCTTCGGAAACTGAGGTAGACGACCCGACCAAAATCGATATCAACCCCATAGTTTTAAACCCAGAAGTAGATTATTACCTGCAAATTTTAGATGCCAGCATTACTTCGGTTTTTGGAGCTCCCTCAGCAACTTTGCGCACATCCACAACTGATCTTGATACTGAAGTTAGGGTGCGTAGAGCTTCAGATTTGGACTATATAAACGATACACAACAGACTATTCCGTTTACCAAATTTAGATTTGAAACTGTAGATGCTGAAAATAATATCTTCAATATTTTTAACCCCAACGGAAGTAAAAAACATTATCTGTACATGGATGCCAACAATAGATTAAACGTGCAATCTGAGGCGAACTATACCACAAATGGTGGCAACACTCCAGATGCTGCTTCACGGACCAACTATCAATTTAAGATTCAAAAAATGGACACGGGCAAATTTTTTATCATTCCGCAGACCACGAATATCCCTTTAATTGCTTCGGCAAGTTTGGCGTCCATAACTTCCCAAACTGTGGAAACTCCCTCACATTTTAGAATTTTAAATTTTGAAATTGACTGGAACTTCGAATCACGTAACACTAGTTTTCTAGCCCCAATACTTCCTCCATCAAAAACTATCGCTGCTTATAATACAGCTCTTAAAAATTGTAGTAGCGGCCCATTGACCGATGAAGTTGGGGTAGTAAAAACTTTGACCAGAACGGACACCTACTCATGGTCTGAATCCATTCAGGTGGCGACTTCCGTGGAAGCGAGTTTGTCCACAACAATTTCTTCTACGGTAGAAACTAGCGTGAATACACAATTTTTTGGAGCCTCCAATTCAACGACAGCCTCTGTAACGGCAGGTTTAAGTGTTGGGCATACCACAACAGAAACCCGAACAGAAACTGCAGAGACCAGCACTTCAGAAACTTTAGAGCTTTCATCTAAAAGAACCATTACTGTTCCGGCTGGTAGAGGAACCGCTGCAGCGGATATTTATCAAGAGTACGAAAACATCCGTGTACCCTATGTCCAAGAATATCGTATTCGTGGGGATTATCAAAATGGGACTGCTTTAAGTGGATTAGAAATTATGTCACAATTCAACTTTAATGGTTTTTCAGGTGTAATAAATGAGATTGGTTCTGACTTTATCGATATAACACTTAGAGGCACTACCGTAATTAGTCATTTAATTTCAAAAGAAATAGTGACCAGAGATATTCCGGACGCCTGTACCAATTAAACATTCAGAGTTAGTTAGGTTAGTTAAAACAAAAGCCCCGGGAACCACTCCGGGGCTTTTAATAAAATCAAAACCAACCTAAACATATGAGTATACCACTCATGTTTGTTGAAAATTTCATAGCAATTTTCATATATAGAACAACTCAGGGATAAGATACCCTACCACATTTCTATCTTTTTTATAAAATCTTATGAAGATGATGGTTACTGAATTGATTTTCAATATATTACGTAAACTAGAATTTAGTACTTCACAACAATAAATTGGTCTGTTAGCGGATTAAGTGCATCCATTAGGGTAGGAATAAGTGTTTCCCCCATTTCCAAATACAATTCTGAAAAGTTCAATTGACGTTCCTGCAATGATTGGTTTGGGAACAACTCATTTTGAATGTCGGTCATGCGCACAACATGGTCTTTTAGTTTTCGCTTTTGGGCTTGTAGCAATCTCTTTTCCAAAGCATCCAGACCTTTCTTCTGTTTTACCTCTTGAGCTTTAACCGCTCCGATAAAAGTTTTGTCCGTTTCCTCGGCCAATTGGTACATAGAACTGAATTGTTCTTCCAAGTGTTTTTTCTGGGTTGAAAAGTCAATATCAATATTGGAGATTTCCCGAATCTTCTTATTGATAAAACTGTTCTGTTTCAAGAACAAATCGGAAATTTTCAAATCTAACTTTTCAACCTTTTTAGCTTGCTTATCAGTTAGTACTAAGGCTGAATTGCGAAGCAGCAACATGGGAAAAGGGACATCTATCGTTTCAAAATACGATTTCAGCTCCAACCAATAGGCCAGTTCCCCTCCTCCTCCAATATAGCAGAGGTTCGGTAAAATGGTTTCTTGGTATAGGGGCCGTGCAATCACATTCGGCGAAAACCGTTCAGGGTGATTTTGGAGTTCACTCTCCAATTCACTTTGTGAAAATTGGATGTCAGTATTGTTTACTTTAAAAATGTCATGCTCTCTAACAATGCGTTCTCGCAATCCATCAGTTAAATAAAAATAGTTAATCTCTCTTGGATTAACCTGAATGGAGTAATCGGATGAAACTTCCTTAAGTACTTCAATCGATGCCGACACTTTGTTATAAGGAATGTGGTCAAAAATGTCCTTTTTCGCATGAGGAACCAATAACGTTTTAAGCTGTGCATCATCTCCATCAACAATCACCAAACCATAAGCACCAAAAAGTTGGTTTGCGAGAAACCTGGTGGCATCTGTCAAATTTTTATGATTCAGATACGCTTGTTGAAAAAGCTCTTTCAACCATTTTGCATTCGAAGAATTGCCCAATTCTGCAGAAAAAGTATTGAAAACTGCTTCCAGACCCTCAGTTTTTAAAGTGCCGACCGCTCCTGATGCATCTCTATTCCATTGTACTTTCTGTCCTTTAAAATTGAAATAGTTGATTTCGTCAAAATCATGGTCTTCCGTGGCCATCCAATACACCGGGACAAAATCATACTTTGGATAAGCTTCTTTCAGTTGTTTTGTCAGGTTGATGGTTGATATTATTTTGTATAGAAAGTATAATGGACCAGTAAACAGATTTAACTGATGACCGGTAACAACAGTAAATGTCTTTTTATCACCCAGAAGTGAAAGATTATTTGCAGTTTCCTCTGAAACCTTGATGGATTGATACTGCTCCTTAAGGGCATTCACCAAAATAGGTCTAAAAGCTTCTGGGAAATGAGATTCCTTTTCTTGAATCTGATTTTTGAAATTCTTTATATCCGGAAATCTGTTGAAAAAAGGCTCAAGGCCCTTTTCTTGGTCAAGATAATCGCAAATAAGTTTGGAAAAATAACCTGTTTCCTTGAACGGTATACAATCTACTTCCATTAAAGTTGAAATATCGGGCTAAAGATAAACCTCTTCTTTTTTTCTAATCCTAAAAATACGTTAATTGCTTTAAGACTATAGTCGATGGTGCTAAAAGTAGCATGATTGTTCATGAATTTATTGTTAGATTTGGACAGACTAATTCTCTCTAAATGACAAGATTTTTACTTTTATCGTCTTTCCTTTTTTCTATTGTATCCACAGCTCAACTTAAATCTCCTTCAGAATTTTTGGGCTACGAACTGGGAACTGAATTCACAAGACACCACGAGGTGGTGGATTACTATGAATACCTTGCCAAAGAAGCTTCTGACCGCGTAAAGCTTACTGTATATGGACAAACCAATGAGCGCAGACCTTTATTATTGGCATATGTATCATCTGCAAATAATATGTCTAACCTTGAGCGTATAAGACAGGAACATTTGAAAGATACCCAAGGTACTGGAAATTCTTCCAAGGCCATTGTATGGTTGAGCTACAACGTTCATGGAAACGAAAGTGTAAGCACTGAAGCCTCCATGCAAACCATATATGAACTATTGACTACCAAAAGCTCTTATCTGGATAATAGCGTAGTCATAATGGACCCATGTATCAACCCTGACGGTCGTGATCGCTATAGCAATTGGTATAACCAATATAAAAACGCACCGCACCAGGTAGACCCGAACAGTAAGGAACACCATGAAGGTTGGTGGAATGGGCGAAGTAACCACTATATGTTCGATTTAAATAGAGATTGGGCATGGCTTACACAAGTTGAAAGCCAACAACGCATTAAAGTGTATAATGAATGGTTACCGCATGTGCATGTAGATTTCCATGAGCAGGGAGTAGATAATCCATACTACTTTGCTCCTGCTGCAGAACCTTACCACGAAGTAATTACAAGCTTTCAACGCGACTTCCAGGTCACTTTAGGGAAAAACCACGCAAAATATTTTGATGCCAACGGCTGGTTTTACTTTACCAAAGAGATTTTTGATCTATTCTATCCCAGTTATGGTGATACCTATCCTACATATAACGGAGCAATTGGCATGACATACGAACAAGGCGGAAGCGGACGTGGAGGTCTTGGTGTTATTACAAAAATTGGAGATACACTGACCCTAAAGGACAGAATAGCCCATCACCATACAACAGGTTTGTCTACGGTGGAAGTATCTGCAAACAACGCTGATAAATTGAATACCGAGTTTCGTAACTTTTATAAAAACAAAAGTTTCAAGTATAAAAACTATGTATTGAATGGAGATGAAGATAAAATCATTGCCTTAAAACAATTATTATCAAAACATAAAATTGAATGGGGAACCCCTGCAAAAGGTTCTGTAAAAGGTTTCAATTATGCTACAGGAGCTAGTGGGACCATGCCAGTATCAGACAACAGTGTTGTGGTATCCACCAACCAATCGAAAGGAACACTTGTAAAAGTCCTGTTTGAACCAAAAGCCAAGTTAAGTGATTCATTGACCTACGATATCACAGCGTGGTCACTGCCATATGCCTATGGATTGAATGCCATTGCTACTCAGTCGGTGATAAACGCAAAAAGTTCTGGAAGTGCCAATGTAGACGACCCTATAGTTCATATCAATTCAGGACCTTCTACTTTCAAGGAAAGTGCCTATGCGCATATTGCTGATTGGAACAGTATGGAAGACGCCCGTTTTCTTGCTGATCTTCTAAAAAATGGTATTAGAGTTCGTAAAACAGATCATCCTTTTACATTGGAAGGGAAATCTTTTAAAAGGGGTAGCTTGATTATTACCAAAGCTGATAACCAAAATAAGGCCGATTTTATTTCGGTACTGAATCAAATCAGAAAGAAGTATCATACCAAGCTCATTTCTGTTGAGACAGGGTTTGTAGACTCGGGAAAAGATTTTGGGTCTTCTTATGTAAAAATGATTACCAAACCTAAAATCGCCATCTTATCCGGAAAACCTACTTCAACACTTCGTTTTGGTGAAATCTGGCACTTTTTTGAGCAACAGTTGAATTATCCCATCACCGTAATTGATAGTGATTATTGGAAGAATGTGGATTTAAACGACTATCAGATTCTCATCCTCCCGGGTGGGAATTATGGAAGCTCCATTTCCGAAGATCAATTGAAAAAATTGAAAGCGTGGGTAAAAAGTGGTGGCAAGCTAGTAGCCATGGGCGGAGCAATCAATGGTATTGATGGGGAAAAAGGATTTGGAATCAAAAAGAAAGAGATGGCCAAGGATACGGCTAAGCCAAAACCTAAACCACATAAAAATACCCAACGAGAGCGTATTAAAAATCTAATTACCGGCGCCATTTTCAAAACAAAAGTGGATAATACCCATCCATTGGCATACGGTTACGGTTCCGATTACTTTAGCCTTAAACTTGGAAGTGCCAGCTACAACTATTTAAAAAGTGGCAATGCGGTCTATTTAGAGAGTACAACCAAACCTGTTTCTGGATTTGCAGGAAGTGAAGCACAAAAAAAGGTCAACAATTCGTTGGTATTCGGTGTTGAATCTTTCGGAAAGGGGCGTGTAGTTTATATGGTTGACAATCCTTTGTTCAGAGGCTTCTGGGAAAATGGAAAACTGTTTTTTGCCAACGCACTTTTTATGGTAGACTAACCATTGTAAACACCCTGCTTTTGACTTAAATTAAGGTTTCCTTAAAGGAAGAGACACCTTTTATTGCCACCTACTCTATTTTGCGGAAAATTAGAACTATGTGCAAGTATTTGGGTGTTATTCTTTTGACGTTATGTTTCCATGTCACTTATAGTCAAAAAGATTCATTCCCTTCCCAAGAAATTAACTCATTTTTCAAAGCCCTAAAAGAAAACGATATTCAAGCTGTGAAAATGTTCCCCCATTCTTTCACCAATGAAATCGATTCTTCGGGCTATTATCCTATTTCGATTGCAGTCCGAAAAAAAAGCGTAGAACTTCTGGAGGTTTTGCTTAACATGGGAGCTAACCCAAATACAATAAATCAAGACCACTCAAAAACTACTGCATTAATGCAATGCAGTAATTTCAACGCTTTGGAACTAGCCAAATTATTGATGGAAAATGGAGCTGATGTAAATATTATTGATAAAAATGGTGATCCAGTAATTCATTGGACCGCCTATTTGGGTCAGGTAGAACTCACCAAATTATTATTGAACCATAATGCTAGAACGGACCTTATAAGTATACATTCAGATGGGGTGTTGAACGTGGCACTTAAGGAATGGAAATCGGATATTGTAGGGCTCTTAGTTGAAAATGGAGTTACACATTATGACCTAAGTCCGGAAGATGAAAAACTTATCGAACTTGTAAAACATAATAATACAATAGTCGTAAAAAAGCTTCTAACTTCCGAAAATGCAAATACTCAAGATGCTTCCGGAACCCCACTTTTGGTAACTGCCGCAGAACTAGGTTTATTGGATATGGTGAAAGTTCTTTTGTCAAAAGGCGCCAACATTGACGGTATGAATCCTACCGGACATACTGCCCTTAACCGTGCTGTCTATTTTAAAAATTTTGAAGTAGTCGATTATTTATTAAACCAAGGAGCCGATGTAAATAAAACCGATAAGAGATACATTTTGACTCCTTTAATAGCTGCTGCTATTAAAAATAATGTGACAGCCGGTAAAGAGTTAATCGCAAGTGGAGCAGATATCAATATCACGGATAAAATAAACAACTTTTCGCCTCTTATTTGGGCTGTTGTTTATGGAAATCGGGATTTTGTTGAAATGTTAATGCCGTACAAACCAGATTTAGACATTTTAACTAGCTATGGATCAACGGTAATGCAGATGACAAAAGACCCTGAAATGTTGGCCTTGCTCCAGTTAAAAACCAAATGAACCTCTATATTTTTCTTAATTTTTATACCTGCCTACATTAAGAGACATCAAAATTTCATGTAAGTGTATCTTTGGTTCTCAATTTAGAACATGGCCTGGCACATCATACTTTTTCTTTTTTTTGTTGGAATTGGCACTTGCATTGGATTACTTTTTTTCTTCAAAAAACAAGGTATTCGTTTTGCCAATTTGCTTTTAGGCATATATACTCTACTGTTCTCATACGAATTGTTCTATAATTGTTTAAAATGGTCGGGATATTTAATTCAACCCGAATTTGTCCATCTCACTATCACCCACTATCCACTTTGGCTTACATACGGACCCATAGTATATATTTTTTGCAGGAGCGTTCTAACTGCACCGGGATTTAGAAAGAGTGATATTTATTTCCTTGTTCCCATAGTAACTGTAATTATTTTAAACCTGCCCTTTTATATACAATCTGCTTCCCAAAAAGCGGAAATAATACAAAAGGGACGTTTCTCTGAATTTAACTGGATGCCTAATGGAACCATCTGGGCGGTTATTTTTATCATGTTTTTTTATGGCTTTTTGACATTTCACGATTTTGGGCCTAGAAAAAATACCAGATTTCAACAAAATAAATGGCTTAAGTGGTTTGTGGGTTCTTACCTAGGATTCGCTGTAGCCTTTTCCTCTTATATCACACTGACGAGGTTTAACCTTATGAACCCCGCATATGACTATTTCGTGGACATCATAATTGTTTTTTTCATTGGTATTTTATGTTTTTTCGGTTTTGTTCAACCGGAGGTCTTTGAAGGAAGGACCATTCAACAGGTTATCCCCTTTATAAAATATCGAAAAACAGGTCTTACAGACGATTTGTCCATGGAAATGAGAGACAAACTGCAGTCCATAATGAGAAACGAAAGACCATACATCGAAAGTACCTTGCGTTTAGATGATCTAGCCAAAATGCTAAATCTATCTCGCAACCATACTTCCCAAATAATCAACCAACATTTCAATTTGTCCTTTTTCGATTTTATCAACAAATATCGTATTGAAGAGGCTAAAACATTATTGTCCAAACCTCAGGAAAAAATTACGGTAGCACAAATTGCCTATGATGTTGGTTTTAACAATCGTGCATCTTTTTACAAGGCATTCAAAAAGTTTGAGAATCAAAACCCATCTCAATATTTAAGCCCAAAACAAGCTTCATAGACATAAAATAATAGTAAAGGTTTACACAAAGAGACAGCTTCATTGGCGTTAGATTTTACATTTAACCAAAGCATACACCACATCAATGAAAAGCAGCCTTAAATTTTTCTTATTTGTACTAACGGTCATGGTTGTGGCCTGCAAAGAAAAATCAAACAGCACCAATCCATTATTGGGTTCATGGTCAATAGAAAAAATCCAATGGATTTCAGAAGACACCACTTTAAGCAGGGTACCTGTCCAAAAAGGTTTATTGCTGGTAACCCCGGATTGTTATAGCATCTGTTGGAGTCCCATGGAACAAACAAGGGTTCCCTTCGAAAATCTAAGCAATCCTACGAAAGAGGAAATGATTCGTGGTTTCAGCACCATTGTTTTCAATACTGGCGGTTATACCGTTTCAAAAGACTATTTTACTACCAAGGCACATTTGGCCAAAGTACCTGGTTTTGAGGGAGGAATGCAATATTATAGTTATCATATTCAAGGAACTCAAATGACTTTGACATTATTTGATGAGACCTACCCGAATGGTGAAAAACCAAACTGGTTTGGAAAATGGAGGACAAAGTACAGTCTCAACCGTTTAACTGAAAGCAAGACAAATTAAAATTCCGGAGTTTATAAAACCTAGGAAGAGTTATATCATTAAAAATCATTAATTTAGAATAATAGTTATTTAATCAAAAAATGCAGTTGTTATGGATAAACAATGGCTAAACATTCCATCTAAGACCCTAGCCTGGGCATTTTCATTATGTCTCATGTTCGCTATGGGCACTTCCAAAGTATTTGGCTTTCAGGAGCAAGAAAAATTCACGCAATACAAAGGTGAAGTGACAGATGCTTCCTCAAATAAACCGCTGGTGTTTGCGACACTATCCGTCGAAGGCACTAACATTAGTACCATTACCAATACTGAAGGTAGTTTTCAATTGAAAATTCCGAATACGATGACAGATGGCACAGTGGTGGTTTCTTTTTTGGGATATAAAAGTAAAAGCATTCCTATTAGTCAACTCAAACCAAATAGAAACAAGATTTCCTTGGTCATATCTGTAACCGAACTGACAGAGGTAAACATAAACGCTCCAAAAGATGCGGCGGCTTTGGTAAAAGAGACTTTAGCACGAAAAGGTGATAATTATTTTGATGACCCCACTTTGATGACCGCTTTTTATCGGGAAACCATTAAAAGGAGAAAACGAAATGTATCACTTTCGGAAGCTGTCGTAAATATCTACAAATCTCCCTACTCATCAGTGCGAAAAGATGCAGTGGAATTGTATAAAGCCAGAAAAAGTACGGATTACAGCAAATTGGATACGGTGGCACTTAAACTACAGGGCGGGCCATTCAATACGTTGTATGTGGATATTATGAAGTACCCCGAATACATTTTTTCAGCAGGAGCTATCGAGGATTACAAGTTCACTTTTAGCAGGTCAACTCGTATCAATGACAAATTGATTTATGTTATCAAGTTTACTCAGCTGGAAACAGTAGCTGAGCCTTTATATCAAGGTGAACTTTTTATCGATGTTGAACAAAGGACACTGACAAGTGCAATTTATACACTTAATATTACCGATAAGGTAAAAGCTGCAAAGCTTTTTGTACGAAGAAAGCCTGCCAAAGTAGATGTATGGCCAACCGAAGTTGCATACAGAGTTGATTATCGTGAAAAAAATGGAAAATGGTATTATGGATATAGCAATGTCCTTCTTGAGTTCAAAGTGGACTGGGAGGATAAACTGTTCAATTCTGTATATAGCATGACCGCTGAAATGGCCGTAACCGATTGGGAAAAAAATAGCACTGGGGAATTACCTAAAAACAGGGACCGTATTAAAAAATCAATCATACTAAGTGATGAGGCTGTTGGGTTTTCTGATCCAGATTTTTGGGGAGAATACAACATTATTGAGCCAGAAAAGTCCATTGAATCTGCAATTCGAAAAATTCAACGTCAATTGCGTAGAGCAAGGTCTAAAGAAGGTAATTCTGCTCCATAAAATCTAAAAATGAGAATATAAAAAAGCCCCTTTTAAAGGGGCTTTTCTTATTTTTTAAACGCTTCCAGCGTTTTTATGATTATCGAAACACACTCCAAGAGTTGTTCCCTGTCCATAACCAACGGAGGCGCAAATCTAATAATGTTGCCATGCGTAGGTTTTGCCAAAAGACCGTTCTCTTTCAATGCCATACAAATATCCCACGCTGTAGAACTATCTTCGGTGTCATTGATAAGAATAGCATTTAGCAATCCTTTTCCACGTACTTTGGTTACCAGGTCGCAGTTCGGTATAAACTTGTTCAGTTCATCTCTGAACAGTTGTCCCAACTCCATAGCATTTTCAGCCAAACTTTCCTCTTTTACAACCTCTAGTGCCGCCATTCCCACAGCCGCTGCAATGGGATTACCGCCAAAAGTACTTCCATGACTGCCTGGGGTAATCACTTCCATAATATCATCATTGGCCAAAACCGCTGATACTGGGTAAGCTCCTCCTGAAAGTGCCTTTCCTAAAATCAAAATGTCAGGTTTGACATTTTCATGATCAACAGCCAACATTTTACCGGTTCTTGCTACTCCAGTTTGAACTTCATCTGCAATAAAAAGCACATTGTGCTTTTCGCACAGTGCCTTAGCAGACGCTAAATAACCTTTTGATGGGACATAAACTCCAGCTTCTCCTTGAATAGGTTCCACTAAAAATCCGGCGATACTAGTATCGTTTTCTAGGGCAGCTTCCAACGCAGATAAGTTATCATATTCAATTTTGATAAACCCTTCTGTATATGGGCCATAGTTTTTTCTTGCTACTGGATCATTCGAAAATGAAACAATCGTTGTGGTGCGTCCATGGAAATTGTTTTCACAAACAACGATTTTTGCTTGATTCTCAGCTATTCCCTTTTTCTGATACGCCCATCTTCTGCAGATTTTCAAAGCCGTTTCAACAGCTTCGGCTCCTGTGTTCATGGGTAACAACTTGTCAAACTGAAACGTATCCGTAACATACTGCTCAAACTTCCCCAACATGTCATTGTAAAACGCTCTTGAAGTTAGGGTCAAGGTTCTTGCCTGTTCAGTCATTGCCCCTACAATTTTAGGGTGACAATGTCCTTGGTTCACTGCGGAGTATGCTGAAAGAAAATCGTAATACTTTTTTCCTTCAACATCCCAAACAAACACACCTTCTCCTCTACTTAAAACTACAGGAAGCGGGTGGTAGTTGTGGGCTCCGTACTTGTTCTCTAAATCTATCGCATGCTGCGATGTTAAATGCTCTAAAACAGCCATTTTAATTATGGTTAAATTAATAAAACAACTATTCCTACAATACCTTTATTCTTTCGAGGACTCGAAAAAGCAGCGTGGGAGAGAAATCATCCCTGAAGAGCTGCTAAATTATTAAATATTTGGCAAATTTCTCCAACTTTTGGACTATTGGCTTATTTTTTATGTGCTAGAGCCGAAACCTGCAATTCCAATCTTTTAAGTTCCCTTAGGATGTCGTTCTTATCCATTTGCATCCACACATATAACTTGATCATACCCATAAAAGAAAGTGAAGCACATATACCAACACCCCATTTGATAATTTCATTTGTGACTTCAGAATTAAAAAATTGAACCACACAATAAATCAAGAATGCAAAAATCATTAGGTTTACCACGTTCATGATAATCGCCAGCCAAGCGGTTTTACCTTTAAAAACCCCTCCTAACTTTTCAAGTACATTCTGTTCACCCAATTCGTCATAAAACTTAGCTTCCTCTTTGGTAAGTGCCTCTTTGATCAACTCATCTATTTTTTCAGTTTCCTTTTTCATCCGTATTGACTTTTAATATTGTTTTTAATTTTTCTCTAGCATGGAACAACCTAGATTTTGTTGTGCCCACTGATATCTCCAGTATGCTGCTTATTTCCTTCAATGAGTAGTCTTCCACATAAAATAACTTAAGTACCATTTGTTGGTTTTGCGGAAGACTTTTTATCGCAGACAAGAGCCTTTTTATCTGAATCTCCCGCCCATCGTTTGTTTCTGTAATCTTGGTCTCATGATAGTAGGTTTCAACTTTATTTCGATGATACTTTACATTTTTCACATAATCCAACGATTTTCGAGTCACAATTCTAGTCGCCCAACTGGCAAAACTATTCGGGTCTTTCAGTGTATGTAATTTGTTGATTATAGCATTCCAAGAGTCTTGCACAACGTCTTTCGAAGCTTCAACATCTTTGGTGTATCGAAATGAATGTTTGCATAATCGAAGGTGATGTCGTTTTACCAATACTGGGAACGATTTTTTGTTTCCTGACTGGAATTCCAATACCATTAACCCGTCAAAAGCTTTTTCCGTTGTTTTCATGTGAATTTCTACCCTAAAGACGGAGAACAATCAAAAAGGTTCAAAAAAGGTGGATTTTATATTTTCCTTATACAAGTTAATTGTTCTGTATAAAAAGCTATGCTTATTTTAGCGCCATGCGTAGAAAAAACAAACGAAGAACGTTTGAAAATGTCGAAGTTATCGATGCCGGGGCCAAGGGAAAATCAGTGGGTAAAGCCTCTGATGGAAGGGTGATTTTTCTTTCCAATGCAGTTCCTGGTGATGTTGTCGATGTACAGACCACAAAGAAAAGAAAAGCCTATTTTGAAGGCTTTGCCACGAACTTTCATACTCTTTCCGACAAAAGAACTGCTCCGCAATGTGAGCATTTTGGAGTTTGCGGTGGCTGTAAGTGGCAGCATATGGGTTATGAGCACCAACTATTTTTTAAGCAAAAAGAAGTTGAAAATAACCTAAAACGCATTGGTAATATTGAGTTACCTGAAGTAACTCCGATTCTCGGTTCAAAAAAGCAATATTTCTATCGCAATAAAATGGAATTTTCTTTTTCCGACAGTAGATGGCTTACCCAAGAAGAAATTGATTCTGAAATTCCCATTGCAGATAGGAATGCTTTGGGTTTCCATATTCCAGGAATGTGGGACAAAATTTTAGACGTAAAAAAATGTCATTTACAGGAAGATCCTTCAAATGCCATTCGACTGGAAATTCGGGACTTTGCTGTAGCTAATGAGTTGTCTTTCTTTAATCCAAGGTCGCAAAAAGGGCTTCTACGGACCATGATGCTTCGAACTGCATCTACTGGGGAAATAATGCTTTTGATTCAGTTTTGCGATGATAACAAAGAACAACGGGAAGCATTGCTCAATCATCTACAACAAAAATTCCCCGAAATCACAACCTTGCTTTATGTCGTCAACCAAAAACAGAATGACACTATTTATGATCAAGAAGTGTTCTGTTTTGCTGGCAGAGACCATATTTTTGAGGAAATGGAAGGGCTTCGGTTCAAAATAACTGCCAAATCTTTTTACCAAACCAATTCTGAGCAAGCATATGAGCTTTATAAAATCACTAGAGATTTTGCTGGATTGACCGGAACGGAATTGGTATATGATCTTTATACGGGAACAGGAACGATTGCGCAGTTTGTCTCTAAAAATGCAAAAAAGGTTATAGGGGTTGAGTCCGTTCCTGAAGCCATTGAAGATGCTAAAACTAATGCACACAATAACAACATTACCAACGTCGCTTTCTATGTAGGTGATATGAAAAATGTTTTCAACGAAGAATTTATAGACCAGCATGGCACTCCAGATTTGGTAATCACAGACCCTCCTCGCGATGGCATGCACAAACTTGTTGTAGAGCAGCTTTTATTGGCAGCTCCAAAAAAGATTGTATATGTAAGCTGCAACAGCGCAACCCAAGCCAGGGATTTGGCTCTATTGAACGAAAAATACAAAGTAACCAAGTGGCAACCCGTTGATATGTTTCCGCAAACTCATCACGTTGAAAATGTTGTACTTTTGGAGAAACGGGTATAATTTTTGACGAAATCTGTTTTTAGTCTTAGCATGAAAAAAATACTTCCCATCTTACTGATTACCTTCTTGTTTTTTTATACTGCCTCCTGCGAAAAGGATGATATATGCGTTGATGGTGATACTCCTCTTATAGTTATTGGGTTTTTCGATGCTACGGACACCACCCTAGCCAAAGATGCCCCTACATTACGCATAAAAGAGCTTATTCTGGACAGCACTATTAATACCATAACGGACCGGACAAGTTTAGATTCCATTGGTGTTCCCCTTAGAATTGATGCCGCAAGTACGCAGTTTGCATTCATCACCAATTCGGCTGACGATGATACCACAGGAGAGGAAACAGGCAATATCGACACACTAACAATTTCATACACTACTAGGGAAGCATTTATATCAAGAGCATGTGGATTTGTTGCCAATTATGATGATGTAAATGTCACCTTACCAGATAATGCTGAAAATTGGATTCAGGACATTACCATAGTTCAACAAACCATAGAAAACTCTAACAATATCCATGTCAAGATATTTCATTAGTCTTTTTTTCATTGCTAGCTCCTTCATGGGGTTCAGTCAAAACAAACCCGTAGATCTTCAGCCCAAGGATACTGTTGAATACAAACAGGAATATGGATTGCGCGTTGGTGCAGATATAAGTCGTTTGATTTTCTCATTTTTGGACGAAGATTATACCGGATTGGAATTGGTTGGGGACTATAGACTAACGCGTAAACTATATTTAGCTGCGGAAATAGGGAACGAAGAAAAAACCCAAACAGAAAGCCTTAGCAACAGTCTTTTGTATAACTATACAACCTCAGGAAGTTATTTAAAGCTAGGGGTAGAAATCAACTCCTATGAAAATTGGTTCGGCATGAACAACTCCATTACCATTGGAGGACGATATGCTATAGCAAGTTTTAGCAATACCTTGAACGAGTATAACATTTTTGATAGCAATAGGTTTTTTAATCCTGATGGGTTTTTGGCCGGGGTTGAAAATGGTGAGGAATTCAGCGGTCTTAATGCCTCATGGCTCGAATTCGTTGCTGGTGTCAAAGTTGAGCTTTTTGCAAATATCTATGTGGGCATGAGTGCTCGATTGGGGTTTTTGATTACCAACAAAGAAGAGGAACGTTTTCCAAATCTTTGGATTCCCGGATTCAATAAGGTTACCGATGGAAGTAATTTTGGGGTGAGTTACAATTATTCAATCTCCTATTTCATTCCATTCTATAAAAAATCAAATAAGAAAAAAGAAGAACCTGCTGCACCCGAACAAAATTAGATTTATAAACAGCATTTTTGCCCGTCAATACTTAAAACACATAGATGAAATTGGTAAACTCGACAATAAATTATATAGAGTTCAAGGCTTTCGACCTTGAAAAAACAAAAGCATTCTACAGCAGTTGTTTTGGATGGAAGTTCACGGATTATGGACCAACGTATACCGCATTTTCAGAAAGTGGTCTTGAAGGTGGGTTTGAAACGAGCGAAGAAACCGTTGTTAATGGTGCCTTGATAGTTCTTTATCATGAAAACCTAATACACATTCAACAAAAAATCATTGAAGCTGGTGGAAAGGTGGTTCGAGAAATTTTTTCCTTTCCAGGAGGGCGCAGGTTTCACTTCACTGATCCTTCGGGTAATGAGTTAGCTGTTTGGTCAGATAAATAAGTTGTAACATCTATGATAATCCGAATTTTCACGGCAAAAGTGCCATCATCATTGCACACAGAGTTTGAAGCGAAATTCAAGGAAATTTCTGTTCCTTTGGTCAAAACGCAAAATGGTTTGTTAGAAATGGCAATTGCCAAACCTACTCAATGGAATCCAAATTCTTTTGTAATGATTTCAAAATGGGCTACGCAAGAAGATATAATCAATTTTACCGGAGAGCAATGGAATGAGGCTCATATTCCCAATGGAATGGAAAAATACATTCAGAGCTGCACCGTGAACCATTATGTCAATATAGCAATCTAGAAAGAGTGAATTCTAAAACTACCCTTCCTTGTTGGTAGAATCGGTTTTATATTTTCCTTTTTTACTCCCAGCGTACATTTCATATTTCACCAACCTGGACTCTAACTTTCCATTAAAGGTTTTTACTTTTCTGGAAGGCCTTAGCCCAACATATTTTAATGCCTCCAAATTTGAAGTTATCATCCAAGCTTCTGTATCTGGATATTGTTGCTTTAATGTATCGCCAATTTTTCCATAAAATTCAGAGATATCGATTGGAAGACGTTCTCCATATGGAGGGTTAAAGACCATATGTAGTTTTGAATCTACAGGTTTCTCCGTTCTAAAGAAGTCTTTTCTTTCAATGGATATATATTCAGAAAGGTTGGCATTATCCACGTTTTCCTGTGCCTTTCGTACCGCGGAAGGAGCCTTGTCATATCCAATAATCCTATGATGGAATTCTCTCGTTTTATTCAAGCTTGCATCGACAATTTTGCTGTGCAACTCGGCATCATAATTCTTCCAATGCATAAACGCATAGTTTTCCCTATTAATGTTCGCAGGAATATTACAGGCAATCATTCCTGCTTCAATCAAAAAGGTTCCACTACCGCACATGGGATCCAAATAATCCGTTTGGCCATCCCATCCACTTGTCAACAATAACCCAGCTGCCAATACCTCATTAATAGGTGCAATATTGGTCGAAATACGATATCCTCTTTGGTGCAATGAACTTCCTGAACTATCCAAAGACACCGTGCACAAGTTCTTATACAAATGGATATTGATACGTACATCCGGGTCATGGGTATTTACGCTTGGACGTTGGCGTTCTACATTCCTGAATTTATCAACCAAGCCATCTTTTACCTTTTGTGACACATACATTGAATTATTGAACATATCGGAGTGCATTGTTGTGTCAATGGCAAAAGTCTTATCGTAATCGAAATGTTCCGGCCAATTGATATTGTACACATTTTGATAGAGTTCTTTTTCATTGAACACCTTAAACGAGACTATTGGTTTAAAGATTTTCAGTGCCGTACGAAGACATAAATTAGCCTTATACATGAACCCGGTATCTCCTTCAAAGGTGACATTTCGTACGCCTTCTTTCACATGACCAGCACCTAAATTGCGAAGTTCTTTTGCCAAAATTGGCTCAAAACCATAAAAGGTCTTGGCCAACATCCTAAAATTCCCAGCCATACTTTTCAAAATCTTTCGGTAAAAATAGGCTATTTTTGCCCCTTCAAACCAACTTATGGATTTTCCTTTTTTTATGGTTTTTGCTGTACCGATTTTAGCAGTTTGGACCAGTTTTGCTTTTGTTTGGATTTCAAAGCCAAAGGATAAAAAGAACATAAAGCTTTTGTTGGCCTTTAGTGGGGCTTTCTTACTCGCACTCACCTTTTTTGAACTACTACCAGAGGTATATGAAAATCAAAAACCTAAAACAATTGCAGTTTTTATTCTTGCAGGAATATTACTCCAGATTTTTTTGGAGTTCTTCTCAAAAGGTGCAGAACACGGACATGTTCATTTAGATTTAGAAAAAAACAAATTCCCTTTTTTACTATTCCTAAGCTTGTCCATACATGCATTAATTGAAGGCATACCTATTCATGGTGATAATTCAATCCTATATGGCATATTGATCCATAAAATACCTGTTGCCGTTATTCTTAGCATCTTTTTAATCAATTCGAAGCTAAAAACAAGTTCTGTTGTCCTTTTCATTACGGCCTTTTCAATAATGACGCCTATTGGCAGTTATTTAGCACAATCAGCTTGGATAGAAGCGTACGCACCAATTTTTACCGCTTTGGCCATTGGGGTTTTTCTTCATGTATCTACAATAATACTTTTTGAGAGTTCTCAAGGACATTCTTTCAATCTACAAAAACTGCTAGTAATTATTTTGGGGGTAGGAATTGCATACTATCTATAGCAAATAATTGTAGGCAATTAATATCCTTAATGTCCTACGGAGACTTTAGTATTGATTTGGGCGATTTTTCTTAAACATCTGCTTTAAAATTCTTTTATTTATGGTGTTAATCACCACTGGACATATGAAAAATATTTACCTAGTATTTGTTACCTTATTTACATTAATCGTTTTTTCCTGTTCATCGGATTCAGAAGAACCTGAACCTGAACCTGACACTACAGCACCGACAATAAGTTTTAATATAGCCGGATTTTCAAATCCAGGTTCAGAACCGATCGTCGCAAGTAATCAAATAGAAATTAACATCAATGCACAAGATGCTGGTGGAGTTGCAAAAGTTGAAGCATTCATTGATAATGAGAAAGTTGGTGAAGATACTACTGCCCCATACCAAATAGTTATTGATATTTCTGGTTTCGCGTCCAAAATTACACAGACAGCAAAGTTCAAAGACTATACACTCAAAATAGTTGTAACCGACACTTCAGGAAATACTTCATCACAAGAACAAGTCATAAATATAGATAATGAACTCCCGGTTATAACGCTGGTCTCATTGGAACCAGGAACCATAATCAATGGAGATACCAACATGGTAACTTTCGATACTAGTGACAATGAGGGTTTAAGTACAGTGAAAACCTATTTAAACAATAATTTGTTGACAGAAATCATTGATGCCAATTATCAAGTAAATATCGATACACAGCAGTTGGAAGATGGCGAAAACGTCCTAAAAATAGAGGCTACGGACTTGGCTGAAAATACAGTGACATTTGAAGTTGCCTTTATCTCGGACAATACGGGACCGGGAATTAAGTTTGAATCTTTGGTCGAAGAGCAAATTATCCATGAAACAACCTCTTTGAATCCAATCGTTACGGATGCGTTATCAGCAATTCAATCGGTGGAAATTCTATTTGCCAATCAAAGTTTGATAGTTTTGGAAGGTTCGGATAATCATACGTTTGACCTTAACCCTGATAATCTTCCAACAGGAACGGGTATTTTGGCTATAAAGGCCACAGACGAATTACTAAATGAAACCATTATAGAAATCCCTCTAGAAATTCATCGAAAATTGATAGGCATTAATTTCCCGCTAGATTTTTTGCAGAATGATTGGGATAGTCTTTATGTATTCGCATCAGGAATGAATGGAAATCTTTTGGCAGTTGAAAGGGTTTATAACGATACCGAAAGAGTGGTATTGACAACACCAGAAGAAGTAGATTCAGAATCAGAATTTGCGCTGACCTTTGCTAATAATATTGTAGGCGCGGATGGAAATCACAGCGATTTGGCCACCATACTAAATCTAAAACCATCCAGCGGTGACACATATGAAATAAACATAAGGGTAGCTCCAAAGTTTGTCGACCAAGGAATCACCTCAATACCGGCTCCGATCCAAGATGGCTCCGGAGCAATAGTCCTAAATGCCTCAGGATATGGTTACGGAGGTAGTTCAAATTCCAATAGCGAACTCAACTTATTTAGAAGCACCAACACGGCAAGTATGGCAAATACCAACGAAATCTATTTTTCTTTGTGGAACCTTAATCTTAGTACCCATAGCCATGCCTTGGTGCAAATCGAAGATCTCGACAGTCTAGTTTTGGATTCAGATGCATTATCATCAGAAGGAGTAGAAAATAAGACGTCTCTGCTTATTCGATATGATGGGGCAGATGTTTCGCATTTTTTAATGCAAGTATTTGGATACCTTAATGAAGATGATTATCAAAATGACATTTTTCACCAAGTATCTTCCCGGGGGGGAGGTATGGATCCGCCCTACATTATTCCATATGCCACAAATTCTATTTTTAGCCAGTATAAATATGAAGTAGTTATAGATGATTACTATACATTAAGGACGGGGGAGCCTTTATCAAGCTTCACAACAAAAGACTGGTCCATTGATTATGCATTTTCTAACAATGTAATTTCTATTATCAGCAGTGGGTCTGATCATAACGTTGGTAAGATATTAATGAGAGGCAGTTCCTGGCCACCACCGCAAATTGATGGTAAATATGTTACGTATACCTGGAACCTAGTTTTTGACAGTCAAAACACAGATGAGGTATTCTTGCCTGAAATACCTGATGAAATTAAATCTTGGGATTTTAATCAATTTTATGAAAACAATAATTTAGAAGTTGCACAAGCCGAAGTCAAAGCGTACGAGAATATTTCCTCTTACAGTGAATACTTTCATCAAATTCTTAAAAACAATGAATTTTCATTTACAGTGTCTCCCAAAATGGAATCAAAATTTAAGAATCATCTTGGAGAATCAATACACTTGAAAAGTAAACATTTTATTATCGACTAAACTTTACCTGCAAGTCAATTTGTTAAAGTCATAGCTGGTAATTATTTTAAATCACTGAGAAAAATATCATTACCCAATGGCTTATAGCGCCTCCCAACACAAAAAAGTGCCAAATTAAATGGTTATAGGGGATTTTTTTGATGGCATAAAACAATATCCCGATGGTGTAAAAAGCGCCTCCAAGCGCAAGATAAAATAACCCTTTTGAAGTGATGCTTTCGGAAAGAAACGGGTAAT